>JAZKAO010000001.1:0-155476 GCA_040389105.1 Bacteroidota bacterium
GCCTTAGTAATACAAAGTTAAATTATATTTGGAAAGCATCACAGAATCTTTGTGGTTAATCGTCACTATACCCAAACAAATTCTTTCCTATATTGCCCCACTATATCAACCAATGAAAATTTTATTCGGCATACAGGGTACAGGCAACGGGCATATCAGCCGTGCGCGCGAGATTGTGCCGCTATTGCAGCAATATGGCGAGGTTGACCTGCTGGTAAGCGGCACCGAAGCCGAAGTATCCCTGGCGCAGCCGCTTAAGTATAAATTCCACGGTTTTAGTTTTGTGTTTGGTAATAAGGGCGGGGTTGATAACTGGGCCACCTTTAAGCTGATGAACCTGCCAAGGCTTTGGCGCGATATGCATAGTTTGCCGCTAAAGCAATATAATTTAATTGTTAACGATTTTGAACCTGTAAGCGCCTGGGCCTGCAAGCTGCAAAAAATCCCATCCGTATCTTTAAGTCACCAATGTTCATTTGTATCGCCCAATACACCCCGCATTGGTAAATCGGGCTTTGCCGAATTTATTTTTAAGCATTACTCGCCCACTACACACCATATCGGTTTCCATTTTGACAGGTATGCCGATTTTATCCATACCCCGGTTATCCGCAGCGAGATCCGCGCTATGCAAACCACTGATAAGGGCCATTATACGGTTTACCTGCCGGCTTACGATGATAAGTTCCTGGTGCATCACCTGCAAAAAACAGATGTGGAGTGGCATGTATTCAGCAAGCGGCAAAAAACCGCTTATCGCGATGGTAATGTGCATATTATGCCCGTTAATAACGAAAGCTTTAATAATAGTTTAGCCAATTGCAGCGGCTTACTTACCGGCGGCGGCTTTGAAGGCCCAGCCGAGGCGCTATACCTGGGTAAAAAAGTAATGATGATACCTATGAAGGGCCAGTACGAGCAGCAATGCAATGCCCTGGCCGCATCAAAATTGGGTGTGCCCGTAATTCACGAAATTAACGATCACTTTGGCTTTGCCTTAAACAAATGGCTAAGTGCCGATAACAATATCAAAGTAAACTTCCCCGATGAAACCGCGCAGATAGTAGAGCGCATGGTGAAGCAATACGCCCGGTAATTGCCACATCCGCAACCATCTCATTTATCTCTTTTATCAAGCCTTTCGTCGCTTTTTTAATGAGTTTGGTCTATTAGTTGTAAAATCAACCTACGGAAATTTCGTAGATATACGATTGTTTCGTAGATTAGCCTGGTGCTATTATTAATCATTTTACAAACCTAAAATACCATGAAGACAAATTTGACAAGGCTTTATTTATGCGCCGCTTTACTATCCATCATCAGTTTAACCGCTTTAGCCCAAAAACTACCATCCGAACAAAAGGAGGGGTTATATGCCCCGGCTAATGTTAAAATAGATGGTAAGCCTACCGAGTGGGTTGGTAAATTCCAGGCTTATAACAGCGCTACCTTGCTTACCTATGTAATGGCCAACGATGAGGAAAACCTTTACCTCGCCATCCAGGCCGACCCCACACACGGTATCGGGAAAATATTTTATGATGGGATAAGCCTGGTAATAAAAAGCCGTAAGGATAAAAAATTGACCCCTGTTAAAATGACCTATCCATTGGTTAGTATAACCCAGCGCTCGGAAATTGTGATCCCGTTACGTACTAAAACAAACAATGCAGATAGTGCGGCCATTATTGCTAACGAATGGTTAGGAAAATCGGCTAAAGCAATAGCCATATCCGGTTTTCCCGGTATTACCGATCCGGATGTATCTGTATACAACGATATGGGGCTAAAGGCCGCGGTACAGGCTGATAATACCCGCACCGTGACGTTTGAATACTTGCTGCCGTTAAAGTATATCAAACACCTGTTGGATGAAAACTCGGCGTTTGATTATAGCATTATTGTTAACGGTGCAAAATTGGCACCGGGCGATATTGTTGTTGGCGGGTCGTCATTAGGCGGTGGGGCATCCATGGGTGGCGGCGGTGGCGGCCTCATGAGTATTAGCGTTTCGCCTGTGGGCGATATATTTAGCCCTACCGATTTAAAGGCCAAATATACCTTAGCAAAAAAATAACCAACCCAAACTTTCTCCATTAGGCGGGGGCAACCCCGCCTTTTAAATTCATCAGCATGAACTTAAACGCACAAAAAATATATCTGCTTGCAGCACTGCTGCTGGGCATCGGTATAAATGTTTCAGCGCAAAAACTACCATCCGAGCAAAAAGACGGGTTATACGCCCCTGCTAAAATGAAGATTGACGGTAAGGCGACCGAGTGGGGCGACAAATTTAGCGCGCATAATAATGCGGTAGGGCTTTTTTATAGCATGGCTAACGACGACGATAACCTGTACCTCATCATGCGCACCGATCAATACAGTGCTGTTAAAAAAGCTTTTTACAGCGGCATTACCCTGCTGATAAAAAGCCATGATAAAAGCAGCAAAAGCCCTGATATAAAAATGACCTATCCGCTGGTAGCCATGACCGATCATACCGAGATTGTGCTGCCGCTGTATGATAAGCAAGGTAACATGGATAGTATTGTAACTGCAGTTAACGGATGGATAGGTAAAGCAGCCAAAAAAATCGCGATCGCCGGTTTTACTGATATAACCGAACCCGATGTATCGGTATATAATGATTTGGGGCTGAAGGCCGCAGCCATGATAGACGTAAACAGGGCCGCGACTTTTGAACTGCAATTGCCGCTTAAATACATCAGGCATTTGCTGGGCGCAAATTTATCGTTTGATTATAGCATCACCGTTAACGGGTTACAAATGCGGCCCAATACCATTATTATTGGTGGCTCATCAATAGATAACAACGGTAGCCACGCCCCAAGTGCCGAGCCGGTGAACGATATGTTTACCCCAACTTATTTAAAGGCAAGCTATACGCTGGTTAAAAAATAAGTGGTATTAATAGATCATTATCTGCGCTGTATCCGTTTCGGGAAATGCGGCGGAGACAAAAACTTTTTTTCTGACGGCTTTCGCTTTCCAGCTTTCACCTTTCAGCGCCTTTTTTCCGTAATATTGCGGCGGAATGATCAACTTATTCAGGAATTATAATCCTATTAACATTATTTGGCTGGCTGTGCTGCTGGTTGCTTTGCGGGTATGCTTTTTATTTACAGGGCCCACCCATGTAGAGTTGAATTTGGTCGAGTCATTCGCGCGCTCGCTGTTGCCGGTAACTTATGGCGATATGCTAAGCCTGCCTGTCAATATGCTGATAGCCGGTATTTTAGTATTGGCACAGGCTGTGTTGTTAAATTATGTGGTTAATTTTTACAATCTGTTAAGCAAGCCATCGTTTTTACCGGCTTTAATGTACATCACAGTATCCAGCCTGTTTACCCCGTTTTTAACTATTAGTCCGCCGCTTATTTGCAATTTTTTGCTAATATGGATGATATTTAAGCTACTGGCTTTTTATAAAAGCGGCGATGTAAAATCCCTCAGTTACGATTTGGGGATGATAGTAGCCCTGGGCAGTATTTTTTATCTGCCTTTTATTTACCTTTTTTTAGTGATATGGATAGCCCTGCTCATCTTCCGCCCGTTCGATTGGCGCGACTGGCTGGCGGCCGTAATGGGTTATGTTACGATCTTCTTTTTTTTGGCGGTATTTTATTATCTAACAGATCATATCCAAAACTTTTACAAAATATGGGTGCCGCTGGGTACACGCTTCCCCAATCGTATCCGTGTGCTTAATTACCAAAACTACTTTTTGTTAATACCGGTGGTAATTATATTAATACTGGGCTTTTTTAGGCTGCGCAGCAATTTTTTCAGGAGTTATATCCTGGTGCGTAAATCGTTCCAGCTATTTTTCCTGGCTTTTATTATTGCCGGGCTGGCCTTTTATGTAAAGGCCGACTTCCGGCTAAACCATTTTTTACTGTGCGCGGTACCGGTAGCCATCTTCTTTTCGTATTATTTTTTATACGCCACAACCCGCTGGATCTATGAAACTTTGTACTTTTTGCTGTTTGCGGGCATCATTTATTTCCAGTTTAACACTTTTTAACTTTTACATTCGTTGAGGTTTCGTGCGTTATATTAGCTTTGTAGCATGAAATTTGGCGTAATTACATTCCCGGGGTCCAATTGCGATGCGGACATTATTTATGTTTTAGAAAAAATAATGGGCCAGCAGGTGGTTCCCTTATGGCATAAAGACCATGATTTACAAGGTGTAGACTTTGTTATTTTGCCCGGCGGTTTCTCCTTTGGCGATTATTTGCGATCAGGCGCTATTGCCCGCTTTTCGCCTATCATGCAGGAAGTTATCCGTTTTGCCGGGCGGGGCGGTTATGTGCTGGGTATATGCAATGGCTTCCAGATATTGACCGAAGCCGGCCTTTTACCGGGTGCTTTGTTGCATAACAACAACCGCAAATTTATTTGCCGCAATATTTATCTGAAACCACAAACTTCGCAATCGCTGCTAACCGCGCAGTTAAATCCCGACCAGGCATTAAAAATACCTATTGCCCATGGCGAGGGTAACTATTTTGCCGATGCGGACGTACTGAAAGCGATTAATGATAACGACCAGGTGATGTTCCGCTATTGCGATGAAGCCGGTAATATCACTGCCGACTCTAACCCTAATGGTTCAATCCAAAATATTGCCGGTGTAACCAATATTAACCGTAATGTGTTTGGTTTAATGCCGCACCCCGAGCGCGCTTCGGATAGTTTGGTGGGCAATCAGGATGGGCTGGCTATTTTTGAATCGATACTATCGCTGGTTAAAGCATAAATGGCCAACCTGGTTATAGATATTGGTAATAGCTATACAAAGGTTGCTGTTTTTGAGGGCGGGAGACTGCTGAAGGTAGAACATTATAAAACAATTGACATACAACAACTGAAGCAATTGATGGCCGGTCAGCATATCGGCAAAGCCATCATATCTTCGGTAAAAAAAGAAAAGGATAGTTGGGAGGATGCGCTAAAAGCCGAAATACCTGTAGTTAATTTTACAAGGGACATGGCCAAAGGCATTAAAAACCACTACCGCACACCGCAAACCCTGGGTATTGATAGGTTGGTGGCCGTAATGGGGGCGCATTGCCTGTATCCGGGTACAGATAATTTGGTGATAGATGCCGGTACCTGTATCACCTACGATTTTGTAGATGCCGGTGGAAACTATTACGGCGGCAGCATATCGCCGGGATTAAATATGCGGTACAAGGCCATGCATAATTATACATCGGCTTTACCGTTAGTACATGCGGACGAAAAATTTAGCCAGGAATTTGGCGATGATACCGAAAGTGCAATGCAATCGGGAGTGCAAAATGGCATAAAACACGAAATAACGGGCTTTATAAACAGCTATAAAAGCAGCCTGCCCGCTATGAATATGATATTAACCGGGGGCGACGGGATTTTTTTTGATACGCTATTAAAAAATAGCATCTTTGCCCCCTATATAAAAAATGAACCTTATTTGGTTTTAAAAGGATTAAACGCAGCTATATAACAGCAAATAATGATTAGATACTTCAGGGCTTTAACTGTTTTTTTACTGTCGGTAACCGTAACAACGGCTATGGCACAATCAACCGCAACTACCAGTTCCCCTTACTCAAAATATGGTTTAGGTATTATCGATCCGCTTTTGTTGCCACAAAACGTAGCAATGGGTGGTATTGGTGTAGCCACTAATCAAATAAACGGTTATAATAACGTTAACCCTTTAAATCCGGCTTCGTATAGTGCTTTGCATTATACCGTTATTGATGCGGGCCTGTATGCCAACTTTGTTTCGTTAAGCAAAACAGGGGTGCCTGATCAAAGCAACTCAAATTTTAGGTTTAGCCATCTTACCTTTGGCATGCCGGTAAGCCATAACTCGGGTTTAAGCTTTGGCCTGTTGCCTTATAGCGAACTGGGTTATCAATATAAACAATCCATCAGCCGTGGCTTTGGCAGTTTATCGCCGGCCGATACTAATGCGGTAAACAGTATTTATAGCGGCGAGGGCGGCTTATCAAAGTTTTATATTGGTTACGGTATTAATGTTACCAAAAACCTGGCCCTGGGCTTTAACGCATCGTACATATTCGGTAACCTTAAGCAATACAGTTCAACCGAGTTCCCTGATCTTTACGGCTCATTTAACACACGCCAGGAAAGTAAAAACACCATAGGCGGCTTAAATTACGATTTAGGTGCGCAGTATACCGTCCATTTCTCCGACGATCGCCACCTGGTATTCGGGTATAGCGGATCGGCCGGTACTAAATTAAACAGCCAAACCAGCTTTGTGGTAAGCCAGTACACCAAAGACTTTAGCACCGATGATGAAAACCAGGCAGTTGATACCACCATTAACAGGCAAAACGCGAAAGGGAAAATACAACTACCGTTAATTAACCGCTTCGGGGTATCGTATCAGCTTGATCGTAAGTTTTTAGTAGGTGCCGATTATACCATGGGCAATTGGTCAAAACTAAGCATCAATGGTGTTAACCAGGGTTTGCAAAACAGCCAAAGCCTTAACGTTGGCGGTCAGTTTAACCCTAACTCAAACTCATTACACAGCTACTGGGCCTTGGTTGATTACCGCCTGGGCGCCCACTTTGATAAAACGTATGTTACCATTAATAACCACAGCATTAACCAATATGGCGTAACATTTGGTTTAGGTATGCCACTGGCCCTTAACGGTACCAGTTTTTATAAGGTAAACTTCGCGGCCGATTTAGGCAAGCGCGGCACGTTAAGCAATGCGCTGGTAAAGGAAACCTATCTTAATATCCACTTAAGCTTTACACTTAACGATAAGTGGTTCACCAAATACAAGTTCGATTAATTTTACAACGGGGTATGTGCAGGCGGGCAAATTATTTGCTGTATGCTTTATTAGCGGGCTTTATCAATTGCCTGTTACTGTTTAGCGCCTGTACAAACGATTTAAAAAAAATACGCGAAATATCGGCCAAACAGGTAAACAGCCCGGCCGATACCACCCGGGGGGTAGATATGATCTTTAGCGACTCGGCTAAGGTAAAAACCCAAATAACCGCGCCGTTAATGCTGGAATACCAGGTAAGTAAAGAAATTAAGGAGGAATATAAGCTGTTGCCAAAAGGGGTTAAAGTTGTTTTTTTTGATACACAAACCCATAAAGAAACCGGCAATATTATAGCCGATACCGCTTATTTTTATGTAGCTAAAAAAGTAGTGCATCTTAAAAAAAATGTGGTGGTTACCAGCGCTAAAGGCGATGTATTTAAATCGGAAGAGTTGAACTGGGATATGGTTACGCATAAAATAAACACTTTTAAGCCATTTGATGCGACCAGGGCCAATGGCGATATAGGGCATGGCGAGGCATTGGAAACCAACGAAAAGTTTGAACCGTATAAGGTAAAAAAACAAACTGGCACCTTCATTTTCAACCATCAATTAGACCAATAAAGGCATCTTTTTTTAAAGTCAAAATTTGTATGATAGATTTTTACTAAAAATTGTATCTTGCGCCCTCTTTTTAAACGAGTTAATATTTTAGAGATTATATGGGTATAATGAATTTTTTGCGGGAACGGATGGGAAAGATTCTCGCAATTGTGATAGGCTTGGCCTTGTTTGCTTTTATTGTTGGTGAGGTTGCAAGATCCGGCAGCTCATTTTTACGTGGTTCGCAAAACGATATTGGTGAAGTATCGGGCGAAAAGGTGCCTTACGATCAATTCTCGAAAAAGGTTGATGTAAACACCAAAAATTTCTTGCAGCAATCGGGCCAAAACCCTACGCCGCAAATTACCAGCTATTTGCAGGAAACTACCTGGAACCAGTTTGTAAGTGAAATTATCCTGAAAAAGGAAATCGAAAAATTAGGTATAGTAGTTGGTACCGACGAAACCCGGTCTATGATTAGCGGTAACAATCCAAACCAGCAAATTATACAAGCTTTTGGCGATCCTAAAACCGGCCAGTTAGATAAACAACGGTTAAACATGTTCCTAAGCAATATCCAAACTGCAAAGGATGCCGACCCGATGAAGATCCAATGGAAGGAATTTGTGGAGCAGATGATCGCATCTAAACGTGCCGAAAAATACCTGGCTATGGTACACAATGGCTTATTCATCAACTCGCTTGATGCTAAGGACGATTACGATGCTAAAAACAAACTGGTTAACTTTAAGTATGCCCAGTTGGATTATGCTTCTATCCCCGATAGTAAAGTTGTTTTAACCGACGATGATTACAGCGCTTATTATAACGAGCATAAGGCGCAATTTAAAAACGCGCAACAGTTACGCACATTTGATTACGTATCTTTTAACGCGTCGCCATCAAAAGATGATAGCGCTGCTGTTAAAACACAGATAGAGCAATTGGCTGTCGATTTTAAAACAACACCAAACGATTCGCTTTTTGTACAAGTAAATGCCGAAACAAAAGCACCGTTGATTTATAAACACAAAGGACAGTTAGAGCCAAGGTTAGATTCTGTAATGTTCAGCGCTGCAAAAGGTACTGTATACGGCCCTTACTTTAGCAATGGTAGCTATACGGTAGCCAAGCTGGTTGATAGCCGTGTTGGTCCTGATTCGGTACAGGTAAGCCATATCCTGATCGATCCTGCTGCCGAAGGTGGTATAGATAAAGCAAAAGCTAAAGCCGATTCAATTAAAAAACTAATAGTTGGCGGCGCGTCTTTTGCCGAATTGGCTAAAAAATATTCTACTGATAAGGTATCAGCAGAAAAAGACGGCGAAATGCCTGCATTTGGCCGTGGCCAAATGGTGCCGGTTTTTGAAGATGCCGCATTTGACGGTACCAAAGGAGAGATTAAAACAGTGATCAGCCAATTTGGTGTACACATCCTGCGTATAAATAAACAAATCGGATCATCTAAAGTAGTAAAGGTGGCTATTGTTGATAAGCCTTTAGTGGCCAGCAACAAAACACAATCGGCTGCTTATGCTAAAGCCCAAAACTTCCTGGCATCATTAACAAAAGATAACTTTACTATAGAAAGCCAAAAGCAAGGCCTGCAAATAAAAAAGGCCGAGGATGTTAATGGAATGAGTGCATCGCTACCCGGCTTAGATAATGCGCGCGAAATTGTACGCTGGGCATTTAAAGCTGATAAAGGTGATTTTAGCGACCAGGTATTTACTGTAGGCAACCAATATGTTATTCCGCGTTTAACCGAAATTAAGCCCGAAGGTACTTTATCGCTTGATATTGTTAAGAAACAAATTGAAGGCGAGGTACGCGTAGCAGTTAAAGCTAAACAGTTAGCAGCTAAATTTGAAGCAGCCATGAGTGGCGGCGCATCAATTGAAGCCGTTGCGCAAAAGGCAGGTACAACAGTAGTACCGGTACAAAATATTGTATTTGCTAACCCGGTTATCCCTGGTTTGGCGGCAGAATATAAAGTGGTGGGTACCTTATTTGGCTTGCCATTACATAAACTATCTAAGCCAATACAAGGCCAGCATGGTGTATACATTGTAATGTCAGACGGTTTTGTTATCGGTGCGCCACTTAACAATGCATTGGTGCAAAAACAACAAGCTACCGTTGCCCAGGGCTTATTACAACGTGCCGATAACCTGATTTTTGACGCGTTGAAAGATAAGGCGAATGTAAAAGATTACAGAGCTAAGTTCTTATAACATTAAATAAAGTAATTTTACATCCGGGACGGGCGCTAAGCCCATCCCGGATTTTTTTGTTTAATAGATATGGAAATACAGGAAAACTTTGTAAACAAGGTAGCCCAAAGCGGCTTGGTTACGCTTGATCCGGCTGCATTTTATCCGGCAGGCGAAAGGGTGGTGTATGATATTACAGATAACCTGTTCCACGGTTTAATACTTAGGGAAAAGGATTTCAGGGAATTTGTGAAAGGGCACGACTGGACGCAGTACCAGGATAAAAACGTAGCTATAACCTGCACGGCCGATGCTATTGTACCGGCCTGGGCTTATATGTTGTTAGCCAACCGGATGGCCCCCTATGCCCGCGAGGTTGTTTTTGGCGATGCAGCCGTGTTAGAAACCGTTTTGTTTGAAAAAGCGATGGCCGGTGCCGACCTGGAACAATATAGCGGACAAAGAGTTGTTATAAAGGGATGCGGTGATACCGAAGTGCCGATATCGGCTTATGTAGAACTAACTAAAAGACTTACACCAATTGTAAAAAGCCTGATGTTTGGCGAACCATGTTCAACCGTGCCCATTTATAAACGTAAGGACTAACACAACATCCATTAAATGAAATTTAAACTTACGGTATTTTTTTTAGCCGTTTTTAATTATGCCTTTGCCCAGCAGCTTCCCAAAAACGCTGAAGAGGCCTTTAAAGTTGGCGAACAATTGAATTATAAATTAAAATACGGTTTTTTTACAGCGGCCGAAGCGCATTTAAAGGTAGAGGAATCGGATATTAAGTTTGATGGCCGGCCCGCCTATCATATTATTGCCGACGGTAATACCGCGGGTACCTTTGATGTTTTTTACAAAGTACGCAACCGCTACGAAAGTTTTATAGATAAAGCTACCCTGCTCCCTTTTTTATATATCGAAAACAGGCACGAGGGCAGTTGGAACCATACCGATAAAGTAACATTTGATCATAAAGAAGGCAAAATAGTAGCTAATAAGGGTACCTACCCATTTAAGGGGCAGGTATTCGATTTTCCGGCGGCTTATTATTTTGCACGTTGCCTTGATGTAACCAAAATGAAAGTGGGGGATAAGCTGGAATTGCGCTACTTTTTAGAGGATAGTATCCAAACACTGGGCATTACCTATGTAGGTAAAGAAAAAGTGAAGTGCGATTTGGGTACGTTTAACTGTTTAAAGTTTAACCCAACTATTATCCCCGGCCGTATTTTTCGTAAAAACAGTAAGCTGTATTTATGGATAACCGACGATAATAACCGGATACCCATAAAGGCCCATGTAGAGGTAGTGGTTGGTAGCCTTTCGATGGAATTAACCGATGCCAAAAATCTGAAATACCCCCTCAATCCAATAAAATAAGTAAATATCCGATGATAGAAGTTGGCAGCACCCTGGTGCACGAAGATGTAGTGAAGGAGAATTTTGTATGCAACCTTAGCCGCTGCAAGGGCGCCTGCTGCCTCGAAGGCGATTCGGGCGCGCCCTTAAACCACGATGAATTGGGCATACTGGCCGATATATATCCTAAAGTAAAACCCTATATGACCCAAAAGGGCATAGATACCATTGAGCGTGAAGGTACCCACGTAACCGATTTTGAGGGCGATTATACTACCCCCTGTGTTGATACTAATAAAGAGTGTGCCTATGTAACCTGGGAAAACGGAATTACCAAATGTGCCATTGAAAAAGCGTATGAACATGGTGATATCACCTGGAAAAAGCCGATATCCTGCCATTTATACCCCATCCGTATTACTAATTACCCCGAATTTGATGTGCTGAACTACGACCGTTGGAGCATTTGCAGCCCGGCCTGTAGTTTTGGTAACGAATTAAAGGTACGCGTACACGAGTTTTTAAAAGAACCACTGATACGCAAATACGGCGCCGAGTGGTACAAGGAACTGGAGGAGCAGGTAGCCGGAATTTAGTTATTAACTAATAGGTAAACGATGCGAATTAAATGGAACGAACAGTAGCAGAAAACCGCTCTCAAAATATAGTTGCCGGTATTGTTAATATCGTATCGGGTACTGCAAACAGGTTGTTTTTGACCGGGTTATCAGTTGATATAGCAAAGCAACAAGCAAATGATAGTTTAGCAGCAATGTGGGAAATGCTACAGGTGGAGCGCCCCGTTGACCGAATAACCGACCTGGAGCCGATTTTTACCACGCGGGATTTTATTAAAACAGCCTTTGCCGAATTGGGGATTGAGGTGGAATTTAGTGGTAAAAACGAATACGAGAAAGGTGTAATTATTGATGTAAGCCCAAACGATGTGCTTGATTTTGGATTAAATGCTGATGTATTAATGCCCGGACAAACTGTAATAAGTATCGGCTGAGCGCAATAGGATTGCACGGAATTTAATTATTGGGATATATTAATTACGTTAAGTGATTTTCATTTTCATTTTATGGTATTTATTTTAATAAAAAGAATTATAAATACCCATTAAAAATAATAAATATCTTATAGCGAAACATTATTGGCGTTAATTAACGGTATGAATACCGTTAATTAACCCATTTTTATGTTGCCGGTAATTATTTACTTTGTGCTTAAGTTACAAAATGATACCGAAAGGGTTTATAAAACCGTGAATTGGGCGTATTTAATAAATTTGTAATTGGTTAATTATTAGCACTTTCTGTTTTTTGATGCCGTATCTCTTTTTTGTGGTTTATTTAACAATAGTGTCATTTTATTAATTAATTGGCAATTTATATAGTGTTTTTATCGCCGATTTTTAAATGATGGTATTTTTTTTATTTTATTTCTAATAATCTGATTATTGATTATATTTGTAAAAATCCAAATGATTTTGAAAAGTATTGTTAAAATATTATAATTTAATCGCTCTTACCATGAAAAAAAAGTTACTAATGAGATTTTCACTTATTGCAACAGCACTCTGGGGGACCAGCATGTGTGCGTTTGCGCAATATGTGCCTGCAAAAACTACACTTGGTTTTAATGTGGGTACCCAGGGTGTGGGTATTGAAGGAAAAACATCTATAACCGATCAGTTTGGTATTCGCTTAGGTGCGGATATTATTCCGATCAATAAAATTACGTCAACGCAGTATTTGGGTTCAAACCAAACTACTATTGATTTATCGCCGCGCTTCTCGAATGTGCATTTACTGGCAGATTGGCGCCCTTTCAAATATTCTGCTAACAACCCGCTTTCAGCTAACTTTAAACTGTCAGGCGGTGCAGCGTATTTTATCAGGTCAGAAGGAAGCGCTACAATTAGTTTATCTGATTCTTACCTTTACGGTGATATTTCAATCCCTAAAGAAGATGTAGGTGTAGTAACTGCACAGGCAAAATGGAGCCATTTTGCTCCTTATGCCAGTTTAGGTTTAGATAACATACCTGTATTCCGTAATTTCCTTATTGGTTTTGAAATGGGGTCGTATTATATATCTTCTCCGTCTGCTTCTATTACAGGAACAAACTTTTTAGTGGATAACGACCAAAACCAGCCCAGGCTGCAAAGTAATTTAAAATCGTACAAGTTTATGCCGGTGTTCCAGGTTAATTTCAATTTCAATATTAAATAAGAAAAGTGATGAAAAGATTTATAAAAAACTATTATTTCCTACCGGCAATAACGCTACTTCTGTTAGTTTCGGTTATAGCTGTTAGATGTAAAAAACCTACTGATGGTATTAATATCAATGTAAACACATCAACGTTGTTTCATTATACAGCGTTGGTTCAAATTGTCGATCCAAGTGGTGCAGTGCCTAATGGCCTTTCTGTAACGGTAACCGGCGCAAATGCTGCCGCTATCTACGGTATTGATGGAAGAAAAGCTATAGGTGCCCCCGCAGGTATTATTGCCCTTGCAGTGCATCCTAAAATGGAGCCTACGGCTACAAGCCCTCTTAAATTTAACCTTTCTATTACAGGCGCTGGTTATTTACCCTTGATAGTGCCGGTAACTATTAGTTCAACTCAAACTAACCAGGTAATAAAAGTAAATATCCTTAACCTGGTAGTTCCTACAGCAGGTGTAGGTACCGCTACTACTACCGCTGCAGTAGCAGCAGGTACTGTAACAACACCTATTGTATTAACCACGCCAGCCACAAGCGGGCCTGAAGCTACAACAGTTACAATCCCAACTGGCACCAAACTACAGGATGTTGCTGGTAACACGGTAACAGGTAACAGTGTTGTTTTAAACGTTAATAACTTCAATACTTCGCAGCAAAGCGCTGTTAACTTGTTCCCAGGCGGCTCTTTAGCAGCAAACAATATTGTTGGGGGCACATCAAGTTCAGGTGTATTTATGCCTGCCGGTTTTGTGAACGTTAGCATGACCGTTAATGGTACTGAGATCAAGAAATTCAGTACGCCGATCAATATTACAATGACGCTTGATCCGGCGTATAAAAACCCAAGTACAGGCACCACAATTGCTGCCGGTCAAACATTGGGTATCTATAGCTATGATACAGGTACAGGGCAATGGACTTTTGAGCAAAATGCTACGATAGTTAATACAGGTGGTAACCTTACTGTTACCTTTCCTTCAAGCCACTTAACTGTATTCTCGGCAGGTTTATTACAACAGGCTTTACCAGCGCTTACTATTTCATTTTTAGCGCAATGGCTTACTACAGGTTCAACGGCAAATATACGCGTGATTGCCGCAGTTGCTAATGGCCCAGGTTATAATGTGTATGATCAAACGTTTTCACTTACACAAGACCTTTTGTCTTTAATCATTACAAGCCAATTACCTACCCCAACTGCAACTAACAGTATTGCTTTTACATTCTTAAGTTCAACAGGTGCAACTTTGGCTACAGCTACACTTGCACCAGGTGCTTCTACTCTGACTGTAACACTGGCATCTCCTACCTTGGGGCCTTTAACCGATTTGTTTTTACAACTTGATTGTGCCGGTGCTGGCAGTAATAAAGTAGGTATATTTACTCCGCCTAATTTTTACCTGATGTACAAACCAGCCGGTGCGCCTGTTAGCAGCTATACCATATTAGGGCAAGTGGTAGATGGGCACTTAATTACCCAGCAACTATTGGCAGCCACTCTTTATGATTTTAAAGCTTCGTTAAATAATAACGTCAAAGAAGTTTTCAATCATACCATTGCCGAAAATGTTCCGGGCAACCAAACAGTAGGTGGTAGCTATAATGGAAAGGCATCATATGCAACTCAGAATAAGCTTGATATTCAATCATTGTGTAATACATTACCATAGTATTTACGCTAACAAATAAAATAATTAAGGCCCCGATCTGTAAAACAGATCGGGGCCTTTTTGCATGATAAATGAGTTGGCCGCACATACATGTAAGCTAATTGCCGTATAGTTATGTTAAATTACTACAAGGTAGTTTGCCTGTAAGGAATTAAAAAAAAGGAATTTTTGGATGCGGGGCTCCGCTAACTAAGATGCTATAATGTGGGCGTTAGATTTGATGCCCATTGATTTTACACTATTGGCAATAGCGGCGGCATCATAACCGCACTCGGCCCAAAGCTCGGGCTGTTCGCCATGCTCAATCACTTTATCGGGGATACCCAAGCGGATAACCTGCGCATGGTAATTGTTATCGGCCATAAATTCCAGCACAGCTGTACCCATACCGCCTTCAATGCAACCATCCTCAATGGTGATTACTTTGTTGTATTTTTTAAATACTTCGTGCAATAAGGCCTCATCAAGCGGTTTAACAAAGCGCATATCATAATGGGCTGGGTATAAGCCTTCGGCATTAAGTAGGGCGGTAGCTTTAACAGCCTCGTTACCTATAGCGCCTATGCTTAAAATCGCAACTTCTTCGCCATCGCATATTTTGCGGCCTTTGCCTACTGTGATGGCTTTAAAAGGGCGTTTCCAATCAACCATAACCCCGTTGCCACGCGGATAGCGGATAACAAACGGGCCGGCATTATCCAGTTGCGCGGTATACATGAGGTTGCGTAGTTCCTCTTCGTTCATAGGCGATGATACCACCAGGTTGGGGATACAGCGCATAAACGCCAAATCGTAAGCGCCATGGTGTGTGCCACCATCGGCACCGGCTAAGCCGGCACGGTCAAGGCAAAAAACAACATTGAGCTTTTGTATGGCCACATCATGTATCACCTGATCGTAAGCCCGCTGCATAAAGCTGGAGTAGATATTGCAAAACGGGGTTAAGCCCTGTGTAGCCAAGCCGGCCGAAAAAGTTACGGCATGTTGCTCGGCTATGCCCACGTCAAATGCGCGGTTAGGCATGGCCTTCATCATCAGGTTAAGCGAACTGCCCGATGGCATGGCCGGCGTAATCCCCATTATTTTAGGGTTTAACTCGGCCAGTTCAATAATGGTATGCCCAAACACATCCTGATATTTAGGCGGTTGGGGTTTATCGTAAGTGGTTTTTTTAATTTCGCCGGTAATCTTATCAAACAAGCCGGGGGCATGCCACTTGGTTTGGTCTTTTTCGGCCAGGGCATAGCCCTTGCCTTTTACGGTAACGCAATGTAACAACTTAGGCCCGGGGATATCACGCAGATCGCGCAGTACCTTTACCAGGTGCTTTACATCGTGCCCGTCAATTGGGCCAAAATATCTGAATTTAAGCGCTTCAAAAAAATTGCTTTGCTTAAGCAGGGTACCTTTAATGCTTTTTTCTATCTTCTTAGCTATTTTAAAGGCATCGGGCCCTACGGTCGATAGTTTGCCCAGCACATAGGCTATATCGTCCCTAAAGCGGTTATATGACTTGGATGTGGTGATATCGGCCAGGTATTCCTTCAGTGCGCCAACATTTGGGTCTATCGACATGTTATTGTCGTTCAATATCACCAGGATGTTGGAGTTTTCGATACCGGCATGGTTCAAAGCTTCAAACGCCATACCCGCGCCCATAGATCCATCGCCAATAACGGCTACGTGTTGGCGGTCGGTTTCGCCCTTGTATTGCGATGCTACAGCCATGCCTAAAGCGGCTGATATAGAGGTAGAGGAGTGGCCAACACCAAAAGTGTCGTACTGACTTTCTGATCGCTTTGGGAAACCGCTGATGCCGCCTTGTAAGCGGTTGGTATGGAATACATCGCGACGGCCTGTTAATATTTTATGGCCGTAGGCCTGGTGGCCTACATCCCACACTAACTGATCGTAAGGGGTGTTAAGTACATAGTGCAGGGCAACGGTTAATTCAACCACGCCCAGGCTGGCAGCAAAGTGGCCGCCGTTTACCGATACCACATCAATAATATACTGGCGCAGCTCTTGCGAGATCTGCTCCAGTTCATCTTCTTTAAATCGCTTTAAATCAGATGGTTGATTGATGGTTTGTAAAAGTTTGCCAGCGGGTACCTGCATTATATTTATGACCGATATTTAACTTACAAATTAAGTTAAATAATATTAAAAATTAGCGATTTGGCCGTTAATTATTGTTAATTACGTTATTTATAAGCAATTTAAATTCAATAGTTTATTTTTGGATATTCTATGACCAATCCTGATAGTTTCGAAATAAAATTACCCCAATTTGAAGGGCCGTTTGATTTGCTGCTGTTTTTTATCGAACGCGATGAACTGGATATCCACGATATTTCTATCACCAATATCACCAACGATTTTTTAGAATACCTGCACCACATGACCACCCTTAACATGGAGGTGGCCAGCGAGTTTATTTTTGTGGCGGCTACGCTGATGCGGATAAAGGCCAAAATGCTGCTACCCCGTTACGAGGCTGATGCCGAAGGTAATGAGGTTGACCTGCGCGAAGAACTGATACGTAAACTGGTTGAATACAAAAAGATTAAGCAACTGTGCGATGACCTGCGCCCCTTTGAAGAGGAGCGCCTGAAGCAGGAAAAACGCGGTAACATAAAATATGACCTGGAACAGGTAGAACGCGTTACCACACCCGGCGAGGAATTATCCAGCATAAGCCTGTATAAGCTGATGTTGACCTTTGAGCGTATGAACAAGCGCTGGCTAACCCGGGTTGAGCCGGTAACACATACGGTAGAACAGTATCCTTACACTATTGAACGGCAAAAAAAGGCGATAAATGATCTGTTGCAGATTAACAAACGGCTGGATTTTAAATCGATAGCGGGTAACTCGGATAACAAAGTACACTTTGTTTATAATTTTTTAGCCGTACTGGAAATGCTGCAGCAGGAGTTAATAGATATACAAGTAGGTTTAGGATTTAATAATTTTTGGATAGGGCTGCGCGAATCGCAGTGATTAGTTAATTAGTGATCAGAGATTGGTTAGGAAATGTTAACCTAATCAACTAATCTCTAATTAACTAATCTCTAAATTGCTAACTTAGCACCGTTTTAATAATACTATGAAGAGAGACAAATTAATATTTGAATTGTTAGATGAAGAACAGCAAAGGCAGGAAGAAGGCCTGGAACTGATAGCTTCGGAAAATTTTGTAAGCAAGCAGGTAATGGAAGCTGCAGGCTCGGTAGCAACCAATAAATATGCCGAGGGTTTACCCGGCAAGCGCTATTATGGCGGCTGCCAGATTGTAGACGAAATTGAAACAATTGCTATTGAACGCGCTAAACAATTATTTAACGCCGCATGGGTTAACGTGCAACCGCACAGTGGTGCCCAGGCCAATGCAGCTGTAATGCTGGCCTGCCTGCAACCCGGCGATAAAATATTAGGTTTCGATCTGTCGCACGGTGGGCACTTAACACACGGTTCGCCGGTTAATTTTTCGGGTAAATTATACGAGCCGCATTTTTATGGGGTTGTTAAAGAAACCGGTTTAATTGATTACGAACAACTGAAAGCCGTTGCGCTGAAAGAAAAGCCAAAAATGATCATCTGCGGTGCTTCGGCCTATTCGCGCGATTGGGATTATGCCTTTATCCGTGCCGTAGCCGACGAGGTTGGCGCATTGGTATTAGCCGATATTTCGCACCCGGCCGGCCTGATAGCCCGCGGCTTATTAGCCGACCCGCTGCCGCATTGCCATATTGTAAGCACTACTACCCACAAAACATTACGCGGCCCGCGCGGCGGCATGATTATGATGGGGCAGGATTTTGAAAACCCATGGGGGCTTAAAACACCAAAAGGCGAAGTTAAAATGATGTCGGCTTTGCTGGATATGGCTGTTTTCCCCGGTACACAGGGTGGCCCGTTAGAGCATATTATTGCCGCCAAGGCCATAGCTTTTGGCGAAGCCTTAAGCGAAAGCTATATGAAATACATATTACAGGTAAAAAAGAATGGCGATGCCATGGCTAAGGCGTTGGTTGCACTCGGCTATGATATTGTATCGGGTGGTACAGATAACCATTTAATATTGATTGACCTGCGTAATAAAAATATTACAGGTAAAGCGGCGGAAAATGCCCTGGTAAAAGCCGATATCACCGTAAATAAAAATATGGTGCCTTACGATGATAAATCGCCGTTTGTAACCTCGGGTATCCGTGTTGGCACTGCCGCCGTAACCACCCGCGGTATGAAAGAAAAGCAAATGGAGCAAATTGTTGCCCTGATAGATGGGGTGATAAATGCGCCGGAGGATGAACATTCTATCAAGAAAATACGTAAACATGTGCACGAACTAACAGAGAAGTTCCCCTTATATAAGTAAAACCCAAAAGCATAGTGGCAGCGCATACCCCTATTCCTGCTTACGAAGAACAAAGACTTGATGCACTAAGATCATATAAAATTTTAGATAGTGCGCCTGAGCAGGAATATGATGCCCTTACAAGGCTGGCATCATATATTTGCCAGGCGCCTATTGCGTTAATAACGCTGATAGACAGCGATAGGGAATGGGTAAAATCAAAAATTGGTACCGAATACCAGCAATCATCCCGGGCCGATTCATTTTGCCAATATACTATTCAAAATAATACGCTGCTGGAAGTGCCCGATACCCGGGCCGATGAAAAATTTAATAAACACAAGGCCGTATTAAGCGAACCCGGCATCAGGTTTTATGCCGGCGCGCCGCTGGTTGACGAAAACGGTTTTAAACTGGGCTCGTTATGCGTGCTGGATTCGGTGCCGCGCCATTTAACCGAGCAGCAGCGCGATGCCTTACAGATACTGGCCCGCGAAGTAATTTCGCACTTCACCATCCGCAAGCAAAAAAGGGAGCTGGAAGAAACCGTGCTGCGCCACAAGGAGTTTTTTAACCTGTTTAATAACTCGCCCGATATCCATTGCATTATTAACAGCGAAGCTAAAATTGAACTGATCAATAACGCGGTAACCCCAATTTTAGGTTATCAACCGCACGAAGCGATAGGTATGCCGGTGTGGCATTTTTTTAACAGCCATATTGATTTGCAAAAACTGGCCGATTTGCAAAACGAGCCCGAAAAATACCGGTCGACCGAAATAGAATCGGAGATAGCCAGCCGCAATGGCGATGTGAGGTGGATCTGCTGGTCGGTAAGCCTTAAAAAGGATAAATGGTATACCAGCGGCCGCGATATTACTTATCAAAAGAAACTATTGGCCGAGCTGGAGCAATTATCGCTTGTTGCCAGTAAAATAAGCAATGGCGTTGCCATTATGGATAAGGACAATAAAACGGTTTGGATAAACAAGGCTTTCACCAATATTACCGGGTTTGGCCTGGACGAAGTGCGTGATAAGGAATTAAGCGCGGTATTAAAAGGTGATTATGACGACCCCACCATCATTACTAAATTAGACGACCTTTTAAAAACACAAAAACCCTTTGAAATTGACCTGCAAATACAAACCAAAACAGATAAACTACTTTGGGTATCGTTTATTAATTCGGTAGTGTTTGATGATGAAGGTAACGTTGATAAATACATTAAGATACTGGTTGATATTACCGACCGTAAAATTGCCGAAAATGATCTGAATATCCTTTCCTTCGCGGCGCGTAAATCGCCAAGCGGCTTCCTGGTGCGCGATAAGGATGCGCGGGTAACCTGGATGAATGAAGCTTTTGAAAAGATAACCGGCTATACATTGGCCGAAATGAAAGGTAAAATATTTGGCACCATACTAATAGGCGAAGAAAGCGATTTAGCGGTATTTGAAAAAGCACGTGAACTATCCGATCAAAATAAACCATACGAGGTTGAACTAAAAATATATAAAAGAGATAAAACACCTGTTTGGGTATACCTATCAAACAGCCCCCTGTTTAACGAAGTTGGAGAGGTTGAACGCCAGATAAGCGTAATAGTTGATATCACCGAGCGTAAAACCGCCGAGCAACAGCTAACCATGTTAAGTATGGTAGCCAGCAGCACCGTGAGCGGAGTAGTGATAAATGATGAGTTTGGCCAGGTAGAGTGGATAAATGATGCCTTTACCCGCATTACCGGCTTTACCTTAACTGATGTAAAAGATTATCACCTGGGCGATGTGCTGAAGGGCGAACTGACCGATGTAAGCATTATTGAAAAAACCAGGGAACTATCAAAAAACAAGCAATCGTTTGAGGTAGACCTGCTGGTTTACCGTAAGGATGGGCAACCGCTGTGGATATCGGTTATTAACTCGGTTATTGTAGGCAGCAGTGGTAAGGTAGAAAAATATATCGAGGTTATTATTGATATCACCGCTAAAAAGAAAGCCGAGCTTGAGCTGATTGCCGCCAAGGAGGAAGCCTTGCAACTGGGCCGCGCCAAGGAAATGTTTATATCGGTAATGAGCCACGAGATCCGCACGCCGCTTAACGCGGTGATAGGGATATCACACCTGCTGATGAAGGATAATAGCCTGCCAGCCCAAATGGATAACCTGAAGGTATTGAAATTTTCGGCTGATAACCTGATGATGCTGATTAATGATGTGCTGGACTTTACCAAGATGGAAACAGGTAACGTACAGTTAGAAAAAGCCGACGTTAATTTACGCGAAATTGTGCAGGGCGTGGTATCTACCATGCAGTTTAAAGCGCAGGATAAAGATATATACGTTAAACATCATATTGATAAGGGGATCCCCGATATTGTAATTGGCGATAGCACACGGCTGATACAAATACTATTAAACCTGGCCAGCAACGCGGTTAAATTTACCCAGAAGGGTGGGGTGAATATTGATTTAAAGATAGTGGAACAGTCGGCCGAAACGGTGCGTATCAGGTTTGGTGTTACAGATACAGGAATTGGTATTGCAGCCGACAAGATTAACACTATATTTGAGCTGTGGAAACAGGCCGATGCCGACACTACCCGCAAATACGGCGGTACGGGTTTAGGATTGGCGATAAGTAAGCGATTAGTAACTTTGCACGATTCGCGCATCAATGTTGACAGTGTTTTGGGGCACGGCTCAACTTTCTGGTTCACGATATCTTTTAAGAAAGCTATTGATCATTCAGTAAACACGCATAACAAAGTGGAAGAAGAACTTAAAATTCATGCATTGGTGGTTGATGATAACCAGATTAACCGGTTGCTCATAAATAAGGTGCTGAAAAAATGGGGCGCCACGGCCGATTTTGCCGAGAACGGGCTGGAAGCTGTGCAGAAGATACAAGAGAACCACGACTACGATGTGGTGCTGATGGATATCCACATGCCCGAAATGGGTGGATTGGAAGCTACTCAACTGGTAAGGAGCAAACCCGAAGCCTACTATCAGCAATTACCTATTATTGCACTAACAGCATCTATGCTTAACAGCCAGATGGACCAAATTAGCGGTGCCGGTATGAACGATTATATCCTGAAACCGTTTGACCCCAAAAACCTTTACGAAAAGCTGAGCCGCTACCAAAAGCAATAAAAAAGGCAGGATATTTTTCAATATGACCTGCCTTAACCAATTATAATTAAACGCTCCGTACACTTTTACGAGTGTTGGTTTTAAAAAGTTTCGATTTTATTTAATTATTATTTAAAAATTTCAAATCGGAATTTAACCAGGTTGAAATTCGTATTTTCCATAGCCATTGTTGATGTTTCACCACAGGTGTTGGGCAGATCAAAAAAAGCGGGGGATTGTGCGATTCCCTCCCATCAGGCTACTGTGTAGACACAAATGTGAGGCAATTCATACCCCGTTAGGGGTTCAAGGTTTGTAGCAATATGTATCGTCCTGAAATGAGCTGACCCTACTCCGCGTAAGCAATGGTAGCAATACTTAACTTCAAGCCCGGTACGGTGAGCAGTGCCGCTGCACAGGCCTCCAGTGTCGATCCGGTGGTTACCACATCATCAACCAGTAAAACATGCTTATTGGTCAATTGCGCAGGATTGGCTATGGCAAAAACATACAGCATATTAACCGCCCGCTCGAACCTGGTTTTATGGGTTTGTGTTGCCGTGGCCTTTGTGCGCACCAGGTTATCAATAACAACCTTTGTAACTAAGGCCTGGGCCACCCCCTCGGCAAAGCAGGCACTTTGGTTATAGCCGCGCTTACGCAGCCGGCTTTTATGCAGTGGCACAGGTATCACCGCGTCGATATCATTTAAATGCGCGGCTTGCAGCAGTTGCGCGCCGGCTATACTGCCTAACTTATTACCAATTAAGGGGGTGTTTTTATATTTAAGGCTATGCATTAAATGCTGCACTTTGCCGCCCTTGGTAAAGTAAAGCAGGGCATAAGCGGCATCTAATTTTATTTTGCCCCAAAATTGCCGGGCTACAATGTTATCAGGCTGTTTATGGAAATTAGTATAAGGTAAGTTATACAGGCAACCGGTACAGATCAAATCCTCGTGCGCTACCAAACTATCGCCGCAGGCATGGCAAAGCTCGGGGAAGAGCAGAGAAACGAAATCGGCAAGATAGCGGCGTAGTTGCATGCCCTTAAGTTAAGCATTATTGAGAGATTTGAGAAACTTAGCTATAGAAGATTTTAACCACTAAGGGAGAAGCCACAGAGTACACAGAGATTTTATCTTATATTTAAGAGCAAGTTATTTCCCTCCGTATTCTAAGTAAAAACCGCTGTGCCTTCTGTGGTTAAATTCCTATTATAACCACCACTTAATCTTCCAGTTCCAACTGTTTAATGTGTTTGATCAGGTTTACCATTTCCAGCTTTAGGGTGCCGTTATAAACGCCACGGATGCGGCCCCGTTGATCTATCAGCAAAACGTTTTCGGTATGCAAAAATTCGTCAGCGGTTTTATTATAGCCGGTTTCATCGTCGGCAAAGTAGGCTTTGCGGGCCAGGGTATAAATAGTATTTTGATTGCCGGTAAGCAGCCACCACTTTTTATTGTCTATCTGATGTTCGGCGGCGTATTTAAACAGCACAGGTACACTATCGCGGGCAGGGGTTACACTGTGCGATAGCAGGCGTACCCTATCATCATGCAAAAAAGCTTGCTGCACATCGCTTAGGTTATCCATCATTTTAGGGCAAATACTACCGCATGATGCAAAGAAGAAATTGGCCACATATATTTTGCCCTTAACCTGTTGGTTGCTTATAGTTTTGCCCAACTGGTTGGTTAAACTAAACGACGCTATAGTATGGATAGTGGCATAACCCGGATCGTTACGATGCAGCCAAACAGGTGTAAAATCAGGCGTATTATAATAGGGCAGGCTATCATCAGCAACGCGGTTGCGGCAGCCTGACAGTATCAGCATAAATAGTAGCGCGCAGTATTTCATTGTACAGTGTTTCGGCAAAGTTTGCGGCCTATTAAACCATATTGCTGCCCATTTTTTACTACGTAATTGGCGCGTACGGTGCCATTGTCCCACCACATTTGCTGCAGGCCATCCTCGTGCCCCATTTTGTAATGGAAAACCTTGCATAGCTTGCCACCGGCATACCATTCCTTTACGGTGCCGTTATACTCGTCATCCTTAAAAGTATACTCAAAGCGCGGCGAACCATCGGGCCACCAGCTTTTGTGGATGCCTTGCTTTTTACCACTGGCAAAAAAACGTTCCTGCTGTAAGCTTTGGTTGGGATACCAATAGCGCATCATGCCATCCTGTAAGCCATTAATATACGGTATTTGACGGGCGAAATCGCCATTAGCATAGCGCTCGTAAACACAACCGGTTAAGGGTACGCTTTTATAATAGCATATCCCTTGTATTTGGGTTAAATGGCTGTCACCTGTTACTACCCATAATTGCTTATCATCCTTAGCCTGTATGTTTATCCAGATAAGGGTGAGCAATAACAGCACAATGCCCGTTATAAAAGCATCATTGCGATACGGTACCCGGTGTTCCATAATATCCATTTCCGTTAATGTAAGGGTCGGCAGCAGTAATGTGGTAGTGGTAAATACCGGCCGGGTAATCGGCTGTTACACTGGTATGGCCATGGTATACATCCAAATCGGCATTGGTAATGGTTTTGCCGCTTTCAAGCGGGCCATAAACCGGGAAGCCATCCAGCAGGAAGCCCATCAACGCGTCCTTGCCTTTGGCTGTGGTAAGGTAGGTAGGCTCTACATGGTAATGATATACGCCCTGTTGCTGTGGATGGCCACCGTACTGATCAAAGCTATTTGCCTCGTTAGTTAGCGGACTGTACATAGCCGCGTACTGGTTGAAAATATCCACACCATTTAGCGCTACGCCCATGGCGCCCAGCGGTGTAGCGGCATGGGTACTGGCTACTTTTGGGTTAAGGGGTATTTTAAAGGTAGCATCGGCCTCGGCTATGCGGTTGGGATTAAGGATAAAAGCGGTGTTGGTACCGTTATACGCCTCGTACTTGGCGGTGGCCCATGCGGTGCCTGTATAATAAGGTGTTTTATGATCGGGCAGGCCGGTGGTTTTTATCACCAGGTAATCGCCCTGGATATACATATCGGTAGCGCCATATATTTTTTTGTAAACCGCGGGGATATTGTCCCGGGATATTGTCCCGCCCGCTGTATCATCGGTACTTGCCTGGTCTTTTTTACATGCGATAATGATAGCAACCAGCATCAAAAGCGCCACGAGGGGTTTATAGGGTTTCATAATTAAGGTATTTAATCATTAGATGCCGGTTAATGATCATTCCTTCGGCTGTTATGATTTTTTTATGATAAAAATGCAACATCGTCGTCTGCTTACAGGATACCCATAAAAAAAGAGACACCGAGTAGGGTGTCTCTTTTTTAAATTCCTATTGCCCCGGTGGTCCTTGTGGTGGAGGCCCGCCACCCGGAGGGGGATGGCTTCCCGGTGGTGGTGGCCATGGCCGTCCATCAGGCGGTGGCCCACCTGGCCGGCCCTCAGGCGGCCCATCCATTGGCCTACCATCCGGGCCGGGCCTGTGTTTGCCCGGTTTAAAACCTTTTGATGGCCCATTGCCCGGTGGCTCCATTTGGCCGGGTTGCCCGCTTGGCCCGCCGCCTTGCGGGTGGGGTTGCGCCATCATGTGCAGTACATTGTTAATGATCCCGTCAAACTTTTTTTGCTGGCCGGCATTTAATATCGCCCTAAACCTGCGGAAATGGTAGTAAGTAGCGGTATCCAATTTGTTTTGATCGGTCAGTATGCGTTTCTCCAGCAGTTCCACTTCGGCGGGCTTACTGTTTGGGTTTTTCAGGTTATCAAAAAACGAATCGCGCAGCATCCGCTGCTCATCGTTGGTTTTACGGGTAAATGCTACATGGGCTTTACGCATAGCATCATATTGCTTAACCTGTTCGGGGTTAAGCTTCAGTTCGCGGCTCAGGTATTCAAAGGCCGGGCCTTGTATAGGTATAGGGGGGCGTACTGGGTTGTTGTGGCTTTTATGGTAATTATGATACCATAGCATCCCTATTAAAACGCAATTGGCCGTTATTAAAACAGCTACAACTACAACAAGGGTTTTAAAACTTTTCATGCTTATGCTATTTAATAACTATAAGAACTTGCCCCGGGGAAAAACTCCTCGCTAACGGCGGTAATACCCGTGGCCGCCTTTTTAACAGGTGCATGGGTAGCTGGCTGCTGAAACCTGTTAAGCAGATAAAAGCTGCCGATGTTAATAAACAGAAACAACAGCAAAGCCGCCGATAGCCTAAACATTAAGCGCGTATACGCTACAGCCGCGGTTTGGCGGCGTTCTATCATGCGGTTTTTTATTTTACTATACAGGTAGGCATTGGCCTCAACCGGCTGCAGGTTATCCAGGCTGGTTAGGGCCTGTGCTGCCTGTTCTTCTATTTCCCGTAATGCTTTCATATCGATTGATAATAATTAAACAATAATTTTTTAAGGTTGGCCTTCGCCCTTGATAGTAAGGACTCCACCGCCCCCTCGCTTATCTGCATTATTTCGGCAATTTCCCGTTGCCCTTTATCCTGTACCTTTTGTAATATAAAGGCCGTTTTTTGATTTTCGGGGAGTTGGTTTATGGCCTTAAATAAAATAGCCGACTGCTCCTTATGCTCGGCCAATACCCCTGGGTGTACAAAATCAGGCGGATCGTACAGTAGCTCCTGCTTGCTGCCAAACAGGCTTAAAATAAAGCCGCCGCGCTTTTTGCGGTTGCGGTGCCGGATAAAATCCATGGCCTGCGTAATACTAATGCGGTAGATCCAGGTGCTTAATTTGGCCTGATGTTTAAAGCTGCCAATGTTTTCGTATATCTTAATAAAAACATCCTGGCTAACATCTTCCGCGTCATCCGTATTTTGCAAAAAGCCCAATACCGTATTGTATACCATATTTTTATAGGTATCTACCACCGTTTTAAAAGCGTTTTCATCGCCTTTAAGCAGTCCAGCAATTAGTTCCTGTTCGGTCAATCCGGGTTATTATGTGGGTTAGACGAGGTTGAATATGAATTCCTTCGGAGGGAAGATAGAAAAAATGACCATGATTTATAGGATTAAAAGATGGCCAGGATTATTTTGAACAAGATTAAGCAAGCGACAATCAAGCCAATCCTTAAATCCTATAAATCAAGGTCAACCTTTTATCGCCAGCTGCCCGCAGGCCGCATCAATATCCTTACCGCGGCTGCGGCGTACGTTGGTGATAATGCCTTGCTTGCGCAGGTAATCGGCAAAAGCTTCGATCTTATCCACATCGGCATTCATGTAGTTAGCAAAGGATATGGGGTTATATTCAATGATATTTACCTTGCAGGGCAGGTGTTTGCAAAATTTGGCTAACTCTATAGCATCTTCAATACCATCGTTAAAATCGTTAAAAACAATGTACTCGTAGGTAACGGCGTTTTTGGTTTTGGCGTAGTAATATTTAAGGGCATCGGCCAGTGCTTTTAGCGAGTTTTGCTCGTTAATGGGCATAATGGTATTACGCTTCTCGTCGTTAGCGGCATGTAAGGATAGGGCCAGGTTAAACTTCACGGCGTCGTCGCCCAGCTTGCGGATCATTTTGGCAATACCCGCGGTAGATACGGTTATGCGCTTGGGCGACATGTTCAGCCCCTCTTCGGATGTGATTTTTTCGATAGATTGCATTACGTTGCTGTAATTTAACAGCGGCTCGCCCATGCCCATATAAACGATATTACTAAGCGGGATCCCATAATTTTCTACCGCTTGCTGGTGGATAAGCACCACCTGGTCGTAAATTTCGTCGGGATTTAGGTTGCGTTTGCGTTCCATATAACCGGTCGCGCAAAATTTACAGGTTAAACTGCAACCCACTTGCGATGATACACAAGCTGTCATTCGTTCGGGGGCAGGAATTAAAACGCCCTCAATTAGGTGACTATCGTGTAAAATAAAAGAATTTTTTATAGTTTTATCAGCACTAAACTGCGAGTTATGAATTTTTACGTTATTGATGGTAAAAGTTTCTTGCAGCTTGGTGCGAAGTTCTTTAGAAATATTGCTCATCTCATCGAAAGAAACACATGATTTTTTCCAGAGCCATTCATAAACTTGTTTAGCCCTGAAGGCCTTTTCATCCATTTGGATAAAATGCTCCTGTAGTGCCGGCAAGCTTAGGCTACGGATATCAATTTTCGCTTTCGTATTATTCACAGATACAAAGGTACTTAAATTTTAAAATCATATTTTGAGATCAATCTTTTTTAATTGTAAAATTAAAAAACAACAACTAAAAGTTAATTGTAGCTATCTTGTGTGAAAGTGTTGGTTATAATACAAATTTTGATGCTGTTTCCCGGAGAGAGGTGCGCTTAATAAATGCCAATGAAAAGTTTTAGAGCCGATTACGTTTTCCCCGTTTATGCCGATCCTGTTAAAAATGGAATAGTTACCGTTGATGACTCCGGTAAAATTATTTCAGTGTCTGATAATCCTGCAGACCATCACAATCCCCATGCTGAAAGGCTGGATGGGATAATTTGCCCCGGATTTATTAATACCCATTGCCATTTAGAACTATCGCACCTGAAAGATAAGATTACCGCCGGCAACGGCATGATCGAGTTTATTAAAGGGATCCAATCGCTGCGCAAGGCCGAGGAGGCCGAAGTTGAAGCCGCCGCCCTGCAAGCTGATGAGGATATGTACAACCGCGGTATAGTAGCCGTGGGCGATATTTCCAACAGCGCCATTACCGCCCCCATTAAGGCTAAAAGCAAAATGTACTACCACACCTTTGTAGAGATGTTTAGCTTTATGCCCGACCGCGCGCAGGGAGTATTTGATAACGCCCTGGCATTGATGGAGCAGTTTAAACCGCAATCATGTTCCATTACCCCGCACGCGCCATATTCGGTATCTAAGGAATTGTTCAGGCTGATCAAAAATTATTCAGACCATCACCAAAACCTGTTGGCTATCCATAACCAGGAGTGCGACGACGAGAATAAGTTTTACCGTTATAAGTTAGGCGGCTTTGTTGATCTGTACCAGCATTTTGGTATGGATATTAGCTTTTTTAAGCCACAGGCGCGCAATTCGCTGCAATCGGTTTTGCCTTTGCTCACCAGTAAACAACCTATTTTAATGGTACATAATACCTGCACCAACCTAAAGGATATTTACTTTATTAAGCGTTTTGATAAAAAAATAAACTGGTGCTTTTGCCCCAATGCCAACCTGTATATCGAAAAAAAGCTGCCTAAGGTAGAATTGTTTCTTGATCAGGGCCCTAACATTACCCTGGGTACCGATAGCCTGGCATCAAACAGTATCCTATGCATCCTGAGCGAAATGCGTGTTTTACAACAAAGCTTCCCATCGCTGGATACTACCCGGCTGATACAATGGGCCACTTTAAACGGTGCCCAGTTTTTAGGTATTGATAACGATAAGGGTAGCCTTGAAGTAGGCAAAACCCCCGGCCTTAATTTAATTACCGGGTTTGACGGGTTGAAGTTTACTGCGCAAAGCAAGGTGCAAAGGTTAATCTGACCATGATTTTAGGATTTTAGGATGTTCAGGATAACGTTAATCCTAAAAATCTTTTAATCATGTAAATCAAGGTCATATTCCCTAAATTTGCGGTCTATGATCAAACATCTGGATATTATTGTTGAAGGCAAGGTGCAAGGAGTGGGTTTCCGCGTGGCCGCAAAGGCTGTGGCCGATCAGTTAGGTGTACGCGGTACCGTTAAAAATCAAAAAGACGGTACGGTAGCCATAGAAGCCGAAGCGGACGTTACCCTGCTGGATATGTTCCTTGATTTTTGTCGCGAAGGATCGGATACGGCACAGATTACCGCCGTGCAAAGCCATGAGGGCGAATTAAAAAACTATCGTAATTTTGAAGTATTAAAACGCGGCTTGTTGTAGGCCTGTGGGTTAATCATTAAAACAAAGATCATCATTGTCAACCGCTAAAAAATTTGCCGGGCAAACGCTCATATACGGTTTAAGTACCATCCTTTCGCGGATGATTGCCTTTATACTTACCCCATTTTATGCCCGGGTACTATCGGTAGGTAGTAATGGCATATTTACGGTGGTGTATGGTTATGCCTCTATTATTAATGCTGTCCTGGCGTTTGGTATGGAAACCACTTTTTTCCGTTACCTGCAAAAGCGCGAGGATAATAAACAGGTGGTTTATAATAATGCCTTTGGCGCGGTTATAGCAATCACTGTTGTTTTCCTGGCTTTTTCGTTATTGTTTTTAGGCGATATTATTAATTATATGACCGACGGCGTAGCTAAAGACTATGCCAATTACAGCTTCTACGTAAAATGCTTGCTCACCATTTTGGTATCTGATGCTATTTGTGTAATTCCCTTTGCCAAGATCCGCGCCGAGGGGAGGCCAATAAAATACGGCACTATTAAATGCCTTAATATTTTGTTGGTTGTGGTACTTAATGTGGGCTTTTTATTTGTAATCCCCTTTATCATCAGCCACCATTGGGCGGGGGCAAATTGGTTAAGCGGCTGGTACAGGCCTAAATGGGTAGGATACGCTTTTTTATCAAATGCTTTTGCCAGTATTTTTACCATATTTTTATTATTGCCCGAAATTTTAAAGCTGAAATTTAAGTTTGATGGCAGCATGTTTAAGGAAATGCTGGTATACAGCTGGCCTGTGCTGGTGGCCAATATTTCGTTTATCATTAACGAATCGTTAGACAAGGCTATGTTAAAACGCATGTTGCCGCAGGCCCTTAGCGACCAGGAGGTAGGTATATATGGCATGTGCGCCAAAATAGCCTTGTTCCTCAGTATTTTTGTACAAGCCTTTAGGTTGGGTGCCGAACCATTCTTTTTTAGTCACGCCAAAAATAAAAACGCCGGCGATGCCTACGCCCGTATCATGACTTATTTTATCATCATGGTATCTATTATATGTGTTGGGCTGGTAGCTAATATCAATATCCTGGCCACTTTTATTGTAGGCAAACAAAACCATCTGGTAAATCACCAAATTAAGTATAATACTTATTGGACGGGTTTAAAAGTGGTACCACCGCTATTGTTTGGTTATTTAAGTTTAGGCGTTTATATGAACCTATCGGTATGGTATAAGCTATCCGATCAAACCAAGTACGGCTTATACATATCGGGTATTGGTGCGGTATTAACCATATTATTAAACTGGATATTTATCCCGCAATACAGCTATATGGCATCGGCTTATGTATCATTAACAGCTTATGCAACCATGATGATCCTTTCCTATATATGGGGGCAAAAAAATTATCCTATCCCGTATAACATAAAAAAGAACCTCGCTTATATTGTTACATCAATAATACTCGTTATTTTATCGTTCTATGTATTCAATCGTAATATATTTGTAGGTAACGCGTTGCTGATACTGTTTGCGGGCGGGGCATTAATACTGGAAGGAAAAGAATTAAAAGCTATCTTTATTAAACGATGAATATCCGCATTATTAATAAATCGAAGAACGATTTGCCGGGTTACGAAACGATATACTCAGCCGGGATGGACCTGCGGGCCGACCTGGATACCACCGTGCATTTAAAACCGATGGAGCGCAAGCTGATCCCTACCGGTTTATATATTGAACTGCCCGAAGGTTACGAAGCGCAAATCCGCCCGCGTAGTGGTTTGGCGTTTAAGTATGGTATTAGCATTGTGAACGCGCCTGGTACTATCGATGCCGATTACCGCGGCGAAATAGGGGTGTTGCTGATCAATTTATCGCACCACTCGTTTGATGTTAACAACGGCGACCGCATAGCCCAAATGATTGTGGCTAAGTACGAGAAGATAGACTGGGAGCCGGTGGAGGTTTTAAACGAAACAGTTAGGGGCACCGGCGGTTATGGACATACAGGGCTTAGTTAATAAGAAAAGAATAAAGAGTTTAGATTAAAGACACAAGAACAAGAGATATAGAAAACAGGAATGTTTAAACGCGTTATCATATATGGCTTATTAGTGGTGCCGGCATTTGTTTTTGCACAAACCAAAAAACCGGTAACGGCTGGCCGCCCTGCCGCGGGCAAGCCTATGACATCTATTGATAGCGTAATGGTGAAGCAACTGTTTTTTTCGGCACTGCACGAAAAAACGGTAGAGAACTTCCCGCTTGCGGCCGATCTGTTTAACCGCGTATTGCAAACCGATGCCAATAACGATGCTGCCATGTACGAGTTGGCCGGCTTAAAAAAATATCAGAAGAACAATAGCGAAGCCCAGCAACTACTGGAACGCGCCGTAACCATTAACCCCGATAACGAGTGGTATTGGATATCGCTGGCCGATTGCTACGAGAAAAATAACGATGTAGCCAAGCTGGAAAATGTATTTAACCAGTTGATCAGGATAAGTCCCGATAAACCTGATTATTACTTTGATAAGGCCAATGCCTACTTTATCCAAAAACGGTATGACGAGGCGCTGGCGGTTTACAAAAAAATAGAGGACATAACCGGCCTAAACGACGATATTATCGCCCAAAGGCAAAAAATATATTTAAAGCAGGGCAAGGTTGATCTGGCCGCGTCGCAGGTGCAGGCTATGATAACCGAAAACCCCGACCAGGTAAGATATTACCTGCTGCTGGCCGAAATTTATAATTCAAACGCGTTAAACAACAAGGCGCTGCCGATCTTGTTAAAGGCCGAAAAAATGGACCCCCGCAACGGGCAGGTGCATTTGGCTTTGGCCGATATTTACCGCGAAAAAAAGGATGCCGAAGCCTGCTATAGCGAACTGGAACTGGCCTTTGCCATCCCCGATCTGGATATCGACCAAAAGATCAGGATCATTATGGGATATATCCCTAAGTTTCCCGATCCTAATGCCAAGGCCAGCGCGCTGGAACTGAGCCGTATTTTAACAGTGGCCCACCCATCGGTTGCTAAGGCTTTTGCCGTTTATGGCGATATGCTGATGCAAAGCTCGAAATTTAAGGAAGCCAAACCCGTTTATAAAAGGGCGATAGAACTGGACGACCAGGTTTACAGCGTGCAGGAACAATTGGTAAGGTTAGATTTAGGCGATAACGATATTGATGCCGCGCTGAAGGACGGACAAAACGCGCTGGCGCTGTTCCCTAATCAGGCCTGGATGAATTATTTGGTAGGTGTGGCTTATCTGCAAAAAAAGAATTATACCAAGGCACTAAGCTATTTAAAAAACACAACTTCATTAGAACTTCAGGATAAGGATTTACTTTCGCAGTGTTTCTCGGCGCTGGGCGATTGTTATCACGAACAAAAGGATAACGTAAAATCGGACGACGCCTACGATCGTTCTTTGACGTATAACCCTGATAATGCATATACACTAAACAATTACGCCTATTATCTTTCGGTAAGGGGCGAGCGGTTGGATAAGGCCGCTCAAATGTCAAAACATGCTAACGAAATACAGCCAAACACGGCTTCGTTCGAGGACACTTACGCCTGGATCCTGTTCAGGCAAAAAAGTTACCCCGAGGCAAGGGTTTGGATAGAAAAAGCTTTAGTACATGATAAAGACCATAGCGCCGTGCAGGAAGAGCATTATGGCGACATTATGTTTTACCTTGGCGATACCAACGCGGCGGTAGAGAATTGGAAGAAGGCAAAGGAAGCCGGCTCAAAATCGCCGGTGTTGGAGCGCAAGATAAATGAGAGGAAGTACATTGAATAAAATAATAACAGGTATAAGCTGTGTGCTGGTGCTGGCAAGCTGCGCCGCGCATAAGCAGTTGGTAGTTAACCGTACCCCGGCCGATCAACCGGTGGTTTCGCCGGCGAAAACCGAAGCCCCGGCAGTGAATACTAAGCTGGCAGCTATTAAGGCAAAGCAGGTAACATTTAACACCTTTAACGGCAAGGCTAAGGCCAAACTGGAAATTGACGGCGATAATAACGATGCCACGCTAAACATCCGTATACAGCAGGATAAAAAGATATGGGTATCGGTTTCGGCTACAATATTGAATTTGGAAGTGGCGCGCGCGCTAATTACGCCTGATAGCATTTTAGTGATCAATAAGCTGCAAAGTGTTTACATGCGGAAGCCCTTTAGCTATATATACCAGTACGGCGGTAAGCAAATAACCTTTAAAACGTTGCAAGCCCTGTTAATTGGTAACGCGCTGCCCGAAACATTGGGCGATAAGGCGGATATAGGTACCGATAATGCCAATACCCTACTATCCGGCCGTTTGCAGGATTTGGTTTATAAGCTAATTATTGGCCCCGATTTTAAAACCAGCCAAACCAACCTGACTAACGATTTGGCCGCGCTTACGCTACAGGTAAATAACAGCGCGTTTATACAGGCCGATAACCGTATTATGCCATCGCAAATAGATATTGTATCTTCGGCCGGGAATAAAAAGGCCAATATTAGCCTGCATTATAACAGTGCCGAGTTTGATAAGGTTTTGGAATACCCGTTCAGCATACCCGACAGGTTTACCCCTGTTGATTGATTATATTGATTGATGAGATTTTTAAAAGTAGCCTTTTTTACCCTTTGTTTTTTTGTAGCGGCAACCGCCTTTGGCCAAAGCAGCAGCGAATTAAAGCGCAAGCGCGATAAACTGAACGAGGAATTGGAACAGCTGAACCATCAGTACGAGGAAACGCTGAACAATAAAAAGGCCAACCTAAAGCAATTAAGCCTGCTGAAAGCGCAGATTAGTTTGCGGACCGAGAAGATAAAAACCATCAGTTCGGAAATTAGTTTGCTGGATAACCAAATCCAGGAGAGTAATAACACCGTACATAGTTTGCAAGGCCAGTTAGACCAATTGAAAAAGGAATACGCGGCCATGGTGCTATTTGCCTATCATAACCGCAGCTCGTACAACCAGCTGATGTTTGTGTTTGCATCCGAGAACTTTAACCAGGCTTACAAGCGGATGAAGTACTTGCAGCAGTTTGGATCGTACCGCGAAAGGCAGGCCGAATCTATCAGGGGGACACAAAACGATTTGCATATTAAAATAAACGAACTGGATAAAACCAAAAAAGATAAAAGTAACCTGTTAGCCGATCAGGAAAAGGAAAAACAAAGCCTGGGTAAAGCTAAAAAGGATGAAGACCAGGTAGTATCCGACCTATCTAAACAGGCAGGCCAGATAAAGCAGCAACAAGCCGAACATCAGCGTAATATTACAAAGATGAACCAATTGATTGCTACAGTTGTACGTAAGGAAATTGAAGATGCCCGGCGCAAGGCCGAAGAAGACGCCCGCAGGCGCGAGGCTGCGGAAGCTGCTAAGGCTAAGGCCGAAGGCAGGGCGGTAGAACCGTCGACAGTAAAGCGGATCACAAAAACATCAACCACCAGCGAGGTATTGAACGCTACACCCGAAGCCGCCAGGTTATCAAACGACTTTTTGGGCAACAAGGGGCGTTTACCATGGCCGGTTGCTAACGGGGGGATAACACAAGGCTTTGGTATGTATACCGAAGGCGGGATCCGTAACGAAAGCAAAGGGGTTGATATCCGTACCGAGGAAGGCGCCAAGGTACGTGCGGTGTTTAACGGCGAAGTAAGCAAGGTGGTTAATGGTGGCGGTAGTTATATCATCATTATTAAACATGGCGAGTACTTTACGGTTTACACCAAGTTAAGGTCGGCAAGTGTATCGCCGGGGCAAAAGGTAACCACCAAGCAAATTTTAGGCACGGTAGAAACCGATAGTGCTACAGGCTTAGCCGTAGCGCATTTTGAATTATGGAAGGGCAGCGATGCAGTTAACCCGGCTATGTGGTTAACACCCAATTAATTTTTAAACTATGTCCCTTTTAAATTGTTTATATTTGTAAATTAAATTAGTTGATATGTTAAGCTCAGTTCTGTTATTTTTGAACATTGGTACCCCGGAGTTGATACTGATTATGTTTGTGGCCCTGCTATTATTTGGTGGCGAAAAGCTGCCTGGACTGGCGCGCGGCCTTGGGAAAGGAATCCGTGATTTTAAAGATGCATCGGAAGGTGTAAAGCGCGAAATCAATAACCAGATCAATAGCTACGAAGATAAAAAGGAAGCAAGTACCATTACCCCGCATACCGAGGTAGAAGATACGCACGAGGCTACAGAGGCCGAATCGCGCCCGTTGATTGATACCAGCCCCGTTGCAGGTACAGCGGCAATAGGCGATCATGCGGTAACCGAACATCACGAAGCAACCGACCACGAAGCGGCAAGCCATACAGGTAGCGGCGCGTCGGGAATAAACTTAGCCAAGGCCGATGAGCCTGCTAATACACACTAAAGGAAATATACACACGTAACATTAAAAAAATAGAAATCATGGGTTTAGGCGCACCAGAAATTATTCTGATCATTGTTGTAGTTTTAATACTGTTTGGAGGAAAGAAAATTCCTGAGTTAATGAAAGGCCTGGGTAAGGGCGTTAAGGAATTTAAGGATGCCCAAAACGGCGAAACTACTACCGACGAGAAGAAATAATTTCCATCCGTAAGGGTCTTTTATTTTTTCAAAGGCATTTGCTTTACAGCATTTTTTTAAAACTTATCTGTTGATAATTTAATTGTCAACCGATAAGTTTTTTTATTTTAGCGCCCATGTCAAAAAACTATACCACTTTAGTCGAGATTAAAGCCGCCATACAAAGCGGCGATACTACGGTTGAAGCATTGGTTGCCGGCTATTTAAAACGTATTGATGAGTATGCCCGCCTGAATGCCTTTAACGAGGTGTTTGCAGATGAGGCGCTTACCCGTGCCAAAGAGATTGATGCCCGCATTAAAGCAGGCACCCAGGGTAAACTGGCCGGTATGGTAATTGCCATAAAAGATAATATCTGCTATAAGGGGCATGTGGTTACGGCCTCATCAAAAATACTGGAGGGCTTTACTGCCATCTTCTCATCAACCATAGTTGAACGTTTACTGGCCCAGGATGCCATTATTATAGGCCGCTGCAATTGCGATGAATTTGCAATGGGCGGCGCTAACGAAAATTCGTGCCATGGCCCGGTACATAATTACGCCGATGAAACCCGTGTTTCGGGTGGCTCGTCGGGTGGTTCGGCAGTGGCGGTGCAGGCCGGTATGTGCCATGCCGCCATTGGTACAGATACTGGCGGATCGGTACGCCAGCCCGCCGCTTTTTGCGGGCTTATTGGGCTAAAGCCAACTTACGGGCGTATTTCGCGTCATGGTATTATTGCCTACGCATCGTCATTTGATCAGGTGGGGCCAATCACACAATCAGTTTCGGATGCCGCGCTTTTATTGGATGTAATGGCCGGTCCGGATGATTACGATAGTACCACTATTCAATCCCCCTACACGGTGCAGGGAACCGTGGTGCCATCATCGGGCACAAAAAAAATAGCCTATTTACAGGAAGCGTTGGAAAGCAAAGGCACGGATGCCGAAGTAAAAGCCATGCTGACCGCCAACATAGCAAAACTGCGCGCCGAAGGCCATACGGTTGAACCGGTATCGTTTCAATACCTTGATTACCTGGTGCCCACTTATTATGTTTTGGCTGCCGCCGAAGCATCGAGCAATTTGGCGCGCTACGATGGGGTGCATTATGGTTACCGCAGCTCTAACGCTACCGATTTAACCAGCACCTACAAACTTTCGCGCTCCGAGGGATTTGGCAAGGAAGTAAAACGCCGCATTATGCTGGGCACCTTTGTATTAAGCGCCGGTTATTACGATGCTTATTATGCCAAGGCCCAAAAAGTGCGCCGCCTCATCCAGCAAAAAACTAACGAAATACTGCAACAATACGATTTTATTATGGTGCCCACCGCCCCCGAACCCGCCTTTGCCATTGGCATGGAGGAGAAGGATCCGGTGGTAAGTTACCTGCACGATATTTTTACAGTACAAGCATCTTTAGCGGGCGTACCGGCTATTTCGCTGCCTGTGGGCAATAATAGCGGCGGCTTACCGTTAGGCTTACAATTGTTAACCAAACAGTACGCCGAGAAGGAATTACTGGAATTTTCAGATTATTTTTTGAAATTAACTTGAAATTAAATAATTTAGTATTTTCCAAGTACCCGTAATTTTTTTTGCGTTGATTAAACACTAAATAATGAAGAGACTATTTACGCTTGTAATCTGCCTTGCATTATCACAACTTACCCAGGCATCGGGAATTTTAAAAACCAAATCAAAAGCCGACTCTAATATTGTTGCCGCCAGGCGCGATACTTTATTTGTGCCTGTGGTGGCCCCCGTGGTTTACAGCCCCTACCAAACAACGTTTAAGCGCCGGCTGGATTCTATCCAAAAAGAGGTCCCCTTAAATTATAACGAGTACGTACAAAGCTATATTGATATTTATACTTCAGCGGGCCGCAAAAACGATATTGGCCGTATGCTGGGCCTGGCCAAATACTATTTCCCTATTTACGAGAAAGCTTTCCGCGAAGCCGGGATCCCCGAAGAAATTAAATTCCTTTCGATAGTAGAGTCCGAACTGAACCCCAATGCCGTATCGCGCGTAGGCGCAACCGGCCCATGGCAGTTTATGGCCGCTACAGGTAAGGTTTTTGGCTTAAGCATTAACGACGAGGTAGACGACCGCCGCGACCCTATAAAGGCCAGCTACGCTGCTGCTGCCTATTTAAAGGAAGCCTACCAGGAATTTGGCGATTGGCTGCTGGCCATTGCATCATACAACTGTGGTAAAAGCAGTGTAGAGCGTGCTATTGACAAAGCCGGCGCTACCGATTTTTGGGCCATACGCCCATATTTACCTAACGAAACCCGTGGCTACGTGCCGGCTTATATAGCGGTATCGTATGTTATGAATTATTTTAACAAGCATAATATCATTCCGCAGGTTTGCAGTATTGGTAAAACCGATACTGTAATTATTAATAAACAAGTATCGCTAAGTAATATAGCCCGCCTGCTGGAGGTTGATGCTAAGGATGTTTACCTGCTTAACCCATCGTATAAGCGCGGGGTAATTAATGCATCGGCTGCCAGTCCGCGCCGTTTGGTATTGCCGCAGGCCCACCCTGGCAAATTTAGTATGATATATGATGCGCTGAACAGCGATGCCCCGGTAGCTTATGCCCCGGCCGTTTACGCTGCTGTAGGTACGGTTGATAAACCATCGCGCTCGTCAAAAAAGCCATCGTACCATACCATTAAAAAGGGCGAAACCCTGGCCGATATTGCCGATGAGTTTGGCGTAGAAGTGCAGGACCTGAAAGCCTGGAACAACCTGCATAGCAACAAGGCCACCATAGGTAAAAAGCTGCGCCTCGGCGAAAGCCCGGCAGATGATGACAGCCCGGTAACTAAAAAAGCTACTAAAAAATACCTGACTTACACTGTACGCAAAGGCGATACCCTAAGCGGCTTAGCCGAAAAATTTGAAGCCAGTATAGATAGCATTAAAGAACTTAACGGTTTAAAAAAGAACGCCCTGCAACCGGGAATGACTTTGAAGATTACCAAGGTATAAATTAGCGGAAAGCTGAAAGACTAAAGCGAAAAGCTTAAATGAGAAGCCCGGCTTGTGTAACAAGGCGGGCTTTTTTGTATGATAATTATTGTAAATTACACCATCAAAAACCCAACCCAATGACCATCCCCGAATACATCAGCAGCCAACCCGCCGAGCGGCAGGAATTTATGACTGCCTTACACGAAGTCATAATGGCTAACGATAAAAGCGTAGTACCCATGATTGAGCCCATGATGGGTAAGGAGATGATCCTTTATAAGGAAAAATGCTATATGAAGTACGGCCTGTCGGGGGTGAAGAACTATATATCGCTGCATTGTATGCCGATTTATATGAACCCGGTGTTACACGGCAAATATGCAGACTTGCTGCCCGCTGCTAAACTCCAAAAAGGCTGTATCAATTTTACTGATGCCGCGGAGATGCCGGTTGAAATTGCTGCCGGGCTGATTACCGATTGCGCGGGTATTAGCATTGCGGCTATGTTAGAGAATAGAAATAAGAAGAAGAAATAGAAAAGCTGGCAGAGCAAACGTCCACGCTCTCCGCCTGTTCAAGCGTCCACGCTTGAACAGGCGAATTAAAATATATCCACCATGTTCCCCGCGTGATTTTCCTGGAAAGCTTAATTCGGGTAAATCATGGTTCAGACTAAAAAAGAATTGTAATTTTGGGGCTTGAAACCGAGTTATGAATAAAACCAATCGTAAACAGGACGCGCTTAACTATCATTCAAAGGGCCGCCCCGGTAAAATACAGGTAGTACCTACCAAACCTACTAATTCGCAGCGCGATTTAACCATGGCTTACTCGCCCGGCGTTGCCGAGCCTTGCCTGGCCATTGCCAATAATATTGACGACGTATATAAATATACCGCCAAGGGCAACCTGGTAGCGGTAATAAGTAATGGTACAGCCGTGTTAGGTTTGGGCAATATTGGCCCCGAAGCCAGCAAGCCGGTAATGGAAGGCAAGGGCCTGCTGTTTAAGATCTACGCCGATATAGACGTATTTGACTTAGAGCTAAACGTAACCGATGTTGACCAGTTTGTAAACATCGTAAAAGCGCTGGAACCAACTTTCGGTGGCATTAACCTGGAGGATATTTCGGCACCAACCTGCTTTGAGATAGAGCGCCGGTTAAAGGCCGAGATGAACATCCCCGTAATGCACGACGATCAGCATGGTACGGCCATTATATCAGGCGCGGCGCTGATGAATGCCTGCGAGATCCAAAAAAAGAAACTGGATAAAATAAAGCTGGTAGTGAACGGCGCGGGTGCCGCGGCTGTTTCCTGCACAAAAATATACCTGTCGCTGGGAGTTAAAAAAGAGAACCTGGTGATGTTTGATATCAACGGGTTACTACATACCAGCCGCACCGACCTGGACGACATGCGCATGCAATTTGCCACCGACCGTAAGGATGTAACCGACCTGAAGAGCGCGTTGAAAGGTGCCGATGTGTTTATCGGCCTTTCAGCCGGTAATGTGGTTACGCCGGATATGCTGAAGGGCATGGCGAAGAACCCTATCGTATTTGCCATGGCTAACCCCAACCCCGAGATAGCTTACGATATTGCAGTAGAGGCACGCCCCGATATGATTATGGCTACAGGCCGGTCTGATTTCCCTAACCAGGTGAATAACGTGCTGGGCTTCCCGTTCATCTTTCGCGGCGCGCTGGATGTAAGGGCTACGGCTATTAACGAAGAAATGAAGCTGGCGGCCACTAAGGCCATTGCCGAACTGGCCAAAAAACCTGTTCCCGAAGCCGTTAACCTGGCCTACGGCGCACGCAACCTAAAGTTTGGTAAGGATTATATTATTCCCAAACCAATGGATCAGCGCCTGCTGATCGAGGTATCGTCGGCAGTAGCAAAGGCGGCGGTCGATTCGGGCGTAGCCCGCAAGGTCATTACCGATTGGGAAGCCTATAACGAGGAACTGCGATCGCGCATTAATAAGGACGACAGGCTGATGCGTAACCTATCGCTTAAAGCAAAAGAAAACCCTAAGCGCATTGTATTTGCCGAGGCCGATAATTACAAGATTTTACGTGCCGCCCAAATTGTGAAAGATGAGGGCATTGCCACGCCGATATTGTTGGGCAATACCGAAAAGATTAAGCAGATTATGCGCGAGAACGAACTGGAGCTGGGCGATGTGAAGATCATTGATACGCGCCTGGAATGTGAGAACGCGCAGGAATATGCCGAGTACCTGTTCAGCAAACGCCAGCGCCGGGGTATTACCCTGTACGAGGCAAAGAAAATGATGCGCGATCGTAACTATTACGGTGCCAGCATGGTGCAGTTTGGCCATGCCGACGCGTTAATATCAGGTCTGACTAAAAACTATGTGACTACCGTTAAACCGGCGCTGCAAATAATAGGTACCGAACCAGGCGTGGCCAAGGTAGCGGGTATGTATATCATGATCACTAAAAAAGGGCCGGTATTTTTTGGGGATACCACCGTAAATGTGGACCCAAGCGTGCAGGATCTGGTAGATATTACCGTGCTGATAGAACGCTCGGTAAAGCAATTTATAAATAACCCAAGGGTGGCTCTGCTATCGTACTCCAACTTTGGATCGAATGATGGGGATATCCCCGAAAAAACCCGCGAAGCGGTAAAAATGCTTCACAAAAATTATCCCGATATGGTGGTGGATGGCGAGATGCAGGCCAACTTTGCCATTAATACCGAATTACTGAAAGATAATTATCCCTTCAGTACCCTAAATGGCAAACCGGCTAATACACTGATATTCCCTAACCTCGAGTCGGGCAACATAGCCTATAAGCTTTTGCAGGAACTGGGCGGCGCCGAGGCGGTAGGCCCCGTTTTGCTGGGTTTAAATAAGCCGGTACACGTATTACAGTTAGGCAGCTCGGTAAGGGAAATCGTAAACATGATTACTATTGCTGTGGTAGACGCACAGGTGAAGGAAGAGAAGAAATAGATAAATAAGGTAAAAGGTTAAAGGCGAAAGGTAAAAGGAAGAGCGTAGCTAATCCGGATTTAAAAACCTTTCGCCTTTGGCCTTTAACCTTTAACCTTTAACCTCAAAAAAATGTACGCATATATCGACGGTAAATTAGTTTTTAAAAGCCCTGCTTATGTGGTTATAGACGCGGGCGGTGTAGGCTATCACATCAATATCTCGTTAAATACCTATTCTAAGCTGGGCGAGGGCGAAAAATGTAAATTATTTACATGGTTGCACGTTAAAGAGGACGCGCATACGTTATATGGTTTTATAGAAGAGGCTGAACGCCGCCTGTTTTTGCACCTGATCTCGGTTTCGGGCATCGGGCCAAACACTGGCCGCATGATCTTATCGTCTATAACCCCGCAGGAGATACAGGCGGCCATAGTTGGCGGCAATGTATCGCAAATACAGCGGATAAAGGGGATAGGCCCAAAATCGGCACAAAGGATGATACTGGAACTACAGGATAAGCTGAAAAAGGACGGCCCGGATACGCTGACCATGATGCCGGTAAATATTACCGCTAAGGACGAGGCGCTATCGGCATTGGTAATGCTGGGCTTTGCGCGCAACCCGGCAGAGAAGGTACTGGATCAGGAAATTAACAAAAACGGCGGGAATTTAACGGTTGAACAGTTGATCAAATTTGCGCTGAAAAGCTTATAATTACAATATAATATCGGGTTTGCTTGGTTAAAAATTTTACTGTTAGATTTGGGGTAAGTGCGTTATTGATCTTTGCTTTATGCGGGGTTACAACTTCTTTTGCTCAAACCAAACCCAAGGATTCGCTTACGGTAAAAGTTCCCATTAAGCCGGTCGACTCCTACAATCAACGCTCGCGCAAGGGATATTTTGGCCCCGATCCGGCCAATATGATCACCATTATCGAGTACGATGCCGCCACCAACCAGTATGTGCTGATACAAAAGGTAGGCAATATGATGGTGCGGCCCCCGCAGTACTTAACCTTTATGGAGTACCTGCAATTGCAGCAAAACCTCAGCAAGCGTAGCTATTTTAAACAGCTGAGCGATAATTATGCCTATCAATCGCAACAGCCAGGATTTATACCGCAAATACAGGTGCGCAGCCATACTTTCGAGCAGATTTTTGGCAGCAATGTGATTGATATCCGCCCGCAGGGTACGGCCGAAATGATATTTGCCGGGCAGGTAAACAGCAACCAAAACCCGTTGTTTAACACCAACCAGCGCAAGCAGTTTAATTTTAACTTCGATCAGCGCATCCAGATGAACCTAGTGGGTAATATCGGCGATAAGCTGAAGATCTCGACCAATTACAATACCGATGCCCAGTATCAGTTTGATAACCAAATTAAACTGGACTACACCGGCCACCCCGACGAGATCATTCAAAAAATAGAAGCCGGTACGGTGAGTATGCCGCTGCCAACCAGTCTGATTACCGGCAGCCAGGCCTTATTTGGGGTAAAAACTAAGCTGCGTTTCGGCCGGTTGGATGTAACCAGTATATTTTCGCAACAACGGTCGCAGGCTAAAACCATTACCATAACCAACGGTGCCCAAACCAACGATTTTAGGCTGACACCTGTTGATTACGAAGCTAACAAGCACTACTTTTTGGCACAATATTTCCGCGATAATTATAACAAGGCGCTGGCTAATATCCCTATTATCAGTTCCAATATCACCATTACAAAAATTGAGGTTTGGACAACCAACCGTACCAACACCACAACCGATTCGCGCGATGTGCTGGGTTTATTGGATTTGGGCGAAAACAAACCTTACAATACCACGCTGGTACAAGGCGGCGCGGGCTTTTCGGGCTTACCTGCAGGCTTTACCGGTCCGGGTGCTACCCAGCGGAGCAATACCTTGCTGAATAATCTGCCTGCCAACGCGCGTTTAACCAATGCTAACGATATCGTGCAATACTTTGCCGGCTCGGGCGGTACGGATAACTACGCTAAGCTAACTTACGCTCGCAAGCTAACCGATAAGGAGTTTGTGCTGCACCCGCAATTAGGTTATATATCGCTAAACTACCCGCTGAATAATGACGAGGTGCTATCCGTAGCGTATCGTTATACCTATAACGGGGTGGAGTACCAGGTGGGTGAGTTCTCTACCGATATTTCGGTCGATCCGGCTAACCCCAAGGTGCTGTTCACCAAGTTGCTGAAGAACGAAACGCTGAAAACCAATCTGCCCACCTGGAAACTGATGATGAAAAACATCTATTCCCTGGGTGCCTACCAGGTTAACTCCAGCAATTTTAAATTCCAGATCTCGCGCCTGGACGAAAAATCGAATATCGAGAAATCCATTATGGACGAGGGGCAGAATACCAAAAGCAAACTTTGGATCCAGTTGACCGGTTTAGATAACCTGAACCAGCAGCAGGAAAAGCAGCCCGATGGTTATTTCGACTTTTTAGAGGGGATCACTATCGATTCGCAAAACGGGCGCGTGATGTTCCCGGTGATAGAACCATTTGGTGCCGATTTGGCTAAACAGTTTACAGCAGGCGAACAGCCCCTGGTGGCCCGGTATGTATATCAGCCCCTTTACGATTCGACCAAGACCATTGCCCAGCAGCTTTTCCCGCAGTTAAACCGCTATATCATCAAGGGAACGTATTCGGCGCAAACAGGGTCGCGCTACCAGTTAAATGCCACCAATATCCCGCCGGGGTCGGTAGTGGTAAACGCGGGCAGTTTAACTTTGCAGGAGGGTGTGGATTATTCCATGGATTATAACTCGGGCACTATTACCCTGCTAAACCAGGCCGTGCTGCAATCGGGCCAGCCAATTAATGTAAAGATAGAGAATAACGAGCTGTTCGGCGTTCAGCAAAAATCATTATACGGCTCGCGCTTTGATTACCGGGTGAACAAAAACCTGGCCATGGGCGCAACCATTATGCACCTTACCGAGCAGCCCATTACCCAAAAAGAAACCGTTGGCGACGAATCCATCTCCAACACCATTTGGGGTTTTGATGCTAATTACAGCTCGCAATCCCGTTTCCTTACGCGGATGGTGGATAAGCTGCCTTTTCTTACCACCAAAGCGCCGTCGTCGGTAAACTTTAGTGGTGAGTTTGCCAAGTTAAACCCGGGTACGCCAAGCGCGCTTAACTTCGCGGGGTCGACAAAAGGGACATCTTATTTAGATGATTTTGAGAATAGCCGTTCGGTAATTGATATTAAAAGCGCGGTTAACTGGCAAATATCCGGCACCCCGCAGCTGTTTTCCGAAGCTAAAAACTTTAACGATTTAAGTTATGGTTTTAACCGTGCCCGCCTGGCATTCTATAATATCGACCCTGTTTTTTATAACCTGTCGGGATCAAACGCGCCGGCACTGGCCAACTCGCGTACCGAATTATCTAACCATTACGTGCGCCAGGTGCTGGAGCAGGAAGTGTTCCCCTATAAGCAATCGGTTACCGGGCAGGCTTTAATATTACCAACTTTCGATCTGGCTTTTTATCCAACCATCCGGGGGCCTTATAACTTTACGGCTACCGGTATTAACAATAATGGTACGCTGCAAAACCCTAAAAGCCGCTGGGGCGGGATTTTCCGCAAGCTGGAGAGCAACGATTTTGAATCGTTGAATGTGGCCTTTATTGAGTTTTGGATGCTGGATCCTTTTATTTACAAAACCGCGTCGCAGGGTGGCGACCTGTATTTTAACCTGGGCAATATATCCGAAGATATTTTATATGATGGCCGCAAAAGTTTAGAGAACGGCTTGCCGGTGGATGGCGACCTAAGCAAGGTAGATGAAACCGCCTGGGGCCGTGTACCTAAACTACAGCCCGTAATTAACGCGTTTGACAGTAACCCTGCTGCCCGCTTATTGCAGGATGTTGGTTTGGACGGTTTAAATAATGCCGACGAACGCAGCAAATTTGCCGCTGCACTACAGCAAATAAAGGCGCAGTTAAACCCGCAGGCGGCCGCCGCGCTGGATGCCGACCCCGCATCAGATGATTACCAATATTACCAGGGCCCCTCCTTGGACCAGGCGCAGGCGGGCATATTGGCGCGTTACAGTCGGTATAACGGTTTAGAGGGTAACTCTAAAACAGCCGAGCAATCTAAAGCCGAATTGGGTTTGGCTACATCGGCATCCACATCCCTGCCCGATGGCGAGGATATTAACCGGGATAATAATATGAGCCAGGCCGATGAGTACTTCCAGTACAAGGTATCCATCCGCCCGCAGGATTTGGTAATTGGCCAAAACTTTATCACCGATAAGGTAACCGCCCAGGTCAAGCTGCAAAACGGTTCTACCACATCGGTTAACTGGTACCAGTTCCGCATCCCAATTGCTAATTATACCGCCAAATACGGTAACATACAGGATTTTAAATCCATCCGGTTTATCCGCATGTTTACCACCAACTTTGCCGATACCGCCGTTATGCGCTTTGCCACCCTGCAACTGGTACGTGGCGAATGGCGTAACTATAATGCCGAAAACAGTACCACCAAGGTAATTGCCGATCCATCGCTGGTGAATGCCCCGCTTGATAACTCGACACTTGATGTGGGTACGGTAAATATCGAGGAGAACGGTACACGCAGCCCCATCCCTTACGTATTGCCGCCGGGGATAGACCGCCAGCGCGATTATAACAACCTGCGCACCGATACCCGTTTAAACGAGCAATCCTTATCGCTTAGCGTTAAAAACCTGCGCGATGGCTATTCGCGCGCGGCTTATAAAACTTTCAATAACGATTTACGGTCGTACAAGCACCTGCAAATGTTTATCCACGCCGAGGGCGACCAGCTAAACAATAACGACCTGACCGCCTTTATCCGTTTAGGTGTGGATTACCAGGATAACTATTACGAGTACGAAGTACCATTGACGGTCACCCATTCGGGCACCAGCGATCCATCGGCAATATGGCCCGATGCCAACTCTATGGATATTGAGCTGGACCTGCTGACCAAGGCCAAGCTGGCGCGTAATGTAGCCAAGCTGGGCGGGCAACCCTGGCCGCTAACCGTTCCCTTTACCATTACCGATGGCAAAAACCGCATTACCATAAAAGGACAGCCCGATTTGAGCCGGCTGCGGGCAATAATGCTGGGTGTGCGCAACCCGTTAAAAACATCATCGTCGGTAGGGGATGATGGTTTGGATAAAACAGCCATTGTATGGTTTAACGAATTACGCCTGACCGATTTTGACCAGCATGGCGGCTGGGCGGCCCTGGGCCGGTTTAACGCTAAACTGGCCGACTTTGCCGATGTTACCGTACTGGGCAGCAAAAGCACAGTAGGCTTTGGATCGATAGACCAGCGCCTGAGCGAACGCAGCCGCAGCGATAACCAAAGCTACGATGTATCAACCAGTATGGAGCTGGGTAAGTTTTTCCCGGATAAAAAGGGCATCCATATCCCTATGTATTTCAACATATCCACCCAAAGCAGTATGCCGCAGTATGACCCTGGTATGCCCGATGTGGAATTAAAACAAACCCTGGCCAATGCCCGCGACCAGCACCAGTACGATTCGATCAAGAACGCGGCGATAGATTATACCATCCGCAAAAGCATCAACTTTACCAACGTTCATAAAAACCGCACCAACCCCAGCCAAAAGCCGCATATATGGGATGTAGAGAACTTAAGCGCCACTTACGCCTATACCGATTACGAGCATCACGATTTTAATATCCAAAGCGAGCTCCAAAAAACTTACAAGGCTGTGTTTGCCTATAACTTTAATAATTCGCAGCCTAAATACTACACCCCTTTAAGCAAGATAAAAAGCAATTTGCTCACCATATTCCGCGATTTTAACTATAGCCTGCTGCCCGACAGATTGGGCTTCCAAATTAGTTTTGACCGCCTGTATTCAGAAAATAACCTGCGTAATAACGATCCCAATAATTATATCCCCATCCCTACATCGTTTAATAAAAACTTTACCATTAAGCGCGATTACGGGATAGGCTGGCACCTATCCAAATCCCTGCGGATGGATATTGATGCCACCAATCTGGCGGTAGTTGATGAACCTGCCGGGCGCATTAACGGCCTGAAGCGCGATACCCTTTGGGAAAACCTGAAAAGGCTGGGCCGCACTACCAACTATAACCACACCATTAACTTTGTTTATACCACGCCTATTAACAAGCTGCCCGGTTTGGAGTGGACGGAGTTGACCACTACTTATACCACCAGTTTCTTTTGGCAATCGCAACCGGCATTTTCTATTAACCTGCCCGATTATAATGTAGGTAATACCATTAACAACCAGCGCAGTATCCAGTTAAACGGTAAGCTGAATTTTGTGAGCCTTTATAACAAATTTAGAGGGCTGCGTAATATGAGTGCTAAGCCCGATGAGCAAAGCGGTATAAAAAAGGTATTGATGGGCTTATTAACCAGTATTAAAACCATCACCCCAATTTATACCCGTAACGAAGGGACTACCTTACCGGGGTACCTGCCAAAATCGAACCTGTTTGGGCAGGACCTTAACTTTGATTCGCCCGGGCTGGCCTTCCTGCTGGGCAGCCAGGCCGATATCAGGCAAAAAGCCTTAAACAACGGCTGGATATCAACCGATACCCTGCAAAACCAATTGTATACCACCACGCTAAACGAGGTGATAGACTTAAGGGGCACGCTGGAACCGTTTAAGGATTTGCGGATTGACCTGATTGGCAAGCGCCAGCAGGAGCGCGATTATCAATCAAACTTTAAATATCTGCCCGGCAGTGGCTTTCAAAATTTAAGCCCTATTACATCGGGTAATTACAGTATCTCGTACATGTCGCTGGCTACGGCTTTCTCTAAACCTTATGGCATTGATAATAAATCGGGCGTGTTCCAGCAATTTTTGGATGACAGGAAAGTAATATCCCAACGCCTGGGCCGTCAAAATGCCAATTCGCTTGGGCAGGATGCCGGAACCGGTTTTTATGATGGCTATGGCGCCAACTCGCAGGATGTATTGGTGTCGGCATTCCTGGCGGCCTATTCGGGTAAGGACCCTAATAAGGTTAGCCTTAACAATTTCCCATCCATACCCATCCCTAACTGGGATATCAGGTACTTGGGGCTAAGCAGGCTGCCATTCTTCAGCGATATTTTCGATTCGTTCGATATTTCGCACGGTTACCGGTCAACCTTTGCCATTAACAGCTACAGCTCATTGTTGCGTTACCAGGAACAAAATGGCAACTCGTTTAACCGCGATGTAAACAATAACTTTTTACCGCGCCTGCAATTTACCCAGGTAAGCCTGCTGGAAACCTTTGTACCGCTGATAGGGATGAATATGCGCTTTAAAAACAGCGTAACCGCCAATTTTGAATACCGTAAAAGCCGGGCCTTAAGCCTAAGCTTACTGAACAGCCAACTGGCGCAGCAAAACGAAAACAGTATGGTTTTTGGTGTGGGCTACGTTACCAACCACTTCAGGTTTCCGTTTGGGATGTTCAATAACCTGATACTGAATAATAAGATGAACTTTAAACTGGATGTGGTGCTGCGCGATAACAAAACGCTGATCTACCGCTCGGACCTGCAATCGGCCGAGATTTCATCGGGCCAGCAAAATATCACTATGCGCCCCGCAATTGATTACGAATTGAACCAGCGGTTCACCATGAATATTTTTTACGACTCAAACATCACCAAGCCCTATACATCGCAAACCTTTAATACATCAGTTACCAACTTTGGGGTAAATTTGAAGCTGATATTGCAGTAGGATGTGCAAATGTGCGGGTGTGCAGATGTGCAAATGATTTTTGCCTTTCGGTCTTTCCCGACTTTCCGTCTTTCGGACTTTTTTATAAATTAGTAGCATGGAACCGATCACCGTTAAAAGTAAATTAAATCTGAAAACCTATTATCAGCTCAGCCTGCTGGTTCATTACCGTACGCGGCAATTGGTGAGCATGCTTATTGTATTTGTTTGCTTAAATGTATTGATGTTTACAGACGACAACCTTAGCCTGGGATCGGAAATGATATGTATAGGTGTAGTAGTGCTATTGTATGGCGTTGTAACGCCATTGCGGATCTGGTTTATCAGTAAACGGAATATGCGCACATCGCCGGTGCTGTTGGACGGCATAACTTATTATATTACCGATGAGGGCATTGAGGGGATAAGCACCGAAAGCAGCGCTAAAACCAGCTGGAAGCTGATCCAAAAAGCGGTTGAAAAAGAAAACTATTTTTTGCTGTTCAGTTCACCTGTTTTGTTTCGCTACCTGCCTAAAGATGGTTTCGGATCGGAGGATGATATCACCAGGTTTAAGGAAATAGTTAAGACAAATCGTATTAAGGCGTATTTTAAGTAAAACTATTTTTCCTCTTCGTTAGGCTTTGTATCCCTTAACAGCTTCTTCGCTTCTTTCTCCCGCTTCTTTTCTTCGCGCTTAGCTTTGCGTTCGGCTTTTAGTACTTTGTGTTCCTCTTTTTTAACCTTACGGTCGGCCATTTGGGTTTTTATTTCCTTTTCTTTTTGCTCGCCATAACCGGCGCACGACCGGATACCGATGAGCAGGGTTTTCCAAACGGTTTTAAAAAAGGCAAAATCGGGCGGGCGCTGGTAATTGACAAAGAATGATCGCGGCGTTTGGCCCGGGTAATCGGGGTTATTATGCTTAATGATCATGGCGTTGGCAAACAACGATTCTATCGTCATGCGCTTCATTTTATTTTGGATGGTATCGGGTTTAAGCAAGGTAACTTTAAGGTCGTTATATAAAATGGCTACACGCCCCCTCGAAGTATTGCGGTCGGCCTGGATATCAAAATCAAAGCTTTTAAGCTTGCCGCCGTTAATTTTCACCATGGCCAAAGTCATAGCGGCGGGGTTTACAATTTGCAGGTTAACGGGATCTACATGGCCCTTATAGCTATAGGCCAGGTTAGGGTCAACCATATCAAACTTAAAATCAACATTAAGCTTGCCTTTGTTCATAAACAGGCTTTGCAGGGATACATTGCAATATTTATTTATTTTAAGGGCATCGGGATTGGTGGTGAGGTTTAAAATGCTGGCATTGGTATTACTAAAGTTAACATACCCTGTTTTGTGCGATTTGGCATTCAGTTCGGTATATGTTACATCAATATGGTTCAGCAATACGGTATCAATCTTTAAATCGGTTTTTAACCGGTAGATCCCCGCGTTAGGGAAAGTAGCCGAGCGGTCGGTTACAGGTTGGCCCTGCTGCAATAACTTTTTAAGCAGCGGGTTGCTGAATATACCCAGGCGCCCGTGGTTTAATATTAAGCTGCCGGCCCTAAACCTGCGGTATTTATGATAGCTTAAAAAATCGAAGTTATTGAGTTGTAGCGAATCTATGTGCATGGTAAAGCGGTCGTGCCGGCTTTTTTCAAAAAACTCCGCGGGGTTAATGGGTTCCAGGTTAATATCTTCCCCGTTTAGTTGCGATGTGCGGGTAGATAGCGTCAACAGCTTCATTTTATAACGGTACAACCCGTTTAGTGTATTACCGCTAAAATTATTGATCTCGGTAGTCACGTCGCGGCAATACAAAAAGCGGCTTTTATCCGTCATTGATGCCGAATCGATGAGCAGGTCGGTAGCGCTCAGGTTCATTTCCTTCAGTTCGGATATGGCTACCTTGTTGCCGCTATAATCGGCGTATTTAAATTTTACATCGTTAAGGCCAATGCGCCCCACATGTACCGATCTTAAAACTTTGGCTATGCGCTGATAAAGGGTGCGGGTATCCTTTTCGGTAGTATCCTTGGTGTGGTTTAGCTGGTAGGTAAGGTTCAGCTCGGGCGCGCTGAGGACGATCTCGTCGATATCCAGCTTACGGTCGAAGTATAAACTAAGCGGGTGGATATAGGTTAGTACCAGTTTTTTAATATGTACACGGTAAAGGTTATTGGGCGCGGTGCCTTGTTTTTGGCGCTGCTGATAAACGGCCATATCGGGCTGCACATCAATATTGCGCATCACTATTTTGCGCTGAAAAATATGCACATTGGCATCGGTAAAGGTTACGTGGTACAGGCTATCCGAACTGCTAAGCACCATGCTTTTAACGCTACGGGCCAATATGGGCGAAAAATAAAAGTTGATGAACAAGCCGGTTAACAGCACAATAGCGGCAATAACAATTACAACACGCGCTGTTACACGCTCCCACCTGTGCTTTAAAAACCTAAGCTTCATTTTATTAATCGGGGCTCTTTTCTTTTTTATTTTGTTCGTCCTGCAGTTTTTTGATTTCCTTAGCCTTTTTCTTTTCCTCGCGGCGCTTTTTGCGGTTTTCCTTAAACTGATTAAACTTATCTACAATGTTACTGATTTTTGCGACAGCCGTGTTTACCTTCCCCTCGGTCTTTTTATCAAAACCAACACTTGGTTTCAGACCATCCAGCAGGGCCTTGTACAAAAAGCTGAAAAACGATACCGTTGGTTCGCGCTTCAGTTCAATTGGCCCGGGCCTGAAATTACCTTTTTTATCCGGGTTATCATCCTCGATAATTAAAGTGTTGGCAATTTTTGATATCAAACCCTGCTTTACCAGGCCTACCTTGCCGGTGTCTTTCTTCAGCAATTCCACGTTCAACTTATGATAATAAAACTCCAGGTGGCCTTTGCCGCCGTAGTTACTGGCATTTACATTAAAGTTCAGTTGATCTATATCGGCCGATTTTACATGGATCAATGCCAGCGGCCGCACCAGTTTATCCAGCACGCGCCCATCAAATTTACCTAAGGTGCCCGAGTAATTAAACGCCCCATCCTTAGCATTCAGATTAAATTTGAAGTTGACAGCTAAGGGCGCCGCACCTAAAAATCGCGTACGGATGCGCGCTATCATAAACGGATTCAATTTTTTGGCATCGGCATCATTAGTAACGTTGTAAAAGGTGCCGGTGGTATTTTCAAAATTAATAATACCGGTATAGCCCGATGTAGCGTCGGCTTCAGCATAGGTTATGCTGGTATTATGCAGGTTAAGGCGTTTCAATTTCATATCCAGCGCTACCTTTTGTAACTGCTGGTGCGGATCTTTCCCAATTTTGCTGGTTTTTTTGCCCTTGTACGAGTTATCGGCATAAATTTCCACCTTGCCATTGCTAATATCCAGCAAACCGGCATACAGTTTTTGGTCGCGCAGGAAACGTTGCAGATCGATATCGCTAATGGCGATCTTTTTAAACGACAGGTCGAAGCGGTCGTCGGATCGGCCTATCTTTTTAAAGAAAGCCTTTTTGCTGTAACGCGGGGTAAGGGCGGCTTCATCCAACACCATGTTGCGCAGGGCGGTATTAAAGCTTAGCTGCTTCACCTTTAAATAATAAAGGCTATCGGCAGTAGCCATGCGGTAATCGTGCAGGATAAACTCAACACCCTTGGTATAATAAAAACGGTTTGGGTCCTGCGATGAAAGGGAATCTATCTGGATGTTAGTAATGCTGATATCTAAATGCCTGATAGCCGTTTGTTTGGTTAATGCATTGCTTTTGTTAATGTAGTTCAGGCTGATATCCTTCAGCGCTATAGAATCGATCCGTAATTGCTTAAATACTTTTTTAATGATTTGGTAAGGTGTTTGGGGTGTACCCACCTTTACAGTATCGTTAAAGGGTAGCCGGTGGTTTACTATGGTAAGGCTGGGTTTATCAATGGTGATGTTATCAATGTTCAGGATCTTTTCCTGGTAGGCTTTGCGTGCGCCCACATTTTTAATGGTAAGTTTTTTAACCGACAGTGTAAACAGGTTATCGGGCGCTTTTTTAAGTGCCAATAGTTTTTGGTAAACTGCTGTATCTGGCACCAGCTTAAAATCGGTAAGGGTGGCATTACCCGATGCGATGTTGAGATCAAAGTCCGAATATTCAATATGGTACAGGCTGTCGGACGATTTAGCCACCAGTTCCTTCAGTTGTGCTTGCAGCAGAGGTTTCCATTTGTCGCCGCCCAGGTATTTTTGGTACGCGTAATAGCCGCCAGCGGTTATAAGTACCAAAAGCAATAGTATTGCGAAAGGCCAGCGGGACATTCCTTTTTTTGTTGTATAGCCTGTTTGCATGTAATCAGCAGTTTAAATGATATACGTACAACAACAAAGTTGGGATTTTGTTAATTGGCTGACAAACTGTCACGTTTTATTTAAAAGATTATGTATTTTTGCGGGCTTAAGTTTTTAAAAGAATGATTGATTTAGTTATACCGGATAAGGCGCATGATGAGGAAAGACAAGGTGAGGCATTAATGCTGGAACCTGTTGTGGGTAAGAATAACGGCCGGAAACTTTATATTGAAAGCTATGGCTGCGCCATGAATTTTTCGGACAGCGAAATAGTTGCATCTATACTGCTGGAAAGCGGTTTTGAAACTACTAAGGATTTTAACAATGCCGATGTAGTATTTATTAATACCTGCTCCATCCGCGAAAATGCCGAGGTGCGTGTACGCAACCGCCTAAAGGAATTTAAGGTGGCTAAAAGTAAAAATCCGGGCATGATTGTAGGTGTGCTGGGCTGCATGGCCGAACGCCTGAAATCGAAATTTTTAGAAGAAGAAAAACTGGTAGACGTAGTGGTAGGCCCCGATGCTTACCGCGATTTGCCTAACCTGATAGACACCGTTGACGGCGGACAAAAAGCGGTGAACGTATTACTATCGCGCGAAGAAACTTATGCCGATATTAACCCGGTACGCTTAAATACCAATGGCATTAACGCCTTTGTATCGATAATGCGTGGCTGCGATAATATGTGTTCGTTTTGTGTGGTGCCGTTTACCCGTGGCCGCGAACGCAGTCGCGAACCGCTATCTATTGTAAAGGAATGTACTGATCTGTTTAACGCAGGTTACCGCGAGGTAACTTTGTTGGGGCAAAATGTAGACTCGTATAAATATAAGTCCGGAAGTCCGGTGTCCGAAAGTCCGGAAGCAGAAGAAAGTACTAGTGCAAATGCTCCTGTCACTACCTTCGCCGATCTTTTAGAAATGGTGGCCCTCATCAATCCCGAATTGCGGGTGCGGTTTTCAACCTCGCATCCTAAGGATATTTTGGATGATGTGTTGTATACCATTGCCAAATACGATAATATTTGTAACTATATCCATTTGCCGGTACAATCGGGCAACAGCCGTGTGCTGGAGTTAATGAACCGTACTTACGACCGCGCATGGTATATGGAGCGTGTGGATGCCATTAAACGCATTATCCCCGGCTGTGCCATATCTACCGATATTATTACTGGCTTTTGTACCGAAACCGAGGAAGAGCATCAGGAAACCCTAAGCATGATGGATTATGTGCAATACGATTTTGCCTACATGTTTATGTACTCCGAGCGCCCTGGCACTTTGGCTGCTAAGCGTTACGAAGATGATATCCCCGAGGAAGTAAAAAGCCGCAGGTTAAGGGAAGTGATTGCTAAGCAGCAGCAATACTCGCACGTAAACACACAGCGCGAAGTAGGTAAGGTGCAGCGGGTACTGATTGAAGGTTTCTCCAAAAAATCGGACAAGGATTATGCCGGCCGCAGCGATAAAAATGCCATGGTGATTTTCCCGGTTGATGAACGCTTTAAACCAGGCCAATATGTTAATGTAATGGTGGATCGCTGCACAACAGCTACATTGATGGGAGGTATAGTTGATTAAGTTTATTATGTTGATTAAGTTGAATGAGGTCGAATAGTGTAACTACTCACATAATCAACTTATTCAACCACTCACTACCAAATGGAAACACAAGAAATTAAACAACGCTTTGGCATTATCGGCAACTCGCCGTTATTGAACAGGGCTATACATATTGCCAACCAGGTTGCACCTACCGATATTTCTGTTTTGATAACAGGCGAAAGCGGTAGCGGCAAGGAGGTTTTTTCGCACATTATTCACCAAATGAGCCCGCGTAAGCATGGGCCCTTTATTGCGGTAAACTGTGGCGCTATCCCCGAAGGGACGATAGATTCGGAATTATTCGGTCACGAAAAGGGGGCTTATACCGGTGCCGTTGGCGAACGTAAGGGCTACTTTGAAACCGTGAACGGCGGCACCATATTTTTAGATGAAATTGCCGAAATGCCCCTGGGTACCCAGGCGCGTTTGTTAAGGGTGCTGGAATCGGGCCAGTTTATTAAGGTAGGATCATCTAAAGTTGAAAAAACCAACGTGCGTGTAATAGCCGCCACCAATGTGGATGTGTTTGACGCGGTGAAGAACGGCAAATTTCGCGAGGATCTGTACTATCGCTTAAATACCGTCCCGCTTAAAATACCGCCCCTGCGCGATCGTAAAGAGGATGTATACCTCATCTTTAGGAAATTCACTTCAGATTTTACCGATAAATATCGTACGCCGCCCATCCAGCTGGATGATAGCGCGCGCGAGGTGCTGATCAACTACTCGTGGCCGGGTAACGTGCGCCAGTTAAAAAATATAGCCGAACAATTGGCCGTTTTAGAACGCGACCGTACTATTACCGGCCAAACACTGCTTAACTATATCCCGCTGGAAAATAACCAGCGCAACCTGCCCATGCGGCTGGATAACCAGCCCAAGGATGATTTTTCGGAACGCGACATTTTGTACAAGGTTTTGTTTGATATGAAGCGCGATATGGTGGAGCTGAAAAAGCTGGTGGCCGATATGATTGAGCATGGGGGAGTAGCCGCTAATTACAGCAACCACTCGCAAACTATTAATCAACTTTACCGTGATATTGAATTGCCGGCAAACGATCATAACGAGGCGCCACAATTTACCCTGCAACAACCCGTTAATAACAACAATAACGAGCATTATAACATTACCCAAAATGCCGAGGAGGTAGAGGAATCGTTATCGCTGATAGAAAAAGAGTCGGACCTGATACGTAAGGCGCTTAAAAAACACAAGGGCAAGCGTAAACTGGCCGCGCAGGAGCTGGGTATATCCGAAAGGACGCTATACCGTAAAATAAAAGAATTAAATTTGTAAGGTAATACCAGGCATGAAAAGGATTGTATCCGTTTTAGTTTTGTTTGTAGTGGTGGCCATGTATTCATCGTGCGCCATATCGCTGAATGGTGCATCCATTCCGCTGGAGATGAAAACCATTAATGTGGAATACTTTGATAATAACGCCCTTTTTGTGGTAAATAACCTCAGCCAGCAGTTTACCGAGGCTTTAAAAGAACGTGTCCGCTCGCAAACAGCGCTAAGTATTATCCGTAATGGCCAGGGCGATGCTTCATTCTCGGGCGCTATTACCGCTTATACCATTGCGCCGGTATCTATCCAGGCCACCGGCAATGGCAGCGCCCCGCCAATTGCCAATGCCAGCCGCTTAAGTATTACCGTTAAGGTAAAGTACAAGGTAGATAATACCAAAAAAGGCCTGGAACATACCCAGGGCTTTGAACAGGATTTTACAAAAACAGCCGACTTTACCGGCGATATCGCATCGCAGGAACAGGCTTTAATTTTAAAGATAAATAAAGAACTGACAGAGGATATTTTTAATAAGGCTTTTGCAGATTGGAACTAATTCGTAGCTTCAACCCCGTGGATGAGTATTTAAATAACAGGCAAAAGGAAATTTTACTTAAACTGTTGGCCAATCCGGCCGATACCGGCAACGCCTACACGAGTAGTTTGCAGGAGCTGGTGCGCTCGTATCCGCAGTCGGGCTTGTTCCGGGCGCTGTATGTGCGGGCCACAAATGACGTAAGCCCGGTAGCCGCCGGCGCCTATTTTGATGGGCGTGCCCTGCATAAGCTGGTAAATAACCACGATAATTTATTACCGGTTGATAAGGCCCAGATAATTATACAATTGGGCAGTAAGCCGCTAAACGGACAAGCATCGCACAAACAGGAAACAACTGCACAAGTAGCAACAGCGCCGATAGCCCCCGTACAGCAAGCACCTGTTGCCGCCCCAAAACCAGCCGACGAAATTTTAACCGACCAGCCTTTGGGTTTTCCCGATGTGCTGAATATAGAATGGCCGGGTAAATTAACGGAAGAAGATAAGGCCGATACCGATACCCAACCCGAGCATGCCCCCATAGCAGAAAAAACACTTACTCCCGCTGATGACGAACCATTAGGCCGCGCCCCATGGGAAATGGATGAGGAGGAGGATGAGCCCGGTCCGTTTGCAGAACCAACTGCAGGCACCGCACCTTGGGAAGAAGAAAGAGAAGAAGCCCCTGCACCAATAGCCGCGGCCTCTGCCGAAAGCTCCCTTTGGGAACTGGATGAGGAAGAGGAGATACAACCTGTACCTGTTATTGAAACACCCGCCGAAAGCCCTGTTTGGGAAACCGAAGAGCAGGAGCAACCAAGCCCTGTGGATGAAACCCCGGCGCGTGCGCCATGGGAAGAGATTGAGGATGCCTATGCCGAGCAATCAAACTATGCCGAACCTGAAACACATATACAGGAAGAAGTTTTTGATGAGATTACCGGCATTGATGAGATAGAGATAGTGCAAAATCCGGTTGACGCGGATGAAACCATTACACCCGGCGAGGGCGTGATAGGGCATGATGAGGCCGCCATATTTGAGGCCGCCTATAACTTTGACGAGCCTACAGGCCCCACTTATGAAGAACCGGCCTACCAGCAACCAGCAGCCGAACCCGCGCAGCCCGCCGCCCACGATGAAGCCGACAGGCTGATTATGGGCAATATTGCCGCGACGGATTACTTTACATTTGACCGTGCCTTTGGTGATAATAAAAAGCCCGAAGCCGCACCCGAACCTGCACCGCAATTTAATGAGCCGGTAACCGCGCCTGCCCTGGTAAACGAGCCAGCGCATCATGATGTATCCAAATATCACGACGAGAAAATGCCCTACACCTTTAGGTGGTGGCTGGATAAAACCCGTACCGAGCATGGATCGTTATATCAGCCCTATGTAAAGGCGCCGATGAACAGGGCCACTGCCGAACCGCAGGAGCAGCTGAAACCGGACGAACTACAGCAGCAGTATTTCGAGAATATCTTCCACTTGTCAACCGTTGATGAACTGACAGCCGATGAGACTGCCAAAACCATTGAGTTTGATATGCAAAGCAAGGGCGACAGGATCATCCAGCGTTTTATAACCGAAGATCCGCATATCCATCCACCGGTTGGCGAAAAGCTGGATTCGGAGAACAAAGCCAAGCGCAGTTCGGAGGATAGCTACGAAATGGTGACCGAAACATTGGCCCGCATTTATGCCGACCAAATGCTATTCCCTAAAGCGATAGCTACTTACAAAAAATTAATATTGAAATTTCCGGAAAAAAGCCGTTACTTTGCATCCCGTATTGAAATTTTAGAAAAGAAAACGAATTAATATATTTAAAAAATGTACATTTTATTAGTGATTGTCGCCATTATTGTTTGCGTATTGTTAGGGTTTATTGTGCTGATACAAAATCCTAAAGGCGGTGGTTTATCATCCAATTTTTCAGCTTCATCACAATTAATGGGCGTACAAAAAACCGGCGACTTCCTTGAAAAAGGTACCTGGGTACTGGCCATTACTTTAATGGTACTATCGTTAGCTATTAACGTAACCGCTAAAAGCGGCAGCGATAAAGGCGATAATTCTGTGCTGAAAGAGCAAATTGAAAAGGCATCAAAACCAACTGCGCCAACTGCAGCCCCAAGCATGATCCCTCCGGTACAAAAACCGGCTGCCGATCCTGCCAAAAAGAACTAAGCTTGGTGAAACATATTTTTAAAAGGCTTCGGGTAACCGGGGCCTTTTTTGTTTGGACGTATTTTGGCGAAGAATAGATTATCTTAGATTGCATGTTTCGTAGCCGTTGTTGGTGTTGTCACCAACAACAGTGATGGGGCTATAAAAGCGAACCTTTTAGTTGTTGGTGACAACACCAACAACGACGAGAGTGAAAAAATTTAAATATGATAACTCTAAAAAAAACAAGCAACGTTTTGTATCTCAGTTTAATATTAATAGCTATTTCTTTAATTGTAGCCATGTACGTATGGAACAAAAATGATGTAAAAAATATGTTATCATTAAAATTATCAGGCGTGGCAGAAAATGTACATTATGATGATGCAAAAGGAGCCCCTCATTTTACGATTCAACGAAGGAATGTTTTTTTATCACCGGTTTATTGGCATGTTTACTTCAGGATTCAAAATGGTGATTCTATAGTTAAACAATCTGGAAGTATGAACATAAAAGTCATCAAAAAAATCACCGGAGAAATAATTATCATAGATGGCAATAAGGGTCGCGCAAATAAATGGCTCGTACCTAAATAGTTAAATATGCACCGCCCGTTCAGGTGTCCACCCGTCCTGGCGCGAGTATGCAGCGCAGGGATGAGGGAGAGGGTACTCGTGACTCATTAGTTTAGTTACATTAGATAAAAACCCTGTTGTGCTTTTACAGGATGTCACGAGTACTCCCCACTTTTGGCTTGCGCTGCATACTCGCGCCAGTTATGAGACATCAACACTGGCGATGAAAATAATGAAACATTAATGAAATTCGAGATATGATTTTTGACATAAATAAGCAGGAACTAAGCAGACTTTATAATAAAACTCGAGAAATGTATAGTAATTGTATACAGAATAAAGACAATAGTTTTTTGCAAGAAGAGATTTTAATACCCCTTGAACAAATTGAATTAAAAAACTCTTCCATAAAAGTTTGTTTTTCTCAAGACATCGATAACAGATATTCGTGGGAGACAAGTATAACTTTGTGGGATGGATCTTCCATAATAGGGAAGTATATATACATTGAAGACGATCAAAGAAACTTCTTAGACGAGTTTTTGGGTTTTTTTTAAAAGCGAAGTGGTAGATCAATACTCCCGCCCGATCAGGCACCCCCGTCTGAATGGGCGAGATAACCGGGGTAATTAACCACCCCATCACAAATAACCCTACCTTTGCCAACCAATTACATACTGCCAACCTGACACAGCATGTTAAGGAAAGTTTAAGCCTTAAACTGCTGTTTAACTTAAATATGACAATACAACAGTTTTGCTGACAATTATTAACTTGCGCCCCTGCTTGGCATAATTGATGTTGATATGCATTACACAAAGTAAAATCTAAATAAAAAATAAATTATAGCTATGTCGTTAAACGTTAAACCTATTGGAGACAGGATATTAATAGAAGCTGCTCCGGCTGAAACAAAAACTGCCTCAGGTATCTACATTCCTGAAACTGCACAAGAGAAACCTCAACGCGGAACAGTGGTAGCTGTTGGCCCGGGTAAATATGCCGACCAAACCGGTGTTTTAGTTCCTATTACAGTAAAAGTTGGTGACAAGGTCCTTTACGGAAAGTTTGCCGGCCAGGAATTTACATTAGAAGGTAAGGATTACCTGATCATGAGGGAATCTGACATTTACGTAATTCTGTAAATTTAAAATATGCAGATGTGCGTATATGCAGATGTGCAAAAAAGAAAATTAAATTAAAATCTGTGAAATCACACCTTAATCGGTGAAATCAAAAAAATAATATAATGGCAAAACAAGTTAAATATAATGTTGAAGCGCGCGACGCCCTAAAAAGAGGTGTTGATATTTTAGCTAACGCGGTTAAGGTAACATTAGGTCCTAAAGGTCGTCACGTAATTATCGATAAAAAATTCGGTTCTCCATCAATCACAAAGGATGGTGTAACTGTAGCAAAGGAAATTGAACTGAGCGACCCAATTGAAAATATGGGTGCACAGATGGTGAAAGAAGTGGCATCAAAAACTGCTGATATTGCAGGTGACGGTACTACTACTGCAACAGTTTTAGCGCAAGCTATTGTTACTACAGGTATTAAAAACGTTGCAGCCGGCGCTAACCCAATGGATTTAAAACGTGGTATTGACAAAGCTGTTACCGCCGTTGTTGCCAGCCTGAAAGCACAAAAACAAGATGTTGGCGACGATTTCAGCAAGATTAAACAAGTAGCATCTATCTCGGCAAATAACGACGAGGTAATTGGCGAGATGATTGCCGATGCGATGAAAAAAGTAGGCACATCGGGCGTTATCACAGTTGAAGAAGCAAAAGGTACCGAAACCGAAGTTAAAACAGTAGAAGGTATGCAGTTTGACCGTGGTTACCTGTCGCCTTACTTTGTTACCAATGCCGATAAAATGGAAGCAGAGTTAGAAAGCCCTTACGTGCTGATCTACGACAAAAAGATTTCTTCGATGAAGGAATTGTTGCCAATCCTTGAAAAACAAGTACAAACCGGCAAGCCACTGTTAATTATTGCTGAAGACCTGGATGGCGAAGCGCTATCTACCTTAGTAGTAAACAAAATCCGTGGCTCACTGAAAGTAGCTGCTGTTAAAGCACCGGGTTTTGGCGATCGCCGTAAGGCTATGCTGGAGGATATCGCTATCCTGACCGGTGGTACAGTAATATCTGAAGAAAGAGGCTTTAAATTAGAAAGCGCCGACCTAAGCATGTTAGGCCAGGCCGAAAAGATCTCTATCGATAAAGACAACACAACTATTGTTAACGGTGCAGGTGATGCAGAAAGCATTAAAGCAAGGGTTAGCGAGATCCGCGTGCAGATAGAAAACACTACATCTGATTACGATAAAGAAAAATTACAGGAGCGTTTAGCTAAATTAAGCGGTGGTGTTGCTGTATTATATATCGGTGCAGCAAGTGAAGTGGAAATGAAGGAAAAGAAAGACCGTGTTGACGATGCCCTGCATGCTACACGTGCTGCCGTTGAAGAAGGTATTGTTGCAGGTGGTGGCGTTGCCTTCATCCGCGCGGTACAGGCTTTAGCCGACCTTAAAGGCGCTAACGAAGACGAGAATACTGGTATCCAGATCATCCGTCGCGCTATCGAAGAACCACTTCGCCAGATTTGCGAAAACGCAGGTATCGAGGGTTCTATCGTAGTGCAAAAAGTTAAAGAAGGTACCGGCGATTTTGGTTATAATGCCCGTACTAACGTATACGAAAACCTGATAGGTGCTGGTGTTATCGACCCTACTAAGGTAGCTCGTGTTGCTTTAGAACACGCTGCTTCTATCGCGTCGATGCTGTTAACCACCGAGTGTGTGTTAGCCGACGAGCCTGAAGACGATAAAGGCCATGGCCACCCGCCAATGGGCGGCGGCATGGGCGGCATGATGTAATCATCAGCGCAAGCTAAATTTATACAAAGCCTCGTCTGAAAAGACGGGGCTTTGTTGTTTAAAAGTATTTGTCATTGCGAGGTACGAAGCAATCGCACACCCAAAGAGCGGTAATACATACTTCGCGATTGCTTCGTACCTCGCAATGACAATAATATATGCTGTCCGCTATTCCATACACACCATTTGTTTAACTAAACACCACCTTTCGTCATACCAGCGTAAACGGACGGTCATCTGTTAATCAAATGATTGATTAACTATTAATTCTGTTACAATTAAACTTAATTTTGTTCAGCAAATCAAATAAATACAAACAGGCACAAGGTTTGCATATATCACAATACCATGAAATACATAACAGAAAATAAACACCTGCAAAGCGCCATTATAGATTGGATGCTTTTTAAGGGCCCGCAATTATTTGTTACCATATACGGTAAATAATAATTGTGTAAATTTGCTTCTTTATGCAGATAGAGAAGTTATTAGACCATAGAAACAGAGTAGAGAAGCTTTACGATAAAGCCTACGATTGGGTGCTTGACCACGGCCCAAGTATTATAGCCGGACTGATCATATTATTCGTCGGCCTGTGGCTCATCAGGTTACTAAAAACCCGCATGCGCAAGCAGATGAGCAAAAAGGAGATCCACTCCTCATTACAACCATTCTTCCTTAGCGTTAGCATTATTGGCCTTAATATATTGCTGATTGTGTTGGTAATACAAATAATGGGCTTCGGTATATCCCTGTTTACCACTGTACTTGGCGCATTTACCGTAGCTGCCGGCCTGGCGCTATCGGGTACTTTCCAAAACTTTGCAGGCGGCATACTCATCCTATTATTAAAACCTTTTGAACTGGACGATAGTATTATTGCCCAGGGGCAGGATGGTAAGGTAGTATCTATCCAAATATTTTACACCGTGTTGCTTACCGCCGATAATAAAACGGTGATAATACCCAACGGTAAGCTGTTTAACGAAGTAATTACCAACGTAACCCGCGAAGGCAGGCGACGCCTTGATTTTGAACTGAAGCTGGAATACGCGGCCGATATAGATAAGGTAAAAGAGGTAATTAATAGTGCCATTAAAAAAACAAAAAATATACTCGCAACCCCTGCAAGCAGCGTAGGGGTAATAGCCTTAGAACTGGATGGCGTCCGTTTTACCGTGCGGGTATGGGTACAGGCTGATAATTTCCTTTCGGCCAAACTGGAGTTGCAGGAAACCGTGATTAAAGACCTGAAAGCAGCCGGCGTTAAATTACCGGGTATTACCAAAGTAGTACCGGTAGAAGATGACCCGGCGTAATACTCGCGCCGATATTGCTTTGCTAGTTGGCCCGCTCTTCGCTGCGCGGAAAGAGGCCGGGATGTATTATATTTGCGTAGCGATGGGTTTCAAACCCATCGCTATCACCCAATCCCCTCTTTCCGGCAAAGTTGAAGAGAGGGCAGTCTATCCGCCAGCTGGCGGAGCAGACCGGGTGAGTAACCAACCGGGATGATTAACCACCGTCTAAAGCCCCAAATAGCACCAATCATTTTACACTAAGTCATCGTACAACATCCAAACAATTTGTAAATTGCACCTGATGCAAAGAGAACAAATTTCGGTATTTGATATGTTTAAGATAGGCATAGGCCCATCAAGTTCGCATACCCTTGGCCCCTGGCGGGCAGCGCAGCAATTTGTGCAAACCCTGCAGCAGCAGGATATGCTGGGCCTGGTTACCGAAGTAAAGATACTACTGTACGGCTCGCTGGCTAAAACAGGCAAAGGCCACGGTACCGATATTGCCATTTTGCTGGGCCTTAGCGGCGATGACCCCGTTACCTTTGATGTAAACGCGATAGATTACAAGATTGGCCAAATCAAAACCAATCAAAAAATAAGCCTTGGCGCGCAGCAGGAGATCAATTTTTCGTACGATGACGACCTGCTCTTCCTCTTCCTCGAAAGCCTGCCTTTTCACCCTAATGCGGTTACCTTCCAGGCTTTTTTAAGCAACGGCAGGGCCGTTTCCGAAACCTATTATTCCATTGGCGGCGGCTTTGTAGTAAAGGATGGCGATACCGGCCAAAGCAAAACCGAGGTTGATTTGCCTTTCCCCATCGAAACCGCCGGCGACCTGCTGCATTGGTGCATTAAAACAGGCCTTAAAATATCGGAAGTGGTGATGGAGAACGAGCTGGCCTGGCGTACCGAGCTGGACACCCGTACCGGCGTGCTGAATATTTTTAGGGTGTTAAAAGAGTGCATTTATCGCGGCTGCCATACTACCGGCCACCTGCCGGGCGGACTTAATGTAGCCCGCCGTGCGGCCAACCTGAATAAGCGCCTGATAGGCGATGCTGTTTACACTAACTTCGACGAATGGCTGCTGGCTATCCGTAATACGGGTAACGGCTTTAAAAACATATTGGATTGGGTAAGTTGCTTTGCCCTGGCCGTGAACGAGGAAAATGCCTCATTCGGCCGTGTGGTGACCGCCCCAACCAACGGAGCGGCAGGTGTAATACCGGCCGTGCTGGGCTATTACATTATTTTTTGCGATTGTTATGATGATGATAAGGTGATCCAGTTTATGCTCACCGCATCCGAAATAGGGAGTATCTTTAAAAAAGGCGCTACCATATCGGCCGCTATGGGCGGTTGCCAGGCCGAGATCGGCGTATCATCGGCTATGGCTGCCGCGGCCCTTACCGAGTGCCTGGGCGGCTCGCAACGGCAGGTATTAATGGCTGCCGAGATTGCCATGGAACACCACCTGGGCATGACCTGCGACCCCATAGGCGGCCTGGTGCAGATCCCCTGTATCGAACGGAATACCATGGGTGCTATCAAAGCCATCACCGCATCGCAACTGGCACTGCAAACCAACCCCGATAACGCCAAGGTAAGCCTGGATGCGGTAGTAAAAACCATGTGGCAAACCGCCCAGGATATGAATTCCAAATACAAAGAAACTGCCGACGGTGGCCTGGCCATTAATATCCCGATTAGTTTGCCGGAGTGTTAATACCCCTCCCAACCCTCCCCGAAGGGGAGGGCTTTAAGTACTTGCGCAAGTTTAAGGGGTGACTGTGCAATGGATTAACTTGTGCCCGGGATGGCTGAAGTTTGAAACTTCAGCCATGGTGTTCTCCATTTCCTCCTTTTTCCCGACAGCGGAGTAGCTTCTGGGTGTCATCGGGCAGAACGATGGTGGCCTGTGTGGCTGTAAGGGCATAGCGTTTTTATGCTGAAGCGATGGCTTGAGGGTGCGCAGCGGGGCATAATAATGCAGCCCGTGGTTCTGTCGGATGGCAGGGCAAATGCCTGTGCGGCAAAAGAAGCATTTCGGCTGTCTTGAATTTTGGTTCTTTTTTTCAAGAAAAAGAACAATCATGATTATTAAAGACTAACTAATGTCTGAAGGCTTCAGCTAATTATTTACCACAGGTTACGCTATGCTAAACCTGCGACAGCATCAGTAATAAGTAGTTTGTAACATTCCCACCACAACACCCTTTTCTTCCGGACTTTCCGTCTCCCCGTCTTTCCGACTTCAAAAATTCTCACTAAATTTAGCTTATTCACTTCAACGCTAAATACTTATGCCTAACGATACCCAAAAGCCAAACAACCGCCGCCAATTTATCAAGCAAACCGCTACGGGTAGCCTGGCAGCGCTATCCCTAAGCACTTTAGGCAGCGCATCTGCCTTGGCCGAAGCTATAACCGCGCGCCAAAGTGCAACTGCTACTACCGCCATCAAACCCGACGTTATCGTCCGCTCCGTGCCCGAAAACATGGTGTACGGCTATTACGGTGCCGATGTGCCGCCCGTGGCCAAGGCAAAGGACGGCGACGTGGTAGAGATCCAATGCATTAACACCACCGGCATTAGCGCGCGCGACCCGGAAGCTTTTTTTAAGGCCAACAACTACCCGCTGGATACCGAACACGCGCAGGATGTGGTGAATATTATGAAAAACGTAAAACGCCAGCCCGGCAACCCCACCGGCCACATGCTTACCGGCCCGGTGGAGATTGAGGGTGCCGAGGTGGGTGATATGATGGAGATCCGCGTGCTGGATATCATTATCCGCAGCGAGTACGGCGTAAACAGCGTGTGGAAAGGCGGCGGCGGCCTGCCCGATGCCGTTACCCAGGGCGAAACCTTTGTGTACAAATACAATAGCAAAAAAACCATAGCCGCCTGCGAAAGCATCCCTGGGGTCGAGATTCCCATCCGGCCGTTTTTTGGCGTAATGGCCCTATCGCCCCCGCCCGAACTGGGTAAGGTAAGCTCCATCCCGCCGGGCTTTTATGGCGGCAATTTCGATATCCGTTATCTCACCAAGGGGAGCACGCTGTACCTGCCCGTATCGGTAAAGGGCGGCATGTTTACCACCGGCGATTGCCACGTGGCCGAGGGAAATGGCGAAGTAAGCGGCGTATCTATCGAGGCCTCGCTATCACTGATAGCCAAATTCATCGTACATAAGGCCAAGCCACTAAAAATGGCCCGTGCCGAAACCCCAACCCACTTCATCGCCATCGGGGTCGACCCCGATCTGCGCGTCGCCATGAAAAACGCCATCACCGAAGCCACGGGCTTTATCCAAAGCGAATTGGGCTATACCTTTAACCAGGCCCTCAGTATCTGTAGCGTGGCTGTGGATTTTGAAGTAAGCCAGGTAGTAAACCGCACCATGGGCGTCCATGCCATGATCCCCAAATCCATCTTCGCCGGGAAGAAGTTTAAGTACTGGAGTTAATCCCCGGCCCCCTAAAGGGGGAGTTAATGGAAAATGTGAGTGTGTGCAGATATGCAAATAAAAAAGCGTTGAGGGCTTCTGCACAAACCAGTTAACCCGTGGGAGAGTTGCGACTGCCCATGCGGTGGCAGGGAAGAGTTAATCAGGGCAATCCCCAAAAAACGGTAAAATCCTACAGTAATCGGCGAAATCAAGTAAATGCGCCCCATCGCATGGCAGCGGCTAACGTGGCTATACCATAAACTTTAATAAGTATTATACAAATTAAAATACCAAAATAATCCAGAATTATTAGCTGTTAGTTTATTATATTAATAATAAAAATATAATTCTGTAGATTAAATTAGTATTTTAGTTATTTAACGGCTTTATTTTGAAAAACCTGCATATTATTGTTGTTTATCATAATATTATTGCAACTTTGATATGCTAACTAACCCTAAATAAGCTATGAAGAGATTAAACTATAATACCGCGAAGGTATTTATGCTATCACTGTTGTTTATAATAGCAGCCAGTTCATGCAACAAAAACTCTATTATTGTTGCACCTATAGCGGCATCGTCATTAACGGGTACCATTGATGGTAAAACACTAAGTGCCGATCCGTCGCGCCTTTCGTCAACATTTTTTAGCAGTACCGGCGATAACGTAAACGCCATACAAACTACCGCCATTACCGATGCCGACGGAAGCGCCATTACCTTCTACATCCCCGATATAAGTATTACCGATAATACCATTACGCCAAAACTGGGCACATCATCAAACCCGGGCAATCCTGACTTAAAAATAGAGGCAGCAGGCGCCACAAGCACCACCGTGCAGGTTTATGTATCGTACAAAACGGGCGGCAATACCTATTACGCCATATCGGGCACGGTAACTGTTACTACAGATAATACTAAGGTAACCGTAAAATGGAACCTTACTTTTAAGGATGGAACGGGCCGTACCTTTACATCAACCGGCAGTTATATAGTTTATAATTATAAAACGGTCACCAAGCCTAAAACCGAAATTACCGACCCTACACCGGTAGCCGCCAGGCCAACTATCGGTAACATAACGTCTACAAGTGGCGCAGCCGGCGATTCGGTGACGATAGCAGGCACTAATTTTAGCACGGTATTAACCGAGAATGTGGTTAAGTTTAACGGTGTAGCCGCTACTGTAAAATCGGCCACAGCCACTAAGCTGGTGGTAGTTGTACCGTCAACCGGTACAACAGGCGCAATAAGTGTTAAAGTAAAAAATAGCGAAACCACCACGGGCCCTACATTTACTTACGTGCTGCCGCCAATAATAACGGGTATTACCCCGCTTAGCAGTAAAGCCGGCGAAACGATGACCATTGTGGGCAATTATTTTAGCACCATCTTAACCGATGATGTGGTTACCATAAACGGCCTGGCCGCCACAGTTAAAACATCGTCGGTAGACAGGATGACGCTGGAAATACCGCAGGGTGTAACATCTGGACTTATAGTGCTGAAAGTACGCGGCAAAATAGCTACAGCCAACAGCGGTGTTATTACAACGTTTACAGTGATCAAATAAGCCCTAAAACGTTTTAAAAGTATTTTCAATAGTTGAAGCCCTCCCCAACGCCGGGGAGGGCTTTTTTGTTAGGATTGCTTTTTTCTGAAAATGATGGGCGGCTGCCATGTAACACTTACGTTCATCAAAAGCCATCGGCTAGCACTACTTGTTTTATATCGGGCAATACCCTAAATTCGTTTATGACCAATAACCGTCGCTCTTTTATTAAACAGGCTGCCGTGCTTACGGGGGCTTTTTCGGCTACCAGCTTATTTAACCAGGCCCATGCCGAAGAATGGCGCCAGGCCGGGCAACGCATTGCCCACCTTAGCCCCCAACAGGTAGCGCAGGACGAGGACTTTTGGGCCGTCATTCAACGGGCGTATTCGGTTAGTACCAATATTATGATATTGAATAACGGCGGGGTGTCGCCATCGCCCATTGTGGTGCAGGAGGCGGTGGAGCGGTACAATAAGCTATCGAACGAGGGGCCATCGTACTTTATGTGGCGCATACTTGACCAGGGCCGCGAACCCCTGCGCGAGAAGCTGGCCCTGCTGGCCGGTGCCCTGCCCGATGAGATTGCCATTAACCGTAACGCTACCGAGGCGCTCAACACCATTATCTTTGGCCTGCCGCTGGTAAAAGGCGACGAGGTGATAGGTACCCGGCAGGATTACCCGCATATGCGCCAGGCTTATTTACAGCGCCAAATGCGGGAGGGTATTGTTTATAAACAACTAAATTTCGACTTCCCGATAGAGAATGATGAGCAGATTGTTAAAGCCTATGCCGATGCCATTACACCCAAAACCAAACTGATTCACGTAACGCATATTATTAACTGGGTGGGGCAAATTATGCCGGTACGCAAAATATGCGATATGGCCCACGCCAAAGGCATTGAAGTAATTGTTGATGGCGCGCACTCATTCGGTCTGCTGGATTTTAAGATCCCCGATTTAAATTGCGATTACTTTGGTACCAGCCTGCACAAGTTCCTGTCGGCCCCTATTGGCAGCGGGATGATGTGGATCAAGAAAGAAAAGATCAGCAAGGTGTGGACTTTGTTATGCGATGATAACCCGTTAAGCGCTGATATCCGCAAGTTTGAAAACCTGGGTACCCGCAGCTTCCCGATAGAACAGGCCATTGGCGAGGCCGTAAACTTTCAGCTGGCCATTGGCAATAAACGCAAGGAAGACAGGATCCGTTACTTAAAAAACTACTGGGCCAGCCGGGTACAAAAAGTGCCGGGGGTTAGGTTGCATACATCGTTAAAGCCTGAGTATTCCTGCGCTATTTGTGGCATTAGTATAGACGGCATGAAACCCGCCGAACTGGATACAGCACTGTTTAGTAAATACAAAATACATGTTACCACCATTGTGCTGGAGAATATTAGCTGCGTGCGCATAACCCCGCATGTGTATACCACTATTGCCGATATGGATAAACTGGTAAAGGCCATTACCGAGATAGCCGCCACAGTTACCAAAAAGTAGGGAACCGCTTAGTTCCCCAGGTAAAACTTCTCCCAAAAATCAACCGACTTAAATAGTTCGGCACGGTCGGCTGCCGGGTTTTCGCCGCCGTTAGCGCCGCCACCGCCGCGCATACCGCCGCCGCCACGGCGACCACCGCCACCGCCTCCACGCATGCCGCCTCCGCCGCCCATGCCTCCGCCACCACCCATACCACCGCCGGGTGCGCCGCCGCTGCGGCCACCACCTTCGCCGGCTTCGGGTTTAGCCAGTCCGTTTATTTTAAAATTAAAGGCCCATTGATCTTTATCGGCCTTAAAATCGCCAAAAAACTTTAGCGGGACGGATGCCTCGTATACCAGGTAGCCGTTAGCATCGTAATTAATAGCAGCCTTAATGCCGTAGGTATTGGTAGTGGTAATTACATCGCCCTCGATATCTTTAAAGCCCACTACCTTAATTTCGCGCAGTTTGGTTAAGCGGGCACGCAGCAGGGCATCGCGGTCTTCCTGGGTAACGTTCTCTTCGCCGGGCTTACGGATCATGGCAGGCATATTGGGCTTAGCGCCGGCCTCGGCCATGGGGAAGGTAAGCATATAGCTGTCTTTCTTTTTACCCTTGGTATCTATACTTAAGGTTAATCCCGCGCCTAAAATGCGGGCTTGTTCGGTGCGGTCGTTTATGCGGATGGCTATATAAATGTTGTCCTTATCGTTGGCCAGGGTATAGTTTAGCTTTTTCTCTTCGTTATAGTAGCGCAGGCTATCGCCCCAGTCTTTCAGGTCGCCGTCTATTTTAACGTCGGCGGGTGGGGGCTGCAGTGTATTGGCTTTTGATTTGGGTTGTGCGGCCGCGATGGCAATAGTGAAGAACAGCAAGCTGATGGTGCTGATAAAAGATGAAGATCTTTTCATGTGTAAGCAGGGGATTTGGGGTATTTAATAAAAATTTAAGATAAGCAAAAAATAGCTGCTAATGCCTTGTATCAACCTAATTTTAACATTTTTATTGTAGGTTTTTTAAGTAACTTTGCCTTTACATTATGCCAACAGAGGTACAGGAAGAAACATTCACACTTGAAGAAGTATTGGCGGGGCTAAAAGAGATGCACCGCCTGATATTATGGAACGATGACCACAACACGTTTGACCATGTGATTTATTGTATGATCAAATACCTGGACTACTCCGAACCGCAAGCTCAAAAAATTGCCTGGAAGGTACATAACGAGGGCAAATGCGCCATACTGGAAGGCTCGTTCACCGAAGTAGAGATCTACCGGAAAATCCTTCAGCAGGAGGGGTTGACGGTTTCGGTTGAGTAGTTAGTATTGATGCCCCACTCCAAGGCAAGGTTCTGCATAGTCAATAACATCTTCGCTTTGCAGTTTATTCAGTTCGTTTTTAATAGGGGCGTAGCTGATCGATGCAGGTACTTCCATCGAAAAATAGCTATCATTTAATTGCTCGGATTCACAACCAAGTTTATTGAATATCTCCCGAACGGTATCAACTGCAATCTTTTTATCCATAATTACAATCTGTATGATTGAATTGCCAGAATCGGTTACTGTTTCCCTATACGTTAGCCTTTGTTCTTGCTCATCATATTCTGCAAATACAATATCATCAGTTGCAATAGAAGCGTAAAATGGAATATTATCAATTTTATACAGCCCTTTTTCCTTGTCAATAATAGTAGCCCACATCGTTTCTCCGTCACTTCATCAAGTACATCGCTATAAAAGCGAAATAAAATCTTTACATAATCTTCAGATGTTTCCATGATTTGATGTTATGAAAAAAGCGCCTTGACGGTAAATCAAAGCGCTTTTATATGTAATAGTAATAAACTTAAGCCACAATATAGTTCCACCCAAATTCATCGGCCGCGTTGCCGTAGCGGATGGCATCCAGTGTTTTTAAAACCTTTTGCGAAAATTCGCGGGTAGCAGGATCGCTCAGCGTGTAATCCACACCATCGTAATGGAAAGCGCCAACCGGGGCAATGGTAGCGGCGGTACCGGCACCAAAGGCATCGGTTAGTTTACCGCTTTTAGCACCCTCTACAATTTCGGCAATAGATACACGGCGTTCTTCAACCGGTACCCCCCAGTGGCGTGCCAGCGTTAAAACAGTATCGCGGGTTACACCATCTAAAATAGTATCGCGTGTTGACGGGGTGATCAGCTTACCATCCAGTACAAACATTACGTTGGCTGCACCCATTTCCTCAGCATACAGGTGTTCCTTGGCGTCAGTCCAAATGATCTGGTCAAAGCCCTCTTCGGCCGCCTTTTTAAAGGGCAGCATACTACCGCCATAATTACCGGCAGCCTTGGCATAACCAAAGCCACCTTCGGCAGCGCGGGTATAATGCGTCTCGAATTTAACACGCAGTGGTTTGGTGAAATAAGGGCCAACCGGGCAGGTTAAAACAATAAACTTGTATGTTTTTGATGGGCTAACACCCAAAAACGGATCGGTAGCAAACATTACCGGGCGGATATACAGCGAGTGCATTGGCTGGGTTGGTATCCAGTCGCGTTCCATATCAACAAGGGCGGCAATGCTGTTTACAAACAGGTCTTCGGGTATGGTTGGCATACAAAGGCGCTCGGCCGATTTGTTAGCACGTGCTGCGTTCTTTTCAGGGCGGAATACCGTTACCGTACCATCGGCATGTTTGTAGGCTTTAAGACCTTCAAAAAATGCTTGTCCGTAATGGATAGACGAAATAGCCGGGCTAAGGCCAATCTCGCCGTAAGGGACGATCTCAAAATTCTTCCATTCGCCATCGGCATAATCGGCCACAAACATATGGTCGGTAAAAATGCGGCCGAAGGGTAAATTGCTAAAATCGGTTTGCGATAAACGCGAATTTTGTGTTTTGGTGATCTTAATGTCCAGCGTCTCAGTCATGGCGTGTAGATATAAATTGGAAAAGTGGCAAGGTAGTTACTTTTTCAGAAAGTTCATAGTTGATGGTTCATGGATCATTGTAAAAGATGCTTTTGGCACAGGGCGTTAAGGAAATTGATGATAAGATTACTTTCGCCCGGTCAAGCGTCCTCGCTTGACGCGGCACAAGCTACTACCTCCCCTTTAGGGGGCCGGGGGGCTTAGCGCCAGCTCCACCCAGGCTTTACCCCATTCTTCCAATTCCTGCGCACTCCACAATTGCGGGTAAAATATCCGTTTTTGGAAACGCGGTGGCAGGTATTTTTGCCAGTTGGTACCGCCGGTAGCCTTAATTTCTTCGGGTTCGCGGTTAAGGTAACGCACGGCCGATTTATAGTGCGATAGGGGCCAGTTTACATTCACATTCACATCCAGGTTACGCAATTCCTGCTCCAGTTGCGGGGTGGTTTGTCCGGCATTGTTTAATTGGCTATACAGCGCGTTAAAGTTTAACGTTGCGGTGGCTTGTGCCAGTTCGGTAAAGGTTTTGGTGTACTTTTTTTCGAATTGTTTTAGCGTCAGGGTTTTCTTCCCGGTTGATAATTCGGTAGCGCCAAATTTCCAATAGATGTATTCAAATTGTGCTGCTATTGGTGCGCCGCGCAGTTCTTCGCGCTTATCCTTAGCTACCAGGTTAATAAAATCGGTAGCGTATATCTCTATCATACGGTATTGCCCCGATTGGAAACCACTGGCGGGTAGTAACGACATGCGGAACTTCAGGAACTGCTCTTTCTCCATCCCATCCACCATAATTTCGAACGAATGGGTTAAGGCCTCAAAGTAGCGGTTAATGCGCTTAAGCCGGGCAATAAAAAAGTCGGCGGTTAAAGGTTGCTGTTCGGCTATCTGTTTACACTCGTGCAGGGCCAGTTTAAAATACAGTTCGGTAATCTGGTGGTAAATGATAAAGATCTCCTCGTCGGGGAACGGTGTTTTGGGGCTTTGCAAGCTCAGCAATGTATCCAGATGGATATAATCCCAATAGGTCAGGAAATCGGCATAAAGCAAACCATCCAGGTACGATGACATATCCTGGCCCATGGCCTCGTATTTTTCCTGCAGGTCGGCTATTCGTTTTTCTATTTCGGGAGAGATGCTCATGATTCAAAGGTAGGATTTAGTCCGAAAGACCGAAAGACCGGAAAGAAAAAAGCCTGGCATGTAGCGCAGCCCTGCTCGCTGCAAGACTCACCCCGACAGCGCTACGCTGGTCGGCCCTCTCTCCGCTGCGCGGAAAGAGGGCAGGAGCAGTATCGGATAACCCCATCCCCTCTTTCCGCCGAAGGCGAAGAGAGGGTGGTCGAGCGAAGCAACGACCGGGTGAGTAATAGACCGGAAGTCCGTATTTATCTTTCGGACTATCCGACTTGCGGTCTTCCCGACTTTTTTACATATTTGCCAAACAAAGGTGATGGTGTTCCACCTAATTGAACCGCTGCAAAGCTGATGACGCCTACCCAAATAATGTATATTTATTTGCCTGTAGGTTATGCTTAAAAAAATCCTTTCAAAATCTCTTATCCGTCCCGCGCTTGTTGCTATACCTGTATCGCTTGCTATTGGCAGTATGGTTGCCTTGTTTTTATGGCTGCTTAACCGGGCCATACATTTCCGCTTTCAGCATACCTGGTTACTGTATTTATTGCCTGTTGCAGGTATTGTGATCCACTTACTATATAAATGGTACGGCAGTTCATCCGAAAAAGGCAATAACCTCATTATCGACGAAATTCATCAGCCCGGTGCCGGTGTGCCTAAGCGCATGGCCCCCTTAATATTGGTTACCACTGTTATTACCCACCTGTTTGGCGGCTCGGCCGGGCGCGAGGGCACGGCTGTGCAAATTGGCGGTAGCCTGGCCAATCTGTTTGCCGGCTGGTTTAAACTAAACGAAGCAGATAAACAAATGGTGTTGACCGCCGGTATTGCCGCGGGTTTTGGGGCGGTGTTTGGTACGCCGTTTACCGGCTGCATCTTCGCGCTGGAGGTGCTGACTATTGGCCGCTTAAAGTACGATGCCCTGATCCCCTGTTTAATAGCCGGTTTTGTTGGCGATTATACGGTATCGGCCTGGGGTGTTGCACATACGCAATATCATATCAGCAATATCCCCGGGGGGTATTTGTTTTATGGCCGGCAATTCCATTTTAGCGTTTTATTGATCTTAAAAACTATCCCGGCAGCAGTCATCTTCGGGTTGGCGAGCTATGCCTTTGCCAAAGCGGCGCACGGGGTAAAAAACCTGTTTAATAAATGGATAAAAATAAGCTGGCTGATACCAATTTGCGGAGGGGTGATTATTATTGGCTTAACTTACGTTATTGGCAAGCCCGATTATTTAAGCCTTGGGGTTAGCCCCGAGTACCCCGGCGCGGTAACCATTGTATCGGCCTTTCAGCAGGGCGGTGCCGATTTTTTTAGCTGGTTGTGGAAGTTGGTTTATACCGTAATTACTTTAGGTACGGGCTTTAAAGGGGGCGAGGTTACGCCTTTATTTTACATCGGTGCTACATTGGGTAATACCCTTGCGGGGATATTAAATGCCCCGGTAAGCTTGTTCGCGGCGCTGGGTTTTATCGCTGTGTTTTCGGGCGCTACCAAAACACCGTTGGCCTGCACCATTATGGGGATGGAACTGTTTGGCGGCGGCTTTGTGCTGTTTTACGCGGTGGCTTGCTTTGTGGCCTATTTGTGTAGTGGTAAGGTGGGGATTTACAGCGCGCAGCGACGTTGATTTGCTGCAAACATATTGTGCTATAATAGTGTTAGTATAAAAAACATTATCACAGCTAAAATCCTACCCAAATGGAAAAGATATTAATTGGTATTGACGACAGTAAATTTGCCGAGCATGCCGCCGAATATGGTTTCAACCTGGCGCATCAGTTAAAGGCCCAGGTAGGCCTGGTGCATATTGTTGAACCGGTTATCACCCCCGTAACCAATACAGCTATTGATACCGGTATGTCGTTATCTGTTGATCCGGGTATGGACATGGTTGAACTGATGCATATTCAGGATGAGCAGGCCCGTAATATGATAGCGGCTATCATAAAAAAATATGGCGAGGGTATGCAGATCACCAATTTTACCGAATATGGTGATACGGCCGACGGGATTATCAAATGTAGCAAGGATTTTAAGGCCGATATGATCGTCATCGGTACACATAGCCGTACAGGCATCGACCGTTTTTTGATGGGCAGCGTAGCCGAACATGTGGTGCGCCATTCGGAAATACCGGTTTTAGTGGTGCCTTTTAAGGATGGCCATTAGTTATTGGTTTTGTATAATGACGAATTAACCACAGAGATCACGGAGGTTTGCACGGAGATCACGGAGCTTGATGTTTTAATTATTGATATAAAATAAATCTCTGTGTCCTCCGTGGGTTCCCCCTCTGTGGCCTCTGTGGTTAAATCACCATTTGCATTGTCCGCAAAATATCATAATCTAAAATTCATGCTATTTTGACAAAACCATAACCCCAAATGCAGGATTACTACCATACATTTGATGCATGACACCGCAACTATTTACCCCATTTAAAATAAAATCAATAGAATTCCGCAACCGCATTGTGGTATCGCCCATGTGCGAGTATAGCAGCACTGATGGCTTTGCTAATAACTGGCACCTGGTACATTTAGGCAGCCGGGCCGTAGGCGGGGCCGGGTTGATTATTACCGAAGCCATAGCCGTATCGCCCGAGGGCCGCATTACTTTTGCCGATTTAGGTATTTATAAGGATGAACATATCGATAAGCTAAAAGAGATCACCGATTTTATCCACCAACATGGTGCCATAGCGGGTACGCAACTGGCACACGCCGGTCGGAAGGCTAGCCATGTGGAACCCTGGAACGGCGGCAAGCAGATTCCATCCGATCAGCCAAACGGGTGGAAAGCTGTAGCCCCAAGTGCCATCCCATTTACCGATAGCGAAGAAGCCCCGATTGAGTTGGATAAAGCCGGCATAGCAAAGGTTAAAGCCGATTTTAAAGCCGCTGCCGCCCGTGCATTAAAAGCCGGGTTTAAGTTGATAGAATTGCATGGCGCGCATGGCTACCTGATCCACCAGTTTTTATCGCCCATTAGTAACCACCGTACCGATGAATATGGCGGATCGTTTGATAACCGGGTGCGCTTTTTGCTGGAGATTATTGATGAGGTAAAGAAAGTTTGGCCCGATGATTTGCCACTGTTTGTACGCCTGTCGGCCACAGAATGGACGGAGGGTGGCTGGAGTATTGATGATTCGGTAGAATTAGCTAAATTGCTGAAGCAAAAGGGCGTTGATTTGGTGGATACTACTACAGGCGGAAACGTAGCCGGGGCTAAAATCCCGGTTGGCCCGGGATACCAGGTGGAGTTTGCCGAGCAGATCCGTAAGCAGGTTGGGATCCCTACAGGGGCAGTTGGTTTAATTACCGAAGCGCAGCAGGCCGAGGATATTTTGCAATCGGGCCAGGCTGATTTAGTGATACTGGCCCGCGAAATGCTGCGCGACCCGAACTTCCCGCTTAGGGCGGCGCATCAATTGGGTTACGATATAAAATGGCCGGTACAATATGAGCGGGCCAAATGGGCATAAATAATATTACATTACAAACAATATAACCATACACACAAAACCATGAAACGTACAGCAAATGCACATTGGAACGGCACCTTACAGGCCGGTCAGGGCGAAATTAGCACACAAAGCACGGTGCTTAACAAAACCCAATACTCGTTTAAAACCCGTTTTGCCGACGGCATTGGCACGAACCCCGAAGAACTGATTGCTGCCGCGCATGCAGGCTGCTTCACTATGGCGGTAGGCGCGGCTTTAACACAGGCAGGCTTTACCCCCGGCGATTTGACTACCGATGCTATCCTTGATCTGGATATGCAGGCACTAAGCATCACCAATATCCACCTGGAGCTAAAAGGCAGCCCGATTGATGGTGTTGACGAAGCTAAGTTTAAGGAGATTGCCGAAGGCGCTAAGGCCAATTGCATTATATCAAAAGCACTAAGTGTGCCTATTACCATGAATGTAACCTACGCGTAAGCAAGCTCGATTGATATATTTTTGAAAGGGGGCTGGTCTGTAAAGGCCGGTCCCTTTTAATTTAATACCATTAAAAGTGTAAACTTTTTTCAGGACAATATAGCAAGTGTTCACGTTCACGCGCGCCTCATCCGTGAACGCCATGAACGTCGTGAACGCACCATGAACACCTAAAATGCGACAAATGAACACTCGTGAACACCACATTTGCGACAAATTTGGCATGGAACACCCCGTTTTCTTTAATTCAAAACAGTTAATCTCGATGTGCCGATATCACTTTTGCATTAAACTATTATTAAATGGCATAAATAACTAATAACTTAGGGCTTGTAATTAAAACTAAGATAAATATGACCCTAAAACTTACCAAACTATTTACGCTTTGCACCTTTGTGCTTTTGGGTGCAGTAAGTGCCATGGCACAGCCCCGGCTTAAGCCCGGCTATTTTTGGAAAAAGCTACCCAACGGACTGGAAGTGGTAGTGATTGAGAACAGTAAGGTGCCTTTAGCCACTATTGAAATAGCGGTTAAAAACGGCGCCTATACCGAAGGCCCCGAATACAGCGGCCTATCGCACTTGTTCGAACACATGTTTTTTAAAGCCAACAAGGATTTCCCAACGCAGGAAAAACTGTTGCACCGTATACAGGAACTGGGGGCTATTTTTAACGGCACTACCGATGTTGAACGGGTGAACTACTTTTTTACCTTTAATGCCGATAGCTTAAAGGGAGGACTTAACTTCCTGAACTCCTGCATCCGTTTCCCTATTTACCGTGCCGAGGATATGGCAAAGGAACGCCCGGTAGTTGACGGCGAGTTTCAGCGCGCGGAGAGCGATCCCGGCTTTTTACTGGAATACGAAGCCAGCAAATACCTATGGGGCGACCAGATCACCCGTAAAAACGCGATAGGTATTCACGAGATCATTAACACGGCTACGCCCGAGAAGATGATGATCATTAAGGATAAATATTACTTCCCAAACAATAGCCTGTTAACTATTTGCGGCGATGTAAAGCACGAACAAGCCTTTAAGCTGGCCGAGTCTATTTTTGGCAGCTGGCAAAGCAGCGGTTTCGATCCGCATGTAAAATATCCAATCCCACCGTTCGAGCCGGTAAAAAAGAGCGTGGCCTTTGTAAAGGAATCGTCCATTGCCCAAACCCCGGCTATGAGTTTCTCGTGGCAGGGCCCGTCGTACATGAAAGATTCGTCGGCTACCCTGGCGGCTGATGTATTTAACCGCATTACAGCCTTAAACTCATCAAAATTCCGCCAGGCGCTGATAGATAAAAGATTGGCTGTAGGCGCGCGTGTAAGCTACGGCACTACCCACTATACCGGCGAGATAGACCTAAACGTAACACCAGTCCCCGATAAAATAAAGGAATGTTATGATGAGGTTTATAACCAGATAGCCCAATGGTCCGGCCCCGATTATTTTACCGATGAACAATTAGAAGATGCCAAGGCCGCATTGGTGCGTTCGGCCCTGCGTGCTCAAGAGAAACCATCAACGCTGAACAGCCAGTTAAGCTATGCGTGGTGCAGTACTTCGTTTGCTTATGATACCGATATTATTGATAATTATAAGAAGGTTACCCGTGCCGATATTAAGCGCTACATTGATACCTATATAGTTGGCAAGCCAATGGTATCGGGCATTATTTTAAAGGCCGAAGTGAACAAAGAGAAGAATGTGGCTTCGTTTTTTGTAGCCAAATAACCTAATAAAGATCAACACCATGAAGAAACGTATGTTTTTGCTGTTATTAACAGCATCACTATTCAGCATAAAAGCGGTTAACGCGCAAACGCAGCAGCCGTATGAAATGACCGTGAGCGGGGTAAAAGTAATTGTGCAGCCCAGCGGTAACGATATTGTAGAGATACAAACCATAATTAAGGGCGGTGTGCAAAATTATCCGGCTGCAAAAGCCGGTATCGAATCGCTGGCGATGACCGGTTTGAGCGAATGCGGTACCATGAAGCAGGATAAAAACAGCTTTAAAAACAAGCTGGAAAAATTAGGTGCGCAGGTTGGCGCAGGTGCCGGTAAGGATTATTCCATCATCCGCATGAACTGTATTAAAAGCGATTTTGAGGGATCGTGGGCGCTGTATGCCGAGGCCATGACCATGCCTAAATACGACGAAAAAGAATTTGCCCGTATTAAGCAAAACGCGCTGACCGGTTTAAAAAGCATGGAATCGATCCCCGATGTGGCTATTGATAACTTTGCCAATAAGGTAGCTTTTGAAGGCCGCGATTATGCTGTTAACCCATCGGGTACAACCGAAACGGTTACGGCTTTAACGGTTGATGATGTAAAGGCTTATTATTCCAGTATCCTGACTAAATCGCGCATGTTTATTGTGGTGGTTGCTGATCTTGACCGTGCAGATATTGAAGCCAAAGTGAAAGGCTTGCTAAGCGGTATTAAGCAAGGCGCGCCATTTACTTTGAAGAAATCGTTCTTCAGGGCGTATAAAAACACTTTCTCTACCGATGCGCGCGAACTGGCTACCAATTATATTGAAGGAGTAAGCAGCGGCCCGCAAACCGGATCGCCCGATTTTGATGCCTTTAACATTGCCATGCGTATATTTTTCGACAGGCACTTCCTGGATGTGCGTACCAATAATGGTTTGTCGTACGCGCCGCAAGTGCGCTTTGCGGCTGGCGCTACATCGGTTACTAAAGTTAACGTAAGCACCACCCAGCCCGATAAGTATATAGCCGTATTTGATAAACTGGTTGACAAAACCAAAACCGGCGGCTTTACCGAAGACGAGGTGAAAAATATGAAAGCCAGCTACCTTACCGGCGTATACTACCGTAACGAAACCAATACTGCCCAGGCCAGTGCCTTAGCCAGTAACGAGCTATTGTTTAACGATTGGAAACGTACCAATAACCTGGTTGATCATATCAAGAAATTAACCCCAACACAAATTACCGATGCTTTCCGTAAGTACATTGGCAATATGATATGGGTATACCAGGGCGACCCTAAAAAGGTTACACCAACCCTGTTTACTAACGGTACCCTGCACAAGGCCGATAACCCGGTGATGCAATAGAGTTTTAGTTTGCAGCTGACAGTTTGCAGTATAGTAAAAAGTCCGAAGCCATGTTTAGTGACTTCGGACTTTTTACTTCAGACTATTCTTCTTTCAAGATGCTTCATCTAACACTGCTTTCTTTTTGTTGCTGCCCCAGCGCTGGCCGATGTGCCGTGTTGGGATAGTATCGCCCAGTAGTTTGCCCCAGGGTTTCAGGCCGTCAATACGATCGAAAATGATCTTCAACACCGCTATAAACGGGATGGATAAAAACATGCCCGATACGCCCCATAACTGGTTGCCCAGCAATACCACTACAATAGATATTAGTGCATTAATTTGCACTTTGGATGATACAATACGCGGCACCAAAATGTTGTTATCAATAAATTGGATTAAAGCGTAAGCGCCAATTACGCCTAATTGGGTTGTGTAACCATCTTTAGTAACCGTTGCCATTAGCACAGGCAGGGCAATGGCCACAATGCCGCCCAGGTAGGGTATTAAGTTAAGGATAGCGCCAATACAGCCAATCAGCAAGCCATATTTAACGCCCAGTAAAAGCAACGCGGCCGAATTCATAGCGGCAACGATCAGCATCTCGATGAGTAAGCCTACAATATAGCTTTGTATGGCGGTTTTGGTTTCGCTTAAAACCTCGCCTACTTTTTTAGAATCTTCCTCGGCAAAAACCTCGAACAGGAAATTAAGAATAAGCGTTTTGTAAAACAACATTAAAAAGATATATACCGGTAGCAGGAAGATAATGCCCAGTGTGCCTAATAACCCGCCCAGGGTTTTACCCACCAGCGATTTACTGCCGTTCATAGCTTCCTTAATCAACTGGTTTTGCTTATAAATAGTATAACCCAGGTTGGCCTGGATCCAGCTTTTAAGATCGTTGGTTATGGTGCCAAACTTTTGCTTCAGCATAGGCAACGAATCGCCAAACTGGATGATTTGGGTAGACAGGAAATAAAACACCGCTGCTACAACAATTACCGCTATTAGCATGGTGATTATTATGGCGCCAATTTTGGGTATTTTAACCCGCTCCAGCCGGTTGCAAAGCGGGTTAAGCAATATGGCCAGGAAAGCCGCGAAAGCCAGCGGCACCAAAATATCGGCCAGGGTAAAAAAAATGAATACAATTAAAATCAATCCTAAAAGCACTGCGGTGCTTTGAATGTAAAATGGCTGATCCTTTATTTTTACCGACATATTTATCGAATTTTTTGGGTTAAAGAAGAAAGCAGGAAATAGTGTTTTTGTTTGGCACGGGGTAATACTGCCGAATGCAAAAATAAATAATGCCTTGTGTATTTACTATAGTATTGCGGCCGGCAAGCTAAAGCCTACTTCGGTACCGGTACCTACTATATTTTGTGCCCATATCCTGCCCTTGTATTTTTCAATAAGGTCCTTACAAAAAAGCAGCCCCATGCCTGTCCCGGTTTCATTTTCGGTACCCGACATGCTGGTTACCCTTATTTTAAATAATTTAGCTTGTTGATCTTCGCTTAAGCCGGTGCCGGTATCTCTTACTGTAAAAATAACCTCGCTGTTTTCGCGGCGGGCTAAAAGATGGATCGCACCGTTCCTGTGCGAAAACTTAATAGCATTAGTTAAAATATTATGGATCACAATTCGCACCGAATTGGGTTCGGCCACTATTAAGGCGTCGTTGGCTATATCAGCCTGTATGGTTATCTGTTTGTTTTTTAATTGTTCATCCAGGTAGCTTAGTTCCTGCGTTACAATATCGCCTATAAAAAAACTTAAGGCGGTATGGGCGGCATCATCTACCTGGCTGTTTATCCACGATAGTAAAGTATCTAAAAAGTCGGATGTGTGTTCCAGTTTGTTAAACACCTGTGGTATCATGCTTGCAAACTCCTCGTGGCTAATACTCTCATCTGCCATCAAGGCAAACAGCCCCCTAAGGGTGCTTAACGGGGCACGTAAGTCGTGCGCTAAAACAGCTATCAGGCGGTCTTTTAAGGCATTAAGGTCGGTTAGTTTGCTGGCCTGCAAATCCAGGTCGGCTTTTTGCCGTAGTATTTCGGTGTTTTTATCGGCTAAAAGCTTATTTATTTTTTGCTGCTTACGTTTGGCATTATAATACAGGCCAATAATAATAGCCATCACCACAATTACAATGGTGCCTATAATGTTGGTGTTTTTTTGAGTGGCTATTTTTTGCTGATAGGTAAGCGTGGCTTCTTTCTGGCGTTTTTCAAAATCAATCTCTAAATTATAGGATGTTAATTTTTGAATATTCTCGTTATTTTTAAGGCTATCCCTAAGCGCGTTGTGCAATTGATGCTGCTGATAAGCTTCTTCAAAACGTTTTAAACCAGCTAAAGCCCTGCTAACTTGCAAGGTAGCATCGGCCCTGATGTTTAAGCTACCCAGGTTATTGGCGGTATTTTGCGCCAGCAAGGCATAGGTGTAAGCATTAGCATAATCCCTTTCCTGGTTGTAAACCATAGCTAAGCCCAGGTAGGCATAAGCTTTATTGTATTTAATTTTGTATTGCCCGGCCGATTGTAGCGCGAGGTGAAGATAATGCAGCGCGCTATCTGGGCGCTGCGTATAGTAATTATACAAGCCCAGATCATAGTAAATAAGGCTAATGCCCTCCTTATCATCCATGTGATGAAAAACAGCTGATGCCTTGTGCAGATAGTTGATAGCCTTGCTGTAGTTTTTTTGAGCCATTAACACCTCGCCAATATTTTGGTTGATAGTGCTGATCCCCTGCTTATCGTTTAATACGGCCCATATTTTATAGGCTTTATTAAAATAGGCCAATGCCTTTGGGTATAATTGCAGGTGTTGCATAATCACCCCGATATTGCAATAATTATCGGCCGCGGCTAATTCTTCTTTGTGCCTGATATCGATAATGAGTGATTTAAAATAGCAATCAAGTGCTTTAGAAAATTCGCCCATATTATCGTAGGTAATGCCCATAGTGCCATAGCAATCGGCAATATCCATCTCTTTCCCGCTTTTTTTTCGGATAGCAAGCGCCTGGTTAAAAAACCGGATGGCGTTATTATAATTCCCTAAAAGGTCCTGCACCCGGCCAAGCCCAATTAAGCTTTCGCTGATGCCCAATGGATCGATTATTTGTTGGTAAAGCAGTAAAGCCCGGTTGAAATTAGCAGTTGAAACAGCATAATTGCCCCGGAAAGAATTAACCGAGGCTATTTGTATATAAGCATCGGCCAGGCCTTTTTTATAGCCTAATTTATTGGATAAGCCGATAGCCAGGTTGGCATAATACGTAGTACTATCCGGCTGCGATTCAAAATAATCTTCAGCCAGTGTATTCAGCCGGTTAACATGAAGCGTGTCCGGGCTATTTACGGCAGGTTTAACCAGTTTTTTCAGGCTATCAATTTCGGGATGGTGCCCGTTTGCCCGCACTGTTATACCAAGCAGATTGAAAATAATAAGAAAAGCGTATGCCTGTTTCAACCTGTTAATTAAGTATTAGTTTTGACTAATATAAACGTTTTAACTTTTAAACAAAAAAAGAGTAACATATCCCACAAAAAAGCCCCGACAATTATCGGGGCTAAGTATATCTTTCGGTCTTTCCTTCTTCCGGACTATTTTAACACATTCCTCCAGCTTACCAAAGCGCCAATGATCTTATCCAGGTCATCAGCCGGTACACGTTCCTGGGCCATGCTATCGCGATGGCGGATGGTAACGGTATTGTCCTCTAAAGTCTGATGATCTACCGTGATACAGAATGGCGTACCAATGGCATCCTGGCGGCGGTAGCGCTTGCCAATAGCATCTTTTTCTTCGTACTGGATATTGAAGTCAATCTTCAGTTTGTCCATAATCTCGCGGGCCTTTTCGGGTAAACCGTCTTTTTTAGTCAGCGGGAAAATAGCGGCTTTAACCGGGGCTAAACAAGGGTGCAGGTGCAATACCGTGCGGCTATCCTGTTTTTCGTCGGTACTTAGATCCTGTTCCTCAAAAGCGTTGATCAGCGTAAGCAGGAACATCCTGTCTAAACCTATCGATGTTTCTATTACGTAAGGGATATAGTTACCGTAAGGCTTACCATCCTCGGCCAGTTCAGGGTCGAAATATTGCATTTTTTTGCCCGAGAATTTTTGGTGCTGGCTCAAGTCAAAATCGGTACGGCTGTGGATGCCCTCTACCTCTTTAAAGCCGAACGGAAATTCAAACTCAATATCAAAAGCGGCATCGGCATAGTGGGCCAGCTTGGTATGTTCGTGATAACGGTATTTAGCCGCATCGGTACCTAAAGCCAGGTGCCATTGCAGGCGGGTGGTTTTCCATTTTTCAAACCATTCCTTTTGTGTGCCGGGGCGAATGAAGAATTGCATCTCCATTTGCTCAAACTCGCGCATGCGGATAATAAACTGGCGGGCAATTACCTCGTTACGGAAAGCCTTACCTATTTGGGCTATCCCAAAGGGAATCTTCATCCGTGCCGATTTTTGCACGTTTAAAAAATTTACAAATATACCCTGCGCGGTTTCGGGGCGCAGGTAAATAGTTTCCGATTCATCGGCCACGGCGCCAACCTGTGTGCTAAACATCAGGTTAAACTGGCGTACTTCGGTCCAGTTAGCGGTTTTGCTAAGCGGACATTTTATCTCATGCTCAATAATCAGTTCGCGCAAACGGGGCAGGTCTTCAGCAACCAGTGCCTTGTTCATTTCAACTTCTAACAATTCAGCCTGATCGGTTTGGCCGGCCTGATCATAAGCAGCAATTTTATCTTCCAATAACTGATCGGCACGGTAGCGTTTGTTGCTATCCTTATTATCAATCATCGGGTCGCTAAAGCCATCAACGTGGCCGCTGGCCTTCCATATTTTGGGGTGCATAAATATGGCCGAATCAATCCCGACAATGTTATCGTGCATTTGCACCATGGCTTTCCACCAGTAGGTTTTTAGGTTATTCTTCAGCTCGGCACCAAACTGGCCGTAATCATAAACGGCGCTCAGTCCGTCATAAATCTCGCTCGATGGAAAAACAAAGCCATACTCCTTGGCATGGGCAATTACATTTTTAAAAAGTTCGTCGGTATTTGTACTCATAACCCTGCAAAGATAGGATTAAGTCCGAAAGTCGGAAAGACCGAAAGACGATAAGTTTAGTAGGGGAAAATTAACCAAACTAAGATCGGTGAAATTCTCCTCCAATCGGTGAAATCATAATCCTACCCAAAACGCACTATCTGAAAAAACAAAACCATACGATAAAGCTGTATGAACGAAAAGAAGCTAAGGCCAATTAATAACGCTATAACGATGGTCCAAACCAGGCGTGGCCTATAAAAGCGGTTAATGGCAAAGCCAGCATACAGGGCAACACAAATCTGGGCAATCAGGCTGGATACATTATCAAAATTGGCCGAGTAGTTAATACGGGTTATCGCATAAAAAGGCAAGGTAACCAGGTAAAAACTGGCAAGCGCCAATAATAAAATAAAGACACAAAAGTGGGTGGCAAATACCAAATGCTCAACAAAGTATTGCTTCTTTTTAAAAAAGAACAGGGCAAATACCGATCCATAAAGCGGGATAAACAAAAAGATAAGTTCCTTTGATAAACTCTTTATCTTCTCATTAAAAAGCTGCGTGTACTCGGATAGGCTGAGATTGTTTTTTGCCAGCAAATCCGTTATAATATGCTGTGTATTATAATGGGTAAATGGGGTATAGGTAATATAATTATACAGGCTAAGGCTATACATATTGTTCCATGCCAGCACAAAAAATATTAAGTTAACCACCAAAAAAAGCTGGATGGGCTTCATAAAGTATACCCGCCGCCCTTGTGTATACTCCAGGCTTAGTTGGCCCGGTTTAGTAATAAGCGTTTTTATGGTGCGGAAAAACTTATTATCAAAATGCATAAATCCCTCAAACAGCTCTTCGCTAAATTCCCTGAACGATAATTGTTTAGGATCAAACGATTTTTCGCCGCAGGTTGGGCAATAATTTTCGGGATGGGTATTACCGCAGGTTTTGCACTCCATTTAGTTAATGTAATAGTTATTAGGTGTTTATCTATGCAAGATAAGAAGAATGTGCGGATATGCAAATGTGCAAACGGATAGTTTAGGTTTTAACGGTATGGCGCTTTAACTTTCGGACTTCCGGCCTTTCGGACTTTCCGACTAAATATTACCTTTGAGGTCATGAGCATCAGCGTTACCGATTTAACCAAAGTTTATGGCAGCCAAAAAGCTGTTGATGGCATTAGCTTTAGCGCGCAGCCGGGTGTACTGGGCTTTTTAGGGCCAAACGGCGCTGGTAAATCAACCACCATGAAAATGCTGACGGGCTTTATCCCCCAAACATCGGGCTCGGCTACGGTTTGCGGTTTTGATGTAACGTCGCAATCGCTGGAGGTGCGCAGCCGCATTGGCTATCTGCCCGAAAATAACCCGCTGTACCTGGATATGTACGTAAAAGAATCGCTGGCGTTTATTGCGGGCATACACGGCATTGCAAACGCTGATGAACGTATAAAGGAAGTAATTGAATTAACCGGACTAAGCCCCGAACAGCATAAAAAAATAGGCCAGCTATCGCGCGGTTACCGCCAGCGGGTAGGCTTGGCGCAAGCCATACTGCACGACCCCGAAGTACTGGTGCTGGACGAGCCAACATCGGGCCTCGACCCTAACCAATTGATCGGCATCCGCCAGCTGATCCGCGATTTGGGTAAAACCAAAACTATTATCCTTAGCACGCACATTATGCAGGAGGTAGAGGCGGTTTGCAACCAGGTGATCATTATTAACAAAGGCAAAATTGTGGCCGACGATACCCTTGCCGGTTTAACCAACGCGCACAAAGGCAAATCGCTGGAGCAGATATTTATCAGCCTGACCAATAATTAAGGTATAACACCGTTTAAGCGGGGATAAGGCAATAAGCCTTGTCCCTTTTTTTATGGAATAAAATGTATTTTTAACGCGATTTTAATCAATACCCGCATAATGAAGAAAATAATACTCGTGCTGCTATTAATAAGCGGCATAGCCCTTACCACAAAAGCCCAGGAATACAGCAAATTCGCGTTTAGCGTAGGCCCCGAACTCGGTTTCCCATCGCAAAGTGTTTATAATATTGGTTATGGCGCTTCGGCTAAAATAGAGTTTCCAATAGCAGGCAAAATAGGCCTGTCATTAACCGGAGGCTACAGCCGTTTTAATTATAAAGGGTCTATCATTAGTTCATTTGGGTCGCAAAAACCAAGTAGTTTTATCCCCTTAAAGGGCGGTATCCGTTACGGCGTTAGCACTGGCTTTTATTTAGAGGCCGAGGGCGGTAACGTAATAGAAACCACCAGCAGCTTCACCAATCCCAGCCGTAACCTATTTGCTTTTTCTATTGGGCCGGGTTTCCTTTTTAAGCTAAGCGATAAGCAAAGTATTGATTTGGGTATCCGGTACGAGCAATGGTCTAAAAACGCGCTGAAGCAAACGGCCATCCGGGTGGCTTACCGCATAGGCTGGTAAGCGCGGTGTGTAATCCCTTCGCGGTAATACGCAAAAAAGGGTATGTCAACTCTGTATCAATTTTGTTCCAGTAAAAATACTTTAACAAGCAATTTCGTTTGTAAGGAATAGGTGTTTAGCAACGTCTAAAAAACAAATACTACACATATTTATGAAAAGAAATATTCATTATTTAATTTTATTACTCAGCCTTAGTTGCGCATCAGTTTTCGCGCAGGATGATGATGCCATTAGCCGCAGTAAAAGTTTTAAGGAAATGACCGCGCGCAAGCCTGCACCCGGTGTAAAAACCAAAAAACTGGATACCGCTACTTTTGCCACTGGCTGCTTTTGGTGTACCGAAGTAAAGTTTCAGCAGTTAAGGGGTGTTAAAAAGGTAACATCGGGTTTTACAGGCGGCACTGTGGCCCACCCTACTTACGAGCAGGTTTGTACCGGCAACACAGGCCATGCCGAAGCTTGTAATATTGTATATGACCCGGCTATAATTACTTATGACGAACTGATAGCCGCGTTTTTTACCGCTCATGATCCTACCCAGCTAAACCGACAGGGTAACGATGAGGGCACACAATACCGGTCGGCTATATTTTACCATAATGCAGCCCAAAAGGGTAAGGCCTTGTATTACATTGCCAAGCTGAACGAAGAAAAGGTTTATAAGGATAAAATAGTAACCCAGGTAAACCCTTATACCGTTTTTTATAAAGCCGAAGGTTATCATCAAAATTATTACAACCTTAACCCTAATCAGGGCTATTGCAAATATGTGATACAACCCGAACTGGAAAAGTTTAAAGCCGTGTTTAAAAACAAATTGAAGAAATGAGAAAGCTAATTACCTTGTTTGGCCTGTTGGGTATAGTTGGTGCAAGCTATGCCCAAAACTTGAAGACCGATGCCGGGCACGAGAATAACCCGTACTACTCCAACACCGATACTCACAAACTAAAGGTGAGCGATAAGGAATGGAAAAAGATATTGCCACCGGCCCTGTATGCCACCGCGCGCGAGCAAGCTACAGAAAGGTCGTTCACCGGCAAGTATTGGAACGCCAATGCCAAGGGGACTTATTACTGTGCCGTTTGCGGTAACCTGTTGTTTCGCTCTACCGCTAAATTTGCCAGCGATTGCGGCTGGCCGAGTTTTTTTGAGGCTGAAAACAAAAACAGCGTAAAATACCGCGATGATACATCGGTTGGTATGGAGCGTACCGAGGTGCTTTGCGCCCGTTGCGACTCGCACCTGGGCCATATATTTGACGATGGCCCACCGCCCACCGGCAAGCGCTACTGCATGAATTCCATCTCGCTTGATTTTAAACCGGATGGGTTTGGGAAGTGATCCCTTAAGGAGAGTGCTGTAAAAAGTTTGTCATTGCGAGGTACGAAGCAATCGCACACCCAAAGAGCAGATTTGCGTAGTTCGCGATTGCTTCGTACCTCGCAATGACAAGGAGGGGGATTAGGACTACATAGCCTAAAACTTATACCTCACAAAAGCTTCCATAGCCTCGTATTCGGCTAAGCCTAATTCATCGTAACGGTGTGCCGTTTCACGGTTACGGTCTTCGGCGCGTACCCAAAATTCGCGCGCGTCATCACCCGGGAAAACCGGTCTGTCCTTTTGCGATTGATGTTTGAAGATAGCATTACGCTTGCGCACCACTTCCTGTGGTGATAGGGGCACGGCCATTTCAATTTCGTGCGTGGCAAATTCGTGCCAGGCACCGCGGTACATCCATAGCCAGCAATCCTTAACCCAGCCTTCGGTTTTCTTCAAGCGTTCCAAAGCGGCCAAAATAATTTTAAAGCAAACAATGTGCGTACCATGCGGGTCTGCAAAATCACCTGCTGCAAAGATCTGCTGCGGTTTTACTTTTTGCAGCAACTCCACAGTGAGTTTAATATCGGTTTCGCCAACCGAATTTTTTTGAGTTTTGCCTGTTTCGTAAAAAGGCAAAGCCATAAAGTGGATATGATCGTCCTGCAAACCGGCGTAACGCGCGCCGCTAATGGCCTCGCTTTTACGGATAAAGCCCTTTACATCACGTATCTCCGGCGTATCTATCTGGTTAGGTTGCTTGGCATCAATAAACTGGCGCATCTCCTCGTAGATCTTTTTCAGGCGGTTGTTATCTTCGCTAATGCTGCCGTTAAAATCAATAGCAAACTCCATATAACGAAGCACGTCATCGTCCCAAACGGCCGTATTGCCCGATGTTTGGTAGGCTACGTGTACATCATGGCCCTGGTCAACCAAGCGGATAAAGGTACCGCCCATAGATATCACATCGTCATCCGGGTGTGGCGAAAAAACGATCACTCGTTTTTTCGCCGGTTCGGCACGCTCAGGGCGCTGGCTATCATCGGCACCGGGTTTACCGCCCGGCCAGCCCGTAATGGTATGCTGAATTTGGTTAAAAATATCAATGTTAATGTTGTAAACCGGGCCTTGCTCAACGGCTAACTGCGCCATGCCATGGGTATTGTAATCCTCTTCGGTTAGTTTCAGTATCGGCTTTTTTAGTTCGGTAGAGAGCCAGATTACGGCTTTCTTTTTTAATTGATTATCCCAAACACAATCTTTTACCAGCCAGGGGGTATCAAAACGGGTCAAATCCGATGCGGCGTCCTCATCCAGTACAAATTCCACATTGTCGCTTAGCTGCAGGTAGGTAGCCGGTACCTCGCCCGAGATCTCGCCCTCTATCGCTTTTTTAATAATCGGCGCTTTCTTTTTGCTCCAGGCCATCAGGATAATTTCGCGAGCCTTAAATATGGTACCTACGCCCATGGTAATAGCCTTGGTAGGTACGTTGGCCTTGCCACCAAAATCGCGGGCGGCATCGGCGCGGGTCAGGTCATCCAGGGTAACCAAACGCGTCCCCGAGTTCGGGGCTGATCCCGGTTCGTTAAAACCAATGTGACCGGTACGGCCAATGCCTAATATTTGCAGGTCGAGCCCGCCAAGGGCCTCTATTTGTTTTTCGTAGGCCAGGCACCAATCGGCCACATCATCCATCGCCAGCGTACCATCGGGGATGTGTACATTCTGTTTATCGATATCAATATGGCTGAACAGATTATCGTACATAAAGGTAACGTAGCTTTGGGCCGCGTTGGGTTTCATGGGGTAATATTCGTCCAGGTTAAAGGTAATTACGTTCTTAAAACTCAGCCCTTCTTCCTTATGTAAACGCACCAGTTCGTTATAAACGCCAATAGGCGTAACACCGGTAGCTAAGCCTAAAACGGCCTTTTGATGGGCTGCCTGTTTACCGCGGATAACGTCGGCAATGCGGCCGGCTACTTTAACTGATGCAACATGCTGATCGGGGTATACGGTTACCGCGAGTTTTTCGTAACGAGTTTCTTCTAATAAGTTTAATCTGGGCATAGTGTTGTTTTATTGATGGGAAATTAACCACAAAGAGCAACAGCGAGCAGCACACAGAACACTAATTGTAACGCAGATTCTATTAAAAATCTTTGTGTTCTTTGTGAAAAAGTCTTTGTGACCTTGGTGGTTAAATTTCTGAAAATACTTTATTCACGATATGATGGAGCAGCAAAGATATTAGTTCGCACTTAAATCAGGCATATTAATTTACATATTGATATGCCCGTTGTATATTTAGCATTTATATGCCTGCTTTGAACCATAATCTGCAACAACTTTTTAATATCGTCCAAAAAACCGAACGCCTGGCTATTGGCCTGATGTCGGGTACATCGCTTGATGGGTTGGATATCGGGCTGTGCCGTTTCAGCGGGAATGGCATGGCTACCAGGTTCGATCTGCTGGAATTTACCACTATCCCTTACGGGGACGATTTAAAAAGCGAGATCCAGCAGTTGTTCGCAAAAAAGACAGTCGACCTGGAAAAGCTGACGTTGATGAACGCCTACGTAGGCAGCTTTCATGCCGATTTGATATTGCAGGCCTTAAGCGAATGGGGTGTTAAACCCGCGAATGTTGATTTTATAGCCAGCCACGGCCAAACCATTTATCACGCGCCGCAACGCTTACACCATCAGCCTAACTATCCTAATGCCACCCTGCAAATAGGCGATGGCGACCATATAGCCGTAAAAACCGGGATTTTAACCATCAGCGATTTTCGCCAAAAGCATATTGCCGCAGGTGGCGAGGGCGCACCACTGGCTTTATATGGCGATGTGATCTTCGGTAGTAAACCGGGCGAAAACCGGGTGCTGCTGAACATTGGCGGTATAGCTAATTTGACATGGCTTCCCGGCAACGGGAATACTAACGAAATTATTTGCTGCGATACCGGCCCCGGGAATACCCTGATAGATGCCGCCTGCCGTAAATATTTTAATAAGCCTTACGATGATGATTCAAAAATTGCTTTGGCGGGAAAAGTAAATGAAGCCTTGCTAAGCGCTTTATTGGATAACCCCTTCTTTAAAGCCAAAGCCCCCAAAACCACCGGGCCCGAATTATTCAGCCTGGATTATGTAGCACAAGCACAGCAAAAATCGGGCACTACAGACCTATCGCCCAATGATATTGTCTCTACCCTAAGCGCGTTCACCGTTAAAAGTATTGTTGATTTTATAAATGACAACGCCCTGCAAACTGCCAATCGCATCCTCATCAGCGGTGGCGGGGCCAAAAATATTTTTGTGGTTGATGGTTTAGCCCAAGCCCTTGCCCCGGCCATCATTAGCGATACCGATTATTTAGGCATTAACCCCGATGCCAAAGAAGCTATCCTGTTTGCGTTATTGGGCAACGAAGCTTTGGTTGGTGAACCATTGGTAATTGGTAGTAGCCCGGCCGTGTTGATGGGGAAATTTAGTTTTGCAGGATAGTTTAGAATTTAACCACAGAGGGCACGGAGGTTTTCACAGAGTACACAGAGTGATAATTTAATATATCATATAATAGCTCCGTGTTCTCTGTGGTTTCTCTCTCAGTGTCCTCTGTGGTTAAATCTTCATATTGCTAAATAAACCCTACGAGAACGCCACCCCGCCATTAATATCCACATTTGCCCCGCTGATAAAGCTGCTATCGCTGCTGGCTAAAAATACTACCAAATCAGCTACTTCATGGGCCTGTCCCTCGCGTTTTAGAGGGGTGGAATTGGCCACGTTAGCACGGATCTCGGGCTTGGTAAAGGTATCATGGAACGAGGTGGCTATCATGCCCGGTGCAACTGAATTTACCCGGATGTTTTTAGGGCCTAATTCCTTAGCCAGCGCGCGGGTATAGGTCATTACCGCGCCCTTGGCGGTAGCATAAGCACTGGCACCGCCGCCGCCGCCATCGCGCCCGGCCAGGGATGAAAAGTTAACAATGGCCGACCCGGCCGGCATATAAGGTATCACGCTTTTGCAAGCCAGGAATACCGATTTTACATTGATAGCCATTACAAAATCCCAAAAATCGCCATCCATTTCGGCAGTGGGTTTACGGGCAACCAGTCCGCCGGCTACGTTAACCAACAGGTTTATGTCGTCGCCAAAAGCGGTGCGGGCGGTTTGCACCATGGCTTCTACTTCGGCCGCGTTGGTAATATCCGCGTAAGCGATAATGCCCTCGCCGCCGGCCTGTTCTACCAGGGCTAATGTCTCTTTAGCCGCATCCTCGCCCTTGTGATAGTTGATCACTACTTTGGCACCTTCCTGTGCCAGCTTTACACATACCGCACGGCCTATATCGCGGCTGCCGCCGGTCACTATCGCTACTTTGTCTTTTAATCGCATTATGAATTGAGTTTTATATTTTTTGAATAAATAAATTGGATACACAACCAGCTAACCGGCACCAGCAAAGCGCCCAGTACAAAAAAGGAAGTGTAACTTGTTTTGGTTAATACAGGTACCATCCAGGTGGTTACCAGTGTACCTAATACGGCCGCTGTACCGCCCATGCCGGCCACCGTGCCTACATTTTTACCGCTGTAATAATCGGACGGTAAAGTTTGCAGGTTATTAATAAGAAACTGGAAGCCGAACAGCGTAACGCTGATCAAACCCATAGCCAGCGTCGGGTTAGCTTTCAAGCCGTCGAGGTAAATGACAATACCTGTCAGCCCGGCCAGCATCAGCGCGCAGCCAATACCAATGGCCAGTTTACGGGCTTTCACCGGGTCTGTACCTTTGCGGATGAGTTTGGATGAATAAAAGCCCCCCAGCAAGCCACCCATAGCGGCAAACAAGTAGGGCACCCAGGTAAACGCGCCTATTTGCTTAATATCAAACAGAAATTGCTCCTTTAAAAAGGTAGGCAGCCAGGTAACAAACAGCCACCAAACCGGGTCGATAAAAAAGCGGCTTAGGATAATGCCCCAGGTATTGCGGAATTGGAGTAGCTGTTTCCAGGTATAAGCTGTTTCTGTTTTCACCTCGGTTACAATGGGTTTGGATAGGATATGCGCCCGCTCTTCTTCGGTTAGCCAGGGGTGTTTATCGGGTGTACTTTTATTAATGATCAACCAGGGGATGATCCACAGTAAACCCAAAACCGCCACGCATGCAAAGGTCAGTTTCCAGCCTAAGGCTACAAATAATAAGGCGATAACAGGTGCCGCCACCACCGAGCCCAGTGATGCCCCCGCGCCAAATATGCCTTGCGCAATGGCGCGCTCCTTTGCGGGGAACCACTCGGCGTTGCTTTTGGTGGCGCCGGGCCAGTTGCCGGCCTCGCTAAAGCCCAGCATAAAACGGAAGATATTGAACGACGCGATACCCCGTGCCAGCGAGTGCAAAGCGATAGAAACACTCCATAAGGAAATGGAGAACACCATGCCCAGTTTAGTGCCGATGCTATCCATAATTTTGCCCATGGCGGTTTGGCCAATGGCATAAGCTATCATAAAAAAGGTGGTGATTAATGCCAGTGTGCTTTTATTATCTACATCGGCAATACCAAACTCCTTATAAATGTAGGGCCACATAATGTTGATGGCACTCCTGTCGATATAATTGATAACGGTGGCCAGCCCTATCAGGCCGATAATATACCAGCGCAAGCCCTTTACTTTCATATCCCTACTTCTTTAAGGAATTTCACTACGGCTTTGTCAACATCGGCGTTTTGCTCTTTCGTCCATTTGCCGTGGCCGCCGCCTTCTACCGTAATAAATTCGGTTTTTACGCCCATTTCTACCAGTTTTTTATGTAGGTCGACCGATTGCTGGTAAGGCACCGTAGTATCTGCATTGCCATGGGCCACAAAGGTTGGCGGACTGTTTTTATTCACATAAGTCATTGGCGAAACCGATTTCGCGAAATCAGCCGAGTTGTTTGCCCCCAGCCAGTTGGCTACCGATTTACTTTTGATGACCCCATTGCCCCAATCCCACACATCGCTGATGGCATATTTGGATATGATAGCGGCCACATGCACGTTATCCACGCCCGGGCAATTGGTGTCAAAACGATGATCGTTAGCCAGCAAGCCACCCATCAAGGCCAAATGCGCGCCGGCTGATGTGCCCGATATGACGATCTTATTCACGTCAATATTTAATGCTTTAGCGTTTTTAATGAGGTAGATGAGCATGCAGCGGGTATCTTCAACCGCAGCAGGCGCTTTGCCAACCTGCATCAGGCGGTACTCCATATTGGCTACGGCGTAGCCCAGCTTAAAGTATAGTGCGAAGCCCCCCTGTGTTTCCTTATCGCCATGGTTCCAGCCGCCGCCGTGGATGTTGATAATGACTGGGGTGGGCTTCCCTGTATTTGGCGGCAGGTATAAGTCGGCCCGGCCATCCCAATCGCCAACCTTGGTATAAACTACATTTAATTGCGATGTAAAGCCTTTGGGCAATGCCACAGGTTTCACCACTTTTGGCGTGTCTGCCGTAACGGCCGCCGTTTGCGCGTAAGCGCCGATGCCCATCATCAGCGTTAGCAAGGTTATTAATGTTTTTTTCATGGTTATAATTGGTTATCACAGCATGTCATTTCGAACGAGGTACGAGGAGAAATCTTATACGTAATGCTTATCGCACGTACAAGATTTCTCTTTCGCCCTTCGCGCACACCCCTCCCAGCTCTATCGAAATGACATAGTTTGGAGGGGCGGTGTCCCTACAAAAACTCCTCCCTATGCGGACTAAACGCGTCTATCAGCATACCGGCCTCGGTGCAGGTTACGCCGTGGATAACGTGCGGCGGTACATAATAGCCATCGCCTTTGCGTATGGTTTTGGTTTCGTCGCCAATGGTCATTTCAAACACGCCGCTATCTACGTAAGTTACCTGCGAATGCATGTGGCTATGCAGCGGCCCGATACCGCCGGCCACAAATTTGGCTTTCACCAGCATCACCTTGTCATCGTAACCAAAAATCTGGCGCTGGCAGCCATTGCCTACGTCTTCCCACTTTACGTCCTGTTCAAACTGAAAAATACTGCTCTGTATCATATTAATTGATCTGTATAAAATTGTTTTTGTTGTTATAGTTAATGGTTATTTGATAAGGCTTTTGTTTTACGCGGAAACCGAGTACGGTTTGCGAGCCATCATCCTTCAATACCTTCAGGTCGCTTACGCTGCTGGCCGCGCCGGTGGTAGTTTCGCCTGTTGGGTCGGTACGCCCGTGTGTTTCGGTAATGGTAACAAAGGTTTGGTTATTGCTTTTGGGTTTAGATAAGATGAAAGCCTTTTCCTCCGTCCGTAAATTCATATTCGGGTCGTTAGCGCCGAGGGTCACCAACTTCACCTGCATTGCCGAATCAGCCGCGATATGTACGGTGTAAAAACGCAGGTTATTCAGGATGGTGATATAATCGTCGCCATTGTGTAAACTGCTTTGGTTGTTGAGCCACAGGTGCTGGTAACCGTCCTTTTTACCTAATGCTTTTAAACCATTGGTAACAGTATTTATTTTAAAGGATTGATCGGTAATATGCCCCTGGTACCAAAAAGGCAAGTCGTACTGGTGATCTTTGTTGGATAAGCCGCGCATTACGTCAATCAGCAAATCCTTATCCAAGCCCGGCACTTTAAACAGGATGGAGGTGCGCTGCATTTTGATCCCATCGTAAGCATGGTTTTCCCCGGCGCTTACTACCTGCATGGTTTCGCCGGTTGCAAAATGTAATAATTCGGGATGATACTTTTCGGCGTTCTTTAATTCTCCATCATAGTGCGATGTTTCATCGGCTACCAGCGTGTTATGTGCTATGGTTTGCTTGGCCCAGGTTTTGTTTTCGGGCAGATAATCGCCGCCTGATTTACTTTCGATATTGAGGAAACGGGCCGATCCATAATCACAAAACACCTCGCCGCCATTATCGTAATACAATAAGTTTAACCTGTCAAAATGCCCATGCCCCATACCTTGCGAAGCCGCCTTTACCAAAATGCATTGCTGATCGGTATTCGGGCCCGAGCGCAGAATGCCCAGGCCGCCTTCATCGCCTTTGCCGCCGTCGCTTAACCAGGCCGACCGGTATTGAAATGGTTTGGCCTTACCAGCGGCTACATCCTTTGCTACACGCAGACCGGCATCGGATACCATCACACGCTTTTGCTGTTTGGCTATATCCAGCAGATCGGCCTCGGGTTTAATATCCGCGTAAGCGATATCCACACCGTAAACCAATTCTTCCGACTGGAATGTTTTATCTTTCATGGCATCGTTTATCGGGAAAAAGGCGCCGTTGGTATAAGTGCTTTGCAGCGATGCATCAATAGCCTTGCTTAAAATGCCGTTACGGTATTGAAAAATGTGCATTTGCGGCTGGTTTTGCTGGATAGCTTTGGCAAACAATACAAATGGCAGCATAGCATAGCGCTGGTAATACGGCCCCTCGGTATAATAACCATCGGGCGAGAAGAGTTGATCCAACTGCATCAGGAAACCCGATTTGCCATCCTTGTTCGACCCTTTTAAGGCCATCTGCACATAATCGGGTTTGTTAATTACGTAGCCCGTCATCCCCACGGCCGCTAAGCACCAGGTACCGTGATTGTGGATCAGGTCGAAAGTCTCTTTACATTCGTTAGTTAAGTAATGCACTATGGGTATAAACAAATGTTGCTCAATAGTGGCGCGGTCGGCCGCCGGGATAGCATCGTGCACCAAATCGTAAGCTTGTATGGTGTATACCTGCCACACAAAATCGTTCAGGCATTGCCAAAATATTTTACCGGGGATTTGGTTGCTTTTCTTTTTTGGGTGCTGTGGCCAGCTTTCGTATTGGGCAGCATATTTCAACAGCATGGTTTTTACGTAATCGGCATATTTAGCCTGGCCGGTTACCTGATAGGCCAGTCCGCAGGCTGCCATATTTTGGTAGTTTTGCTTATGCTGCTCGTGCGTGTAACCGCCAGCGCCATCCTTAGGTACGGGCACATCAATGCCTTTAGCCAGCGCCCTGTCGGCTTGTTGCTTTACATCGTTGAACGACGATTTTAGCAGCGGATATTGCACCACGCCCTGCCTTACCGCCGCAATATTGCCTTTGGTTAGCATTAAATTAGGGTGCTGCTGCGCTATGGCCGTTGTGCTTGTAGCTAAGGCCAGCGCCGCTATAATTAATTTTTTTAAGCCCATTTTTTATTTATTAATAATTTGCGCGGCGGCATAGCCGGTTTTGCTGATCTGTAAAATTTCGTCCAAGTGTGTAGCCATGGCGGCTTCAGCCGCTTGCGCATCCTGCCGGTCTATGGCTTTCAAAATGGCGCGATGTTCATCGGCGGCGCGGTAACCTCTGTCCGATCCGCAAATCTTGTTCTCTACAATGTTCTTGATCAGATCTGGGATCAGTACCATCATCATCGATTCTATCACCGGGTTTTTAGCGGCGGCAGCTATTTTGAGGTGGAAAAGCATATCCTCTTCCACTGCATCGGTATTGTTCACTACCTTGGCTTCGTAATCAACCAAGGCGGCTTGCAGGTTAACCAAATCATCGGCGGTACGGCGTTCGGCAGCCAGGCGCACAGCGCTCAGTTCTAAATAATAGCGGGCCTCTATCAGCGCGTTAAAATCATCTTTATGGAACTTCACAATATCGCTGATGAGGTTATCCAGCACCTTAATGCTTAAGCCCGATACATAAGTGCCACTTTGGGGCGATGTTTTCAGCAGGCCGTAAAACTCCAGTTTCAGGATACCCTCGCGCACATAACTGCGGCCTACGCCAAAGCGTTCGGCTAAAATCCGTTCGGCCGGGAGGCGGTCGCCGGGTTTCAATTGCCCCGAAGTAATTAAATGCCTGATCTGGTTGATGATCTGATCAACCGGGCTTTCTACCTTAATAGCCTGGAATGTTTGGGTAAGATGATCTGCCATAGTAATTGGTTAACCAAAAATTGGTTGACCAAATTTAAAGATAAGAATAAGATATGCAAGCTTTTTTTGAAAAAAAGTAACAGCGTCATATTAAGCCTGTGCGCGGGACGACCCCAGCGCTTGGCAGAAGCTCACTTAAATGGGCGGTTACCATCATTAAATTAACGAAAATAGTGTAAACCCGCTGTTTTTATAATTATCTTATAATCAATTATTTGATAAAGTTAAACGTTAAAATGTGTAAACTTTGTGTAAACCCTATTCCCGCTGCTTTTTGAGTGTGCGATGGCTTAGTGCCTACCCATGACAGATTCGTTTAACTGCCAGACTTACGAAGTTTTTAAAACTTCGTAAGTCTTAAATTACAAGTCATTTACCTTTAAAGCCCCGCAGGAATTGATTATTCAGGGTGAGCTATCCCGGGAGAAAATTACTGCCTGGTATCCAGATAAGCGCCCGAACTATCACCCGGCGCGTGTACAATAATGGCCGAGCAGCGGTTACTCGCTCCCAACTCAAAGGCAATGCCGGCTTTTACATCATCATAAACACTCCGGCTGTTTTTATTGGGATGATACAGCTTTTGCAGGCTATCCAGCGGAAAGCCAACATGTGCCCATTTGGATGTTTGATATAATGGCGATGTAATGCGGATCATTTTGACGTGGCTAACAGCCTCGTCCTTAGCGCCGAAATTGTGGTGGGCGTAAATAGTGGTTTGGTAGCGCGTGGTATCATGGCTATTGTACCAGGTCATCAGCATGGCGCCCATGGCGGCATCCTGTTTATCGGGTTTACCCATTGCTTTTACAACGCTGTCGGCGTTTTCATTAAGCTTGATGTAGCCGATGCCCGCGCCCGGTACGATCAGTAATTTAGGTGCGATGGGTTCATCGCCTTTAATATCATTAGGGCGATTTTCCTGAACAGTTGTGCTGCTGGTGTGGCCGCACGCTACACCAAAACAAACAAGAGCTATCCAAAACCCATATTTAATCATAATTTTAAAATCGCTGATTAGTGGATAACTAAATCGGCCTAAATTTGTTTTTGCAGCATGGATAGTATTGGTCAGCAGATCATCGCCGAATGGTACCGTAAAAAAAACTGGGAGCAGTTTCCTTTTCAAAAAGAAATGGAGCAGGCTTACCTGTCGGGCTATTCCGGTCTGCTGAACGCGCCTACAGGCAGTGGTAAAACTTTCGCGCTGTTCTTGCCTTTTTTGGAGGGCTATATTAACCGTTACCCCGAAACCTATCTCACCCGCACAAATAACGGCTTGCTGATGCTGTGGATCACCCCGCTGCGGGCGCTTACCAATGATATTCGCAAAGCCATGCAGGAGGTATGTAACGACCTTGGCCTGCCCTGGCAAATTATGACCCGCACAGGCGATACATCGGCCGCGCAAAAGGCCGCCCTAAAAACCAAACTACCCGAAGTACTGCTTACCACCCCCGAAAGCCTGCACCTGATGCTGGCCCAAAAAGAATATCCCAAACTATTCCAAAGCCTGGAAGTGGTGGTATGTGATGAGTGGCATGAATTGTTGGGAACAAAGCGGGGTGTGCAGGTGGAGTTGGGGCTTTCTAAGTTAAAAGTCTTAAGTCTTGAGTCTAAAGTCCTTTCAAAGTCTGAAGTCGGGAGTCCGAAGTCGAAAGTTAAAAAAGATGACTTAGAACTTAAGACCCCCGATTTCAGACTAAAAATATGGGGTATCTCCGCCACCATCGGCAACCTGGAGCAAGCTGCCGAGGTGCTTTTAGGCAACACCTTCCCGCCTGACCGCATTAAAATGGTGCGGGCTTTTGTAGATAAAAAACTGGTGATCAAATCCGTTATCCCCGAGGATATTGAAAGCTATTCGTGGTCGGGGCATATTGGGATTAAGCTACTGCCGCAGGTGATGGAAATTGTAGCCCGCAGTAAAACCACTCTGATATTTTGTAATACCCGGTCGCAATCGGAGATATGGTACCATGCCATTTTAGATAATTACCCCGAATATGCCGGCATCATGGCCATGCACCACGGGTCGTTGGATAACGAGTTGCGTAACTGGGTAGAGCAGGCCCTGCATGCCGAAGCGCTGAAGGTGGTGGTGTGTACATCGAGCCTGGATTTGGGGGTCGACTTTCGCCCGGTAGATACCATTGTGCAGGTGGGGAGCCCTAAAGGCGTAGCCCGTTTTATGCAAAGGGCTGGCCGGAGTGGCCACCGACCGGGCGATACCTCGCTGGCTTATTTTGTGCCGACCCACTCGCTGGAACTACTGGAGGGAGCGGCACTGAAACAGGCTATTAAAAACGGCGTATTTGAAAGCCGCGACCCGGTGCTGCTGGCTATGGATGTGCTGATCCAGTATATGGTGACACTGGCAGTGTCCGACGGCTTCCGGGCCGAGGAATTATATGCCGAGGTAAAATCAACCTTCGCTTTCGCGGATATCAGGCGTGATGAATTTGGCAAACTGCTGGAGTTTATTACCAACGGCGGCAAAACGCTGGCCGCTTACGATGAGTTTTTAAAGGTAGAAATAGCGGACGGCCTGTACAAAGTGAACAACCGCCGCGTAGCCATGCGGCATAGGTTGAGTATTGGTACAATCACAAGCGAGTTAAGCTTGCGTGTAAGTTGGCTGAGCGGCGGCAGTTTGGGCACGATTGAAGAAGGCTTTATATCCCGGCTAAAACCCGGCAACGTGTTTTGGTTTGCAGGACGAAGTTTAGAGTTTATTAAGGTGAAAGAGATGACAGCCTACGTCAAAAAATCGACCGCCAGGAAAGGCCTTATCCCCAGTTGGGCTGGTGGCAGGATGCCACTATCGTCGCAATTATCGGCAGTATTTAGAGATAAGCTGGACGAGGTAGCGCATGGGATAGAAAAAGATGAGGAAGTAATCGCGCTGAAACCTTTGTTTGAATTGCAAAAACGCTTATCGCACCTGCCGCAAAGCCACGAGTTTTTGATCGAATCGTTCCACTCGGACGATGGGCACCATTTGATATTTTACCCGTTTGAGGGGCGGCTGGTGCATGAGGGGATGGCATCGCTGCTGGCATACCGTATCTCTAAAATAAAAAGTGCCAGCTACTCCATCGCTATGAATGATTATGGTTTTGAACTGCTGACCGACGAGGAGACCCCCATCGAGGCCGCGTTGGAAACCGATGACCTGTTCAGCATCCATAACCTGCTGGAGGATATCCAGCACAGCCTTAACGCTAACGAAATGGCCCGTCGCCGTTTCCGGGATATTGCCCATATTGGCGGATTGGTATTTACAGGTTATCCGGGGCAAACGGTCAAGAATAAGCATTTACAGGCATCAACTTCGCTATTGTTCGAGGTGTTTAGCGAATACGAGCCGGATAACCTGCTGGTTCGCCAGGCTTATAACGAGGCATTGGCCTTTCAGTTAGAAGAGTTTAGGTTGCGGGCTGCACTGCAACGCATCAGCAAGCAAACTGTCATCCTTAAACAAATTGAACGCCCTACCCCATTCGCGTTCCCTATAATGGTGGATAGCTTGGGTCGCGAAAAGCTTACCACCGAAACCCTGGAAGAACGGGTAGCCAAAATGGCCCGCCAATACGGTGCCGAAGGCGTTAAGGCAAAGCCGCGGGAAGAGGGCGGGAAACAGTTTTCGGCAAAGGTGGTGCGGAAGCGGGGGTTTTAGGATTTAGTGTAAATTTTAGTAAATTTGTTATATGTGCACCACACAGATAAAAAAAATCGCACAGCTATATTGATACCGCAGATGATAAAAAGTTGAAAGCTATTTATACTTTGCTTGAAGAAGATATTGCCTATAACGGATACCTATCAGAGGAACAAATAAAGGAGGTAGACATGCGTATGGCTGACCATGAAAATGGAGTGGGCAGGACTTATACCCAGTCAGAAGTTGATCAGATATTGGATAATGCAGTAAAATAAACTGCGGGATGCATTACAATTTTGAATATAGAGACAAAGCATTGCTTGAGTTAAGAGATGCCCAGCCGTAGCCATAAAGCTAAATATCGTAAGTAGCATGTAATCAACAATTAGCCGTCATAATGAAAAAACGCCTCCTCCCATTCATCGTATTATTAAGTCTCGTCTTTTGTATCGCAATGGTAAATGCACAAGAAAATGCTAAGAAAATGCCCCACCCAACAATGGCGATGGACAATAGCGCGGTAGACGCAATACTTACGGCCATGAAAAACCAGTTGGGCGATGACGGCAAGCTATCGGTTTTAGAACGGGTTGTAAAAAATAATATCGATGGGATTATGGTAGCACAGCAATTGCGCTTAATGAATCAGTTCTCTACCGACGATGCCAAATTGGAGTGTGCCAAGTTTTTGTATCCATGGTCGGTTGATTATAAAAATTACGATAAAATAAAATACAACCTGGCTACTCCTGTTGCCCAAAAGGCTTTGGCCGATTATATAAAAAAGAAGGGTAAATAGCCCTGGTAGTTATTGTTAAAACCAATTATTCATCATGAAAAAATACATCATTTTAACTGTCCTGGTGCTTTCCGGGCTGATCGCAACAGTAAAGGCTGCCCCGGCAAATAACCTTTGGCAGGATGGCAAAATTGTGCATGCGGCTACAGCCATGACCACCGAGCAACTAAACGCCATACTAAATACCATGCGCGGCAAGGCTAACGATGCCGAAAAGCTAACTGTTTTGAAAGACGGCCTGAAAGATAAAGGCGTTACGGTTGCCCAGGTAATTACTTTGTTAAGTCAACTAAACGAAGATGCCAAACTGGACGGTGCTATTTATGCCTTTCAATATACCACCGATTTTAAAAAGTACGATAAAGTGCAGGATATTTTTGGCAAGGACGAGAACAAGCACAAGCTACAGGATTATGTAGACAGGCATAAGAAATAATGGGAAAACCCTGTCATCCTGAGTTTGTCGAAGGGGGGTGTGGGAGGCCCTCCCGCCATGCTTCGACAGGCTCAGCATGACACCCCGTTCAATGTTACTTTCAATTCTTATTTTTTATACTATGGACATCACCTGGCACGATTTTGAAAAGGTAGAACTGCGGGCAGGCACTGTTTTAGAAGTGCTGGACTTCCCCGAGGCGCGCAAACCGGCCTATAAACTACAGGTGGATTTTGGCGAGTTCGGCATCCGCTGGTCGAGCGCGCAGGTTACTAAACATTATACTAAGGAAGAGTTAATAGGCAGGCAGATTGTGGGCGTGGTGAACTTCCCTAAAAAGCAGATCGCTAATTTTATGTCGGAGTTTTTGGTGACCGGCTTTGCCGATGCAAATGGTGATATTGTACTATCGGCTATTGATAAACCTGTACCCAATGGCAGTAAATTGATATAATATGAACTGGATACAATGGCTTATTGGTCCGCAATTAATTGGCATGGTGTTTTTGCTGGTAGGTTTTATTCAAAAGAAATTCCCACCCAAAAAGATCAATAATTTATACGGTTACCGTAGCCCGGCCGCGCAAAAAAACCAACAAACCTGGGATGAGGCTAACCGCTACTCGGCCATACGGATGATTAAAACAGGCGCTTTTTTAGTACTTGCCGGCTTAGTAATTACCTTACTGCTGCAAGTTATCCCTATGCCGGCAAAAATTAAAATAGCGATATTTTTTTTGGTGATTATAGCATCGGCTATGGGTAGTGCCATTAGTATGATGACTGCTACAGAACGGCATCTTGAAAAAACATTTGACGATAAACAGGAATGAGATATATTAATTTTGAGGGCGAGGATACGGTGTCGCCGGATGACTTTTTTATGGCCGAGGCACTGCGCGAGGCCCGGCTGGCTTTAGCCGAAGACGAGATCCCTATAGGCGCTATTGTGGTATGCCAGGGTAAAATTATTGGCCGCGGCCATAACCTGACCGAACGCCTCACTGATGTATCGGCCCATGCCGAAATGCAGGCGCTTACGGCTGCCGCCAATTACATAGGCGGTAAATACTTAAAAGATTGCACCCTGTATGTAACTATGGAACCCTGCGTAATGTGCGCCGGTGCAAGCTATTGGTTCCAGGTGGGTAAAATTGTTTTTGGCGCTTACGATGCACGATTAGGTTTTGGGCGGTTGAACCAAAAGATCACGCATCCCAAAACCATCATCACGGGTGGCATACGGGAGAATGAGTGTTCGGACCTGGTAAAGGATTTTTTTAAGAAGAAACGGTTGAAGGGGTAGGGTTAAGTCGGGAAGTCCGAAAGACCGGGAGTCGGAAAACAAAATACGCTATCAGTTAGATTCTCTACCCGTTGTTTGTGTCCTCACAAACAACTATCCAACAGACATAGCAATGCGGTTTGTGAAGACACAAACCACGGGACAACATAGGATAGGTTGGTAAGTCTGCAGCTTCAAAGCAGATTTAACATTTCGGCATGTAACTTTAACATTTCATTAGTTAATTTCGTGCAATTATTAAATAAATTAGCCGTTTGCTTTTATGCTTATAGGGGACCTCGATATAATTAAAACAGATTGCCATATTTAGCGCTAAATATACCCCTATGAATGTTCGCACTTTGTTGCTTGTTTGCCTGTTCAATTTTGTATTATCTGCCGGGCTTTATGCACAAAACCTTTTTCAGGAAAAAATAGAGATCTGCAGTAAGGAGCAGTTTTGTATGGATTGCGGTACGCCAAAGGCTACCGTCGATTCGTTTACGCTGTCTGGTATTGCCGATAGGATCAATTATCGCTATAATCTGCGGGGCGGCTCGGGTACCATCACTTTCCAGGTACTGGTAGATGCGGCGGGGAATAGCTGCGTATTAAGTCACGATGATGCCTCGCACAGTCCGCTGACTAACGACCTGATGGTGGCTCTAAATACTTGTATCTGGAAGCCTGCCCGGGTAGATGGTAAGCCGGTAAACGCATCGGTAAATGTAGTGTTTACTATAGCCTACGGCAAAATAACGGGCCGTATGTTAAGGATGGATTTGGCCGAATTGACAGTGCCCGATAGCGCTGTTGTTTATAATAAGCTATATCAGTATCATAACCCATCGCTAAGCAGCTATAGCATATCGGTTTTAACCAAGTATAACTCGCCCCTGCCCGATAACGTGAGTCAGGTTTCCCTGATGGATAAAACCGATACCTTATGGTATGCCACAGCCAAGGGCATGATCAAGTACGATGGTAAATTCTTTTATCCCATTAATGGCTATAACTCGCCATTTGCCTTAACGCCCGATGTATCGGCCATTGCTATGGATAAGGACAATAATAAATGGTTGTACGCTAACCGCAATGTGTACATGTATGGCAACAAAGGCTGGCAAATGTTCGATCCGGCGCAGTTTGGTATCTCCAAACCTTATAATATTATCACCACCGCCACCGGCGAGCTTTTTTTACCTAATAGCAAGGGCCTGCTGATATTGCGGAACGGCAAATTCAGGCTGATAGATAACCAGGCCATACTGGATCTGCCATCAAACAACGTGCATTATGCTTATTACGATACCAAAGGCCGCTTATGGATAGGTACGGATAAAGGGAGCATTATGCTGGATAAAAAACAAAAGGTAAAATCGTTTAACGGCACGCGAACGCCGTTGGATAATGTATGCATTACCAACGTAACCGAGGATGAAAAGGGCAACCTGTATTTTAGTATGGATGCCTGTAAAAAACCTGCCGGCGATAACGATGAAGAAGGCCTGGCCGTAATGAGTGCCGATGGCAAATGGGCACATTATAACGATAAAAACTCGGGCATGCCGGCCAATCATATTAATAGTATGCTTTACGATAAATTTGAGCATGTGCTGTGGATGGGTACCGATAAATCGGGCCTGGTGCGGTTTGATTTAAAGAACGGATGGGAAAACTATCACAATAATAACTCGACCATACCCGGGCGCGATGTTTACCAGGTAATGCAGGATTCGAAGGGGACAATCTATGCCGCTACGGCTAATGGGTTGTTAAAGATAGTTAAGAAGTGATTTTTTTGGATTTCACCGATGATGGAATGATTTCCCGATAACGCAACTCTGTGTCCTTTGCGACTCCTCCTTTTGCGCCCTCTGTGGTTAAATCACCAGCTGAAATCCTGATAATCCTTTAATCGAAAAAATCATGGTCAAAATCTGACATTAAATTAGAACAAAACCAATCTTCATCGCTTATATTTGCAAGCATACATTGATATTTAACCTTTAAAAATAACCATTATGGCATTTGAATTACCGGCGTTATCTTACGCTACCGACGCCCTGGAACCCCACATTGATAAACTGACCATGGAAATTCACCATGGCAAGCACCACCAGGCTTATGTTACTAACCTGAATAAGGCTTTAGAAGGCAAACCAGAGGCTACCGCCAAAATTGAGGACATTATTAAAAACATATCTAAGTTTCCGCCTGCAGTGCGCAACAATGGTGGTGGCCACTATAACCACACCATGTTTTGGACACTGTTATCGCCAAGCGGCGGCGGCGAGCCAACCGGCGAACTGGCCGAAGCTATTAAAACAACTTTCGGTTCGTTTGGCGAATTAAAAACCAAACTATCTGACGCTGGTGCAACCCGCTTTGGATCGGGCTGGGCTTGGTTAATTGTTACTCCTGATAAAAAATTGGCTGTAACATCAACCCCTAACCAGGATAACCCATTAATGGATATTGCCGAAGTAAAAGGTACCCCAATTTTAGGTATCGACGTTTGGGAACACGCTTACTACCTGAAATATCAGAACATGCGCCCGGCTTACCTGGCTGCCATTTGGAACGTAGTTAACTGGAACCATGTAGCAGAACTTTACGCAAAGGCAAAATAAGCCAAAATATATTTAAAGCGGCCCCGAATATTCGGGGCCGCTTTTTTGTTTCTTATAAATAATCAACCCGTCATTGCGAGGTACGAAGCAATCCTCGATAAGCAGAGTCGCTTTGCAAGCCGATGATTGCTTCGTACCTCGCAATGACGTTGTGTTAAAAACCCGCCCCTATGAAAGCAATAGTTCTTGAATCGAAAGAAAACGCGGTTGTATACAAGGAAGTGCCCAAACCCATCCTGCAAGCCGGCGAGGTTTTGGTGCAGATAAAAGCCGCCGCGCTAAACCGCCGCGATTATTGGATAACCATTAACAAATATGCCGGTATCAAATACCCAACTATTTTAGGTTCGGATGGATCGGGCATAGTGACCGAAGTGGGCAACGATGCCGATATGCACTGGATAGGTAAAGAAGTGATCATTAACCCATCCAATAACTGGGGCGACTCACCGGATTTTCAGGGTAAAGATTTTAAGATTTTAGGCCTGCCTGATGATGGCACCTTTGCCGAATATGTAAAAACCGAAGCACAATACCTGCACGCCAAACCCGCGCATTTAAACTGGGAGCAGGCCGCCGCATTGCCTTTGGCGGGCTTGACCGCATATCGCGCGTTGTTTGCCAAAGGCCGTGCTAAAAAGGGCGATAAGGTATTGATAGTAGGCGTGGGCAGTGGTACAGGCACATTTGCGCTGCAATACGCCGTTGCGGCAGGTTGCCAGGTATTTGTAACATCGGGCACGGGCACAAAGATTGAACAGGCCCGGTTATTAGGTGCCTGCGCGGGTGTAAACTACAAAGCGCAGGATTGGGCCGAACAGTTACAGCAACTGTCGGGTGGGTTTGATGTGGTGATTGACAGCGTACTGGGCGAGGGCTTCGGCAAGATTGTTGACCTATGTAATCCCGGTGCGCGGATAGTTACCTTTGGCGCTACCATGGGCGATACGCCGCCATTGAACGGCCGAAAGGTATATTGGAAACAGTTACAGATCATTGGTACAACTATGGGTACGCCCGAAGATTTTAAGGCCATGACCGATTTTGTAGCCGAGCATGAAATAGTGCCGGTAATTGACGAAGTTTTTGCCCTGGCCGATGCTAAGCAGGCTATCGACAAAATGGGCAATTCATCGCAATTTGGTAAACTGGTATTACGCGCCTAAATATAATGCTTCAGTTAAAAGTTGAGGCTATAAAGTGGGAGGCGGCAGATACGGCAACCTTCTTCTTGCGGAATTTATCAGGTGGCGAGGTAGCCTACCAGGCCGGGCAATTTATTACGCTGGTGTTTGATCACCATGGCGAGGAATTGCGGCGGTCGTACTCCATCAGTTCATCGCCCGATGAGGACTTGCTGGCCATTACCATTAAACGTGTGCCCAATGGCGAGCTTTCCCGGTTTTTGCTGATGCACGCCAAAGTGGGCGATATTTGGCAGGCTATGAAACCTGCCGGCCGGTTTCTATTGAGTAATACCGAACAGGAAAGGGATCTTTTCTTCTTCGCGGCGGGCAGTGGCATTACACCCATATTATCCCAACTTAAATATGTGTTAAACCGGGCGGGAGAAAGCAAACTACACCTAATTTATAGTAACCGCAGCGCTAACTCCATCCTGTTTAAAACAGAACTGGATGCCTTACAGCAACAGCATGCCGAAAGGTTAAATATCATTTACCTGTTAAGCGATGATGCCCGGCGGCTAAACAATGTTATGGCCGAACAATTAGTGCGGCAGCACGCCAAATTCGATTTGCAAAAAGCCTTGTTTTACCTGTGCGGCCCCTTTGTTTATATGCGCATGGTGCGGCTAACATTGATCTATATGGGCCTGCCCGATGCGCATATACGTAAGGAAAATTTTGTGATAGATACCGTTGCCGTCGGTGGTACAAAAACAGGCTTTGCCCCCCATAAAATCCGTATTGAATTTGGCGGCGAAGTGCATGATATTGTAGCGGGCGAGAACCAGTCAATCCTGCAAGCGGCATTGCAAAATAATATCCCGCTGCCTTATAGCTGCAGGGCGGGTATCTGCTCTACCTGCGCAGCCAAATGCAAAACCGGCCAGGTAACCATGACCGAAAATGAGGTATTAACCGATGCCGATTTGGCCGAAGGTTGGATCTTAACCTGTACAGGATACGCCATGGGGGATGATGTGGTGATTGTTAAGTCTTAAGTCCGTAGTTCTAAGTCTTAAGTATGATATCTATTGACTTAAGGCTTAGAGCTAAGGACTTTATACTTCGGACTTAGAACTACAGACTTAACACTACTTCACCGCTTCCACCGCCTTTATTAAAGCCGGGTCATCACCATTTACTACGCGGTAATAAGTACTATCGCCCCATTGGAAACGGCCGGCATAGGCCTTCAGTAACCTTTTAATATTGGTTTTTGAGATCAGTAACTCGTGCGAATCCATCTCTTTAATAGTGGCGGATGAGTATAGGATAAAGGCGCTCAACTCATCGTCGCTTACCATATAATTTTTTACAAAATCATCGTCGGTAGTGTACTTTTTGTATACGGGGTACAGCTTATCAATTATAAAGGCGGTGAACAGTTGCTGCTGGTTTAACTCCTGTATCAGGGCTGTGTTGGTAGTGGTATCGGCCGGGATAAAAATATCGGGCATAATACCGCCGCCGCTGTAAACCTTTTTGCCTTTGGCTGTATGATAGGATGATGATTTACTGAACGAGCTATCCTTTAACGTATTGGCTGCCGAATATAATTCGCCCTTTTGCATGCGCTCGGCAATCTCATTATGATAACTGTCTGTCCCATTTTTATACGATTTTTGGATAGACCGGCCCGATGGAGTATAATATCTCGCCACGGTTAAATTAACCGCCGAACCATCCCCGAAAGGGAACTGCTCCTGCACCAAACCCTTGCCGAACGATCGCCGGCCAATCAGTGTGGCACGGTCAAGATCTTGCAAACAACCTGCTAATATCTCGCTGGCCGATGCGGAGTATTCATCGATCAGCACAGCCAAATTGCCCTGCTGGAACATGCCCGAATCGGACGCGAAATAATCGGTACGAGGTTCGTGAACGCCTTTGGTGTAAACAATCAGTTTGCCTTTGGTTAAAAATTCATCGGCTAATGATGTGGCCGCGCTCAGGTAGCCGCCGCCGTTACCTCGCAAATCAACCACCAGCTTTTTTAACCCGTTGGCCTTTAGCTTGCGCAGGGCCGCGCGAAAATCGGTATCGGTAGTAGCCGCAAATTTGCTCAGTTTAACATAACCAATATCGGGCGATGCCATGTAGGCGGCATCTAAACTGCTTAGGTCAACATGGCCACGGGTAACGGTACATTGCCTCAGGGCTATCTTGCCGTTCATGGCGGCAATGCCTAAATCAAGGGTGGTGTTTTTTTCGCCACGGAGGGCCCTATTCACACGGTCGGGGCTTAAATGTGTGCCCGAAAATGCTTTATTATCGACGGTAATTATCCGCTCGCCGGTTTTTATGCCTGCTTTATCGGCCGGGCCACCGGCGTAAACCTGGGTAACATACATGGTATCGCGCAGCAATTGGTATTCTATCCCTACGCCGTTAAACTCGCCCTCTAAGCGCTCGTTAATGGATTGTGCCTGCTGCGGCGGTAAATAAAGCGAGTGCGGATCGAGATTTTGAAGCATATTATTAATAGCTTCGCCCTCAACACGCGCTGCATCTACTGTGTCTACATACTTTTCTTTAACAAGTTGCAACGTTTTTTCTAACTTGTCGTCATTTGCAAAAGGGTTACTAAGGCGGTGACCGGGAAATCTATCGTCGCTGATTAACAGGCCAATACAAATGCCCGCTAATATTAAAATAATGGATCTGAATATAATTGCCGCCGCTCTTTTCATTGTTCAGCAACAAAGTTAAGCATTGTGGTTAACTGCATATAATTTTTTAATGTTTGTATTGTATATTTTATACTAAATTTTACTGATTTTTGTTTATCTGTTTAAAGCCTGATGAGATTAGTTACCGAAAAGGAATCGAATTATAATAACCTGGAGCAAATGCCCGTGGGCGAATTGCTGCATCATATTAATGATGAGGATAAAACTGTAGCCTACGCGGTAGAAAAAGCGATGCCCAGCATTGAAGCACTGGTGAATGTAGTAACCGACCGTATGAAAAAAGGAGGGCGCCTGTTTTATATTGGCGCCGGTACCAGCGGCAGGCTGGGTGTGGTAGATGCATCGGAATGCCCGCCAACCTATGGCGTGCCCTTTGATTGGGTGATAGGCATTATTGCCGGCGGCGATGGCGCCATACGCAGAGCTGTGGAGTTTGCCGAGGATGACCCCGAACAAGCCTGGATTGATATGCAGGAGTACGGCATTAACAGCAAAGATGTGGTGGTAGGCATAGCGGCATCGGGCACTACGCCTTATGTAATTGGCGGCCTGCGCATGGCTAATAAAATGGGTTTGGCAACGGGCTGTATTGTTTGCAACAGCGGCGGGCCTGTGGCAGCCGAAGCGCAATACCCGGTTGAGGTAATTGCAGGCCCCGAGTTTGTAACAGGATCGACCCGGATGAAGGCCGGTACTGCCCAAAAATTGGTGCTGAATATGCTGAGTACCGCTGTAATGATAAAATTAGGCCGTGTAAAGGGCAATAAAATGGTGGATATGCAACTCACCAACCATAAACTGGTTGACCGTGGCACCCACATGGTAATGGACGAAACCGGTTTAGATGAAGATGCTGCCGCCGATTTGTTAAAAGAATTTGGTAGCGTACGCAAGGCTGTTGAGCAGCATACCCGTGTAAGGAAAGGGAAATAATGTGCAGATGTGCGTATACGCATATTTGCGAATGATGGATAATTAAAAATAAAGGCAGTATGTAGTGCCGTTGCAAATCATTTGCATATCCGCACATTTGCATATCTGCACATTAGAAACATGCACGAGATAGAACCGTATTACAGGTGGAGGGATGATTATGTGGCTTCGGAGGATATGCAATCGCCGTTCTACTCTACCCAATATAACGAGTTTGAGTTTGATAAGCAGTTATATAACTACCTGATCCACCCGCAATGGGATTCGTTTGGGTCTAACACACTGTATCTAAAAATATTATTTGTTGATTACGAGCGCGGCTATACGATTATTGAGTTAATAGGCGAATGGAACGACGCGATTAACAATGATATTATGCTGATGAAGCGCGAGCTTTTTGATTTGATGATAGACCAGGGCGTGGATAAGTTTATCCTGATAGGGGAGAATGTACTGAACTATCACTCGTCCGACGATTGCTATTACGAAGAATGGTTTCAGGAGGTAGAGGATGGCTGGATAGCAGGTATTAATTTCCAGGATCACGTGATCAATGAGTTTAAAAATAGCAATATCGATTACTATATTAACTTTGGCGGCGCGCTGAACGATTTGGGCTGGCGCAGCCTTAAACCCATACAGGTGTTTAAAAAAGTTGAAGAACAGATGACAAAGCGTCTTAACTAAATCTTCACGATAATTGCGTAACTTTATATTAGAATTAAATAAAGGAATATATAAAAATGGAAATTAAAGAGAAAAACTACACTTACCAGAGTGCGATACAAATGGACGACGAGCAAACGTTGTCGCGTAAGTTTTTGGCAAATGTTTTTTTATGGATGTTTGCCGCATTAGCTATATCATCGTTTTTTGCCTGGGAGTTTGCCAATAATGTTGATTTGCAAAGCTACATTATTGATCAAACAACACATGGCTTAACAGGTTTAGGTATATTGGCCGTATTCTCGCCATTGGCGTTTATACTGGTTATGCGTTTTGGCCTTAACCGCATATCGTATCCTATCCTTGCCGTTATATTTATTGTATACGCGGCGGTAATGGGCGTTGGCCTTTCGGGCATATTGTGGGCTTATACCTTAAACTCGGTATTAAGCGTGTTTTTAGCCGCTACCGTATTATTTGGTGTAATGGCAGTAGCCGGTTATACCACCAGTACCGATTTAACCAACTTCGGTTCATTGCTTTTTGTAGGCTTAATAGGGTTGATTATCGCATCGTTTGTAAACTACTTTTTACTGCATAGCGCCGGTTTTGATTATGTATTAAGCTTTTTTGGTGTAGCCATATTTACCGGCTTAACCGCTTACGATGTGCAAAAACTGAAAAACATAGGTGCCGGTATTGAGCAAGGCGATGCCACAGGTAAAAAATTAGCGCTAATGGGTGCATTATCATTATATCTTGATTTTGTGAACCTGTTCCTATACCTGTTGCGCATATTTGGCCGCAGAAGATAATAAGGCGATATTAAAGTATTGAAAAGCCATTCCTCAAGGATGGCTTTTTTTATGCAATTTTGAATATAAAAATTCCCTCCCGTAGGGAGGGATGCGGCAGAACGTGCGGTGGCAAGGAGGGGTTTATACGAGCGATGCAACTCCTTCACCCTCCCGATGGGAGGGAATCGCGCCAGCCAGTGCTTTCTCTAATCATCAATTAAAAATCATTAACACCCCATGTCCTCCCATCACATCGTACGCGAAAAACAGGAACCCGCTTTATTAATAGCCGGGCTGGATAACTTCCCCGACGAATTATTAGGCCAGCTGCTGGAATGGAGCCCCACAGTAGTGGTAACTGCTGCCACTGCTGAAAGGGTGCAGGCATACGGCATTAAAATAGACTGGCTGGTGGCTGATGAGGTGATAGACCTGCAGCAATCGGATATTAAACTGATGCCTGCGGGTAATGGCAAACCGGCGATAGCCGCGTTAATATATTTAATAGCCCAGGGCTACCAAGCCGTAAATATAATAACGGATGAATTTGATGCCGACGAATATGCCCCGTTTTTTGAGCAGGTTGACCTGGTAATATTTTATGACGAAAAAAAGATAGTTGCCGTGCATCCCGGCTTTAGTAAATGGAAACCCGCGGGCGAGCGTATAGAAATTTTGACACTATCGCACAATTTTGTGTACACTGGGTTGTCGCATTTGACAGGCAATGTTTATGAAACTACGTGCGATGGGTTTTACAGCTTAGAGTTTGATAATGCTTATTTGCTTGTAGCAGAGCCATTAGATTAAAATAGGCTATAAATAAAAAGCCCCCCAGACTTGCTCCGGGGGACTTTCAACCTAAACCTTATCACAATTAAACCGGCAAGATTGCCAGTTCATATATATTATAACAACATCTGTACCAAAATGTTTGATACTGACAAAATTGTTTATTCTATTTAGGAATATAAATCGTTTTGTTTGGGCTTATTCCGCTTGTGCAAGTAGGCATCAAATAAAAATAAACCTAACACCACATCAAAAAATAAAAAGCCGTTCATCCACGGGCCCGAAGTAAAACTCTTAATTTCAGAACTGTTTAAGGAAGCCGGCATTTTGAATGATGTTGTTTGTGAGCCGCCGCTGCTCCAGTTAATATCGCGTAAAGCAAATGCCAATACAGTTAATATGGTTAATACAAAAAAAGCGGCTATGGCATAAATAATCTGTTTGTTAATAGCGGCCTTTAAAGGTACGCTGGCCTCCTGGGTGCGTATCTGCTCCATTACGTTGTAAGTAAAGGCCATAGGCGGCTCGTCCAATTCAATGCTGCTAAACTCGTTATTCAATTGCATCAGTTCGGCATACTGTTGCTTGTATTCCTCGTCGTGGATGATCAGCTGGCTGATCTGCTCCCGCTCCGCATTGGTGCAGGTGCCATCAATATAGTTCCACAGTTGTTCTTCTATGCTGTTCATATCAATTCGTTTACCTCATGTTTTAAAAGGCGTTCCAGCTTTTCTTTTAAACGCTGGCGCGCCCTGAATAGTTTTACCTTAACCGTATTAGCTTCCATGCCCATAGTTTCGGCAATTTCCTCTAACGATTGCTCCCCGTTATAAAACAGGGTGATAATGGTAGCGTCATCGGGCAGTAGCTGGCCAATGGCAATATTTAAATAATACGACCGCGATTTGTTCTCGGCCAGGTTGGCATCCATCCCGCCATGGCTGTCGGCAATTTGAAGATAGGTGTTTTCATCATCAATTGAATCGGTAGCCAGGCGTTTTTTGCGCAAGTGTGTCATGGCTGTAGTATAAACAATACTGTACAGCCAGGTGCTGAATTTGGATTGCTGCTGAAACGAGGCCAGCGAACGGTAGGCCTTTATAAAGCAATCCTGGGCAACCTCTTCGGCATCCTCGCGGCTTTTGGTAAAGCGTTGCGCAAGCGTAAACACAAACCGCTGGTGCTGTTTCACCAAATCGGCATAAGCCGACTGGTTCCCCGCCAGGGTTTGATTAATCAGTTCGATATCCGAAAGCTTGCTTTGCATTACTGAACACTATGACTACGCGTTTTTAACGGAGGTTACACTAAATTACAGATTTTTATTTGATGTGGAGGATGTACAAGTGTGCGGATAAGCCGATGACTAAGCTTGGGCGATGCCTGCGGCCCGGGCTTTACACTGTAATCCCTATCGCGGGAGGGGGGGGCATTGCGTTAAGGTAGCGGATACTGCGCGCGTGTAACGCCCGCAGGCGTGTAAGTGGATAACCCAGCCGCGCGCTCATTAACCGGCTATATTCAGCATATTATTAATAGATAAAATAATTATTAAAAAAAATGTAACTGGGTGTAACCTGTTTAAAAAACGTGTGGTCATAGCTTACATAACACAACAATTGAAATATAAAAAATTAATCACTTTTTAAAAATAATACAATGGAACACGCAGAATTTTTAATACCGATCTTCTTATTTACCGGACTATTCGCCATGATTTTCGGGATCACCTATTTACACAACAAAGAAAAAATGGCCATGATTGAACGTGGGATGGATCCACGAGCTTACAAAGTACAGCCGGCACCGTATAAAAACCTTAAATGGGGCTTGTTATTAATTGGCGCTGGTTTAGGTTTGTTTTTAGCCTTTGTGCTGGACAGGACAGTATTTAACAACATTGGCGAGGATAACCCGGCTATTTACTTTGCACTAATAGCCATATTTGGCGGCGGCGGCTTGGTATTATCATACCGGATTGAGAAAAAAGAAGTATTGGATAAGGAAACTCATAAGGAGTAATATTTTACACAATAAGAAAAAAAGGCTTTCTGCATTAGCAGGAGGCCTTTTTTACGTTCAGCAAAAAAAACATCGGCTATTTCTTTAGTATTAATTATTTAGTACTTTTATACAAACAAAATCCTAACTATTATGAAACATCAAATATTAGTGGCCGCAATGCTGGCGGTATGCACAACTGCATTTGCACAAGGGCAGGAAAAAAAAGTAAAGATAACCCAAACTTCGCAGCTGGATTACGTGGTTGCTAACGACGGAAGGACTAAAGATGGATTATACTATGTACGTAATACCACCAACGACGCTGTGATGGTACAAGGCCACTATAAAAATAACGAGCGTGCCGGTACCTGGTATTTTTTTGATGGTAAAGCGAACCTAACCATGCGCTATAGCTATGATCAAAAAAAGATGTTATATATTGATCCGGCTTCGTTAAAAAATGTAGCAGTGCATGTTTTAAGCGAGGATGCCGACGTTGCCAAAAATGCATCGGCCCCATTGCCTTTATGCCCGGTTGATTACTATATAACACTTATTGGTAACGCTATTTACAACAACTATTACGAGTCAGCCAACGAGAATTTAACAGCCGAAATTACCGCCCATATTGATGATAAGGGAAAAGCCGTTTACACAGTAGCTTATTTGGTAAAGGACAAAAAAACACCCGAAAAGCAAATAGAATTGAATGTTCCGTTCCCTATTGAATGGGTGCCGAGTGCATATAAAGATAAAGCGCTTCCGTCTGAATTTACTGTGTATGCAAAAATTCAGCCTAATACGGTTGCTGATAACGATTCTCGCAGGTTTAGGTGGGATAATGAATAAAAGTATTTAAACAACAAAAAGGCCCCGATTTATAAATCGGGGCCTTTTTGTTGTTTAAAGGTACCGCTCGTTAATAATGCGCAGGTGATGCAACTCGTGCCCGGCCATTATATAAGCTAATGCCCTAACCGATACCGGTACATTGCTGGCTGTGCCAACAATAACACTTTGTTCATTACTGATTGATTTGAGCAGGTAAATGTTAGCAGCCCTAACCGTTTTAAACTCTTCTATTAGGTTCAGCAGGCTGCGCTTGTTAAAGCCGCCGTTTTCAACATAGCTATTTTCGTCAAAACTTGGCAGGCTGCTTTTATCCCCGCGCGAAAAGCAGAACAACCGGTAAGCAAAAACGCGTTCGGCATCAATCAGGTGGCCTACTACTTGTTTAATGGTCCATTTGCCATCGGCATAAGCGTATTCGGCCTTATCAGCCGGCAGATTGTTGAAAAAATTAAACGTGCTATCCTGTAATTTGGTTAACAAGTTAATAATGTTATCGGTTTTAACAAGGCTAACGTAGGTTTCGTAATAGGGGGCGTATTCGCCCGGCAGTGGTTTATCAATCATTGGTTAAACTTTTTAATATAATACGGAAAATAGTGCCTTTGCCCAGTTCAGAGTCGCGCACAAATATTTGCCCATCGTGGTAATTTTCTACCATACGTTTGGTTAGGGACAGTCCCAACCCCCAGCCGCGCTTGCGTGTAGTGTAGCCCGGTTGAAAAACAGTCAGGAATTTAGAGCGTGGTATGCCTTTACCCGTATCGGTCACATCAATATAAATAAGTTTCTTGGCCTTATTACCCGATATTTCAACCGTAATGCTGCCGGCGCCATCAATGGCATTTACCGCGTTTTTAAGCAGGTTTTCAATCACCCAGTCAAATAAGGGGATGTTAAGCCCGGCCATTAAATTACTATTGCCTTTAACGTCAAAAATTATTTTGTTGCTTACGCGTACCCTAAAGTAATCTACAAAATCCTTTACTACATCATAAACCGAGTAGGGTTCCAGTTGTGGTTTCGAGCCGATTTTTGAAAAACGATCGGCTACTATCTCAAGCCGCTTTACGTCGTTTTCCATTTCGGCTATCAACTGATCGTCCTCGGCGTTAAACTTGTCCTTGATCAACTCTATCCAGGCCATTAACGATGAGATAGGCGTGCCCAGCTGATGCGCGGTCTCCTTAGCCAAACCAACCCAAACCTGGTCTTGTTCCGATCGCCGGGATGAACTGAATACCGAATATGCCAGCAACAAGAATATGGCAATAACCGATAGCTGCACATAAGGAAAATACTTTAGCTGAGTAAGCAAAAACGAATCCTTGTAATATATCAACGAGTAACTTTTGCTATCGCCGCCCGGTATGGCCATTTGTATTTTAATAGGCTCGTGCTGGGCTTTCATTGTCTCCAGTTCGGCTTTAAAATATGCCGGATCGTATTTTTGGGGATGCTTAGGGTCCTTTAATTCCTGGGGTAAATTGTAGTAAGTTTTAGTAGAATCTAAACCTTTCACAGATGTGATTTCGCCTTTTTCATCAACAACAATAGCCGGCACAATTACACTGTCGCGCACGGCAAATATATAAGGTAAAAAGTCATTATCATCGGCCGAGGTGATCTGTTTCATGCTCATGGCCCATACCTGTGCGCGGGTCCGTTCAGATTTGGCAATATTTTTTACCAGGTAATTAGTATAAAGTAGCGAGCCGCATACAATAATTACCGCAAATGCGATAAGCGAGTACTTCCAGCGTTGTTTTTGTTGGTAGGGATTTAGCATTGTTGGCTCAAATATAATTTTTTTAGTCGGCAAGTCCGAAAAACCGGAAGTCCGAAAGATGCAAGTAAACAATTCTGCCAGTCAATTCTGTAATAAAATGTCCTTGGGACTATTTTACAATCAACATCTTTCGGACTTCCGGCCTTTCCGACTTTCGGACTTCCCCTGACTTTCCCTATCTTTGCCCCATCATGACAGATAAAAAAGTGAGGGTACGCTTTGCCCCAAGCCCAACCGGCGGCTTGCATTTAGGCGGTGTACGTACCGTGTTATTTAACTACCTATATGCCAAAAAAACAGGTGGCGATTTTGTTTTACGTATTGAAGATACCGACCAAAGCCGCTATGTTGATGGTGCCGAGCAGTACATTTTAGATTGCCTGCAATGGTGTGGCCTAACCCCCGATGAAAGCCCTGTGGCCGGCGGTAAATACGCGCCTTACCGCCAAAGCGAGCGTAAAGCCATATACCGTGAATATGCCGAACGCCTGGTGATGGAAGGCCATGCTTATTACGCCTTTGATACAACCGAAGAACTGGATACCAACCGTAAGGAGATCCCTAACTTTCAATACGGGCATGCTTACCGCGATACCCTGCGTAACTCGCTTAGCCTGTCGCAGCACGATGTTGACCAGCTATTGGATGCCGGTACCCCGCATGTAATCCGTATAAAAATGCCGGCCGATGAGCATATTGGTTTTACCGATATGATACGCGGCTACGTAAACTTTGATACCAACCAGGTTGATGACAAGGTACTGCTAAAAGCCGATGGCATGCCTACCTACCATTTAGCCGTTGTGGTTGATGATTACCTGATGAAGATAACCCACGCCTTCCGTGGCGAGGAATGGCTGCCATCGGCCCCTGTACACCTGCTATTGTGGAAGTACCTGGGTTGGGAGGCCGAGATGCCGCAATGGGCACATTTGCCGCTGATATTAAAACCCGATGGCCACGGTAAACTAAGCAAGCGCGATGGCGCCCGTTTGGGTTTCCCGGTGTTTGCCATGAATTGGTTTGATGCTAAAACCGGCGATTTAACCCCCGGCTTCCGCGAATTGGGCTTTTTGCCCGAAGCCTTTGTAAACCTGCTGGCTATGCTGGGCTGGAACGATGGTACCGAGCAGGAGCTATTTACCATGGACGAGCTGGTTGATAAATTCTCGATAGAACGGGTGAGCAAAGCCGGCGCTAAGTTTGATTTTGAAAAGGCCAAATGGTATAATGCCGAATGGATTAAAAAGTCGGAAGCCCTGAGTTTAAAGTCGAAAGTTGAAACTGTATTAGCTGATAAGGGTATTACCGGGATTGATGAGGGTTACCTGCTAACCGTTATTGACCTGGTTAAAGACCGTGTTACCCTGCTACCCGATTTCTATACCCAATCAGCTTACTTTTTTGCGGTGCCTGCCGAATACGACCTGGCTGCCGTTAAGCCTAAGTGGACTGATGCTAAAACCGACTTTTTTAAGGAGTTTGCCGCTAAGCTAAGCGCCATGGATACCTTTGAAGCCGCCGAATTGGAAGCTACCTTTAAAGCCTTTATGGAACAGGCAGGTTTCAAGATGGGTGATGTGATGCTGCCTTTCCGCATTATGCTGGTGGGGGGTAAGTTTGGGCCCCACGTGTTTGATATAGCGGCCTTGCTAGGTAAGGATGAAACCGTAAAAAGGATCGGCTTGGCGCTTTCGGCCTTTACCGGGTAGTGTACGATCTGATCATTTCAAGATTTTTTAATTCAGCGGGGCTTCCTGCTGAATTTTTTGCTTTATAGGGCTTGGCTTACCTTAGGCGAAGGGCTTCGTATACCTTATCTTGACTAAAAAAGTAAGGAAATTGAAAAACCGGCCCACAAAATTTGATGTTTCCCCAAATCCTTAAGTGCCAAAATTGTATACTAAACGAGGCGGTTTATTCAATCATCAGTAGGGTATCGTCTACCGATATTTCGCCGTGCGATTGATCAAGGATGCACTCGCCGTCTTTAATTAGCAGTAACTGGGGCGACTCGTGGTGTACGCTGAATTGGCTGGCTATCTGGCCGGAGATATCGCGGTATTTAATCAGGTCTAAAAAATAAAGCGGCACTTCGGTAGGCAGCCTGTCCCAATCCATCTCAAATCTCCTTTTCGCCATCATGCTGATAGAGCAGCGGGTACTGTGCTTAAAAATAACGCTATAACCGTGATTTTGCTTAATACTATTCAGCTGCTCGGCTGTATCCAGTGAAGTCCAATTCATAAAAAATATTATATACAAAAGTACAGCAGAAAAGCCGTATTAGTTTCAGCGAAAGGTAAAAAAGGCTTTTTGTGGGATATTATTTACGCCTGCTGTTACCGTAAGCAGGGCATAGTTTTTGCGAGCACGAAGATAATACGGTGCCTATTGCAAGGGCTATAAAAGCTATGTAAACTATTTTTTTCATTTCTTAATAACGTCAATTATCACTTAATCGTTTAATGCCCTTGCCATTTCGGCCATTTTTATGGCGGTAATGGCGGCTTCGTCGCCCTTGTTGCCATGCTTGCCGCCTGCGCGGTCAATAGCCTGCTGTTGATTATCGGTAGTTAATACCCCAAATATAACAGGTTTACTGTATTTTATGGCAACATTTGTTACGCCGTTTGCAACGGCGTTGCAAATAAAGTCAAAATGGCGTGTTTCGCCCTGTATCACACAGCCTAAACAAATCACCGCGTCTAATTTAGTGCTTTTCAGCAACAAATCGGCACCCGATGTTAATTCAAAGCTTCCCGGTACGGCATAGGTAATAATATCAGCCTCGGCCGCGCCATATTTCAGCAGGCTTTGGTAGGCACCCTGGTAAAGGGCGTTGGTTATTTCGCTGTTCCACTCGGCTACAGCTATCCCAAAACGGAAACCCGCTGCCGATGGCACGGTGGTGTTAGAGAAATCGGATAAATTTTTAAGCTGGGTAGCCATTTTTTGAGGGAATTAGAAAGCCGAAATGCCAATTTCGAAATGTTTTATACTTAAATAATTTCGCAATTGGCATTCCGTACTTCGCAATTATAAATTACTTCGCTTCTGCGCGGGCAATATATTCGTCAATGCTTTGCGCTTCGGTACTTTCAGGATAATTGGTTTTTATCTGTTTGTAAGTATCGGCTGCTGTTTTAGCATCGTTTTTAGCTTCGTAAACCAAGCCCAATTTTTTCAAATAAAATGGGGTCAGGAATTTGTTGCCAGCCTTATCAGCCGCTTTTTGGAAAAATGATGCCGCCTTATCGTAGTCTTTCAATTCTACATAAGCATCACCGGTGCTGCCTAAAGCTTCAGCGGCAGTCATGCCGTCTTCGCCATGGTAGTTAGTAAAGCTATCAATAGCTTTTTGAAACTCGCCTTTGTTTAAATAGGCAGTACCCAGGTAAAAATAAGCCAGGTTAGCAGCCTTGGTATTGCTGTATTTATCAGCAATTTTTACAAAACCGGGGTAGCTTCCGTCGCCGTTGATGGCTTTATCCCAATCTTTTTTAGCCCAGGCATCCTGTGCTACGTGCATTTGGTCGGCAGCTTCAACTTCGCGCGGGCCTATGTACATTTTTTGGTAGGCATAGTAAATTGCCACAATTGCAACAATGGCTGCAACTATAAATAATAAGCTTTTTTGGTTTTCCAGTACAAAATTGCCTGTACCCGCTGAGTCCTTTGCTTTTGACGGAATAACTGTATTGGCCTGTGTTTTCGACATTTCTATTTTAAAATTAAGTTTGCAAAAATACGCTTTTAAAAATTTTTAACAATAGCTTTTAATTTAATTTGTTACACTTAATTTTTAAAGGGGTTTAATGGGCAAAATAAAAGGGTATGATTGCAGTTGCGGTTGCTCACCGAAATACTCATTTTCCCATTTCCCCGACAGCAAAACAGCTTCCGGGTGAAAGCGGGCAGAACTTGGTGGCCTGTGCCGAGGGAGGGCATCAGCGTTTTGCAGAAGCGTGGGGAATGTGGGTGCGACAGCGGGGCAAATAAGCGTAGCAGTGGTTCTGCCCGGTTTGCAGGGCAAAGGCCATGTGCGGCAAAGGAAGCATTTTTGCTGTCTTGAATTTTGCTACTTTTTTTCAAGAAAAAGTAGTAGGCCCCTGCGGCTATGAGCAGACGAACGATGACAAAGCACCGGTCTGTCCTATGGGATTGCCTCGGTCAGCTGACGGAGCGCAATGACAGATTTCGCACCGGATGTCATGCTGAGCCCGTCGAAGCATGGTGGGCAGGCCCTCCGCGCCACCCTTCGACAAGCTCAGGGTGACACCCTCTTATCTGTCATTTACACCTTTAATGTCTCGCCGGAATTCTAAAACTCGAAATAGATGCCCCTAATGTATATTGTTAAATGCTTCAGGCCGAAAGCAGCGCTAAAAAAGAAATACACATTAATAGCAATACAAAAGCCTATTGCTACCTTTGATGTGCTGTTATGTATCTTCAACAACTCACCGTACTCAACTTTAAAAACTATACCGAAGCCGAACTTGTTTTCAGCGATGGTGTAAACGTGTTTGCGGGTAATAACGGCGCGGGTAAAACCAATATGCTTGATGCTGTGCATTACCTGTCGCTTTGTAAAAGCTATTTTAATCCTATCGATAGCCAGCAGATAAAACAAGATACCGATTTTTTTATGGTGAGCGGCGTTTTTAATAAGGACGACAGGCAGGATACCGTGGCCTGCGCCGTAAAGCGGAACCAAAAAAAGCAGTTTAAGCGTAATAAAAAAGAGTACCAGCGCCTGGCCGATCATATTGGCAAGTACCCGCTGGTAATGATATCGCCGTATGATATCAGTATTATTATTGAGGGGAGCGAGGAGCGACGCAAGTTTATCGATAACGTAATATCGCAAACCGATAATCGCTATTTAGACGAGCTGATTACCTATAATAAGGTATTGGCTAACCGCAACGCCCTGCTAAAGCGCATTGCCGAAACCGGCCGGTACGACCCGGGTTTACTGGAAGTGCTGGACGAGCAACTGATAGCATCGGGCAACCGTATATTTACCAAGCGCAAGGCTTTTATGGAAAGCTTTACCGAAATATTTAATACCCATTACCAGTTTTTAAGCGATGGGGCCGAGCGGGTTGATTTGGTATACGAATCGCAATTGCTGACGGATGATTTTGCCGCGCTGCTAAAAAGATCGTCGGAAAAAGACCGTGTGCTGGAACGTACTACCATGGGGATCCATAAAGATGATTTGCATTTTAGCATACATGGCATGCCTATGAAAAAGTTTGGCAGCCAGGGGCAGCAAAAATCTTTCCTGATAGCGTTAAAGCTGGCACAGAATAGCTTTCTATACCGGCAAACCGGCTTTAAGCCGCTGTTACTGTTAGATGATATATTTGATAAGCTGGACGACCTGCGCATTACCAAGCTGATGCAAATGGTAAGCAACCACGATTTTGGGCAGGTGTTTATTACCGATACCAGCGCTAAGCGGGCTACCGATGTTTTTAAAAAAATTAAAGTTGATTTTAAGCTATTTAAAGTAAACGGAGGGCGGATAGATGCGTAAAACTAACGATAAAACCCTGAAAGAAGCTATTGAGCAAATGCTGCAGGTTTATAAAATTAAGCGCAAATACGAGGAAACCGGCATAACATCGGCCTGGCCCGAATTGGTGGGCAAATCGGTAGCTAACCGTACCAAAGAATTATTTATAAATGATAAGAAACTGTTTGTGCGGATAGAATCATCGGTAATAAAAAACGAGTTGATGCTGATGCGCGCGCAAATTATTGAAAAGATAAACGATAGGGCAAACGCCCGGATAGTGGAGGAGATTATTTTCCTTTAAAAGTACCGCCGTTGCGTACCAGGTGAATACTGGTATGCCTGCGAAAGATATCATCGCGCACCAGCGAGTACATAATAACAAACAGCCCCGGCATTAAAAACGCGAACTGCACTTCGGGGTGGTTCCTGAACACATTTATACAGCCAATTGCCAAACCCACAATTACTGCCGAATAAATGATATATCTAAGTAGTACCTTCATAACTTATGTCTTTTAAAAACGCCAACAATTAAACATTAGGTGCAGGCTTTTTTACAAGCAACGTAAAAGTAATTGATTTTGTTGCCTAAAACAAGTGTTTAAAACAAAAAATGCCCGGATATTTTTCGGGTTTTACCGTATCCGGGCATTTAATATGGTATAGTTAAGCCGGGCTTAAGCTATAGTTAAAATCTTTCGAAAGCGGTGAAAAAGAAGTTGCCTTCGATATCAGCGTTCTCGTCCGAATCTGAACCGTGAACCGCGTTAGCGTCTATTGATTTGGCAAATAACTGGCGGATGGTACCTGCTTCGGCCTTTGTAGGGTCGGTAGCACCTATCAGCTTGCGGAAATCTTCTACGGCGTTATCTTTTTCTAATATAGCCGCAACAATTGGGCCCGACGACATAAAGCTTACCAGGGCGTTGTAAAAAGGGCGCTCCTTGTGTACTTCGTAAAATTTACCGGCCATCTCTGGCGATAAGTAAGTGTATTTAAAGGCAACAGGTTTAAAGCCGCTTTTAATGATCTGATCCAGGATAGCACCGATATGGCCGTTAGCAACCGCGTCGGGTTTAATCATGGTAAAAGTTCTGTTAGTTTTCATCTTTTTTTTATTTCTTTAGCCCCCGGGCTTTGTTGCCCGCAAGCCTGATATTTATTTGGCGCAAAAGTAGCGTTTTAAACTCAAAATATAAAAGGGTTTATACAAATACATAGCTTGTATTTAATTAATTTATTTAGCTTTGCAACTCTTTTTTAAAAAATGTTTGATATCGCCTCGCTTAGGGAATTATTAGCGCAGCCCCAAAAAATAGTGATCACAACTCACCACAAACCAGATGGTGATGCATTGGGTTCGTCGCTGGGTTTATACCATTACCTGGCGCAGCAGGGGCATCACGTAACGGTGATCAGCCCGACCGACTATCCCGACTTTTTAAGTTGGATGCCGGGCAACGGCGATGTAATGATCTATACCGAAAATATTACCCCCGCTACCCAGCTGATAGCACAAGCCGCCCTGATTTTTTGCCTGGATTTTAACGCCCTTGGCCGGATTAACGATATGGGCGAACTGGTGCGCGCCAGCGAGGCCAAAAAGGTAATGATAGACCATCACCTGGAACCCGAGGATTTTGACGATTACCGCTTCTGGAATATTAACGCCTGTGCAACCGCGCAGCTGATATACCAGTTTATTGTAGAGGAGCTGCATGGCAGGCAATATATTAATGCCGATGTAGCCACCTGCCTGTATACCGGTATCATGACCGATTCGGGTTCGTTCCGTTTCCCCGGTACCACATCGGCCGTACACCGTGTAGTGGCCGATTTGATTGATGCCGGGGCTGTTAACTGGCGCATCCACGAGTTGGTTTACAGTAACTCGTCCGAAGAGCGCCTGCGCTTTTTAGGCCATTGCCTAAGCCAAAAGCTGGAAGTACTATACGAATATAATACAGCGTTAATTACCGTAAGCAAAGCCGAAATAGACCAATACCACGTAATAACCGGCGATACCGAAGGGATAGTAAATTATGCCTTATCCATTACCGGGATACGCCTTGCTGCATTTATTGTTGAACGGGGTGATAAAATTAAGTTATCATTGCGGTCGAAAGGCGAATTTCCGGCTAACGAGATATGTAAGAAGTATTTTAATGGCGGCGGCCACCGCAACGCGGCGGGCGGCATGTCTGAACTGACACTTGAACAAGTAACCAAGCAATTTAAAACTATATTACCAGAGTACAAAACACTATTAATCCAATAAGAAAAATGAAACAAAAATTAATGTTATTAGCTGTAGCTGCAATAGCTTTAACCAGCTGCGGAGGCGGATTTAAACAAGGACAGGGCGGCATGCTTTACAATATCCAGGAGGATAAATCGGGCCCGGTTATTAAGGAAGGCGACTTTGTAAGCATCAACATGATCGTTAAAACCGAAGGCGATTCGTTATTAAACAATACCTATACTTCGGGCAGGCCTATCCAAACCTTAATGCCTAAAGTGCAGTTTAAAGGCGATGTAGTTGCCGCTATTATGATGTTAAGCGAAGGCGATAGCGCTACCGTTAAGGTAAATGTCGATTCGTTAGCTAAAGCCGGTCAGCCTAAACAACCGGGCTTTAAAGGCAAATACATTGTATTCCAATTAAAGGTAGAAAAGGTAATTGCCAAGGGTAACCTAAGCGACGAGATCTTTAAAAACCGTGTTCAGGAGTACTTTAAAACCGTAACCGAGCAATTGAAAAAGGCCGAGCCTGCAAAAATCAGCAAATACATTGCCGATAACAATTTAAAGACAACTAAGACCGCTTCGGGCTTAAATTATGTAATTACCAAGCAAGGCAATGGCCCAACACCGGCTATTGGCGATACCGTGGTACTTTACTATACCGGTAAATTAATTGGTGCCGAAAAGCCTTTCGAAACAAACGTGAAGGAAGAAGCCATGAAAGACAAGAAAACCTATAACCCAATGCAAAAATACGAGCCTATCCGCGTGCCGGTTGGCGAGAAAAAAGTAATTGCCGGTTGGGACGAAGGTTTGTTGCTGGTAAACAAAGGTGCTAAAGCAACCTTTATTATCCCTGCCGCTTTAGCTTATGGCGAGCAAGGCATGGGCCCTATTCCACCATTCTCTGCATTAATTTTTGATGTTGACATTGTTGATATTATCAAGCCAAACCCTAACGCTGTACAGCCGGCCCCGCCAGCACCACAGCCACCGGTACAAGTAAAAAAATAACAACAGTTTATATTTACAGCCCCCCGGTTTACACGGGGGGCTTTTTAATTTGATATGAAGAAGCTTCTGATTTTAGCCTTTTTAACGGCCCCCCTTGCCCTAATGGCGCAGGATGGCTTTATGCGTACCCCAAAGGGTGTGCAATATAAAATAGTGAACAAAAACACCGGCGACCGTATTAAGCTGGATGATGTAATTACTTTTAATGTGGTACAAAAAACCGATAAGGATTCTGTCCTGTTCAGTTCGTATACATTGGGTCACCCTATTAAGATCCAGGTAAAAGCATCCGAAAATATTGGCGATATGATGGATGTTTTCCCATTGCTTACCGCTAAGGACAGCGCCATTGTTAAGGTACCAACCGATTCGATATTTGTTGGGCACGAAGAGGCCCGTCCGCCGTTTTTCCCTAAGGGCAGCAATTTGGTTTTTACTGTGAAGATAGACAAGGTACAATCCCTTAACGATGCTATTGCCGAGCGCAATGCCGCTATGGAAAAAATGCGCACAGATGAGGCCGCCGCGGCCAATAAATACATTGCCGACCATGGCTTAACCTCCCTTACCGCTACCACATCGGGCTTAAAGTATGTAATTACCCAGCCTGGCGTTGGCCCTAAAATTGTTGTTGGCGATACTGTACTGGTTAACTATGCCGGCCGCAATACCGAAAATAAGGTGTTTGATACCAGTATAGAAGAAGTGGCCAAGTCAAGCGGCTTAAACCAGCCCGGCCGTGCTTACGAACCACTAAAACTGATTGTAGGCGTAGACCCGCCGGTAATTAAAGGTTGGGACGAAGGCCTGGTGTTATTGAACAAAGGCGCTAAGGCCACCTTAGTAATCCCATCAAGCCTGGGCTACGGCGATCAGGGCGCGGGTAACGATATTAAACCTTTCAGCACCATTATATTTGATATGGAAATTGTAAAGGTAATGCACCCAAAACCAAAGCCTGCAAAGGCGGGCGCTAAAGCCCCGGTTAAAAAGCCTGGTACAACAACTGCGCCAAACAAAACCCCGGCAAAGGCAAACACACCGGTCAAAAAGCCGGTAGCCGCCCCGGTAAAAAAATAAATTTGAAAAGCCTTCTGCTAACAACAGAAGGCTTTTTTACTTTTGCAGCATGGTATTAACCGATACGCATACGCACCAGTACTACGAAGCCGACCCCGAAAAGCGCGCCGCCCTGATGCAGCGCTGCTTTGATAATAAGGTGAACCGCCTGTTTTTACCTAATGTGGATGTAGCATCAATGCCCATGGTGTTTAACCTGGTGGCCGAATACCCCCAAAACTGCTTCCCTATGCTGGGCCTGCACCCCTGCGATGTAAAGGACGACTGGCAGCAGCAATTGGAAACCATTGGCGCGGCCATCCCTAACCAAAAGATCTATGCTATTGGCGAAATTGGGATCGATCTGTATTGGGATAAAACCACGCTGGATAAACAGGTAGAAGCTTTCAGGATCCAGATCAATTGGGCTAAGGCTAATCAACTCCCTATTGTGATCCATTGCCGCGATGCTTTTAACGAGGTATACGAAGTTTTGCTGCAGGAGCAGGACGAAAACCTGCGCGGTATTTTCCACTGTTTTAGCGGCACTATTGAGCAGGCTAAACTGATAACCGACCTGGGTTTTTACCTGGGCATTGGCGGCGTGGTGACCTACAAAAACGGCGGACTGGATAAGGTAGTGGCACAAATTGACCTGAAGCATATCGTTTTAGAAACAGATTCTCCGTATCTTACCCCCGTTCCTTATCGCGGTAAGCGCAACGAAAGTTCGTACCTGGCATATGTGGCCCAAAAGGTAGCCGAATTGCAGGGTACAGATATGGAAACCGTTGCTGATATTACCACAGCTAATTCAAAACTGGTGTTTGGCATATAAGTGCAGCATAGTTTACAGTGAAAGTATTTTATATATTTATAGCATAACCAATATCCCATGTGCCAGATACTGATCATTTATACCGGAGGGACAATCGGGATGATGAGCGACCCGAAGACCAATGTGCTTAGGCCTATTAACTTTGAGCAAATTATGGAGAATGTACCCGAACTGGAACGGCTGAACTGCCGGATCAAGGTGCATTCGTTTGCCGAGATCATCGACTCATCAAATATGAACCCCGCCATCTGGAGCGACCTGGCCGGCCTGATCGAAAAAAATTACGATAAGGTTGATGGCTTTGTGATACTGCATGGTTCGGATACCATGTCGTTCACGGCATCGGCATTAAGCTTTATGCTGGAGAATTTGGCTAAGCCCATCATATTTACAGGTTCGCAACTGCCCATCGGTTCTATTCGCACCGATGCTAAGGAAAACCTGATGACGGCTATCGAGATAGCCAAGGCCAAAAAGAACGATAAAGCACGCGTGCCCGAGGTATGCGTGTATTTTGATTATAAACTGTTCCGCGGTAATCGCTCGTTTAAATATAATTCGGTAAAGTTCGAGGCATTCCGCTCGCCAAATTACCCCATACTGGCCGAGTCGGGCGTACACATGCGTTATAGCATTAACGATATCCGCCAGCCCAAGGAAGACGGCGGCTTGATCGTTCATAATAACCTGGTGAACGAGGTAGCGGTGCTAAAGCTGTACCCGGGCATTAGCCCCAAGGTGGTAGAGAGTATCGTTAACGCCGATATACGCGGCATTGTGATGGAAACTTTTGGCGCCGGCAATACCACAACCGACCAATGGTTTGTCGATCTGCTGAAGGGCGCTATAGACAGCGGTAAGGTGATACTGGATATATCGCAATGTAAAGTAGGTACGGTTGAACTGGGCCGTTACGAAACCAGCAAGCTGCTAAAGGATATAGGCGTAGCCAACGGTTACGATATGACCTACGAAGCCGCCATTACCAAAATGATGTACCTGCTTGGCCAAAGCGACGACCCGATACAGGTAAAGGAATGGCTGGAAACAGACCTGCGGGGAGAGTTGACGGTATCGTAGATTGCGCTTTAAGAATTTAACCACAGAGAACACAGAGATTTTTCACAGAGAACACAGAGGTGTTGAGAAGATTATTAGTTCCCTCCCACGAGGAGGGGTGCGGTTGATTGTGCGGTGGCAGGGAGGGGTTTCTGCGCTTGATGAAACCCCTCCCTACACCCCAATGTCATTAAGTTAAGGGATAAATCAGCTAACTAAATGAGCCGATTAGTGGTCTGTGAAGACACAGACCACGGGAAGTTTACCCGGTGCCTGTGTCCTCACAGGCGCCTTAAAAGCTTAACTTAATGACATTGCCCTACACCCTCCCTATGGGAGGGAATCGCGCAATTCCCAGCTTTTTTAAAACTTCCGACCGTTGTTGGAATTGTTTCCAACAACGGTCAAGATGTAAAAACAAATCTCTGTGCCCTCTGTGAATCCTCCCTCCGTGCCCTCTGTGGTTAAATCACCATCATCACCCACCAACACCCCATCGTAAAATTTGTAAGGTTTACTCATCAAGTGATACAAATAAGCACTTAATTTGTATTAACACTACATACAGCAAATTTGATAACAGATAATCACGGCCGAAAGATCACTTACCTGCGCCTGGCCGTAACCGACAGGTGCAACTTGCGCTGCTTTTATTGCATGCCCGAGGAAGGTATCGATTGGCTTAGCCGTGCCGAACTGTTAAGCTACGAGGAAATGCTGCGTACATGTACCCTGCTGGTGGGTATGGGGATCGAGAAGATCCGTATTACCGGCGGCGAACCCTTTGTGCGCAAGGATATGATGCAGTTGTTGGAGGCCTTATCCCAAATTGAGGGGTTGAAAGAAATTAGCCTGACCACCAACGGCGTGCTGACTGCCCCTTATATCCCCGAGTTAAAACGATTAGGCATCAATAGCATCAATTTAAGTTTAGATACGCTGGATGCCGGCCGCTTTTTCAGTATTACCCGCCGCGATGAATTTGCGGCCGTTATGCACACACTGGATGAATTACTGAAGCACAATATGGAGGTAAAGATAAATGCTGTGGTGATGGATAGCCGCAATACCGACGATATTTTGCCCCTGGTAAACCTCACAAAAGACCTACCCATTAGTGTGCGCTTTATAGAAGAAATGCCATTTAACGGCGATAGCCATGTGTACCAGGGTTTAGCCTGGGATTATGCGCGGATATTGGATCATATCAGCGAAAGCTATCCGGGGATCGAAAAAATGAAGGACGCGCCATATTCCACATCTTACAATTATCAAATCCCCGGGCATCAGGGCAGCGTTGGTATTATTGCGGCATATTCACGTACTTTTTGCGGCACTTGTAACCGTATCCGCCTAACCCCGCAGGGTGAGTTGAAAACCTGCCTGTACGAGGGGGACGGCTTAAATGTGAGAGATCTTTTACGCGCAGGGATGACCGACAACCAACTGCAAAATATATTAACAAGTACCATTAGTCACCGTGCTAAGGATGGCTGGGAGGCCGAGGCCGAACGCAAGGCGAACGACCCCGCGCACGAATCTATGGCATCAATAGGAGGCTAATTAACATGACAACTGTACAACAGGCCGAACATATTATCGAAAACCAGATCCGGAATTACGGAACCGAAGAGATAGGCTTTGAGCAATCACTTGGCCGGGTATTGGCCGAAGATATTTTAGCCGACCGCGATATGCCGCCCTTTAACCGGGTGACCATGGATGGCATTGCCATTAATTACGCGGCTTATGCCGATGGTTTGCGTACCTTCCATATCGAAGCCACGCAGGCAGCGGGGGATAAACCGGTTGAAATTACCGGGGCTAACCATTGCATAGAAATTATGACCGGGGCTGTTTTGCCCGATACGCTGGATACCATTATCCGTTACGAGGACGTACTGATTACCGGTACTGATGCCGAGGTGGTGGTGGACAATGTTAATTTGGGGCAAAACATTCACTTTAAAGGGCGCGATAAACAGTATGGCGATGTGGTTGCCGCAAAAGGCAGGGTGATTACACCTGCTATTATTGGCATTATTGCCTCGGTAGGGAAAACCAGGGTTCTGGTTAAAAGGATCCCGAGTGTGGTCATCATATCATCGGGCGATGAGTTGGTGGATGTGCATGAAACACCCGCGCCCTACCAGATCCGTAAATCAAACAATTATACTATTAAGGCAGCCTTGCAGCAACAGAGCGTAAAGGCCGATATGCTGCATATTGCTGATGATCCAACAGTAACGCAAACCGAAATTGCCCGCTGCTTAAAAAGCTATGATGTCATCCTGCTTTCGGGCGGCATCTCCATGGGTAAGTTTGATTATATCCCGCAAGCATTAGAGCAAGTGGGCGTGGCTAAATTGTTCTACCGGGTGCAGCAAAGGCCCGGCAAACCGTTTTGGTTTGGGGCCGATAAAAATGGCGCATTGGTATTTGCTTTCCCGGGTAACCCGGTGGCTACCTTTATGTGCCTGCACCGTTACTTTTTGCCCTGGTTAAACGCGGCGATGGGTTTAGATGAAAAGCCGGCAAGATATGCGGCCCTGTCCGAAGATTTTTACTTTGAACCCGATCTGCAATATTTTTTACAAGTAAAAACCACGTTAACTGCCGATGCCAGGCTGATCGCCTCGCCATTGGCAGGTAATGGTTCGGGCGATTTTGCTAACTTAGCAGATACGGACGCCTTTTTAGAACTCCCCGCCGGCCGCGATGAGTTTGAAGCGGGCGAGGTGTTTAGGTTGTGGTCATTTTGACCATGATTTTCCTGATTAAAGGAAGATCAGGATTATAAGATAAATATTAAAGACAATCAGGGAAATCCTTAAATCCCATAAATCAAGGTCAATGTTTTGACCATGATTTGCCAGATTAAAGGATGTTCAGGATTATGACATTATTATAAACAATCAGGGGAATCTTTAAATCCCATAAATCAAGGTCAATGTTTTGACCATGATTTGCCAGATTAAAGGATGTTCAGGATTATGACATTATTATAAACAATCAGGGGAATCTTTAAATCCCATAAATCAAGGTCAATGTTTACCCACTTAGACAACGAAGGCAAACCAACCATGGTCAATGTAGGCGGAAAGGCTATCACCCATCGCACGGCTACCGCGCGCAGTATCGTGGTGCTGCCTGCCGAAGTACTGGCACAATTAACCGATGGTGATTTGCAAACCAAAAAAGGTTCTGTATTTCAGGTGGCAATAATCGCCGGCATTATGGCGGCAAAAAAAACGGGAGAGCTGATCCCGCTGTGCCACCCCCTGGGGCTGGATAATTGCGATATGGAGATCAGTTTGAACGAGGCGCAGGAGGTTGTGATTGATTGTACCACCAGCATCTCCGCCAAAACCGGGGTAGAGATGGAAGCCCTTGTTGGTGCCAGCATAGCGGCGCTAACCATTTATGATATGTGCAAAGCCATGAGCCACGATATAGTGATTAAGGAAACTAAGCTAATGGCAAAAACGGGAGGGAAGCGTGAGTTTAAAAGAGGATAAGCACAAAAAACATACGGCATTAATACGCCCCACGCTGGGCAACTTTGGCCGTAACGAGTGGGCCATTGTTGGCGCGCCCTGCGGTGATATTAAAGTATTGGCCCAACAGATCATTGCTACCTTATCGGCTACAGCTAAAATAGCTTATGTTGATGCACAGCATAACGACGAGCCGGAAGCAGCACCGGGCAGGTTAGCGGTTGGAGCTTTTGCGGAGTATACCGAAAAAGAGGGCCAGCAGCAACTAAACTACAGTGGCGATCTGAATAACTTTCAAAACCGGGTGCTGCTGAACAGCGCCGATATGATATTACTGAACGGCAACCATCACCCGGCTAAAAGGCAGGTGGTGATTATAGATAGCCGGAAAAAGGCATCGCTGCAAAAAAGGCTTTCTGAATTATCCGATGTGCGCCTGTTTATACTGGCCGATGGTGAAACAGATATATTTGATTTTATCAAAGAAGCTATTCCCGATTGGCAAAGATTTCCCATATACGGGAAATTTGGGAAACAAGAAATTATTGATTTTTTTCATAACGAACTACAACAATCCAAACCCCAATTAAATGCATTGGTACTGGCCGGCGGCAAAAGCCAGCGCATGGGGCAGGACAAGGGGGTTATTAACTGGCACCAAAAAGAGCAGCGTTATTACATGGCCGACCTGCTGAAAAACTATACCGATAATGTATATATCTCCTGTCGCGCCGATCAGCAGCAGGAAGTAGACCCGGCGTATCAAACCCTGCCCGATACCTTTACGGGTTTAGGCCCGTTTGGGGCTATCCTCTCGGCCTTTAGGGAGCAACCCGAAAAGGCCTGGCTGATGGTAGCCTGCGATTTGCCCTTGCTGGACAAGGATACGCTTGATTTTTTAGTAGCTCATCGCGATACATCAGCCATAGCCACGGCTTTCCAAAGTACGTATCAGGATTTCCCCGAACCTTTAATTACGATATGGGAACCTAAAAGTTATGGGGTACTATTATCGTTTTTGGCGCAGGGATATTCTTGTCCCCGTAAGGTTTTGATCAATAGCGATACTCATATTTTACAGGCACCAAACCCCGGTGCGCTAACCAATGTAAACACGCCCGAAGAACGTGAGCGGGTACAAAATATCCTGCAACAAAAAACGGTTTCTGCCTGATGGATTTGTCGCGTTATAGTTGCCAGATAGCCCTGCCCGGTTTTGGAGAGCAGGCGCAGCAGCGTTTAAAGCAGGCTAAAGTATTAATAGTGGGGATGGGTGGATTAGGCTGCCCGGCCGCGCAATATTTGGCGGCATCGGGCATTGGCACTTTAGGTTTGGCCGATGACGATACCGTTAGCATCAGTAACCTGCACCGGCAAATTTTATACACACTTGCGGATGCGGGCTTGAAGAAGGTGGCAGTGGCAGTAGTGAAGCTGCAATTGCAGAACCCGGATATTACCATCACCCCGCACATCATGAAAGTTACAGCTGATAGCGTGCTGCAACTGTTTGACCAATACGATATCATTTTAGATGGTACCGATAATTTTGAAACCCGCTATTTGCTGAATGACGCGGCAGTGTTAACGGGCAAACCTTTGGTATACGGCGCTATTTACCAGTTTGAAGGCCAGGTAGCCGTGTGGAACGCTCCCACTGCCGATGGCAGTCGCACGCCTAATTACCGCGACCTGTTCCCGCAGGTAGATGCTACCCAGGTACCCAACTGTGCCGAGGGTGGCGTGATCCCTACCTTGGCTGGGATGATTGGTTGTATGCAAGCTAACGAAGCCATTAAATATATTACCCAAACCGGCGAACTACTGGCCGGCAAAATGCTGATACTGGATACCCAAACCATGCAAAGCCGGGTGATCAAACTTGGGCCGGTTACTAAAACAAATATTACGCAGCTGCCCAAAACTACTGTTGCCGAAACAATTAGCGTTGCCGGTTTGAAAGCGGGCTTAGGAAACGGTACGGTTGAACTAATCGACATCCGCGGCAGCGAAGAACATGAAGACTTTAACATTGGCGGCAAGCATATCCCTTCCTATAAATTGGAACGCAGTCTGGCTGATATGGAGGCCTCAAAAACCATTGTACTATACTGCACCATAGGCAAACGCAGCGCCGACGCGGTGAAGAAACTGAAGGAAACAAACCCGGGCTTAAATGTAGTGTCGCTGGAGGGTGGGGTGAAGGCTTGGGTGGAGTTGGGGTAATCAAATCAGTTCCCTCTCATAGGGAGGGGGGCGGCTGCTTGCGTTGTGGCGGGGAGGGTTTTTTTCAAGCGCCCGTAGAAACCCCTCCCTACACCCTCTCTGTGGGAGGGAACCGCACAAGCCTCCCTTCACCGCTCTTTTTAACATCACGGCGTAGCCGAAACCCAAACCTCGCCATCCTCAAAAATTTCCTTTTTCCAAATAGGGACGGTCTTTTTCAACGTATCGATCAAAAAGCGGCAGGCATCAAAAGCGGCATCCCGGTGCGCGGCGGCAACGGCTATGATGACGGGCACCTCGCCAACCTCCAAAACACCTGTACGGTGATGGATAGCGATACGCTGGATGGGCCATTGTAGCAGGGCCTGGTCGGCCAGTTTTTGCATTTCGCTGATGGCCATTTTATCGTAGGCCTCAAACTCTAACCGCAGCACACGCTTACCCTTAGTCATATCCCGCACGGTACCAATAAATACGTCGATACCGCCGCAGCCGGGTGCCATCACCCAATCAATGCACGATTGGATGTTAAGGGGTTGGTGGGATAGGATTATTTGTGTGTTCAATGGTTTGATCTAAATTAAAGTACCAATTTGTCATTGCGAGCGATAGCGTGGCAATCCCATAGGAGATGCAACGTGGACCTACCTATGGGATTGCCGCGTCGCTATCGCTCCTCGCAATGTCACTGCTGCGGACTGTCACTGCAAACGGTACTACCCACCGCTCACCGGCGGTATCACCGCTATCTCATCACGCTCGTTCAATGGCAATTCATCCGCGGCGTATTCGTTATTTACAGCCAGCAGATACGATGCCAGTTGTTTCAATCGCGGGTATTGCTCTTCTAAAACAGTTTTCAACCCCCCGGTGGTGGCATCAGCAGGCAGTTCAACCGTGATGGATGAAGCGCCGAAAATGTCTTTCGTAATGCCAAATGCCAGGATGCTTGCCGTCATGATGCTTTGTAAATTTAGGCTAAGATACTTATCAGGCCTGTCATTTCGAACGATAGAGAGAAATCTTACACGAGAGGACAGTCTGCACGTATAAGATTTCTCCCGTTGGTCGAAATGACAAGCTTTTATTGTATTATTGTTATGCAATGAAAAAACTCCTTAGCAACCTTACCTTCCAGGTACTTGTAGCCATTTTACTGGGCGTTATTGTAGGCTATTACTTTAAAGGTTTTGGCCCGACTGCCGATACGATAAGCAAAGTGTTTATCAAAATGATCACCATGCTGATCGCCCCCATCATCTTTTTTACGATTGTATTGGGCATTGCCGGCATGGATGATATGAAAAAGGTAGGCCGTGTGGGCGGCAAGGCGTTATTGTATTTTGAAATTGTGACCACCTTTGCATTATTAATAGGCCTTGTAGTAGCCAATATCCTGCGCCCGGGCGATGGTGTTAACCCACACGTACCGGCCGATGCCGCTAAACTGGCCGAATACCAAAAGGCCGCTGCCGAAATGAAATGGGGAGATTTCTTCGCTCACATTGTCCCCGGTAACGTGTTCGATGCCTTTGCCAGGGGCGATATTTTACAGATACTTTTCTTCGCGATCCTGTTCGGCTACGGTATCAGTAAAATGGGGGCAGCAGGGAAGCCGCTTATCGCTACGTTCGACAGGCTTTCTAAAGTGCTTTTCAATATCATGAAACTGGTGATGCGCTTGTCGCCCATCGGTGCTTTCGCGGGTATGGCTTTTACTATTAGCAAATACGGCGTGCATACCTTAAAACCACTGGCCGCGCTGATGGGCTCGGTATACCTAACCATGTTCCTGTTTATTTTTGTAGTGCTGAATTTGATCTGCTATATCTATAAGTTCAGCCTGTGGCAATATTTAAAGTTTATTAAAGACGAGATCCTGATTGTACTGGGCACTTCATCATCCGAACCGGCCCTACCGGCCATGATGGAGAAGATGGAGGAATTTGGTTGCAGCAAATCGGTTGTGGGTTTGGTGATCCCTACCGGGTACTCCTTTAACCTGGACGGGACGACGATATACCTATCCATGGCGGTGATATTTTTAGCGCAGGTGTTTAAAATACCGCTATCGTTAGAGCAGCAATTGGTCATCATCGGTATCCTAATGCTTACCTCCAAAGGCGCGGCAGCCGTAACCGGCGGCGGCTTTATTGTACTGACGTCAACCCTTACGGCTATGAAGCTGATCCCGGTAGAGGGTGTGGCGATACTGTTGGGGGTAGACCGGTTTATGTCGGAAGCGCGGGCTATTACCAATGTGATAGGGAATGGTATAGCTACTATTGTGATTGCCAAGAGTGAGGGGGAGTTTAGCCCCCCAGCCCCCTAAAGGGGGAGTGAATGTGCAAATTTGCCAATGTGCAGATGTGCAAATAAATTGCACTGCCCGCTCAACCTAAACCCGGTAGTAGTGGAAACCCCACAGCGAGGTACGAGCGAGGAGTTGGAACGGATAACGGGGCTACCGGAACCGAAGAATCACCGTCGCTCATTTTCAAATACTCTTTTATTACCCATCTTAATAACCTTTTGATAGATCGCTTGTCCTATGGGATTGCCACGCTACGCTCGCAATGACATATTGGTTATATTTCCATAAATTATTTACAGTGCAGGATAGTAAGGCCTCAAATTTCTTTTGACATTACCCGCAATAACATTAGCTTTGCGCAACAAAAAAATATAGATACATGAGTGTCCTTGTAAATAAAGATTCTAAAGTTATTGTTCAGGGTTTTACCGGTAAGGAAGGTAGTTACCATGCTGAACAAATGATTGCGTACGGAACGCAGCTTGTTGGTGGTGTAACACCGGGTAAAGGCGGTCAGACACATTTAGACAGGCCCGTTTTTAATACCGTTAAAGACGCGGTTGATAAAGCCGGCGCCGATGTATCTATCATATTTGTTCCACCTCCGTTTGGCGCTGATGCCATTATGGAAGCTGCCGAAGCAGGTATTAAAGTGATTGTTTGTATTACCGAAGGTATCCCGACCAAGGATATGATTGAGGTGAAGGAATATTTAAAAGGCAGAGATTGCCGCCTGATTGGGCCAAACTGCCCGGGTATTATTACCGCCGACGAAGCAAAAATTGGTATTATGCCGGGCTTTATCTTTAAAAAAGGCCACGTAGGTGTGGTTTCAAAATCGGGTACGCTGACTTACGAGGCGGTTGATCAGGTGGTGAAAGCCGGTTTAGGTATCACTACCGCAATTGGTATTGGTGGCGACCCGATCATCGGTACACCAACCAAAGAAGCGGTTGAAATGCTGATGAACGACCCGGATACGCACGGTATTATTATGATCGGCGAAATTGGTGGTGGTATGGAAGCTGAAGCCGCCTACTGGATCAAGGAAAATGGTACCAAGCCAGTAGTTGGCTTTATAGCCGGACAAACGGCTCCTGCCGGCCGTAAAATGGGCCACGCCGGCGCTATTGTTGGCGGTGCTGATGATACTGCTGCCGCTAAAATGAAGATCATGGCCGAATGCGGGATCCGCGTGGTTGAATCGCCGGCTGAAATTGGCGCTGCCATGGCTGAAGAATTGGCTAAATTAGCTTAAAGCTAAAAGTTTTTTATATTGGAATCCCGTTTGCATGTGCAAGCGGGATTTTTTGTTTTGGCCGATTAAAAGGGGAGTGTCACCCTGAGCCCGTCGAAGGGTGCGTGCGGCAGGGCCTTTGCCCGCCATGGTTCGACAGGCTCACCATGACACCCCGGGCTCCCCAAACGTTAAAAAATGTGAAATCCAAAACCGCTTGGAAACAGAACCCTATCTTGCCCCTAAATAACAAATAAACCATGACTAAACCTTTCAAAGGGCTTTTTATCGCCGGTCTTTTTTTCTTCATCACCAACATCTCATTCGCGCAAAGTGATATGATTGCGGCTATTAATGGTCAGATCATTCCGCTGAAAACGCTGGAGCCGGGTGCCGATCTGGCCGATCTGCAAAAACTGAAACCCATATTAAAGGATAAGGAGATAATTGGACTGGGCGAAGCCACGCATGGTACGCACGAGTTCTTTTTATTTAAGCACCGCATGTTGCAATTTTTGGTAAAGGAAATGGGCGTAAAGGCTTTTATTATGGAAGGCGACTTTGCCGGCGCGCAGGCTATGAACGATTATGTTGTGAACGGCAAGGGTACGGTAGACAAGGGTTTGCAAGGCGTAGGCTTTGGTATATGGATGACGCAGGAAGTAGTAGATATGGCCAACTGGCTGAAAGCTTATAATGCTACGCAACCCGCAGAAAACAAAGTGCGCTTTTTTGGCTGTGATATGCAATGGGGATCATCAGCCATGGCTATGCTGAAGGAATACTTAACGCCAACTAATCAATTCACGCCCGAAATGGAAGTGGCTTATGCTGCCACTAAGCTATATGCCCCATCATTAAACAGCAAAGATAAGGCCGCCATAAAAGGCGCGGTTAACAGCCTGAATAAAATTAAGTTTACCGAAGGCGATACCGCCATGTATAGGCATTATGTGCGCGAGTTACAGCAGTTTATAATATATATAGATGCGCAGTCGACCCTTTTTCCCGCCAAGCAAAGCGATGTGCGGGATAAGTGCATGGCCGAAAACGTGGAATGGATAGCGAATTATATGCACCATAGCAAGGTGATGGTTTGGGCGCATAATGGCCACATTAATAAAACCGCGGGCAGCGATGGATATAAACGGATGGGCATGTATTTGGCTAATGATTTAAAGGATAAATACTATGCCATGGGCTTCGATTTTAATAACGGCAGTATGCGGTCGTTTGATATGAAGCAGCGGAAAAATGTAGCTGCCGAAATGCCGAAGGCCAGGCCAGGATCAAGCGGTGACGTGTTTGCGCAATGCGCCGAGCCCAATTTTATACTCGATTTTAAAAGCGCTTCGGCTGATCCGTTGGTGAATACCTTTTTAAATACCAATATCGCTTCCGTTTTTTATGGTGCGCAATATAATGGCGAGGCCCCGCATTACGTAACCCATAAGCTGGCCGAAACTTTTGACGCGATGATATTCATTAGGGATACGCACGCGGCAATGGATGAAAAACAGCCTGACGTAACCAAGTAAACCTTTCGCCTTTTACCTTTCAGCTTTAACCCTCCTTAATCTCCGTCTCACTTGCCGGCGGCATCAAATGGGCGAATTTATCCCAAAAGCCATCCTTGGGCAGGGGGGCGGTAATTTCAACAGGTTCCTTTTTTATGGGGTGGATAAATTGCAGGCGGCGTGCATGCAGGCTAATGCTGTTATGCAAACTGCCACGTGGGTAGCCGTATTTATTATCGCCAACTATGGGGCAACCTAACGATGCCAACTGCACCCTGATTTGGTGCGAGCGGCCGGTAATGGGGTTTACTTCAATTAACGAGTAGCCATTCAACTCGCCCACCAGGCGGTAATGTAACTCACTGCGCAAGCTTCCTTTTACTTCGTGCCCGTGGGCGGTGGTCACATTGTTTTTAGGGTTTTTAATTAGCCAGTGTACCAACTCGCCATAGGGGGGATCGGGGCGTTTGCGCACTACAGCATAATAGGTTTTGCGCATTTGCCGGGTTTTAAACAACTCGTTCATGCGCTCCAATGCCTTGCTGGTTTTAGCAAATAATATCAAGCCGCTCACAGGGCGGTCCAGCCGGTGTACCACGCCTAAAAAAGCGCCGTTAGGTTTGTTGTATTTTTTGGTGATATACTTCTTTACCTTTTCGTCCAGTGGTTCATCACCGGTATCATCAACCTGCACAATATCGCCCGCGCGCTTGTTTACGGCAATCAGGTGATTATCCTCGTAAAGGATATCGCTGTCGGTAATGTCGCCGGATTGTGTGAAAGGTAGTCTTTGATTCATGAGTTTTTATTTCTTCAATATGTCATTGCGAGCATAGCGTGGCAATCTCATAGGATAGGTTTGTGCTTTGTTTACATCCGTCTGCTCATAGCCGCAGGAGCCTATTACTTTTTCCTTGATGAAAAAGTAACAAAAAATCAAGACAGCAAAAATGCTTCCTTTGCCGCACATGGCCTTTGCCCTGCAAAGCGGGCAGAACCACGGCTACGCTTATTTGCCCCGCTATCGCACCCGCTTGTCCCTCGCTTCTGCAAAACGCTGATGCCTTCCCTCGCTCAGGCCACCATGTTCTGCCCGCTTTCGCCTGGAAGCTCCTTTGCTGTCGGGGAGGCAAAATACTATTGCTGCTCTTTCGCAATGACACATATTATGGCGAAATTGTTTTATACATCAGCACATCTGCATATTCACGCATCTGCACATTAATACTGCTCCTTATCGTTAGGGAACCCGCTCGATTTTACATCGCTTACGTAACCGGTTATAGCAGTGTTCATTACCTCGTACAGGTTGGCATACTGGCGTAAAAAGCGGGGGGTAAAACCTTTATTAATCCCCAGCATATCGTGGATCACCAAAACCTGGCCATCGCAATGTTTGCCGGCGCCTATGCCTATGGTTGGTATCAGGAGGCTCTCGCTTACCTCTTTAGCTAAGGCAGCGGGGATCTTTTCCAGCACAATGCCAAAACAACCCAGTTCCTGTAGTTTAAGCGCGTCCTCGCGCAGTTTTTGCGCTTCGGCCTCTTGCTTGGCCCTAACCGAATAGGTGCCAAATTTATAAATAGATTGCGGCGTTAAACCCAAATGCCCCATTACGGGGATACCGGCTGCCAGTATGCGGCTAACCGATTCGGCTATTTCCACACCGCCCTCCAGCTTTACGCCATGCGCGCCCGATTCTTTCATGATGCGGATGGCCGAGTTCAAGGCTTCTTTAGAGTTACCCTGGTACGAACCGAAAGGCAGATCGACAACCACCAGTGCCCGCTTAACCGCCCTTATGACTGATGAAGCGTGGTAGATCATCTGGTCGAGCGTGATAGGCAGGGTAGTCTCGTGCCCGGCCATTACGTTCGAGGCCGAATCGCCCACCAGGATCACGTCAATTCCGGCATCATCTACAATGGTAGCCATCGAATAATCGTAGGCGGTTAACATGGCAATTTTCTCGCCACGGTTCTTCATTTCCTGTAATATATGGGTGGTAATGCGTTTTACTTCCTTATGTACTGACATAGCGATTGTGTTTGCTGCTGCAAAGGTGCGATTTTATGTGCAGATGTGCATATATGCAGATGTGCAAATAATTATTTGATAAGATTATTCCCATATAGCATTCATTGCCGTTGGTTTCAACCAACGGATAAGGGTGGTATTAAGATGGCTTTAGCCTAAATTATAAGATAGGGATTTGAAAATGAGCGATCAATATTTCATCGGTACCGGCAGCCCTGCTCTCCACTTCAAGTCCTCATTTCGCTACGCTACATTCCGGGCTTTCCGTTACGATCAGGTTTAGGTACGGCGGCCAGTACATTCCTTCCTGACTAAAAGATTACAAAAAATCCAAAATCTCAATTCCGAATTCCGAAATTAAACTGTACTTTTGCGGCGTGAAATACGGATTAACAGGTCATACTTCACCTATCTATCTTACGGAACTGCACCACAGAACAACCGGCCCAATATCCATTTTTAATTTTTTTAGCGAATGACGAATTACACCAAACTTCCGGCTGTTTTATTACTGGCCGATGGTACCGCCTTTTATGGCAAGGCTGCCGGCAAAATTGGCACCACCACAGGCGAAATTTGTTTTAACACGGGCATGACCGGTTACCAGGAGGTATTTACCGATCCATCGTACTTTGGCCAGATTATGGTAACTACCAACGCGCACATAGGTAACTATGGCGTTAGTCACGAAGAGGTAGAGTCGGAGAAGATCCAAATAGCAGGACTGGTTTGTAAAAATTATAATATTGCTTACAGCCGCAAACAAGCCGATGAATCTATCCAGGATTATTTCCAGGAGCAGAACATCGTATCGATATCCGACATTGATACCCGCCAGTTGGTGCGTCATATTCGCGATAAGGGTGCCATGAATGCCATTATCTCGTCGGAGATATTAGATATTGAAGAACTGAAAGGCCTGCTGGCCGAAGTGCCATCGATGGATGGACTGGAGCTGTCATCGCAGGTATCAACCACCGAGACATATACCTTTGGTGATGAAAACGCTGCCCTGCGTGTAGCCGTGCTTGATTTGGGTGTGAAGAAAAACATCCTGCGTAATTTCAGGGATCGTGGTGTATTTGCCAAGGTTTACCCGGCCAAAACCAGCTACGCCGATATGGAAGCCGATTTTAAACCGAACGGATACTTCATCAGCAATGGCCCCGGCGATCCGTCGGCTATGCCTTATGCAGTGGAGACGGTGAAGGATATATTAAAGGCAGATAAACCGATGTTCGGCATTTGCTTAGGCCACCAGTTACTGGCTTTGGCTAACGATATCCCTACCCAAAAAATGTTTAACGGTCACCGTGGCTTAAACCACCCGGTAAAAAACGTCATCAAAAACCATTGCGAGGTAACTTCCCAAAACCACGGCTTCGGCGTAGTGCCGGATGCGGTGAGGGCATCAACCAAGGTAGAAATTACCCACGTAAACCTGAACGACCAATCGATAGAAGGGATCCGTGTGAAAGATAAAAAAGCGTTCTCGGTACAATATCACCCCGAATCGTCACCCGGCCCGCACGATTCGCGGTATTTGTTTGATGACTTTGTGGAAATGATCAAATAAGGTAAAAGGCGAAAGCTGAAAGGTTTCAAAAAAGGGGAAAGTGTTAACACTTTCCCCTTTTTCTATTAACCACTCCGTCATTGCGAGGTACGAAGCAATCATCGGCAAGCAGGGCCGCCCGGCATATCGATGATTGCTTCGTACCTCGCAATGACGAATTTTATTATTGTATAGCATATTCATCCCACCCATTCCCCCATTCACCGACAATTCACCGCTGTTTACCTAATAGTACTGGGCGAAAACCGCTTTTTGATGCAAATTTGAATCAACAAACAAAAAGAAACTAATCAGCTATCTATACAAACAATAAACAACACAAACGACATGAGCATCTTACTAAACATTCCGGTCCTTTACTTAATAGGTACCATTTTGCTTAAAATTTATGCCACCATCCATGTGTTGAAGTTTGTATAACCGGCTTCTATCATATATATAGCAAAAAAGCACGACCCTGTAAGGCCGTGCTTTTTTATTGGTATGAGATTTTGTCATTGCGAGGAGCGATAGCGACGTGGCAATCTCATAGGCAGGTTCGTTGCATGTCCTATGGGATTGCCACGCTATCGCTCGCAATGACAAGATGTTCGATAGGCGCAATATCTTCCGGACTTCCCGTCTTCCCGACTTTCGGACTGTCCTCTACTTTATCCCGTAATGATCATTCATTAGTTTCACAAACAAACCGCCCGGCAATACCGATTTTAGCGTTACCGCGATGGTTTGGCCAATGGCGCCTATTAAATAGTTGTGTTTAGGGTTGCTTTTGCCTACTATTTTAACCACCTCGGCAGCTAATTTAGATGGGGCGGCACCAATGCTTTCGTCTTTTTCCATGGCGGCTACAGCAGCTTCAAATTCACCCTTCAGCTTGTCGTTTTTCAGTGTAAACGGAACCTTTTCGCGGTTGCCGGTAAAGTCGGTCTTAAAGTCGCCCGGGTTAAGCACAGTTACTTTTACGCCGGTATTTCTTAATTCCATCCGCAAGCTTTCCGAATAACCCTCAATAGCAAATTTGCTGGCGCTATATAAACCCTGGTATGGCAGGCCAAATAAACCCGCTAACGACCCAACGTTAACTACCAAACCTGTTCCTTTTTCTATCATACCCGGCAGCACGGCACTGCTTACGCGCACCACGCCAAAAAAGTTAACCTCAAATTGTTTTTTAGCAATATCAACCGGCATGGCATAAAGCGGGCCGGTAATACCGTTGCCGGCATTGTTTATTAGTACATCAATTTTGCCTTCGGCTTTTATAATGGTATCAATGGCTGCGTTAACCGATGCATCATTGGTAACATCCATACTCAGCGGTTTAAACGATGCATCTTTAATGCGTTTGGCATCGCGGCTGGTGCCGTAAACGGTATGGCCTTCGGCGGCTAAGGCGGTGGCGGTAGCTAAACCTAAACCTGACGACGCGCCGGTAACAAGTATTACTTTTTTCATTGCGGGTATTTTAACAAGGGGTTAAATGTTAAACTATGGTTTTAAAATTTGCGTAAATATTGCACAAAAGCGGCTGATGAGCAATAAATTAAAAAAATAATTTCGGACGGTAAACAACTAATAAGGCTTGCCTATTTATACCAGGCAGGTATTTGGACTATATACCAATCTGTTCCAAATACTATGCATGCATAGTATTTGAATTAATTTGCTACCTTGCAACTCCAATTTACAGGATTACATATTTATACATGGATACTTTTGCCACCCACAGCCTTGCAGGCTACGATTTTAGCACCGACGAAAACCAGCAGATGATAGGCCAGATGGCCCGCGATTTTGCCGAAAAGCATATCCGCCCCAACGTAATGGAGTGGGACGAAGCCCAAACTTTCCCGGTTGATCTGTTTAAGCAATTAGGCGAACTGGGCCTGATGGGCGTTTTAGTTCCGGAAGCATACGGCGGCTCGGGTTTTGGTTACCAGGAATATGTGACTGTGATTGTGGAGATAGCCAAGGTATGCGGATCGATTGGTCTGTCAGTTGCGGCGCATAACTCGCTTTGCACCGGGCATATTTTAGCCTTTGGTAACGACGAGCAAAAGCAACGCTGGCTGCCCAAGCTGGCCACGGCCGAGTGGATAGGTGCCTGGGGATTGACTGAAGCCAATACCGGGTCGGACGCTTTGGGGATGAATACTACAGCTGTGCTGGATGGCGATGAATACGTAGTAAACGGATCAAAAAACTGGATCACGCATGGTAAATCGGGCAATGTAGCTGTGGTAATGGTGCGTACCGGCGAAAAAGGCGATTCGAAAGGCATCTCAGCTTTGGTAATAGAAAAAGGAACACCGGGCTTTACGCACGGCAAAAAGGAAAATAAACTGGGTATGCGCGCATCCGAAACTACCGAACTGGTTTTTGATAATTGCCGTGTACCTAAAGCTAACCTGTTAGGCAACGCGGGCGAAGGCTTTAAACAAGCCATGAAAGTGCTGGATGGCGGGCGCATTTCCATTGCGGCCTTATCATTAGGCATTGCCAAAGGTGCTTTTGAAGCCGCCGTAGCTTATGCTAAGGAGCGCCACCAGTTTGGCCAGCCTATCGGCAATTTCCAGGCCATTGCATTCAAACTGGCTGATATGGCTACCGAAATAGAAGCTGCCGAACTATTAATTATGCAGGCCGCCGATATGAAGAACCGCCACCTGCCCATGACCAAGCAAGCCGCCATGGCCAAATACTATGCATCCGAAGTAGCGGTTAAATGCGCTAACGAAGCCGTGCAGATCTTCGGCGGGTATGGCTATACCAAGGATTTCCCGGTAGAGAAATTTTATCGCGATGCCAAACTTTGCACCATAGGCGAAGGGACAAGCGAGATCCAGAAGATTGTGATTAGCAGGGAAGTGCTGCGGTAAACCCCGCGTTAGCGATAGGAGCGGATACCGGCCTGCGCATAAGGCCTGCAGGCGTATGAGCGGATAGCGCGGGCCAGAGGCAACGCCATTAAAATCCAGACTCCTTAATTTTGATTGGCAGCGAGATGTTACCGTAGCTATTAATTCTCATGTTTGCAATAGCCCAGGTAAAACATGGGTATTGGATAATTTACCGTATCGGCGTGCTTGCCAACAGGTGTAAAGTAACCATTGCTTATTATTAGTTTATTGCCAAGGGCCTTAACCGTGTCGTTGTTGTATTGGAGGATAATGGTATCCTTGTTTTTTTTCCAATGCCCGGTATACCATTTATCGTAAAAAAACACGCCGGTCCAGTTAAGCTCAAAGGAATGATCCTGTCTGAATAAAATATAGGCCTGGTTTTGTGTACCCTCATAACAACCACGCATAATAACCTTGCTATCCAATTTATCAAGATCAATATACCCACATAAAAAAGGAATCGATAAGTAAAGAATAAGCGGTACAAAAGCATTAAATGACAAACTGCGGCTACTTTTATATATTTTAATAAGTTCTTTTATAATGTTAACAATGATTATGATAAACAAAACAAGTATTGTACACATAGAGAAAAAATGCACAATGCCCCCAAAATACTTATCAATATAATTATCGAATATAATTAAGGTTGCCCAAAGTAGAGTGATAATGATAGGCTTTCGAAATTTGTTCATGTATTTATTACCATATGCTACAACAATAATCTAATCTACTAATTCCCAATTAACTATTTGCAAATCAAAACTTATTACTTACCTTTGCCGTCCCTGAAAGGAGGTATATTAGGATTATGATCATTATCAACGTAAAAGACGGCGAATCATTAGACAAAGCGTTAAAACGCTTCAAGAAGAAATTTGAGAAAACAGGTGTATTGCGCGAACTTCGCAGTCGCCAGGCTTATGAGAAAAAATCTGTTGCCCGCAGGCACGAAATTAAACATGCCATCTACAAGCAAAATATGAACTTAGATACTGTCTAACTCAGGCTGTAAACTATTTTCATTTTTCTTGAAAATATATAAAAAAACTATTTGTACATTCATTCTCCGGATGTATAAATAGTTTTTATGTTTTTAGAGCGGTTCATCACCTATTTGCAGTTTGAAAAACGGATGTCACCACACACCGTTTCCGCCTATCAATCAGACCTGGAGCAATTTTTTGCCCACATCCATCATCCCGAAGATCCTATAACCCAGCCCGATCAAATTACCCATCACCATATCCGTAATTGGATGGTTTACATGATGGATAACGGTTTGGTAGCCCGCACCGTAAACCGCAAGGTGGCCGTGCTGCGCAAATACTTTAAGTTTTTGCTGCAGGACGAGATCATCAGCACCAACCCTGCCGCCAAAATACAAACACCCAAAATACCTAAGAAACTGCCCGTAGTTGTAGAAACCGATAAGCTTGACCATTTGCTTGACCACGGCTTTGCCGCCGATTTTGCCGGCACGCGTGATAAACTGATATTGGAGCTGTTGTTTGGCACCGGTATCCGTTTGGCCGAACTGGTGGGCTTAAAGGAAAGCGATATTAATAATTACGAGGGTACTATTAAGGTATTGGGCAAGCGCAACAAGGAGCGCATTATCCCAATTAATAAAGAATTGAAGCGGGTATTGGCCGAATACCTGGAGTTAAAAAAAAGTAAAAATTTTAATAACAATTCCGTAACACTGGTCGTTACTGATAAAGGGGCTAATGCATATCCCAAGCTAATATATTTAATAGTGCGCGATTATCTTTCAACCATATCAACCCAAAATAAACTAAGCCCCCACGTGCTGCGGCATACATTTGCCACCAGCCTTTTAAACAAAGGCGCCGACCTGAATGCCATAAAAGAACTTTTAGGGCATGCTAATTTAAGCGCCACACAAATTTACACCCACAACTCCGTGGATCGATTAAAGTCTATTTATAAACAAGCCCATCCAAAGGCATAAACAAGGAGGAAACAATGAAGATCACAGTTCAATCAATTCATTTTACAGCAGACGTAAAACTATTAGATTTTATTCAGAAGAAAGCCGATAAACTTGATCAGTTTTATGACAAGATTATTAGTGGCGAAGTCTACTTAAAATTAGAGAACGTGGATAACGAAGTCAATAAGATTTCGGAAATAAAAATACAGTTACCGGGCAACCAATTGTTTGCTAAGGAGCAATGTAAAACCTTTGAAGAGGCTACAGATTTAGCTATCGAGAGCCTGCGCAAGCAAATTGACAAGCATAAACAAAAGAAAGCAGTTGCTGCCGAGGTTGCAAAAAAGGCTGTTTTAGCCGCAACCGAAGAGGAATTTTAACATAATCAGCGCTTTACGTAAGCCAAAAATCGGCCGGTATTATACCTGCCGATTTTTTTTGCAAAAATATTTTGCACAGCCTTTATTTTTTGTAGATTTGCAATCCCTTTCGGAGAGGGGGCTAACAAAGCCCGCTGATTGAAAGGGTGGTTCTTTAAAAAGAAAAATTTAAGCCTCCTTAGCTCAGCTGGTAGAGCGACTGACTTGTAATCAGTAGGTCATTGGTTCGATCCCGATAGGAGGCTCTGTTTATTTCGGAAATATGATACTTAGCTTCCAATTGAGTATTGTAAATCCGAAATCAACAATGGGGGGATACCAGAGCGGTCAAATGGGGCGGACTGTAAATCCGCTGCTTCGGCTACGAAGGTTCGAATCCTTCTCCCCCCACTTTTAAGTTGGCAGTTGTCAGTTTGCAGTAAGCAGTTATTTATAACCGCCCAAATGCTAACCGGGAACTGCTAACTCAATAAAGTTTAAGTTGAATGTTAAAGTGGCTGTGCCAACTGAAAACTGCCAACTGAAACTGATAAGCGGAAGTAGCTCAGTTGGTAGAGCGATAGCCTTCCAAGCTATAGGTCGAGAGTTCGAACCTCTTCTTCCGCTCTGTTAAAAGTTGGCAGTATGCGGTTCGCAGTCGGCAGTTAATCATTACTGCAAACTAAAAACCGATAAATTGCAAACCGAACAAAAGCCGACGTAGCTCAGGGGTAGAGCACTTCCTTGGTAAGGAAGAGGTCATGGGTTCAAATCCCATTGTTGGCTCGGAGTATTTATAATACGACATATTAAATAGTAAAATTAACCTACAAACAAAAATAAATCATGGCAAAAGAAAAGTTTGACCGTAGTAAGCCGCACTTAAACATCGGTACTATCGGTCACGTTGACCACGGCAAAACAACCCTTACTGCAGCTATTACTAAAGTATTAGCTGATGCAGGTTTATCAGAAGCCCGTTCATTTGATTCAATTGACTCAGCTCCTGAAGAAAAAGAGCGTGGTATTACAATCAACACCGCTCACGTTGAGTATTCAACTGCTAACCGTCACTACGCACACGTTGACTGTCCAGGTCACGCGGATTATGTGAAAAACATGGTTACAGGTGCTGCCCAAATGGATGGTGCTATCATTGTGGTTGCTGCTACAGATGGTCCAATGCCTCAAACTCGCGAGCACATCCTGCTTGCCCGTCAGGTAGGTGTACCTTCATTGGTAGTATTCATGAACAAAGTTGACATGGTTGACGATCCGGAATTGTTAGAATTAGTAGAGATGGAAATCCGTGAGCTACTTTCTTTCTATGATTTCCCAGGCGACGATATCCCTGTTATCCAAGGTTCAGCTTTAGGTGGCCTTAACGGCGACGCTAAATGGGTTGGAAAAATTATGGAATTGATGGATGCAGTTGATGCTTACATCCCTATCCCTCCGCGTTTAACTGATCTTCCATTCTTAATGCCTGTTGAAGACGTATTCTCGATCACTGGTCGTGGTACTGTTGCAACTGGCCGTATCGAGCGTGGTATCATTAACTCAGGCGAGCAGGTTGACATTTTAGGTATGGGTGCCGAGAACTTAAAATCAACCGTTACTGGTGTTGAGATGTTCCGTAAGATCCTTGACCGTGGCGAAGCTGGTGATAACGTAGGTTTATTGTTACGTGGCATTGAAAAAACTGATATCCGTCGTGGTATGGTTATTTGCAAACCAGGTTCAGTAAATCCTCACACCGATTTCAAAGCCGAAGTTTACGTACTGTCAAAAGCTGAAGGTGGCCGTCACACGCCTTTCTTCAACAAATACCGTCCGCAATTCTATTTCCGTACAACAGACGTTACAGGTGAAATTACCTTAGC
>JAZKAO010000002.1:0-29174 GCA_040389105.1 Bacteroidota bacterium
TTAACCTTGAGGTCGGGAGCGGATTCGAACCGCTGTACGAGGTTTTGCAGACCTCTGCCTAGCCACTCGGCCACCCGACCAATTTTAAGGATTGCAAAAATAGTAATTATTTGTTGCCAATCAATTTTTATTTAAAGGATTTTGCAGCAAGTTGTGAACAACATATGGCTGTAGCTATGGCAACGTTCAATGATTCGGCCTTGCCAATGCGCGGAATGGTGATAGCTTTACTCACTAACGCCTGTATATCAGGCCTAATGCCATTGCCTTCGTTGCCCATCAATATCAAACCTTCGGTGCCAAAATTTGTGGAATAAATATTATCGCCATTTAATAAAGTACCAAAAACAGGCAGCTTCGCGGCCGAAATCAGGCCGGCTAAATTCATATAAGTAACATTCACCCGCGCCAATGAGCCCATAGTAGCCTGTACAACTTTGGGGTTATAGGCATCAACCGTGTCTTCAGAACAGATGATGTTACTGATGCCAAACCAATCGGCAGTGCGAATGATGGTACCCATGTTGCCCGGGTCCTGCACGCCATCTAACACCAAACTGAATTTATTTTTTAGCGTAGTGTGGTTTAAACCACCCCATTGCGGTATATTGACCGTGGCAATTGCATCGGCAGGGTTTTTTAAGGCACTTATTTTTTGAAGGTCGCTTAAAGAAATCTCCTGAAAGTTTATTTTTTGGGATAATTTAAGCAATTTTGGGGCTGTATCAGGCGTATGATATATGGTGTGGACTTGATAATCAGAATCAATAAATTCTGTTATCGATTTATATCCCTCAACCATAAATAAACCATGTTCCCTGCGAAACTTTTTATGTTGTAAGGACGTTAGTAAACTTATCTGTGATTTTGAAAGCATATCATATACCGGGGCGTATCCGTCTTGCAATATTAAGTATTTTGATGGTTATTATCGGTGCCGGCTGTAGTGTTACACGCGGGATAAAAGATAATGAGGCCATTGTGCGCAAAGTTACCATTAAAGGTATAGACAAAGAGTTTTCTGAAGCGGCCATCAATTACGTTGATAAAGAACAACAACCCAATAACTGGCTTAACCTGCAATTTTATTACCTGTTTAGCAATAAAGGTAAACGCAAAATAGGCGAGGCTCCGGCTTTACTGGATAGTAACCTGGTTGAGTTTTCGCGCCTGCAGATCCAAAAATACCTGGTTAATAAAGGCTTTTTAAAAGCTAAAGTGTCGGATTCCATCGTTGTAAAAAAGAAAAAAGCCAAGCTTTTCTTTACAGCAGTACAGGGCCCGCTGTTTAAGATCCGCAATTTTAAGGATAGCATTTACGACCCTAAAGTAAGGCAGCTATATCGTGATACGCGTAAACTATACACGCATGTAAACCCAGGGAGCCGTTATGATACCGATAGCCTGGCATACGACCGCGACCAGTTTTTTCAGGTAATGAAGCGTAACGGTTACTATGATTTTTATCGCCAGTATATTAACTACGCGCCCGACTCGAGCTTTAATAAAAGCGTGGTTGACCTGGTCATGATCATTGATAACCCTGTTGATAAAAAGGAACATCCAATTTATACTATTAATAATACTTTAATTACCATTTCGCGCAGTAACGGGCGTGTAAGCGGTAAGGCCGATACCATCCAGGCCGATTCGCAATTTAGGTTTGTTGATTACTCGGGCAGGTTTAAACCCCGCACCGTTATTGATTATACCTTTCAAAAGAAAGGGGAGATATATAACCTTGATAAGCAAACGTTAACCACCACCCGCCTGTCGGAATTGAACGTGTTTCGTAACGTACCTAACCCCACGTATGAGAAATTACCCGACAGCACCAACCGGTTAAACTCCAAAATTGATATCGTACCCCTAAAACAAATGACCGACCGTGTAGAGGCCGAGTTTTTGTTTAACCAGGGCCGCTTTGGATACAACCTTGGTAACACCTTTACCAACCGTAATATATTTAAACAGGCAGCTATATTGCAGGTAAAATTGAACTGGAGTATCTTGTTTGATAATGGTAATTCGTCGGTCAATCAGGGTATCCAGAACCAGGATTTCAGGGCGGGGATAAGCGTAATTTATCCAAGGCTGTTGCTGCCGTTCCAGTTTCCTAACCTGGCTAAGTTTGGTGTGCCACATACCACACTTGCTACCAACTTTCAGCTGTTTTATCAAAAGGGATTGGTTGAGCGACGAAGCTTCATAAACGCCATAACCTACGATTTTTTTGAGACCGCCCGCAAGCAGCATTCGGTAACGCCAATTAGTATAGAGTTTTCAAGCGGCAGTATAGATCCCATTGCTAAAGCAGAATTACTAAGGCAAAACCGTTACTCGTACGTGTACCTTATAGGCCGCACTACATTTACATCAAGCAGCCAGTATACTTTCCAGTATAACGCGCAGGAGCTAAACTCTTACAAGAACTTCATTTATTTTCGTGGAGGGTTAGACATTGGCGGTAACACATTAAGTTTACTAAGCAAGATTGTAAACGCCCCCAGGGATACCCTTGGCCAACGCACCCTCTTTGGTGCCGCGTTTTCTCAGTATGTAAAAACGGAGATCGATTACAGGTGGTACCGTAGTTTGGGTGGCGAAAAGCAATTCATCTTCCGCTTTAACCCTGGCGTAGGCATCCCCTACGGTAATAGCAAGCAACTAATATTCGAGAAAAACTTTTACACCGGTGGTGCAAATGATATCCGTGCATGGCTGCCTCGTACACTTGGCCCGGGGCAGTTTAACCGTGCAAGCTACGGAATAGGTGGCGCTGCAGATACAGCTCGCGCCCGATTAAAATACCTTGACCAGTTTGGCGAGATAAAAATTGTGGCTAACGCCGAATACCGTTATAAGCTTGCCGATAACTTTTTTGGAACCAAGCTGAAGGGGGCGTTCTTTGTAGATGCAGGTAACGTTTGGCGCCTGCGTAAGCAAGTTGAGAACCCGAACGGCGAGTTTAGGTTTAATAACATTTGGAGTTCCACAGCAATTGGTATAGGTACTGGCTTAAGGTTCGATCTGGCATTCTTTATCTTCCGCCTGGATGCAGCCTTTAAGTTTAAAGACCCACAGTTCACAGGGTCGGAGCAATGGGTGTTTGTTAAGCATCTTGGTGAAGTGTTTGGCAATGGCCCCTTTAAGCAGAATTATAAGGTTACCAATGGCGAAAACTATGGCTTTATGCAGCTTAACTTTGGTATAGGGTTGCCGTTTTAGGGTAAGAGATCGGTTGATTAGTTAATCAAAGATTAGGCTTTGTAAAGTTTAATAAAGTAGCAAACAGCCAAACAATTGCCCGTTTAAAGCATTGCTCTCTAATCTCTAATCTCTAATCTCTAATCTCTAATCTCTAATCTCTAATCTCTAATTCGTAAACATTCCCTTTAATCCATCAATAACGCTTTGGAAGAATGTTGGGATGCTTAACCCATTACTGTGGTTAAAGTAGAGGAATATCAGGAAGATGATCGCTGCTATAATTATAAAACGTTTGAAAAGGTAGCCAAGTAATACCAGCCCCAAAGGTATTGCTATTAACAATACCCAGCTTATTTTAACCGGGCTCAGCTTACTATCGTGCCTGTAAACGTAATAGAGCATAGAATGTGTGCCGTTGTCGTTCTCATGACGGGCAAACACAAACATCGATTTTTCCATTTTGTGCCTGTAAAACGCTGTGCCTTTGTCAAAGGTTAATTGCTCGGTAAACCCATTTATGCTGAAGGTGAACAGGCCGTTTACCTTTTCCTGGATGGTGCCTGCCGTATCTACCGCAACAATGGCAACCTCGTCTTTAGCAAAGGGGTTTTCTTTAACTACAAAATGATTGATGGAAACGGTATCCGCAAAACAAAAAACGGCGGTGATAACAAAGATGCAGGTAAGGAATGCTTTTTTCATTTTAGCTACACGATAAACGTGCAATAAAAATAGCGTTTTTATTATTTGTTAAGCACACAAATGCTAATGTTTAGCAAGGTGGCATAACTAACCCACAGCAGGTATGGCACCAGCAACCATGCAGCCGTACGGCTAAACCTGTTAAACCACGATATATTAAGAATAATGGTTACCAGTAAAGCCACAATAACTATTAACCCACCCATTATTTGATGCATCCCAAAAAATACAATAGACCACGAGAAATTTAACGCCAACTGAATTACATATATCCATATTGCAGTTTTGCATGTACGCGAGCCATCACGTAACTGCCAAACCAAGTAGGCCGATATGGCAATAAGGATGTAAAGGGTGGTCCACGCTACGGGGAAAAGCCAATTGGGTGGTGTAAATGATGGTTTATTAAGCGTAATATACCAATTCTTTATTTCCGGGCGGGTAAACTGAGAGGCCACCACTCCAATGGATAAAGTAATGAGCAAACTTATAATAAGCGCTACAGCGCTAAATTGACGTTGTGTTGAGTTAGTTCTCATAGAAAAGTTAGTAAATTGTTTACTAAAACTTGTACTAAGTTATGCATAAACTAAATAAAAAAGTCGGGTGATTTCACCCGACTTTCCTCTCTACAAATCTCAAATCTGAATTACAGGTTTCCCCGCAATTCCTGTTCGCGTTCTATGGCTTCAAACAGGGCCTTAAAATTACCGGCGCCGAATGATTTCGCACCCTTACGCTGGATGATCTCGAAGAACAGAGTAGGCCTGTCTTCTACCGGTTTGGTGAAGATCTGTAGCAGGTAGCCTTCATCGTCACGGTCAACCAGGATGCCTAGTTTCTTCAAAGGCTCCAGGTCTTCGTCTATTTTACCAACGCGATCGGTAAGTTCGTCATAATAAGTAGTAGGCACAGTTAAAAACTCTACGCCGCGGTTTTGCAGGTCGGTAACGGTTTTAACAATATCGGCAGTGGCTAAGGCCAAATGTTGTACGCCCTCGCCTTCATAAAATTCCAGGTATTCTTCGATCTGGCTTTTCCTTTTACCCTCTGCAGGCTCGTTTATAGGGAACTTTACATAGCCGTTCCCGTTACTCATTACCTTACTCATTAGTGCAGAGTATTCGGTAGAGATCATTTTATCATCAAAGGTTAAAATATTACGGAAACCCATAATGTCTTCATAAAAATTTACCCATTGGTTCATTTTATGCCAGCCAACGTTACCTACGCAATGGTCTACATACAGCAAGCCTGCAACAGGTGGCTGGTAGGTAGTTTGCATGGCCTTATAGCCCGGCAGGAACGGGCCGTTATAGTTTTTACGTTCTATAAATAAGTGAACGGTTTCGCCGTAAAGCTTAATGCCGCTGGTGCGCACTTCGCCGTGCTCATCGGTAATAGTTTGGGGCTGCTGGTAAGGCTCTGCACCGCGTTTGGTGGTTTGTTCGAAGGCATCGTATGCATCATCAACCCAAAGGGCTAATACTTTTACCCCATCGCCGTGTTTTTTAATGTGTTCTGCAATAGGATGATCAGAGTGTAAAGGTGTAGTCAGCACCAAACGGATCTTACCTTGCTGCAAAACGTATGATGCACGGTCGCGAACGCCTGTCTCAGGGCCCGCATAGGCAAGGTCCTGAAAACCGAAAGCGGTTTTATAATAGTGAGCTGCCTGTTTGGCATTACCCACATAAAATTCAACATAATCTGTACCGTTAAGCGGCAAAAAATCAGTTGAGGTTGGTTTTGTATCTAATGTTAATGTTTCCATCTTTTTTTTGTTGTTTTAAGGTTGTAATGTTATAAAGTTGTAATGTTGTTGGGCGTATTAACATTCCAACCTTACAACGTTCCAACTTTTTAACATCTATACAACCCAGCTTTTATAATAATTACCGTCCTCGATACTCACAGCGTCTTCCGTTAGCATCAGCGGGCGGAAGGGGTCTATCATTACGGCCAGCTCGTCTGTAAATTCTTTGCCGATAGATTTTTCTACCGAGCCCGGTGCCGGGCCATGTGGTATGCCCCCCGGATGCAGGGTTATTTGCCCCTTTACAACGCTTTTGCGGCTCATAAAATCGCCGTCTACATAGTATAAAACCTCGTCGCTATCCACATTGCTGTGGTTGTATGGAGCGGGGATAGACAGCGGGTGATAATCGAACTTCCTCGGCACAAAAGAGCAAATAACAAAGTTGTGACCTTCAAAAGTTTGGTGTACCGGTGGTGGCTGGTGCACGCGGCCGGTTATGGGTTCAAAATCGTGAATAGAGAACGCCCACGGGTAATGGAAGCCATCCCATCCTACAAAATCAAAAGGGTGGGTGCCATAAGTGTAGGGATATATCAGGCCTTGCTTTTTGATCAGGATCTTAAAATCGCCTTTTTGGTCGATGGTCTCCAGATCGGTAGGACGTTTAATATCCCGCTCACAATAAGGAGAATGCTCCATCAGCTGGCCGTACTCGTTACGGTAACGCTTTGGCGCACGGATAGGGCTAAAACTTTCTACAATGAACAGGCGGTTGTTCTCATCATTAAACTCCAGCTGGTAAATAGTGCCGCGTGGTATTACCAGGTAATCGCCGTATTCAAATTTGATCTTACCAAAGCCGGTTTTTAAAGTGCCCGAGCCTACGTGGATAAAGATCACCTCGTCGGCCTGGCTATTCTTGTAAAAATAGTCGGTCATGCTTTTACGCGGGGCGGCCAGCGAAATATGCAGATCGCTGTTAACCAGCACAGGCTTGCGGCTTTTCAGGTAATCATCCTCGGGTTGTATGTTAAAACCTATTAGGCTGGTATGTTTCAGGTGCTTTTCGCGGGCTATTTTTGGCTCAACAGAATACGGCTCACCCAGCTCTTTCACAATGGTGGGCGGGTAGGCGTGGTAAACCAGCGAATAAAGGCTCGAAAAACCCTCGGTCGATACCAGTTCTTCGGCATATAATGTGCCGTCGGGCTTACGGAATTGCGTATGCCGCTTATGCGGGATAGTCCCTAAAGTGTGGTAAACAGGCATTTTAAATTGGTTTAAATGTTGGTACTTGCAGATTTGAAATGTTGAAACGTTTTAAGGTTGAAAAGTTGAACTTTTGAGCTTATCGTTTTAAAAATCAAACACTTGAAAATTTAGAATAGTTTTAGAAATTGATGGCCGGAAATAAACTTTCCAACATTTCAACCTTAAAACTTTACAACCAATCCGTAGCTTAGAATTGCGCTAACGCGATCTTAGAGAGCACAGCATCCCTGAAAGAAGAGGAGTTACTCATAGAAGTAAGCCCGAGGGAAAAGTAAAACTGTTTTTTAATGCTCATCATTACGTCAAAATTAAGGTATAGGAAATTAATATGCAAGCATAATATTTTGGGTGGTGAAAGGTTATCCCGATAGCTATCGGGAGGTGAATGGTTTAATGTCACATTTAATGTTGTTTTAGATGGAAAAAATGGCGACAAATGTTCACGTTCACGTTTGCACAAGCAGGTGTGTTTTTGTAAGTGATTGTTAATCAATAACTACAGTCGTAAATTACTGACAGGGTAGTGCCACCACCTTCATTAAATTTAATGATATAGCGGTATGAATTGAGATGAGAGAGCAGTTGGCTAAAACTAATAATCCCGATAGCCATCGGGACAAGTATCCATCAATCAACTATTTTACTACTTTTGATTTCCAATAAACCAATTTAAATTAAGAGCGTTTTGTGCCGATAGATCGTTTGCGAGGGTCGTACGCGATATAAAGATCACTAAATCAATATTCACTAATCACTAATTATACCTTATGAAATTAGTATCCTACAAAACCGAAGACCGGGAGCATTTGGGCATCTATATTAATGGCCATATCTACAACCTCAACTCCTGCGATAAGCTGATCCCCGATAACATGAACGAGTTTTTATGGGGTGGCGATGAGCTGATGGATCATGCTAAAAGGGTTAATGAGGACATTAAAAGCGGTAAGTTAGCGGCTAAGGAAGAATTGTTTTATGAATTGATGGCCCCGGTACCGCACCCAACATCCTGCCGCGATGGGTATGCATTTCGCCAGCATGTGGCAGCCGCCCGCCGCAACCGTAAGGTTGATATGATCGCCGAGTTTGACCAATACCCTATATTTTATTTCACTAACCACAACGCTATACAAGGGCCGGGCGAAATTGAGTGCATGCCCGATCATTTCCAAAAGCTCGATTTCGAACTGGAAGTTGCCGTTGTGCTCAACAAAAAAGGCCGCAACATACGCGCTGCCGAAGCGGATAGCTACATAGCCGGTTACATGATCATGAATGATATGAGCGCCCGAACCCTGCAAATGGAGGAGATGCTGCTAAACCTTGGCCCGGCTAAGGGTAAAGATTTTTCGACCGTGATTGGCCCCTGGCTGGTTACGCCGGATGAGTTGGAGCAATACAAAACATCACCCAAAGAGGGGCACACAGGCGTTACGTATAACCTTGCTATGAAATGCCATGTAAACGGCATAGAAGTAAGCAGCGGCAACATGGCCGATATGGACTGGACCTTTGCCGAGATCATAGAGCGTTGTTCATACGGATGCGATGTATTGCCCGGCGATGTAATTGGATCCGGCACGGTTGGCACGGGCTGTTTCCTGGAGTTAAATGGCACAGGATTATTGAATGAACCAAACTACCAGCCCCAATGGCTGCAACCTAACGACCTGGTTGAAATGGAAATAACCGGGTTAGGCGTATTGGGGAATATCATTAAAAAGAGTAATGATGATTTTTCAATTTTGGGGCTGAAAAAGTTGTAATGTTTGAAGGTTGGAAAGTTGAAATGTTGATTGTGTATGGCCAAAATTCATAGGTTTGAGGATTTAGAGATATGGAAGATGGCGGTGGCAATAGCTGTGGAGGTGTATATTTTGTGCGACTCCGAGCCTTTAAAATCGGATTGGGGAATGAAAGACCAAATAAGAAGGGCTGCATGCTCAATGTCGGACAATATTGCAGAAGGATTTGAATACAATAATAACCCCGATTTTATTAGATTTCTAAATTATGCTAAGGGCTCGTCCGGGGAGTTTCGGAATAAACTAACAATTTTGGTTTCGGCAGGCAAGATTGAAAGATCGGTATTTGATGATTTGTATAACAGAAGTATAGAGTTTTCCGGCAAGACCAAAACTTTGATAGCTTACCTAAAAGGTTTTGAGGCAAACAAAAAGAAAAAATAACATTCCAACCTTAAAACATTCCAACTTTCCAACAATTTACAATGCTGTCATTAAACGCCAACGACCTAACACCCGTACAAATCCAGGCCTACTTAAACCACGCGGTGGCACCAAGGCCTATTTGCCTGGCATCAACCATTGATGCGGAGGGGAATGTCAACCTTAGTCCGTTTAGTTTTTTTAACGTGTTTAGCGTAAACCCGCCGGTGTGCGTGTTTTCGCCAAGCCGCAGGGTGAGGGATAATACCACCAAGCATACGCTGCAAAACATTAAAGAAGTGCCCGAATGTGTGATCAATATTGTTAATTACGATATGGTGCAGCAGGTGTCGCTATCAAGCGTAGAGTACCCTGCCGGGGTGAATGAATTTATCAAAGCCGGACTAACCGAACTGCCATCAACCACAGTAAAGCCACCCCGCGTGGCCGAATCAAAGATCCAATTGGAATGTGTGGTAAGGGAGGTTATTAGTCTTGGCGATACGCCCGGTGCAGGTAACCTGGTGATAGCAGAAGTAAAGGTGATCCACATTAGCGAAGATATTTTAAATGCCGATGGTACTATAGATCAGTTAAAAACCGATCAGGTAGCGCGCCTGGGTGGCGACTGGTACTGCCGCGTTATTGCCGATAGCTTGTTTAAAGTGGCAAAGCCGGTAAGCACTATCGGTATCGGGGTAGATGCCATTCCGTATGCTATTCGCAACTCCAACGTGCTTACAGGCAATAACCTGGGGCAGTTGGGTAATGTTGTTGCCTTACCTACCGACGAAGCGATTGAAACCTACATGCAATCTGCCGAACTAAAAGAATTATTTGATGCTACCATCGGCGATAGCCAAACCCGCGAGTTACAACTGCATTTAAAAGCCAAACAATTATTAGATGAAGGTAGGGTAGATGAGGCCTGGATGGTACTGCTGGCTGAGTAGCGTGTAAAATGACAAAAGCCTGTTGTTAGCTGTAAACAATGCCTGTTATTGTAATGTTCACAACTTATGGATAAGCAATCTTTAAGAACCATCGCTCAGCGCCTAATGGCCGGCGACAAAGGCCTTTTGGCTATGGATGAGAGTATACCTACCGCCAATAAACGTTTCGAAGAGGCGGGAATCCCCCAAACAGAAGAATACCGCCGCAAATACCGCGAACTGATTGTTACCACGCCCAAATTAGGCGAGTGCATTAGTGGTGCCATATTATTTAGCGAAACTACCAAACAGGCTACTGCCGATTGTACGCCATTTATTGAAATACTGCAACACGCGGGTATTATCCCCGGGATAAAACTGGATGAAGGTGCTAAAGATATGCCTGCCTTTGCGGGCGAGAAACTGACCGAAGGATTAGATGGGCTGCGCGAAAGGATTAGAGACTATGCGGCCAAAGGCTTGCAATTTGCCAAGTGGCGGGCAGTGATCACCATTGGTGACGGCACACCTACCGATGGCAGCATTTACGCCAACGCTTATGCACTTGCACAATATGCCGCCCTATGCCAGGAAGCCGGGCTGGTGCCCATGGTTGAGCCCGAAGTGCTGATGGACGGTGACCATACTATTGAACGCTGCTTTGAAGTTACCCAGCGTGTACTGCACATTGTTTTTGAGGTGCTGATAAAACAGCGTGTTTACCTGGAAGGTATGATATTGAAGCCAAATATGATCCTGTCGGGTTTGGCTGCATCGCCGCAGGCAGATACCGACCGGGTTGCCGACCTAACTGTTGAATGTTTACTGCGTTGTGTGCCGGCCGCTGTGCCCGGTGTGGCTTTTCTATCCGGCGGGCAGGCAGGGCAGGATGCCAGCGCGCATTTAAATGCGATGCACGTAAAGTATAAAAATAAGCTGCCCTGGGCGCTAACTTTTTCATTCGCGCGGGCGGTACAGCAACCGGCTATGGATTTTTGGAACGGTAAGGATGAAAACGTAGCCGCAGCGCAGCAGTTACTATATAAACGTTTAAGTATAAACAACGCGGCCCGCCGTGGCGAATATTCGGCTGCATTAGAGGATTAGCAGCTAAGTAAACAATTTTCCGCCCCGATCATTATTCTTTTGATGATTGTTAATTACACCGAACAAGGCTGGGAAATTATTACGCAAAGGGCGCATGGCCTGCTGGCTGCACAAATTGCCATGCAATGGCGTAAAAAGGACCGCCCCGAGCGCTGGGCTGAGACACTTATTGCCATTGCCGACCACGATGACGCGCAAATTGAACTGGAGGCCGACGACCTGTTAACCGCTCAGGGCGGCCCGGTTGATTTCAGCATGAAAAAGTTTGAGCCGGAGCATTGTAAAAGGCTATACCATTTTTCGGTATCTAAAAGCCGTTACATCGCCCTGCTCACATCTATCCATTTAAGTTTCCTGCATAAAGATGAGGGTAAAACCGACCCTACGGTGAAAGCGTTCCTCAACACCCAAAAGAAACTGCAAAAGCAATGGTTGAGCGAGCTTAACATCACTCAAAAAGAAATAGACCGTGCCTACGGATTATTGGAATGGTGTGACGCCTTTTCCTTATTGCTTGCCCAGCATTATGTACAGCCTGAGAACCGCACCATAGAGGTAAGCCAGGGGCCCGATAATGAACAATACAAACTGATGCGAAACCCAAACGGATCCCTTACCATTAAGCCCTGGCCGTTTGAGGATAATAGCTTTACGCTAACCTTAGAAAGCCGGACACTTGCTACCTTGCATTTTAAAAACTGCGATCAATTTAAAAAAGAGTTAATAGAAGCTGAAGTGGTTGAGAAGGTGTGGAAGTTGGAGAAATAGGTTACTTATCAAACACGTATTGCTTGTTGATAACGTTTGCTATAGCAGGCATGTGGTTCTTTTCAAACAGATCGTAACCCGGTTTCATGGTTTTCCAAAATGCCATGTAGCGCGATCTTTCAAACTCTTTCATGTGCTCCGCTGTCATCCTGAACGGGAAAATATCCAGGTTTATATTTGGCTGCCCTGCCTCAAGCGCTTTGTATACAAGCGTGTATATTTCTTCAATGGTGGGGTTAGTCATGGCGTAACAGCCTATGGATGCGCAGCTGCCGTGTATCATAATAGCATTGCCCGTATAACCCTTAAGCTTTTCCAGTTTGTTTGGGTAGCCAATGTTGATTGATAGGTGATAGTTGCTTACTGGATTTAATTGTTTGGGGCCGATGGTGTAAAACCCTTCGGGGCTTTTGCCGTCGCCGTCGCTAATTTTAGTACCTAAGCCGCCCGATTAATAGCAGACATTATATCGCTTAAATATTTCATACGTCTTACCTTTTCTTGCCCATACTTCCATTACGTCAGCCTGTTTAATAATGCGGATGTAGATGCGGTATTTGCTGTCGAATTTTTGTTCCAATAGCTCCTTTTGCAGCTTAGGCCATGTAGCCAGCCTGGCATCGCTCGCACGTTTACTATCGGGCAGGTCTATGGGTTTTATTACCGGCGATAACAGTAATAACAGGATGAAAAACAGTTTAGGCATCTATCTAATATTTGGTTAGATAAATATACCTAAAAGTTTAGTTTAAAAGAAGCCTATACAATTAAAATTGTTAGGAAGAACATCGTGAAGCATCTAATCGCCGACTTTTCTGGCCCACATTAGATTTTTCGCTATCGCTCAAGATGACAAATCCGGAAATTAATGAAATTATTATATCCCCAATACCTGCTTCAACTTCACATAGCCTGTTTTGCTTACCGGGATCTTGGCGCCCGATTTTAGGATAGCCAGGTGACTGTCTTTCTCGTAAGGATCTAAACGGGTTATTTGTTGTATGGCTATGATGTATGAGCGGTGCACGCGTACAAAGTAACGCGGGTCGAGCGTTTTCTCGAAAAAGGCCATCGTTTTGTTTTTCAGGAACGCGCCCTCGGCGGTTACTACGCTCACGTAATCGTCATCGGCTTGCAGGTACTCTACATCTTGTACAGATATGATCTTTACCTTGGTGCCTGTTTTAACCACAATACGCTCGTTTTGCGCGGGCGATTGAGCGGCTTCTTCTAACAGCGGGTTAGTTTTAGTAACCGGGGTAGGCCCGGCAGGTGCCTGTGCCAGCAGTTTTTCTATCGCTTTGGTAAAACGCTCTTTACTGAATGGTTTTAAAAGATAATCAACCGCGTGCGCCTCAAATGCTTTAATGGCATACTCGTCAAATGCTGTTGCGAAAATTACGGCAGGAGGGTTATCAACCAGTTCCAGCATCTCAAAGCCGTTTATTTTGGGCATCTGTACGTCTAAAAATATCAGGTCGGGCTGATGCTGCTGTATGGCCTTAAGACCTTCAAAGCCATCGCCACATTCCTGCAACACGGTTATAAGAGGGAAATCCTGTAAGTATTCTTGCACAACCATGCGGGCCAGGGGCTCGTCGTCAATAATTAAAGCGCTGATCATAACTGCGGTATTTTTATTATGGTTGTAAATATATTATCATTTGCGTGAGTTTCCATCAAATCGTTGCGGGCAAATATCAAATAAAGCCTGCGCTGCACCCCACTTAAGCCAAAACCGGTACCTTTGCTGCGCCTGCTGGTTTTAGGGTCGTACGGGTTTTGGATCATGATGATCAAGTATTGTTCCTCAGTTTCAGCGCGTACGCTTATGGTAACATCGTCGGTAGTATCATATAAGCCAAACTTAATGGCATTCTCTACCAAGGGTTGTAACAATAATGATGGCAGTACAGCTTCGCCGCATTTATCATCGCAGCTAATTTCGGTTTGCAGGCGATGGCCGAAGCGTACTTTCTCTATTTCGAGGTATAAATTAAGGTGGGCAAGCTCATCGGTTAAGGGTACCAGAAGCTGGTCATCCTTTTTTAAGGTGCCGCGCAAAAAGTCCGACAGTTGGTGGATCATCTTACGGGCCAGCTCGGGCTTAAAGCCTATAAGCGCGTTAATAGAGTTTAGGCTGTTGAATAAAAAGTGTGGCTGTAGCTGTTGGCGCAGGTTATATAATTCGGCATCGCGGGCAAGCTTTTCGGCTTCGGTTTTACGTTCAACGGTTTTTTTATGGTCGAGCTGCGAGTACCACAGCGCGCTGATCATGGCCATCCACCCGATAGCAAGGAACAGGGTGAAGAAACGGATGATTAACGATTGCTGCAGGAAGTTGAAATATACCTGCCCCATATTGAACAGCGGCATGATATAACGGATGCCGGCAACACAGGCACCTGCCAGGGCAGCGCACCATATTAAAAGATATATGTAACTCTCTTTATCGGGCTGGTAGTAGCGCAGGTTGTTGTTTATGAGCCAGCAGGCACCTGCTAAAAGCAGGGCGCTGATGCCCGAGTCTGATACCGCTGTTACCCACGGGAAGCCAAAGCCATGGATAATGTAGGCCTGTAGGGCTGTCCATACCAGGCCGCAAACCGCGAAGGCGCCAAGTAGTTTTGATTGCGATATATGTGATGAAGCCAAAGCTTTTTATTTAGGTGAAGCCTCACCCAAACCCTCTCCGAGGGAGAGGGTTTGGGTGAAACGGTTATAAATTTTGTTAATAGCTGCGGATGTCTACCCCGGCAAATATCGATACGCCTTTTAGCACCAACACCTTTTCGGCAGGGTTTGCCTTGGCTGTTTTAAGGCGTTTATCGTCCACACCGGCAAATACGGCTGCCAGGTCGGGCACTACATGCCAGTTGGCAGGTACAATTATTTTGGTGCCGCCAAACATTTGGGTAATATCAATAGTAACACGCCCGTGTATGTCTGCCTGGGTAAAATCAAGCTCGGTACCGCCAAATACGTTGGTTATATCGCCACCCTGGAAGTTTTTTGACAGGATGGTTTTGTTAACCCCGCCAAATATCGCGGTAGCGTTAAGGTAATCGTCCTGTGTGGGTGGTGGGATGCTGCCGATAGGTTGCTCGGCATTTTCCTGTTCGGCTGCTCCTTCGATATCAAAATTGGCCAGCGGTTTTTCAGCATTAGGGGCGCCGAATGGATTGGCCTTATACTTTTTGTCCCAATAATCGGCATTTGGTATAGCCGGTTCGGCCCGTTTGCGTAGTATGATCCAGATCCCGAAAGAAATAAGGATAACCGGGAACGCGATATCGCCCCAGTCAACACTTGGAAAAACATCGTCAAGGAAATTGAAAAAACCAACAAGTACCAAAATGATCCATAATGGTTTGCGGTAATTATGTTTTGCCCCCAGGTATAGCCCTAAAACTACAAGCCCAAGCGGCCAGCTGATCAACCAATCAGGAAAAAAGAAAAAGTTAAATTGTTTTACAAGTAGTATGCCGCCTACTACCAATAGTATTACCCCGGCTAAAACCTTGTTTTGTGGAGTGCGGATCTTATCGTCTATATGATTGGACATGGTGTTGTTCTATTTAAATCTTAACCAAAACTAATGTAAGATTACACATAAGCAAACCCAATGTTGGCAATATGATTAAACAAGTCGGTAAGTATGGGAGAATTGTCGGTGAAAAAATTGCATAGCTAATTGTAGAGGCGCGATACTTCGCGCCTTTGTTAAATATGCTAAGATAGTAATCTGTTTTACCGTCCTAAATGAGACGCGAAGTATCGCGTCTCTACGATAATGTTTATGAAAAAAATATGTTATTTTTTTAAGGTTAATCCGCAAGATATTGCGTATTTAATTTTTATAAATTTTCAAAATTTTTACCTTCTCGTTCCCATTTATCGGGATTGTCATAAATATAAGCTTGAATATGTAAATATTCTTTTTGATCTCGAATTACCCTATCATAATAACGAGGTTGCCAGGCAAAATCGACATCATTTACCATCGCGTATTGTTTTATAGATGATTTGTACCCCCTAATTATCGAAGCTAGGTTTTTTGATTGGGAACCAGCCTTATTAACTTCCCATGTTGTTTTTTCTGGCTTATTTATGAATAATATAACATGAATATGATCGGGCATAATTACAATTTCATCCAATTCTACAAATGGGTGATGTTCTGGAATTTTCAGCCAATTATCGTAAGCAATTTCTGCAATATGTGTTTTTTGTAACGATGCAATGCCGTTCAGATCGGTTTTGATGCTTCCAAAATACGGGATGCGGTTTTTGGTGCAAATTGTTACAAAATAATAGCCATCAGATCCGTAGTCCCAACCTTTTAGTCTGGCTGGCTGTACTCGGTACTTACCTTTATATTTATCTTCCATTCTACGGTAGAGATGTGATGTTTCGAGTTAATTAACAATGCAATATAAGCTATATACTATGTAGACGAGATACTTAGCATTTTTATATATGCATATTAATTTAACGCACCACTATCCTAAGCGCGAAGTATACAATAACTACACCGCCGGTTCCTGCTGGCTCAAGCAATGGAAACTTCCTAGCCCCCAGATAATATCGGTTGAGTCTATGCCCACAACTTTCCTGTCGGGAAAGCAGTTTTGGATAATATCCAGCGCTTTATCGTCATGATGCGAGCGGAAGGTTGGTACAATAACCGCGGCGTTGGCTATGTAAAAATTAGCGTATGAGGCAGGCAGGCGCTGGTCCTCATATATCACCGGCTCGGGCATGGGCAGCTCAACAATGTTTAGCTGTTTGCCGTTTAGCAGGCGCATAGTTTTAAGGGTTTGCAGGTTTTCTTGCAGCAGGTGGTAGTTGTCGTCGTTTTTGTTGTGCTCCACCACGGTAACTACAGTATCTGTATTTACAAAGCGGGTAATATCATCAATATGGCCGTCGGTATCGTCGCCAACAATACCATCACCCAACCACAAAATCTGCTCTACACCATAGTAGTTTTGCAGGTAAGTTTCTATTTGCTGCTGGTTTAAATGCGGGTTACGGTTTTTATTAAGCAGGCAAGCCGTTGTGGTAATCAAAGTGCCCGCGCCATTAAACTCAACCGAGCCGCCTTCCATCACAATACCGGGGTGATAAACAGGTAAGCCAAATTGGTTGGCAATTTTAGTTGGGATAACATCATCCAGGTCATATGGGGGATACTTATCGCCCCAGGCGTTGTAGCCCCAGTCTACAATTACTTTTTCTTTGGTTTCGTAATTTACTAAAAACGCCGGTCCATGGTCGCGGCACCAGGCATCATTTGTGCCAAATTCAAAAAACTCTATCTTGCTCAGGTCGGCACCAACAAGTTGTAATTGTTGTTTGGCAAAAGCTGTCATTTGCTCATCAACTACGTTGATACGAACGATCTGCCCCTCTGCAACTACTTTTATAAATTCGCAGTACTTTGGATATATCAAAGGTAGTTTACCCGGCCAGGAAGCTTCCTTATGCGGCCAACTAAGCCACATAGCCTCTTGTTTAGCCCATTCGGCAGGGAAATGAAAACCTTTTAAGTTGGGGAAGTTCATGGTTGATGGTTGATGGTTCATGGTAGAGCAATATAAAGGCATGTCATTGCGAGGAGCGTAGCGACGTGGCAATCTCGTCGCGTTTAAATGCGAGCGACGAGATTGCCACGCTATCGCTCGCAATGACATTAAGAGAATAATTAGTCCCCGTCGATTAAGCGCTTCGTTATGGGCTGATAGCTGTCAATCCTTCTGTCGCGTAAAAACGGCCAGTGGCTGCGGTAATAATCCGACTGGTTAAGGTCGAGTTCTTTAACAATTACCTCTTCCTGCTCAACTGTGGTTTGGTGCAAAACTTCGCCAAACGGATCGGCAAAGAAAGAACCTCCCCAAAATTTTACACCGGCTTCTTCGCCAACGCGGTTAACGCTTACCACGTGCACGCCATTGGCAACCGCGTGGCTACGCTGAATGGTTTGCCATGCATTGTATTGCTTGGTGTTGGTAGCCTCATCCTGGGTGGTAGCCCAGCCGATGGCGGTAGGGTAAAACAGGATCTCGGCACCCATTAAAGAAGTTATACGCGCGGCCTCCGGGTACCATTGATCCCAGCAGATGAGTACGCCTATAGTTGCAAATTTGGTTTTGAAAACTTTGTAACCAAGATCGCCGGGGGTAAAGTAAAATTTCTCGTAAAAACCCGGGTCATCCGGTATGTGCATTTTGCGGTATTTGCCCAGGTAGCTGCCATCGGCATCTAAAACGGCGGTAGTGTTGTGGTAAACACCCTGCGCGCGTTTTTCGAATAACGAAGCTATAATAACTACGCCCAGTTCGCCGGCTACCTTTTGCAAAGCATCGGTAGATGGGCCGGGGATAGGTTCGGCTAACTTAAAGTTATCGTAATCCTCCACATCGCAAAAATACAACGATGTAAAAAGCTCCTGCAGGCAAACGATCTGCGCACCATTAGCGGCTGCTTCGCGTACCTTAACAATGGCTTTATCCAGATTTTCCTGCTTGTTTGCGGTGCAGGTCATCTGCACAATACCAACTTTTATCTTACTCATATCTGATAGAAATTTGGCGCAAAAATACGGATTTGATTGATGATTTCACCGACATTAATGAATGATTACACCGATTTGATATTACCACAATATTGTTAAAATCTGTGAAATCTATTTGAAGAAATCGGTGTAACCTAAAAAAAACATAGCTTTGCACCCAATGAAAGACTTAGCGCAAGCCGAAGAGGACGAAGCACAGGAATTGGTTGCCCCCAAAACCTGGAAACAACGTTTGTGGAGCATTACTAAAGTGCTGCTTAAATTTGTGGTTACAGGTGTGTTGTTGTACTTCGTATTTCGTAAGGTGCCTCTAGAGAAGGTTAAGTACCGTTTAATACACGCCAATTATTGGTGGATGCTGGCGGCGCTGGTAAGCTTTTTCGCATCAATGGTTATCTCTTCATGGCGCTTATCAAGCTTTTTTAAGTCCATCAAGCTAAAGCTCGATCCGCGTTTTAATTTTCGTTTATACCTGCTGGGGTTATTCTATAATTTCCTGTTGCCGGGTGGGATCGGTGGCGATGGTTACAAGATCTACCTACTCCATAAAAATTATAAATTACCGGCCAAGAAAGTGTTTTGGGCCATTATGTTTGATAGGCTTAGCGGTCTTTGGGCTATTGGGCTAATCATTGTTGCGCTGGTGTTTTTGATCCCGCAAATAGATATCCATATCGGTATCCCGCTGAGTATATTTGTAGTGGCATCTGTCATCTATTATTTTGTGGCTTACAAATTCTTTAAAGAGTACACGCACTATTTTTGGCAGGCACACCTCAAGGCTGTAGCGGTGCAAAGCTTGCAGCTAATTGCTATTGTTTTTGTAATGATAGGGCAGGATTTTACCGGCAAATATTCGCCGTATTTATTGTCGTTCTTAATATCTGCTTTGGCAACTATTCTTCCTATTAGTATAGGTGGTGCTGGCATCCGCGAAACGGTATTCCTGCAACTAACCAAGGTTTTCCCTATGGACGAAAGCCTGGCTACTTTCCTGCCGGGGACTTTCTATATCATTTCGCTCCTTGTGGCTTTGTTAGGTGTTTACTATGTTATCCGCCCGAGCCGTTTAGAAGAGGGTTTGCCTAAAACAGAAGATAATTCTGAAAAATTAAATAATTAAGATATTTAATATTGAACTGTTTTTCTGCCTCCCAATAAATGCAGTTATTTCTGCATTTTATGTGGTGCAATTAGCTTTTTGCTAAACCTTATTTCCTAATTTCGTGTTTCTGTTTTAGTAAACCTGATTTTTGAAAATGAGCGATTTTAATGATTTTAACAACCCGCAGGTTGCGGCGTTGCCCCGCCATTTAAAACAATTTATTGTTAACCAGCACTACGAGCACTATACCCCGGTAGACCACGCCGTGTGGCGTTACGTAATGCGCCAAAATTATAGCTACCTTAAAGATGTTGCCTACTATCCCTATATACCCGGCCTGCAAAAAGCAGGGTTAACCATAGAGAAGATCCCCGATCTGCAGGATATGAATAACGCGCTGGCCAAAATTGGCTGGGGTGCTGTAACGGTTGATGGCTTTATACCACCCGCGGCCTTTATGGAGTACCAGGCCTACCGGGTGCTGGTTATTGCTGCCGACATCCGCCAGTTAAAACATATAGAATATACACCCGCCCCTGATATTATACACGAATCGGCCGGGCATGCGCCGATAATTGCCGATAAAGATTACCACGAATACCTCAGTTATTTTGGTTCCATAGGGGCTAAGGCGATGTTTAGTTCGCAGGATTTTGATTTGTATGAGGCTATCCGTGCCCTATCTATACTAAAAGAAATGCCTGATGCCGACCCCGAAGAGATCAGAAAGGCCGATGAATTGGTAGCCTGGCATCAGGACAATATGGGCGAACCTTCTGAAATGGCTTTACTTAGCCGCCTGCACTGGTGGACGGTAGAGTATGGGTTGATAGGCACATTACAGGAACCCAAGATCTACGGAGCCGGCTTGCTGTCGTCTATTGGTGAAAGTGCCAGTTGTATGATGGAGGATGTTAAAAAACTGCCTTATACCATTGATGCAGTTAATTACAGTTACGACATCACCAAAACCCAGCCGCAGCTTTTTGTAACGCCAACGTTTCAAAACCTGATTGATGTGTTGGAGCAATTTGCCGATACCATGTCGTTCCGCCGTGGCGGGGCATACGGGCTGCAAAAAGCTATCGACAGCAAAAATACCTGTACAGCGGTTTATAGTTCGGGCCTGCAGGTGTCAGGCACGTTCACAGAATTTAAGGTAGATGAAGACGGACAGCCAATATTCATCAAAACCACTGGAGCGACGGCGTTGGCTGTTGGCAATAAACAACTGATAGGCCATGGCAAAAACTATCACAAAGATGGTTTCAGTTCGCCGGTGGGTAGGCTAAAAGGTTACGATAAACCTTTAGAAGACTTTACAGCCGATGAATTACAGGGACTGTGCGTTTACGCCGGAAGCAATGCATTTTTAACATTCGAAAGCGGCATAACCGTTAACGGAAAAGTAAAAAGTACGCATACAGAAAATGATAAATTACAACTGATAAGCTTTACCGATTGCACGGTTTTGGATGGCAAAGGCAATATCTTATTTGATCCGGCATGGGGCGTTTACGATATGGCAGTTGGCCAGAAAATAACGTCGGTATTTTGCGGTGCTGCCGATAAGGACGCTTTCCTGGAAATAGCTTATAAATCGTCAACGGGCACGCATCACCCGCATTACGATGCAAAAACCAGGGAATTGCACCAGTTATACCAACAGGTACGCAATCGCCGCCATACGGGTGGCGACCTTGGCTTTTTAGGGAATGTGTGGATGATGCTCCAAAAGTTTCATCATGACGACTGGCTTTGCGCGTTGGAGATACTGGAACTATTAGATCATGAAGATGCCGAGCCGGCTTTAGCAAACGAGATCAGGAGGTTTTTAGAGCAAAGGGCCGTTAACCAGCCCGAGTACAAGAAATTGATAACCGATGGGCTGTATTTGATTAAGCACCCCGTTGAGGAGCGGTTGGTAGTTTAAAATATAAACCGTAATTTAGGATATGACCAAAGATGTTACGTCTAATAAAGACAAGTCTGAAAATCAGTACGCTCGAATAGCTGCTATACTTGATAAAGCTAAAGGCAAAGATTTATTTGAAAGTATTGAAGACCCTGTTCAGTGGCAGCGAGATATAAGGGATGAATGGGAGCGTGACTTTACAAAGTTAAATCCTCCTATTGAACGTTAGCACATATGAACATTATTATAACAGGCGCCAGCAGCGGCGTAGGATTTGAGGCTGTATTAGAATTGATATTATCCGGCAAGCATAAAGTAATGGCTTTGGCGCGTTCGCAGGAGAAGCTTACACGTTTGCTGGAGATTGCCAAAGGGCTAAACCCCGACTGCGAGATCTATGCTATTACTTTTGATATAGTACATGATGATTATGTCGGCTTAGAGCAATTTATAGCCGCCAATTTTGATGGCAGGGTAGATGCGCTTATTAATAACGCGGGCGTGCTCATCAATAAACCTTTTTTGCAACTGCAGGAAATGGACTTTGTAGAAATGTTGCAAAGCAACTACATAGGTCACGTACGCATTATTCAAAGCCTGCTTAAATTTATGGGCGATGGCTCGCACATCTTAAATATTGGCAGTATGGGCGGTTTCCAGGGTAGTGCCAAGTTCAATGGCTTGTCGGCCTACTCGGCAAGTAAGGCCGCTTTGCATACCCTTACCGAATGCCTTGCGCAGGAACTGGTAGAACAGGGCATTAAGGTAAACTGCCTGGCGCTGGGTTCGGCACAAACCGAAATGCTCGAGCGGGCCTTCCCGGGCTATGAGTCGCCGGTTATGGCTTTCGAGATGGGTAAATACATAGCCGATTTCGCCATATCCGGACACCGGTTTTTTAACGGGAAAGTATTGCCGGTAGCAGTGTCTACCCCGTAGTTAAAGCACCCGCTTTATGGTTAAAGCGGGCGCCTGGTAAAACTATTGGTCTGGTTTACAACTCATAGCTTGTATCGTGTTAGTCTGGTAATTAGTGCCGTTAAAAACCTCTAGGGTTTTTGTATTTGCTTTTTCTAACGCCCTTATTTCTTTTTCGGCTTTATCACATTCGGTACTCAATATTGGGTTTGATGTGTTTAGGTAACATTTGGAGTTCATTTTAAACGTGGCACATTTCCAGCAAAATTTTTGCTCTTTTTTGCAGCCGGCTGTGCCCAGCATAATTATTAAGGTAAAGGGTAGTATCTTTTTCATGTTATTAAAAATCAATTTTTGGTAATTATTGGTCGTTATTCCTTGCTGCCCATTTTTATAAATTCGTTCACTACAACTTCGGTAACATATCGTTTCACACCGTCTTTATCGTTATAACTTCGTGATGCCAGTTTGCCTTCTACAATAACCGAGTCGCCCTTTTTAAGATAAGTTTCCGCCATAGTAGCCTGTGCGCCCCATAGTACAAGGTTATGCCATTGCGTATCGGTCACCTTTTCGCCTTTTTCGTTTTTATAGCTATCGTTCGTAGCTATTGATAAGCGTGCCATTTTACGATTATTATCAAATGTTCTTACATCGGTTGCCATGCCTATGTTCCCGATAAGCCTTACACAGTTTTTAATAGTTGCCATTTTGTATTACGTTTATATTAGATAATTATGAACGGAACAAAGTTGTGGCGGGGAGGAGGGGGTAGTCGGTTAATAAATAGTTATAAACGACAGTATCCGTTTGCAAGCGTTTGCAAACGGATATTTTTTGCCTTACATTTAGCATATGATAGCCGAAAGAAAATGTTTGGATTGCGGTACTATATTGCACGGGCGTGCCGATAAAAAGTTTTGCAACGACCTTTGCCGGAATAGTTACAACAACCAGCTTAATAGCAATAGTTATAACCTGGTGCGTAATATCAATAATATATTGCGCCGGAATCGACGCGTGATGGAGGAATTGAACCCAACGGGAAAAATAAAGGTAAGCCGCGAGCGGATGCTCCAGAAAGGGTTCGACTTTGATTATTTTACCGGAAGTTTCCAAACCCAGGCAGGTGCGCGGTATTTCTTTTGTTACGAATATGGTTATCTACCGCTCGAGGCTGATGAGGTGCTTTTAGTAAAAAGTAAAAAAGAACTCGAAAAGTTTGGAGACGACACTCAACGCAACTAAATGCTTAACTGTATTGTTTGCCGCAGGTAATATAATTAACACATTAGCTAAATGACAAAACCATGAACAGCAATGCATGTTACTTATCCATATTTGTGCTATAAATAATAACAATAACATGTCTCATCTATTTTCTCCTCTCAAAATAAAAAGTATCGAATTTAAGAACCGTATTGTAGTATCGCCCATGTGCCAGTACTCCAGTGCAGATGGTTTTGCCAATAACTGGCACCTGGTGCATTTAGGGGCAATGGCAACAGGCGGTGCAGGGCTTATTATCACCGAAGCTACGGCTGTGTCCCCCGAAGGCCGCATTAGCTTTGCCGACCTGGGTATCTGGAAAGATGAACACATAGAGAAGTTGAAAGAAATAACAACCTTTATTGAAGAACATGGTGCTTATGCAGGTGTACAATTATCGCATGCCGGGCGCAAGGCAAGCCACCAGCAACCCTGGAATGGTGGCAAACAGCTCCAGCCCAGTGAAGAGAACGGCTGGCAAGCGGTAGCACCAAGCGCCGTTGCCTTTAGTAGCAGCGAAACCGCGCCGCTTGAATTAGATAAAGCCGGTATTGATAAAGTTATTGCCGATTTTAAAGCCGCTGCTGAGCGAGCTGTTAAAGCAGGTTTTAAAGTGATAGAGTTCCATGGTGCGCATGGTTACCTTATTAATGAGTTCCTGTCGCCGCATAGTAACAAGCGTACCGATGAATACGGTGGTTCGTTTGAGAACCGTAGCAGGTTTTTGTTAGAGGTTATAGAGGCGGTACAGGAGGTTTGGCCTGCTGATCTGCCGCTGTTTGTACGCCTGTCTACAACCGACTGGACAGAAGGTGCCTGGACCATTGAGGATTCTATCGCGTTAGCAAAAGTATTAAGTGAAAAGGGTGTTGACCTGGTAGATAGCTCTACCGGAGGCAACGTTGCTGGCGCAAAAATTCCGCTTAAACCGGGCTACCAGGTTGAGTTTGCCGAAGCGATTAAGAAAAACACCAATATATTAACCGGCGCTGTAGGCTTAATAACCGAGGCTAAACAGGCAAGCGAAATTATTGAAACAGGCCGGGCAGATATGGTTTTTATGGCCCGCGAACTTTTACGCGATCCGCATTTCCCTTTACGTGCAGCACACGAGCTTGGGCATGAGGTGAAATGGCCGGTGCAGTACGAGCGGGCTAAATGGTAGGGGTTTCCCCTTGATTTTAAATTTCGCTTGTAGAATTACTCACCCAGACTATGCTACGCTGGTCGACCCCCTGATTCGCAAAGAGGGTGGGGAAATAAAACACAAGATGGGCTAATCCTCTTTACGCGTAGCCAAGAGAGGGTGGTCGAGCGGAGCGATGACCGGGTGAGTAAATAGCCGCATGACATTTACGATTACTTAACATCTAATATTTTTATTCAAACCAACATATCACTAAATTAGCAAAAACTAAGAAAAACATAAAACTATGAAACGTACAGCAAATGCACATTGGAATGGCACCTTACAAGAAGGTAAAGGCGAAATAACCACACAAAGCACCATTCTTAACAAAACACAATACTCTTTTAAAACCCGCTTTGCAGATGGTATTGGTACCAACCCCGAAGAACTGATAGCCGCTGCGCACGCAGGCTGTTTTACCATGGCTGTTGGTGCTGCTTTAACCCAGCAAGGCATTACTCCCGGCGATTTAACTACTGACGCCATTCTTGACCTGGATATGCAGGCTTTAGAAATTAAAGGCATCCATTTGGAGCTTAAAGCATCGGTTATTGACGGTGTTGACGAGGCTAAGTTTAAAGAAGTTGCAGAAGGCGCAAAAGCAGGCTGTATAGTATCAAAGGCGCTTAGCGTGCCAATTACATTGAATGTTACTTACGCTTAATTAACCGTTAAGTATATTTTGTTAATAGCGATGGTGCAAACCATCGCTATTTTTATTTGTAGGTATGTGTAAATAGCCGCCCCATGTTAAATACCCAACGCTCCCGTTCATCGCTTACGTTAATATTCGCCCTGGTAATTACCGGGTTGTTGATCTTCTTGTTCTTTTACATCAAACAACAATTTAACACTACCCGTACAGAAGTTACCGAAGATGCCATGGTATCGCGTGTGATAAGTATGGGTAAGCTGGAACTGGTAAAATATGCCATGAAAGATGTAGTGGAGAAGAAGGAACTGTACCGTTTACTGCCCGATTCGCGCGTGTTATTTGTGGCGGTAGGAGAGGTTACCGCCTGTATCGATCTCACTAAAGTGAAACGGGATGATATCAGCCAGGGTAAGGATACGGTTGAAATAATTTTGCCTCAGCCCGAGATCTGCTATGTAAAACTCGATCACCAAAAATCGAGGGTTTATGACGTGTCGGGTGTTTGGTTTCCGGATAAGGCAAAAGCTATGGTAGAAGATGTTTACAAACTGGCAGAAAAGAAGATGCTAACCACTGCTACGGAGATGAATGTATTAGGTAAAGCACGCGAGAATGCCAACCTTATATTTAAGCCTTTTTTAGAAAACGTATCGGGCAAAAAGGTTGTTATTAAATTTAAATAGCGCTTATAACTATTTTAAAATACTTGTAATATATTAGGGGTATCATAATCTAACCCAATATCAAGTATTTATATGAGCCTGAAAATCACTAAAGTATTAACTATTACAGCCGTTGGTGTGCTATCTGCACTGTGCGCGGTTGCCCAGCCGCGGCTGCCCGAAGGCTATTTTTATAAGAAATTGCCAAACGGATTGGATGTTGTTGTTATAGAGAACAGCAAAGTGCCGTTAACAACCATTGAAATTGCTGTTAAAAATGGCGCCTACACAGAAGGCCCCGAGTACAGTGGTTTGTCGCACCTTTTCGAGCACATGTTTTTTAAGGCCAACAAAGATTATCCTACGCAGGAGAAATTCCTGAAACGCACGCAGGAACTTGGCGCTATCTGGAACGGTACTACCGGCAACGAACGTGTAAATTATTATTTTACCGTAGGTAAGGATAGCCTTGATGGCGGCCTTAAGCTTATTAATGCTTCGATACGCTTTCCAATTTACCGCGAAGAGGATATGAAAAAGGAGCGCCCGGTTGTTGATGGCGAATTTCAGCGTAACGAGAGCAGCCCGGGTTTTCAACTATACTATGATATTAGTAAAAACCTTTGGGGCGACCTTATTACCCGCAAAATGCCTATAGGGATACACGAGGTAATTAATACCGCCACGCCCGAAAAGATGATGATCATCAAAGACAAATACTACTACCCTAACAACAGCCTGTTAATTATATGCGGCGATGTTAAACACGAGGATGGTTTTAAAAAGGCGGAGGCTATATTTGGTGATTGGGCAAACAGCGGTTTCGACCCATTGGTGAAATATCCTATCCCGGCGTTTAAACCGGTTGAGAAAAGCGTAGCCTTTGTAAAAGAAATGTCTATTGCGCAAACGCCGTTTATGATGTATGCGTGGCAGGGGCCGGCTTACATGACGGACTCCGCATCTACGGTAGCAGCTGATGTTCATTCAACTATATTGGGCCTTAACTCTTCAAAATTGCAGCAGGCACTTGTTGATAAAGGGCTTGCATCATCAGCAGGATTAAGTTATAGTACCGGCCGTTACCCGGGCATGATATCGTTATTTGTAGTACCAAACCCAACCAAAATAAAAGAGTGTTACAACGAAGTGAATAACCAGATAAGCCAGTGGGGTAGGGCGGATTATTATACAGACGAGCAATTAACCGATGCTAAAGCGATTTTATTGCGCCAGCATAGCCGCGAAATGGAGAAACCATCGTCGCTGCCATCACAATTAAGTTTCCAATGGTGCAGCACATCCTTTAATTACAGTACCGACTTGACTGATAATTACCAAAAGGTTACCAGAGCGGATATTGCGAGGTACCTGAATACTTACATTGTAGGAAAGCCGATAGTATCCGGTATAATTTTAACGCCCGAGGCAAGCAAGGCAGTTAATGCGGCTTCGTTTTTTGTAGCTAAATAATCTAACACTAATCACAATGAAGAAATATTTATATCTATTGCTTATTACTGCAGCAAGCGCGGTTGTAAACACAGCCTCGGCGCAGCAAAAAGCTTACGAAATGATGGTTGACGGCGTAAAGGTTATTGTACAGCCAAGCGGTAACGATATTGTAGAGATACAAACAGTTATAAAGGGCGGTGTGCAAAACTACCCGGCAAACAAAGCCGGTATAGAGGCTATGGCCATGAATGCCCTGAATGAATGCGGCACGCTAAAGCACGATAAAAATGCTTTTAAAAACCAACTGGATAAGATTAGCGCTGCCGTTTATGGCGTGGCGTTAAAAAACTATTCGGTAATAAAAGTTAATTGTATTAAAAGCGACCTGGCGATTGCCTGGCCTTTATATGTTGAGGCAATAACCATCCCTAAGTTTGATGCAAAAGAATTTGCACGTATTAAGCAGGACCAGTTAAGCCAAATTAAGGCTGAAGACTCGGACCCGGATAATGCTATAGATAAATATGCAGACAAAGTTGCCTTTAACGGCCGCGACTACGCAAAAGACCCAAGCGGTACAGCTCAAACTATAACACCGCTTACCGCAGATGAGACCAAGAATTATTACCACTCCATTCTAACCAAATCGCGTATGGTAATAGTTGTGGTTGCCGATCTTGACCGCGCTGATATTGAAGCCAAGGTAAAGGGCTTATTACGTACCATTAAACAAGGAGCACCGTTTGAGCTGAAGAAATCGTTTTTTAGGGTTTATAAAACCACCTTCTCTGCCGAAAAGCGCGACCTGGCTACTAATTATGTGGAAGGTGTAAGCAGCGGCCCTTCGCCGGGCATGCCTGATTATGATGCCTTTGCCGTAGCCATGCGTATTTTTTACGACAAGCACTTTCTGGATATTCGTACCAATAATGGTTTATCTTATGCGCCATCGGCATGGTTTAGCGGCGGGGCTACCTCGGTATCTAAAGTTTCGGTGTCAACCACCGAGCCTAATAAATACATAGCTGTTTTTGATAAGCTGGTAGACAGGATAAAACGGGAAGGTTTTAACGCTGCCGATGTTGCCGATATGAAGGTTACTTATTTAACAGGTTTTTACTACAAAAACGAAACCAACACCGCGCAGGCAGGTTCAATAGTATCTAACGAGGTGCTGCATAGCAACTGGAGGCGATCTTTAACGTTTGCAGATGATGTTAAAAAACTAACCCCAACACAGGTTAGTGACGCCTTTCGCAAATATATTGGCAACATGATTTGGGTTTACCAGGGCGACCCTAAAAAGGTTAACCCTTTGTTGTTCACCAACGGCACACTTAACAAAGCAGATAACCCGGTAAGCCACTAATTAGTAGATGGTTGATGGTCGATAGATCATAGTAGCTACGAGAAAAATAAAAAGGTCTGCAAACAAATACTGCAGACCTTTTTTGTTACTATGAACTATGAACTATGAACTATGAACTATGAACTATGAACTATGAACTATG
>JAZKAO010000003.1:0-97941 GCA_040389105.1 Bacteroidota bacterium
CTCATTTCCCTCACTTTAATATTCTAATATAATCATTGATAACAAACATAGGAGGGCACAAAGTTTTTCGCAAAGGCCACAAAGCGCTCATCACCCCGTCATTGCGAGGTACGAAGCAATCATCGATATACAGAGCCGCAATGCAAGCCGAGGATTGCTTCGTACCTCGCAATAACGCTGGGTTTATAGTGGGGTATTTAAACCTCCTGCCTAAACCGCTCTAACAGCACATTTACATCCAGTTTGGCTTCCAGGTCTTCTGCATCGGTTTTATCGTCCTCGTCGGGTTCGGTATTAAAATCTTCGGGGCGGTAGGTAAAAACCTTCCATTCCTTTTTATGGTACTCCAGCGCGCTCAGGCTTTCTACCCAATCGCCCGAGTTAAGGTATAATACCGAGCCGTTATCTTCGGTTGATGGTATGGTACGGATCTCGGCGTGGTGGATGTGGCCGCAGATCACATAATCGTAACCTTTATTCACGGCTAAATCGGCAGCGGTTTGTTCAAAAGCGTTAATAAACTTTACGGCATCCTTAAATTTGGCTTTCACTTTTTGCGAGAAGCTCATTTTTGGCCGGCCCAATTTAGTGAGGAACCAGTTGGTTAAACTATTGATCAGGATGAGCGTATCATAGCCTACCGCGCCCATTTTGGCCAGCCATTTAGAGTGCTGCATGGTTACATCAAACACATCGCCGTGAAAGATCCAGGCCTTTTTGCCATCAACATTCAGTACCAGTTTATTCAGGAGTTGAAATGTACCGAGGTTAAAATCGGCAAACTTGCGCAGCATTTCATCGTGGTTGCCGGTAAGGTAATATACAGGTGTGCCTTCGGTAATAAACTTCATAATGCGGCGCAGCACTTTGGTATGCGCCTCGGGCCAGTACGATTTGCTGAACTGCCAGATATCAATAATATCGCCGTTAAGGATGAGTATTTTGGGCTTAATACTTTTAAGGTATTTTAACAGCTCCTTAGCGTGGCAGCCATAAGTGCCCAGGTGCACATCGGATATAATGACGATATCTACTTCGCGCTTCGCCATTAAATTTGAGGGGGTATTTGTCCGCCCGGTTTAAAAAACCGGTATAAATTAAACAATTGGGTTTGGCGCCTACTATTCGTCCTCGTCGTCCTCATTGGTTTTAAACTCATAAGGGCTGGCATAAAAAAGGAGTACAAATAATAGTAACCCTACAACAAGCAGATAATCAAAATGCATATCTAACAAATTTTAACAAAGTTCTTATTCTTAAATTATTATAGTGTTAAGACTGTGTTAAATGTTAAAAGTTGCATCAGCCTGCAAATTTATTTTCAATCCGCTTTAATTGCTTTAAATGATGCAGCAAATGGATGCGGATAAACTTTAACCATTGGCCTGCATTCAGCATCCCCAAACGGGGGTGATGGATGCGGCCGTCGTTTTCGGCATCCTTCATCAGGGTGATAACGGTATCCAGCCGCTGGCGGCATTTAATGATCAGGTTGCGGGCTTCTTCTTTACTGATCTTTAACGCGGGCATTTTCTCGGCCAGTTTTTGGGGCTCCTTAAGCCGCGCCCCGGGCGGGAACCTCCCGAAAAACAGCACCAGTTTACCCAGCCAGTTCATTTTTTTTGTAGTAGGCTTGCAATTGTTTTGCGTGCAGCGCTCGGCCGCTATGGTCGACCCCAGTGTGGCCTGCATAATATGCGAATATACCTCGGCGTACGACCAGCCCTCACCCGGCGGGGTTTCGGTAAAGCGCTCGTCGGTAACCTTATCTATCCATGCGCGATAGGTATCCAGTACAGCTTCTGTTTTTTTACGCTCGTTGGTGATGTTCATCATATCAAAGTTAATTGCTTTATGCTGATATATACTAACCTGAGTTTTAAACTTATCCTATTAATAACACAGCCCAATTAGTTTTTAACAATAAAGGCCTACTTTTGTGCCGACAGAATTTTAATGCCATAATGATAAACTACCTAAAATCATTTATTTCGCGTAAAGCCCCTCATTATATTTCCATCTGCTGTATTATTAAGGACGAGAACAATTACCTGGACGAATGGGTAAACTATCACCTTAAAGTTGGCGTACAGCACTTTTACATTTACGATAACGGCAGCACCATACCGGTACAAGATACCCTGCAAAAACTCGACTTATTAAAATATGTAACGGTTATTAACTTCCCCGGTGTATCTATGCAATATGTGACCTATAAGCATTGCCTCAAAAAATACGGGATGCAATCGCGCTGGATAGCCTTTATTGATACCGACGAGTTTATTGTCCCCAAAACTACCCATGGCGATTTGCGGGCATTTTTAAAAGATTACGAGGGCTACGGCGGACTGGGCATTAACTGGCTGATGTTTGGATCGGCAGGGTATGTAGAGAAAACCGGGCGGCCGCAACTAGAAAGCTTCGTGTTGCGATCGGACGATACATTTGACGTGAACAAGCATATAAAAAGCATTATTCAGCCTAAATATACGCGCAAAGTATTTGATGCCCATAGCTTTAAATATATCAAGTGGAAGTTTTGCGTGAACGAACATTTTGTGCGTATCCCTAAATCATTTTCGCCGGTCAGTACAGATAAAATCCAGCTGAACCACTACTTCTGCCGCTCCTTAGCCGAGTATCACGAGAAAATTAAACGGGGCCGATCAGACGATGCCTCCATCACCCGTTCGGTAGAGTTGTTTCACGAGTTTGACCGGGCATCAAACAAAGTAGAGGATACCACTATTTTAACGTTTCGGGATCATCCGGTTTATACACCGCCGTATAAATAATGCCAAGGCAGGAGTTTAGTTGAATTGTGAGTAGCAGATTAGTTGGTTATTTAACCACAGAGGTCACAGAGATTTTTCACAGAGGCCACAGAGATTTAAATTATTTGGAACTTAATGTCACACAATACCTCTGTGTTCTCCGTGCCTTCTCCCTCTGTGACCTCTGTGGTTAAATCATCCCCACGATTTACAACAAATCCATCAACTCCTTTAAATCGGTAATTTGTGTTGGTACATCAGCAGGCTTTTCTAATCCCGCAGGGTTAAAATAAATAGCATCTATCCCAAATTTAAGGGCGCCCATTACATCGGCTTCCAGGCTGTCGCCTATCATCAGGCTTTCAGGCTTGGTAGCCCCGGCCAAATCCAACGCATATTGAAAAATAGCTTTATCGGGTTTGTTAGCACCCACCATTTCGGATACGACCACATGCGTAAAGTATTTACCTATGCCTGTATTATTGATTTTGGTAGCCTGCGATTCCTTAAACCCGTTCGAAATTAAATGCAGCGTATACTTTGCCTGCAAATATTCCAACGTTTGGTGCGCGTGGGGGAACAGGTTTGTTTTAGTAGGGCAAAGCCGCACGTAAGCATCTTCAAAACCATGCGGCATTACATTGGGGTGTACGCCTAAATCAAGGAAAGTTTGTTTAAAGCGGGCCTCGCGCAAGGTTTCTTTGCTGATATTGCCTAAATGATATTCGCGCCACAGTTTGTGATTATTGGCGGTATAGGTTTCAATAAATACATCGGCCGATGTGAGGCCAATATCGTTCAGCCGATGTATGACATATAACTCGTGCAGGGTTTCCTCGGCATTTTTATCAAAATCCCAAATGGTATGGTCAAGGTCGAAGAAGATGTGGGTGTATTGTTTCATTTCGGATAATTCAAACCATGTCATTGCGAGGTACGAAGCAATCGCACACCCAAAGAGCGGCCTTGCATAGTTCGCGATTGCTTCGTACCTCGCAATGACAATTTGGTTATTTGATGCCAAAATTACTTAACAAATCCGAAATCGAACATCCCAAATCCGAAATCTCCTCACACTTTCTCCCCAAAGGCCAAATCCCCCGCATCGCCCAAACCTGGGACGATATACGCCTTCGTGGTCATCTCCTCATCTACCGCGCATACCCATAAGTGCGCTTTGGGCAGATTGGCCCGAACGTGTTCAATACCTTCGGTGCTGGCAATTACGGCGGCAATGTGCAAGTTTTTTATGGTGTAGGTAGCCATTAATTCCTTGCATACCTGCACAATGCTTTGCCCGGTGGCCAGCATGGTATCAGCCAGTATCAGGGTACAGTCATCTAAATTGGGGGTGCTGATATGGTCTATCTTAATTACAAAATCGCCGCTTTTTTTCACCTTGCGGTAAGCGGTAATAAATGCCCCCGGCGACTGATCGAAAAAATTCATAAACCCTTGCTGAAAGGGCAACCCAGCCCGTAAGATGGTACCGATAACTGGCTGCTCGGCCGGTACATTAATATTGGCAATCCCCAGCGGTGTTTGCACTTCGGTTTCGGTATACTTTAGTTTCTTGCTGATCTCGTAAGCCAAAATCTCGCCCAGGCGCTCCTGGTTGCGCTTAAAACGCAGGCGGTCTTGCTGGGTATTTACATCGCGCAATTCGGCCAGAAATTTGTTGGCTACGGTATTTGTTTTATTTAGAACAAAGAGCATTTTTAGTGGTTAAAGGTTTATTCAGATAACATAAAGATACGTAAAGCAGCCGAAAAAAACTGAGTGTATCAGCAATATTGGCATTTACATTTGTGTAAACCCATTTTATTTATAATGCATTGATTATCAATTATTTGAATATTGTAAACATTAAAATATGTAAACTTTGTGTAAACCCTTTCTGTATGTGCAAAATCATTATTTATCAGTAAAAGATCTGTTTGGTTAATCGTATAACATTCCAGTTAATTTAATGTTGCATATTAATGCCTGTTAATTATTACTGACATAGGGTTGTCATTCCCCTAATGTTATTTTGCATGATCAATTATCATATAAAGTTACCTCAGTGTAAACTAATCTGCAATCACTGATTAACTAATCACTAAAAACGTATTTTTGTTTAATCCATGGATTTTAAGCTAACCTCGATATATAAACCCACCGGCGACCAGCCCGAAGCTATTCGCCAACTGGTGGAAGGTGTTAATAATGGCGACCCGTTCCAAACCCTGTTGGGTGTAACCGGTTCGGGCAAAACGTTTACGGTGGCCAATGTGATACAGCAAACGCAAAAGCCTACGCTGATATTAAGCCATAACAAAACGCTGGCCGCCCAGTTATATGGCGAAATGAAGCAGTTTTTTCCCGAAAACGCGGTGAACTACTTTGTATCCTATTACGATTATTACCAGCCCGAAGCTTTTATACCCAGCAGCAATACTTATATAGAAAAGGACCTGCAAATAAACCAGGAGATTGAGAAGCTGCGCCTGCGCACTACCTCGGCCCTCATGTCGGGCCGGCGGGATGTAATTGTAGTATCGTCTATATCCTGCATTTATGGTATGGGCAACCCCGAGGATTTTGCCAATTCGGTATTCAAATTTGCCGTAGGCACCCGTATCAGCCGCAATGCCTTTCTGCACCGTATGGTAGAGATACTATACGCCCGCACCACGGCCGATTTTAAACGCGGCACGTTCCGTGTTAAAGGCGATAATGTGGAGATCTTCCCCGCTTATTTGGATTATGCCTACCGGGTTTCGTTTTTTGGCGATGATATAGAAGAACTAAGCAGTTTTGATCCGGCCACCGGCAAAACGGTAGAGAAGATGACGCACATGGTGGTTTACCCGGCCAACCTGTACGTGGCCCCGCGCGAACGCTTTACACAATCTATCTGGGCTATACAGGAGGAACTGGAAACGCGCAAAAAGCAATTTATTGCCGATGGCCGCTTTTTGGAAGCCAAGCGTTTAGAAGAACGCACCAATTACGATTTGGAGATGATCCGCGAGTTGGGTTATTGTTCGGGTATTGAAAACTACTCGCGCTTTTTTGATGGGCGCGAGCCGGGTGCAAGGCCTTTCTGTTTACTGGATTACTTCCCTGATGATTACCTGATGGTGATTGACGAAAGCCACGTAACCGTAGGGCAGATCCGTGCCATGTACGGCGGTGATAGGTCGCGCAAGCTCTCGCTGGTTGATTATGGCTTCCGCCTGCCGGCAGCGCTGGATAACCGCCCGCTTAACTTCCAGGAGTTTGAAAGCCTGGCCCCGCAAACGCTATACGTAAGCGCAACACCCGGCGATTTCGAACTGGAAAAATCTGGCGGTGTAGTGGTAGAACAGGTGATTCGCCCGACAGGCTTGCTTGATCCAGTGATTGATGTGCGCCCGGTCATTAACCAGGTAGATGATTTGTTGGACGAGGTAGATAAAACCATAAAAATGGGCGACCGTATATTGGTAACCACCCTCACCAAGCGCATGGCCGAAGAATTAGCTAAATACATGGACCGCCTGGGCATTAAATGCCGCTATATCCACTCGGAGGTAAAAACCCTGCAGAGGGTAGAAATATTGCGTGGCCTGCGTTTAGGCGAATTTGATGTACTGATAGGCATCAACTTATTGCGCGAGGGTTTGGATTTACCCGAAGTATCGCTGGTGGCTATTTTGGATGCCGACAAGGAAGGCTTCCTGCGGTCGGAGAAATCGCTGATCCAGACTATTGGTCGCGCCGCCCGTAATGATCGTGGCCGGGTAATTATGTATGCCGATAAAATAACCGATTCGATGCGGATAACGATGGATGAAACCAACCGCCGCCGCGAGTTACAAATAGCCTATAATACCGAGCATGGCATTACGCCAACTACGGTAGGCAAATCGCGCGAGGCTATTATCGAGCAAACATCGGTGATGGACTTTATTGGCGGTGTGCAAAAGGCTTATGTAGAGGCCGATTCGGTGATCAACGCCCTGGCTGCCGACCCAATTGTGCAGTACATGAGTAAAAAGGATTTGCAAAAATCTATCGATAACACTAAAAAGGAAATGATGACCGCCGCCAAGGATATGGACTTTTTACTGGCCGCTAAACTGCGCGACGAAATGTTCGCGCTGGAGAAAATGATGCTGGAGAAATTTTAGCGAATGTGCAGATATGATTTTTCATCTGCATATTTGCACATACGCACATTTGCACATCATGAATATCACATTTATTCATTTTAAACGTTAATAACTTATATTTGTAAGCTAAAACTAAAAAAAATCAGATGATACTTATTCGCTTTCTGATCATATCCATTTGTATACTATACATCATCCGCAGTTTAGTGCGCTGGTTTTTACCGTCGATACTGCAAAGTGTAATTAATAAGGCGGCACAGCAACAGGGCCATCAGCAAAATTACCAGCAACAACGCAAGCCCGAAGGTTCTATCAAAATCGATCATATCCCGCAAAATAAAAAGAACACGGTGCCCGATTCTGAAGGTGATTTTGTAGATTACGAGGAAATTAAATAAACCTTAAAGCCATGTTACCCGAAGAACTTTACAAGCGCAAGCATTTCGGCACGCCCGAATCGCTGATATTAATAGTGGTAAACTATGTAATAATGGCCGTAGGGATAGAGGTTTTTGCCATGTGCACCAAAATAAATTGGTTTTTTTGGGTGATGATAGGTGGCCTGGCGCTTTATAATTACTATACCATCCGCCGTAATATTCACGAGTACGGCAAAAACAACATCATTGGCTATGTGCTAAGCCTGGCCGGTTTAATACTGATGTTTGTCCTGTTCAGGATGAAAGCACAAGTGTGCTAATACCAATCCGCATAAAAACTTATTAATTCCTATTCTCGCTCAAATTTCTATTTTTGAGGAATATATTATCTTTTCAACAAACAAATGAATAACTGGTTTAAGCAAAATGGTGTACACCTGGCCATTATCGGGATTTTTTTAGGGATCTGCTTTTTTTACTTTACACCATCCTTTAGCGGCAAAACGCTGGGGCAAAGTGACGTAATAGGCGCGCAATCCACCCAAAAGGAAATAAATGACTATAAGGCCAAGGGCACTACCATTTTATGGACCAACCAAATATTTGGCGGTATGCCCGCTTACCAAATATGGGCGCCATACAATGCCAGCATAGCAACCTGGGTTATTAAGGCCGAATTGGCCGTATTCCCCAACCCGGTTGGCACCATGCTGATATTAATGCTGGGCGCCTACCTGCTATTTTGCGTTTTAAAGCTAAACCCATGGCTGGCAGCAGCAGGGGCTATAGCCTTTTCATTTTCATCGTATAACATTATTTATATTGTATCGGGGCATGCTAACCAGGTGCTTGCTATTGCTTTCTTTGCGCCCATACTGGCGGGGATACTGATCACCCTGCGGGGCAAGTACTTAACAGGTGGCGCGCTAACCGCGTTCTTTTTGGCTATGGAAATTAAATCGAACCATATCCAAATGACCTATTACCTGTTGCTGGCCCTCATCATTTTATTAGGTATTGAGCTGTATCATGCGGTAAAAACAAAAACCACCCCTGCATTTTTAAAATCGATGGCTTATTTAGGCGGTGCATTGGTGCTGGCCATTTTGGTAAACGCCGCCGTTTTATGGAGTACGTTTGAATATAGCAAGGATAGCTACCGCGGCCCATCAAACTTGACTAAAACCAGCAAGGAGCCTAAAAACGGACTAACCAAAACCTACGCTTACGAGTGGAGCCAGGGTGTAGGCGAATGCTTTACCTTCCTTGTGCCTAACGCTTATGGCGGTGGCGATTTGGCAACTGTTCCGTTAGATAAAGATTCGGAAACAGCTAAATTATTTATTGCCAAAGGCCAATCCGAAGATCAATCGGTAACTATCGCGCAGCAATTGGCAAATTTTCCGGGGCTTTCTCTTTATTGGGGCGGTAAGCCGGGCACAGGCGGCCCATGGTATTTTGGCGCGGTGGTTTGCTTTTTGTTTGTATTTGGCTTAATTGTAGTTAAAAACAGGTTAAAATGGTGGATACTGGGGACCGTATTACTAACCATGTTCCTGTCGTTTGGCCGTAACCTGCCTTTCCTGTCCGATCTGTTCTTTAATTACTTCCCGCTTTATAATAAGTTCCGCGCTGTAGAATCTATTTTGGCGGTAGCCAGCTTATGTTTCCCCCTACTGGCATTTTTGGCCGTGCAAGAGATCATTGACGCTAAAGACAAAACTTATATTCTGAAAAAGTTAAAGCTTACCCTTTATATTGTTGGCGGCCTTACAATTGTACTGTTAGCCATTCCTGATACCTTTTTGGATTTCCGCTCGCCCAACCAGGCTGCGGGTATAGCTAACCTAAGCAACAACTTACAAGGCGATACCGCCTTTGCTACCAGCATTGCCAACGCCCTAACCCGCGACAGGATTTACCTGGCACGGATAGACGCGCTGCGTACACTGGTGTTTGTGCTGATAGCCTTTGGTATCCTGTGGGCATTTATTAAGCAAAAGATCAATTTAACTATGGTATCGTTAGCACTATTTGCTTTGGTGCTGATTGATATGTGGCAGATAGATAAGCGTTATTTAAAGGATTCAAGCTACCAGGATAAGGTAGAAGCCGACGCCGTGATAAAGGCACGCGAGGTTGACCAGTTTATCCTGCGCGACACCGATCCCAATTACCGGGTGTTTGATGCATCGGCCAATTTAAAATACGATTTAACCAATCCATTCTTCCATAAATCAATAGGAGGCTACTCGGCAGCACGTTTAAAACGTTTTGACGAACTGATTGATAACCAGTTTACCAATGGTGTTAACCAGGATGTGTTGGATATGCTGAATGCCAAATACATTATTACTACCGACCCAAAATCGGGTATGGCCAGTATGCATGTTAACTCCACCGCTTGCGGCCATGCATGGTTTGTGAAAAAGATTGCCTTTGCCGATAACGCCGACCAGGAGATGCAAGCCATCAGCGCTTTTGCACCAAGGGATGAGGCTATTGTTGACAGGCGTTACAAAAGTGCCATTAACGAAAAACAATTGGGTAACGACCCTGCTGCTACCCTTACCTTAACCAGCTATCAACCCGATCACTTAACCTACCAAAGCAGTTCTGCTACATCGCAGGTGGCTGTTTTCTCGGAGATCTATTACGAAAAGGGCTGGAAGATGCTGATTGACGGTAAGGAACAACCTTATTTCCGTGCCGATTACCTTTTACGCGCGGCACAGATCCCGGTAGGTAACCACACTATTCAATTCGATTTCCACCCTACCTCTTATTATGTAGGCGAGAAGCTTTCATTAGCAGGATCGATCCTATTAGTGCTGGCCTTAGGCGGCGCGGCTTATTCTGGCATAAAAAGAAAGAAGTAACCTATACCGGCTTTAGTTCGTGATTGAAGCTTTAGGAAAAAAAGGCAAGTCGGTGACTTGCCTTTTTTTTATCTATACAAGTCACCGGCGTGAGTCGACTTTGGCTTGCCTGCTTCCTTAATACGTTTTCCCACACAACACGTCATTGCGAGGCACGAAGCAATGACGGGATGGAAACTAAAAGGCAACTACTCCGGTTGACACCACTCCCACTCCTATTAATCATAAAAGCAAAAGGGGCTATGGCGTTACCGCCATAGCCCCTTTTGCTTTTATCTTTCGGACTTTCCGACTTTCGGACTTACTTCAATTGTCCCATTATCTCGCTTATGGCTTTATCCAATTGCGGGTCGTTATTGTTTAACCTATCGGTAAAACCGGTTTTAATATTGATATCTGGTTTTACACCAGTTTTCTCTACGTCCTGTCCATCCAGCGTAAAGCAGCCCCAGGCGGGCACGCGATAGCTGGAACCATCAACCAGGCCCTTGGCGCTGGTAAAAATGATCCAGCGGTAAGTTTCGGTGCCAATGATCTTACCCAGGCCCAATGATTTAAAGCCGGTGGCGGTCATTTCGCCGTCGCTCAGCGTTTGCTCGTTTACTAATAATATGATGGGCTTAGCAGCCGGGCCAAAGTTAGGCTGAGGCGTTTTAGCGCCGCCGCGGTATTGCCATTGCAGGTATGGGCGCTGCGACAGGAATTGCAGCACACCATCGTGTACGTTACCACCGGTGTTATAACGCAGGTCCAGTATCAGCGCGTCTTTTTTATAGGCATCCTCTACCATATCCAGCATAAATTTCTCCAGCGCCTGGGTCGACATATCTTTCATATAAGCATAAGCAATCCTGTTCTTACTTTTTTGCTCTACCTCTTTTTTGTTATGATCTATCCAGTCATCATACAAATCGCCCCTAAACTGGCCCGATGCTTCGGGGTGAATCTTAACATTGATCCTTTTACCTGCGCGGTCAAAGGTCAGTTCCAATTCCGGGTCAAGCGATGGCTTGGTGAAGTAAAAGTTGCGGTCCATTTTCTCATCAACATTTACACCATTCACCGCTTTCAGGCGGTCGCCGGCTTGTACGTCGATACCTTTTTTATCGGCATTGCTCAGTTTTAGTACCGATGTTACTTTGTACGGATCATCGTTATCATAAACAATCCCGGTTTCCATGGTACGGTAGCGCAAGTAAACCCGCTCCTCTGTCCCGCCCGAATTAAAGCCCTGGTGCGATGAATTTAGTTCGCCCAGCATATCGTTCAGCAGCAGGCGCAGGTCGGCACGGTTGTTTATATAGGGCACAAAGGCCTTATAATCATCGTGTATTTTGGCCCAGTTAGCGCCATGGAAATTGCCATCGTAATAGTTCTCATCCAAACCGGCCCAGCTTTCGTCAAACATCTGGCTAAATTCGCCGGCCAGGTTACGGTCAAAGTGGGTGTTCATCTCTATCTTATCCACCTTGTTCAGGTCGATATTCAGTTTATAAACAGTGCCATTGGCCAGCATATAGTATTTATCGGCAGCACGCACAATATCGTACCCGCCAAAATCAGCCCCCATTACCTTTTCGGTTTTGTTGGCTTCGAAAGGTTCAATCGTAGTGCGATAAATAGCGCTTCGCCCCTCGGCATGGTTTGATGCGAAGTACACAAAGGTTTTCTCGCCCTTTTGGATCACATCTACCGAGCGTTGCTGGCCAAATGCCGGGCTGATCCGCTCTATGCGCTTCATCAAATCGTCGGTATCGATAAGTATATCAACGGGCGGCTTAGGCGCGGGCAGCATCGATGGTTTTTTATCTTCGGGCTTGGTAGCGGCCAGTTTCTTTTCGGCCGGCGTACTGTCTTTTTTAGCTTCGGTAAACAAATCGTTAAACTTGTTCAGGCGGAAATACTCGTCGTATTTTTGCAGCGGCATACGATAAATATGCGCGTCGCGCGCGCCATAAGGGTATTGCGGCTGTGTAAGCGATGATGCGAAGAAGATATACTTACCATCCGGCGACCATACCGGCTCGCTCTCGGTAACGCCCGTATTGGTAAGGTTAGTGATTTTTCCGCTGCTGATCTTGTACACAAAAATGTCCTGCTCAAAATTGCGGATAGCGGTATACACCACATACTCGTCGTTAGGCGAAAAGCCCGGCTGCGAGTTTTGGAAACCCCAAAGCTCGTCTTTCACCACGGTTTTATTTTCCAGCGTTTTCAGGTTAATCAGCCTTACCTCGTTACGGCCGCTTAGGTAAACCGCTTGCGTATGGGTTTTATTAACGGTCATCAGGCGGTCACTGCCCTTATCGCTGGTTAGTTGCTTTTCGGCACCTGTACCATCGGCCGCAATGGTGAATAAGTTAGGGTAGCCGCCAAAGGTACGGCAGTAAATCAGGCTGCGGTTATCGGGCATCCACTTCACTTCGGTTACCCTTTCGCTATTGCCACGTTGAATTTGCTTAATGAATTTACCCTCGGCATCGCTCACAAACAATTCCCCGCGCGATACAAAAGCCATCTTTTTACCGTCGACAGATAAGTCCATGGCTTCGATATGCCCGGTTATTTCAAACTCCTGATCCTTAGGCAATACATTATTGCGGAAGATGGTAAAGTTTAGTTTCTGCGTTTTTTTTGATACTACATCATAGGTGTATAGCTGATAATCTTTCTCAAAAACCACAGTTGAACCATTGGCGCTTACATTGGGGCGCTTAATAGATGTTTTAAAATCGGTGAGCGCTGTTTTTTTACCGTTGATAAAGGTGTACAGGTTGTACTCGCCGTTACCCTCGTCGGATGCGAAAAAGATGTCGCCTTTTTGGTCTATTGTTGTCCAAAAGTCCTTACCTATCCAATCGGTATATTGCTTATAGGCTTTGGTTTTAGGATTGTACGATGCGATGTCAGGGTTATAAGCACCCTTATAATGCTTACGCTGCGGGAAACGGTAACTTTCCCAGGTATCGCTAAAAAACAGTTCGCCGGTTTTGGGATGCTCAACCACGCCGTGTATGGTGTTAAAGTAATTGCCAAATAACCTGGTGGGTGTCCCCCCATCGCGTCCCGCCTTATACTCGGAAAAACTGTTATACCTGCCCGATGTAAAGTAAATGGATTTTGAATCCCAGCTCCAGGAATCAACCTCGTCGCTGGCATCGTGCCAGGTGAGTTGTTTAATATCGCCACCGGCCATAGGCATAACGTATACATCGTTACTGCCATATTGGTTAGATGAAAAGGCCAGCCATTGCCCATCGGGCGATACCCGCGGACTGGTTTCCTCGCCCTGCATAGCGGTAAGCCGGGTGGCTACGGGGTTGGCTATGTCGGCTTTCCAAAGGTCGCCCTCAAAACTGAAGATCACCGTTTTGCCGTCGGGCGTTAATGCTGGGTTTGATGTGAAGTAAACTTCGCGACTTTGGGCCTGCATAAAGGCAGGCAACAGCAAAGCACACAATAAAGGGTACAATTTTTTCATAAACTGAAATAGTTAATAATAGTACGTTGTTGTTTGCAATTTACTTAATTGCCTTCAATACAATATATGGCGAAAACACCTTTGTTTCGATAGGGACAATTTTTGTAAAGATCTTACCTGCAAACCAGATGGTTTTTACCAATCCCTTAACCACCGCGTTCTGCTCGGCCCGGTTTTCCAACCATACCGAAAACTTACCGTGATAAAAGGATTCTACCTCGGTCAACCCCAGTTCGCGGCAAGTAGTGGCCAGCAATTGCAGGTTCATACTTTCAATAAAATGCTTATCGTAATTGCTGCGATCGAACTTGCGCTGTACCCAACCGTTAACACCCTTAAAATTGGGGAGCGTAATAAACAACACACCGCCGGGCTTTAAAAATTGCAGGTGGCGTTTTATAATATCTTTGGTATCGCTAAAATGCTCTATCAAACCAAAGGACAGTACCATATCGTACAGCTTTTCGGTTTGATAGGTAAACAGGTCTGATTCGATGATATGGATATCACCGGGTTTCAGACCGTTCTTTTCCAGCAGGCGATTAATAATATCCTCATCGATATAATAATCAAACAGGGTAGTATCCAGGTGTTGGTATTTTTTGAGATACGTGGAGTAATACCCGGGAAAGCCACCCAGTTCAATAGCCGACTGAATGCCCTTATCAGCAATCAGCTTAGCCATAATGCCCCCGAAATAATAATCGGGTTTGATATGAAATATCAGGTCTTTTTTCGATTCCCAAAAAGCCTTCCAGAAGTTACGGTCTGTTAAATTTTGCTCCATTAATCCTAATTACTTATCGCTCTGTCTACTCACCCCGACATCGTTTCACTCGTCGACCCTCTCTTCGCTTCGCGGAAAGAGGGCAGGAGCAATTTCGGTTATCCTATCCCCTCTTTCCGCCGCAGGCGAAGAGAGGGTGGTCCAGCGCAGCGCAGACCGGGTGAGTAAATCGCCGTTACTGCCCGCTACCCCAGCACCTTCGCCGGGTTCCCCACCGCCACACTATTTGCCGGGATATCCTTCACCACTACCGATCCTGCTCCAATCACCACGTTATCGCCTATCACCACATCGCCAATAATACATACATTGGCGCCAATATCTACATTATTACCAATCCTGGGGCAACCGCTCATCGTGCCGTCGGCCAGTTTTTTATGGCCTATGGTTACCGAATTGCGCAGCACGCAATTATCACCTATTACCGTTTTAAAATTAACCACCAGCGCCTGGCCATGATATAAGATCAAACCTTTGCCTATGACTAGTTTACGGGGCAATTCGATACATAACACCCACTCTACAAAAAAGCGGTACCATATCAGGTAGGGAATAAAAATGATCTTCAGGATGGTATATTGGTTCACATATTGCAGCAGGCGAAACATCAGCAGCACCATTTTACCTTTCGGGTTTCCGCGGTTCGCTTTCCAGTCCTGGAACAGATAAGTGAAGAAATTCATTTATTCCCTGTAGTTGTTAGTTTTAGCTATTGATGTTAGCCGGCATCAAAAGTAAAATATTCATTTTTATAATTATTATAATTGTCCGTAATATAGCACCTAATCTGCATGAAAGTTACGCTTATTAATACATCCGACGCTGGCGGCGGTGCCCCGGCGGCATGTATGCGCCTGCTTAAGGCCCTGCAACTGAAACAGGTTGATGCCAATTTTGTGGTGCAGGACAAGCAAACCGGCGATGAACATGTACATTCCGTAGCCAAAGGTTTATTTGGCAGGCTAAGGGCAATGTATCATTTTTTAGCCGAGCGCATCCCCTTTATTATTTTTAATGCCGATACCAAAGCCGTTCGTTTTGCTTTTTCAACCGCGCAAACCGGCACAGATATTTCGCAGGAGGCGCATATACAAAATGCTGATCTGCTCCACCTGCACTGGACCAACCGCGGTTTCCTGTCTACCAACAACCTTATTAAGTTAACGCGCCTGGGCAAACCCGTGGTGTGGACCCTGCACGATATGTGGGCCTTTACCGGCGGTTGCCACTACGCCGGCGACTGCAACCACTTTACCCACCAATGCGGCTATTGCTGGATGCTGATTGACCCCGATGCCCGCGATATATCCAACAAAGGCTGGCAGCGCAAAATGCACCTTTTCGCCGACCCTGACAGCATTGTTTTTGTAACTTGCAGCCATTGGCTGGCTGATATGGCCCGGCAAAGTTCGTTATTAAAGGGCTATCGTATTGAAACTATCCCTAACCCTATTGATACTGTAATTTTTTCGCCCAAGGATAATGTGGCCGGGCGAAGCAAATGGGGCATAGCTGCCGATAAAAAGATCATTTTGTTTGGCGCCGCCAATGTAATGGACCGCCGCAAGGGCATTGTTTATTTGGTGGATGCCTTGCAGGAGTTAAGAAAGAATTATGGCGATGAGGTGGAAATAATAGTATTTGGTAAAAATAAAACCTTTGATATGACCATGCTGCCTTTTAAGGTGTACGAGATGGGCCTGGTATCATCTCAACAGAATATGGCCGAACTATACAGCCTGGCCGATGTGTATGTGACCCCCGCTATTGAAGATAACCTGCCCAATACCGTAATGGAAGCCCTGGCCTGCGGCACGCCGGTAGTGGCCTTTAATACCGGCGGTATCCCCGATATGATTGATCATTTGCAAAACGGTTACCTGGCCGAATATAAATCGCCGGTTGATTTTGCGGCAGGGATTAGCTTTGTACTGAATAGCAACGCGCCTGCGGCTTTAGCCAATAATGCCCGTAACAAAGTGCTGCAAAATTTCACTAACGAAATTGTTGCCGAAAAATATATCGATCTTTACCGTTCATTGCTGAACTAATGGCTGCCCTTCATCCTGTTTTATCGGTTATTACCATTGTGTATAATAATGCGCGCGATATTGAGCGTACCATACTTTCGGTTACTAACCAAAGCTATCCCCATATCGAATATATTGTAGTTGATGGTCTATCAAATGATGGCACCCTGGATGTAATAGCGAAGTACAAGGCCCGTGTAAGCAAACTCATCAGCGAAAGGGACGAGGGTATTTACGATGCCATGAATAAGGGCCTGGCTGCCGCCACCGGCTATTACGTAATATTTATGAACAGCGGCGATGAGTTTTACGATAACGCTACCGTAGCCAAAGTATTTGCCACCGCGCCCGATGCAGATATTTATTATGGCGAAACGGAAATGATAGATGAGCAATTACAAAGCCTTGGCCGGCGGCGTCATAAAGCGCCCGATAATTTTACCTGGCGCAGTTTTAATTACGGCATGAGTATAAGCCACCAGGCCATTTATATCCGCCGCGCATTAGCCGAACCTTACGATCGCCGGTATCAATTGAGTGCCGATATAGATTGGATTATCCGCGCGGCTAAAAAGGCTAAAAATATTGTTAAGGTGGATGGGTATGTGGCCAAATACCTGGTAGGCGGTATGTCGAAAAAACGCCACCGCCAAAGTTTAAACGAGCGTTTTGATATTATGAAGCGGCATTATGGCTTGGCGCCTACATTGTTTAACCACCTGATTATCGCCTTTAACTTGGGCTGGCATAAGTTATGGCATAAAACCACGAATGATTAGTTAATCACCATTGCGTCATTGCGAGGCACGAAGTAATCCTCGGCTTGAAGAGGAACATTGTTAAGCTATAAAGGTGCAACTATTATTCCTCAACTAGATCGTCATATAAGTCAGTCCAATCAGGATTTAAAGCATTAGCAAATAGGCTCTACCTACCGATGATTGCTTCGTACCTCGCAATGACGTGTTTTTACTCACCCCGACTACGCTACGCTGGTCGGCCCTCTCTTCGGCTTCGCCGGAGAGGGCAGGAGCAATATCGAACAACCCTAACCCCTCTTTCCGGCGAAGCCGAAGAGAGGGTGGTCGAGCGAAGCAACGACCGGGTGAGTTTTAGCCTTGGTTAGTTTGCCTGCGTCATTTCACCCGCATAGTCTCCCCGCGATTTTAAAACTACCAATGACGGGGTGGTGAGTATCCGCAAACCCAACACCTACTCCATCAGCCTTCTGATCAACTCGGCGCTTTGGGTTTTACCTTCTTCCAGCCTATCGGCAAAAAAGGCTTGTACCTCGTTAAAATGCTTTTTGTAGCCTTCCATATCGCCGTAACCAATAATGGCCGACCATTCGCGCACGGCCGAGTGAAATTCCAGGTCGTCGCCACGGATGGTTTTATCGTACAGGGCCGTTTCTATCGATTCTTCTAACAGTTCATCATTCTTAAACAAATACTCGGCAATACCTAAACGCAGGCGAAAAGGCGGCGTTTGGCAGATCAGGTTATCGTACGGGTTAACGCCCAAATGGTACCAGGCATCAACCATACTTAATATGCTCAGGTGCGAGTTGGGCTTACGCAAATGCTCGTTATCGGCCAGTGAAAACTCCCGCATCACGCTATCGTTCAGCATAATGGGCTTACGGCTTTCGTGAAAAACAAAATCGCGGGCCTTATACAGCCTATCCCTAAATTCGGCCGCTTCTTCTTTGATCATCAGCTTAAACAATTCTGATTCGGATACGGCGTATTGCCTTACCTGTTGTTTGGCATAAGGGTTCAGGATGGCCAGCCCGGCGTATACGTGCGCTTTGTACCCAAAGATGCGCAGGGTAGTCAATATCTTTACATTATCAATCCCGCCAATGTACGACGCGTTTTCCCAGGGGAAAAACCCGGCGGCTTTCCAGGCTGTGCCCATGCTTTCGAAACCAACATGTGTTACAGCTTGTGTATCGGCCACAATCTTATCATGCTCGTGATAGTCGGCTATCTCTACAATATCGGTTTCAACGGCCGTAAACAGGTCGTACATGCGCTGGTAGGCATCGGGCGTACTGCGGTGCGGGATCAATATCAGTTTTTGCCCCTTTGGTTCAAAACCCGGGCCGTGCATAGCATGGAAGGTGATGATCTGCGCGTCTTCGGGCAGGTATTTTTCAAACAGGGCAATCTCGGGGTGTTTAACCGATGTTTGGCCGGCCACAATAGCCCCGGCCTTGGTAGCCACCGCACATTCGGCCACTACCTTTTCCATACTGTCGGCCTCAACCGAGTAGATGATCAAATCGCTGATGCGCGATACATCCCGGCCATTATCCTTTACGGTAATCCCCAGGGGCGTAAGTTCCGCTTCCAGCATTTCGCGGTTAGCGGGCAGGTCGGCACCGCAAACGGTATAGCCTGCCTTAGCAAACGCTTTGGCATACAACTTACCCATATCGCCCAGTCCAATAAATCCGATATTCATGCCGCTAATATAAGTATGACTGCCAAAAATCTGCTATGAAACCTTATATTCGCCTTTAATAATCCCAAACACACAAACTGTTGATGCTATCTTTTGTTAATTATAATGCTACAAACACTATGAAGAAGCTATTATTTGTAAGATGCGTATTAGTTGCGCTATGCCTTTCGGGCAGCGCTACCCTTACTTACGCGCAAGACAGTACCAAGGCAAAAGTTGTGAAACCGGTAATAAAGCCAGTTGCCAAACTACCATATACTAAACCCGGGGTGGTAAAATACACCCCTGCAGGCACAGCGCAAACCAAACCGGGCAGCCAGGTACCGCCTGCAAGCACAGCGCCAGCGCAACAAAACCCTTATGCCCCAACACCGGTAAGTACCGATAAAAGCCTTAACGGCCAGTACCAATACGTAATGAGTAAAACCTACCATTACCAGCAACCCATGATTGCCGCGCTATGGAAAAACATGAACGACTCGCTTATCGCGACAAAAAAGATACTTAAAGATGCGCAGGCCAGGCTATCAACGCAAAACCAAGCTATCAGCAGCCTGCAAAATGATGTAAAAACCAAGGACCAGGCCATTACCGAAACTAATTCGCGCCAGGATGCCATTAGCTTGTTGGGCATTTACATGTCAAAAACCGCGTATAACCTATTAATGTGGGGGCTGGTAATAGGCTTAGCTATTGTATTACTTGCCGTAATAATGCGTACCAGCGGCAACAGCCGCGAAGCCAAATACCGCAGCAAGCTATACGAAGAATTGAACGAAGAGTTTGTAGCCTATAAAGCCAAAGCCAACGATAAAGAAAAGAAACTGGCCCGCGAGTTGCAAACCGAGCGGAATAAGAATGATGAATTGATGGGACGGGGTTAGTAACACTAACCCCTAAGTGGGCAAACGTTAGTATAATTAATTCCTTACCCCCCCAACTGCTTCACCGCTATATAAGCCATTAACCCCGTGCTTAACTCCAATGCCGATTCCTCTACATCAAAGGTTGGGGTATGTACCGATGAAGTGATACCACGGGCTTCGTTGCGGGTGCCTAAACGGTAAAAGCAGCTATCGGCCACTTGCGAGTAGTAGGCAAAATCTTCGGCGGCCATCCAGATATCCAGGTCAACCACGTTGTCTTTGCCCAAATAGTCTTCGGCGTGGGAACGTGCGGATGCGGTTAGTATTGGCTCGTTGATGAGGAAAGGGTAGCCGTGCATAATATTAAAATCGCAACTACCGCCCATACTTTCAGCAATGCCTTCGGCCATTTTTTTCATTTTGATATGGGCTTCCTTGCGCCAGGCTTCGTCCATGGTGCGGAAGGTGCCTTCCAGGTAAACCTCGTTAGGGATCACATTGGTGGCGCCATTGGCTATTACCTTCCCGAATGATAATACCGATGGACTTTTAGGATCGGCAAAGCGGCTTACCACCTGTTGCAAAGCGGTTAGGATATGCGCCATAATAATTACCGGATCGATATTTTGCTGCGGCTGCGCGCCGTGGCCGCCTTTTCCTTTAATGGTTACATACAATTCATCGGTTGATGCCATGTATTTGCCCGAACGGAAACCCACCTTACCGGCATCAATCAGCGGCATTACATGCTGGCCAATTACGGCCTGTGGTTTGGGATTTTCCAGTACGCCTTCCTTAATCATCAAGCTGGCACCGCCAGGCAATTTTTCTTCTGCCGGTTGAAAGATCAGCTTTACCGTACCGCCAAACTCGTCTTTTAGTTTGGTTAGTATGGTAGCAGTGCCTAATAATGACGAGGTATGCACATCGTGCCCGCAGGCATGCATTACACCTGCGTTTTGCGATTTGTAGGGTACGTCGTTAGCTTCGGTTATCGGCAGCGCGTCCATATCGCCGCGCAGGGCTACAACGCCGGTACCGGGTTTGCCCCCGGTGATCAACCCTAGCAAGCCATTATCGGCCATGCGCTGGTATGGTATGCCCAGCGCATCCAGTTTGGCAGCCACATAGGCCGATGTTTCTACCTCGTGGAAACTTAACTCGGGGTGGCTGTGCAAATGGCGACGGTTGGCCACTACATCGTTAAAAATATCCTTAGCTAAAGCTTGTATCTTTTCCTTTATCATTGAACGGGCGGATTGATCTTTTCTGAGATAATAAACAAACCGGAGAACATATTTTTGATCTCCTGCATAAATTTGGTGGCTTCCAGCCGGGTGCGGAAGTCGCCGGCGCGGACACGGAAATCGGGTTCGCGATAGGTAATATAAGTACGCACGTCCGGGTATTTTTGCCTTAGTCTTTCCTGGGCGCTATAAGCCTGGTCGCGGTTACCGCCGCTGAAAAACTGCACCCGGTAACCATCGGTAGAGATATAGCCGGTTGCCGTACCGCTACTTATAACAGTGCGACTGCCGCCTTCTAAACGGCGGGCTGCAAGGGTATCAATACGTGGGTCTTTAATCACTTCAACCGTGCCACGGGTTTGGGCGTGGGCGTTTGATACCGCTAAAAAAAACAAACAGCATCCTATTATCCGGCTAAATGCTTTATAATATGATGCTGTTTTTTTCATGTTCACCCCTCCAACCTCCACAAAGGGGAGGCTCCTTGTTAATGTTTTTTTAAGCCCTCCCTCCCGGGGAGGGTTTGGGAGGGGTGTTTTACGCCTGACCTACGCCGTGGCAGTTTTTATATTTTTTACCGCTACCGCATGGGCAAGGATCGTTACGGCCAATTTTTTGCTCGGCTTTTACGGGCATTTGCTTTTGTGGTTCGCGGGTATCAAAATCGTTCATTGGTATTCCGCTATCGCTTACCATTTCGGGTTTTGATGTACGCATTTTACGCATATCAATACTTGGTGGTTGCGGGCGTGCTTCGCGCACTTCGTCCGGATCTTGCTGAACCGGGATAATACCGCGGAACAGGAAGCTTACCAATTCTTTATTTACGTTAGCCAGCATTTGGCGGAACAATTCAAAGGCTTCGAATTTATAAACTAATAAAGGGTCTTTTTGTTCGTAAACAGCATTTTGTACCGATTGCTTTAACTCGTCCATTTCGCGCAAATGCTCTTTCCAGGCATCGTCAATCAGGTACAGGGTTACATTCTTTTCGAATGATTTAAACACCTCTACACCTTTATTTTCAACTGCTTTCTTTAACGGAACAACCACTTGCAAGCCATGGATGCCATCGGTAAACGGAACGATAATATCTTCGACCACGCCACCGCGGTTAGTAAATACATCCTTTAATACCGGGTAAGCCTGGTTAGCTATGCCTTCGGCTTTGCGTTTGTAAAAGTCGGATACTATGGCAAAGGTTTGATCGACCAGGTTGTTAGCCGATGTTGCGGCAAACTCCTCCTGCGAGCTGTTCACATCTACCGAGAACACACGGATCATTTCGATATGGAAACCCTCGTAATTGTTTTGTTCTTTATATTCAGTAGCGATATCTTCTACCACATCAAATATAGTATTGCTGATATCTACATCTAAACGATCGCCAAATAGCGCGTTTTTACGTTTCGAATAAATAACGGTACGCTGCGAGTTCATCACATCATCATACTCCAGCAAGCGCTTACGTACGCCAAAGTTATTTTCTTCTACCTTCATTTGCGCGCGTTCGATAGATTTAGAGATCATCGAATGCTGGATCACTTCACCCTCTTCGATACCCATCCGCACCATCAGGCTGGCAATACGCTCTGATCCGAATAAACGCATCAGGTTATCCTCTAACGATACAAAGAACTGCGACGAGCCCGGGTCGCCTTGCCTGCCCGCACGGCCACGCAACTGGCGATCGACACGGCGCGATTCGTGGCGCTCGGTACCCACAATGGCTAAACCACCCGCATCTTTTACGCCGGGGCCTAATTTAATATCCGTACCACGGCCGGCCATGTTGGTAGCTATGGTAACTGTGCCCGATTTACCTGCTTCGGCCACAATATCGGCCTCTTTCTGGTGCATTTTAGCGTTTAGTACATTGTGTTTAATACCGCGCAGTTTAAGCATACGACTCAGTAATTCCGAAATTTCAACCGATGTGGTACCCACCAATACCGGGCGGCCGGCCTGTGTTAGTTTAGTGATCTCATCTGCAACAGCATTATATTTTTCGCGCACGGTGCGGTATACCAAATCATGGCGATCATCGCGGGTAATGTTGGTATTGGTTGGTATCTCTACCACATCCAGCTTGTAAATTTCCCAAAACTCGCCGGCCTCGGTAACGGCAGTACCCGTCATACCGCAAAGCTTGTGGTACATACGGAAGTAGTTTTGCAGGGTAATGGTAGCAAAGGTTTGGGTAGCATCCTCAACCTTTACGTTTTCCTTAGCCTCGATAGCCTGGTGCAAGCCATCGCTGTAGCGGCGGCCATCCAGCACACGGCCAGTTTGCTCATCCACAATTTTCACCTTGCCTTCGTCAAGGATGTATTCGGTATCCTTTTCAAACAGGGTATAAGCCTTTAATAACTGATTAACCGAGTGGATCCGCTCGGACTTGATAGAGAAATCGCGCATCAGCGAATCTTTTTTAGCTACCTTTTCTTCGGCAGCAAGACTTGATTTTTCGATCTCAGCAATTTCGGTACCTACGTCAGGCATCACAAAGAAACCGGCATCCTCGCCCGAAGTAGTGATCAGTTCGATACCTTTTTCGGTCAGTTCAACCTGGTTATTTTTTTCGTCTATTACAAAAAACAGGTCGCTATCTACCTTAGGCATTTCTTTGCCCTGGTCCTGCATGTAATGGTTTTCTGATTTTTGCAGTATGGTACGGTTACCTGTTTCGCTCAGGAATTTAATCAGCGCTTTGCTTTTTGGTAAACCGCGATGGGCACGCAATAAAGCTAAACCGCCGGTATCGGCATCGGTTTTACCATCGTTAATTTGTTTTTTGGCTTCGTTCAGTACGCTGTTAATGTAATTCTTCTGGGCGTTTACCAAACGCTCGATACGTGGTTTCAACTCGTAAAACTCGTGTTCGTCGCCACGCGGGATAGGGCCCGAAATGATCAGTGGTGTACGGGCATCATCAATCAGCACCGAGTCAACTTCATCCACCATGGCATAGTGCGATTTGCGCTGAACCAATTCTTCGGGGCTACGTGTCATATTGTCACGCAGGTAGTCAAAACCAAACTCGTTATTGGTACCGAAGGTAATATCGGCCAGGTAAGCATCACGGCGTTCCTGCGAATTTGGCTCGTGTTTATCAATACAATCAACCGAAAGGCCATGGAACTCATACAACGGACCCATCCATTCCGAGTCGCGACGGGCCAGGTAATCATTCACGGTTACAATGTGTACACCCTGGCCTGCAAGCGCGTTAAGGTAAGCAGGCAGCGTAGCTACCAGCGTTTTACCCTCGCCTGTGGCCATTTCGGCAATTTTACCCTGGTGCAAAACAATACCGCCTATCAGCTGCACATCGTAGTGAACCATATCCCAGGTTACTTCGTTACCGGCAGCCAGCCAGGTATTATGGTGGATGGCTTTATCGCCTTTTATCAGTACGTTATTCTTTTTTGAAGCTAATGTGCGGTCAAAATCGGTAGCGGTAACTTCAATAGTGGCGTTGTTTTTAAAGCGCTTGGCGGTTTCTTTCACAACAGCAAAAGCCTGTGGTAAAATATCCATCAGGATAACTTCCAAAGCCTTGTTACGGTCTTTTTCCAGTTTATCCTGTTCGCTGTAAAGGGCTACCTTTTCATCAACCGACATATCCAGCTCGGTATTAATGCGGTCTTTTAGGGCTTGCAGTTCGCTATCAATAGCGGCTAAACCGCTGCTGATGGCTTCCTTAAACTCCACGGTTTGCTGGCGCAACTCGTCATTACTCAGCATTTCCAGCTTGTCATAAGCTGCCTTTACCTTTTCAACTATGGGTTGTATACCCTTAACGTCTCTATCCGATTTGCTTCCAAAAAGCTTGCTTATAAAATTCAGCATGGTTGTTCTCTACTCAGTGTATAATGCCGTTATGACTTCAACAATTGTTCCATTGGTCTGCCGAAAGTCATAATGGCAGGCGAAGTTACGTTTTTATGGGGAAAGATGGAAAGGCGGGGCGACGGAAAGTCCGAAAGATATGGGTTTGGGTGGTGATTGTGGCGATGTTGTGTTGATTTAACCACAAAGAACACAAAGGGGAAAACACAGAGGGCACAGAGATTTTTATTCGATTGGGCCTTTATGTATTTCATTCTACTCCATTGCGCTAATGGCTTCAATTGGTGTTAAAACCGGCAAGCTGCTTTTTTTGTAATCTTTGGTATTGCGGGTTACTATAAAATCAATTTCGGGTATACTAAGGGCACAGTAATATTGAATAGCATCCTCATAATCCTTAAAATCGGTTTTTAATGATTGCCTGATGATGGCATCGGTTACATCGGCTATTTCTGTCATACTTGCTAACTCATCCAGCATAGCAATGGTAACACTGCTTGATAACGACTGGCGCAGGATATAATAAATGTTGTTATAGGATACGGCTGAAATATATATTTTGCTTTTATTATCAATTGCTAAATTGAACAGTTTGGCTGCGGCTAATGCAAATGGCTGGCGGTTAGCTAAAAAATCGATCACCACATTGGTATCCAGGAATATGTGTTTCATAACAAATTACCTGTATTTTTTCATCAGTGCCTGGCCCATTTCCTTTTTGTGATCAAAATCGTCGGGCAATGTTATAATCCCCATTAACCGGGTTACCTTGGGCGACAATGCTGCTGTATTTTCTTCCGGTACAGCTATCGATTTTAAATAGTTTTCTACGATATCTGATAAACTCCTCCCGTTTTTACGCGCGTATTTTTTGGCGGAGTTAATTACCCCGTCTTCCATTGTTAATGTGAGTTTTGTTGTCATTTTACACGTGTGTTTATACAATCAAATATACGTATATGTAAATTGATCATCAAATAATTTTAATAGTGTTTGCTGATGTTGCAACGATTTAACCACAGAGGGCACGGAGATTTTACTTCATTGAAAGAGTATGCGGTTTTCGGTAAGCAGTGTGCAGGTATTACAGCTTCCATGCAACTGCTTACTGCAAACTGTCAACTACCGCTCCTGCCTGTTCATAATACCGCCCACTACCTTGCCGTAAAGCAATACAGGCGCGGCAGCAAAGCCAATCTTCTTTTTCCAGTTGATGTAACGGTCATTAATAAAATTGTCCCAGTTATAACCGTTTAGTTGGGCTCGGCCAAGGGTAATGGATGGTTCGGTAATTTTAGTAGTATGCCACCAACCCGAGGGGAACAGCAGGGTTTCGCCCTCCTGTAAAGTAAACTCAATAGGCTTGGCTTCCTTATATAAAGGAAATTTCTCGTGATCGGGATTTAAAAAGTTAACCTGCGAAAATTTGGGGTTATGCGGAAAGGGGTACATACTGGGTGTTTGATCGGGCGGATACATGATAAAATTCTTAGCCCCGTAAACCTGGGTAATTTGCGTATGCATAAACAAGGCATCGTAATGCAGCGATGGGAAGCAGGAACCATTGCCGCCGAAGAACAATTCATATAGTGTAGTGCCCTGTAGCAGCTTGCGCGGCATTAGCTTATGGTTAATCCGGTCCATTTTGCCGTAGATAATCTCGGGCAGAAAGTCGGGCATCAGCTCGGGGAATGTTTTCTCTACATCAAAGTTATAGGGATATGGCGCGCGTTTTTCGGGTGTGGAAGCGAGCATCAGGTCTATATAGTCGCCCATTTTGTAGGTAACACCATCTACCACCTTGGTAATATGCGCGTAATTATCTTTAAAGTACTGGGGTGTAAACTTTTTCATGGCCGGCCAGTCCTTGGCAGCATCAGTTAAAACTACGGGCAATGAATTTCGAACATAATAATTCAGGAATTCGTGCTTACCCAGGTTGGCATGCCTGTCAACTCCTGTAATTCCACTGTACTTTGTTTGGGGCTTCAATTGTTGAGCGATCATGTATTTAATAAGGGGTTAAATATTTAACTGCGCCAGCATGCATTTAAGTATAAAGCATTGCTAAGCAGTAATATTATATCTAATATAAAACAATATTTATGAGAAATTATAGTGATGGTGATGATTTATAATAGTGGTGGTGATTTAACCACAGAGGGCACAAAGGGAGAAACACAAAGGACACAGAGCTTTTAAATTCGATTATATCACACTGCCGTTTCAAGCGTCCTCGCCTGACTGGGCACTTGGGCTAAGGCTACTTTTTAAAATATGTGATCTTACGGATAGTGACATCCCTGGCTTCCTTTATACCATCAATTAAATGAAATTCTTTTTTCTGATGCCAGTTACCCGCATTATCATAACCATTATATTCATAACGGGTTGTATCCGAATATGAATCGCTCTCACTACTTGTTGTAATACGTTGGATCATATCCCCGTGTTTATTATAGGTATATGTATTCATGTGACCGGGAGTCATAGCAAAAGGCTCACGCAGGTCGGTTATCCTTTGTCCCTTAGCATTATAACTAAAATATTCCCTATAAGGCCGTATATCTATACCATATTGATCGACGTATACTTCTACCGGCAATCCTGCCTTATTATATTTATAAGTACATTTCTTTAATTTAAAATGAGAATTGGGGTAACCATAGCTGTATAAATATATATTCTGCAAAACAACGCGATCATAATTATCATACACGTTTACGGTTTTAGCCTGCATGATTTTTTCCTTGTACTCTTTATATGATAATAATCGTCCCGATCTATCGTATTGAAAAGTAAAATCGGTTTGAACCTTATTTGCAGTATCGTACATTATATACTTTATAAAAAGCCCCTGCCTGTCAAACACCTGGATGTCTCTTGCGGATATGTCTTTGGGATGATTATAATAACTGGTTGTTGCTACATATAATAAATTGCCTTTTAGACCGGCTTTCATATCCGCCGGAAGATATTGGCAAAAGCTTTTAAAGCTTACAATGCCGAGTAAGATTAATAAAGTTATCTTTTTCATTTATCATCCAAATCATCCTCCGCACCCTCATCATCACCTTCAAAATCCTCTTCATCAAAACCTTCAAAAAACTTGTCTTCGTCAAACATCAGTTCTTCCATTTTCTCCTGTTCGGGGGTACTGCTGTCAAAGCGGATGGCCCAGTTATCGGGGATATCATAACTTTTATCAAAGCCGCGGATCCAGTCTACAAACACCACGCGAAACTCTTCCACCTTGTCACGCATCAACTGCACGTAATCTTCCTCGTTTATTTTTACCATGCTGGCAAATGATACGGCATTAAACATATCCTGTACCGCCAATTTAATGATTACCGCGTTTTGCATCCGTAACGAGTACAATCCGCCACCCTCGGCCCCGGCAATTTTAGCCTGGATCAATGCCGCGTTGCTCACCATTTGTACCTGTAACGATTCCTTCATATCGTCCTCTTTTAGCGCGTCGGATATTACATCCACCAAATCAAACAACTCCTGCGATTTTTGGTAAACGGGCAACAATTCGTATTTACGTAACTTACGGGACATGGATGTGAAGATAGGTAAAAGTCCGGAAGACCGAAAGTCCGAAAGTCTGGAAGATTTATATAGTAGTCCGGAAGACGGAAAGGACCGAAAGTCCGAAAGATAGAAAAACCGTTCATTAAGCTTAAGTTTAGTTCTATGATCTTCCGGTTCTCCGGTCTTTCGGACTTTCGGTCTTTTCTGACTTCCGGTCTTCCTCAAAAAACCTATCTTTGCCCCTACTATGAATATCCTGATCCTTGGTTCGGGCGGAAGGGAAAGCGCCTTTGCCTGGAAAATTGCCCAAAGCCCCAAATGCGACAAGTTGTTTATCGCGCCCGGTAATGCCGGCACTGCTCAGTTTGGCACCACCGTTAATATTAAAACAACCGATTTTGCAGGCATTAAGCAATTAGTGCTTAACGAGGCTATAGACCTGGTATTGGTTGGCCCCGAAGAACCACTGGTTAAGGGCGTACACGATTTCTTTTTGGCTGATGATGCCATTAAGCATGTACCTGTAATTGGTCCACAGGCCGAGGGCGCGCAGTTAGAGGGCAGCAAGGATTTCAGCAAGCAGTTTATGGATAGGCACGGGATCCCAACAGCGGCATCGCGCACGTTTACTAAGGATACTTTGCAGGATGGTATAACTTACCTGGCTACCGCCGGTTTGCCCATCGTTTTAAAAGCCGATGGTTTAGCTGCCGGCAAGGGCGTATTGATATGCACCACCTTAGCCGAAGCCGAACTGGAATTAAATGAAATGCTAACCGAAGCCAAGTTTGGCGATGCCAGCAGCAAAGTAGTAATTGAGCAATTTTTGCAAGGTATTGAGCTATCGGTTTTTGTAATGACCGATGGCAACAGCTACAAAATACTCCCCGAAGCCAAAGATTACAAACGCATTGGCGAAGGCGATACCGGCCTCAACACCGGCGGCATGGGTTCGGTTTCGCCCGTTCCTTTTGCCGATGCAGCGTTTATGAAAAAAGTGGAGGACCGCATTGTGATTCCTACTGTTGAGGGATTAAAAAAAGAAGGCATCCCTTACAAAGGCTTTATTTTTGTTGGCCTGATGAATTGCGATGGCGAACCATACACCATTGAATACAATGCCCGCATGGGCGACCCGGAAACGGAAAGCGTAATGCTGCGCATCGAGAGCGACTTTGTAGATCTGTTGCAAGGCGTAGCCGAAGGCAACCTGCACACAAAAACATTAACCATATCCCCAAAAACTGCCGCCACGGTGGTATGCGTAGCCGGCGGTTACCCCGGCGAATACATGAAAGGCCAGGTAATTACCGGGCTGGATAATATGAGGGGCTCGCAAGTGTTCCAGGCGGGTACCGCCCAACAAGGCGATGACGTAATTGCCACCGGCGGCCGTGTACTGATGGTATCGAGTTTACAGGATACCATGTTCGGGGCCCTGCAACAAGCCACTGCCGATGCCGCCCGTTTATATTATGATGGCATGGTGTTTAGGAAAGATATTGGGTTTGATTTGTTGTAACCCCAATATTAAAAAAGCGGGGCATTCCGAGTAATAAGATCGGCGGCATCCCACCTCTGAGAGTACAATGACGTAAAAAGTATTGTCATTGCGAGCGATAGCGTGGCAATCCCATAGGACAGGCCGGTGCTTTGTCATCGTTCGTCTGCTCATAGCCGCAGGGGCCTACTACTTTTTTCTTGAAAAAAAAGTAGCAAAAATTCAAGACAGCAAAAATGCTTCCTTTGCCGCACGTGGCCATTGCCCTGCAAACAGGGCAGAACCACGGCTACGCTTATTTGCCCCGCTATCGCACCCGCTTACCCCACGCTTCTGCAAAACGCTGATGCCCTCCCTCGCACAGGCCAACAAGTTCTGCCCGCTTTCACCCGGAAGCTCCTTTGCTGTCGGGAAAAAACAAACACGGCACGTGGGTAGGCACGAAGCAATTGCACACCCAAAAAGCGGCCCTGCATAGTTCGCGATTACTTCGTACCTCGCAATGACGACCATGCAATTTGCCTGCCCTACGGACCGCAAGCCAGGAGGCTTGCAGCAGCGGTCATCAACCTTAAATTAACTTAAAATAGTGTCAACCCTTTGTTTTTATAATTATTTGATTATCAAATAATTATAAAAACAAAAATACAAAAAGTGTAAACTTTGTGTAAACCCTATTTACGCTATTTTTTGGGTGCGTGGTTGCTGGGTACCAAACCATAACATCGCATAAAAGAAAGCGGCCCCTGCAAAAATGCAGGGGCCGCTTTCTTTATATTGATTGGGCAAAGCGCGGATTAGCGACCGCCACCGCCGCCGCCATTATTTTGGTCGCCTTGTTTTAAGTCGTCGTTAAGGCCGGTCTTTTTAGGGGCCAGCGGGTTATCTTGCTTAAAGGTAACCTTACCAAAGTTATAGCTAAACGTTAAGCCAACCGAGCGGAACGGGAATGCCGTGTGGCTGGTTTGTACAAAGTGCTTGCTTTTAATCTCCTGGTCAAAGTCGATAGCGTTTTTAAACGGCGACAAGGTATTGATACCGATCGACGCTTTCTTCTTCATGATATCCTTACGTACACCAAAGCCAATAAAGCCAAACGATGGGTTTTTACCTTGTATAGTATTACTACGCGAGTTTAATATGGCAAAGGTTTCGGCAGTAAAGCCACCATCAAGCGTTAAAGAGCCGCTGCCAAATATATTATACTGTACCGATACGCCATCGTTTGATTGTAAAGAGGCGTAAGCCGCGGCAGCTTTAGCATCGTAAGTAAACACGTTAATGCTGGTACGGAAAGTAAGCGGTTTTATTGGCGTAACCGAACCAAAAAAGCTGGTACCAAACGAGTTATTAGTACCAATGTTATTATAGGTAGTTAAGTTATAATAAGTAACCGGCACAGTGGTGGTATTACTCATTGGGATAACCTGGCTTTCGATAATGTTATTGGTGCGTTTGTAGTAAGCAGATGCATTAATAACCGAAGCGCCGATATAGGTTGAGTAGTTCAGCTCCACACTTTGCGATGTTTCCGGCGCCAGGTTAGGGTTACCCTGCGAGTAATTTTGCGGGTTGCTTTTGTTCAGGAACGGGTTAAGGAACTGCAAGCTTGGGCGCTGGATGCGTTTGCTGTAGCTTAATTTAAAAGTTTGTGTGCCAAACTGTTTTGATATGGCAAAGCTGGGTACAAAGGTGTTATAGTTATTGCTAAACGGCGACAGGCCCAGGTTAGGGTTGGCCGAATTACCATCTATCTTAGTGCTTTCGTCGCGGGCGCCTACCTGCATTAACCAGCTTTTTGGCAGGGTGAAAGTAAATACAGCGTATCCGGCAGTAACATACTGGTTATAATCGTACACGTTTGATGATGTTGGGTTATACACAAAATCGGGCTGCGAGCTGGTTTTGCTGAAAAAATCAGATGTGCTGCTAATGATCCTCGATATCGTTTTACCGCCGGCTTCCATTTTTACGGTTTTGCTAACAGGCAGGGTATAATCTACCTGCGCGGTATACTCGTTATTACGGCCGCCGTTTGTGGCCAGCTGGTTAGGATAAATTGCGGCTAACGCTGTAGGGCTAAAGGCCGAGTACAGGTTAGTATAATTTACATCGGTAGTGCTATGGCTCCACTCGCCCGATACGGTTAGTTCGTGCCCTTCCTGTTTAAATTTGTGGGTATAATCGGCAATCCAGTCAAAGCCGCCAAACACGGTTTTTGAGTTGTTGTCGCCCGTGTACGAACCGCTTTGGCTTGGGGTTGATGTGCTGAACTGCGTAGTACCATCGGTTTTAAAACCACCCTGGTTAAACCTGATGGATGAGTGGATGGCGTTATAATTATTAAAATCGTAGCTAACCTCGCCCGAACCGGTATAGGCATAACGCTTGATCCTGCGCGATGAAACCTGGTCGTTAGTTACCAGCAGCGAATCGTTATAACTATGGAATATGGTTGGTGTTACCTGTGGCCATGTAAAGTTACCGCCAAAGTTACCGGTTACGCTTAAACGGTTTTGCTTGATGTTTAAGTTGGCGTTACCATTGTTTTGGCGTGTACCAAGCCCGCCGCTGATAGCGCCGCTTACACCCGAGATATTTTTGCTTTTGGTAATGATATTGATGATACCTGCAGTGCCTTCGGCATCGTACTTAGCCGATGGGGAGGTAATTACCTCGATGCTTTTGATCTGATCGGCCGGGAACGAACGCAGCACATCGGCCAGGTTGTTAGACATGGCACCCGATGGCTTACCATTGATCAGCACTTTAACGTTTTGATCACCGCGCAGCGAGATATTACCGTTGATATCAACAGCAACCAATGGCACCTTACGCAGCACATCGGTAGCATTGCCGCCTTGCGCGGTCAGGTCTTTTTCGGCATTGTAAACAATCTTATCAATTTTGGTTTCAATAATCGCTTTCTCGCCAACCACATTAACCTGGTTCAGCGATTTAGCACTGGGGGCCAGTATCACAATACCCATATTATTGTCGGGTTTTGATAAGGTGGTTTCAACCGGGTCGAATGTTTTTGTGGGGTAACCAATAAAGGTTACACTAATCTTGTACTTACCGGGAGGCAGGTTGTTTAATTTAAAATTACCCTTCTCGTCGGTTACTACACCGTTCATAGGCACTTTGCCCTTGGTATGAAATATGCTCACAGTAGCATAATCCAAAGGTTTTTTGCTAATGGAATCAATCACCGTACCCGATATTTTACCGGTTATGGTTGAAGCCGCGCCGCCAAATTGGGCCCGGGCCGATAATGCAGAACAAAATATTGCAATAAGTAAAATTATACGTTTCATTTATAGTGAATTTGGTAATAAGATATTGTTTTTGATGAAATGTTACATCGCGTTATATATATTTTCATCATAAACATGCCGCAAAAATAGCCCGCGCAATTGGATGCGGCAATTCTTTTTGGCCGAATGGTATAAATATCGAGGCGAATGGCAGGAACCGGCGCGCGACAGGTTAGCGCACCGCAACAGGGGTTTTTCATCTTATTTTCATAAAAAAAACGCGATTACTAAAACAAAACACGGGGTTTATGCTGTTTATAGTATACCGGGGTTATAGCGGGTCCGGCGGTAACTATATTTTATAATTTTTCCGATACAATATGTCATGGCCAAAAAGATACTGGTAATTGAGGATGATAAGGACATTAGGGAAACTATTGCCTATGCCCTTGAAGATGGTGGTTTTGTAGTAGTAGCATCGGAAGATGCCAAAATATTAAAATCGCTCGGCACCATTAAACCCGACCTGATATTGCTGGATAACTGGCTGACCGACTGGAAAAGTGATGCCAACGGGCAACAGATTAGCAAGGAGTTAAAATCCGATCCTAAAACCAGCCATATCCCTATTGTAATGGTATCGGCCGTAAGCAATATACAGGAAATTGCCGAAGCCGGGCAGGCCGATGCTTATCTTAAAAAACCGTTCGACCTGGCCGAGCTGGTAGCCATTGTAAATAAGTTTGCCAAATAGCTTAGTGTAACGGTAATTCCATTTTCTTTGTAAAAAAAGTATGTGTTAAAGCATTTTAGTGTTTTGATATCGTTATTTTAGCTAATTTTATCAAAACAATTAAAAGGCTTTAATGAAGGCGCAATTACTAAAGGTTTTTAACGGCTTATCTCATTCCTTTACCATCCGCGAGGATGTTGGGCTGCAGGCAAATAAAAACTGGCATTATCACCCCGAGATAGAGTTTATTGAGATTAAGCGGGGCGAGGGCACGCATTTTATTGGCGATAGCATTAAACGCTTTAAGGCAGGCGATATCTTCCTGATTGGTAGCAACCTGCCGCATTTTTTCAGGTTTGATGATATTTACTTTCAGCCCGATAGTTCGCCCGCCAATGTTTATGTAGCCCAGTTTAACGAAAACTTTTGGGGCGACCGCTTTTTAGTATTGCCCGAAAACACCATCCTGCGCACCTTATTAGATAAAGCCAAGCGCGGCATTGCCATTTCAAAAGAGATTAGGGAAGCCATATCGCCCAAATTAAATAAGCTTTTACATACCGAAGGCCCCGAGCGCATTATCATGCTGCTTGAAATTTTAACCATTACCGCCGGCACGCGCGAGATCCAGCAATTATCGTCCATTGGTTTTAAAAACGAATACGCCGGGCAGGAGAACGACCGTATTAACGTGGTTTATGATTACTCGTTCACCAACTTTAAACGCAAAATTGAATTGGACGAGATTGCCGCCATAGCCGGCATTAGCCCCAACTCGTTTTGCCGGTACTTTAAGGCCCGCACCAAAAAAACATACTCGCAGTTTATTATCGAAATTAAGGTAGGCTACGCCTGTAAGCTACTAATAGATAATAAATACAGCGTAAAACAGATCTGTTACGAAAGCGGCTTTAATAATTTTGCCAGCTTCCATAAATACTTCAAGCTCATCACCAATAAAAGTCCGCTGGATTATAAGAAGGAGTTTATTACTACGTAGTCATTAGTCATTAGTCATTAGTCATTAGTCATTAGTCATTAGTCATTAGTCAAAAATGCCTGCGGCATTTTTGACAGCAATCCACCAATGACAGCACAGCGAATGACCTAATGACGCGAAGCAAATGACAGCGCAGCGAAATGATCAATGACCAAACGCATTCCCTACTAATTTCATATACATTTTACCCTTATTTTTGCTAATTTTGCGCTTTATTTTCGCGCGACAATTACTATGGACTATCAATTTAAGGATATAGAACAAAAATGGCAGCAGTTTTGGGCAGCTAATCAAACTTTTAAGGCTGATAACCAATCGGCTAAGCCCAAATACTACGTATTGGATATGTTCCCCTACCCATCGGGCGCGGGGCTGCACGTGGGCCATCCGCTGGGCTATATCGCTTCCGATATTTTTTCGCGCTATAAAAGGTTAAAAGGCTTTAACGTTTTGCACCCCATGGGTTACGATTCGTTTGGCTTACCGGCCGAGCAATACGCCATACAAACCGGCCAACACCCAGCCGTAACTACCGAGGCCAATATTGCCACCTACCGCCGCCAGCTGGATCAGATCGGTTTCTCGTTTGATTGGAGCCGTGAAGTGCGCACCAGTTCGCCCGATTATTATAAATGGACGCAGTGGATCTTTATGCAGTTGTTTAACAGCTGGTATAATAAAGATACCGACAAGGCCGAATCGATCAGTAAACTGGCCGATTACTTCGCGCAGAACGGATCGGCAGGTGTAAATGCGGTGTGCGATGAAGAAGCAAACAGCTTTACCGCCGATGAATGGAAAGCAAAAACCACCGAAGAACAACAAGAAGAATTACTAAAATACCGCCTAACCTACCTGCGCGAAAGCACCGTAAACTGGTGCCCGGCCTTAGGTACTGTGTTGGCTAATGATGAAGTGAAAGACGGCTTTAGCGAGCGCGGCGGCTATCCGGTTGAGCAAAAGAAAATGCGCCAATGGAGTATGCGTATTACCGCCTACGCCGAGCGTTTATTGCAAGGGCTTGACACCATTGATTGGCCTGAACCGCTAAAGGAAATGCAGCGCAATTGGATTGGTAAAAGCACCGGCGCGAGTGTGCGTTTCCCATTGGCTAATGCTTCGGCAGAATATATTGAGGTGTTTACAACAAGGGTAGATACCATCTTCGGGGTAACTTTTGTGGTGCTTGCGCCTGAACATGAATTGGTGGCTGAGTTAACTACACCCGACCAGAAAATGGGCGTGGAAAACTATATTTCCCAAACCAAAAAGAAAAGCGAATTAGACCGTATGGCCGATACCAAAACGGTATCGGGCGCATTTACCGGCAGTTACGTAACTAACCCGCTAAACGGCGAGCAGATCCAAATTTGGATTGCCGATTACGTGTTGGCCGGCTATGGTACCGGCGCGGTAATGGCCGTTCCATCGGGCGATCAGCGCGATTATTTGTTTGCCAAGCATTTCAATTTGCCTATAGTACCTATTATCGACATCCAAAATATTGAAACCGAAGCCGACCCTACCAAGGAGGGGAAATATATCAACTCTGATTTTATCGATGGCTTGGACTATAAAAATGCTACCGCATTGGTAGTTGCCAAACTGGAAGAAATAGGTGCCGGTAAAGCAAAGATCAACTATCGCATGCGCGATGCTATCTTCGGCCGCCAGCGTTACTGGGGCGAACCGGTACCGGTTTATTTTAAGGGCGACCTGCCATACCTGATCAGCGAGCAGGAATTGCCTTTGATATTACCCGAAATTGATAAATACCTGCCAACCGAAACCGGCGAACCGCCTTTGGCCCGTGCTACAGATTACAAACACCCGGAAGGTGAATACGAATTAAGCACCATGCCCGGCTGGGCCGGCAGCAGTTGGTACTGGTACCGCTACATGGATGCCCATAACGATCAGGAATTTGCATCGCCCGAGGCTATTGCTTACTGGAAAGATGTGGATTTGTACATCGGCGGCAGCGAACATGCTACCGGTCACCTGTTGTACAGCCGTTTTTGGAATAAGTTTTTGAAGGATATGGGCCTGGTGATTGAGGAAGAGCCTTTCAAAAAGCTGATCAATCAAGGGATGATACAGGGGCGCAGTAACTTTGTTTATCGTGTGATAGATGATGAAGGTCGCGGTACCAACACATTTGTATCACACGGACTTAAATCTCAATACAAAACATCCGACCTGCATGTGTATGTGGGTATTGTGAAGAATGAAATATTGGATATTGAAGCATTTAAAAACTGGCGCCCGGAATTTGCCGATGCGGAATTTATCCTGGAAAACGGCAAATACGTTTGCGGTGTAGAAGTTGAAAAAATGTCGAAGCGCTATTATAATGTGGTTAATCCCGATGATATCGCTACCCAATATGGTGCCGATACACTGCGCATGTACGAAATGTTTTTAGGTCCGCTGGAGCAAAGCAAACCATGGAATACCAACGGTATTGAGGGTGTGTTTAAATTCCTGCGTAAATTTTGGCGCTTGTTTCATAATGCCGACTGGGCGTTCAGCGTATCAAACGATGAACCTACTAAAGCCGAGTTGAAATCCCTGCATAAGATCATCCGCAAGGTAGAGGAAGATGTGGAACGTTTCTCGTTCAACACCTCGGTATCCAGCTTTATGATAGCCGTTAACGAGCTAACCGACCTGAAATGCAACAAGCGCGCTATCCTACAGGACTTAGTGGTGGTATTATCGCCCTACGCCCCGCATATTTGCGAGGAACTGTGGGTGCTATTAGGTAACCCGGCTGGCACCCTCTCGTACACTGCCTATCCGAAATACAATTCGGCGTATATGGTAGAGGATGAGTTTTCATACCCGATCTCTATCAACGGTAAAACTAAAACCAATATCAATATCTCGTTAAGTATGGATCAGGCCGCTGTCGAGGCCTATATTCGCGAACATGAAGATGTAAAGAAATACCTGGCCGGTGCTGCAATTAAAAAGGTAATTGTAGTGAAAGGTAGGATTGTGAATATTGTAGTGTAAACTCACCCGGTTTACGCTTCACTAAATCACCCTTTTCGCCTTTGGCGAAAAGGGTGATGGGTTACAGGATTGCTTCTCCCCCGCGCTTTGGGCGGCGGGAGCTTCTACTTCTTCACCAGCTTAACCTGGTACAAATGCGGCCATTTTTTCCCGGTTACAAACAGGCGCTTACCAGCTGCATCCCAGGCTATGCCGTTAAATACCTTGTCGCTACTGTCAAAATTAGTCGGCCGGTCTTTTTGCGGCCATAGGTCGGTCATATCTACATGCTGTAATACAGCGCCGGTTTTAGGGTCAATTACCAGGATATCGTTTTTTTGGTAAACGTTGGCATATAGCTTGCCATCAATCATTTCCAACTCGTTAATTTCCATTTTTGGCTCCTTATCGTCGCAAACATCAATATAGCCCTGCGCCTTGTAAGTATCCTTATTCAGGAACCATATCCGGTTGGTGCTATCATCTAAATACAGCTGCCTGCCATCAAAGCACATGCCCCAGCCTTCCTTGCCCACATTATTGGTAAAGGTGTGGATCAGGTTAAACGTGCTTTTATCATACACATAACCAATCTTTTCGGTATAGGTCATCATAATTAACTTATTACCCACAATGGAGATCCCCTCGTTAAAAACCTTAGGGTCGCCGTTTATCATCTTAATCACCTTGCCGGTTTCCAGGTTTACCTTGCGCAAGCTGCTTTGCCCCATCGATTCGCCAACGCGGCCGCCATCACTTTCGTATAATACGCCATCCTGGTACAACAGGCCTTCGGTATAACTGGCGGTATCGTGCGGGTAGGTTTTCTCCAGCACAAACTTCAACTCTTCGGGTGGTTTGGCCGCAAACAGCATAAAGTTGGTAGCAATATCAATACTTTTGCCGCCTGTGTATATTTTAGCGATAATTAACCGCGATCCCAGGCGCATACTATCCGTTTTTAAAACCAAAGCAGCCGAATCCTTAGCCGAGCCAAACCTTACAGAATCCAGCAGGTAAACGATGGAATCGGGTTTAATATCCGATGGGTAATTCAGCTTTACACTCACCGGTTGACCGGCATTATAGCTTTTGCCCATCTCGGGGCTAATGGTAATCCCCTGCCCGCCGTTATTGGTATCCTTACAGCTTGAACAGCCAATAGCCAGTATGGTGATCAGGCTTAGGGATAATATCGTTAGTTTTTTCATTTAATGTTTTTCATTTAACCACAGAGGCCACAAAGATTTTTCACAGAGGACACAGAGGGATTGGCTCAAATATAATTTTATTCCTGCAAACAGAAAAGAACTCCGCGTACTCTGTGCAAACTCAAGCCAGCAGGGCTCTGTGATCTCTGTGGTTAAATCCCTCATGCTCCCGGCCAAAAGGCATCCTCAATATGGTTTAACCGGTAATTATCCTCGTTTTTAAATAGTATAGCAATAATATCAAAGCGCACATCGCCCCGGTGGTTCATCAGGTAAATATACTCATCGGCGACCCGGGCTAATAGTTTTTGCTTCCGCAGATTAACAAAATCTTCGGGTTCGCCAAAGGCGGTGCCGCTACGGGCTTTTACTTCTACAAAAACTATTACACGGTCTTTATAGGCAATCAGGTCAACCTCGGCTTTGGCGTAGGTCCAGTTTTCGTCCAATATTTCGTAACCGGCATTTTCCAGGTGGGTTTTGGCTAAAGCTTCGCCGCGGCGGCCCAAATCATTATGCGTAGCCACTATTTAGGGATAACGGTACCGAAAAAGTCCAGGATCTTCCGCTCTACCTTTTTCATAAACAAGTATTGGCTCATCAAAATTTCCTGATCGGTTTCGCTGGTGCTTTCCTGTATATCACGCAGCAGCTTCTCCAGTATTTTGTTTACCTTTTGCTTCTTCAGGTGGAAGATACCACCCAATACCGCCGCGCGGATCTTCACTTCTTCATCGGGTACAAATATTTTATGCATATCCAGCCAGTTTTCGCTTAGCGTATAGCGGGTAGCCAGCATGGTAACCGCCAAATCAACTACCGCCTTATCGGGATAATGGATAAACAATTGCTCGTCGGGTAGTTTACCATTATCGGTTTCTTCTTTGTATATCGCTATAAATTGCTTGCATTCGGCCTGCTCAAATTCTACGTCGCTCAACTCGGCAATCATAAACGGACCGATATAGGTATTGGCAATGCCATCCCAGTCAATCATACGGTTACCGTATAACAGCAACAGGCGCACAATTTCCTTTTCCTGCGGTTCACCATCCGGTACGGGTGGGGCAGGTTCGGGTTCGGTGGCAATCGGCGCATCATCGAAAGGTGTAAGTGGCGTATGCCCCTGCCCATCCTTGCGGGCTTTGGCCTGGCGCATTTTGTTTAACTCGGTGAGTAAGGCCCGCTCGTCAATCTGCATCAGGTTACTGCACTCCTTAATAAACACCGATGCTTTTATCGAATCGGGGATCTTGGCAATGCTTTCCACCACCTCGCGGATCACGCCGGCTTTCAATATCGGGTCTTTACCAGCTTCCTTCAGCAGGATATCGGTTTTATACAGGATAAAGTCCTTGCGGTTATCGTCGATATATTTTTTAAAGGCGCTGCTGCCCAGTAAACGCACATAGGTATCCGGGTCGTGCCCATCGGGAAACAGCACTACCTTTACATTCAACCCCTCCTCCAATATCAAATCCAAGCCCCGTAAGGATGCCTTGATACCGGCCGCGTCACCATCATATAGTATCGTGATATTTTTGGTCAAACGGCCAATCAGCCGTATCTGTTCAACCGTCAGCGATGTGCCCGACGATGCCACCACATTCTCTATCCCGGCCTGGTGTACCGATATGACGTCGGCATAACCCTCTACCAAATAGCAGTTATCTTCATCGCGGATAGACTTTTTGGCAAAGTTTAACCCGTATAATACGTTGGATTTATGGTAGATCTCGCTCTCGGGCGAGTTGACATATTTGGGTACGTTTTTATCGCTTTTCAGCGTACGCCCACCAAAGGCAATTACCCGGCCCGTGAAACTATGGATGGGGAACATTACCCGGCCGCGATAACGGTCGTACAGCGAACCGTTCTCCCGCTTAACCGACAGGCCGCTTTCAACAATAAATTCTTCTAAATAACCCTCTTTAAGGGCCTGGGCCGAAAATGCCTCCCACTGATCGGGCGAGTAGCCCAACTCAAACTTACGGATGGTTTCGTTGGTAAAACCACGTTCCTTAAAATAGCTGAGGCCTATGCTTTTTCCCTCGTCGGTGTCCCAAAGGCTATCCTGAAAAAATTTGGCGGCATAGCCTGATACGATCATCAAACTTTCTCGGCGGTTCTCCTCCTCCTTGTTTTCTTCGGATACTACGGTTTCCTCAACCTCGATACCGTATTTTTTGGCCAGCCATTTCAGCGCTTCGGGGTAGCTGAACTTCTCCAGCTCCATTAAAAACGTAACCGCCGAACCACCTTTCCCCGACGAAAAATCTTTAAATATCCCCTTTGCCGGCGATACCGTGAACGAAGGCGTACGCTCGTTTACGAAAGGCGACAGGCCGACATAATTGGCCCCGCGTTTTTTTAAATTCACAAACTCACCTATAACCTCCACAATATCTGTGGCTTCCATTATACGGTCTACGGTGCTTCTGTTTATCATGTGTCAACCACAAATGTAGGGCAAATCGGGCAGCTTGTTTACTTAAATTTAACATAATTTATCCACGTGTTTCCACAACTTAAAGGGTTTTATAAACGTATTGTAGCGTTTGGCACAGCCTTACCGTAATGCTTTTAAAAGCAAATCAAATGAAAATCAAGCTCACCTTCCTTATCGCTATCATCGCCATTATGGCTACCTCGCTCGGTTGTAAAAAAACCAATTGCTGTACCCTGTCCCAAGAGACCAATACCATTGTTGCCCTAAAAAACAATGCCGAGTGGCGTACTACGGGCTATTTATATAAGTATTATTCGCATAAAGATACGGTAGCCCTGGCAGGCAGTATGGGCGAAGAGAACCTATCGGTTGTAGTTAAAAAATCAGGCAGCGCTTATATCTTAATTGATGCTACATTTTATATTGTGGAGGGAGGCGATATGGTTATGGCTGATTATGTTTTGGACACATCAAAAAACAACACCTTCGCTACAACTGCCGTTACCGACGATTTGATGGAGGGCAAATTCGAGCTTTACTTTAAAATTAACCATAGCGACCCACCGGGTAAATACCCATCAACCGCGGTTTTTAAAAACGGCCTGTTCAGGGTGAGGTGGGATAATGTGTCGCATGTTGTTTTGCCGTAATGGAGACTCACCCGGTCGTTGCTTCGCTCAACCACCCTCTCTTCGTCTTTGGCGGAAAGAGGGGTTAGTATAGTTATTGGATACAACTCCTGCCCTCTTTCCGCGCAGCGAAGAGAGGGCCGACCAGCGCAGCGTCGTCGGGGTGAGTTAATTCGGCGCTCGCTTCACAAACGTTATCCCAATCCCTGCCAGCACCACTACGCTGCCGATGATTTTCTTTACCGCCAGCTTTTCGCTTAACAACAGGGCAGCAAAAATAGCCGTTACCACCGTTTGCCCAAGCAGGGCCACCGATGTTTTGGTAGCCGGTAAGTGGCTGATAGCATAATTAATGGTGATCCATCCCGCTAATTGGCATATTACGCCCATCCCAATAAAATAACCCCAGGTTTGGGCAGGGAAGTGCAGCAGTTGGGCACCCTGCACTAAATTAATCAGTAATAAAAACACCACGGCACCCAGCATATTATAAAACATAAAGGTAATGGTATCTATACGCCGCAACACGTTTTTAGTAAGCATAATATAAATAGCATACAGTATACTGGCCGCCACAGCCAGCAGTATACCGCCATTAAATTGCAGCTTGATCAAATCCTGGTAGCCAACCAAAACCAGCATACCCATAATGGCCACGGCCGTCCCCAGCCAAAACAACCAGCCCGACCGCTTCCTTAAAAAGATATAACTCATTAGCCCCACCCAAACCGGGGCCAGGTTAGCCAGCAGGGTTGATACCGTAGCGCTGATCTTCAGTATCGACATATTCCAAACCGCTACATCAGCCGCGAATACCACACCCGCCAGCAGGGCCACCCACATATCCGGGCGGGCAATAATGGTTTTACGCTTAATGAGGCACCATGGCAGCAGTATTATCCAGGCGATAGCAATGCGGTAAAAAGCAGCAGTAACCGGCGGCACCCCGGCCAGCTTTACAAAGATGGCCGAGAACGCGATGCAGATAATGCCGATAGCCAGACTAAGCTTTGGGTTCATTAACTTGACTTAGATAACGGAGTTATATAAGTCTAAAACTTTTAAAGTCAAATCATTTAGATCTGTATTTTTTACTATCGCTTTTAATTCTGTTTCTATTTCTATTTCTTGATATTTAATAACCGCTTCTATTTCTGCCTTATTAAGGTTTTCAAATTTTATTTTGTCTAAAATATGTTGCAAAACAATTTTTGCATTTTCTATTTCATTGCATCTATAATAATACTTTATTGCAATTATATAACTAATAAGCGCCTCATTGCGATTCTGCGTAATCATATTACTATTAGCTTGGGACAATGCAAATCTTGCCTTGTTTTGGTTGTTAACCCTCTCAAATTCTTTCTCCAGAATTTTTATTTTTTCTTCAATTATGTTTGTAGCATTATTTATTACTTCTCCTTTTGAATCGTCAATAGCAATATTTATTTCATCTTTAGTGGCATTCAATAAAGCGCCTATTTCACTCTTTAAATCATTTCTTGCTAAAGTAATCGCATTTGATAATTGATTACTTGCAGCACTAATAAGACTCAACATTTCTTTATTTATCTCTGATTTTGCATCTTTTATTGCCGTATCTATTTCTCTTCTCATTTCAGTTTCACTCAATCTTAAAGATTTTCTTTGCCAAAGTTGTATAAGTATAGGAAGTAATATCCCTCCTATACCAAAAAGAATACTTACTACCCAAATCAACTTATTCCAAGCCTGCTCATAAAAATTATTTACGTAGTAAACCAAATCGAAGTTAGGGTTTGATTGATGTGCCTGTATAACAGGCTGAACGGCGTGGTGTAAGGTGTCGGTAATCATAAAACTAATATAGTATTAAATATCAACACCTTTAATCGGTGCAATCATTTTCCTAATCTGTGAAATCATTGGTTAAAATCGTATTTTTGCACCTCAAAATACAATACTAATGAGCCAACGCACTAAAATTAAAGCACTGTTAACCGGCACACAAACCGGCACCGAAGTAACTGTTAAGGGATGGGTACGCGCATTCCGCCAAAATAGGTTTATCGCTTTAAATGATGGTTCAACCAATAATAACATCCAAATTGTTGTTGATTTTGAAAATACCGACCCTGCCCTGCTGAAGCGCATTACCGTTGGCGCGGCTATCAGCGTAAGCGGGATCTTAACAGCATCCTTGGGCCAGGGCCAATCGGTAGAGATCCCGGCAACTACTATTGAGATACTGGGCGATTGCGACCCCGAGACTTACCCTATTCAGCCTAAAAAACACAGTCTGGAGTTTTTAAGGGAAAATGCCCACCTGCGTTTCCGCACTAATACTTTTGGCGCGATATTCCGTGTACGTAATACGCTGTCGTTTGCTATTCACCAGTTTTTACAGGAGCGCGGCTTTATTTACCTGCATACCCCGGTTATCACCGCGAGTGATGCTGAAGGTGCCGGCGAGACTTTCCACGTCACCAACTTCGATTTGGAGAACATCCCCAAAACCGAAACCGGCGAGATCGACTACAAACAAGACTTTTTTGGTCGCGCTACCAACCTCACCGTATCCGGACAACTGGAAGGCGAGCTGGGTGCTATGGCCCTGAGTGATATTTATACTTTCGGCCCAACTTTCCGTGCCGAAAATTCTAATACTACCCGCCACCTGGCCGAATTTTGGATGATTGAACCCGAAATGGCTTTTTACGATTTGAAAGACAACGCCGATTTGGCCGAGGCCATGCTGAAATACGTAATTAGCTACGCGCTGGATAAAAACAGGGACGATTTGGAATTTTTAAGTCAGCGTTTAGCCGATGAGGAAAAACAGAAGCCGCAAAACGAACGATCGGAAATGAGCCTGCTGGATAAGTTGCAGTTTTGTTTGGATAACGATTTTGAGCGCATTACTTATACCGAAGCTATCGATATCCTGCGCGAATCATCGCACAATAAAAAGAAGAAATTCCAATACTTGATTGAAGGCTGGGGCGCCGACCTGCAATCGGAACACGAGCGTTATTTGGTGGAGAAGCACTTTAAAAAGCCGGTGGTACTTACTGATTACCCTAAAGAGATCAAATCCTTTTACATGCGCCAAAACGAGGACGGCAAAACCGTGGCCGCTATGGATATCCTGTTCCCGGGTATTGGCGAGATCATCGGCGGTTCGCAACGCGAAGAGCGCCTGGATAAACTGGAACAACGCATGGACGAACTAGGCATCCCTAAGGATGAATTGTGGTGGTATCTGGATACCCGCCGCTTCGGTACTTGTCCGCACGCGGGCTTTGGTTTAGGTTTCGAACGTTTGGTGCTGTTTGTAACCGGTATGGGCAATATTAGGGATGTGATCCCTTTCCCAAGGTTCCCTAAGAACGCGGAATTTTAATTGGTGATTCCACAGATTAAGGATTGATTTCACCGATCATAAAAGCAAAAGCGCCCGGGTTAACCCGGGCGCTTTGATTTTTATATCTTTCGGTCTTTCGGACTTTCTGCCTTCCGGACTTTAATTACCTCCTACCATGTCCATGGCCCCTGTTGTAACCATTATGGCGGCCATTATCGTGCCTGTAATACTCGCGGTAAACCGGGCGACGGTAATAGGTACGGTATACCGGGTGGCTATAATACCTGTGGTAAACCACCGGCTGATAATATGGCTGATAAACCGGTTGAGCATAATATACACGGTGTACCGGCTGATAATTACCCGCGCTTACGTGTACACCGGGTGTGTTTACACTTACATGGAACCGAGTTTGGGCGCTGGCTAAACTAATGGTACCAACGGTTAGTATCAGGGCTGCTATTATTGATTTTGTAGTTTTCATAACAAATATTTTTAGTTAAATAATTAACTGTTATTTGCTATATAGGACTATAATTGTGCCAAAAGGTAAAGTCGAAAATGGCAAAAAGCGGCTTATTGACTGATAATCAGGAAGATTTTTTACAGAAAGAAGAGCCTTAAATACCACCTGTAGCCTTGCGCTTGTGTGTAGGAGTACTTAAAAATGGGTTTGCGATTGTATCGTATCTCGGACGCTTTACGGTGTTTAGTATTCATTACAAATCTACCGTGTATCGCATCTTCTGCAATATATTATACTATCCCCGGTATGGAGGATCTGTTACAAAAAAACCCGGCTCATCGCCGGGTTTTATGTTGTGTTTAAACTTTATAAATTATTGGGCTGCTTTTGGCCAAACGTTGTTGGCGTAGTTTGAGTCAGGTAATTTATGGTCAGGGTCTACAGTAACAGATTGGATAGCCTCGGTTGATGGGTAGATGAACGAGAAAGCAACGTTACGCTCCCAAATTTCGGCAGTGTAGTTTACACGCGCGGTTTTGCCGCTAACGGTCTTTATCTCGATAGTAAGCGGCATAGCCATTTTCTCCAGGTTATCTAAAGTAATGATAGCGCCCTTTGAAGCATCGCCGCCTACGTAACGCACGCCGCGTACAGCCTGGTCAAGCTGCCAGTTGTTCATAAACCAGCCTCTCCAGAACCACGCCAGGCTTTCGCCTGCAGCGGCATCCATCGTACGGAAAAAATCATCGGGTGCTGGGTGTTTAAATGCCCAGCGGCTAATGTAGGTACGGAAAGCAAAGTCAAAACGCTCAGGGCCTAATATCTGCTCGCGCAGCATCACTAAGCCGGCGCTTGGTTTGCTATATAATAAAGTACCGTTATTGGCTTCTTTCAGGTTATCAGGGTTACTCAATATTGGCTCCAGGCTTGGGCGGGTGAACGCGTTAGCAGTTGGGCCTTGAGCACCACGATAAAATTCGCCTTTTAACGAGTAAGCGGTTGACAACGTATTGATGAAAGTGTTAAAACCTTCGTCCATCCAGCCGTAAAGGCGTTCGTTTGATCCAACGATCATTGGGAACCAGGTATGGCCAAATTCGTGGTCAATTACACCCCAATTACCACCACTTACAAACACAATGCCCGGATACTCCATACCACCGGCTATGCCAACAGCGCAGGTAGCAGCAGGGTAAGGATATTCGAACCATTTTTTAGAATTGTATTCGATAGATGCTTTAGTGTATTCGGTAGCACGGGCATTAGCACTTGCAGTCGAAGCAGCATAAGCCGATATTGCTATCGATTTCTTTCCGCTTGGCATATTCATTTTAGCAGCATCGATCACAAAACCTGATGAGGTAGACCATGACGCGTCTCGCGCGTTTTTGATCTGGAAGTGCCAGGTTAGCTCTTGTTTGCCGGCAGGACGGGAAGTAGCTTTTTTTGCTTCTTCGGGTTTAATAATAAATACGGTTTTATCGCTGGTTGCGGCTTGTGCCCATCTTTTTACCTGCTCAGGCGTGTAAACTTCGGCCGCATTTAATAACTCGCCTGATGCTACTACAACGTTTGATGCAGGAGCGGTAATTTTCAGGTCGAAATCGCCGTACTCGCAATAAAATTCGCTTTCGCCTGTGTAAGGCAGTGTGTTCCAGCCTTGCAGGTCGTCATACACGCACATACGTGGATACCATTGGGCTACCTGGAATACTTTACCGCTTGGTGTATATCTTATACCCATACGGTCCGACCCATAATCGGGCGATATGAACGACCACTCTATTTTAAACTGGATCTTTCCACCTGCCGCGGCAATCCCTTGCGGGATGTATACCTGCATACGGGTATCGTTGATCAGAAATTTAGCATCGGTAGTAGTAGTTTTACCTTTAACGGTTGATATAATTTTAACCGATTTAATTTTATCGCCAGCATCAAAAACCTGGCCACGGCCCCAGTTACGGCTTGTTGGTACATCCTGGCCATTTAACATTACCTGTTTGTTACCGCGCGAATCTAACTTAAATAAGTTTTGATCTAACAGCATCCAAATAAAATCAAGCTTTTGCGGGCTGTTATTGGTGTAGGTTAAAATTTCCGATCCGGTTACCTCGTTTTTGGCTGTATCAATTTTAGCACTGATCTGGTAATCGACACGATTTTGCCAGTACTTGGGGCCCTGCTGGCCATCGGCTGCACGGAATTCGTTACCATTTTTGGTATAGAAGAATGGTTTCCAAAGTTCGTGATAATCGTAGTTAGTAGCCGGTGCATTAGGATCCGGAACTATGCCGCCGCGTCCGCCGCGCGCGCCGCCAGCAGCGGGTGGGGTTGTTGGAGGTGTTTGCGGTGGCGTGGTTTGTGCATCGGCCGCATAACTACCTGCCAGTAATGCCAGCGATAAACCGGCAACCAGGGTGAGTTTCATTTAGTATAGCTTTTAGTTAATAGTAAAACACAAGTATATATTAAATATGGCTGTATTTTAAAAGCGTAAAACGATTGTTACCAACTGTATTGTCTATAGATTTTGTAGGAAATGTTTTTTGTAAGCATCTTCGTCAAAACCAAAAAACAGGAAGCTACCATGCTCAATAACAGGGCGTTTGATCATGCTGGTTTTTTCCTGCAATATTTTCAGCGCGGGTGCAGCACCAGTAATGCTTGCTTTTACTTCGGCATCCAGGCCTTTATAGGTTAAGCCTTGTTTGTTCATCACTTTTTCGTAACCAACGGCGCTTTCCCATTCGGCCAGCTTTTCGGCACTTACGCCTAATTTTTTAAAGTCGTGAAACTCATAAGCAACATGGTTAGCCTTAAACCAGTCGAGCGCTTTTTTAACTGTATTGCAATTGGTAATGCCGTAAACTTTCATGCCGCTAATTTACTAATTTCTTCCCCCACCGCTGGCATCATCATTATTTATACCACGCTGATTTTTTTTGATCTCACTATTCAGTTTACCAAACTTATAGCTAAAATTAATGCCGGCCATACGGAATAACATGTAGTTATTGGCCATGGTTTCAAAATCGTTTGTACGGGTTAAAAAGTCAAGCCTGATAAATCTTTTAAATGGATTCCTTACCGCTACCCCAATGTTACCTTTACCTTTAAATATATCTTTAGATACATTGGCACCGCCGCCAAGCCAGTAGTTATCAATACCCTGCAGTAATACGTATCGGCTGTCAAAATCAATGTTAAGCCCTACACGGTAACCCTTATCAAATTTATAACCCATATAGGTAAACATGTGCCCCTGGAAACCTTTGTTTTTGTACAGTTGCCCATTATAGGCGCCCTCCAGCCAAATGTGCAATACCTCGGCATTTACATTTACGTTTAAATTTTTTGTGATGGGGTAATTGATATTAGCATCCAGCCCCAGCTGTTTCTTTTTACCTATGTTGGCAAATGTTTGCGTGGTGATGTTGCCATTTACACTGCTTACTTGTTCGATGGTATTATTAGCGAACGAGTAACTGGCGCTCAGGTTAACCGACCCTTTGCGGGACGTGCCATACCCCAACTCGAAATTATTGTTTACCGCCGGCCTTAAATTGGGGTTACCTACGGTAATATAAAGTGGGTTAGCCTGGTTAACAAAAGGGTTAAGCTGGTTGATATTAGGGCGCTGGATGCGCTGGGTAAAACCAAAGGTAATACTACTCACATTGCTTAACGTACGTTGCGCCGAAACTGACGGAACCACGTTGGTATAAAACTGGCTGAACACGCCACCTGCGGATTGGGTAAAATCGGCATCAATATTAGTCCGCTCGAAACGCAGGCCGCCTTTAAACACCCATTGGGTAAATTTTAAGGTGTACGAGTTGTACAGGGCATACACATTTTGGTGATAGATGAAATTATTGGTTTGCTTAGGGTTGGTATGGTAGCCGGCACTGCTAAGCGTATCGTTACTAAAATTACTAAAGTTGTTACGCAGTATCATTTTACCGCCGGCCTCAAACGTTAATACTTTTAAAGGATGTATATAATCTAACTGGGTAGTATACTCCTTAGCGCCCGAATTGTTGTACTGGCGATAGTTAGCCTGGCCCGGCTGGGTGGTTACCACATCATTAAACTGGTTATTGTTATTATTACTGTATTTGTAGGATGCCGTTAGTAATTGGTTTTTATTGTTTTTAAAACCTAATTGGTAATTAATGCTTACATCTCCCCCATTGCCATTAGCATCACCGTTGCTAATGGCGCTGTAAAATGTTGTGGGCATATTAGCGGCATCAAACAATTGTGTGTACTGATCGGCCCCTTGGGTGCCTTTATTGCCGAAAAAACCAACCATCCCGGTTATCAGGTTAAGCGTATCTAATTCATAACTTAATTCGGCACTGGCAAAATTGATACGGTTGCCGTTTACCCTATCGCCAAACTGGTAAAGGGATGTTTTGGATTGGGTAAAAGTAGTAGCGTTATCAAAAGGGTTAGCCATTTCGGGGCGTTTTTGATAACCTGCAAAAATATTTAAGCCAAGCTTGCCCTGCTTAACTGTTGAGTTTAAATTGAAGCGATAGCCGTTTACAGTATTATAATTGCTGTTAACCGATCCGTTATAACCCTGGGCGCCATTTTTTATAGTAATAATGTTGATGATACCCGCCAAACCTTCGGCCTCGTACCTGGCCGGCGGCGATGTGATCACTTCTATTTTTACAATATTGCTGGCCGGCATGGCTTTCAATATATCCGACGGGTTACGGGCCATCAAAGCCGATTCTTTACCGTTTAATAGTATTTTATAACTGCCGCTGCCGCGCAGTTTAATCTCGTCGGATGCATCTACAGATATTAGCGGCACCTTGCGCATCATATCCAGCGCGGTGATGGCTTTACTTTCGGGGTCGGCCTGTACATCATAGCTCAAGCGGTCAACCTCCTGCTTCATCAGGGGTTTTAAGGCTGTAACAGCCACTTCTTTCAAATGACTGTTTGATGGTGCCAGCAATACCGGGCCCGAATGAAAATCGCCTGAACCGGCCACAGATATTACCCTGGATTTATAACCGACGTAAATTAACGAAAGCTGGTAAGGTTTGGGCGATAAGCCTTTCAGCTCAAAAGTACCATCGTCTTTAGTCAACGTGCTTTTTATCGGCTTTTGGGTAGCGGCATCAATAATAGCAACGGTAACATAACCCAACGGTTTGCTGGTGGCAGAATCAGTCACCATGCCTTCAATAACAATAGTTTTGGCTGGTGTTTGCGCAAATAAAAATACAGCAATAAGGCAGCAGAGCGCTGTTAGTAATAGTTTCTTCATGTATACCATTTAAAGACGCTGCAACCTACCAAAGCGTTACAAAACTTGATAATATTTAACAATGTTTGTATATAATATTAGGTAATGAGATATTACGCCTGAAACTAAATACGGTATCACAAACGAAAACTGGATGATATTAGTGCCAGCTTTGATTGAAAAAATTTGCGAAACCAATTAGCTGCACATATATTTATATATCAATTGGTTTCTTATTTAAATTAAATAATTATGAAAAGTAAAATCCTATTTGTTTTATGCTTGTTGACCGGCCTGATGTTTATCAATGCCGGCCTGGATAAGTTTCTTCACTATATGCCGGTGCCTAAAGAAATGCCGGAAAAAATGGTGAAAGCGGGTAAAGCGTTTATGGAAATAGGTTGGCTGATGCCATTAGTCGGCGCTGTAGAAATCCTCGGCGGTTTGTTGTTGATCTTCGCACGGACCAGGCCTCTTGGCGCTATTGTTATCGTACCCGTTTTAACAGGTATTTTATTGGCCAACATTAGCATGGCCCCATCAGGCTTGCCTATTGTATTTGTATTAATCGCTGTTATTGTTTGGGTAATTATTGACAATAGGGAAAAGTACCTGCCCATGATCAGGAAGTAATGAGACGAGATATTTTCCAGGCAGCTGCCGACCCGACACGGCGGGCTATTATCGCTTTAATTGCCAGGCTTTAACTGTTACTTTGCCTATCTTTAAAAAATAAACCTGCCTAATGAATACTATCGAGCAAGAAACTATCCATCTGATCGGCCTTTCCCTGGAACACCAAACTACTAATGCTAACGGTCAATCTGCCATAGATTGCGGTAATTTATGGACGGCGTTTGAAAAAGGCAACTACGCCCAACAGGTACCGGCTAAAATGGGGGAAGCCCTGTTTGCCGTTTACCACAATTATGTAGGCGACTATACCCAGCCTTACAGTTATTTTATTGGCTGCAAAGTACAACCGGGTACCATTGCCCCTACTGGGCTGGATAGTTTGATGATCGCGCCGGGTACTTACCTACGTATCCCGCTAAAGGGAAAAATACCCGATATGGTGGCTGAAGCCTGGCAGAAAATATGGCAATCAGACTTTCCGCGCGCTTACAGACCTGATTTCGAGATCTATGATGAACGAAGCAAGGACTGGGAACATGCTGAAGCCGATATCTTTCTTTCCGTTAAGCCTTAACAGGTTTTAACCAAGCGCTTAAACCCCCTCCTTGTTAGTTGAAATAACATGGAGGGGATTGCTGATATCGCACCCGCGTTAACTCCCGCTGGTGGTACTGCTTTTATCATCATTACTAATGCTGCGCTTGTTCTTTTTTATCTCCTGCTGTAGTTTGCCAAAACGGTAATTAAGGCTGAAGCTAAATGACCGGAAATAGTTTTGCGCAAAGTTTGATTGTACAAAATTAGTTCCCGATGTTTCGCGCTCCACATTACGGTATTTGGTAAAGGGGTTAGTGATATTGGTTGCCAATGACAATTTGTCCTTGATCAGATCGCGGCTGATGCTAAAGCCCGAGCTTACAAACGAATTTGATTTCCCCTGTAAAGTAATAGATGGACTGCTGTAACTCACGTTACTGTTAACCCTTAAACCATCCTTAAACTTATAGCCCAAACCGGTTAAGAACATGGCTTGCCAGGCGCTATTTTTAGTTGTAACCCCACCAACTACACCTTCTATGGCATAATGCATAAGGTTGGTGTTAATATTAAAATTCATATTTTTAATAAAAGGATAGCTAAAGCTGATGTTATTACCAATTGCCCGGGTTTTACCTATATTGCTAAAGGTAGTGCTGGTTATTTTAGTCGCCGGATCATAAACCGCTATGCTTTGCACGTTATTATCTGCAAACCCATAGTACATGCCGATGGTAATGGAACCTTTTTTGTATTTGCTGTAGCTTAACTGGAAGTTGTTAGCCACAACCGGTTTAAGATCGGGGTTACCGGTTGAGATAAAGTTAGGGTTGGAACGATCTACATAAGGATTAAGCTGGCTTATATCAGGCCGCTGGATGCGCTGCGTGTAACCAAAGTTAATATTGCTCATGTTTTTAAAGCGTTTGTTAATACTTACCGATGGTACCAGGTTAAGGTAGTTGCGGTTAACAGCCGATAGCGTACTTAAAAAATCAGCCTTGACGATGGTTTGCTCTAAGCGGCCGCCAAATTTAAAGCCCCAGGTTTGCAGGTTGATGGTATAGGTATTGTAAGCACCTATAATGTACTGGTTGTTATGATATGTATTGGTGCGCAAAGGATTTTCGGCAAACTGGTGGGTAACCGTACTTAACGAATCGTAACGGAAATCACTAAAATTATCGCGTATAATGGCTTTCAGGCCACCTTCAATAGTTAGTTTTTTTAAGGGGTGTACATAATCGGCCTGGATAGTTTGCTCGCTGGAATTAGCCTTGTTGGTTTGGTTATAATCGGGCGTGGTATAATTCAGCGGGTTTAATACATCAATATCGTTAAAGCTATTATTATGAAACCGGCTGTAACGGTAAGATAAGGTAAGCAGCCTGTCCTTGCTTTTTTTGAAGCCCAACTGGTAATTTAAACCGGCATCAAATCCACTATTCCGGTTATCGCCGTTATTGCTTAACGTATAGCCTATGTTTTGGGGTTGTAAAATATTAAGGGATGTATTTTGATTGAACGAGGTAGAGTTACCACCATTGGGGTTAAACTCTGCCGTTAATAAATTCAATGAATCTACCTCAAAACTTAATTCAACACCCGCGTAACTAAAGTGGCTTTTAGAATGGCTAAAGGCATCCTGCGTTAAACGGGATGGATTGCTGCCTGTAGTTAAGCGGATTTGGTTATTAAACTGATCGGGCTGACGGGAATAGCTATTACCAAAATACGATGATACCCCCAACTGACCCTGCTTAACCGTGAGCGAGCCACCCTGGTAAGGACCGCCAACCGGGAAACGCTCGTTTAAGGTAAGGCTACCGTTATAGCCATTATCAACCCTTTTATTAGTGATAATGTTAATAATCCCATCCAAACCCTCGCTATCGTACTTGGCCGGCGGCGTGGTGATCACTTCAATACGCTGGATGCTGGATGCCGGCATAGCCCGCATTACATCCTTAGGGCTGCGTGCCATTAAACTTGACGGCTTGCCGTTAATAAAAATCTTATAATTTGAATTACCTTTCAGCAGCACATTATCATCCCCATCTAACGATAGCAGGGGTATTTTACGCATCATCTCCAAAACATTCAGCGCCTTGCTTTCCGGGTCGGCCTGTATATCATAACTAAGGCGGTCTATCTCCTGTTTTACCAGTGGTTTGCTAACCGACACAGAAACTTCTTTCAATTGCTTATTAGCCGAAGACATATTTACCGAACCAATGTTAGTTATAGCATCGGTACCACTAATGCTTAAAGTTTTGGTTTTATAGCCAATATAAACTAACGAGAGGTTGTATTTTTTTGGAGCGAGATTGCCGAGCGTAAAAGTACCATCGTCTTTAGTCAAGGTGCTTTTTACGGGCAGTTTAGTAGTAACATCAGTTAAAGCAACGGTTACAAAGCCAAGTGGCTTATTAGTAAGCGAATCGATAGTAATGCCTTTTATAACGATAGGTTTAGCAGGAGTATTTTGGCCAAATACCAGGGCAGAGCAGCAGCAGCATAAAGCCGCAAGCCATAATTTATTCATAAAGTAGTCTAATAATCAGCGTGGGGTTACGCTTTGAGTTTAATTTTTTTGCGTGGCAAAACTAAGAATATAGTTTTTTATTGTGGGGATAGTAATAGAATTATTACTTGTTATTAAATTTAGTCATGGTTAATTCGGTGCCAATAGTGGCAAAACTTTTAATGATCTCTATAGACCGGTCTATCAGCGCAGGGATCTCGGGTAGTTCGTCATCATCAAACCCGCTCAGCACATAATCAACCTGGCGGCCTTTGGCGTAATTATCGCTCACGCCAAAGCGCAGGCGAGCGTATTGATCGGTACCCAGGGCCAGTTCAATATTTTTTAAGCCGTTATGGCCGGCGGCGCTGCCTTTGGGTTTAAGGCGCAGTGTGCCTAATGGCAGGGCAATTTCGTCAACAACAACCAGCACATTTTCAATGGGGATCTTCAGCTCCTTCATCCAATGGTTAACGGCTTTGCCGCTCAGGTTCATGTAGGTGGTAGGCTTAATAAGATGCAGCATACGGCCCTTATACTTCAGTTCGGTATAGTAAGCCAGGCGCATATTGTAAAAATGCAGGCTTTCTTCTTTAGCCAGTTTATCCAGCACCATAAAGCCGGCATTGTGCCGCGTATCGGCATATTCGCTGCCTATATTTCCTAAACCTACTATTAAGTATTTCATACCCCCTAACCCCCTGAAGGGGGAACTCCGTTATTTTTATTTTTTGCAATTATACAAAAAAAGCGATGAGCCTAAACCCATCGCTTTTCCAAAAATCTGTGTAATCATTCACCAAATCGGTGAAATCATAGCAATTATTTTTTACCGCTTGCAGCTTCTTGTTCTGCCTGGCGTAATGCACGTGAAGTGGTGATAGAAAGGATAGTGTCTTCAGGAGCGTTAGTGATGGTTAAGTTAGCTACGCTAACTTCGCCTACGCGTACCGATTTACCTACTTCTAAACCTTCAATGCTTACTTCAATGTTATCCAGGTGATCTTTAGGTAAAGCTTTAACACGCAGTTTGCGCAGCTTTTGCACTAATTTACCACCCATTTTAACACCTGGCGAAGTACCGGTTAAGCGGATTGGAATTTCCATGGTAACAGGTTTTGCAGCATCCAGTAATAAAAAGTCAACGTGCAGCATCTGCTCGGTTAACGGGTGGAACTGCATGTCCTTAATAATAGCCTGCGATTTTTTACCGGCTATGTCTAAATCGATGAAATGAACTTCGGGGGTATAAACCGCCGGTTTCAAATCAGCTGCAGACACTGAAAAGTGGGTTTGTGTAGCCCCACCATAAAGAACTGCCGGGATTAAACCCTGGTAACGCAGCTCCTTAGCGTCTCTTTTCCCTACGTTCTCTCTTGGAGAACCGCTAATAGCAATTGATTTCATTTTTGTTATTTGTTTTTATTGTTAGTTCATGGTTTATAGATCATCGTTCATAGTGACCTACTTCCCCATAAAGTCTTTATTCATTCTTGTTGCTCATACGATGTTTCTACTATGAACCATCAACTATGAACTATTTGCTCAACTCAATCTACCTTAAACAGCTGGCTGATGGACCCATGCTCATTCACATTCATAATGGCACTGGCAAACAGCGTTGATGTTGAAAGTACCCTTATCTTTTCACACTCCTCTTTTAGCGGAATGGTATCGGTAACTATCAGTTCGGTTAACACCGAGTTCTGGATCGTATCATAAGCCTTGCCCGATAGTACGGCGTGTGTACAAACCGCGCGTACGCTGGCAGCGCCTTTTTCCATAATCAGCGCGGCAGCTTTTGATAGTGTCCCCGCCGTATCGCAAATATCATCTATCAGCACAATATCCTGCCCGGTTACATCACCAATCACCGTCATCGATTCTATTTCGTTGGCGCGTTTACGGCGCTTATCGCATATCACCACTTCGGCATTAAAGAACTTGGCAAAGGTACGCGCCCTGTACGAGCCGCCCATATCCGGCGACGCGATAGTCAGGTTTTTCAGTCCCAGGCTTTTAATGTACGGTACAAATATTACCGATGCATCCAGGTGATCTACCGGGATATCAAAAAAGCCCTGGATCTGCGCGGCGTGCAAATCCATGGTCATAATACGGTTAATACCCGCGGCCACCAAAATATTAGCCACCAGTTTCGATCCTATCGCTACACGTGGCTTATCTTTCCTGTCCTGCCGTGCCAGCCCAAAGTATGGGATAACCGCGGTAACGTAATGGGCCGATGCGCGGCGCGCGGCATCAGTCATCATTAACAGTTCCAATAAATTATCGGCGGGCGGGTTGGTGCTTTGTATCAGGAACACATCGCATCCGCGTACCGATTCATTAAAGTGTGGCTGAAATTCACCGTCGCTAAAACGTGAAAGAACAACGTCGCCCAGTGCATGGCCATATTTTTCAGCAATTTTTGCGGCAAGCTCCTTAGTACCTGAGCCTGCAAATAATTTGACCGTGTTAAACTGTAAAGGCATCTTTTATCTATCTGGAATTTCTGTTTCGGATCTGTTATCAGTATCTTCAGTTTCAAAACCTGAATAAAACAAATCGGATTTCAAATTTTCTTCCCAGACAAATCCGAAGTAGAAAATCCGAAATCCGAAATACTTTTGTTGCCCGACCAGGATTCGAACCTAGACAAACGGTACCAAAAACCGTCGTACTACCATTATACTATCAGGCAATTCACCGTAACAAAAGTACCTTTTGAAACGGACTGCAAATATAAGACGATATTTTTTAATCTCAAAACCTAATTTGAAAATTAATTAGAGGGATAAATAGCCTAAAATGATGCAGCCGATATGTTACCTGCGGCCCCTGCTATGGTACACTTGCAAAGCCGACATCGGCCAGCCCAGCGAGGATGTTTTTTACAAATTCACACTGCCGGTATCATGCACGGCAATCATTTCAACCTGCGGCTCAGCCTTTGATACCTATTTGCATGTCTTAATCAGTTGCTGTATTGTCCCAAAAAATATCAAAAATTTACAAAAATTAAAAAAATAATATTAACCTTTGGGTAAGCAACACCGCAGGGATTGCCATTATCAGCTTATACCTTAAATTCTTAATATCACAATGAAAACAAAACTTATTTTAATTGCCCTATCTATCGTTTTTGCAAAGGCCGGTTATTGCCAAACCAAGGCAGATACACTTAAAACCGCGCATGTCAACTTTTTAAGTAAGGATTTGGCCGTATCCAACAAAACCGCAACGAAGGTTGATGCCATTATGGAGGCCTATAAAGCCGATATGAAAGCCCTGGCGGCAAGCACCGCCAGTCAGGTGGTTTTGCGCGCTAAGGCCGACTCTTTGATTACCCTGAAAAACCAAAAGCTAAGCACTCTTTTAACAAAAGAGCAACTGGCCAAAATGGTGCCTGATGCTGAAATGAAGCGCACCGTTCAAACAACTAAAACTGCCAAGCCATGAAAAAACTATTGATTATTTGCGCCATAGCATTGTCATTCGGCGCATCATGCAAGAAAAAGACGATCGATCCGAAGGCGGACTTACCTACGGCAACACAAACGGGTGCAAATACATTTGGAGCTATGGCAAATGGAACAATTTTACTGCCCCGGCACGATCCGTTAAGGCCCGGCGGCACAGATTTCGTTGCCTATTATAGTACGGTAGTTACTCCGGCAACTGTTAATTTCAATATAACTGCTAACGACACAGCTGGCGATCCCTTCCGAAAAATACAATTAACCAGTACATCTACTTTGCAGGAGGGGCAGTCTTATTCGCTTCAAGTATCATCAACCAATCCGGTTTCGGCGGCATATATTGTTAATACTATCAATACATATACCGTTACCCCGCCATTAACCGGCCAGTTAACAATTACAAAATTAGATCAAACAAACCACATCATTTCAGGCACATTTTATTTCGACGCGGTTAACTCAGCGGGAGATAAGATCTCGGTAACAGATGGGCGTTTTGATGCCAAATATTGAAACAAAACATGTATAAATTGTTGCTATAACAATTAAAACCTGCAACTGTAAATTCAACTTACAAACAACCTTTCTTATCACTTATTATGAATGTTTACAAATTACTTGTAATACTGGCGATGTGCTTTGTTATCAGCGGTAGCCGCGCCTACGCACAGGGTGCCAATATATCAACCCCCATTGTAGTTAACACCCTGTATACTGGTTCGTATTACGATAGCCGCAATAACAGTGGGTATGGTAACGATATTGGCCAGCCCAGCGATGATGTTTTTTACAAATTCACACTGCCGGTATCGCGCACGGTAACCATTTCTACCTGCGGCTCGGCCTTTGACACTTATTTGCATTTGCTTGATGCAAGCGGCTCTCAGATCACCTATAATGATGACTCTGGGCCCAGTTGCTATACAGTGGAGGCCTCCATTACTTACACCCTGGCTGCAGGCACTTATTATGTGGCGGTAGAGGGATATGCCTCGTTAACTGGCACCTACCAGTTAACACTTAGCTGCACACCTTTTACCCCTGTACTTGGCAAGGATATGAGCAGCCCTATTGATATAGGTGCCCTATTCCCGGGTGCAAGTTACTCGGATACTAAAAATAACGATCCGGCCAATGGTTTTGGTAACGATATGGGCCAGCCCAGCGATGATATTTATTATAAATTCAGCATCAGCGGCACCCAAACTGTAAATATCTCTACTTGCAACTCGGCCCTTGGCGATACCTATTTGCATATCCTCAACTCGGCCGGCACCGAAATATATTACGATGATGATAACGGCCCCGCTTGCGCGGGGCTAAAGGCATCGTTAAGCGTAAGCTTAACCGCCGGTACCTATTATATTGTTACCGAGGGCTGGAATACCAACTATGGCAATATATCGCTTGATGTTGATATCCCCGGTGGCGGCACTACTATCAACACCGCCTTCGCGCAGCAAATGAATAGTATTATAGCCCACCTTGAAAACAACCGCGTTCCTTACGGCCTGTTAAAGGATATTGCCTTTGAAGCGATAAATTTAGATAATTACGATGGCGTATTATTGGCCGATAGCAATTACGTGAACCAAAGCATCATGGGCCGGATCTACAATACGGTGCGCTCGTCGGTGATAAATACAACCAACGCGGGCACGTTTTTATCGTTGGATACCATTGAAACCCGGGTACACACCCTAAAGCACCCGGGTAAAATTGTGTTGGAGGGGATGTTTTACCATTATTCTAAACTGGCTGATAACGCGGTTTCAAACGGCCAGATCAGCATAAGTGGCAATCAATTGTACGATGTGTATCAAGGCGGCGTTTGGCAAAATCCTTACGAAATCAAAACCACTTTTGCCATTGCCCCAACCAGTACCGATGTGGAAGGCTTAAACCAGCAGTTTGTGCTTCCGGCATCGTTATGGTTAACCAATAGCGGCGCGGATGTGGCCGGTATACAACTTGATGCCGGCGACGGCCTGGGCTACCGCAATGTAACCATTGGCTCAAACGTGAGTGTCACCTATCCCGATACGGGCAGATATGTAATGCAAATGAAGCTTACGCTTACTAACAGCACTATTTTATACTCGCATGCCGAAGTTACCGTATCTAACACCGCGGCATCGTTTTGCCCAACCTGCATTGTAATGGATATCCCGGCCAATTCCAATCATTCGGGTGCCACCATCACCATACACAATCGGACCACGGCGGGACTTCGAAAACCACTGATTATTGCCGAAGGCTTTGACCCTGGCAGTATACTTACCCCTGAAAAGGAATTTGGCACAAACTCTTACAGAACATTTCATAACGATTTGATAAACAGCCGTCCTGCGAGCGCCCCCAATACACCAACCGAATTAGAGAATATACTTTTTAATCCGATTGCTGCAAACAACCAATATGACATAGTATATGTAGACTGGAAAGACGGCATGGACGACATCAAGCGCAACGCGGCGGCTTTGGAGGATGTGATAAGGAACGTTAACAGCCTGAAGGCCACGGCGGGTTCTTCACAAAACAATGTGGTAATGGGCATTAGCATGGGGGCGCTTGCGGCGCGCTGGGCTTTGAAGGAAATGGAAAACAATAGCGAAAACCATCAAACCAACCTATATATCAGTTACGATGGCCCGCACCAGGGCGCTAATGTGCCTCTTGGGGCGCAATATGCACTACGGCATTTAAAAAGCTTTGCGCTAAGCACCCCTGCCGGCGATTGGGCTTATTTTTTGTACAGAATAACTTCAAGCAATTTTTCTATCAACAGCAGCAATCTGTTGGACGTTCCAGCGGCGCGCCAGATGGTAATAAATTACGTGAACAATGATAAAAATATAGATAACAGCGTACACAATGCCTGGCAAAACGATTTAAAAAACATGGGCTACCCCAACGGCGTACCCGGGATACCGTTCAGGAAAATTGCGGTTAGCGATGGCTCGGCCTGCGGCAATTTGCAGGATGCGACGCCGGGTAGTACGTTAATGTCGGTAAACGGTAATCTGAACACCAATTTATTGGGTGACTTATTGGGTATGGTGTTCGCGCCAAGTGCGGCGTTGCTTGTGAAACCGCAGCTTTGGTTAGGCATATTGCCTGGTAAAAATGAAATTAAACTGGACATAGGGGTTCACGCTATTAACAATGGCGGGGGGAACGAAGTGTATCACGGAAAGATATCGTATAAAAAAATGGTCGTCTGGGTGCTTCCGGTCGAGTTGGATTTAACCAATGAAACTAAATATGCACCTTCTGGGATGCTATCATACGATTCTTATGCCGGTGGCTTTTATAATACATTAGATCACGGCGAGTTATTACAGCATTCTGGTCTTTTGGGCAGTTATAATATATCCATTTCTCAACCGCCAAACTTTAGCTATGTACCTACGGTTAGTTCGCTTGATATAGGCGCAGGAAACATAGCACTTACAGATTGGGATTACAGGAAGCCGTATAACGGCGCAACACCGCCTGTTTCGCCTGATAATACCACACCATTTGCCAACTTTATTACAGCCACGGAAGATAACAGTGCGAACCAGTATCATACCCAAATTTCATCGCGCACCGGCGATTGGCTGGCGGACGAATTAACAGAAGGGACCGCAACACAATGCGCCTCAGCCTGCTCTTCTAATTCGGTTATTGCTGGCCCTCAGGTGGTTTGCTACACACAAAGTTACACGGTTTCTAATTTGCCGCCAGGCACTATAGTAAATTGGAGCATACCCGGCGGTGCCCCGGCATGGGCATCTGTTAACTGGGATCCGGTTACTTACGCTGCCACGGTTAGTACCGGGAACCCTAACGGCCAGTTATTAACGCTAACAGCTACAGTTGTATCGGCTTGCAACGATACTTTAATCCTTACAAAAAACATCAATATGGGGGTTCCTCCGCCATCGATCATCGGCTCCGACCAGCTTTGCACCAATGATATGAGCGATTATATGGTAAATGCCGTAGATGGCGCTACAGGTTACCATTGGTCAAGTCCCGATCCGGGGGTAACGCTTACACCTTACAGTGGCGGCCAGGCCGTGCATTTCCGCGCGTCTACCGCTGGTAATTATACGCTAAGCCTCTATATTGATACACCCTGCAGTTCGCTGCTGATACCCGATATGTACATTTGGGTACACGATTGTGGTGGTGGCGGTGATCCCGGCGGCGGCCCGTATTATTATCGTTACCAGGGTTATCCAAACCCGGCCGATGGTATCATGACCATCACCTCACAAGCGGAATCATCAGCATCGGCGCAGGGCATATCCGTTTTCGCAAAAACATCCACCACCCAGACCAAAGCCAACGACAAGTTAAAACCGGTAGCTTTTACTTACCGTATTATGGACGCTAAGGGTAAAGTATGGCGGCAAGGCCACTCGCAAAAAGGCGAGGACGTAAAGGCCGATGTTAGGCAACTGCCCGATGGTATATATTACCTGCATTTTATTGCCGGCAAAGATGTTGTGAGGCGACAGATCATTATCAAACATTAAGTTTTTTGTTTCCCGCCGGTGATTTTACCGACGCTCCCGCATATGCGGGGGCGTCGGTTTTTTTCGCAGGCAAATACTTCGTATAGTGTTAGGGATGGCAGCGATACCCGCCAAGCGGCTAAGGCTTCGCGCAACCCGGACCACAGGCAGCGCAGCAATATAAGTCCTGCCATAACTGCATCAGGCTAAAACACTGTCCCCTTACACTATCCCCACGGTACAATCCATCGTTAAAATATGTTAAACTATACCGATTACTTTAAGTTTTTACTACTTTCGTCCAACTAAATCAGCACCATATTGTAATACTTCGACATGAATTATACTAAGACCAATAACATTTTCGGCTGGCTGGCCTTTTTAATTGCTTCGGCAACCTATATTTTAACGCTGGAACCATCGGCCAGTTTTTGGGATTGCGGCGAGTTTATTGCCTGTATCTTCCGCCTGCAGGTGGCCCACCAGCCCGGCGCGCCTTTGTTTACCATGATAGGCAAGGCATTTTCCCTGCTATCCATGGGCGATAATCACAAAGTAGCTTACTGGACCAACATGGCATCGGCCCTGGCCAGCGGCGCTACCATTTTGTTCCTGTTTTGGAGCATTACGGCCCTGGCAAAAAAGATAGTGATTAAAAAGGAAAGCGATTACAACTTAACCAACACCATATTAATTATGGGTGCCGGTATGGTTGGCGCGCTGGCCTATACCTGGTCTGATACGTTTTGGTTCTCGGCTGTCGAGTCGGAAGTTTACGCGCAATCGTCGTTGTGTACCGCCATTGTGTTTTGGGCTATTTTAAAATGGGATGCCCATGCCGATGAGCCTTACGCCGATAGGTGGCTGATATTTATCGCCTACATTATGGGCCTTTCTATAGGTATCCACTTGTTAAACTTACTGGTTATCCCGGCTATAGCGGTATTGGTTTATTTCCGCCGTAGTAAAAACACTACCAGCCAGGGCACTATTGGGGCATTTTTTGCAGGTATCCTGGCTTTAGCTATTGTACTATGGGGCGTTATCCAATACAGTGTTAAAGGTGCTGCTTACTTCGATCTATTTTTTGTCAACACGCTTAAATTTGGCTTTGGCAGCGGCGCGGTACTATTCTTTGTACTGTTAATTACCGCTATTGTTTTAGCTATTTACTATACCGTTAAACCGGTTAACAGTTATATTACGGCTGCCGCGGTTATTATTATGATTTTGTTTACCGTGTGTGGCGCCGCTACCGGCGTTGGCGGCGGTATTATAGGTTTTGTAGGCGGCGCGGCCTTTATCGCGCTGTTAGAATATGTACTTAAGGTGCGCCGCAAACGCTATGTGTTTAACATGGCGCTTATCAGCATCTTGTTTATTTTGTTTGGTTACAGCTCGTTTGTAATGCTGGTTATCCGCGCTAAGGCGGGTACCAACCTAAACAACAGCGACCCCGAAGATGCCTTTACCCTGAATAGCTACCTTAACCGCGACCAGTACGGCGATACCCCTTTAATGTATGGCCAGTACTTTGATGCCAAGGCTATTGACCAAAGCGATGGTGCTAATATTTACCGCCGTGGCAAAACCCAATACGAGGTTGCCGGCCACAAACAGGTAACTGTTTACGATCATAATACCATTTTCCCGCGGATGTATAAAAACGATAAGCAGGATGCCGTACAGTTTTATAAAGACTGGATGCAGTTGGGCGCCGACCAAGCCCCAACCTTGCTCACCAACATGGGTTTCTTTTTAAGCTGGCAGGTTAACCAAATGTATACCCGTTATTTTTTATGGAACTTTGTAGGACGTACCAATGAAATGGACGGGCAAAACAACAGCAACGGTATTGATGGTAACTGGACCAACCCACTGAAACCCAATAAGGCTTACCCGTATGCGGTAACCAAAAGCAAAGCTTACAACCGCATGTACGCCCTACCGTTAATTATTGGCTTGTTTGGCGCGGTTTACCACTTTATACGCAGGCAAAAGGATGCCGGCATTGTGGGCCTGTTATTCTTTTTTACCGGCCTGGCCATTGTATTATACCTTAACCAAGATCCGCTGCAACCGCGCGAGCGTGATTACGCCTACGCGGGCTCCTTCTACGCCTTTGCCATATGGATAGGCCTGGGGGTATTGGCTATTGCCGAATTGCTGAGCAAAAAACTAAACCCTAAAATGGGTGCTGTAATTGCCACCGTGGTTTGTTTACTGGCCGCGCCGGTATTAATGGCCAGCCAGGAATGGGATGATCATGACCGCTCGACCAAAACTACCCCGCGCGATATGGCTATTAACTACCTTGAATCGTGCGCGCCAAACGCTATTTTGTTTAGCTATGGCGATAATGATACCTACCCGCTGTGGTACGCGCAGGAAGTGGAAGGCGTGCGCCCCGATGTGCGAATTGTTAACCTAAGCTTGCTGGGTACCGATTGGTATATCCGCCAGATGAAGCAAAAGATGAATGATTCGGAACCATTGCCTATTACCATGCCAAACGATAAGTTTGAGGCAGGTGTACGCGATGTGATCTATTTCAGCGACAAGAAACTGGCCCAGCCAACCGAGCTGAAGGAAGTGTTTGACTTTATTACATCGGACGATGAGGCTGCCAAGGCACAATTGTTTGAGAATAGCCCAACTATGAACTACCTGCCAACCAAGGACCTGAAAATGACCGTTAACCCGGATCAACTGGTGAAGGATGGTGTAGTACCAGCTGCCGATAAGGATAAAATTTTACCATCGATGGAGTGGAAGTATACATCAAACTATGTAACCAAGGATAATTTGGCTATGATGGATATCCTGGCACATAACAATTGGAAACGCCCGGTATACTTTACCATTACCGTTGGCAGCGATAATATGATGGGGATGGATAAATACCTTTATAACGAAGGTTTTGCCTACCGCCTGTTACCATTGAAGGCTGATACGGCCAAAAACCAGCCGCTGGAAGCATCAAACACCATGATCATGTATAACAACATGATGACCAAGTTTAAATGGGGTAACATGAAGAATGCTAAATATTTGGATCACGAATCGATAGTGATGTTTTACCCAATTATTATGAAACAATTTGCCATGCTGGCCGATCACCTGGCCAAAGAGGGCAAACCCGAGGAGGCCCGCAAGGTGCTGCAAAGATATGATGATGTACAACCTAACCTTGTACCATATAGCGATGTGTTATTCCGTAAATTGTCTATGATAGAGTCGGCCTATAAACTTGGTTCTACTCAACTGGCTAATAAATGGACTAATGAGGCAGATGACTACATAACCAACCTGGTTGATTACAATATCACTTCGGGCAGTGATGTGAACAGCCGCGATATGCAGGTATGCGTATATGTATTAAACGGTTTGGGAACACTTACTAAGGATTTCCATCAGGACGAGTTAAACAAAAAGATAGAATCTCAATACAAAGGCTACGTTGGCCGTTTAGGCGGCGCGATGAAATAGTAGCCCCCTACTGATTTTACCAAAGCAAAATGCCCGCCCGATTGATTTGGGTGGGCGTTTTGCTTTGGTATTTTTCATAAACATAAAACAGGTGCCTGTAACCGCAGGCACCTGTAATCAGAAACACTTATGAAAAAACAGTCCTCCACGCGCCATCCATACTCATCAACAAATCATCATAATGATGGCGCGTTGATATAAAGGTGCGCAATAAGGCGCTCCCCTTAAAGCATCCATCGGCGAACAAGCATTTTGTATGGATGAACGGGGATAGCGAATGTGCAAATGCGGAGATGTGCAGATATGCTAATGACCGGGATTGATGTGCAAATGAGAAGATGTGCGGATGATGATTCGTTAAACACGTCACAAGCATTTGCACATCCGCACATCTCCGCATTTGCACATTAAATTCTCCTTCGTCACATTTTTAAACCCTTTAGTCACATTTATTTTTTGTTGGGCGGTAATGGCGGTATGCTTGTATCATGAAATACAGGAACATAGAAATAGCCGTAGTTACCATCGTATTATTAATGGCGCTTTATAGCTTGCTGGGCGACTTTATCCGCTTTATGAATTATGGTGCTAACGGCGATGCTTACCGTGTAAACTATTTGGTTTCGTTAGGCTTAGATTACCTGGCGATGTATACTTCGTTTATATGGGTGGCTTGCTCCCTGCCCAACAAGTTTATGGGGAAAGGAGAATGGGGAAAGGCGGGCATCTGCATTATATTTGGCTGGATCGTATTTTGGCTGTTATTATTTTTGGGTGACTTTATAGCGAAACCTTATAAAACCAATGCCGGTAACGATTTTTACCGCGAGTTTGGCACCAGTTTTGGCATTTACGCCATGCTGGTTATTTACCAAACCCTTAAGCATATTATCATTTGGGCGCTCAACCGCGATCAGTTAAAGCAATCGTGGAAACAAAAGACCATGGCTACCGAAGTAATATGGTTTATCCTGTTATGGGTTATTTGCCTGCTTACCTGTATGTTTTTGCAGGCTTATTGGGGTGTTACGTTATTTATAATGCTAATGGTGCCCTGTATGTTTTTGGTGTACCTGTCGGGCTTATACTGGCTTATTCCGCAATACTACCAACAGGTTGATAATATTACGTTTTGGGCGCGGGTAGCCTTAGTTACGCTAATTATTAATATCCCACTTAACGGGATTTTTACGGCCAGGAGTACGCGCGGCGGCAACTTTTTTATTTTTGGTGAATGCTTCCTGCTTTTTTGGGTATTGCAAATGGCGGTTATCATCCCTATCACCCTGCATATTTACAAGCTGCGTAAGGAGCGTAATGCCGAGTTAACCGGTTTAAAAACCGAATTGGGTACTACCAGTGCCAACCTGCAATACCTGCGGTCGCAAATTAACCCGCACTTTTTGTTTAACGCGTTGAATACCCTGTATGGCACTGCATTAATGGAAAAGGCCGACAAAACCGGCGAGGGCATCCAAAAACTGGGCGATATGATGCGCTTTATGCTGCACGAGAACAACCAGGATAAAATAGCCCTTAGCCGCGAGATCGATTACCTGCACAATTATATCGACCTGCAAAATATGCGGCTGGCCTTATCGCCCGATATCATCATTGATATACAAATTGAGGATATTATTGGCTACGATGAAATTGCCCCCATGCTGCTAATCCCTTTTGTGGAGAATGCGTATAAGCACGGTATCAGTCTGCAGGCTAAATCGTGGATAAACGTTAACTTGTACAAAACCGATAACCTGCTGCACCTGGATGTTCATAACAGTATCCACCCAATAAATTTAAACGACCCCGAACGCTACCACTCTGGTACCGGGCTGGATAACGTGAAGCAGCGCCTGCAACTGCTTTATCCACAAAAGCACGAACTGGTAATCCGCCAAAATGCTAAGGAGTTTTTTATCCACCTAACTATCACATTAAACACACAAAAACCATCATAAAATGAAAAAGATTTATTTAATACTATTGCTGGCGCTGGCATTTACCCGTAGCCAGGGGCAAAGCTTTGTGCTGAAAGGACATACTACCATGGCCGATAGCCTGAATATTATGTTCAGTAACGGCATGGGTAAAATAGATACCTTAACCGCCCGCGCGGGCTACTTTGAACTGCAGGGCAAGCTGGCCCACCCCGATATGTATACCATTGTTTTGCAAAACAAGCATAATATGCGCAGCTATGTAAAGCAGGATATGTTTATCGAAGGTGGCGAAATTACCGTGGAATGCGATTTTAAAAAGGGCATGCTAAACTATAAGCTACAGCAAAACAAAACCAATTTGGCCTACCTGGAATACCGTAAGCGCTTTAACCCGCTGGTAAGGGTGGCGCGGATGACGATAGATTCGTCGTTTGTGAAAGGCAAAACGGCCGATGAGAAAAAAACATATTCGGCCGTATATAAGCGCATTTGCCAAATTGAGGATGATGTAGCCCTGCAATTTGTGAGCGAGAATACCCAAAACATAGTGGGTGCCTTTGTGGCCTACAGCAACCTGCAAGGCTCCTCATCGGCCAATCGGTTAGATTCTATCTACCACCTGTTCGACCCGCTGTTGCAAAACTCCCGCTTTTTGCAAACCATAGCCGCTAAGGTAAAGGGTATGCGGGCCACTTTTACCGGTAAGGATGCCCCCCTGTTTACGCAGGCCGATGCAAAGGGCAAACCGCTATCGCTGGGCAATTATAAGGGCCGTTATGTACTGGTTGATTTTTGGGCATCGTGGTGCGCGCCCTGCCGCAGGGAAAACCCTAACCTGGTGGCCGCTTATGATCTGTATAAAAACAAAAACTTCAGCATTTTAGGCGTATCGCTTGATGAGGATAAAACGGCCTGGCTTAAAGCCATTAAAGATGACAAACTTACCTGGGACCATGTAAGCGACCTGAAAGGCTGGAAAAACGAGGCCGTTATCCTATACGCCGTAGGTGCCGTTCCGCAAAATTTTTTGATAGACCCGCAAGGGAAGATCATAGCACAGGATTTGCGTGGCGATGAGCTGAAGGCGACTTTGGAGAGATTGCTGAAGTAAGCGTTGACTCACCCGCCCCAGCGAAGCAAAGTCGGGGTGAGTTAACAGGTAGAAGATTAATCACGATATCAATTACAACCACATGAAAAAAATATTCATCACCCTAAGCCTCCTCATCACCGCCCTCCATACCTTTGCCCAGTTTAAACTTAGCGGCAAGATACCGCATTTAACCAAGGCGGATACCATTACCCTCAACCTGCCTTTTATATACGGTTATTACCGGGAAAACAACCTGCAAATACCGGTTGACCCGATGGGTAACTTTAGCGCTACCCTACCCCTGAGCGCGCAGAAATTTGGCATACTGGCATATAAGGGGCACGATGTCACCGTGCTGCTTACACCTGGTAAAAACCTAACCCTTACGCTGGATACCGGCGGCATATACAAAACCTTTGGCGGCACGGCAGCAGCAGAAAACCGATTGCTGTACCAGGTTAAGCTGAGCGAGATCCCTTTCTTTTCAAAGGGGACCCGGCAAAACAGTCCGTATGCTAAGCTAAGCAATGCCGAAGTACGGGAAAAGGTGATCAAACCCTGGCTGCTTGCACGCGATGAGCATATTAAACTGGTACAGGCAAGCGGATTATCCGCGCATGATAAGGCGTTGATCAATTCGGAGATTAAGTATAATGCTTACGTACAGCTGGATTTTTTTGTGCGCGGGATAATGAACGTGGATAAGGCCCAGATAAACGATTTGATTCAAACCATTTTTGAGGGCAGCAAACCCGAACCCGATGTTTGGCCGGCCGGGCCGCAGTACTATTATTATGCCGGCGCTTATTTAAGCTATTTAGAGTTTAAAGTCTTTGCCAAATATCCGCCAACAGATGAAAGAAGCAAGGAATCGTTTAAAGAGACTTATAAAATAAGCCTGGACAGTGCTACCAAACTGGTGAAGCTAAACGGCAAAGCTTATATGAAGTGGTACTTGCTGAACCAGTATTTCAACCGCCCGGTGGCCGAGCAGTATTTAGCCCAAACTATTTACACCCAATGGCACGATAAGGATTTAAGCCATGTAGAACCACTGATGCGCGATCTTAAAACTTATTTCCCCAATAGTAAGTACACCACGTTATTACAGGGCAAAATGGATAATTTGGCTATGCTGAATAACAAGAATTTAAGTAACGAGGCCATTAAAGTTTTTCCCGGGTATGAAAAAGTAAACTCTATTTACCAGGTGGTCAATGCGCTAAAGGGCAAGGTAGTGTATCTGGATATTTGGGGTACCTGGTGCGGGCCTTGTAAAGAGGAGTTAACCTACAACCCTCAACTGAAAGCGCATTTTAAAGATAAGGATGTAGCTTTTATTTACCTGGATATGGATGACGATATCAAAGATGCCGAGTGGCAAACATTTATCCGTGTAAACGGCTTAACCGGCACCCACTTGCGTAAAAGCAATACCGAAATTCAACAATTTTGGGAAGAGCTGCAGCCTAATAAAGATAAACGTGGTTTTTATCCTACCTATTTTATATTTGATAAAAATGGTAAGTTAGTGCAGGTGGATGCCAAACGCCCAAGTGACGAGGCTACCCTTTACACACAGCTTGAAAAATACCTGTAAATGATAAAAGCCATAGCAGTTGATGATGAACCCCTTGCACTGGAAGTGATCCGGGCGCATGCGGCGCGGGTGCCTTTTATGCAGGTGCTGGCCTATTTTACCAATGCTTTCGAGGCGATTGATTATATGGCCCAAAACCCGGTCGACCTGCTTTTCCTGGACATTAAAATGCCCGATATATCGGGGTTGGAACTGGCCGAGGGCTTACAGCATAAACCCCTTATTATTTTCACCACGGCCTATGCCGAACATGCCGTAACCAGTTACGAATTGAACGCTATTGATTACCTGCTGAAGCCATTTTCGTTCCCCCGTTTTTTAAAGGCTTGCCACAAAGCGCACGAACAGCTCTTGCTAAAGCAGGGTAACAAGGGATCTGCGGCCGATAGTATTTTTATTAAATCGGGGTACGAGCAAATTAAAATAGGGTTCGATCAGTTACTTTACCTGGAAGGTGGCGGTAATTACATGAGTTTTATAATGGCCGACGGCCGTAAGATCCTCTCGCGCCTCACCATGGCGGATGCTATTGCCCTGTTATCTGCACATATTTTTGTGCGGGTGCACCGCTCCTACATCGTAAATAAAAATAAGATAGACCGTATTGAACGCCACCAACTGCATATAGCCGGGCAGGTAGTGCCGGTAGGTAGCGCCTTTGATGCGGGGATGATATTGAAATAGAAAACCAGGTATTATATGTATTTTTAAAAAATGCGACCTATCCTGCTACTCCTTATCCTGTTATTTTGGGCAACAAGCACCCATGCACAGCAAATACCATTACATGGCAGCGTTGTTGATGCACAATCGGGTAAACCTATTACTGCCGCTACCATTGGCATAGTTGCCAAAAACTTTTTTTACCCGGCTAACGATGAGGGGAAGTTTAATATCCCCAACCATCCCGCAATAGCTACCGATACAATTAGTATAAGCAGTGTAGGCTATCACACACACAAAATTTTAGCCCGGGATATAACCGCGGGAATAACCATTAAACTAACACCCTATGTTACCGCCCTTAACGAGGTGAAAATAGCCTACAAAAAACCGGTGATAGTAAAGGCAGGTAGCAAGGTTAAATCATATTTTTCTATAACTTCCATACTGCCGGCAAGCGAGGTAGCTATGTTTATGTCAGGGTCGGCGCACGTACAGGGTATTATACAAACTGCCGAATTTTATTTGCGCGAGGGCAACATTTTTGCGAAAGACAAGGGCGATGTAACGGCCCCCTTCAGGGTTAAAATTTATGGTGTGGGTGCAGATGGAAAGCCGGGAAAAGAGTTGACCACTGATATAATTATTGTATCGGCCAAAAAGAAGAATGAATGGTTTGCAGTAGATATATCCCGCTACCGGATAGAAAATCCTGATAGCGGGTTTTTTGTATCGTTTGTATTGCTTGATTATACTTATTACCGGGCAAACAGTGCCTATCATCAATTAGGCGCGGCCACCAATAGTATGAATATCCTTACGCCCCGCTTAACTGCAACCGAGCGCGAATTTAAAGATGTATTATCGTACCGCGGCACAAACAATGGTACGTATTGGCACCCCGAGCGTGGTAACTACCTTATCAGGGCTACTATAGCAGCCGATGCCCCTTAGTTAATACTTAACAAGTCGATACGGAAAACCAATACCGAATTTGCGGGGATAGCCCCTGTTGCATTGTTGGCGTAGCCTAAGCCCGATGGTATATATAGATTAATGCTGCCGCCGGTTTGTATTTTAGGCACCCCTATTGTCCACCCGCGAATTACGGCGCCTAACGAGGTTTTAAAACCAGTATTGGCATCAAACTGCGTACCGTTTAATAGTTTACCAACGTAGTTTACCGTAACGGTTGAACCCGATGTTGGGTAATTACCTGTACCCTGGGTTACTATGGTGTAGTATAAACCCGATACATCCTTAACAGCGGTAATGTTATTAGCCTTTAGGTAGGCTTGTATAGTGGCATCATCGGTAGCAGCCTGGGCGTTTGCATCAAACGTTTCATCTTTTTTACAAGCCGAAAGGCCGGCTACCAGCATAAATAAAATTACAAAATACTTTTTCATCAGTTTATTAACTACAATTAGGGGTAAAAATTATACAGTTGTCTTTATTTTTAATTCATTCATTTGCGCGTCGGCAATGGTCGACGGCGAATCGATCATTACATCGCGGCCCGAATTGTTTTTAGGGAAGGCGATCACGTCGCGAATGGAATCCAGACCGGCGAAGATAGAACTTAACCTATCAAACCCAAAAGCGATACCACCGTGGGGCGGCGCGCCAAATTCAAAGGCATCCATTAAAAAGCCGAATTGCTTTTGCGCCTCTTCGGGCGAGAAGCCTAAATGCTTAAACATCAGCGATTGCAGTTTCCTATCGTGGATACGGATAGAGCCCCCGCCAATTTCGGTACCGTTAATCACCAAATCGTAAGCATTGGCGCGTACAGCTCCGGGGTCGGTATCCAGCAGGGCAATATCCTCGGGCTTTGGTGATGTGAACGGGTGGTGCATAGCGTGGTAACGGCCGCTTTCCTCGTCCCACTCCAGCAGCGGGAAATCAACCACCCATAGCGGGGCAAATTTATTTTTATCGCGTAAGCCTAAACGGCCGCCAATTTCCAGGCGCAACTCGTTCATTTGCTTGCGCACTTTATCGGTTTGGCCGGCTAATATTAAAATCAAATCGCCCGGTTCGGCATTAAAGGCCGCCGCCCAATTGGTCAGGTCGTCTTCGCCATAAAACTTATCAACTGATGATTTCAAAGTACCATCAGCCTGGTAGCGGCAATATATTAAACCGGTAGCGCCAATTTGCGGGCGTTTCAGCCAGTCGGTCAGTTCATCTAATTGCTTACGGGTATATTCGGCGCAGCCTTTGGCGTTAATGCCAATTACCAACTCGGCATTATCAAATACGCCGAAGTTTTTGCCTTTTACCAGGTCGTTCATCTCCACAAACTCGATCCCAAAACGCAGGTCGGGCTTGTCCGATCCGTACAAACGCATGGCATCGGCATAATCCATCCGCGGGAAATTATTCAGGTTGATACCCTTCACGTGGTTAAACAAGTGGCGGGTCATACCTTCAAATACATTCAGGATATCCTCCTGCGTAATAAACGACATTTCGCAGTCAATCTGTGTAAACTCCGGTTGACGATCGGCACGCAGATCCTCATCGCGGAAACATTTAACAATTTGGAAGTAACGGTCGAAGCCGCTCACCATTAACAATTGTTTAAACGTTTGCGGCGATTGCGGCAGGGCGTAAAACTCGCCGGGGTTCATGCGGCTAGGTACCACAAAATCGCGCGCGCCTTCGGGGGTCGATTTGATCAACACCGGGGTTTCCACCTCAATAAAGTCCAAATCACTTAGGTAGCGGCGCACTTCCTGAGCCAGCTTGTGGCGCATAATCATGTTGTTACGTATCGGGTTGCGGCGCAAATCGAGGTAGCGGTACTTGGCACGCAATTCCTCGCCGCCATCGGTTTCGTCTTCAATTAAAAACGGAGGGATCTTCGATTCGTTCAGGATCTCGATAGCTTCTACACTAATCTCGATATCGCCGGTAGCCATTTTGGCGTTTTTGCTGGTACGTTCTAAAACAGTGCCGGTTACCCGGATAACGTACTCGCGGGTTAAGCCGCGGGCGGTTTCGCGCAGGGTAGCGTCGGTATCGCTATTCAAAACCAGTTGGGTTAAACCATAACGGTCGCGCATGTCAATAAAAGTGGTACCGCCCAAATCGCGCGATTTTTGCACCCATCCGCATAGTGTAACGGACTGGCCTAAGTTGCTGATATTTAATTCGCCGCAAGTATGTGTACGTAGCATAGCCTAATGTTGTAAAAGCGCAAAAGTACGTTTTTGAGGTGAAAGCTGAAAGGCTATTTAAGGTAAAAGGCGAAAGGTTAAAGCGGAAAGGTATATAGTTGAATAAAATCTATAGGATTTGCAGGCATTTAAATACCCCGGCGACTTATTTTGGCTAAAGCTACCAACTTTTATACCTTATTCCATCCCATAAATAGGATGGCAATATATATCCTTAATTCATTATCCGCTGGCTAAAGTAAATGGACAACTACATAAAAAACAAGAAGCTTTAGCCCAGTCCTTAAAAAATTCCTGTTCAAATTATTCTTTCCTATCTTAGCAGTATTAACTACGCTAAAAAACAGTTCACATGATAAAAACAATACTCCTATCCGCTTTTTTGGGCTTCATCCTGTTACAGGCTGATGCGCAAACCTTAACCATGCCGCCCACAATTAAGGCCGCATACGATAAAGGCACCCGTTCAACCAACGGCAAACCCGGCAAAAACTTTTGGCAAAACCATGGCCGCTACAACATTTCGGTAAGCATGGCACCGCCAAATAAACTAATAACCGGTGTTGAACAGATCACCTACTTTAACAATAGCCCCGACACCTTACGCAGCTTGAACATGAAGCTTATTGTAAATGTACACCGCGCACCGGCAGGCCGTGGCCGTGGTGGCGCTACCGCTACTCCACCCGTAGATAATTCGGCACAGGGCGTAACGGTTGACCAGATAAAAGTGAATGGTGTTAAAGCCGATTGGGATAATGCCGCCGCTACCACTACTAACTATATGTTTGGCCTGGCTAAACCTCTGATGCCGCACGATTCGGTTAAGATGGATATTAACTGGCACTTCCAGATAGCTAACGGCCGCGGCCGCGATGGTGCTATCGACTCGACCACTTTTTACCTGGCTTATTTTTACCCGCGTGTATCGGTGTACGACGATTATAAAGGATGGGATACCCAGCCACACACCGGCGGTTTAGAGTTTTATAACGACTTTAACGATTACAGCCTGAGCGTGACCGTTCCTAAAAACTATATTGTATGGGCCACCGGCGATTTGCGCAACCCGAACGAGGTGCTGCAGCCTGCCGTTGCTAAAAAGCTGGCCGCCTCAATGACCAGCGACTCTACCATACACATGGCCACCTTGCAGGACCTGGCCGCTAAAAATATTACTGCCCAAAACGAGATGAATACCTGGAAATGGACATCAAGGGATATCAGCGATGTGGCCCTGGCCGTAAGTAACCATTACAATTGGGATGCCGCCAGCGTATTGGTTGACGATAAAGCTAAACGCCGTGTAGCCGTGCAGGCCGCTTTTCCTGATGCATCTGAAGATTTCCATCACTATGTACAATTTGCGCGCAACTCGTTAGACTGGTTCTCGCATAACCTACCTGGCGTGCCTTATCCGTTCTCTAAAACCACATCGGTACAAGGTTTTGCCGATATGGAATATCCGGGTATGGTGAACGATAGCCATACACCCGACCTGGGCTTTGCCCAAATGGTGCAGGATCACGAGATAGCCCATACTTATATGCCTTTTTATATGGGTACTAACGAAAGCTATTACGCCTTTATGGACGAAGGCTGGGCCACCACCTTCGAGCTATTGATAGGTACTGCCGAAAAGGGCAAACAAGCCGCCGAAGAGTTCTACAAAAAGTTCCGTATTGTGGGTTGGAACAGAAGCAATCATGCTAACGAAATACCGATCATCACCCCATCGCCCGAGGTAACTACCGGCGCGGGTAACAACGCTTACAACAAGCCATCGTTAAGCTACCTGGCGGTAAAAGACCTGTTAGGCGATAAGCTGTTTAAAAAAGCGCTTAACACTTATATGGAGAACTGGCACAGCAAGCACCCTACCCCATGGGATTATTTTTACTCGATGAGTGCCGGTGCAGGTAAAAACCTCGATTGGTTCTTCTACAACTGGTTCTTCACCAAAAATTGGGTTGACGTTGCTTTGGATAATGCCGAAAAATCCGGTAGCGGCTATACCTTATCCATCAAAAACATTGGTGGTTTTGCCAGTCCGTTTGATGTAGTGGTAAACTATACCGATGGCACTAACGAAAGCTTCCACCAAACCCCTGCTGTTTGGGAGAAAGACCAACGCCAAACTTCGGTTAAAATAAAAACCACTAAAGAAGTAAAAGATATTACCCTTGACGGCGGTGTGTTTATGGATGCCGACCTGAAAAACAATACCTGGACGGCAACTAAATAAGTAGTAATTGTCCTAACAGTAAAAGGCCGCGGATCAGTATTGATCTGCGGCCTTTTTTTATAGATAATATTATTTCTGTGCCAATCGGGTCTTTAACTCGGCATTTTCCTTTCGCAATTTGTTAATGTAATCGTGTTGGGCTTCAAATTGTTCTTTTATTTCGTCAAGCGTATATCTTGGCGTAATATGCTGCGGGCAATTCCAGTCGTAACCCTTAACCTTCAATATAATTATACGTTCGGGTTTAAAGGAATATCCCTCCAGGTCCAGTTGCTTGTATAGTTCCGGGTTTTCATCAATCGGTAATATTTCGGCCTCAGCAAAAATCTTTAAGCGCTCTCTTGCTGCCTGGTTTAATAAAAACAGCGACACCTTATTGTGGGTAGCTATGTTACCGGCCGATATATATTGCTTGTTGCCGCTAAAATCAATAAAGCCCAGTGTATCCTGGTTAAGCACCTTTAAAAAACCTTTTGGCCCACCCCGAAACTGGATATAAGGAAAACCGCTTTCGCTGATGGTGGCCATGTAAAAGTTATCCTGTTGGGCTATAAAATCTACTTCACTTTCGGTAAAGCCATCGGTATACCTATGTTCCTGCATACGCGCGTAACTTGCCCTGCTACCATATTTTTCCTGCAGGCTTTTAACTTCATCCGTAAAGGCAATTGCTGAGTAATTCATTTTTTTTAAGAATTTAATAGGCCGTATACATATATATTAAAAGTAGGTACTTCAAATATATTCCAACCACTATCGCCCTTTAATGAGATTTGTATGATAACAAGCGCTTTACCTGTCCCCCCGCTTTATAGTAACTAATGGAAATTTATGAATGCTTTGTTTGCATAAATTTAACAACAAAGAAATACATTAGCTTACAATCTCTTTTATGTCAGAAATTCACACTATTTATATCTTTAAAATAATATATATTAATTAATATGAAATAAATAAAACTTTAGATTGTTGTTTGTGTTTTTTTAATACATCAAACATAAAATGTAATCAGCTATGAAAACTACAAAATCAACACAACCCGAAACAACAACTGAGGTAACAGAATCGGCCCTGAACGAGTTATTTATTGACGAGTTAAAAGACATTTACTGGGCCGAAAAACATTTAGCCAAGGCCCTGCCTAAAATGGCCAAAGCCGCTACATCCGACGAGTTGCGCGAAGCAATTACCAAACACCTGGCCGAAACTGAAAATCAAATTACCCGCCTGGAAAATGCCTTTGAAGTTATTGGAGAAAAAGCAGTGGCTAAAAAATGCCTGGCCATGGAAGGCTTATTAAAAGAAGCTGATGAAATTGTAGCCGATACCGAAAAGGGTTCCATTACCCGCGACGCCGGCATTATCTCGGCTGCGCAAAAGGTAGAACATTACGAAATAGCGTCGTACGGTACCCTGCGTACCCTGGCTATGACTTTAGGTTATACCGAAGCGGCAGAACTACTGGAAGCTACATTAAATGAAGAAAAAACCTGCGATGAAACGCTAACACAAATTGCCGAAAGCTGGATTAACCAAACGGCCAGCACCGAGGCGGAATAATATCCCAAGTATTAAATACAGGAAAGGGCGATCAATGGATCGCCCTTTCCTGTTATGTTTTGCTCCTCTTTAAGGGCGTGGGGGTTATTTCTTCTTGGTCACCCTATCCACATGCAACTGGTCTAAACTCATCATCTCCTTCATGGTACGTTGCATGCTATCGGCAGAACCATCAAGGAAGATCACGTTACCCTGCGAATTTTCCGAGAAATGCTTAATAGCTTCTGTCCACATAGTGAACAGGATAACCGAGGTATCCATGTTGGCTTCCTGCATTTCTTTGGCGGCCACGCTCATACCCTTGGCCACTTCCTCGCGGAATAAGGCAATACCCTGGCCGCGTAATTGCGCGGCCTGGCGTTCGGCTTCGGCGGCAATTTTAATGGCGTTACCTTCAGCTTCGGCACCCTTGGTTTTGGTAATTAATAAGGCCTGGCCTTCGTTTTCGGCAGCGGCTTTCAGGTTGTTTGATGCTACCACCTGGCTCATCGATTTCATGATCACATCATCAAACGTAATATCATTCAGCTGCAAATCCTGCAAGTGATAACCCCAACTTTCCAATATCTGGTCAAGCTGCTCCTTTACATGCTCCACAATATCGCGGCGCAGTATCAACACGTCCGATTGGCGCTTGGTGGCTACAAAGGCACGGATAGAGCCTTCTACGGTGCGGATGAGTGCCTGCATCAGGTTGCGGTCGTCCACAAACTTAAAGGCTACGTTTTTAATAGTTTCCTCTTGCTGATCCAGTACCGAATACAACAACATGGCCTTAAAATAAACATTGGCCTGATCGACAGTTACCGCCTGGAACTCCAATTCTACAGACCGGTTTTGGATGGAGATGCGGGCGTAAACCTGCTCGATAAAAGGTATTTTAAAATTAAGGCCCGGCATTAACACCCGGCGGTATTTGCCAAAAACGGTTACCACACCCACCGTACCCTGCCTGATGGTGACAAACGACGTGGACAGGATAATAAGGCCAATAAAAATAAAAATGAATAAGGGGATGTACGATTCCATAATTAAAGGTTGATTTATGAAATAAATATAAGGCTAATTATTTGGAGTGCAATTTGTATTAATAAAATAACAAATTCAAATAAACTGATATTATGAACTTAAAACGCACTTTCGGAGCTATACTTACCGTGTTAGGTATAGCAGGATTGATCTATACAGGGGTTGGTGTTGTACAGCATAGCGGACAGGTTACCCTGCTTTTAGTAGTAGGCATTATTTCGCTGTTGTTTTTCTTTCAGGGGATTAGCCTGGTACGCAACACGGCAGATACAGCCAAATAGCACTTTGCTTTTTATTGAGCCGGTAGCGTGTTTAAGCATTTTACCGCTTATCCATCTCAAAATATTGGGCAGGTTATTTTAACCTGCCTTTTTTGTTGGTTTAATGTGTCCGGCTGTGGCATAAGATCGTCCGCACGTGTACGCTTAGTGTACGTTACCGAACAATTTTAAATACCACGATAACAGTAAACTACTGATTATCAATAGTTTTTGTAAGTGGTGCCAATTTTGGCATAGTGGTATCAAATCAAAATGCAATACCATGACTACCGAAGATACATTACAAAGGATATGGGCAGGATGCTTAAAGAACGAGCGTAAGCAGGAAGAACTTTTTTACAAAACCTTAGCCCCACGCATGATGGCCGTTTGTATGCGCTACGCCCACGACCGCGACGAAGCACAGGATATTTTACAGGAAGGCTTTATCAAGGCTTTTAAAAATAGGAATAACTACCGGGGCGAAGGCAGCCTGGAGGGTTGGATCCGCCGGATAATGGTGCATGCCGCTATTTCCCGCTACCGCAAGGCAAAGCCTGTTGTTTTATGCGATGATATGCAAACCGAAGCCTTTGGCGCTAATTACAGTAACGATGGCTTGGAAGTTAAGGACCTGATGCGCATTATCCGCCAATTGCCCGATACCTACCGCAGTGTGTTTAATATGTACGCCATTGAGGGTTACTCGCACCAGGAGATAGGCAGCGTGCTGGGCATTTCCGAATTATTATCACGTACTACACTGTGCCGCGCACGTACCGTGTTAAAAGGTAAGTTAAGCAGGTTAAATATAGCAGGCACTTATCAAATGGCCGTTTAATTAATGATAATGATTGCAGTATCTACGTTTATGCGCCAATAGAATCATCCGGTAAGGTTAGTTCAAAAGTGCTGCCCACATTTTCTTCGGAGGTGATGTTGATATGGATATGATGAAAATCGGCAATAGATTTTACAATTGGCAGCCCCAGGCCAAAGCTATCCTGCTCCAGCGATTGGCGGAACTTTTTAAACCGGTTAAAAATATGCGGTAGCTGCGCCGCGCCAATACCAATGCCCGTATCTGCAATGCTAATCATAAAGCCAGCCCTTACTTGTTGACCGGTCACACGGATGGTGCCACCCTCCTTATTGTATTTAATGGCATTATTCACCAAATTAAAAAACAGGTTAAACAGTAGGAATTTGTTTACGCGTTTCAGTTTTACATCATCGGGCAAGGCTATCTCGCAAGTAATGTTTTTATCCTGCAGACGAATAGAGATCTCATCGTAAACATCCTGCAACAACTCGTTTACACCAATAGTATCTTCCTTTAAAAATTGCTCGTTTTCAATTTGCGATATCAGGAGCAGTGTTTTGGTAATGGTTTTCAACCGGTTCAATATCCGCTGCATTTCCAGCATCCGTATTTTTATCTCATCGGCTACATCATCCTCCTCAAACATGTTCTCGATTTTTGATTGCAGGATGGAAATCGGCGTCATTAACTCGTGCGATGCATTGGAGATAAACTCCCGCTCCTTTTGGAAAGTGCGCTCAATGGTCTCCACCATCTCGTGGATACTCACATCCAGGTATTCAAAATCGGTAGTACTGGTTTTTACCTTTTTATAAGCGCCAAATTGCGGGAATTTATTAGCGATCAGCTTGGTTTTAATAATCAAGCCCAGGGGGCGCAGCACATAGTTAGAATAGATCAGGTCGGCCAGGATGGTCAGCACCACCATGCCCAATAAAACCTCCAGGGCTATATTTTGTAAGGGGCCACTGGTTTCGCCAATGGTGTTCTCGCTTTTACCAACCTCAAGCAGGTAATTTCTTTTGTTGATTTTAAAGGTGTGTATTAAAATACGGTAGCGTATGGTATCGCCCTCAACAATACGGCGCTCGTTACGTATGGTATCTAAAAATTCGGCTTGCGAAACAGTATCTAAACTTACGTACTCCTCTTTTAACGGGGTATAGCTGGCGTACGATTCGTCATTCTCAATAAAAAAATGGATGCCCTTATTATGTACCACCTGCAGTACTTTCTCCTTTTGTTTGCGCAGGCGGTTATCGGTATAGTTTTGGTTGATGGTTTTGATAAGCGATGGCAGCAATGCCACAAAAAGCAGCACTATTACCAGTTTGGATACGGTATTGAATAGGGTAAGCTTAGTTTGTAGTTTCAAATACTTACAAGTTTATCCTGTAGCCTAAACCCCTTACGGTTTCCAGCCATTCAGGCGATTCGTACACGTTTAACTTTTTACGGATATTTTTAATGTGGGCATCAATATAATTACTGTCGTAATCATCATTAACCACGCTGCCCCAAATATGTTCGCTTAATTGCGGGCGGGTTAGCGTGCGGTTTTTATGCAGGATGAGATAACCGATCAAATCAAACTCTTTTTTGGTGATAGTATTCACCAGCACGCTGTTGAAAGAAATGGTACGGTCGGTCAAATCTACAGCAAAATTTCCCAGCGCAACTAAATTATGCTTCACCCCAAATTTGCGGCGGATAATAGCCTGCATACGGCTTTGCAATTCCAAAAGCGAGAATGGTTTGGCCAGGTAATCATCGGCGCCCATATCCAGCCCCTTAATACGGTCGTATACTTCGGCACGGGCCGTCAATATCAGGCAGGCCGCTTCGGGGTTACTGCGTTTGGCTTCTTTTAGCAGGTCAAGACCATCATAATCGGGCAGGCCCAGATCGATCAATATAAAATCGTACTGGCTGGTAGCAATCTTCTCCGATGCCGACTTGCCGTTATAGCAGGTTTCGCACAGGTAATTATTGCCCCGTAAAAAAATCTCCAGCTCGCTGGCTAATGCTTTTTCGTCTTCTACAATTAAAACATTCATGCCTGTGGTTAAAAAAAAACGTAATAAAAAGTGAGGTTAAAAAACAGCTCTTTCCGGTTTTTAATAGCGCCTTCGGCATTTACCGGGATAGAATATTTGGTATTAGCTTCGATAGTATAATGCGGCCGGTTATAGGCAATAGGCAACCTAAAGCTGTAATTAAGCAGGTTAAACTGGCGGTTAAAATGTGCGGTGTGCAGGTTATCAGCATCGTGCGCGTAACCGTTATCGCTGTTAGGGTCGTCGCGCTCTATGTTGGAGTAATTCTCGACAAAGTTTTGCGTACCCAATATAATGCTGATACCGGGGGTGAACGACAAGAAATCCTTATCATCAAAAATACCAAACTTGGTTTCGTAATACCGCGATATACTGGGTGTTACAAAGGCATCGTTAGCTTTGCCAAATAAATAATCGAAAGACATACTGGTTTTAAACAGTTTCCAGTCGTAAGTAGTTTTCAAATCGATATCATTTGTTGATAGTGACTTAATAATTTGGGCGTCGCGGTTAAAAAAGAAGTGGGTATAACTAACCGACCCCTTTATGTTTTTGGTGAGGTGATAAACATATCCGGCCCCGGCATCAACCTCATCAAGTTTGGGGAATGATCCGGCAACTTTCCAAATGGTACCATAGGCAAAAAAGCCCGATTTAGCATTATAGATCAAATCGGCTGTGTAATAACGATAGCGCTTTGGGCTGGTACGGCCAAAAAAGCTGGCATCGCTCCCGGCGGTAATCCCTACCGATACAGATTGCTTTTTAATAACGCTATCCGTATCGGCCTTAATATGCTCATGATGGCTTTTGATCATAAACATTTTTTTTACCGACGCACCGGCATTAAGGCCAAGTATAGTTAAAGCAAGGGCAAAAATACATCTCATTGGGTTACGGCTTTATTATCATCCTTAATTATCATTTCTACGTGGTATTTCGGGTGGGCGTTCCATACCATCGGGCCTACGCTGCCTTTTAGGTTTAGCCTTTTTGTCATCAGCTTCGTCAACCTTCTCGGGCTTGGGCTGTTTTTTGGCTTTTGCAACCTCTTTTACTTTAGCATCGGTTTTGGATGGTACTTTAACTGTTTTTACGGTATCGGTAATTGTGCTGATTACGGGTTCGGTAAAAACAATGTTATAGTGCAAAACAATACCCTGTTGCTTGTGGCTATTTTTTGCTTTAGCCAGCAATAAACATGGTATAGATACCAATAAAAAAACAATATACACAAACCCCTTTACCATAGAAAATCGGACACCCTCAAATACATGCTTAAATTAAATAATTACTGTTTGCCGGTTAGCATTTTTATGATTTTTTTATCCCCCGGTTTAAATGCTTATACAAATTGGTTGTTAATTAAAAAAAGCGCGCCATTAATAGGTGAGTATTAATGGACAGCGCTGTTTCATATAAACATTAATAGGGAGGAACTTCACCGGCCCGCGCCATAAAACGGTGGGCCTGTTATCTATTTGTTAATTAAGGGCGTTCATAAATTTAGATGTAAACATCTGGTTATACTCGTCAACAAAAACGCAGGCCAATTGCTGCAGGCGGTTTATCAAATCGGTACCTACCTTAATGCCCAGCATAATTACAGGCGCTGTCATAGCTCCGGCCATTTCGGCGCTGGTACACATTACACATACACTTTTTGCATTATCAATTGGATGCTCTTCATTGCGGTTTACCGAAGTAGCTACCGCCATATTGCTGATATTAAAATCCGAATAAGGCTTCATCCTTTGTTCGGGGTCGGCATCGCCAATAGTCCACTGGCGGCCATCAGGTTGCAGGCCCCAGGTAATCAAATCGCCGGCGGCATTAATTACCCCGCTGCCTACGCCTTCCATTTGCAAAACGTATTTAGCACGATCGGTTGCATACCCTTTGGCTATACCGCCAAAATAAATACGCATACTCTTTTCCTTTAAAAACACCGTGTTTTCGGCAGCGTTTAGTTCCACCTTTCGGTAGCTTAAATTAGTGCCGTAAGTAATATCAAACGCGCCCTGGGTTAATTCGGCTATTTTAAGCGATCGGTCTATCAGTTTAAATAATTCGCCGTTGATTTTTACAGGGGCAATGCCGGCGCTGTGGTTAATCAGGTTAGCCTGGCTATCGGCGCTCAGGGTGGTTAGCAATTTGTCAATTCGTTTTATCTCGGCAACCGCGCTTTTTACACGCTCCATGGCCCACTCCCCATCAACACCCACCACACTAATCTCAAAGGGTGTACCCATTAGGTTCACACTTTTTTTGTGAACGAGGCTTTTGCTGACAATACTTTTTACAACCTGCATATCAAAAGACAATTTACACCTACAATCTGTTCCCAACCGGTGCTGATTTATAGGTTATCAGCACTCTTGCAATTCGAAAGTAGGTGGTTATCATGAAATTGAGATGAAAACAGGCCGCAAAATATATCACTTCATGTAAACTTCACACTATTTAACAATTAGCCGGCGGCGCATACTTGTTATGAAGCATAAATCCCTTTACACCCCGCTAAACACCGCGAAGCCGCCATCAACATTAATAACCGTGCCGGTTACAAATTTAGATGCATCGCTTAATAGCCAAAGCAGCGCGCCAATCAATTCATCCGGTTCGCCGAAGCGCTTAAATGGGGTTTGTTTGATCACCAGGTTACCACGGTCCGTATAGCTGCCATCGGGCTGGGTAAGCAGGGTGCGGTTTTGCTCGGTCAGGAAAAAGCCCGGGGCAATAGCATTCATACGCAGCTTATCACCATGGCGGTTAGCCATTTCTACCGCAAACCATTGCGTATAGGCATCAATAGCCGTTTTAGCCAGCGTATAACCCAACACCTTGGTAATTACCCTTTGCGATGCCATGCTGGATATATTTACAATACTACCCTTGCCTGTTTTAACCATAGCCTCGCCAAATATTTGTGTAGGGATCAGTGTTCCCCATAAGTTCAGTTCCATTACCTGGCGCAGGCCGTTCATATCCAGTTTAAATACATCGGCATCAGGTTGTACTATACCGCCGGGCATATTGCCGCCGGCGCCGTTCACCAGGCCATCAATGCGGCCAAATTCGCCTAACATTTTATCGCGGGCAGCTATCAGTTCATCCTCTTTCATCACATCGGCAACTAGGGCCAGGGCTTTGCCGCCCGATGCGATAACCGCGTCGGCGCGTTCTTGTGCTATTGCTGCGTTGCGGCCTAAAATACCTACCGTTCCACCGGCCGCGGCTATACCCTTTATAAAAGCATCGCCCAAAATGCCTGTGCCACCTGTAACTACAATTACTTTATCTTTTAATGAGAATTCTTCCATTTTATTAATTTGAACTATAGGTTGAGAAATATGTTCCAAAGCAAATAAAAAAACAGCACACCATTTATATAACGATGTGCTGTTTATTCAATTTTTTTAACCTATTGTGTTTATTCGGCAAAGGTTAACAAGGCATGCTGCCCGGCCGTATGCAAGTCGCGCCATACCCGGTTAGTCTCGGTATCGGGCGCGGCAGCCATCAGCCCGCAATAAGGATATAACCTGTCTACAGCTTCGCGCGATGTGATAGCCAGGTGCCTGCTGGTTTTGCTTACGGCCTTTAACTCATCCTCGCCAGGCTGGGCCCATGAGGCATCTACCGCTGCGAAAAGTGCATCCCGGGCTGCCTGCAAACCGCTAACAGTAAACTGCAAAACCTCGTCCAATTGCGCTTTATGGGCATCGGTCAGCTTAGGTTGCTTCTTCCTCTCCTCGAAAATATCCTTACACAAATCGGTAAAGTGAACCGCCATGCCCGATAAGTTTACGGCCAGTGTAGCTTCGGCCAATTGAAGGAAAGGGTATTGGTATAGCGGATTATCTACTTCGGCATAATGGGGATCGATGTGGAAGCAACGATCTTCGGCTACCTCTACATTATCGATGTTGAACGAATGGCTGCCGGTAGCTACCATGCCCACATATTTCCAGGTGGGCAGCAGGGTAACATCCTTTTTGTCGATAATAAAGGGCAGTACCCAGGGCTTATCGCCATGTTCCATTAAAGTTTCGCCATCTTTTTTAATAAGGCAGTTAGCTGTAAAATGTGTAGCATGATAAGCGCCGCTGGCATATTTCCAGGTACCATTCAGGCGGTAGCCGCCATCAATAACTTCGGCTGTTCCGCTCACGGCACCGCTGCCTGCCAGGCAAACCTGCGGGGTGTTAAAAATCTGCACAGCTATCCCCGGCGATATAAAACCGCCAAACCAGCCCGCGCCGCAGCATAGCGTAACTACCCAGCCCGCGCTGCCATCAGCCCAGCTAATGGCTTCCTGAAGGCGAACTAATTCGGGCAGGGTTTTCCCGTGGCCATCATACTTCCATGGCACTAATAACTTAAACCATTTTTGCTGATAAACCAGTTCAAGTTGTGCCGGGTTAAGCATACCTAATGCTTCGCCGTCTGCCGCGTTATCCCGCAGGATGGCGGTATGCTCGGGAGCTATAAATATTGATGGATGGGGTGCGTTCATGATGTTGCCCCCTCGACCCTCTCTAAATCTCCCCCGGTAGGGGAGACTTTTTGATTTTCATTCTTCCAAATCCGCAGCCATTGGAAAAACCCGAAAATGGCTACGATAAATAGGAACAGGGTAAGCAAACCAAACATAGGCAGCTGCTTATAAAACAGCAGCGGTATAGCAAAAAGGTTTGATATGTTCAGTAATACCCAGTTTTCCAGCTTGCGCCGCGCCAGCAGCCACATCCCGGCCCAGGCCGTTGATGCCACCCACGAGTCCCAAATAGGTACGTTAGATTGGGTGTAGCTGATATTAAACCAGGCGGGCAGAAAATTAACGACATAGAACAATCCCCAGCCCACAAATACGATTATCAGGGTAATCACCCATTCGCGCCGGGTGGCTATGGTGATCTTTACCGGCGGTTCGTTGCGCTTTTTAATCCAGTAGTACCAGCCATAAACACTCATTACTATGTAGTAGCCGTTCAATATGGATTCGGCATATAAATGGGCGGTTAGTAATACATAAATACCCAGCAGCGTACCGGCTATACCGGTTGGGTATAACCAGATATTGTTCACTTTTGCCAGCAGTACTTCAGCCACGCTGAATATCACAGCCGCCCATACCCAAATACTGGTTTCCTGTATTTGTTCAATAAACAGCTGTATCCAATGGTGCAGGTTCATACGTTAAAACTTAACATTTAAACTGGCCAAAAAGTTAATAGGTGCCTGCGTAAAAAAGTAGTTATAGTTTGCCACTTTGCCACCCTCAATATCCGGGTAGGTTGCCCCATCCGACTGGTATTTTTTGCTGAAGATATTGTTAACCAATAAACCTACGCCTACATTTTTAACCCCTTTAAAGCTAAAGTTATAGTTCAGGCGCACATCGTTTATAAAGTAACCATCCAGCGAGCGGCTTTTGGTGGAGGTATTATCCAGGTATTGGCGGCCTACGTATTTGCTGATGAAGGCGATCTCTCCATTTTTAATAGCCTGCCAGCTAAGCGTGCTGGATGCGGTAAAGTTAGGCGAGTAAGCAATATCTGTTTTGGTGTACTGGGTAGCATCTAATGTGCCGGTATCGTAATTTTCAAGGTACTGTTTAAAATTCTTCACCTTATTAGCGCTGATGGTAGCGTTTACAAACCAGGTAAGCGATTGTACGATCTTATCATTTGCACTAAATTCTAAACCTGCACGGTAGCTATTATCAATATTGGTACGGATGGCTTCGCCAACATCGTTTAGCGAACCGGTTAGTACCAGTTGATTTTTATATTGCATATAAAAACCGTTAATGCTGGCGCCAAAGCTTTGATCTTTAAAGCGATATCCAGCTTCAAAGTCGGTCAGATGCTCGGCTTTGGGGCGGCTTTGGGGCGATGAATTGGTGAAATCGCTGCGGTTTGGCTCGTGGTTGCCGATGGCTACCGAGGCGTAAACATTGCTTTGATCGGTTAAACTATAGGTAATACCGGCCTTTGGATTAAAGAAATTAAGGCTTGTTTGCTGCTGAACGTTGTTCAAATTACGATCAAATCCTAAAAAATCATAGAAAATGTGGCGGTATTGCAAATCGCCGTAGAGCAAAATATCAGAATTTGGATGAAATTCGGCACGGCCGAAAACGTTAAAGTCTGTCTTTTTGGCATTGTTGCGCGAGTACTCGTAATCGGGCGGGATATTAGTGCTTTGCTGTGTCCACTCGATGTTATCGTAATGGCGGCCCTTGTATTCGTTATAGGCGCCGCCCAGTTTCAGGTCGAGTTTGTTTGATGCCAGGTAATTAAGGTTATAGGTTAAGCCATAAAAATCATTATCCAGCCAAAGGCGGCGCACCAAATCGGTATTGGTTACAGGCACACCACCTATAGTTACCGGGGTAATGCCATAATCGGCCAGGGTTTGGTCGTTTTTAAACTCCTCGTAATAACCCGATCCCTTGGTATAATGCAAGGCCCCGCTAAACGATAACTTACTGCTCAATTGCTGGTCGTACAGTAACTGGTAGTAATTCTGCACGTAATTATCGGTTTGGTTTTTATAGTAACCGCCGGTGCTGTTCATATAACCCAGCTCGTTATAACGGCGGTCGCCTTTTAACACGGTTTCCTCGGGCACGCCATCCCAGGCCTGGTAAGTTTGCTCGTAGCCCGAAAATACATTCAGGCGCAATACGCTGCTTTTACCATAATAAGCGCCGCTTAAAAAGTACGATTTCAATTTAGAGAAAGCCCGGTCGATGTATCCGTCCGAGTTCATCCGCGATAAGCGGCCATCTACCGTAAAGTGGCCGTTTAATAAACCTGTACCCAGGCTTACGGTATTTTTGATAGTACCGTACGAACCGGCCGAGTTGTTCAGTTCGGCATAGGCAGAATCGCGGCGGGTAGTAGTTTGGATATTAATACTGGCCCCAAAAGCACCCGCGCCATTGGTTGATGTACCTACCCCGCGCTGCACCTGGATATTATCAACCGACGAAGCCAGATCGGGTACATCTACAAAGTAAACGCCCTGGTCTTCGGCATCATTCATGGGGATGCCGTTCAGCGTTACGTTAATGCGGGTAGCGTCCGATCCGCGGATGCGGATATTGGTATAACCCACACCCGCGCCGGCGTTTGAACTAACCACGGCCGATGGTGTTTGCTCCAGCAAATACTCAAAGCCACGGCCCGAATTGTTTTTTTCGATATCCTTTTTATAAAGATTGGTAAAAGCGGTAGGCGATTTGTCCGACGCGCGGGTAGCGCTTACGGTAACCTCTTCGGTTAAGGTACTGCCGGGTTTCAGCGCGAAATCGCTGGTTGTGGCGGCTGTGATATTAATACTTTTTAAAGTGCTTTGGTAACCCACATAAGTCACTTTAATTTGATAGGTGCCGCTTTTTAAGTTTTTAAACAGGTAGGCACCCTGTGCATTGGTAACGGTGTTTAGTTGATTGTTGATACTGATGGTTGCGCCGGGCAGTGTAGTGCCGGTTTGCTGATCAGTAATTTTTCCAGATAAGGAAAACTGGGCCACGGCCAGGACAGGCAGCAGCAAGGCGGTTAACGCCACGAATAATTTTTTCAATGTGTGTAAAATAAAAACTTGTTAAAATAACCACACGCCAGGGCAGACGCGCAGCACTATAACTTATTACCTTCCCTACGCCGGCATTATCCGGATCAGGTGTATGTTCAAGTCGTTAGTCGGTAGTTTTAAGGCTGAAGTCGAACGCGCTGACTTTTGACTTAATACTTTAGACTTTGTACTAAAACAATGGGTATGATCTCAGCCTGTCTTTCAGTTTGATTGCTCAAAGCAAGGCACCCCCTTGAGAATTATAGGGCAAAGGTAGGGAATATTTTTGTAGTCCGAAAGTCGGGAAGACGGAAAGTCCAAAAGATGGGGTTTAATATGTGTTTGGCTAAAGCCAGCAGGTGCAACGCCGTAACTCACCCGACGAGGCTTCGCCCGTCTGCCCTCTCTTCGCCTGCGGCGGAAAGAGGGCAGAAATTACATTATGCCATGCCTGTCTTCAAAGCCCCGCCTGGATTCGACGAAATCAGACTGACAAGCCCTTTTGGATTTCCTTCATCATCTAAAAAATAAAAGCCTTATTTTCAATAACTTAAAACCAAGGTATTTAAAAACCTGCTATTGCAGTTAAATAACTGCAATAGCAGTTGCAAAACTGCAAAACAAGTTATATGTTTGTGATATGGAAGAGTTAACCAAAACCGAAGAACGCGTGATGCAAGTTTTATGGGAGCTTAAAAAAGCGTTTGTAAAAGACATTATTGACGCCTTGCCCGACACCCCCAAGCCTCCTTACAATACCATATCATCGATGGTACGCGTACTTGAAAAAAAGGGTTATATCAAATTTAAGGCCTATGGAAAAACTTACGAGTATTCGCCCGCGATAACCAAGGCGCAATACCGCAAAGCATCGTTCAAAAAAATATTCAATAACTATTTTGACGGCTCGGTTGAGAGCTTGCTGTCTTTCATCGTAAAAGAACACTCGCTAAACCAGGAAGAACTGGCAAAAATAAATGACTTTATTAACAAAAACCAAAATCCATCATCATGAGTATCTTACTTTACCTGGTAAAAGCTTCGGCATGCACATTGGCTTTTTACACTGTTTATGGTTTGTTTTTGAACCGCCTTACCTTTTTCGGGCTTAACCGCTGGTATTTGCTTACTACCATGGTATTAAGCTTTATTATCCCAATCATGCATTTTAGTATGGCCCGGCAAATAAGCGCCGGCACCGATGTAATACCCGACGAACACCTTAACACCGGCATGGCTACCATTGGGGCCGCAATAAGCCACCCATCGGCAGTAGATACCGCATGGACCGTGCCCGAAATACTGTTATACGGCTATGTGGTGGTAGCTGTATTATTAGGTATTAAACTGTGTGTTAGTATATTAAAACTGCTTGTATTGGGGCACAAACAAGGCATGGGGCAACATCAGTTCACTGTTGTTAAACAGGCGGCGGTGTTGCATAACAGTTCGTTTTTCCATATGATCTTCCTTAAAAACGATCTTGACACTGCCGAAGAAGAAGTGGTAATAAAGCACGAAACGGAGCATATCAAACGCTTTCACTCGCTCGATATCATGCTGATGGAAATAGCCAAAGTGGTGCTGTGGTTTAATCCTGCACCTTATCTGTATCGGAAATCGATGGAACAGGTACACGAGTACGAGGTGGATGCCGCAGTTACCGCCCAATATAACCGTAAAGATTATGCCGGCATGTTGTTAAAACTTTCGGGCTTTAATGCTCCCGCATTAGTAAATAATTTTAGCGGCAGCCAGCTTAATAAACGGGTGAACATGCTGTTCACCAAGCGCAGTAAGCGGGTTAAAAAAAGCCTGTATGTATTTATCGTCCCGGTTTTTGCCGCCCTTATTTGGTTTTTATGTGTAGACCGCGTTTATGCCCAAAGTATATTACCCACAAATACATTTACTGTAGTTATTGATGCGGGCCACGGCGGTAAAAACACAGGAGTTGTTGTAAACGGTATTAACGAGAAAGATGTAGTACTTGAACTTGCCAAAGCGGTTAAAAGTGCCGGCGACGCTAATGGACTAAATATTATACTTACACGCAACAATGATGAATCATTATCGCCCGATGAGCGGGTTAGCAAAAAGGCCGACCTATTTATATCGCTGCATGCTAATGGGGTTTATAAAGGCGCTAAAAGCCCAAACGGCATTATGGCTATCACCAGCAACAGGCAGGGCAATCCATTATCTACTCTTTTAGCCGGTACCTGCCTTGCCGAATTGGGTAAACTAAAGGGGATAGCCGTTTCAGCGGATGTTAAAACGCAACGCATAAAAGTACTTGAACCAACCACACGGCCCTCAACCCTTTTAGAGTTGGGCTATATGACCAACCCATCCGACCTGCGCTTCATCACCAATCCCGATAAGCAAGCCGAAATTGCTTTGGCGATAGTGAATGGCATAAAACAGTACCAGGCTAAAACTAAATAGCCTTTATTAAACGCTATTATAAGTTTTTAAGCGCCTGCATATTGCGGGCGCTTTTTTGTTTTTTGGAATTTATTAAGCTGCGGTTTTCAACTCAAACAACTCTGCCAGTAACTCATAACTGCGCAGCCTGTCCTCAAAATCTTCGGTAATGGTTACGGCCATTAGTTCATCTATATCATAACTTTCGGCCAGTTGCGATAAGCGCATCTTTACCATTTCGGGGTTACCGGCTACCACGCGCTGGCGGTTATAGCGGATGCGGTCTTGCTCGGCATCGGTGTAAACAGCGTCTTTAACATCATTGTATGATAACGGCGTGATCACCCCCTTTTCAAATTGCAGAAAGCGCGCGTCCATCACGGCCTTATGCCGGGCTACCTTATCGGGATCATCCGAACAGAAAACAAAAATGGCCATATTAACTTCGGGCCGGGCCAGGTCCTGCGATGGCTGGAACCTGTCGCGGTACATTTTAACGGCTTGCGGCCCGCCCACCGGGTTAATAAAATGCGCGAACGAAAAACCCATACCAAAATGCGCGGCAAACAAACCGCTTTGCCCGCTGCTGCTCAGCAGCCATTGGGTCGGCACGGTATCCACCTGCGGAATAGCACGGATGCCGCGCTGAATAGTGCCGGGATCGGCCGTATCATGCAGATAGTTTTGCAGGTCCATCAGTTGCTCCACAAAATCCTGCTCGCGGAACTGGTTTGATGGGTTAAGTATGGATGCCGTAATACGGTCGGTACCTGGGGCGCGGCCCATGCCCAGGTCTATCCGGCCGGGAGCCAAGGCTTCCAGCATGCGGAAGCTTTCGGCTACTTTCAGCGCGCTATGGTTAGGTAGCATTATCCCGCCCGAACCTAAGCGGATAGTAGTGGTATGCGCGGCCAGGTGCGCCAACAAAACATCGGGCGATGAGCCTGCCAGTATGCCGGTATTATGGTGTTCGGCCACCCAATAACGGGTATAGCCTAACTTTTCGGTGAGTTTAGCCAGTTGGATAGTTTCCTGAACGGCCTGTATAGCTGTAGCCCCCTTGCGTACCGGCGATTGATCTAAAACGCTGAGGCGGATGTTTTTTGTGTCCATAGTATAATATCAACACAAATGTAAGTAAGCGGTTGTGGATGGATTGTCAGGAGGTGGATTATGGCAGTAGGGTGATATATTGAAGAATTAGTCCAATCTGCGTATCTTGTATCCATGAAACCCCAACTCATAGGCATTGCCCCGCAACTCCGCGTACCCGATGTGGTTAAAACGGCCGAATACTATATTAAAGTATTAGGTTTTAACCTGATTAATTATTTTATGGATCCGCCGGTTTATGCTATGATACAGCGCGATGGCTTTCAGATCCATTTTGGCAAAGCACCTGCCGATCAATTACATACCAACCTGGTTGCCGGCAGCGAGGTAACCGACTTTGTGATTTGGGTGCCAGAAATTGAATTATTTTATAACGAGGTAAAAGCGGCCGGTGCCGATATTAAGCAGGATATTGTTCGGCGCAGCTACGGGCGCGAATTCCTGATCAGCGATTGCGATGGGCATATCATTATGGTTTGCGATTAAACACATGATGAAGCTAATTGCTTTGCACCTATTTATCAGCATCAAATCGCAACCTGTAGGCCATGCTTAATTTAAAGTAGTAATTATTTTGCATGCCCATATTAATGGCCCCGCCGCCGCTTTGGCCTATCCTTATTTTGCGGGAAACGGTATGGCCCGCTTCGCCATTTAGTACCAGGTTTTTGTACAGGTAGTAGTCGGCAAAAAAACCGGGCTCGTATTCGTTTATGCGGATGTAGGCATTACCCGTTTGGCGGTATGAACTGGTAACAGAATTAAAAACAAGGCCGTAATAAAAATTGGGGTTCACTTTATGCTCGTAGGTTAGGTTGCCGGGTAATACACCAAAAAGCTTATTGCGGGGATTGATGCGCCAATCGATACCCACCAGCGGTACAAAAAAGTTCCCGAAAAATTCCTTGTTATAAAATAAGCCCAGCTTATAGGCCAATAATGGCTGGGCCTGGTAAGTGCCCAATACCGCGCCGCCTAACTGGGTAATGCCCCCCGAACCGATATCCTGGTAATTTACACGCGGTATAAACGAATAGAGTATTTTAAACTGCGCACTGTACGTATGGATATAACTTAGGGGCAAAGCCATGGACGAGTAATGCGTTTGGAGCGGGCTGGCCGGGCTATAGCTAAAGCCCCATCGCTCGAAGTAGGGACTGGCAATAAATACGTTCTTTAAATCGGCCGAGCGAATAGGCAAATTAACACCGGCCGTAAAATAGGTGAGCGAATAGTTAGGCGCACCGGGCGAATTGATCTTACCGCCCGGGCTGCTGTAATACTTTGCATTGGCCACATCAAAATAAGGCTGTGCTTTTGCTACTAAGACAGAAACCGCAAATAAAGAAACAAGTACCAGTTTTTTCATTGCGTAAGCTACCGATAATTAATTAGCTATTAGCAACTTAGCATTAATGGCCGGAACAGGCCGATACCATTAACTATTAAAGTGATACAGGAAAACTACCTCGCCGGTATAGGCCGGTTTCTTTTCGCCGTCAATTTCCATGGTTACGCCAATGGTGGCTTTGGTAATGCCACGCAAATTAACTATGGCGTTCAATTTTGCTATTAACCTTACCTGGCTGTTAACCGGTACCGGTTGCGCAAAACGGATACTTTCGATACTGTAATTGATCTGCATCTTCAGGTTTTGCACATCGGCAATCTGGTGCCAAAAGTATGGCAGCAGCGATACTGTTAAATAACCATGCGCAATGGTAGTTTTAAAAGGGCTTTCGGTAGCGCAGCGTTCAGGGTCGGTATGGATCCACTGGTGATCGATAGTAGCCTCGGCAAACTGGTTGATCTGTTGCTGGGTAATAGTATGCCAGCCGGATGTGCCTATCTCCAGGCCAAGGTACGCTTCAAATTCGGGATGGTTTTTAACAGTTATCATATAGGTATAACAGGTGGTGTTTATAATTGTGCTGCAAAATAAGGAATTTGTTGGGGATAGGAAATGGATAATATTAGCACTTAATAATTACTATTTTATAGTTATCTTGAATTATGTCAGAGAAAGTTGTCTATTGTTGGGTGAAGTTTGGAAGGAAAGAGCATATGGAAAACTTATTTAATAATGGTGAAGTATGTTTTAGTGCAGTACGCGATTTTAGAGAATCAAGCGAAAATGAAAGAGGGGATAGTCTCGAAGGTGCATATAGTATAGAAAATGTAACCCTAATTGATATCAAATGCGATCACCCCACATTAGGGACATTTCATTTTAAACCCCTGCCAAATTCAAAGACAAGATTAACCCATTTTAATGATGATCCATATCTGAACTTTTCAATATATGCAGTTACTTCTAATGTTTTTGAAAATAACTTTAAACATACGATAGACAAAAGAATGGCTGAATTTGGCGATTATGCGGTGATAATTAAGGATCCAAAGCTGTTTTTAGACAAAATTTTCAATAAACTGAAAGCAGTAGGAGTCGCTGCCAGAGGGCAATTCGTCGACTATAGAGATTATAAAAATATTGAAAAACTCGAATTGACATTTTTTAATAAAAGTATCGAGTTCAAACATCAGGAAGAATACAGAATTATTATTGAATCTGAAGATAATTCCAAACGCATAGTCGGGATTGGTTCAATAAAGGAATATGCAATACTGATAAAGTCAAGTGAGGCTATAGAAATGTTTTGGGAAGCAAAAAAATCGTCAACTTAAACCCGATTGCAATGGAAGCCCGTAAACGAGCATAGCGAAGTGCGGACTCGTAACGGAAAGCGGGGCTACGGGAACCAAAGGACTACTACCATTCATTTCCTGTTTTTATGATTTCACATATTTAAGAAATGATTTCACCGGTTAAACCTCTGTGTTCTTTGTGATTTCTCTCTCCGTGAACTTTGTGGTTAAATAGCCATCATGCTGCTCGTTTTAGCCGACTCAACTTTTTTAACAATTTCCACCACACCCACTTGTAAATTAAACAAATAGGCGTATCTTTGCAGTCCCGAAAATACGGGGTATTAATAAAGTTCAATTAATTTAATTCAAAGCAAGTGAATACGTTAAGTTACAAAACTGTCTCAGCCAACAAAAAAACCGTTAACAAACAATGGGTTGTTGTTGACGCACAAGGCGAGATTTTGGGGCGCTTGTCTTCTAAGATCGCAGCGATGATCCGTGGAAAACACAAGCCAGAGTTCACCCCGAACGTAGACTGCGGCGATAACGTTATTGTTATCAATGCAGACAAGGTAAAACTGACCGGAAACAAATTTGCCGAAAAGCAATACGTTTCTTACACTGGTTATCCAGGTGGTCAGCGTTTCATTTCTCCTAAGGAGTTAATGGCAAAGCATCCTACCCGTGTAGTTGAAAAAGCTGTACGTGGTATGTTACCTAAAAATCGTTTGGGCCGTGCATTATTTGGTAACCTGCATGTTTATGCAGGTGCAGAGCACCCACATGCCGCACAAAATCCAACAACCATTTAATTTTTAAAGGAGAAAGCAAAATGCCAACAACTAACACTTCAGGCAGAAGAAAAACAGCCGTTGCCCGCATTTACCTGACTGCAGGAAGCGGGATTGTTACCGTTAACGGTAAAGATTACAAAGAGTACTTCCCAACATTGCCATTGCAATACATTATTACCCAGGCACCCGAAGTATCGGGCACAGCCGGCCAGTATGATGTAATGGTTAACGTTGCAGGCGGTGGCGTAAAGGGACAGGCAGAAGCCGTTCGTTTAGCTATCGCTAAAGCTATTGTTGAACTGGATGCTGAAAAGAAGCCATCTTTGCGTGCTAAAGGTATCATGACCCGCGATGACCGTATGGTTGAGCGTAAGAAACCAGGCCGCAAGAAAGCACGTAAGAGATTCCAATTCAGTAAACGCTAAAATTTTAGGAGGA
>JAZKAO010000004.1:0-404080 GCA_040389105.1 Bacteroidota bacterium
TAACTTAATGACATTGCCCTACACCCTCCCTATGGGAGGGAATCGCACAATCCCACCCCTTTTATAAACCCCTGATATAGAAAATATAATCGGTAACCGGCAATTGCGCTACACCATTAAACTTTAACTGGTATCCGGTCTGGCCACGGTGGTGTGTGCCATGATTAATTACATGGGTCAGCACATCGCGGATTACGCTGGTAAAGGTATCGCCGTGTAAGTTTTTGTAGGTGATGGTTTTATCAAGATCGTCATCTTGCAAGGTATCAAGGTAATCTATCCAGTCCTGGTGGTTTTTCCCTGTAATATCTATCATCTCTTCGGCTGTCCAATCCGGCCATTGCGGGCCGGTTGCTATAGGATGGTTTTTACAACGCAACAGCCAGATCTGCTGCGCGGCCAGCATGTGGGCCATTAACCCGGCAGCTTTACCGGTATCCATGCCTGCGGTTATCATGGTATCAAGCATAGCTAAATTTGTATGGCTATCGTAATCAAACTGGGTTTTAAAGTGCGCGATCATCTGCATACTCATTATTTATTACGTGGAATGATAAAACCATTTTTAACAGCATCCATGCCAATTTTAGGGTAATAGTCCATAGCAGCCGGGGCTGATAACAGTAACAACATACTTTCCTCGCTAATGGCTTCGCGGGTTAAGGCAACCAGTTTTTTACCAATGCCGGCCTTTTTGTATTCCTCGCGGATGGCCAAATCGGATAGATAGCAGCTATAGCAAAAATCGGTAAGCGAGCGTGCGACACCTACTAATAGGTCGCCATCCCAGGCGGTAACAAATAGGTTGGAGTTATCATACATTTTTTGGATACGGTCGGCATCCTTAGTAGGGCGGTTAAGTCCCGCGCTTTCGTAAAGGCTGATGACTTGCTGAGGTGTCGGCTTAATAGTGCTGCTGTAGGTGATATTCATCATAGTTGTGTGCTTGGCACAAATGTAAAAAGAGCCCCGATTAATTGGCGCTCTTTTTAAAACTTATTGTCAATGGCAATTATTGTGAGAATTACTTCAGCTTAAAAATATTATTAGCACGGTTAATGTCCGGCAAGGCGGCATCCGGGTCAACACGTACGCTTTCGGCTTCGGTGGTGGTTGGGATGGTAAAGGTAATAGCCTTGGTTTGGATCCAGGTTTCAACCGGTAACTGCATGCGGTATTTGCTGCCGTCTTTTAAGTTTACCTGTACCCAAAATGGCATGGGCATTTTCTCTTTGTTGGCAATGGTAACGGTCAGGCCCATTTTAGGGTCTTTATTAACGTATTGCGCATCAATAATAGCCAGATCGAGCTTGTAGTTATTATAGAACCAAGCCTTCCAAAACCAGGATAAGTCTTCGCCCGCGCCGCTTTCCATCGAACGGAAAAAGTCATCGGGCTGCGGGTGTTTATAAGCCCATTTATGGATATAGTTACGGAAAGCATAATCAAACCTGTCCTTACCTAAAATTTGCTCGCGCAGTAAAACCAACCCGAAGGCCGGTTTAAAATACTCCACCGGGTGGCGATAGTTGCCGCCAACGGCATCGGCAGCGGTCATAATGGTTGGCGCGTTAGGGTCTACAATGGTGGGGATAATCTCATCGGCTGGGTTGCCTTTGTTAGGGGCGTATTCGCCGTCGCGTTTGGGGGCGTACTCGCCTTTGTTAAACACATCGCTGGCATAAATATCAATAAAGGTGTTAAAACCCTCGTCCATAAAGGCAAAGCGGCGCTCGTCCGATCCTACGATCATCGGGAACCAGTTATGGCCGATCTCGTGCGCTATCAGCGAGAACAAACCTTCGCCTTTTGACCCCATACCGTCAAACAGAATACCAGGGTATTCCATACCACCTGCATGGCCAGCCTCGTTAATGGCAACCGGGTAGGGGTACACAAACCATTTTTCCGAGAAGTATTCTATCGAGCCCTTCAGGTATTCGGTAGAGCGGCCCCATTCGCTCTCCACCGGGTAAACCGACATGGATAACGACTTTTTACCGCCGGGCAAATTAATGCGGGCGGCATCCCATATATAAGCGTTCGATGCGCCAAAGGCCACATCGCGGGTGTTAAACATTTTAAAGTGCCAGGTAAGCGTAGGCTTAGCCGATTGTTTGGATGAATGATCGGCTGCCTCGGCAGCGGTGCGGATCATTACTGTTTTATCACTATTGCGGGCCTGTGCCAATCTTGTTATTTGTTTAGCTGTCAATACCTCGGTTGGGTTAACCAACTCGCCTGAACCGGCTACAATTAGGTTTGATGGCAGGGTGATGGTGTAGTCGATATCGCCGTACTCGCAGTAAAACTCGCCAGTACCTAAAAATGGCAGGGTATCCCAGCCGCTGGTATCATCGTAAACACACATACGGGGGAACCATTGGGCAATTTCGTAAGTGGTACCGTCTTTGGTTTTAAAGTAATCGGTACGGCCACCGTTTGGCGGGATGGTATAATGATATTTGATCAGGATATTGATCTTGCCGCCGTTTGGGGCCAGGTCTTTAGGTAAACGGATCTGCATACGGCTGTCGCTTACTACATAAACGGCTTTTTGCACTTTGCCGGCAATAGATAATTCAACCGATTCCAACTCATAACCCTTGGTATGCTGGGCCGCACCGCCGCCACCTGTCGAAAAGTTAGAACGGGCATCGGCTTTATAGGTGTTTTGATCCAGTTGCAGCCACAGATAGCTAAGCGCGTCGGGACTGTTATTAGTATAGGTGATATTTTCGGTGCCGCTTAATACTTTGGCGGTGGTATCCAGGTTGGCTTTCAGTACATAATCTACCCGTTGTTTCCAGTATTTGGCGCCGGGTTCGCCATTGGCGCTGTGGAACTCGTTACCCTTATCGGTATAATGCAAGGGCGCAAACAACTCCTTAGGCACATAGTTGGATGTGATGGTGTCGTTAGTGTTTGTTCTCCGCCCGCGGCGTTGGGCATGGGCCGCCGAGGCTAAAATGATTAAAAAAAGGAGGGAAGAGAGTAAAAGTTTAATTTTCATATGATGAGTTTATGGAAAAGCAAGATACGAAGCATCATGGTAAATATTAATTATCCATTAAAAATGATACAATGCCATGCAAACCATTAAACATATCAGCGTACCGCAACCTTGTCATCAAAATTGGAATGAAATGACAGCTGTTGATAAAGGCCACCATTGCGCGCATTGTTGCAAAACCGTAACCGATTTTACGGTGATGAGTAACCAGCAGATCATCGATGCCTTATCTAATAAAAAAGATGTATGCGGGAGGTTTGAAGATTGGCAGCTGGCAAGTGTAAACAGGCAGTTGAAAGCGCAACATTCCTTATTTACCGGATGGAAAAAGTTAAGATTGGTGGTATCCGTGTTTTTTGCAATAGTATCATTTAAAGGTTATGGACAAAGCACTAATAAAATAAAACGGCAAGTTCATCAAACCCCGCCCGAAAAGAAGCTTGTATTAACAGATAGCCTTACCGCAAGTTATGCGGATTTTAAATTTATCGATTCGAAAACAAACGGACCGGAGATTAAACCGTTTGTTATTGATTTACCAGCCCAAAATATCTCCTATACATTAGGTGGTGCAATTGGTGGAATTGTAATTGAGGAAAAGCCACGCGTTTTTAATAGTTTTTATAGCATATATGATTTATTAATAAACTTACGATAAGCCTTCTGACTTCTCAAAATCAACAGATTATGCAATTCATCAAACACATCAGTATCCCCGAACCCTGCAGCCAAAGGTGGAACGAAATGACACCTGTTGATAAAGGCCGCCATTGTACCCACTGTTGCAAAACCGTAACCGATTTTACGGCGATGAGTAACCAGCAAATCATTGATAGTTTAGCAGGGGATGGGGGCCTGTGCGGACATATTGATTCCTGGCAAATAGACAGTGTGAACAGGCAACTGGCTACTAAGCCCGCCCGGGTTTTTAGTTGGAAAGGATTCAGCCTGGCCGCATCCCTGTTTTTTGCATGGCCTATAGCAGGTGCGTTTGCACAGCATAAACATACTACGTACCGGCCATTAGGTAAAGCGTCGGCGGCGAAAGTCATCATTTTTAAAACGATTAGCGGAATTGTTAAGGATAGTCTGAGTAAAACACCCTTACCTGGAGTGGTAATAAGCGTTAAAGGAACGGCCACCCATACAGTTACAGGTGCTGACGGAAAGTATATGCTTGATATACCCGAACATGCCGATGCGCTTGTGGTGAATTTTACAGGATATTATGCCCAGAACATTTTTATTCCATTGGGTAATAACATTATTGATGTGGATTTAATTGATAACAACCTGGCTAACATTAAAGGATATACATCGCGAAGAGTAAATACGTTAACTGGTTATGCAGTCATTTCCATATCAAATCCTAAAAAGCCATCATTTTTTAGGAAGATGTACGAGCGCCTAATTAAGCAACCCGCTAAAAAAATATTTGGCTGAGATTAACCCAGTAACTCCGCCAGCACACCCTCTTTAAGCGAATACATGGACATGGCCACATTGCCAATCTGTAACCTATCCATCATATAACGGGTAATCAACGATGCTACTACTATCATATCCACCCGTAACGGGATAATACCTTTGGTGGCTTCCCGCTCATTGTGTGATGAGGAGATCAACCGTGCGGTCAATTCTAAAAACTCGTGCGTGTTAAACTCCATACATTTAATGGCTTTCAGATCGAACGTGTGGCCTTTCTCCAGTTCTATTACCTCGGCAAAGGTTTCGAACGCGCCCGATGAGCCAATGAGTTTTTGGATGGATACGTTTTTGGTAGCCTCGAACAAAGGGGCAAGGATATGATCCAAATAATTTTGCAGGTTAAGGACAGCTTCGGCAGTGATCGGGTCGTCCTGGTGAAACTTGTCCATTAAACGGGCCGCGCCAATTTCAAAGCTCTGTTTCCAGGTGATCTTGTTTTCGTCGCAAATAATAAATTCCACGCTGCCACCGCCAATATCAATAATAAGGGTGTTTTCGTTCGATAAACAGCCAGATGCCTTAACACCCTCATAAATGTAAGCCGCCTCGCGGTCGCCGTCTATTATTTCAATATTTATACCGGTGTTTTGTTTTACCTGTTCAATAAAATCCTTGCCATTTGATGTGCTGCGCAGGGCCGATGTAGCTATGGCCTTCACTTCGCCAACATTAAACTTTACCATGTTTTGATGGAACTTCTCCATGGTTTTTATACCCCGCTCAAAAGCATCGGGTTGAATAATTCCCTTGTTAATACCGCCCTGGCCTAACCTAACGGGTTCGTACAGGTGTAAAAGCTCTTTAGGGTGGTTAATATCTGCTTCGGCAATCAACAGGTGGAAGGTGTTGGTGCCCAAATCCATTACGGCTACAGGTTTATTCATGTAGCCATAAAACTAAAAAATCCCCGTAAATGTTTTAGCATTTACGAGGATAATAATTGTTGATATTGTTTTGGGTTTGGTGTGCGATATTTAGAATTTAACCACAGAGGCCACAAAAAGAGAAATCACAAAGGGCACAGAGCCTGGTGTGGTGATAATTCTTATTTCCTTTCTGTTACTCTTTATAAAAAAACCATTTGGCCAGTTCCTTGTAGCTGGTCTTTTTGCCATACATCAGGATCCCTACACGGTAAATACGCGCGGCAACCCAGGTGGTGAACAAAAAGCCGATGATCATCATAGCCCCTGATAAAGCCAGTTGCCAATCGGGTACACCAAAAGGTACACGCACCATCATAGCCACCGGGGCTGTAAACGGTATTACCGATAACCAAAATGCCAGCGAACTATCCGGATTATTGATCAGGAACGAAAACGAGAGTATATACGTAAATAGCAACGGCAATGTTATGGGAAACATAAACTGCTGCGTTTCCGTCTCACTATCCACCGCCGAACCGACTGCTGCAAACAACGCGCTGTATAACAGGTAACCTGTAATAAAATAAAAAACAAAACAGCCCAATATATAAGCAAAGCGGATGGTTTTTAAGCTATCAAAAAATGCGATAGCCGGGCTTTTAGGTGTAGTATTTTGTGTAACGGCAGCAGGCGCTTTCTCACCTGGTTTATGATAGGTTTTTTCTATTTTTTCCGGGCCTTTATCTTTCATAAAAACATTGCCGGCAATAACGGTTACCCCTGTTGATAGTACTATCCACAACATAAATTGGGTTAAGCCAACCATACCAACACCAATAATTTTGCCCAGCATTAATTGGAAAGGCTTTACCGACGATACAATAACCTCAATAATACGGTTAGTTTTTTCTTCGATAACGCCACGCATTACCTGCGCGCCATATATAAACAACGAAATATAAATTAATATAGCGCCGGCAATACCCGCGCCATAAGCCGCGCCAATGCTGCTGTCCTTTACACCCTTATCGGTAACTTCCATCGCCTTAATAGATATGTCCGATTTTATGGCGTTCAGTTTTGCGGTATCAATACCGGCCTTAACCATGCTATTGCCGCTGGCAATCTGGTTCATCTGATCTTCAATGGTACCTACAATGGTAAAGTTTGGCTTACTTTCTGATAATATTTTTATGCCATCCTGCTTAGTAAAATCGGTAGGGATAATTAGCAAAAAATCGTCGTGGTTCTTTTTTAGATCGGCTTTTGCTTCGTCTAAAGGTTTATTGTTATCGGCAAATAATAAAGTTTTTTTATTGTGGAACTTGCCTTTAAAAATGCCGCTTTCATCATGCACTTGTACCAAATGCTTGGCGTTTATCTCGTCGCTATTGGCATATATCAGGGCTATAATGGCATACATGGCCAGTATTAATCCCGGTACCAACAAGGTCATCACCACAAACGATTTCTTTTTTACCCGCGTTAAATACTCGCGCTGTATAATGAGTAATATTTTATTCATGGCTTATTTATTCAGGTTTACTTTATTAATAAATACTTCGTTTAAGCTTGGGATCACTTCCTGTAGCATATTAATGCGTACACGCGGCATCAGGTATTGCAATACATCATTCGAAGTTTTTCCGTTCAATTGTATGCGAAGGGTATTACTGTCGTAATTAGCCGTTTCTGCTACCACGTCAAAAGGCTGGCTGCCATCAAAACTTAGCTTATCGCCAATATATTCTACCAGGTAGGTATCGTTACGATACGAGTTGCGGATATCGCGCACCTTACCGTCCAATATTTTTTTTGATTTATTGATCAGGGCAATTGCGCTGCACATTTCCTCAACCGATTCCATCCGGTGGGTACTGAACAATATGGTAGCACCTTTTTTATTCAGTTCCAGTATCTCGTCCTTTATCTCTTCGGCATTTACCGGGTCAAAACCGCTAAACGGTTCATCCAGGATAATCAGTTCGGGTTCGTGCAAAATAGTGGCCACAAACTGGGCCTTTTGCTGCATCCCTTTCGATAGTTCTTCTACTTTTTTCGTCCACCAGCTCTCTATTTTCAGTTTTTCGAACCAGTATTTCAAACGCTTACGGGCTTCGTCGCGGCTTAAGCCTTTCAGGCGGGCCAGGTAGATCATCTGTTCGCCTATTTCCATTTTTTTGTACAGGCCGCGTTCTTCGGGCATATAGCCAATGCGCTCAATATGGCTTTGGTTCAGCTTTTCGCCGTTGAAAAAGATCTCGCCACTATCGGGCGCGGTAATTTGGTTGATAATGCGGATGAGGGAAGTTTTACCGGCTCCGTTGGGGCCTAACAGACCGAAGATCTGTCCGCTTTCAACCTCTAAACTTACATCGCTTAACGCGCAATGCCCGGCGTATTGTTTAACAATATTACGGATGCTTAACATATTTTGAGGGTCAGTTTTTAGTGATTTTGTAGTTTAGATGAAAGTACAATAATTATGTTACAGTTGATTTACGATATCAATTAAATAATAGAATTTTACCAGCATGAAATTACGAGTAGCCCGCCACACCACTAACCTACAAACAATTACGCTGTTTTATACGGAATTATTAGGATTAAGTTTATTAGGCAGTTTTAAAGATCATGACCATTACGATGGTATTTTCCTGGGCCTGCCGGGTGCCGATTGGCACCTGGAGTTTACCACATCAAACCAACAACCCCATCATCAGCCCGACGAAGATGATCTGTTGGTGTTTTATCCGGATACGGTGGAAGATTATGCTGCTTTAATCAATCGCTTTAAACAAGCAGGTACAGAACAAGTTGAAGCTAAAAATTCCTATTGGCGGGCCAACGGGGTAGTTTATTTAGACCCGGATGGGTTTGGAGTGGTTATTGCGAAAAACAATAAGGATTAATTATTTGATTGTATATTTGATCAACGTTATCTCAAGTAAACGTGTATTGTGATGATAAACAACCATACTTATTAAGCCAACGCCTTTTGCAAATTTATACTCTATCATATCCCAATCTTGCGTGGGGCCGGATGTATTTACTACGCTGTTGTTGGTTACCGAAATTACATTGTCATACGCTAAGCCATTAAGCAACGTACTTATATTCTTGGTTGTTATATCGCCTATTATATATTTCAACGATGGATCTGTTGATCCGGGGGCTGGATTTACAATTAGATTTGTAGGACTGTGAGCAGTCTGGCTTTCGTTAAGGCAAGGGAAAGCGTTAATTGCAGAAGCCAAAAGGGTATTAGTGTCATCATCGTTTATAAAGTACAGGGGCCCTACATGCGCAAAACTAATGGTATTAGTATAGCTACTTGTAACTGCCGATGCCTTGTAATATCGAATACCGCCTTGGTTTATGGTATCACCTGTCATAGTAACTGTTTTAGTACCTACAGTAGGATTATTAACCACATCCGTTTTTCCCCGCATATAAAAATAATATGTCCAGGTACAGCCCTTGTGTACTGGCATGTAGGTGTTTGGATCGGGAGTATCGCCAGTATCGGTAACAGGTGCAATATTATGGGGTACACAACTGGCTAATGTAAATGAAAGCGCTGTAAATGTGATAATTATAAGGTTTTTCATATTGTACAATATTAGGAATAATAATGTATTTTCCAAATAATATTATTAGCCTTAATTGTACAAGGCATAGCATTAGGCTACTTCATTAAAATACAACAAATGGAAGGCGCAATTAATCTTATTATTTAATATTATAACTCACAATAGTTTGCCTGGCAATAAGCAGGCTGCCTAAATAGCCATCTATTTCAATTATTCCTACGCCTTTGGCTATGTAATACTCGTTTTTATCGCTGCTTTGGAAGCCACTGCCCAAATTATACTGCAATTCGGTACGGGTATGGATTACGTTAGTAAAGGTTTTTGAACCAATGGTTTTACTGATGCCCTTTTCTACAATAGTGCCCAGGTATTGCGCGGGTATGGAGGGGCTTGCGGGGTCGGTTATGCTTAGCGTATAGGTGGCCCCGGCAGGCAGGTTATCGTTAAGATAAGGTTCATCGAGTTCGTCTTCGCTACGACTAATATATACATTGCCGGTATGGGCAAAATAGCCGTCAGATGGCCCATCGGCGGTAACTTCGGTGCCTTTGTAATATACCTTGCCGTTTATGGTTCGTACATCGCCTGTCATGGTAATGGTAGCGCTTATGGGGGTATTAGTACCGGCAAGCTGGATATTATAGGCCCAGGTTGATCCTTTGGTTATGGGTTGGTAACTATCGGAGTTTGAAGTGCCGTTGGCATTTGGGCCAATAACTTCCTTAAGGCCGCAGCCTGATGCCAGCATTAAAAGGGCGATTAGTGTAATAGGTAATAGGTTTTTCATGATGCGTAAAAATAAAAAACTTCTAAATAACAACAAATAATAGTTAGTTGTATATTGTTTGCTGACAAGGCCTTGCCACCAATTAGGCACTAATGATGTTGTATTTTTAAGAGGTATAGTATGTGATTTTGAAAAAGGAGTAAAGGCTTGTTTTAAGGATTGATAAATACAGGTTAAAAATCAAAACTATTGTACGATCTTATCAAGTTTCATTTTGTACTTGCACGTAACATTGCACAATTTTCGGCTGTTTTTTGTTAAAATCAAGTGTATATAATAGCCGTTTTGATAAATATTTCGCCCTTGCAATTCAACATTTCTGTTAACTTTGATATTGCATGAAGAAAATACTGGTAGCCAACCGTGGCGAAATAGCTTTAAGGGTAATGCGTTCGGCGCGCGAAATGGGGATTAAAACGGTAGCCGTTTATTCGGCCGCCGATAGGGATGCGCTGCACGTGCGTTACGCCGATGAAGCCGTATTTATAGGCGAGGCACCCAGCAACCAAAGCTATTTGGTAGGCCAAAAAATAATTGATGCCTGCCGCCAAACAGGTGCCGAAGCCATCCACCCCGGTTACGGTTTTCTGTCCGAAAATCCCGCCTTCGCACGTTTAGTGAGGGAATCGGGCTTGATATTGATAGGCCCATCGCCCGAGGCGATGGAGGTAATGGGCAATAAACTGTCGGCCAAAGCAGCCGCCCTCAAATACAATATTCCCATGGTGCCGGGCACCGAAGAAGCCATAACCGATGTACCCGAAGCCAAAAGGCGCGCGGTAGAGGTAGGTTTCCCCATCCTGATAAAAGCTGCAGCCGGCGGTGGCGGCAAAGGCATGCGTATAGTAGAGCAAGCCGCCGATTTTGAAGAGCAAATGCAACTGGCTGTATCCGAGGCTACATCAGCCTTTGGCGATGGGTCGGTTTTTATCGAGCGGTATGTCTCATCGCCAAGGCACATTGAAATTCAGGTTTTGGGAGATACGCATGATAACATTGTACACTTGTTCGAGCGGGAATGTTCGGTACAGCGCCGCCACCAAAAAGTAATAGAGGAAGCACCTTCATCCATCCTCACGCCCGAAATACGCCAGCAGATGGGAAAATGCGCGGTGGATGTGGCCCGGTCGGTAAATTACACAGGAGCAGGTACAGTAGAGTTTATCCTGGATGAGCAGCTAAACTTTTACTTCCTGGAAATGAATACCCGCCTGCAAGTAGAACATCCTGTAACCGAACTGATCACCGGAATAGATTTGGTAAAGGAGCAGATTAGAATTGCAAGGGGAGAGGCCATCAGCTTTAAACAGGAGGATTTAAACATTATTGGTCACGCTATTGAGCTTAGGGTATATGCCGAAGACCCGGCTAATAACTTTTTGCCCGATATTGGTACCCTGCAAACTTATATTACCCCAAAAGGCCCGGGCGTTAGAGTTGATGACGGCTTTGAACAGGGTATGGAGATCCCCATTTATTACGACCCAATGATAGCCAAACTGGTAGTATACGGTAAAGATCGTACCGAAGCTACCGAACGTATGGTACGCGCGATTGACGAATATACGATTACCGGCATTACTACCACGCTGGCATTTGGCAAGTTTGTGATGCAGCACCCGGCATTTACCTCGGGGCAGTTTGATACGCACTTTGTTAAAAAATATTTCACACCCAAAGTATTGCAAACCGAAAATAAGGACGAGGCATTTATGGCCGCACTGGTAATGGAGCAATTGCTGAGTGATAAAACAGCAGTAAAAGGTACTACGTCAACATCCGATACTACATCAAACTGGGTCACTAAACGCAGGGTTTTGTAATTATATACCAGCCGGCTTTTGCCAAAAATAAGTTGGGTTATTGGTAGGGTACCTGTTTGATGTTTTTACCGAACCACCGGATATATGCAGTGTAGTGAAATTGCCCGGGTATAGGTTGATATACTCAATGGCAGGCTTACCGGGTTTTACTGTTTCTATATCCCACTCGCTTTTTGATGCGCATTGCAGCCAATATAGGTTTTTAGACATATAGTAGCCCAGGTAATATTCTTTAGTTTGCTTGCTTTGGTTATTCCAGTTGGCATCGCTATTTAAAACCAGGTTGGTTGTGCCGTTCTTAACTAATTGCTCTCTAACTTCTTCAATATTTAGCAGGTTGCCCTTTGTGTCACTTACATAAGCGTTAAAGGTTGGATCCATCCAAACCCATTTGTTTAGGGATTTTGACCATACTACGGTAATTACATGGCAATCATTATCCAGCGTATCCTTAGGCATACAGGTAACAACACGGGAGGTGAAACCTTCGGCCTGGTAAGCATCCCTTAAAATAGTGGCCATCATGCGGCAATTCACTCCGCGGTTCTCCTTTTTGCAAACAGCAATCAGGTCTATAGCATTTTTTGATGAAGGGTTAATTGAATTACCATCATGCTTTACAATATTGTGTACCCAATAAAGCAGGTTCTTAAATTGGCTGATCTCGTTACCGGCGCCACTGATGGAATCTAAATTGAATTTATTTTTAAAGTTCACCAATTCGGGGGTAGTTGCAGCTTGGTAAGCAAACCCTGGCGCACTGTTACTAAGTTCTTTGTTATATGGCCCCGATTTTTGCAATATATAGGTCATATCGCCTTTTTCGCGCATGGCTTGTATTACGGTTAAATATCTTTTTTCGTTATGTAAACTGTTCAGGTCGGTATCCGATAAGGTGCTGTTGTAATTATTATAGCCCACGGCCTGGCATTTCTCAAACGCGGTAAGCGCACTTTCTTTACGGCCTAACAAAGCCTCGTAACAGGCCAGGTTGTAATAAATATTCCCCTGGTAAGCTTTGTATTTTTGCTGCACGGCAGCCGGAGAATGTTGGTATTTATCAATCCAACCAACTAACAGTTTGTCGGCTACATCATATTCCTTTTTTTGAGTTGCATCGTACCTTTGTTTTTCTACACTTGCATTAAAAATGCCAAACTCATCGGTAGGTTGTTGCTGTTGGGCAAACGTTGTAATTGCTATTAAACAGGAGAATAATAATAAGGCCAGTTTTTTCATGATAATAGTTTTTTTGATAAGATGGTATTCAAAAGCAAAACGTTGCACTAATTTATTTATTTCTGTGATAATTCTATTGTAATCAGTTCATCAATTAAAGCTGCCTGTGCCGGGCTAATCTTCATTTTTGCTGTTTCTACATCAAACCAGTCGCCTTTATCAACCTCGGGTATCTCTATCATTTTGCCCGATTTGGGAGGCCATTCTAATTGAAAAGTATTGCTGACGATATTGTTTTCATCAACTTCGCCCTCCATAGCCCAGGTATGTATGGTTTTGCCGCTTTTAAGTTTAACGGGGTTTAGTTTAATGAAATCTCCTTCAATGCTTTGACCGGTTTCTTCCAAAAACTCCCGCTTAGCGGCAAGCAGAGCGTCTTCATCATCCAAAAACTCGCCCTTGGGGACAGACCATGCGCCGGCATCCTTGCTCTTCCAGAATGGCCCGCCGGGATGAACCAGGAATACCTGCAAGGTTTTATTCTTTATCCGATAGGCTAATATGCCAGCGCTTTGTTTCATGTTGGCTATAAGCTTAATAGTTTACCTGAGTTTTTTGTTTGCAACTACGGGGTAGTTCTTACGTTCGGTACTGTCCAGCCAAATGTTAATGGTATACATACTGGCAGCATGTGCTAATTTTAATGAAGCAGATTTTAGATCATACTGGTTATCTTCATCCGGATTGGACTCGTATTGTAATAGGACCTTATCGAAATTAGTCATTTGAGCAGAAAAAGTAATATCTTCAATAATCCCTAACCGCCCCCAAAATAGCCTGAAAAACTGTGTTCGGGCAGCATTGTAATCTTTTGATTGATAGTTTTCTGTCGCTAATATGGATGCTGCTTCAGAAGCTTCGGTATAAAATGCAAATTGCTTTTCGTAAAAGGTTTTTCTAAACTCTTTGGCCGTCTCTTGCTTTTCGTTCTGGCTTTTATTATGATACGTAATATAAGTAAATAGGATCCCAACTACTACGGCAATCCCTTGTACTACTTTTATTGTTGTTTCTAACAAATCTGTATTCGATTTGGGTTTAAGCTTTTTTATTACCTCAGCGCGGTATTTTTCTTCAAGCTCGATTTTTAGTTTTTCATCGTTTGAAAGCATGGTTTTAATGGTTAAGGTTTATCTTTCCAAGATAAATAAAATAACATTACAGCAAATAGTTATGTATTAAATAATACTGTATCAAGCTGAAATATAATTAGTAAGATCTTTACTATTACCCTATTTATCGTATAGCCACTTTGTGCCATATTAGTTATATTTGAGTTCAAATTATTACCTGATGGTTGACGAAAGATGGACAAAATTTAAAGTCACCGCCGATTACAATGCGCCGGTGCGCACAATTTACGAGGCCTGGACTACCCAAGCAGGGCTGGAAAGCTGGTTTTTGCGCGATGCGTTCTTTTACACAGTTGCAGGTCGTCAGCGTGCCCGCGATGAATTTGTTCAGACCGAGGACTCTTATTTATGGCACTGGCATGGCTATCCTGATGATGTTTTTGAGAAAGGGGCGGTGCTGGAAACCAATGGCAGCGATTTTCTGAAGTTCACATTTTCGGACGGTACTATTGTAAGTGTAAATATTGAAAGCAAATATGGTTTAACCATTGCCGAATTAGTGCAGGAAAATATCCCGATTGAGGCAAATCCATCTGAAAATCTTTTTGTGGGTTGCCAAACAGGTTGGCTGTTTTACATGGCCAATTTAAAATCGATATTGGAAGGTGGTGTTGATTTGCGGAGCAAAAGGGTTGATGTACCGAGTAGTTTCAAATAGGCATTGCCTAAATCTGTTGCTATTATGACCAATGATTAATAGCCAATTCTTACTTTTACACCCATGTTTACCGGAATTATAGAAACCTTAGGCAAAGTAACCAATCTGCGTCAGGATCAGGGGAATTTGCATATCACTGTAGCATCAGCTATATCGCACGAGTTGAAGATAGACCAGTCCGTTGCCCATAATGGCGTTTGTTTAACCGTAGTAGCCATTGCCGATGGCAGCCATACCGTTACCGCTATTGAGGAAACGCTGAATAAAACTAATATAGGCCACCTTAAAACCGGCGACCCTGTAAACCTGGAACGCTGTATGCAAATGAATGCACGATTAGACGGACACATTGTACAAGGCCATGTTGATCAAACCGCGGTATGCACTAATTATAACGAACTTGACGGTAGTTGGGAATACACTTTTGAATATGATGCTACTAAAGGCAATGTAACAGTAGAGAAAGGCTCAATCTGTATTAACGGTATTAGTTTAACGGTGGTAAATTCAAAGGATAATAGCTTTTCGGTAGCCATTATCCCTTATACTTACCAGCATACCAACCTGCAAAACGTCCGCGCAGGCGATACCGTAAACCTGGAATTTGATATTATTGGGAAGTATGTTGCCCGCTTGATGCAGCGGTAGTTTTATTCTGAAGCTGATCTATACGGCTTTGGGTATAATTAATAAACTCCTTTTGTGTTTTGGCCGGTTTAGCTTCCAGGTACTTTTTGTAATACTTTACCGCGTTGACTGTGTCTTTTAAACGCGCATCCAGCAAGCTGGCTAATAAATAATAATTCATAGGGTTCCCGCTAACAGGCAGCATTTTTTGATAGGTAGCTGCCGCCAGTTTATAGTATTTTGCAGCAAGCACCTTATCATTTAACTTGGTGCCATACAAATCGGCCAGGGCCGAATAAATAGCCGGATCGTCCCTGAATTGTAACCCTTTTTGGTAAGCCAGTGCCGCCTTTTTGTAAGCACCCTGCTTTTCGCTATTATCGGCTATTTCACCGTAATACGATGCGGTATTGCCTGATATAGCCTGTGCAAGTGTATTGTTAAGCCATACAATAGCCTGGTTATAATCCTTAAGCCCCTTGTAACATAAGGAAGTGTAATAGCAGCTATATTCAGTTTGATCTACACCTGTAATAGCCGATAATATTTCCGCCCCGCAAGCATAATTTTTTAAGCTATAATATGATACGCCCATTTTATACATAATCTGCGCATCTGCGGCATCAAGGCTTACTAACTTGCGGCAAACATCAATCGTTTCGTTAAACTTTTTCTCCTTAAAAAGCAGGCTGGCCATGCTTTGTAAAATAAAAATATTGTCCGGGTCGCTCTCGGCGGCCTTGTTTAATACTACCAGCGCCTGGTCAAAGTGCTTTTGGGCAATGTAAAAGGTGCTTAGGTCTACAGCAACATCAATATCAAAATAGTTAAGCTTATTGGCTTTTTGCAGGTAGGTAACTGTTGCTGCGGTATCTTTTTTATCGGCTGCAATAGTAGCCAGTTTGGTGTATACCGTAATATTGGTGGTATCCTTTAACAAGATCTTTTTGAAAAACACCTCGGCCTTTTGGTTGTTGCCACGTTTAAGATTGATGTTGCCGATGCTGAATAAGGCAGCCTCATTAGTAGTATCCATATCATATATACGCTGGTAATAAGCCTGCGACTCTGGCAACTTATTAGCCATATTGGTAGTATAAGCAAGCCTCGCCAATACTTTAATATCAGCAATAGGTTCGGGGAACGTTTTTTTTAGATAGTCTGCGGCATCCTGGTAACGTTGGGCCTGGTAGTATTCCAGCAGCAGGGCGTCATCTGCTTTGGCAGCTTGCTGTGCAAAGGAAACAGTAAAACATAATAGCAATGCAAGGGTGAAGAATGTAGCTTTCATAGAATAGTTAATATAAAAACTAAAGTATTAGTTATAAATGAAACATCCAAATATTTAAACAAAATGTTTGTTTTTATTGTTAAACCAGTATTACTTCACCATAAATCGTAAAACAAAATGGATACGTTAAAGAAATTTGCCCTGATGGAAAAGATAGTCCATGAGTTAGAGGACTTAAAGAATAGCCAACAGGCTATCATACAAAAACTGGCCAAAATAGAAGTTGATAATATTGACCTTGGTAATAAAAGATTAGAAAAGGACTTGCCTGATATGCACCAACGCGTATCGGATAACCTGGATACTATTGCAAGCATATTAGAAGATTTTGCTAATCAAACAGATAAGTTTAGCGACAAGAACAATGTTGCTGCTTTACGCGAACAGGAAGCTATTGATAAACTGTAAGTAAACCATACAGCCTTAAGTTAATGAGTACCCTCTCATACTTAAGGCTTATTTTTTATCCGTAATTAAAATAAACTGTTTGGGTTCCTTTATTTTTGGCATACAGCAAAAACTTTTTAAAGTTTCTAAGATCCTGGCCGAAATTGTTATTAATATACCCATCGCCCGGGTTGGCGTTAAAATTTGCAAAGTATACGGCATTGTTCAATGCGTCGTGATCTTCTGCATCAAGTATCAATTGTTCTGATAAATGATGAATGCCCGAAAGCTTATTTAGCAAATCTGCTATTAATAGGGTTATCTTATCTATATTCCCTTTCAATTTATCCCGGTTGGCTTGTATTGTTTTTAAGCGCTCAGCTCTTTCTGCCGCTGTGTCTGCACTATCCAACAGCCAGGTGATACTATCCTCATCCCCATAATCATTCATGTCATAAATAGGTGATACATCTATGCCGGTAATTTTTCCGATCTGATCAAGCTCCGGCTCGCCATTAACAACATCACGTCTGCACATCAAGTTGCAAAAGGTGCGGCTTAGCTGGTGCTGATGAAAATTATCTGCTTGTTCATCAAAATAAACGGCATCATAAACCTCCTCCTGGTTATCTACGGTAATATGAATATCAAGCCCCATAAGGCTAAGCTAATAACTAAATATTAAAAAAACATTAAGAAGATTGATTGTTTATTATGCATGAACCGCCTGCTGAAAAAACTCGAAAAAATTGGCCGCGACCCGAAGGTAACCGCAAAAGCTGTAGGCTTATGCTATGTTTCGGATAGTACGCCCGGATATACACGCAAAAAATCGGGCGGTGGTTTTTCTTTTTATGATGCCGATGATAACCTGGTAAAGGACAAGGAACTGCTCAACCGATTTAAAAAGCTGGTCATTCCGCCGGCATACACCCAGGTTTGGATCTCGCCGAAAGAGAACGGACACCTGCAATTTACCGGTATTGACACGGTGGGGCGAAAGCAGTACCGCTATCATCCGCAATGGAACCAAATTCGCAATCAATCTAAATACCACCGTTTGCAAAGCTTTGCGGCTGCTTTACCATCCATCAGGCAGCAGGTAGATAATGATTTAAATCGGCCGAATCTGGATCATGAAAAGGTAGTGGCCCTGATTGTACGATTGATGGAACTGACCAGTATCAGGGTGGGGAATGAGTCGTACAAAAAACTATATGGTTCGTATGGTTTAACCACATTGATGAATAAACACGTGAAGTTGGACGGGACTAAAATTTATTTTGAGTTTAAAGGTAAAAAAGGTGTGTTTCATAAAGTAACCCTGCAAAGCCGTAAACTGGCCCGCCTGGTAAAACAATGCCGGGATTTACCGGGTAAGGAATTATTCCAATATTATAATACCGATGGCGATCGTTCTTCCATTGGTTCGGGAGATGTAAATAATTATTTAAAAGAAATAACAGGAGAGGACTTTACCGCTAAGGATTTTCGCACATGGGCCGGTAGTGTAAGCGCGTTATATGCTTTTAAGGAAGCCGGCGAGTTTGATACCATTACCGAATGTAAAAGGAAAATTGTGAACGTGCTTGATGAAGTGGCGCTTAACCTGGGCAATACACGTACCGTTTGCAAAAAATACTATGTACACCCAACCGTAATTAAAAGTTATGAAGATGGCCACCTGTTTCATTATATCCACAATTTGGATGGACAGCACGATATTAAAACGGCTGAATTGAATACCGCCGAAAAAGCGTTGTTGCATCTGTTAGAAAATGAAAAACTGGCCGAAGCCAGTTGATCATTAACTATTAAACTGAAACTAAAAATTAATTAGGCTATAAATATTTACTGATCTGGGTGTAAAGTTTTTGCTTTTCGCTGGGTCTTAATGCATCGTTTTCAACTATCTGTCCATTTTTTATGATCAGGTATCGGGGTATGGCGTAGCCCTTGCCACCCCATAGTTTATTGATTAGGTCTTGCCTTAATTTGTCGGATGTGCGGATGTTAGTTCCGGCCAGGTTATAATACGTAACCATATCATGCCAGTCCTTATCCCGTTCATCAACATCAGTCGATAGGTAAACTATTTCCGCATTTTTGTCTTTTAAAAATTGGTGCAACTCTTTATTAAAGGCAAATTCCTCCTTACATGGCCCGCACCAGGTTGCCCAAATATCTACATATACTAACTTATCTTTATGTTGATTAAGTAACTCATCTAACGAATTGATGGATAAATAATTAGCCGCTATTTTATTTTCTGTATTTGCCTTATCAGCTGCTTTTTGATGAAAAGCGATAATGGCATCTACATTAGGCTGCAGGTATTTATTGTAGCTGCTTTTGGGGTAGCTTTTATGATAATCATTATACAGGTCAACCAATTCCGGTTCGTATTTTTTCATGCTGGTCATCTGGTATAAAAAACGGGCCAGCATATATTCCCTCGCAGGCTCAGTAAGATGATCGGCGTATTTATGATACCAGTCTATCAGGTAATCGTTTGATAGTTTAATGTTAAAGCGTTTTACTGTATTGGTTATCTTGCGGTAATAGCTGGTTTTATAGGTGCCCGCATATTCGTTGGCATAATCATAAAAGCTGCTTGCGGTCAGCGCTTTAGGATCTGTTAAACTTAATTTGTTGAATAGGATAGGCCAAACATCAACAAACTGTTTATCGGCGCTTTTGGTATAGCAGATGTACGACCATACCGCGCCGTAATAATAATGCACTTCGTTAAGGGCAAACTGGTAAAACTCCTTGTCTATCTTTTTTTTCTTCAACAGATCCAGGTACTGCTCTGTTTCCACACCGGCATCATGATCAACAGCCGATTGTAGTTTAGCTAACAAACTATCTTTGGCTAAATACTTGTCCCCAAGGTCCTGGTATTGTGCATTATGACTGAGTTTGTTTAACAGGTATTGGCCCTCGGCATTTTCACCGATGAATGTAAAAGGTTGTCCAGTGTTTTTAACATCAAATACAATGGTGTAATTATTTTTAGGTTCAATAAAAAATGCGAAACCCCTGCCGCAAATAACTTGCACTCTTCCGGCTATTGAAAGATCATTAGCAATGATGCATTTATGTTCTGAGGTAAAATCGTAGGTATTAAACGCCTGGAAATAACTACCGTTAACAGGCGTGGCAACTTTTATTTGTCGGGTAGAGGTGTCCTTTACCTCAAAACTCAGGGTATGCGTTTGGGCGCTTAATGTAAAGGAGACAAAGAAAAGGAGCGATGTGTATAAGGTTTTTCTCATGCAATGTTTTTTAAAATGACGTGTACAATAAAAAAACATTGCATGAGAGTTGAACATAGTGTTTTAATAATTCACTTCGCGTAAAAACCAAATCTGCTTATTTCCTGGTTGTAATTACAACCACACCTTTTTTACCTTTATCGCCATACTGGCTGATAGCTGCATCGTGGCTCAGCACACTCACACTTTCTATATCGCCGGCCGAAACTTTTTTCAATTGCTTTTGACTAACTTCTTTACCGTTTAGTATAATCAGTTTATCAGATATATGGTCAATTTTTGATGGTGCTGTACCATAGCCGGTTACCACCCGCACCGGGCCTGTGGTAGACATAGCTGCAATATTATTACCCTTTACATAGGCTTGGTCTGTAACACTAATAATGCTGCTATCGCTTGTGGTACCGTCAGTCCGTTTAATATTATATACTTTAACCCCATTTATCACACGCGTATCGGCTTTTATTGCCAGCATCAGTGGTTTTATCGAATCGCCCTTTACTGTTACATTATGTATTTGCGACCCGGGTACCACTTTGCCATTTAGCCTTACAGTTGTAACGCGCGATGGGTAACCTGTAACAATAACATCCTCTTTTCCCTTGCCATCAATCAGTACGCCGTTAACGCTTTTGGTTAGCACTACATGGTCAACTTTTCCTTTCAAGGTGCCTGCCATAAGTGTATCTATGTAAATCCTGTTGGTTATTTCCTTACCCTCGTGCCCCTTGGTTACAATATAAATACTACCATTGTTGCCTGCGGTTGCGTCTTTTCTAATATCAATGGTTGCAATATCATTCGGGTTCATTGTAGCTAAACCAAACTCGGTTTTTACACCATTAATATAAACATCAGGTTCTTTATCACCGGCGGCAACCCCTCTAAGCCTTAATGTGAATTTTCGGCCGGTATCTGTCAAAAGTATTTTCCCAGACGCTTTTGCCGGTACGGTATCTAATTCAAGTTGCATGGTACTTACAGCTGTTAATACAGGTAGCTTTTTACGCGCCGGTGTAGCAGGTACTTCGGGAGCGGTAAAGTCTATCTTAGTGATCACCGTTTTAAAAGTTGTGATCATATTGTGCGCGCTGCTTTTTACGGCTTTATTCAGTTCGGCTTTAGATACCGAGAATATCAGTAACAATAGCATCACCGCAGGTATTAAAAACAAATACCGGGTAATATTAACGTTCGAAGATCTTTTAGCGTTCATCATAATAATACGTTTTTTAATGGTGGAGATGTTAAAGTGGTTTACAATGGCATTGCCCTGGGTGCCAAAGTTTACATTAAGCAGGCTGTATTGGTAAGCCTTGCTGTCAATACCTTTTAATAATATCTTATTGTCGGTTATAAACTCAATGTTTTCGCGGATAGCCCGTTTCATCAACCATACCCCAGGGTTAAACCAGTAAAAGATAGCGCTTAATTCACCTAATAAAATATCAAGTGTATGCCATTCACTTACGTGGATATGTTCGTGTTCCAGTATAGCGCTCAATTCCTGTGGCGCATGGTTTTCGGGGTTGATATAAATATTACGCCAAAACGAGAATGGGTTGATATTGCCTTTAATTACACGGATAACATACTGGTGCAACTGCGCAGGCTCCGACCGTTTATGCAGGCGGTATAAGGATAATAATTGCGTTGATAAGCGAATGGCGAACAGGATAACACCCGCCCAAAAAGTAACCAGCAGCCAAAACCACACATCGTGCCCTAAAAAGGTTTTTGTAATGGTTTTAACCGGCTCCTGCCAGTTTACTATTACAACCTGTATAGGTTTAGCAATTTCCTCATGACGATTTAAAAAATCTGAAAGGTTTACCTTTGGGTATAAAGTTGAAAATATAATGGCTGTTACCAGGTATATCCTGTTTAGGTTATAAAAGGTAAGATGGCGCAGCACCGCGTAATAACCCGCGCAAAATATCAGCAGGGCTACATTCACTTTTATCAGGTAAATAAACAAGGCTGGCATAAGGCTTATTTTTTATTGTTTTCAATCAGTTTAATAATATCCTGCAATTCGCTGGCGCTAATTTTTTTCTCCTTGGCAAAAAAGGTAACCAGTTCCTTGTACGAGTTTTGAAAGTAATCGCTCACAAAACCGTTCATAAAGCGTTTTTTGTAATCGGCTTCGGCAATAGTAGGGTGGTAGCGGTAAGTGTTGCCCAATTTGGTACTATCTAAAAAGCCTTTGCGCTCTAAGTTTTTTACGGTTGATGCCAAGGTGGTGTAGGGTGGCTTTGGCTCGTTTATCAGGTCTAAAAATTCCTTTATAATACCGCCGCCGCTTTGCCATATAGCTTGCATTGCTTCTTCTTCTTGTATAGTCAGTTTTTCCATTACTTTACGATTGTTCCGTAAATCTACGAATGTTTCGTAATAAACAAAAACTATTTAACAAATTTTAACACTATATTTTAATTGGGCTTACATGCTTATTTTTTAATATTTTAAGTAATGAAAGATGTATTTTGTTAAATGTTTATCTAAAATATCTGTTACCATCTATATTAATCACGTTAAAATTCTATCTTTAGCCATAGGAAAGTAAAACACGTTGAAAACCATAACCAGGCGCGATTTTTTAAATAAGGGGGCAATGCTGGCCGGCGGCGCTTATCCTGCTATGATGGCATTGGGTATGCTAAAGGCAGCACCGGCACACGCCTTTAATTTAGAGGGGCGGGTGGCAGGCAAACATGTAATTATATTGGGCGGTGGTTTAGCCGGCATGACCAGCGCTTATGAGTTAGGTAAATTAGGTTATACCTGCACCATACTGGAAGCCAGGAAACGAAGCGGGGGCCGATGTTGGAGCATCCGTAATGGCAGTACTAACACCGAAACCGATAAACCCACCGCAACCGCATCTTTCGACGATGGCCTGTACTTTAACGCCGGCCCGTCGCGCATACCGCACCACCACCAGCTTACGCTACATTACTGTAAAGAATTAAATGTACCTATACAGGTATATAATAATGTAAATGAGGGTGCCTTTTATTTTGCCGAGGGCAAAGGCCCATTATCCAACAAAAAAGTGCGTGCGCGCGAGGTGCATAACGATATCCGCGGCTACATGACCGAAATGCTGGCTAAAACTATGGATCATGGTAATTTGGATGCCGCCTTAACCAAGGAAGACACCGAAAAGGTGATAGCTTATTTAGCGGCCGAAGGCGGTTTGGATATCGATAAGTTATATAAAGCATCGGCCCGTAGGGGATATGTTGAATCGCCGGGGGCGGGGGACAAGCCGGGCAAAATTGCCGATCCGCATAAACTGGCGGATATTATCCATTCCGGCTTAATGGATCCCGACTTTTATAACGTGGCCGAGTATACTTACGAATTACAAATGACCATGTTCCAGGCCGTGGGCGGGATGGATCAGATAGCAAAGGCGCTGGAGAAGAAAGTGATCCAAAACATTAAGCTGGGCGCCGAAGTAACCAGGATAACCAATACACCAAACGGGGTAAATATTATATATAAGGATGCACAGGGCGAGCATAGCCTTAATGGCGATCTGTGTATCTGCACATTGCCATTACCCGTGCTAAGTAACATCAACCATAATTTTTCATCGGATGTTAGCCGGGCTATTGATTATATAGATTATATGAAAACGGGTAAGATCGGCCTGCAATTTAAACGCCGCTTTTGGGAAGAGGACGAGCATATTTATGGCGGCATTACCCATACCAATAACGATTTGACGCAGATCTTTTATCCATCGTACGATTATTTGGGTAAAAAAGGCATCCTGATAGGTTATTATAACTTTAATGATAAAGCCAAACGCACCGGCGAATTAAGCTATGCCGAGCGCGAAAAACTGGCACTAAGTAAAGGCCGGCTAATCCACCCGCAATACGATACTGATTTCGAAAAATCGTTCTCGGTTAGCTGGCATAAAACTAAATACAATTTGGGTGGCTGGGCCGAATACAGCACCGATACCCGTAAAAATCAATATCCCGCCTTGTTAAAGCCCGATGGGCATATATACTTCGCGGGTGAACATCTAACATATTTAAATGCCTGGATGGCAGGTGCCTTTGAGTCGGCGAGGAGTGTGGTTGCGGCATTACACGGGCGTGTTACCGAACAACGAGTTAACTACCCTGCACAGGGTGTAAAGGGATAATTAAAGCATACTAAAAACTTACGCACATGGCAAACTCAATCAATCGCAGAAACTGGATCAAAACAAGCGCGTTAATGGCCGGGGGACTGGCTGTAGCGTCGGGCACTTTAGAAAAACTATCGGCTATGCCGCTGAAACGCCCAGAGGGCGAACTGTTAAACAGTTGCTTAACCGATCGTGAGGCTATTTTGCAGGCACCACCGGTAATGAAAGCCCGCCTGTCGGCAAATGAAAATCCTTTCGGGCCATCGCCGGCTGCTAAAAAAGCCATACAGGAAGCTATTGATACCAGTTACCAGTATCCGTTTGCCAATACCCGTGCGCTGATGAATAAAATTGCCGAGCATGAAGGTGTTACATCGCAAAACATATTGATGGATGCGGGCTCGACCCCGATATTGGGTGCTGCCGGCGCATTTTACGGTATGAATGGTAAAGAGATCATTTCGGGCGAAGTATCGTACGATGACCTGCCATCGCATGCGGCCCGCCTGGGTTCTAAATGGGTAAAGGTGCCTATGACTGCCGATTACAAGTTAGATCTGGATGCCATGGAAGCGAAAGTGACCGCAAACACAGGCCTGGTTTATATTTGTAACCCTAACAACCCAACGGCTACCGTAGTTGACACCCCAAAATTAAAAGACTTTTGCGAACGTGTAAGCAAAAAAACAATGGTATTTGTGGATGAGGCCTATATTGATTACATGCCCGACCCACAAAGCGCTACTATGATAGATATGATGAAAAAAGGCAATAACATTATTGTAGCACGTACGTTTTCTAAATTATATGGCTTTGCAGGGCTACGTTGCGGTTACATTATTGCCCAGCCGCAAACAGTAAGGACATTAAGCAGCTACACTACCGGAACCATGAGCTTAAACGCGCTTACCATTGCTGCTGCCGTTGCAGCTTACCAGGAAACCGGATTTTTGCAGGATGCTTTGAAAAAAACAATGGCATCTAAAGAGTATCTGTATTCGGTACTGAAAAAAGAGGGGTACGATTATATTCCTTCATCGGCCAATTTTGTGCTTTTCCCTGTTAAAATGGAAGCACAGCGTTTTGTACAGGAAATGAATAATAAGGGTGTGAGTGTGCGCCCATGGAAAATGAACGGCAAGGATTATTGCCGTGTAAGCATTGGCCGTATGGACGAAATGCAGGCCTTTGCCGAAGCCTTTAAACAATTATCATAATAAAAAAAATACCGGGACAACATTAATACATCTATCTGACCTATGGTGCCGAATAGCATCATAGGTCTTTTTTACAAAATCTAACATGCGTAAATTAACAATCACCATTTTATTAGCAGGCGCTGCATTATTTACACAGGCACAAACTAAGGTGCCTAATCCACGGCCGTTAACTATAGACGAATACACCAAGGCGCAAACCTACACCATTGCCGATTTGGATAAGGATACCTATGTGAAGTTTGATAATGCTTATGTACTGGACAGATACGAAGGCCGCAAACCTTATTTTATTACCGGTAGCGATGGTTTAAAAAAACGTATCGACCTTTATAAACTCATCGCCAAAGAGGGCATGCAGGAAATTGGTATGATGGTTTTTTATACTAACGAGAAGGGTAAACAGTACAAAGCAGTTGTACCCGATTTTACCGCCGATGCCAAGGTTTGGGATAAGTACTTTAACGATATTGATAACATTAACAAAGAGGAAGCGAATTTTATCCTGAAGCTGTCCTACATCTTGTCGAAAGAAATGACGTTTCAACAATACAAGGTAATTAACGGAGGGAAGGATATGAAAGAAGAGAATGCTACTTATGGTAACGATATCTGTTTCCCCGGCGATGAAGAAGTAACTATGGCCAACGGCAGCAAGAAATTGCTGAATACGATTAAACCGGGTGACGAGGTGATGAGCATTGATCCGGCCACCAAAACCGCAAGCGTAGTAAAGGTAAAAGAACTGACTACCCACGATGCTAAGAATTATGCGTTAACCCGTTTAGTATTAGTTGCCGCGCGTACACAAAATACAGCAGCTGGTAAATTCATTAACCTAAACACTAAAGTGCTACAGGCTACACCAAACCACCCCATGATGACCAAAGATGGTAACATTAAAATGGGACAGATTGCCGAAGGGCAGGAAGTACTTTGCCTTAACGAACAAACCGGCAAATACGAAGCTTTTACTGTTATGCAAAAAACAGAAAAGGGTGGAGGCGTACAGAAAGTATATAATATAGTAGCCGATGGTGGTAGTACGCTATTACTGAATGGGGTAATGGTAATGCAGAAGTAAGTCCCCTAACCCCCTGAAGGGGGAGTTGGTTTAATATAGCGAAAAGCCTGGTGTTTAATTACGCCGGGCTTTCTCTTTTTAGGTTAAAGGAGTAAGCACGGCGTCCTGTTCTTTAATTGGTTTCCGGTGCCACCATGATGCCAGTACCGATCCGGTAATGTTCATCACCGGGCCAAAAATTGCAGGCGCTAAGCCAACAGTGGCAATTTTACCCATCCCTTTGGCCAGGCCCGATGCCAGTCCACCGTTTTGCATGCCTACCTCAATAGCCATGGTGCGGCAATCGCGCTCATCCATTTTAAATAAACGGCCCGACCAGTAACCCAGGCAATAGCCCGATAGGTTATGTATTAATACCAGTAATATCAGCAACGGGCCAATGGTAAGCAAACTATTCCTCCCGGCCGATATAATGATCAGGATGATAACAGCTATACCACACATTGATAACAGCGGCATGGCATTATGCAACCACTTGGCTTTGCCTTTCATAAAGTGGTTAAAGGCCAGTCCCGCCCCAATAGGTAGTATTACCATTTTAATGATATCCCACATCATGGTATAAACGTTTATCTCGATAAAGCTGCCGGCTAATAATTTGATCAGTAAGGGGGTTAACAGCGGCGACAATAGGGTTGATACGGCTGTAATAGTAATAGATAATGCCAGATTTGCTTTAGCCAGGTACGATATTACGTTAGAGGCCATTCCGTTTGGTGAACAACCAATTAATACAATCCCCGCAGCAATCTCCGGCTGGAAGCCACTAAGGTGCGCCAGTGTAAACCCAATTAATGGCATAATAACAAAGTGGCTACCTACACCAATAAATACACCTCGCGGGTTTTTAAGCACACCGGCAAAATCGTGCAAACTCATAGATGTACCCATCCCGAACATAATAATTTGCAGCAAAGGGGTAATAAGATTAGCCAATTTAAACCCTTTAACATCAACAAAATGTGCCGGATAATATAAAGCCGTTGCCACCGCCGCGAATATGATAATGGTATAAGTGAAACCTTTCAATACCGGGTTTCCCATAAAGCCGATGGCCAGCAATACAAAAAAAGAGATGATTGCAGGGCCGCCCTTATCAATATGGCCTGTTGCAGCAAGCACTAAAAAAGTAATTAAACTAATGATAGCTAATACAAAGGCTAATTGATATAAGGTTAAACTTTTCAATTTTAAAAAGATTTGGTTGTTGGTATTCCCCGGCTAATTTATCTAAATCGTTACAATAAATAAAGGCTTTTAAACTGTTATACAGACATCTATTAGTCTATATTTGGTAGTAACCACAATAACCTGATTTACCTTATATTATGAAACAACATCGCCTTGTTATCCGCATAGTGACATGTTTGCTCTTGCTGTTAAACATACCTGCATTTGCTCAAAATGATAATTTAAAAGCTGATTTTAAAAACCCGCCGCCGGGCGCATGGCCAAGGGCATGGTGGCATTGGACAAATAGTAATGTTACGAAGGATGGTATCACCAAGGATTTGGAATGGATGAAGCGTGTAGGTATACAAGGTATGCAGTTGGGCGATGTGGCATCGGGCGGAGGGCAGGTTGTTGCCAACAAAACTGTTTTTGGTTCGCCCGAATGGCTGGATGCCGTGAAGTATACCGCTACTGAAGCCGAACGGCTTAAACTGGAAATGACCATGTTTACATCGGCCGGGTGGAGCCTTACCGGCGGGCCATGGGTAAAACCCGAACAAGCCATGAAGAAACTGGTTTGGAGCGAAAGCCAGGTGAACGCGTTAACGCCATCGGTAAAATTGGTATTGCCGCAGCCGCCATCAAACGAGGGCGCTGGACCCCTGTTGAAAAACGGGACAAGTACAAAGGGCTTTTATAAAGATTTCGCTGTTATTGCTTTCCGTACTCCGGCAGGTGATGTGAGGGGTGATAATTATGCTCCGACGTTAAGCACCATAAAAGGAAATATTAAAACAAATGACCTTTCAGATCAGAACTTAATTACAGGCATAAACGTGCCGGTTGATGCGGCATCTAAAAAAAGTTGGATATTGTTAACCTACAATAAACCCTTTACCGCCAAAGCCATTACCATAGCCGGTCGCAAGGGTATCCCGTTTGGGAGCGTAACAGCCAGCGACGATGGTATTAGTTATAAAACACTGACCACTATCCCCGGTAAATCCGGGTACCGTGGTGGCAATATCCGCACTTACTCTTTCCCGCAGGTAACGGCTAAATATTATAAAATTGAATTTACCAATGCGCCGGTACGCCCTGCGGATGTGATATCAGAAGTAACCACCGCAGTAGATACCAGCTATCAGATTACCGAAGTGGAACTGCACGGCGGCGCAAGGATAAACCGCTGGGAGGATAAGGCAGGTTTCAACTTCCTGTTTGAATATACCAATACCGAAACCCCTGAACAAACGGCAGCATCGTATATCAAGAAGTCGGATATCATTGATCTGACCTCTAAAATGCAAGCCGATGGCACATTGAACTGGATTGATGCACCAAAAGGACAATGGACTATTATGCGTTTTGGCTACGCCTTAACAGGGGCAAAGAACCGTCCCGCAGTTCCGTCGGGTTTAGGATATGAATCGGATAAAATGAGTAAAAAGCATGTAGAAGCCTATATGGATGGGTATACCGCCCCATTAAAAAAGGCGTTGGGCCCATTATATGGTAAAAGTTTGCAATATATGGTGATGGATAGCTGGGAGGCCGGCATCCAAAACTGGACGGATGAAATGCCCGAAGAATTTATGAAGCGCCGTGGCTATAGTATAATGCCGTATTTGCCCGCGCTAGCAGGTTATGTGGTAAGCGATGCCGAAACCAGCGACCGTTTCCTGTGGGATTTTCGCCGGACGATAGTAGATCTGATAGCCGAGAACCATTATGGTACGGTAACCAATTATTTAAATCAACAAGGGATAAAAACATATAGCGAGGCCGGTGGTGTATCGCTCGAATCGATGGAGGATGCCTTGCTGAACAAAAAATTTGTGGATATCCCCATGGGCGAATTTTGGGTAAAAGATTTGCACCCGTCATCCATGTATTACGAGGATATGCGCGGGGCGGCATCGGCATCGCATGTTTACGGCAAGGGACTGGTTGCAGCCGAAGCTTATACCGGCGGTGGTTATGAGTCGCCCAATACGCTGAAAAAGATTGCCGATTACTGGTTTACGCAAGGGGTAAACCGTTTGGTTTTCCATACCTCGGCTCATCAGCCACTGGATACCAAGCCCGGCAATACCATGGTGGGTACCCACATTAATCGCAACATTACCTGGGCCGAACTGGGCCGACCGTTTATGACCTACCTGGCACGCAATAGCTACATGATGCAACGTGGCATGTATACCGCCGATATTGTTTATCTGCTGAACGAGGGCGCGCCATCTACCATGCCTTTTTGGGGGCCGGGCATCCAACCCGCTACACCCAATGGTTATGCCTTTGATTATATTAATGCCGATGCACTGCTCACCCGTATCTCGGCCGATGGCAAGGGAAAACTGGTTTTACCCGATGGAATGAACTATTCGATACTGGTATTGCCCGAAACCCAGCAAATGACCTTGCCTGTATTACGTAAGATACAAGCACTGGTGCAAGCCGGGGCAACAGTTGTTGGGCCTAAGCCATTAAAATCGCCGGGGCTGACCGGTTATCCATCAGCAGATGAAGAATTGAATGAGATTGCAACTAATGTTTGGGGCGATTTGGATGGCGTAAGCCGTACTACCCGCGCCTATGGTAAAGGAAAAGTAGTATGGGGGCTGCCGCTGCAAAGAGTATTGCAGATGAACGGTGTAGCAAAAGATGTAGATGCACATCGTACGATAGAAGAAGTTTCGTGGATCCACCGCCATGATGGGGATACCGAGATCTATTTGGTAGTGAACCGTACAGATAGGGCGCAGGATCTGGATGCTGATTTCCGCGTAAGCGGGAAAGAGCCCGAACTATGGCACGCTGATAACGCTTCATCCGAACCGGCCGCATTTAAAATGGGGGATAACGCTACATCGGTACACCTGCACCTGGAGCCAAGGGAAGCAGTTTATGTGCTGTTTAATAAAAATACCAAAGCTATATCAAGAACTATCACCCATCAGCCCGAAGAATTAATAAGCACCATAACAGGCCCATGGCAATTGAACTTCCCTGCCGGTTGGGGGACGCCGGCATCGGTACAGGTAGATAGCCTGAAATCGTGGACATTAAATATGGATCATGCTATTAAATACTTTTCGGGTACGGCCACTTATACTAAAACGCTGGATGTAAAAAAGGAATGGTTGAAAGGCAAAGCCGCGGTATGGATAGACCTGGGCTTAGTTGGAGATATAGCTGTGGTTAGCGTAAATGGCAGTAAACCGGATACACTTTGGAAAGCGCCATATCGCACCGCATTAGGCAGCCAGTTAAAGCCGGGTAAAAACACCATCGAAGTAAAGGTAACTAACGAATGGGCCAACCGCATTGCCGGCGACCTGCTACTGCCAGCCGATAAAAAGTTTTTAAGTCCAGGCCCGCCGCCGTTTGGGCCACCTAAAACAACCTTAAATCCATCTGGCTTATTAGGCCCCGTTGAGATATGGGGAGTAGCGGATGCACCAGTCAAAAAATAAGACTATTTGATAACAGTATTAACTCAAGTTAATACTGTTATCAGGTGCTTGAATGTTTTTTCGTTTAGCTTTTAATTTCAGTACCTGGTAAATTACGCCGACAAGAAAAATAGTAAATACAATTCCAAGTCCCATTTTTACCAAAGGATCCTGATCGCTTGCCGCCAAAGGGTGGCTAATGGGTACGCGGGTTAATGTCTCCACCGTTGCCGGGATCATGGACAGGAAAAGCGTAAACGACATAATGATAGTTTGCGCGTAATCGGCAACCTTACCAAATATTTTAATGGATTTAGCGTAAATAGCTACAGGTAATAATACCAAAATAATAATAGCCAGCGGATGCCCGGGTGTAGGATGCCCGGTTTTCATAATGGGCAGGGCCGTAAGGCAGGTAATTACAGTAAACAGGATGTACAATTTACCGGGCCCGCTTACCGGGCTGATCTTTCCATCGCGCAGTAAGGCAAAAAGAGCGACCAACAAAGCAAGTATACTAATTGCGGTGTGGATAATTCCGAGGGTGGACAGGTGGTTAGGCATGGTTGTTTTTTTTAAGTGATTGGGCTAATTATCACTAATATACAGAAAAAAATCTCCGAAAAACAAAATGAGGATTTAGCTTTCCTGGGGAACACAAACTGAAATTTTTGATATAAAAAAAGCCCCCCGGTTTGCGGAGGGCTTACGATTAATTTTATAGTGTGTTTAAAGTACTTTTACATTTATCGCGTTGATGCCTTTTTTGCCGTTTTCAACCTCGTAAGCTACTTGGTCGTTTTCGCGGATCTCATCAATAAGGCCGGTTGAATGAACAAACACGTCCTGGCCACCTGCTGTAGGTGTAATAAAGCCGAAACCTTTTGTTCCGTTAAAAAATTTTACTGTTCCTTGTAATTGCATTATATTGTTTTTTACTAAGTGCGCAAGGTAGCTATAATAAATGGTGTATTTTACTTTTGGTTAAAGTATTTAAATATATTTTAAATACAAGCTTGGCGTATTATGGCTATTTTGCTTCCTAACCGAACGATTCCTGTATCAAAACCGAACAATAATATTTGATTTGATGTTTATAACTATTTGTATATAAGGTATTTATATACATGGCATCTTTTTTATATTTAATAGCCCGATCTTTAACTATTAACCCAACAGACCATATCATGCTTAAAAATTACTTTACAATTGCGTGGCGCAACGTACAAAGGAATAAAGGCTATACGCTGATGAACATAGCCGGCCTTGCCTTTGGTCTGGCTGTATTTATTGCAGTCTTGGTATATGTGAATTACGAAACCAGCTTTGATAAATGGGATAAACAGTTAAAACGCGTATACCGTGTAGATAATACGCAAACCTGGGGGTCAGATGCCTCCACCACAATATGGACACCATATCCCTTTGGTACGCAATTATTAAGTATCAGCCCCGAGATACAAGGCCTTACACGTGTATTTGATAAAGGGGAGGGACTGATTACGGCCGGAGATAAGCAAATTTATGTGGATAAGATAATGGCGGCAGATAGCGCCTTTTTAAATGTATTACCTTATCATCTTAAATACGGCAATGCCTTATCTGCCTTAAAACAACCGGGGCAGGCCATTATTAGCAGCGCTTTAAGCTATAAATTGTTTGGTGTAGAAAACTCAATAGGCAAAACATTTACGGTTGATACCTATAAGCTATGTACCGTTATCGGTATTTACGAGGCAACAGGCCCATCTCATCTCGATTTTAATATTTGCATGTCTCTTTTTACCAAGCAGCCCGATCATTGGGGCTTTCAGCAATATATTACTTATGTATTATTAAAACCGGGTGCTACAACGGCCGCATTGCCGGCTAAATCAAAAACAGTACTTATTAATGGTATTGCTGCTTATTCGTATACCAGCATGTCCAAAAGCGACCTTAAATTAAGCGATCCGGGCAACCAGCAGGAGCAATGGTTAAAAACCAACATGCAGCATACTATAGATCAGGTTGTGTTTAAACCGGTGGCGGATATCCATCTGTTTTCTACCGCTACGGCCTATCGTGATGCTATAGAGAACCATCCCTTATTTAATTTCAAATCCGGCAATGGCACACCGGTTATATTTTTTTCTATAGCGGCTGTTTTGGTGTTGGTGCTGGCCTGTATCAATTATATCAACTTATCTATAGCCCGGGCAGGTAAAAGGGCTAAGGAAGCCGGTATGCGTAAGGTAATGGGAGCGGGCAGGTACCAATTAATTAAACAGTTCCTGGCCGAAGCTTTTGTACAAAGCTTTATAGCTTTAATACTGGGGTTGGTTTTGGCAAAATGGATCGTATCCCTCATTAATTCGGCATTTAACATGCACCTAACGTTCTTTAACCGCTTACTGCCATCGCAGGGATGGGTGTTTAGCGCAGAGTTATTATTGCTGATATTAATGGTTACCCTACTTTCGGGTGCCTACCCGGCTTTTGTATTATCATCATTCAGGCCGGCCAGGGTTTTAAAAGGCGAGATCACTAAAAGTGTCAAAGGTAAATTATTGAGAAATAGTTTGGTGATCTTACAATTTAGTATATCGGCTTGTTTCATCATCGGTATGATTGTGGTTTACAAACAACTGCATTATATAAATTCAACCGATCCCGGCTTTTCTACCGAACAGGTTTTAGTGTTGAAGCCAAAATCAAGCTCCATTATAACACCGCAGGATAACAACCAAAAGATAGATTTGATCAGAACCCAGCTATCGCAATTGCCGGGTGTTAAGGGAGTAGCCGTAACCGATTTTTACCCCGGCACGCCATCTATGGTTTCGGAAGCGGATGCAAGTTATAATAATCGCGAAGGGAAAATAACCTTTGATTATGTTCATTTCGATTATTTTAAGGTATTGAGCATGAAAATAATTTCGGGCCGCGATTTTTCGCAAGCCTACACTTCCGATACCGTAAACTCGGCCGTTATTAATGAAACCGCGGCGCGTTATATGGGTTTTAAGGAATCCATTGGGCAAACGGTTAAAGTTGTTGGGCGCGGTTACCATATTATAGGCATAGTTAAGGATAACCATGTGGCGGGTTATAATTCAAAAATCGTTCCCGAACTTTATGCCATAGGTGTTAATAAGCAACTTTTTGGCGGTTATAAATCTGTGTTAGTGAAAATTAGCGGCCGCGATGCCGCGGCAACTACAAAAGCCATATCTGCCTATTGGAAAGCCATTGAACCGGCTTACCCGCTGCGATACAGCTGGCTCGACCAGGATTTTGCCCGCTTATTGGATAAGTACGAGCGCTTTGGTAAAATCACTATACTGCTGTCTGGCGTATCCATTATTATTGCCCTGATGGGGATATTTGCATTGAGCGCTTTTGCAGCAGCGCAACGCACTAAGGAAATAGGGATCCGTAAAGTATTCGGAGCATCTGTGGCTGGTATTACAGCTATGCTTTCGCTTGATTTTTTGAAATTAGTTAGTGTGGCCTTGCTGATCGCGTTTCCGGTATCGTACTGGGGTACACACCAATGGTTACAGGAATTTGCTTACCGGATCCCGCTTACCTGGCTGATTTTCTTTTTCGCGGGGATCATTATATTGTCGATTGCTTTAATTACCGTTAGCATACAGGCCATTAAAGCGGCGGTTGTAAACCCGGTAAAAAGTTTAAGGGCGGAATAATAAAGTCCGCCACTTACATTTATCTAAAAATACATAAATTGTAAGCATGAAAAAAAACCGTTTGCTCTTTACTGCTTTATTGGCAGGGTTGGGATTACAAGCCTCGGCACAAACTTATACTCCGCAAGTATCGGCTTACATTAAGGTTAATGATGCCACTGTGGCTATCACCAATGTAAAGCTGATTGATGGCACAGGTAAACCGGCAAAATTGAACCAAACGGTTATTATCAGCAAAGGGAAAATAGAGCAGGTTGGTGATGCCGCGAAGATCAAACTTCCTGATGGCATAAAAGTGATTGACGGCACTGGTAAAACCATTATCCCCGGGTTGGTGATGCTGCATGAGCATTTGTTTTATACCATGCCGGCGGGCGGACTGTTTAATATTGCTGAAATGCCTTATTCTTTCCCGCGTTTATACCTGGCAGGCGGCGCTACAACCATTCGTACGGCGGGGAGTATCGAACCGCAGACTGACCTGAATATTAAGCGTATGATTGGTGAGGGCAAAATGCTGGGGCCTGATATGGATATTACCGCGCCCTATATGGAGGAGCAAGGTTATGATATCCCCGGGTTGAATACGATTAAGGGCCCCGAAGATGCTGCTGCTACCGTAAACTTTTGGGCCGACAGAGGGGCCACATCTTTTAAAATGTACGTACACGCCACTAAAGCCGATATGGCCGCCGTGGTGCGCGAAGCACATAAACGGCATTTAAAGGTAACGGGGCATATTGGTGCGGTTACGTATCGCGAAGCAGCCGAAATTGGGATTGATAACCTGGAACACGGCTTTATGGCCAGCGGCGATTTTGATAGCCTTAAAGTAGAGAACGCGGTAGATGATAATCACGAGCGCCAATCGCTGATGAAGCTGGATGTAAACAGCCCTAAAATGAAAGACTTGATGAAGTTTTTGATCAGCAAACATGTGGCATTGACTTCAACCCTTACCGTATTTGAACCATCAACCGGTCGCGAGGTTTTCCCCGGTGGTGCCGATGAGGCGCTGGTGCCCGAAGTAAGGGATATGGTGCAAAAGAAATGGCAGGCCGCTCAAAACCGCGACCAAAGTACTGCCGCGCTATTTGCAAAGGAGCAAGCCTGGGAGAAACAATATGAAGCTATGGGCGGCTTATTGGTTGCCGGTACCGACCCAACAGGTGCGGGGCGTGTGATAAGCGGCTACTCTAATCATCGTGAAATAGAATTACTGGTAGAAGGTGGTTTTACGCCAGAACAAGCCATTAAAATATGTACGCTAAATGGTGCCATCTATTTAGGTCGCCAAGCTGAAATTGGCAGTATAGCCCCCGGTAAAAAGGCCGACCTGGTATTAATCAATGGCGATTTAAACACTGATATCAAAAACATCCGCAAAACCGAACTGGTATTTAAAAACGGTGTAGGGTTCGATTCGCAAAAGATATTTGATTCGGTTAAAGGACATGTGGGGATGAACTGAGAAATTGCAAGTATACATAAAACAAGAAAAGCTGCCCTTGCGAGCAGCTTTTCTTGTTTATATCCAGTAGCCCTTTAAAACTTATCAAAGAAAAGTTTAGTGGTTACATCATCACTGCCAATGGCCGATGATGCCTGGTTATAGTTGGTAACGTTTACGTTTTGTTCGCTAATAGGGTAGGTAAAACGTACCGGAAAATCGGTATAGGCCTTTGTGGGCTTAATCAATACCGGGAAATCCAACCTGCGGGTTAATGTCCAGGCATCCCAGCCACGGTTATAAAGCGCCACATATTCCTGCCGGGCAATTTTTTGCAGCGGTGTACCTGTTGCTGTTAGGTAGGCAACATCGGTTTGCAATAAATAGGCTGCTGCCTGCGCTGCCGTACCTCCCCAATAAGTGATAGATGCGGTAACCCCATTGTTATAATAGGTGGCCGCGCTACCACCAATATAGCCTCGCTGCACTGCCTCGGCCAAATTAAATTGTGTTTCTGCATAATCCAATAATAAACCCGGGAAATCGGGGTTGGTTAACGAACCTACAGAACCCGTAGTAATCAACGGGCCTGATGGCAACGAATATTGGCTGAATACCAAACCGCCACTCCCCGAACCATTTGGCGCGCCGGCATATACACCATTACTGCTCAAGGCAAAATAATAGGGCAGGCGCGGATCCTGGTTGGCGGTATTTGGCTTTAAATAACTCAAAAACTCGGTAGTGGCCACAAAATCGTGCCTTTGGCTTTGCACCAGGTCAACCCAAATGGGGTTAGTATTTGGCGGCGATGATACATACTTGTAAGTGGCATTATCGGCATTTGATGTAAATACACCGGCCGCAACAGCTGCCTGCACGGTAGATTGCGCCTTGGTATTATCGGCATCGGCTAAAACTAAACCCATTTTTAGCTTTAAGGTATTGGCAAACTTTTTCCATGCGGCAGGGTCGCCTTTGTAAATTAAGTCTGCATCACCAAAACTACCTGCAGTAGGGTCAAGCGCGGCAATATCCTTGTCCAGCCTTGCCAGCAAATCATTGTAAATGGTTTTGGCATCGTCATACTTTGGGAATGGATTGTTAATATCCAATGCCTGCGAGTATGGTACATTACCAAAGGTAGTAACCAGGTAAAAAAAGGTGTAAGATTGCAATATGTCGATAATGGCGATCTCGTTTTTTTGAGTGCCTGCATCTGCAACATCTGTTGCCAGTTTGGTTTTAGCCTGCTGGAAATTGGCTAATGCCCCGGTATAAAACGCGCTCCATATCGCATCCGGCTGGTTACGCGATGGTAGCTGGTACCTGGTTTCATTTAAATAAGTGGTTTCTGTCCATTGCTGTTCAATCAGCCTGAATATGTTCAGGTTAACGCTTGAAGAGGACAGTGTATTTGTCATCGACCGCTGGGCTTGGGTAAACAAGCTGTATGATGGAACCGATACCGGATTTTTAGGATCGATATTTAACGATGTTAAATCTTTTGTACATGCCGAAAATGTCAACATCAGTACAAAAATATATGCTGTTTTTTTCATTTCAGTAAGTATTAAAAGGTTACTTTTAGGTTAAGTGCAAAGGTACGGGTGGCCGGGTACGAACCTTCCTGTATGCCTTGCAGGTTACCCGCGCTTAAGCCATCTTCCGGATCGGCATAGGGGATGTTTTTATGGATGATCCATAAGTTACGCCCAATCAACTGGAAAGTAACATCCTTTACGGGGCCAAGCCGCCTTAACGTACTTTTGGGCAAGCTATAACCTATAACAGCCTCGCGCAGTTTTACATAACTGGCATCGTACACAAACTCTTTAAGTGGCAGTAAGCCCGCGCCGTCGCCAAAATCGCCATAGTTTTCGCCGCTTACCCTTACGGTATTAGGCTGCCCGCTTTCGGTAACACCCGGGCGAATAAAACCACCGCCATCAGTCAGCGAGTTACGCACAGGTTTACCCAGGTCGTTTAAATAGGCCGTTAAAGGATAAATACCATCGGCTAAACCATAAGCCAGGTCATTTGAGAATATCGAGCCACCCTTACGGATATCTATCAAAAAGCTTAACGATAGGTTTTTGTAGGTAAAGCTGTTGTTGATACCGCCTGTCCAGTTAGGGTTAATATTACCCAGGTTAACGTTTGAATTATCGCTGATGAGGTATTGCCCGTCAGATCCAACAACCTTATTGCCATTTTTGTCATAAACAAAATCGGTTCCCCTAATGGTACCAAACGATTCGCCCAGTGGCGCGTTAAGTGATTCACCATTTTGGAAGCTTGCCAATTGCAGGTTACTCGCTTCGTTGCCGGTTGCATCCTTAAATAAAGAGGTAACCTTGTTTTTTGCAGCAGTAAAGTTTAAGGTAACTTTCCAGTTAAAAGAGTTGGTTTTAATAGGCGTACCGTTTAATGAAAGCTCAATACCTTTGTTTTGTACCGAACCGGCGTTTAAATACTTGAAATTATAGCCGGTAGCACCCGAAACGTTAACAGGTAAAATTTCATCAAAAGTGTTAGTTTCATAAACTGTACCATCAAAACCTAAACGGTTACCAAAAAAGGATAGCTCTAAACCAAGTTCCTTGCTTTTAGTTTGTTCGGGTTTCAAATCCGGGTTGTTTTTGGTGGTGCTTGCAGCGGTTTGGGCGTTGGCACCAATAGGGGGCAGGATGGTATAGGTATCCAGCAGGCTATGATAAGGTGCATCGCTGCCAACCTGTGCATAACTGCCCCTTATTTTACCGTACGAAAGCCAGGTGTAGTTCTTCAATAGTTCAGAGAAAGTAAACCCTGCCGAAACCGATGGATAGTAATAGGTATTATTAGCCGCCGGTAGGGTGGACGACTGATCCCGCCTGATGGTACCATCTAAGGTGACCATGTTTTTCCAGGTGAAAGTAGCGCCGGCAAAATAGCCGTCAACTTCCCTGCGGCCGTCAAATTCGGTTGGTGCTAAGGGCGCATTCAGCGAATTTGATAAGGAGTATAATCCCGGGATGATCAAACCGCCGTTAGTACTGGCAGTAATAGCATTCTCGTTATTCTTGCGGATGTTTGTACCTATTAGTGCCTTTAAATTAAAGTCCTTAGCAATGTCCTTATTCATATTGGCTACCAAATCGTAGTTGGTTTCCGCGTAGCTGTGATTATATCTCGAATAATAAGGTACACCTATGCTGCCAACATCATAGCGTTCTTCCTGTAGTTCAGCATAAGTATCTAATGATATCCTGCCTGTAATAGTTACCCACGATACAGGTTTATAGCTGGCATTAATATTACCCAGGTACCTGTTACGGGTATCGGTTTCGTAGTTATGGTCAACCACCCAGTAAGGGTTATTCCAAAACGCCGGGAAGGTAACGCCATTTGCAGGGTCGGCCATATTCCATGATATGTTTGAGTTTGTCCTGTCGTAAGCGGCTTTTAATTCCTTAATATCAACGTTGGTTTCCCACCACTGCCTAAAGCCGGTAATTACGTTACGGTTATCAGAGTTGGTACCATCGTAACCAGTACCACCACGGCCGGTGCCATTGGTGTTAAAATAATTAATGTTGGCACCTACCGTTAACTTAGGTGTAATGTTGTAGGTCGCACCAAAATCTACCAGGTTTTTATCCAGCTTACTGTTAGGGATAGTACCCCTGTCTATACTTTTGGTATAGCCTAATTTAAAACTGCCATTATCGCCGCCATTGGTAATCATTAAGCTTTGGATGGTAGATATAGGCTTGATAAAAAAGGTACTCGGATCATTGGCCGCCGCAACCCATGGTGTAGCCTTGCCATAATTAGGTGAAGTTGGGTCAAAGGCATTCCATTGGTAAACCATCAGGTTGGGATCAAATTCGGTACCATTGGATGCATCATCGGCGGTAGGGGCTACATTAACACCTGTCTGGCCAAAAATATCCCCCGAATTGAAGTATTTGGCATAACCTGCACCATATTGCTTTTGATATTGAGGGAAGGTTGAACGGTCTATTTCACTAAGGGTAACAGTAGAGTTTAATGAAATACCAAGGCCTTTCTTTGCCTTTTTGGTAGTAATTAAAATTACACCATTACTTCCGCGCGATCCGTATAATGCTGTAGCGCCCGCGCCTTTCAACACGGTAATGCTTTCAATATCATCAGGATTGATATCAGATACCGGGCTGCCGTAATCATAACCGCCGCCACCGGTTTGCTGGTCGGTACCATTGGTGTTGGTGTTACCAATAGGTACGCCATCAATTACAAATAAAGCCTGGTTATTACCTGTGATAGATTTATAACCACGCAAAACCACATTGGTTGAACCACCCACGGTATTGTTTTGGCGTATCTCCAAACCTGCAACCTTACCCGATAAGCCGGTTACAAAGTTTGATGAGCGTTGTTTGCTCACTTCTTCGCCGGTTACCTGTTGGGCGGCATAAGCCTGTTGGTTGCGGGTGCGGGTAATGCCTAATGCACCTGTAACCACAACCTCGCCCAATAGCTTGGTCGATTCTACCAGCACAATGTTTACTTCAGTATTGCCTACTGTAGCCTCCTGTGCGGTATAACCAATAAAACTGAATGATAATGTAGCACCAACAGGTGCGTTTAATGTGAACTTTCCTTGTCCATCCGTTTGGGTTCCGGTTGATGTTCCCTTTACAGATACTGTTACGCCTGGTAGTGGCAGGCCGTCTTCCTTTGCCGTAACCCTCCCGGTCACGACGTGGGTTTGTGCAAGCGCGCCTGTTATAGAAAACAGCAGGATGCACAAATTCCAGAGTAGAATTTTTTTCATAAAATAAAACGTCAGTTAGTTAATAGTTAAAGGTATTGTACGTGCAAAGCTATACCGTATTGCGTCAAATGCAAATAAATTTCCAATACACATACGTATTGGTCGGTATATTTAATTGTAACGAATTAAATACCTTGTTGTTTAAACAAAATGAGATTTATTGCGTTTTATGAAAAAAAACTGCCCATATTGAAATTAACCATAGGTTATTAATAAGGCAGTTGATAGTTAATTGTGGCCGGAAAGTATGCGAGATACTTTCCGGCTTCTTTTTAACAAAAACGATGGGTAGATGAAATAAAGGGCAGTTAGCTGGCGAGTTTGTTTATTTGCCTGTCCTGTAGTTTGGATAAGAAAAAAACCATGCAAATAGCACCAATCATGGCAAAAAGCATATCCGATTGTGTGTCCCAAATATCGCCCTGCGTTCCTAAAAAAGAATCGCCAGATGAGCCGGAGGTAACCGATACAAACCATTCCAAAAATTCGTACAGCATGCTGATGGTAGCACATACGCATACCGTGAGAGCGGCAATCCAACCTTTTTTATTAAATACGTGTAAGCGGATAAATAATTCGCGTGTGATCATAGCAGGGACGAAACCTTGTGTAAAATGGCCCACCTTATCGTAATTATTACGCGTTTGATGGAATACGTCCCTTATCCAATTAAACAACGGCACCTGCGCGTAGGTATAATGCCCGCCAATAAATAAGATATAGCAATGCAGTGAGATCATTACATAAGTAAGGTAGGTAAACTGAAAGCGTTTATAGGTTAAAACCAGTACAATAAAGCCAATTATCCCAGGGAAAACTTCCAGTATCCAGGTAAAATAATCGTGCGGGTTAATGGCCGATATAGCCAGGCCGGCAAAAAACAGGATGATAAGGACGATATGTTTCTTCATGTGACGGGATCAGTATTTAAATGTAAAAATATTAAATGATTAGTTTCTTTTTTGACGGACTAATTTTTAGTTTTACTTTCAGAATATTACTATTGCTTTTGTTTAGTGATGGTTTGCTCTTTCGTCTGTAACAAATGCAATACTAAACGCTACAGTTAACCTGTAGCTAACCTAAAATTTACTTAACTATTTGATATTTGAACTAAGCAATTCAGTAAAATAATTAGCTATAAAACGATCATAGATGAATTCGAGAAGAGATTTTTTAAAGAAGACCGCGTTATTATCAGGTGGTATTGCCATGGCCAATATGTTACCGCCGGCCATACAAAAGGCATTTGCCATAAACCCGGCCCCGGGCAGTACCTATCTTGATGCCGAACATGTAGTGATACTGATGCAGGAAAACCGGTCGTTCGATCATTGCTTTGGTACCTTGCAAGGTGTACGCGGCTTTAACGACCCCAGGGCCATCCGCTTGCCCGATCAGCGACCGGTGTGGCTGCAAACAGATGCCGTTGGAAATACCTACTCGCCGTTCAGGTTGGATATTAAGGATACCAAAATAACCTGGATGGGTTCGTTACCGCATACCCGTGCCAGCCAGGTTGATGCCAATAACTATGGGAAATACGATAAATGGCTGATAGCTAAGCGATCAGGCAATAAAAACTATGCCGATATGCCTTTAACATTGGGGCATTATACACGCGATGATATTCCGTTTAATTACGGCATGGCCGATGCCTTTACCGTGTGCGATCAAAACTTTTGTTCGGCCATGACAAGTACTACACCTAACCGCTCGTTTTTTTGGACGGGTAAGATTACGCATGATGAGAACGGGATCCCCAAGGCCAATATCCGAAACCCTGATTTTGTGACCGGCACCATGCCATGGCAAACTTTCCCCGAGCTATTGGAAGAAAATAATGTAGCCTGGCGGTTTTATCAAAACGATTTAACCTGCGGTGGCGGTTACGTGGGTGAAGAACGGGCCTGGCTGGCCAACTATGGCTGTAATTTACTGGAATTTTTTAAAGCTTATAATGTAAAATTCTCCGACCGCTATATTAAAACCCTGCAAAAACAAGTAGAGGTGTTGCCCGGCGAGATCAATAAATTACAGGAGGCCAGCCCTACAGATGAAACCGAAACAAAAAGAAACCAGGAGGCGTTAAAGACCAAGCAGGAAGTATTGGACAACGCCCGTGCCGAATTAACCCAATGGAATAAAGAAAGCTACGATAAACTATCGGCAAAGGAAAAGAACCTTTATAAGCACGCCTTTGTAACTAACGTAGGCGACCCGCATTACCGCAGCCTGGCCGAATTAACTTATAACGATAATGGTAAAGTACGCAAGGCCACTGTGCCGAAAGGAGATTTACTGCACCAGTTTCGCGAAGATGTAAATAAAGGGCAGTTACCAACCGTATCGTGGCTGGCAGGCCCGCAAAACTTTTCCGATCACCCGAGCGCGCCCTGGTATGGTGCCTGGTATGTATCCGAAATTTTAGATATCCTGACCAAAAACCCCGAGGTATGGAAAAAAACCATATTTATAGTTACCTACGATGAGAATGATGGTTACTTTGACCACGTTCCACCGTTCTCCATCCCCGATGCCAAGATCCCGGGAACGGGTAAGGTATCAGCCGGCATCGAGACCGAAATAGAGCATGTTAGGCTGGCCAATGAAATTAAACAGGGCAACCCGCCAAAACAATCCCGCGAAGCGCCTATTGGTTTGGGTTTTAGGGTGCCTATGATGATCGCTTCGCCGTGGAGCAGGGGCGGCCGCGTATGTTCTGAAGTGTTTGACCATACATCAACCCTGCAATTTTTAGAAGGGTTTGTAAATAAAAAGTTTAATAAAAACATCAAACTCAACAATATCAGCCAATGGCGCCGTACCATTTGCGGCGACCTGACTTCGGCCTTTACACCTTATAATGGCGCGCCTTTAGAGAAAATTCCATTCTTAAATCGCGATAAAAAGGTAGAGGCTATTTTTAACGCTAAGTTTAAGCAGGAACCAACCATCCCGCAAAAGCTGTCGGCACAGGAAATAGCCAGGATCAGCGCGCAGCCATCCTCCATCTCATCGCAGGAGAAGGGCACACGCCCGTCTTGCGCCTTGCCTTATGAATTATATACCAATGGTGGCTTAAGTGATGATAAAAAAAGCTTCGAAATAAAATTGGCATCGGGTAATACAATTTTTGGTAAGGATGCCGCAGGATCGCCATTTACGGTTTATGCCCCGGTTAAATACAACGATGATAAAAGTAAGGACGAGGTTTCCCGTAACTGGTACTTTGCCGTTGCCGCCGGCGATAGCTTAAGCTACAACTGGCCTGTTAACGCTTTCGAAAACAATAAATATCATTTACGTATACATGGCCCCAATGGCTTTTACCGGGAATTTATGGGCGACCAAAACAACCCGGCCCTGAAAATAACCTGCGAGTACGAAAAAAGCAGGTTAAGCTCCGCTAAACTAACCGGTAATGTATTGGTTACTATTGCAAATAATGATGCTAAGGCACATGAAATAGTAATTGCAGATAATAGCTATAAAGCCGCTGCTATTATTAAAACAATAGCGGCCAATAGTAAAGAGACAGTGGTTTTGGATCTATCCAAAAACTTTAACTGGTACGACTTTAGCATAAAACTAAAGGATTATGCCGCTTATGAGGAGCGCTTTGCCGGCCGTGTAGAAACCGGTGCAGCCACCAAAACCGACCCGGTAATGGGAGGGGTGGTTTAATAGTTTACTGATAATCATAAAACAAAAGGCTATCTGAAAAGGTAGCCTTTTGTTTTATAGAAAATTTGGATGCCTTGATTTAATTTTTTTAGATTACGGCTTTTATTATATCTAATATGAGCGCACCTAACAACAACCTGTATCCCGTAATCCATCACGTATTTTTTTGGCTTAAAAACCCGGCATCAAAAGCCGATCGCGATCAATTGATTGCCGGTGTAAAAACCTTATCGGCCATTGAAACTGTGCGCGATATGCATGTAGGCGTTGTGGCCAGTACCGAAAAGCGCGACGTGGTAGAAAATAGCTGGGATGTATCCGAACTATTATTCTTCAGCGACCTGGAAGGGCAAGCCGTTTACCAAAGCCACCCATTGCACCAGGATTTTATAAACAACTGTAGCCACCTTTGGCAAAAGGTAGTGGTGTACGACGCTATCTCGGCCGATTAAAATTCAGCTGTTTTTGATTATAACTTTTGCTTCAGGTCGTAATGATCCCGGTAGGGGATTCCCTTTTCAGTTTCGTTATAAATGGTGTAATAAATATATTTTTTATCCTTATCAATCCCGGCCATTACATGGCCAATGGCCTTGCCAACTAATTCGTTCTCCTTTTTAAGCGCTACGGTATCATAAAGTTTAATAGTGCTTAAGTAATTCACATTAGGGAAAGCGCCGTCTTTTGTCCGCTCAACCCGTATGCGCCATATACGCGGATGGGTTGGTACTTCGGTAATGGTTAAAGGCAGTTTATAGTGCGACATTACTACTTTAAGCGCTTCGCCGTTGTAGCGGTAAATCGAGTCTTCGGCTACATACTTCCAGGTAGTATATGGCCTTAGGCAACGTTCGGCGTACGATGCAGAGTTTGATGCATCAAGCCAATAACCGTTTTTGGCTTGCTCTTTAGCTTGTTCAATCAATTCGGGGGCGGTGCGGCCGTTTTCGGCATAGGGGTTAATCTCCAGTTTGGCAACCTTCCAGCCGTAATCGTATTTGTGATAAATGGCGGTGATCAGCCATTTTTGCATAGCCGATTTGGGTGTGATAAGCGCCACATAAGTTTCCCGTGCTGATCCGGAGAATGTTAAATCGAAGTTGTTGATGCCCAAATCCCTTTCCTTAATGGTATGTGTACCGGCATTGATATTTGGCGGGTTAACCAGGTAATATTCGGACATTAAGCTATAATCCGCATCCTTCATCCTAATGCTGATCTGTTCGCAGATAGCCATCCGGGCGGGTCTGTCATCAATCAAGTCCTGCGACATTAATTGCTCCAACTCGTCGGTTGTGTTAGTTTTTAGCGCGCCTATTAAATTGGTAGTTAAATCGTGCATTTTATCCCTGGTGCCCGATGGGATCAGGTTGTTTTTATAAATGCCCGGTTTTGAAGGAGCTGTGCAAGCCTGTATCATTATCATTAAGCACAAAAACAGTGCAGAACGTAACAGGGCAGAAGGGGTTAGCAGGTTCATAAGCAATAAGGAGGGTTAACGTTTAGTATTGTTGTACGATAATAAGGTTTTGCTATTGAATTCCCAAATAATTTGAATAATAAAACTAAAAATACAGTTATAGCACAGCGTTGGAGTATTAGGCAACTATTAATGCTGGGTTACCGTAATGATTAAGCTTTGATCACATTATCTTATTACAAAAATTGCCCCTTATCCTACAGCAGGTGTTACCTTATAAAAAAGGCACTTCTGCCTGTTGTGGCAATGGTCGTTCTTTTTACAGCAAAACAGGGATTTGCGCAAGACACCTTGTTTAACGGCAAGAGACATAAACTTGGCTTTATGGCCGGGAATGGTATCCAGTACATTGGTCAGTTGATTGGTAACAACAACCATAATATCGCCTTAAAAACAACCTATTATTACCAGGTTAACTTTTACCAGTTACAGTACTACCAATCTATTTTAAGGCACCGAACCTTCGGAATTGAGATCCTGGCACAACCCCAATATAACACTACCAAATACAAAAAATACAGGGATGCCGACCAGACCGAGTATTTGAATGGCTTTGAAACCGGTTTAAACCTGGGTTTCCTCTTCCGTAAAAATGTTTCTAACAATCAGGTTAGCTTTTACATGCTGATTAGTTCGGGGCCGCATTATATTTCAGATACACCCGTTCGGCAATCAAATGGTTTTGTGTTTTCAAACAACTTTTGCGCCGGTGTAAACTTAAAAATATACAAGGGCCTGTATGCCGATATCAGGACCGGCATAAGGCACATGAGCAATGCGGGCTTTAAAATCCCCAACGCCGGCATTAATGATATGACGCTGAACGAAGGTTTCATGGTTGTGTTTTGAGTTTATCGCCCCGTCCAAACTGGTGCCAGCCAGGTCATCGGTTTATCAGGTGTTAACTTGGCTTCGGGTGCATCGCCACCGCCGGTGCTCCAAACCCTTACAAAAAAGTATTTGTTGGTAGCATCCTTTATTACTGGGCTCCATTTAACCACGTAACCAGGGGTAGGGTTATAGGTTTGTACCACTTCGCCGTTATCTTTTACAATATCTATGCGGGTAATTTTATCTTTAGGATTATTAGTATCAGGGTCGTTAATTTCAATATCGAATTTAAACTCGGTCGGGTTTTTTAGGGTCGATCCCATGATCTCGCCATTTACGGTATAACGGCATTGGATATTATTATCAAGCGAGGCGTAGGTGCGGCGGTTTTTCATAGCATCTAAAATGGCAACTTTGGTTTTAGCGGTTGCCAAAACAAACGTGCGCGATTTTTGAGTGGCAATGCCCATTATACCGTGGTTATCGTTACCGCATACCGGCGATACCTTCCAGCCGGCATCAAGTGCCTTTATAAAACCCTCGTAATGGATAGTAGTGTTAGAGTTAATTACTTCCAGCATGGTTATAATATCGGTTACTTTAGGGTCGCGGTGGCCCCAGTTATCATACGCATTTGCTGCCGGGTGGTTAAAACTGGCCACTACAGCGCCTGTACCCCCGTAAGCCGATACCGTATCCAACCATTTATAAAAGTATGGCACGTCAACGCCCGGTTCAAGCGCGTTAATGTACGATGCGCTATTGATCACATTAAAGTGTCCTTTGCCGCCCGGGCCGTCATTCTCCGAGTGTTCGTAACCGGCAATGGCCACAAAGTTTTTATCGGTAGCAGCGGTAGCATCTTTATGAGTGGATATCCAATTAACATTATTAGCGCGGGTAGGATGGAAGCTGGCTTCCTGCGAGTGGTCGGTGCTTACATAAAAATCGTACCCGTTGGTTTTAGCCAGGGCGAAATGGACAGACGGTGGCCCCTGGTATTTATCGGCATCGGGTTTAAGCGTAGCGTTTGCCGGGTGCGATACATGCTCCGAATCGACAGACATGTGTACGGTGAATCCCTTTGTTTCATCTAACTGCGCCCCGTGCGATTGGGTGAGCGAGGTATGCGCGTGTGTACTGCCCGCATAGATATGGTATACCGGTTTGGTTTGGCCATAGCATGGGGATGCTGCTATCAGCGGTGCAACAATTGTGCATATAAAAGCGGTGTTTAATTTCAAGTATTTCATAAAATAGATATCGATGTTGTTTTATGGTAAGACACATTTTAAAACATCCTATACTATAAATAGCGGGTTTTTATTTTAGCATTATCAAAGCGCCTGTATTGTGGTTTAACTAATTTCATACTTGCAAAAAAATCATTATGTTTGGTTTGCATATTAACTGATGTAACGCGACATGTCCAAAAACCTTTTCCGTAAAAAATCCCTCGAACACATACTGTCAGATGTTAAAAGCGGCTTTAGCGATGCCGAACATTCCGGCAACCATCTTAAAAAGGAATTAGGCGTAAAGGATTTAACCCTGATGGGCATAGCAGCCGTAGTTGGGGCGGGCATATTCTCTACCATTGGCGAGGCTTCGTTTAACGGCGGGCCGGGCGTTACCATTCTGTTTATTATTACAGCTATTACCTGCGGCTTTTCGGCTTTATGCTATGCCGAGTTTGCATCGCGGATACCGGTTGCAGGCAGTGCTTATACTTATGCTTACGCCACTTTTGGCGAACTGATTGCCTGGATCATCGGCTGGGATTTGCTGATGGAATACGCCATAGGCAATATTGCCGTGGCTATATCATGGAGTACTTACTTTGTTAACTTTTTAGAAGGCTTCCACATCCACATGCCCGAATACCTGACGCTGGATTATTTCTCGGCCTTCCGCGCGCACGAGCAGATCCAGGAGTTAACCAAAAGCGGTCACCTGGCCGATATTACCGATACCATGAAATCGGCCGCACTGGCCTGGAATACGGCCCCCGGTTTAGGCGGCTTAAAGCTGATTGCAAATATCCCGGCTTTGGGTATAGTGATAGCGATAACTTATTTGGTATATATCGGGATCCGCGAAACTAAAAAGGCTACCAACGCTATGGTGTTTTTAAAGATAGCCATTGTAATAGCGGTGATCATTATCGGTTTCTTTTATGTTTCGCCGGCTAACTGGCACCCGTTTTTACCTAATGGTTTCCGTGGGGTAATGAAGGGGGTATCGGGCGTATTCTTCGCTTACATCGGTTTTGATGCCATATCTACCACGGCCGAGGAATGCGAGAACCCCCAGCGCGATTTGCCCCGTGGTATGATCTACTCGCTGGTGATTTGCACCGTATTATATATTCTGATTGCCCTGGTATTAACCGGCATGGTAAGTTATAAGGAACTGCAGGTAGGCGACCCGCTCGCTTTTGTATTTAAAAGGGTAGGCTTAAATAATATCAGCTATATCATTTCCATCAGCGCGGTAATTGCAACGGCCAGCGTATTGCTGATATTCCAACTGGGGCAACCCCGTATTTGGATGAGCATGAGCCGCGATGGTTTGCTGCCAAAAGCATTCTCGCGCATCCACCCCAAATTCCATACGCCATCGTTTGCCACCATTGTAACCGGCTTTGTAGTAGCCATACCGGCCCTGTTTATGAACCTGACCGAAGTAACCGACCTGACCAGCATAGGCACCCTGTTTGCCTTTGTACTGGTATGCGGCGGCGTACTGTTAATGCCGCGCGAAGCTGCTGTGAAAGGCCGTTTCCACTTGCCATATTTTAATGCCAAATGGGTAGCCCCGGTATTGTATGTAGCGGTAATGGTTTTCTTTTGGAAACCATTGTTAGGCCTGTTCAGCGGCGATAATGTGCATCAGAATTTTCCGTTCTTCCTGTTCATCATCCTGTCTACCATATTAACGGTGCTGGCGGTTATTAAAAACTTATCGCTGATACCCGTATTGGGCCTGCTTAGCTGCTTTTACCTGATGACCGAGCTGACCTACCAAAGCTGGATCCGTTTCCTGGTATGGCTGGTAATAGGCCTGGCGTTATACTTTACTTATGGGTATAAGCACAGTGTGCTGGGTAAAAAGATGGATGCCGCGCGCCAGTAAGGTATTGTGCTTTTTAACACAGTGTGACGCTTGGATGGGCAGTAAATAGTGTAAACTCTTTATTTTTACAATTATCTGATTATCAATTACTTGATATATAAAAATATTGAAAAGTGTAAACTTTGTGTAAACCCTTAACTGCCATGAATGGCAGCCCTGCTAACCGATGATTGCTTCGTACCTACCCATGACAGATTTAGTGCAGGGTGTCATGGTGAGCTTGTCGAACCATGGTGGGTAGGCCTACGCACGCACCCTTCGACAAGCTCAGGGTGACATCCTCCTCTCTGTCATTTACACCTTTAAAGTCCCCGCCGGGATTGGATAACTCGCAATGACGTGGTGGCTATAATTCAAGATTTACGAAGTTTTTAAAACTTCGTAAATCTCGTACAGTATTGTTTATGAATGGCATCAGGGGATCATTTGCATATCTGCACATCCCCGCATTTGCACATTAGCTGCTCATCGCTTTATTCAACGCGATCACCGCGCTTTTAAAATGCTCGCGCGCTACCAGAAACTGGATATTTACCTTGCGCAGGGCAAAGCCGGCGCTTTGGATATTGATACCGGCTTCGGTCAATGCCGTGGCGGCACGGGCCAGTAAACCCGGCTGATCCATATTGGTGCCCAGCATACATACCATAGCGGTTTTCTCAACAGTAACCTTTTCAAAGTTTTCTTCCAATTCGTGGATCAGCTTCTTGTCAAAGTCGCGCTCCCAAATCACTATCGAGATACTGTTAGCGCTGGTGGCCTTAAAAATATAGCTTACGTTATGGTCAAAAAAGATCTGCATGATCTTTAAATCCGAACCTACGTTGCTTACCATCAATGGGTCGTATACATCAATCAGCACCAGCTTGTCGGTACCGGTAATTACTTCCACACGCTTGGTTTCGCAAATAAAATCCTGGGTAATTAAAGTGCCCGGGTGCGATGGCTCGAAGGTGTTTTTAATACGCAGGTTAATGCCGTTTATCTCCAGCGGTTTGGATGCTTTTGGGTGTATGGCTTCCATGCCCACATCGGCCAGTTGATCGGCAATATCGTAATTGGTATTACCCACCGGGTGGCAGTTTTTCAAGCCCACAATGCCCGGGTCGGCGGTAGATAGGTGGTATTCTTTATGGATAATGGCTTCGGCAGGCATCAGTTCTTCGGCAATTTTGCTGAAAGTTACCTCGCTGTAACCACGATCAAATTCGCGCATAATGCCCTCGGTACCTTTGCAGTAGCCGGTAACAATGCATATCGTTTTTTCAAACTCAATACCCTTAAAGGCATGCTTAATCCGCTGATCGATGGTGTAGGAGCGATGGTCGTGCAAGCCGCTCAGGTCAACCAGTGTGGCATTGATGCCCATGTTTTGCAAGATATTGGTAAAGTTAAAAGCCGAGTGGCTTTCGCCGATAGATGCCAGGATCTCGCGGGCGGCCTGTAAAATACCATCCTTACTTACATAGCCAGATGCCAGTATGTTAGATAGGTTTTCCAGGTACTTTTGCGCGCCATGGATATGCTCTTCAATAAATTCATCGGCCACAGCCAGGTCTAAACCAAGACTAACGTATTGGGTATTGATTTCCTTTAGTTTGATCACCAACTCCTTTAATGGCTTATGGAAATCCTGGTATTGGGCCAGTTTATGATAAACACCCGGTTCGCCGGTCTTTTTATTTTCCAGCAACAGGTTAGTTACGCCCGAAAATGCCGAAACCACAAACAAGCGGTTGTACAACTCGTCGCCGCTGCGGTTATAAAGGATAATGTTGTTGATAACGTCTTGAAGGGCACTCATAGATGTGCCGCCTATTTTCTCTACTGTAAACATGGTATAAACTATTTACCAGGGTACCAGGCTAAGGCTATGCCGCTTTTTATTTTAGCACTGTTACTTGTTGGTAATGAATGGATTCTTTTTTTATCCGGTGGGCAAATATCTTAATTAATTTTCATTTTAGATGGCATAGCTTATCGTTTTGATAAGTTGTGCAGATCATGACTGCTTATATAATACCCCTGCCTTTTCGGCCGATGTTTTAATACCCTTTATCATGGCCGAACTAAAACCGTTATGCTCCATCTCGTTCAGGCCGGCAATGGTACAGCCTTTCGGCGATGTTACCTTGTCAATTTCCTGTTCGGGGTGCGATGATAGTTGCAACAGCAAATCGGCAGCGCCTTTGGCTGTTTGTGCCGCCATTTTTAAGGCATCGTGCGCGTGGAAACCAATTTCGGTACCGCCTTGCGATGCCGCACGGATAGAGCGCAGGAAGAAAGCAATACCACAAGCGCATAAAGCGGTGGCCGATGTCATCAACTCTTCGTTAATACGGATGCTTACGCCAACGGTATCAAACAGCGAGGTAACCAGCTTAATATTATCATCGGATGCGGTATCCGTAGCGATACAGGTCATCGACTGACCAATCGCTATGGCTGTATTAGGCATGGCACGCACCACCTGCACATCCAAACCCAAATGCTGGCGGATATCCTGGCAGCTTACGCCCGATACTACCGAAATTAACAAATGCTTAGCCGGATCGATAGCCGGCTTAATCTCGTCCAGCAGCTTATTTAACTGCTGCGGCAAAATAGCCAGTACGATAATTATTGAACCACTTACCGCTTCGGCGTTATTACCGGTGGTTTGGTAGCCAGCTTCCTTTAAAGGGGATAGGGCAGCCACATTGCGGCGTGTTAAGGTGATTTGTGCTGTTTGGTAAATATCAGCCTTTACTAATCCTTTGGCTAAGGAAAGGCCAATGTTACCGCTGCCTAAAATGGCTATGTTTGGTGTGCTCATGGTTTTATTTACTTAATCGTGTACCGAAGGCATTATCGCCATCCAGCTTGCCCAGGTCATCGGCGTGACCAATTATTACCGCCTGTACGCCAAAGTCAATGGCCTTAAAGGCGTTATCCAGCTTTGGCAACATACCGCTGTGGATAATGCCAGCGGCTTTCAGTTCGTCGTAACGCTCGGGGTTAATATCGCGGATCAGCGAATCCTCATCGTCAATATCTTTTAAAACGCCTTTCTTTTCAAAGCAATAGATCAGCGTTGTGGTATACAAAGCCGATAGGCCAACCGCCAGGGCCGATGCGATGGTATCGGCATTGGTATTTAGCATTTGTCCCTCGCCATCGTGTGTCAACGCGCTAAAAACGGGGGTGAAGCCGGCTTCCAGTAAACTGCTGATGCCTTTGGCATCTACCGAATCATCATCCAAATCGCCTACAAAGCCGTAATCAATGGTTTTAACGAGGCGCTTTTTAGCTTTAATCAAATTGCCATCGGCACCGGTTAGGCCAATAGCATTGTTGCCGTAGCGCTGTAGCTGGGCCACAATGTTCTTATTGATCAGGCCGCCATAAACCATAGTTACCACGCGCAGCGTTTCAATATCGGTTATACGCCGTCCATCTACCAGTTTGGCTTCGATACCCAGGGTTTCGGATAGCTGTGTAGCCACCTTGCCACCACCATGCACCAGTATTTTATGGCCCTTCAGTTGGGTGAAGTCCTTTAAAAACTTGTGCAGGTTTTCGGAATTATCGATAACGTTCCCGCCAATTTTAATAATGTACAGCGTTTGCATGATTTGTTAATTGCTGCGAAAATAGAGAAAACAGGGGAAAAATGCGGACATCAAATTAAAATTCTACTGATTTAGTAGAGATTTAGAATTTAACCACAAAGTACGCAAAGGTTTTTTTACAAAGATCACAAAGGTGTTTTCTAATAAAATAAGTATGGATTATAGTGTAGGCATAGCTTTGTGTTCTTAGTGGATTCTTTCTTCGCGCCCTTTGTGGTTAAAATTATATGCTTGATTATCAATTATATAGAGTTATAAACTGATAAAAACGTTATATAACTTAATTTATAGTTGTAAAACTGAAAAATAAGTTATAAGTTTGGTTTATGGAAGAGTTAACCAAAACCGAAGAGCGCGTAATGCACATTTTATGGCAGTTGAAAAAATGCTTTGTGAAAGACATTATTGATGCCTTGCCCGATGACCCTAAGCCGCCATATAATACCATATCGTCGGTAGTACGGTTGTTGGAAAAAAAGGGCTATGTGAATTATAAAGCTTACGGCAAAACCTACGAGTATTTCCCGGCCATTAGCAAAAGCGAGTACCGCAAGGCATCGTTCAAAAAAATCTTCTCGGGTTATTTTGATAACTCGGCCGAGAGCCTTTTTAGCTTTATGGTAAAGGAAGAGCAATTAAGTGAAGACGACCTGAACAAGATTAAGGATATCATTAATAAAAACAAAGCAAAATGACCAGCATTATTTACCTGCTGCAGGTATGCGCGTGTACCGCCGTTTTTTACCTGTTTTACTACCTGTTTTTAAACCGGCTTACCTTTTTTGTAACCAACAGGTGGTACTTGCTGGTTACGGTGGTGCTTAGCTTCGCTATCCCGCTGATAAAAATACCGGTCAGCCAGCCCCATGTTTATACCGGTGTGGTAGAGCAGGTGGTGTACGGGTATGCGCCAAAGATCCAGATTGCGCCGCAGGTGGTGCAGCGTCAAACCATTGCGCAGCCCGAACCGATACATTGGGGGACGTTTTTAAGATTAGGTTACCTGGCCGCTGTTTTAGCTTTAACCGGTCATTTAATAGTTACGCTGATCGCGTTTTTTAAACGACTGAAAGGTAAACGCATTACCAAAATAGGCAATGTGAATATCCTGAGCGGGAATAAAAAGATAGCCAATGGCTCGTTCCTCAACTATATTTTCCTGAACGAAGAGGAGTTAAGCGCCGATGAAATGCGGCAGATTATAGCGCACGAGATGCTGCATGTAAAGCTGTACCATTCGGTCGACCGTATTATTGTAAAAATAGCGCAGATCATCCTGTGGTTTAACCCCTTTATTTATTTGTACTCCCGATCGGTAGAAGAGAACCACGAGTTTGAGGTTGACCGCGCCGTAGCCCGCGAAACTGATAAGCACAATTATGCCAGTCTGCTGCTGCATTTATCGGTAGCGGGGCAGGGGATGCTTTATCACAACTTTAGTAAAGTGCCGCTAAAAAAACGAATCACCATGTTATTTAACCAACCATCAGCAAATATGAAAAAGATAGTTTATGTATTGATCGTACCCGTGGTACTGATCAGCTGCCTGGCCTTTGCCCGGCTAAAAAGTAATGACAATAAATACAGCGTTATTGAAGGGATTGATAAGGCCGGTAAAAACACGGCGGTATTAATTGACGGTAAGTTTTTCAGCAAAGATATTCTGTATAAAATAAGTAAATCATGTATTAAAGCGGCTTATATTACCTATCCCGGCGAAAGTGTTGACGTAAAAGGGAAATTATATGATAATGGCGTGGTAGTTATTGCGACAAATAAAGGCCACGTTACCTATATGGATGACCTTGAAAAAGAAAATCTGGCTGTCGAACGGTCGGCACCCCAACACCAGCTTTACACCCGTGTTATCCAAAAAAATGCAGATGGCAGTGTTTATGATAAAGTTATTGTTGCGTTAGAAAACGGTGTGAAGGCATCATCTAAAATTTCGCATAACGGTAAAGTTGCCTTTTTAGTTGATGGCAAGCTTTATAACGAGAATGAGTTTAGCAAATTATCCCCACAATTGGTAACTGCTAAGTCGTCATCATTAAGCGTAGGAGCTACAAATGCACAATATTTTTCTGTGCTGCGTAACATGGGCTATCAGCAAAATCTGGATGGTTACGAGGCTGCGTTTAACTTCGAGAATTTGCAGCAAAAACTAAAGGATGCTTTTGAAGTAGCAACTACAGCGCAACCACGGTTCTTTAAAAGGACACATTTTCAACATGCAGACGGTGCCGATTATGATAAGATAACGTTCACTTTATCAAACGGTTCTTCAGCCTCCGCTAACTTAGGTACCACAGATACCGCAGGTGTATTTATTGATGGCGAATTTTATGATGAGGCCGCTATTATTAAGCTTAATCCTGATATAACCTCGAAACTGGTATTTGATAATAATCGCGCAAATTTTAATCGCAATAAACTTCCAAAAAATAGAAATTATGCAGTGCCATTTATGTTTAAAACAAATGTTACTAACGGCACACTTAGTGATACTACAATCACACCCAAATATCGCCAGAAAGGCACCCCAAAACAAATGGAGCAACGCGAGAAAAACCGCCAGACATTTGATGAATACCGCCAAACCGATGATTATAAAGCAAAGCAAAAATTATCCGAAGACATTTATAAGAGTGGCTTAATTACCATAAAAATTAAAGATAAGGCAGTGAAAGGCTTTGTTTTTACCTGGAATGGGCACGAGTACATGATGGATACCTTTTACGGGCAGATGAAGATATTAAACAACCAATTAAAAACCGGTGATGAACTGCAATTGAAAGTGTTTAGCAGTGGCTGGCGTAAGGAGGATCCTTTGGTTGATATTTCTCCGGCCTTTATTATGAAAAATAACGAAAAGATCTTCCAATTAGCCGAGGCGGATAAGATACCCAACTACCCATTCCTGTACGAGAATAACAAAGTGCGCTATTCCGATGGTGAGGTAAGCAATATTGTAAAATACGCCAACGGCGTATGGAAAAGCGCTTTGTTTGAAACCGTGAACGGCTATAAGTTTAACCTGAGTTTTAAACCCAATGCACCAACTATGCACAACATTGCCTGAGGCGACCACGTACGCCTGCGCTTTGTACACGAAGTAAAAACCGGTGCTAAAACCTATAAGGTAAGTGATTGGGTATCTATCAGCACCGATGTTAAGGATTACGGTGTGAAGAACCCGGAGTTGTTTGGCAAGTTTTATAAAGAGGTGAAAACAGCGATGGTAGCGCCTGGAAAGTTACTTTTCGACAGATCTAAAAGATTTTTAGCATCCGATTCTGTTAATTTTAATACTGAACGCGGTATAGAGGAACTTTTCGGCAAGGCGCTTGTCGGGGTAGATAGTAGTTTTATGGTATCCGCCGATTATATACGGATAGACCGAAAGAAACACACCATATTTGCCAGTGCTTTTTATAACTCCAAAACAAAAAAATATACAGGCTCCCCTGTTATATCAATGGCCCGGGGCAACGCAGAGGCTGATTCTATTTTATACAACTGGGAAACACAAAAATCGAGATCCTGGGGAATGAGAGGGACTATTAAAACCCCGCTATCTCGATAAAAAAGCATTAATAACCGAGAACTCCCGCACAGGTTCCTCAACCTGCGGGTTATGGCCCGAGTGTTCAAACATTACAAATTCGGCTTGCGGGCAGTATTGCTTAAACTTTACCATCATATAGGGTACGGCCACACGGTCGTACCTTCCTGCAATAATCAGTACGGGCATTTTCAGGTCTTTCAGTTGCTTGCGGTAGTCAAAGGTGCCAATATCGCTGCCTACAATAAAATCGCCGTCCTTGCCTACCATTTGGTAGTACAGTTTGGTATTATTGGGGTTGGGGTAATCGCTTTTTCCGTTACCCTCAAATTTACTGGGGTTATAGGCATATAAAAAGCCATAAGGCACACGGCCATATATTTCCTGGTGCCGGGCATCGCTGGATACCGCGCCTTTGTCGCGTATCCGGGTCAGCTCGTTCCATATATCAGGGAAGTTAGCCTTTATTTCACGGTTGGAATTATCGTCGTTCTCCTGCCACATTATAAAGCTGTGGAAGGTATTGGCCAGTATTAAATGGCTCAGGTGTTCGGGGTATTTTACGGCATAGCCCTGTGCCACTACGCCACCGTACGAATGGCCTAAAACCGAGATCTTATCCAGTTTCAGCGCTTTGCGCAGGCCCTCAATATCTTCAATATCCCGGTTAAGGGTATATTCGCTCAGTACCTGGGCCGTGTCTGATTTACCGCGTCCAAAGCCATCAAAATAAATTAGCTGGTGATGGTTTTGCGCCAGGTCATCAAAACTGCGCAGGCCGGGATGGGCATTGCCCGGGCCGCCGGCTATAAATATAATTGGGTCGCCTTCGCCAACGGTAACTACCCAAAGTTTGGCACCATTAACGCGGACATATTTGCCATCGGTTTTACTATCTACAGGGCGTATTTGCGCGTAGCTGCCAATAGTTAAAAACAGGAGGATAATCAGGGGGTATTTTAGTTTCATCTGTATGTAATCAATTGCTAAATTAATAAATCCCCGGTTTAATATCCCGAATTTTGCTATTATTGAAAACATAAGCAGGCTTTATCACCTTTATTTTTACAATTAAGCAGTGCGGTTATTGCCGCAAACATATCTATGGATCTCACAAGCACAACAACCGGCACCCCACGTATTGTTATTATTGGAAGTGGCTTTGGTGGTATACAATTAGCTAAAAACTTAAAAAAGGCCCCGGTTGAAGTTATTCTTTTAGACAGGCATAACTATCACACCTTTCAACCCTTATTATACCAGGTGGCCATGGGCGCGCTGGAGGGCGATTCTATCGCGTTCCCAATTCGCCGCATTTTTGCCGGGCAAAAAAACTTTACGTTTTACATGGCCGATGTACAAAAGATCAACCCCGATACCAATACCCTTAATACCAATATAGGCGATATTAAATACGATTACCTGGTGGTGGCCACGGGCGCTAACACCAACTTTTTTGGCAGCGAGGAAATTGAGCATCATACCATGCCCATGAAAAACCTGCCCGAAGCCTTAAACCTGCGTGCATTAATATTACAAAACCTGGAAAAAGCGCTGGTAACCAATGATCCTGAAGAAAAACAAGCTCTATTAACCTTTGTGGTAGTAGGCGGCGGGCCAACAGGGGTAGAACTATCCGGCGCGCTGGCCGAAATGCGGATGCATATTTTATGCAAGGATTACCCCGGCCTGTGCCTGGAGGATATGAAAGTGTACCTGGCCGAGGGAAAATCGGAACTGCTGGCTGCCATGAGCGAAGGTGCATCGCGAAAAGCGAAGCAGTTTTTAACCGACAGAGGGGTAGAGGTAATTAACAGCGTACACGTACAGCATTACGATGGCTATATTTTAACTATTGATAACGGCACCATATTAAAAACCCGCAACGTATTTTGGGCGGCAGGTGTACGTGGCGAAATGCCCGAAGGTTTAACCCAGGCACCGCTTACCCGTGGCACCCGCATTAAAACCGACGATATCAGCAGGGTGGAAGGCTACCAAAACATATTTGCCATTGGCGATGTAGCCGCCATGATAACCGATCAACTGCCCGAAGGTTTACCCGGCGTTGCCCCGGTGGCTATACAACAAGGCAAGCATTTGGCTAAAAACCTGGTGCATATAATTAACGGGCAACCCGCTGTGGCGTTTAAGTACTTTGATAAAGGTACCATGGCCACCGTTGGCCGTAACCGGGCCGTGGCCGATATTGGGCATTTGCACTTCCAGGGTTTTTTTGCCTGGTTAATTTGGATGTTTGTGCATTTATTGTCGTTAGCCGGGTTTAGTAATAAGCTGATTGTGTTTTTTAGCTGGGCTATTAATTACTTGAATAAGGATAGTGATAACCGCCTGATTGTGCGCGGCTTTAACACCGAAAAAATGCAGGTGGAAGATGCCTCAAAATAAATGATGCTTTAATGACCAACCGTTGTAAGGTTATCTGCGTAAATTAGACTAAACATTAAAAATGATGAAAAAGTTAAGTTTATATTTAGTGGCCATCCTGTTTTTAGGCTGTGCCAGCGCTCAGGACAAACGCGGTGATGAGGATATTGCCCCGCTACCTAAAGTAGCCCCGGGCGAAGCGGTTGCCACCTTTGGCGGAGGCTGTTTTTGGGCCAGCAGCGAAGTGTTTTCTGAATTAAAGGGAGTACACAAAGTAATGGCGGGTTATGCCGGCGGTAACACCAAAAACCCCACTTATGATGAGGTTTGCACCCGCACCACCAACCATGCCGAAGTTTCGCAGGTTTATTACGATCCTAAAGTAATCAGTTATGAAACCTTGGTAAAAGCATTCTTCAGTTTTCACGATCCTACCACGTTAAATGCCCAGGGGCCTGATGAGGGTACGGATTACCGTTCGATAGCCTTTTACCGCAACCCCGAAGAAAAGCAGATATTACAAGACGCGATTAAGGAAGTAAACGCCTCCAAACATTACAGCAGCCCCGTGGTAACCCAAATAGTACCGTTTACCGTATTTTACGCTGCCGAGAATTATCATCAGGGCTATTACAAGACACACATGGACAGAGGTTATATTATAGGTGTTTCGCAACCTAAAGTAATGAAGATGCGCAAAGCCATGAAAGCTTATTTGAAACCGGAATTTCAATAGCAACGCAGCATTTAAGCAGAAGGCCTCGCCTAATTGGCGGGGCCTTCTGCTTTTAAGAAATGTCTTTTCGAACGATCGTTCGAAATCTGATACAGTACACCGGCTACACGTATAAGATTTCTCTTTCGCACCACGCACATCCCTACACTTGCTCTGTCGAAATGACAAACTATTAGATCTACAACCTGTTAAACCAGCCTTTTTTCCAAAATACATACAATTGCACAATGGCAATCATGAACATCAGCACCAGCGCGTAAACGTAGCCGTGGTTCCAATATAATTCGGGCATGTTATCGGGGATGGTGGTTTTACCATCAGTTGCCGTGCGCGAGAAGTTCATGCCGTAAATCCCGGCTATAAATGTCAGCGGGATAAATATTACAGAAATGATGGTCAGCACCTTCATAATCTCGTTCATGCGGTTGCTCACCATAGATAGGTACAGGTCGATAATGCTTGATGTGATTTCCTTATAACTTTCAATCAAATCCATTATCTGGATACAGTGGTCGTAGGCATCGCGCAAAAAGGTTTTCACTTCGGCAGTAATCAGCGGGCTATCCGTACGGATCATATCGTTCACCTTATCGCGCTCGGGCCAGCTGGCGCGGCGCATCCCAATTAAAGATCGTTTCAGGTGCTGGGCATCGTACATAATGCTTTTATCGGGTTTCACATAAACCTGGTCTTCCACACCATCTAAGGCATCGCCAATGGCGGCCAGTATCACAAAGTACTGATCGATAATGGTATCGGTAAGCGCGTAGCACATATAACCAGGGCCCGCAGTACGGATGGCGCCCTTGCCGCCTTTTAACCGGTTTTTTACGGCTTCAAAACGTTCCTCGTGGTCTTCCTCAAAACTAATAATCAGGTTCCTTTTTACAATGGCCGAAAACTGGGTGTTCACCAACTCGTTCTCATTGTTTAGTTGCATAATACGGCTTACCGCAAAAACATAATGCTCGTATTCCTCAAACTTTGGCCGCTGGTGGCTGCTGGTAATATCCTCTAATACCAGCGAATTGATCTGCAAATGATCGCCAATGGCTTCAATCAGCTTACGGTCGCCTAAACCGTTTATCTGGATCCAGTGGGTATGGTTATCGCACTTTTTAAACTGATCGAGGATCACCTCAATGTTAGTTCCCTTCGAGGTAACCAATTCCTCTTCGTTATACGAGTAGATATTGATATGCGGTTTCATGGCATCCTCGGCAATATGGATCATGCCGGGGCTGTCGCCTACGTTACCTACACTACGTTTCAGTTTTAATTTTAAGCGGGGTTTGTGTTTACTATCCATTACAGGTAATTTATGGTTTGTGGCCCCTGGTTAAACAGCAGGTCAACAATGCTTAGGTTCTTTAAAAATCCCTTTCGCTCTTCAAAAACCTGGAAGTAGGGTTTTTGTTCAAAATCGGGTTCTTTTTTAGCATTGAAACTTAAACGGTAATCAGCACGGTCGGGGTAAGCCGGCTGATATTCATCTGTAAAGTTAATATCGGCTTTTATTTTGGTCATGCCTAACAGCATGCGCAGTAATTGTTCGTTATAATCAAGCAGGTATTCAAACTTATCCTCGTAAAAACGGGCAAAATCATCCTCGTAATACTCAAAATAAGCCGAACGGCGATAGCAAGACTGTAAACTCATCCAATGCAGGCGCTGCCAGCGGAAATCATAACTGATGCGTACATCCCGCATTTTGGTATGCACCTTGGCCCCCTTTACTATAGGCACTACCAGCGTCAGCAGCCCATCGGGCGAGTAAATGCTGGCCCGGTTACGATAAGTTTGCTTAACCAGATGCTCGTCGCGGTCAATCAGCACATTTTGCTTATGCTGATTTAAGCGCGCGAAGTATTCAACAGGCGGGAGATAAAACATTGGAAAAACAGCGCCGTTATCCGTCATAAATTTTTATGTTTGCAGTTAAAAATCCGCCGAAAATAATGATAATTAAAGGGCTTTCAAGAATAGGAGTATTCTTTTTGTACCTCGTCTCCTTATTGCCCTTTTGGATCCTCTACACAATTTCGGATGTAGTATACATTTTTGTGTACCGTATTTTTGGCTACCGCACAGCCGTTGTGCGCGAAAACCTGGCTAATTCGTTTCCCCAAAAAACAGCTGCCGAGCGCCTGGTGATCGAAAAAAAATATTATCGCTACCTTTGCGATCTGATCATTGAAACTGTGAAAATGCTCAGCATATCCCCGCAGGATGCCCGCCGCAGGATGGAACCGGCAAAGCCCGATACCGATGCGCGTGTAAATGAGTTTTTAAATGCCGGCCGCGCTATTTTGGTGGCAGCCGGGCATTATGGCAACTGGGAACTAACAGCTTTAAGCTGCAGCATGATAACCAACGAAGAACGTATTGTAGTTTATAAACCACTGGCCGACGAGGTTTATGATGACCTGTTTAAAAAAGTCCGCGCGCGTTTTGGGGCCACGCCGGTGGCCATGAAAGATATTTTGCGCAAACTGGTTACCCTGCGCGGCAAACCAAGCTTAACCGTGTTAGTATCCGACCAAACCCCTGTGCGCGAAACGGTGCAATACTTTACCACTTTTTTAAATCAGCCAACAGCTATATTTTTGGGGATTGAAAAACTGGCTAAGGCAACCAATTCGGTAGTAGGCTTTTGGGATGTGCGCTGTGTGAAGCGGGGCTTTTATACTTACGAGTTTGTAGTGCTGACCACCGAACCAAAAGGTACGGCCGAATACGAGATCACCAATATGCATGTGGCTTATTTGGAGCAAATGATAAATACCGAACCGCAGTACTGGTTATGGAGCCACAAAAGATGGAAATTTAAGCCCGAAAACGCGTAAATGAATAGTACCCCTAAAGTAGCAGTAGTTATTTTAAACTGGAATGGCTTAAAGCATCTCAGCCAGTTTTTGCCGTCGGTAATGGCCAGCGAATGGGATAACCTGGAAATTGTAGTAGGCGATAATGCATCAAGCGATGGCTCGGTGCGTTTTTTGCAGAGTACATTCCCTGGTATCCGGATCATTCAAAATGATGCCAACTACGGCTTTACCGGTGGCTATAACCGGGTGCTGAGCCAGGTGGATGCTGATTACTATATCCTGCTTAACTCGGATATTGAGGTTACGCCCAACTGGATAAAACCGGTTATTGAGTTAATGGAGACTGACGGACAAATTGCCGCGGCCGCGCCTAAAATAAAAGCTTACCATCAACCTACCCATTTTGAACATGCAGGGGCCGCAGGCGGCTTTATTGATAGTTATGGCTATCCCTTTTGCCGTGGCCGGATATTTTACGAGGTAGAAGAGGATAGGGGCCAATACAACCAATCGGGCGAGGTGTTTTGGGCCAGCGGGGCGGCCTTGTTTATTAAAAAGAAATGCTGGGACTTAACCGGTGGTTTTGACGAGCGCTTTTTTGCCCACATGGAAGAGATTGACCTATGCTGGCGCCTGAAAAACCTGGATTATAAAATTATGTACTGCGCCGACTCGGAAGTATTTCACGTAGGCGGTGGTACGCTGGATAAAGAGAACCCTTTTAAAACTTATCTTAACTTTCGTAATAACCTGCTGCTGCTAAAAAAGAACCTTTCGTTTAGCCGCGCCTTGTTCACCATCAGCTTACGCTATTGTTTGGACTTATTGGCTATCGTCCGTTTTATGAGCGAGGGTAAGCGTAAAGATGCCTGGGCCATTAGCCGCGCGCATCAGAATTTTATACGGCAATTGTTCAAAAAAAACAAACCCGGTATTAAAGTAGCTAAAGCGCATCATTCTACCCTTAAATGTATGTACAAGTACAATATCGTTTGGGAGTTTTTCATCAAAAAGAAAAAGGCCTTTAGCGATTTGCGGGGAGAGGATTTTTTTAGTTGATCTGCGTGTTTATTTAATCTTGCGGATGATTTAACCACAAAGGTCACAGAGAGAGAAATCACAGAGTACACAAAGCTTTGCGGCGTGTTTCGCTTATTTGCCTTTTGCCTTTGGGTCGGTATCGTCACTTTGCTTTTTTTGCAGGTCAATCCCCGGCATCCCATCAGGGAAATGCAGGTATATATCCTTTTGTGCCGATGGGATAGCAATATCCGCCTGCTTTAAGGCCTGGTAAATATCGGCCAGTACGCGGCTTTTCAGTTCGTTGGTGATGCTGATATCTGCCGCCCAGAAAAATACCTTAAAATCAACCGAAGCTTCAGTTACATTATTCAGGTAAACAGATGGGCCGGGCGCGGTCATAATATCGTCGCGGCTGGTTAACAGGTTTTTTAGCAATTCCCTAACCTTGTTAATTTCTACACCATACGCGGTGGCAATCAACAGTTCAATACGGCGGTTGTTATTGCTCAGTGTCCAGTTTACTACGTGCTGCGATATCAGGTCGCCGTTGGGGATAATCACTTCTGATCCTTCGCTGGTTAAGATTTTGCTCGACCGGATCCCTATTTCCTTCATCGTGCCCGAACGGTTGCCCACCTCAATAATATCGCCTATTTGGATCGGTTTTTCAAAGGCCAGTATCAGGCCCGATACCAGGTTATTAACGATATTTTGCAAACCAAAGCCAATACCTATACCAAAGGCGCTGATAACGATGGTTAGTTTTTCTAAAGGGAAACCCGATGCAGCTACCGCCAAAAGGAAACCTACTGAAAACACCCCCAACCTGATCAGCAATGCTGATGTACGGTTTTTCTTTTTTAATACAGAAAGATCGGTAACACGCTGGGCCGAAACATCATAAAAATAACTGATAATACGTGATATGACAGACGATAGCCAGATAACCGCGATAAAAATAACAAAGCCGCCAAACGTAAACGACGCGCTGCCAACCGTGCGCGATTCGCTTAGCAAATCGCCCAGATAATCGCTGGCAAAATCATCAATATTTAGGTTTTGTAAAAGCGTAAATGTCCATAACAGGGCGGCAATAGTGATCAGGATAGATTTAAACTTCTTTTGGATGAGGTTATAGTCGATCCAGTTAATAATGCTATCGGCATCCTTTTTGGTTTGAAATTGCAGGTACAAACATTGCAGCACAATTTGGATAACCAGGTAAAGGATAATGACTAACCACAAATTAAATATAGCCGTTACGCCAATTATTTTAGCCAGGCTAAACCTGCCGGTAATATTTAACAATAAGGATAGTATTTGCAGCCCGATAAATATTTTTAAAACCAATTGGGTGTTTGGCAAATGACCATCGGGTTGGTTTTTCGCTTTTTTTAACGATAACCAGGCTACTACAACCGAGGTAATACTTAATACTAAAAGAACATACCTATCTATATTGGAGATTTGTATAAACAAATTGCTTATACCGTATACCAGCGTGATCCAAAATAGCGGGAACAAGAATTGATATGTTTTAGGATGTTCCTTACGGGTAAGCACAAGCGAAAGGATGATAGCTATTAAAAACATCCATTCAAGGCAAACCACAGGCGGATGACTGTAAAAGTAGGGGACAATAGCCATCCCAATTAACAGGGATGAAATGATAGGGTCTTTGTGAATGTAAACAGCGCGCTCAAATACAGCTTCGGGATCCTCGTTATTTCTGAATGTTTTTATACGGTTATAAATTATCCAGATGAGTACCAGCACTATAAACACCACGGCTGTAAAATTAGTCAGCCGCTCGTTTTTGTTAAAATAGTTAAACAGTATAGTGTTAAGCTTAATGGTGCTTTTAAGCGCCGCCTTAAAGTCGTTATACTCTAACCCGGTATTCCAGATATAATCCGATTCGCCCGAAATGGCTTTCATCGTAAACCGCTTTATTTTAGCATCTATCTGGTCTGTCTGGTCAAGTATTTTGTTATAGGCTACCGCGATTTTATCTTGTAATATGTTAACTTTTAGCAAATTACAATGATTAATTGAATCTGTTTTATGCCATAACAGCGTAACATCCCTTAATTGCCTGAAGTAGTTTTTCCTTAATTGACTATCGGCGGGCGCGGCTTTAAATGTATCGTCCTTATAAAACTTAAGGAGATCTTTTTGATTCTGTACCAATGTGGTACTAAAATCCCCCAGGTCGGCTTGCCAGCCTTCCAGCTGGTTTTGAATGCGGTCTAAATTATCCCGCAAAACAAACAAATAGCGCAGCGTGCTTGATTTATGTGTTTTTGCCAGGCTATCCATCCGGTTAAGTCTTCTTAAAACTGCCGGTAATTGCTGGCTTACCTCGGCCGTATCCAAACCTTCGGATAAATTATTATTGATCTGGTTGAAAGTGGTAGTGTATTGCGCGATGCGCTGCAACAGGCTGTTGATAGATGTATCGGATATATTTAGCGTACGCAACAACGAGTAGCGCGAATGCATGGCCTGCCTTTGCGTTTCGCGTTTTGAGGCTGGTGGTTTTACCTGCTTATCCTGCGCGCCGGCTACTGTACCAATCATGAATACGGCAATCAGCAGCACTAAGTATTTAACCGGGATATAGGGATGGAATTTAATTTTGATCATATAGCAAAGGCTAAACATAAAAATGCATAAAACGTTTTACCATAGCAAAATATATCTGTTAAGCTATAATTAAGCTCTCGATAGCTAAACGGTACGAATCCAGCCCGAAACCGGCAATTACCCCCTTACAGTTTTTAGCCAGCATAGATACATGGCGAAATTCCTCGCGTTTGTAAACGTTAGAGATATGCACCTCTACCACCGGCGTATTGATCCCGGCAATAGCATCGGCAATAGCAATGGAAGTATGGGTATAGGCACCGGCGTTCATTACAATGCCATCGTAGCTAAAACCAACTTCGTGCAGTTTATTTATCAACTCGCCCTCTACATTGCTTTGGTAATAGCTAATTTCGTGGCCAGGATAGCGTTTTTGTAGTTCGTTAAGGTAAGTGTTAAAATCACTATCGCCATAAATAGACTTTTCTCTAACCCCCAGGAGGTTTAAATTGGGGCCATTTATAATTTGTATCTTCATCAATCAAACTTAAAAATAAAAAATCAATTGGACTGGTCTTCGGCAATAAAAGGTTTTAAATCGTACCTGAAACTGGAGAAATCCCTGGCGGTAAACTCCATTATGGCCTACGAGCGCGATATGGTAAAGCTGTACCAGTTTGCCGATTTACAAAACCCCAAACTGAAGCCGGAAACAATTACATTAACTGATTTGCGTGCTTTCATCGTTGCACTTAACGACCTGGGCTTAATCGCCACTTCGCAATCCAGGATCATATCGGGTATTAAAACCTTTTACAAGTACCTGTTGATGGAGGATGTGATTACTACCAACCCATCCGAACTACTGGAGGCCCCCAAAACACGCCGCAAACTACCCGATGTACTGACCATTGAGGATATTGATAACGTGCTTGGCGCGATAGACCTGTCCAAACCCGAGGGGCCGCGGAATAAGGCGATTATCCAGGTATTGTTCAGCTGCGGCTTGCGGGTATCTGAGTTAACCACACTTAAAATATCAAACCTGTACCTGGATATTGATTTTATAAAAGTGACCGGCAAGGGTAGCAAAGAACGGCTGATTCCTATTGGCAGCCATGCCACACAAGCCTTAAAAATTTGGCTGGAGCAGGTAAGGGTGCATCTGGATATAAAAAAAGGAGAGGAAGATTACGTGTTTTTAAACCGCAGGGGCGCGCATTTAACCCGGGAGATGGTATTTATCATTATTAAGCGATTAGCGGCTGCTATAGGCCTTAAAAAGCAAATTAGCCCGCATACTTTCAGGCATTCCTTTGCCACCTATTTAATTGAGGGCGGTGCCGACCTACGCGCCGTGCAGGAAATGCTGGGTCACGAAAGCATTACCACTACCGAAATTTATACCCACCTGGACAGGGAGTTTTTACGCAGTACCATTATATCTTTTCATCCGAGGAGTTAGTGATTAAAAAAATGTCATTTCGACCAACTGGAGAAATCTTCAACGAGTGATGAGTATTACGCCTAAGATTTCTCTCTACGTTCGAAATGACAATAATAGTTATACGCTTTATGAGCGACTGCGAGTAGCTTTTACCATCCTATCCCTATCCGACATATCCTGCCTTAGCTCCACATCTTTAAAGGAGTTACCTGTTAATAGTTCAACCGTTTCCTTACCATAATTTTCATTAATCTCGAAGAAGAGTTGGCCGTTATCCGTTAACTGTTCCTGTGCAAAATTGGCAATGGCTTTGTAAAATAGTAGAGGATCGTTCTCAGGTACAAACAGGGCGGTGTGGGGCTCAAAGTCGGTTACGTTGGTGTGCATTTGCTCCTTATCAACTAAGGTAACATAAGGCGGGTTGCTAACGATGATATCAAATTGTGGCAGTTGAATTGATGCATCGAAATTTAAAATATCAGCCTCAATAAAGTTAACATCAACGTGGTTTAGTTGGGCATTGGCCTTTGCAGTTTGTAAAGCCTGGCTTGAGATATCAATTGCAAATATCTTTAAATTAGGCAGATATTTCTTCAACGTAATAGCAATACAGCCGCTCCCGGTGCCAATATCCAATAGGTGGTGAACCGGGGTGGTAGATTTGTTAACCGTTTGGATGATCCATTGTACCAGTTCCTCGGTTTCGGGGCGTGGGATCAATACCGATGGGTTAACTTTAAAGGGTAAACCATAAAACTCGGTATGGCCTAAAATGTACTGGATAGGGCGACCGGTTTTTAATTCCTGCACTATATATTCCAGTTGTTCAGCTTGTTGATAACCGATCTCTGCCTCGGGGAATGCTTTAAGTTTAGTATTAGATGTATTGAGTAAGTCGCTTAAAGTTAATAAGATAATGGCTTCTGTTTCCTGCGGGTTATACACATTGGCCAGTTGCTGCTTAAAGCGGGTGAATACATCCTTTACGGTTTTCATGCAACAAAGAAACATAAAAGCTACTTTTGCACCATGCCCCAGCATCATAAATATTTACAGCGCTGTATAGAGCTGGCCCAGTTAGGTGCCGGCTATGTAAGCCCCAACCCTATGGTTGGCGCTGTGATTGTGCATAACAACCGTATTATTGGCGAGGGCTATCACCAAAAATATGGAGAAGCCCATGCCGAGGTAAACGCGGTTAACAGCGTGCTGAATAGTTTTGATAACGCGGAAGAGTTGTTACGGTCATCCACCATTTATGTATCGCTGGAACCATGCGCGCACTACGGCAAAACACCGCCTTGTGCCGACCTGATCATTAAGCACCGTATCCCAACTGTAGTAATAGGTTGCCGCGATCCATTTAGCCAGGTGAACGGCCGTGGGATAGAGAAGCTACAGGCGGCAGGCATCGAGGTGATCACCGCCCTGATAGAGCAGGAGTGCATCGACCTGAACAAACGCTTTTTTACCCGTGTGCAAAAGCAGCGCCCTTATATCATATTAAAATGGGCGCAAACGCGGAATGGCTTTTTCGCGCCCGATGATAACAGCCAATACTGGATAACCGGCCCGGAAGCCCGCAAACTGGTACACAAATGGCGCAGCGAGGAAGATGCCGTGTTGGTAGGTAAAAATACCGCCCGCATAGATAACCCGCAGCTTAATGTACGCGAATGGGAGGGCCGGTCGCCTAAACGGGTGGTGATTGACAGGCGGCTGGAGCTAAGCCCCGATTTGCACTTGTTTGACCAGGCGACAGAAACATTAGTTTTTAACGAAATTAAGACCGATATTGACGGCAAAATAAAATATATTGCGCTGGAGGATTTTGATAACTATGTACCGCAGTATATCCTATTCCAATTATACATTCAAGATATACAATCGGTAATTATTGAGGGTGGTGCCGCTACCTTAAACGCTTTTATTGAAGCTGGATTATGGGATGAAGCCCGTGTTTTTACCGGCAATAAAAGTTTAAATAATGGCATACAATCACCTTTAATAAAGGGTTTTATAAATGAAGAGTATAGAGTAGGAGAAGACCAATTACAAATTATATATCATAGCTGATACTCATAAATGATCTACGTTTTTTTAAGTGTTTGTTGCAGTGTTATCGTATCCGTTTTATTAAAAATGGCCAAGCGATATATGATAGATATTTTCCAGGCTATCACCTGGAATTACTCTATTGCTATGATATTAACCTGGCTTTTTTACAGGCCATCGCTTGATAACCTGCAAGCCGCGCCGGTTTATGTTTATGGGGCGCTGGCGGTATTGTTGCCTGCTTTATTTGTCATCATTGGCCTATCCGTAAAGTATACCGGTATTGTACGTACCGATGTCGCACAGCGCTTATCGTTGTTTATTCCGCTGATTGCTGCCTTTACCATATTTAACGAACAGGCCAACACCCTGAAAATTGTGGGCCTTGCGGTAGGTATTATCGCCATTTTATGTTCTATCCCATGGGAAAAGAAAGATGCCAATGGCGAGCCGGTCAACAATGCATGGGTTTACCTGGTAATTGTTTTTGTAGGGATGGGGGTGATAGATGTGCTGTTTAAGCAGGTAGCCTTATTTACGGCCGTGCCTTATACCGCATCGCTGTTTGTGATCTATACGGCGGCATTTGTATTATCGTTGATCGTATTGATTGTGATGGTTATAAGCGGGAAGATCAAATTTACCATCAGGCATATCTTTTTTGGCTGGATACTGGGTATAGCCAACTTTGGCAATATCCTGTTTTACTTAAAAGCCCATAAGGCCTTACTGGGTACCCCATCAACCGTGTTTTCGGCCATGAATATTGGGGTGATAACCCTGGGTGCTATTATAGGCCTGGTGATATTTAAGGAGAAGTTAAGTAATTTAAATAAGGCCGGTATTGTGCTTGCCATTATAGCTATTATGATAATAGCCTACGCCCAAACACATTAATGCTTTTTGACGACACCTACCAAACTATAGCGCAACCATCCGAAGCTATATTTCGCGATAGGGGCAGCAAATTTTTAGGATTTGCCTACCCCATCCGTACCGAAACGGAGATTAAGGAGATCATCACCCGGTTAAAATCCGAACACCCCAAGGCTAACCACCATTGCTGGGCTATGCGACTAAGTCCGGACAGGTCTGTATTCCGTGTGAATGATGACGGCGAACCATCCGGTACCGCGGGCCGGCCTATACTCAATGTGCTGCTATCTAAAAACCTGACTAATATACTGGTGGTGGTTGTCCGTTATTTTGGCGGCACCCTGCTGGGCGTACCGGGCCTGATCAACGCTTATAAATCGGCAACCGAAATGGCTTTGACCGAAGCGAAGGTGCTGGAGCAAACCGTAAAGGATATCTACACCATCAGTTTCGATTACCTGCAAATGAACGAGGTAATGAAGATCGTTAAAGACGATCAGCTAACCGTATTGCACCAGGCGTTTGATAACAATTGCAGTATAACCATCGCCATCCGCAAAATGCAGGTGAACCAGGTTTTGGGCAGGTTAGAGGGCATTACCGGCGTTAAGGTTAAGTTTGATTATACCTTATAAAAATCCATTTTAAATCAATAAAATTGCCCTGCTTTGTTGCGCTTTGCCCATATAATGCCTAATTTGGCAGGGTATGCAATCTTTTGAAATTAATAAGTCGGACCTGCTTAAAATAAAGGCAGCACTGGAGGGGAGCGATGCCGAACTGGAAGCGGTTCTGCAGGAGTACCATGCTTCGGAGATTGCGATGCTGTTTGAAAAACTCCCCGTTGAAGACAGGGAGCGGATCATCAATATTTTGCCCGTAGACCTGGCATCAGATGTGATATCCGAAATGGACGAGGAGCATAATCCCGGCGAACTGCTGGTGGGCCTGCACCCCGAAAAGCGATCGGAGATTGTAGAGGAATTGGATTATGATGATGCTACCGACATTATATCCCAACTAACCGAAGAAGACCAGCGGGAAATATTAGCCGATATTGACCAGGAGGATGCTACCAGCATCCGCGCGCTGTTAAACTACCAGGAGGATACTGCCGGTGGTTTGATGAACACCGACCTGATTAAAGTGAACATCAGCCTCAACAAAAAGGAGGCGCTGGACGAGGTGATCCGCCAGTCGGAAGAGATGGAGGAATTTTATACCATTTACGCGGTTGATAATGCAGATGTGCTGCAGGGCATTGTATCGGTTAAAGATATTATTAAAGCCAGGAGCAATGCTTTAGTAGGAGAATTAATGAAAACCGACTACGTTTACATTAAAGCCGACCTTGACCAGGAAGAGGTTGCCAAACTGATATCGCAATATAACTTAACCAGTATCCCCGTTGTTGATGATAATATGCGCCTGCTGGGCCGTGTTACGGTTGATGATATTATTGACGTAATGGAGGAGGAGAACACCGAGGATATCCTGAAAATTGCCGGTGTAAGCGAGGACGAAGAACTAAGCGGTAACTGGCAGGATGCTATAAAAAGCCGCCTGCCCTGGTTGGTCATCAATTTAGCTACGGCGTTTTTAGCTGCCTCCATCATCCGTGGGTTTAACGGTACTTTAGAGAAACTGACCATCATATCGGCCTATATGACCATTATTGCCGGGATGGGTGGCAACACAGCTACACAGGCGCTGGCGGTAACGGTTAGGCGCATATCGTTAACCGACCTATCGGACAAGCAGGCATATAACACCGTTTTAAAAGAGTTTTTAGTTGGGTTGATCAATGGTGCGGCCAATGGCTTAATCGTTTTCCTGGTGGCTTTATTTTACGATAAAAACCCCATGCTGGGTGTAGTACTGTTCCTGGCCATGACAGGTAACCTGATTGTAGCCGGCCTAACCGGTGCCAGTATCCCGCTGATACTGAAAAGGGTAGGGATAGATCCGGCTGTGGCATCATCTATCATTATTACCACTTTTACCGATTGCATCGGATTTTTTCTGCCATTGTGGTTAGCAAGCAAGCTTTTATTATAAATTTGGGCACTGAAATATAATATAAATATGACTGAAGTAAGAAACGACTGGACTAAGGAACAAATAGCCGAAATATACCATACCCCATTGCTCGACCTGATTTACCAGGCAGCAACTATTCACCGCGAGAATAAGGATTATTCGGAGGTGCAGATCAGTTCGCTGATCTCGATCAAAACCGGTGGCTGCCCCGAAGATTGCGCTTATTGCCCGCAAGCGGCACGTTATAGCACCGGTGTAGATGTGCATGCCATATTACCAAAACACGAGGTAGTAGCCGCGGCCGAGAAAGCCAAAGCCGGTGGCGCGTCGCGTTTATGCATGGGTGCGGCCTGGCGCGAGGTGCGCGATAATAAAGATTTTGACAAGGTAATTGAAATGGTGAAAGCCGTTAACGAACTGGACATGGAAGTATGCTGCACACTGGGTATGCTTACCGAAAGCCAGGCCCAACGCTTAGCCGATGCCGGTCTGTACGCCTACAACCATAACCTGGATACATCTGAGGATGACTATAAGCGCATTATCACCACCCGTACCTATGATGAACGCCTGCAAACTTTAGAACACGTACGCAAGGCTAAAATAACCGTATGCAGCGGCGGTATCATCGGCTTAGGCGAAACGGTGGAAGACCGGATCTCGATGCTGAAAACATTAAGCAACCTGCCTAAACATCCCGAATCGGTACCGATTAATGCTTTGGTGCCTGTAAAAGGAACGCCACTGGCCGATCAGGCTAAAGTGTCTGTTTGGGATATGGTGCGCATGATAGCTACTACCCGCATTATTATGCCTAAAACAGTAGTAAGGCTTTCAGCTGGTCGCACCGAAATGACTACGGTTGAACAGGCCTTTTGCTTTATGGCAGGTGCCAACTCCATATTTGCCGGTGACAAACTGTTAACCACACCAAACCCATCATTCGATACTGATATGGCCATGTTTGATTTGCTGGGCTTAAAACCACGTGAAGCGTTTAAAAACGGCAGGCCAAAGGCTTTGCAACAGGAAGTTGCATTATAAAACTTGTCATTTCGACCAACGGGAGAAATCTTGTACATGCGATAAGTGTTACGTATAAGATTTCTCACTATCGTTCGAAATGACAAGGTGTTTAAACAGAAAAAGGCGCTTAATGCGCCTTTTTCTGTTTAAATCTGCAAGCTGGCAACTGCCTACTGCTCCCCACCATCCGGGTTCTCTACACTTTTACCTTTCATGGCATGGCTAATAGCCTGGTCCATCAGGCGTTCGGCAAATGGGCGGGTAAACTCGTTCAGTTCGTCAATATTTTTATGGATCAGGTCTTTATCGCCCGATGTTAAAACCGATTGTAAAGCATCTATTAAAGTTTGCGTACCCGCTATCTCAGCAATTGTTAACCATTCCGCATTTTTGCGAATAAAGCTTTTAGCTTGATTTATCATTGATTCGCCTTCGGTGCGGGCTTCAATTATCATACGCTGGGCTACGTCGTCTTTAGCATGGGTAATACTGTCCATCAGCATTTGCTCCACCTGGTCGTCGGTAATGCCGTAGGTAGGGGTAACTTCAACCTCCTGCTTCACGCCCGATCGCAGTTCAACAGCCTGGATCTTCAGTATCCCATCCGCGTTAAGCAAAAAGTTGATATCCACCTTAGGGAAACCGGCCGGCATGGCTGGGATACCTTTCAGGTCAAATTCGGCCAGTTTACGGTTTTCTTTGATCAGGTCGCGTTCGCCCTGGTAAACGGCTATCTTCATGTTCACCTGGCCATCAATAGAGGTGGTATATTGGCGCCCGGCCTTGGTTGGTACTTTAGAGTTACGGGGGATGATGACATCCATTAAACCGCCCATGGTTTCGATACCCAGTGACAGTGGTGTAACATCCAGCAGTAAAATATCGCGGCGGTTACCGGCTAAAATATCGGCTTGTATGGCAGCGCCAAGGGCAACCACCTCGTCAGGGTTCAGGCTATCGTGTATGGCTTTACCGAAAAAATCGGACACCATTTGTTTAACCAAAGTAGTACGGGTAGATCCGCCTACCATAATCACCTCATCAATGGCATCAACACCTAAACCGGCATCTTTTAAGGCGTTTTTACAACAGTCAATAGTTTGCTGTACTTTGGGTAGTATCAACTCATTAAAGGTCTTTCTATCCAGTGTACACCATATTTCGCCTATTTTATCGTTAAACAGGCTTTGAAAAACGAACGATTTTTTAGCTTCCTCGGCTTTTAGGCGCAACTGCTGGGTCAGGCCCGAATCTTCTAACAGTATTTTCTTATCTAACTTATTCTGCTCGATCCAGTAGTTTACAATGGCGCGGTCAAAGTCGTCGCCGCCTAAAAAGGTATCGCCATTGGTAGCCAGTACTTCAAAAATGCCGTTCTGGATTTGCAGGATGGAAACGTCAAATGTACCACCGCCCAGGTCGTACACGGCAATGGTCTTGGTTTCTTCAGGATCTAAGCCAATACCATAAGCCAGGCTGGCGGCTGTAGGCTCGTTCACAATGCGTAAAACATCCAATCCGGCCAGTTTACCGGCATCGCGGGTAGCCTGGCGCTGGCTATCGTTAAAATAAGCCGGAACGGTAATTACCGCTCGGTTAACCGGGGTTTTAATAGCATGTTCGGCACGGTCTTTCAGTTCTTTTAATATCAGGCCCGAAAGTTCGATAGGCGTATAAAATTTATCACCAACTTTTATCTTTACCAGGCTCTCGCTGTTATCGTCAATTACCTTGTACGAAAAGAAATCTTTATAATTTTCAATATCGTGGTACGATCGGCCCAGCAGGCGTTTTACCGAAAATATAGTATTAGCCGGGTCGCTGATTAAATATTCCTTAGCGTCGTTGCCCACGGTAATATCGCCGCTTTGGCCAAAATGCACTACCGAGGGTACTAAAACACCTTTGCCGGTATCGTTAATTACCTGCGGGTTTTTATCAGGATTAATAAAGGCCACCAACGAATTGGTGGTACCCAAATCTATCCCAACTATAATATCTTCTTTCTGTATTGAACCTGTTGCCAGGTTGATAGAAACTTTAGCCATGTAAACGCGTTAACAAAAGCCAAAGGTAGCGAGTTTTGCCTTATGGCTTGTCATAGTAGTTTAGAATTTTAGATTATATGAGCAGGATCAGCGCATGGGATTGTTTAAATCGACAATAGTTGCCTTGAATACATATTTGCAGTGCATACGCTTGTTAATATATTTTAATTTAAAGTTAGGGTCATCAATGTAATACGGATCGGTGATATATTCAATTTCGCCATATAAAAACTGTCCGGCTTTAAAGCTTAATGTGCTTAACTTAAATACGGGTGTTTGTGCCGGGATACTTAATCTTTCGGTTTTAGGTTGCGATTGGTTTAACCTAAAGATGGTGTCGCGTTTTTGATATTCCTGGTAAGTGCTTATTAACCGGCCGTGTATGATTTTATGCAGGATATAAGGCGCGAATACGGGTGGTAAATCAAGTATTAAGGTATCGCCTTTTAAGGCTACTGTACAGGGCATAGGCATATTTATATTTTCATCCTTAGGAATTACACTTTGCTTAATTTTTTTGCCTGATGAATGCTTAATATCTGTAACGGTAACGTTGTACTTATTCCTCGGGATTAAATCCTGCTTGTTTAAGGTGTCGGTTTGGTATAGGGTTACAATGGCAAAATCACCCATATTGCCGGGGAGATTAGCCATTTGTTTTAACCCTTGTTGATATTCGGGAGATAGCTGCTGGACCACTATGTTGTAAGTTTTAATTACGTTAGGGTCAACTATAATCTGTCCCATGCTAAATTGAGTTACAAAGCAAAATACTACGATCAAAAAATTCTTCATATGCAATGGTATAAATGTAAGTCGCATTGTTCTCATTTTCATTGTTTTTGTTTTATTTTCACCAATCAATTTATTACCCTGATGCGCAAACTGATTAGACTGTTTACTCTATTGCTATTGTTAATAACTACATCAATGTTAACAAAAGCACAGGAATTTGGCGGCAACCCGCCATCAATTAAATGGAACCAGGTGAACACGCCAGAGGTAAAGGTGATCTTCCCGGCCGGCATGGATAGCGCAGGCAGGCGGGTAGCCGATATTATCCACCGTATGAACAGCGCCACGCAAGCAACCATTGGCTTTAAACAAAAGCAGGTGAGCGTTTTATTGCAAAATCAAAATACCATATCAAACGCTTATGTAGGTTTAGCACCCTTTCGCAGCGAGTTTTATTTAACGCCCGATCAAAATAGTTTTGAATTGGGCAGCCTTACCTGGATAGACCAACTGGCCATACACGAGTATCGCCACGTACAGCAATACAATAACTTTAATGTAGGCTTATCGCATGGCTTAAAGGTGTTATTTGGCGAAGGGGGCCAGGCCTTAGGTAACGAGTTAGCCATACCTAATTGGTTTTTTGAGGGCGATGCCGTTTATAACGAAACCCATGTAAGCACGCAGGGCAGAGGGCGTATCCCGTTCTTTTTTAACGGCTACCGCGCCTTATGGGCAGCCGGTAAGGATTATAGCTATATGAAGCTGCGCAATGGGTCGTATGTTGATTATACGCCCGACCATTACCCGCTGGGTTACATGCTGGTTAGCTATGGGCGCCAAAAGTATGGTAACGGGTTTTGGAAAGATGTAACACACAATGCCGCGGCTTATAATAGCCTGTTTTACCCTTTCCAAGGCGCGTTTAAGAAGCAAGCGGGTGTTGATTTTAATAAATTCAGGGTTGAGGCCCTGCAATCGTTCAAACAAACATTTAACGATAAACCCGAAGTATCCGCCAACAAGAACCAGCACTTTATAGCCGACCAGGAGTACCCGGCTTATGTTAATGATCAAAGCATCATTTATATGAAAAGCACTTATAACCACCGCGCCGTATTTGTGATGAAAACAGGTAATACCGAAAAGGAAATACGGTTACGGGATTTTTCGCTGGATAATTACTTTGCTTATCACGATGGTAAAATTGTTTACGCCGCCTACAAACCCGACCCACGTTGGGGATACCGCACCTATAGCGAATTGCGGGTGCTGGATGTTAATACCGGCGAACAGCAAGCCTTAACCCATCGCACCAAATATTTCTCGCCCGATTTTAGTACTGATGGCAAGCGGATAGTAACGCTGGATATTGGCCCATCGGGCAAAAGCGAGATCCATATTTTAAACGCGGCTGACGGGAAAGTGCTGACTGTAGTGCCCAATCCCGGCAACCTGTTTTACACTTATCCTAAATTTTATGGCGATGATCAGCTGGTTTCGGCGGTTAGAAATAAGGAGGGCTTAATGCATATCGCTACCATTGATATTAAAACTGGCAAGGCCGATTACTTGCTGCAAACGGCGCTTTCGGGCTTCCCCACAGTGCGGAATGATACCATTTATTTCTCGGCCAGTACGGGTACAAATGATCGACTATTTGCTCTAACAACAAAAAATCGCAAATTATACCAGTTAAATAACGACTCGCTGAAAAGCAGTATTGGCAACTATCAGGCAACGGTAAGCAATAATAAATTAGCCTGGGTAAGCTTTACCGCGTATGGTTATAAAGTACATGAGGCTGATAAAAAATCCATCGCATGGACAACTGTACCGACTACCGGGCTGGACAACGCATCAGATTTCGGTATGACTTCTTTGGATAAGGACTCGGCCGCGAATGTATTGGCCAAGGTGCCGGATAACCCGCTCCAGGTAACTAAATATAATAAGGCTCATCATCTTTTTAACTTCCACAGCCTTATCCCGGCCTTTGATGACCCTAACTATTCTATTTCGCTGGAAGGGGAAAATGTGTTGAATACTTTCCAATCGAATTTATTGTTTAATTATAACCGCGATGAAGGCTATAAGCAAATTGCCTTTGGCGGCGTATATGGCGGGCTGTTCCCTTATCTGGCAGGTTCGGTTAATTATACCTTCGATCGTAAAGGTTTTTACAGGGGCAGCGATGTTTACTGGAACGAAACCGAAGCACGCGTAGGCGCGCAAATACCGCTGGTATTTACCAACGGCACCCAAATTACAGGGCTGACATTTGGGTCGGATGTGGTGTATAACAGTACCAATTTCCAATCGGCTTACCGTAGTTTGTTTAACGATCGATCGTACACCTATACCAATAACACCCTGATTTTAAGTAACCGCATTAGCCAGGCTAAGCAAAATATTTACCCGCGCTTTGGTCAATCGCTAACGCTGAATTATAAATACGCCCTAACCAATGTTGATGCTAACCAGTTCCTGGCATCGGGTACGTTTTACCTGCCCGGGTTATTAACCAATCATAACTTTGTAGTGAACGCGGCATTCCAGCAAAAAAACCGGAACAGTGTTATCAGTTTTTCTAATAACTTCCCTTTTTCGAGAGGGTATACTGCCGAGAATCTGTACCAGTTAGAAAAAGTAGGTGTTAACTATCACTTGCCTATAGCTTATCCCGATGCCGGTTTTGCTAATGCCATTTACCTAACCCGCCTGCGCGGCAACCTGTTTTTTGATTATACCCATGCTAATGATTTTTATACCAGCGGCCGGGATTTTAAAGCCAACTTTAGGACTGTAGGGGCGGAGCTTTACTTTGATACATCGTGGTTTAACCAGGTGCCTATTACCTTTGGTTTAAGGTTTAGCCATTTACTGGATGATGACCTGTTTGGTGGCTACGGCCGTAACCGCATTGAGCTGATTGTGCCGTTGACGCTGTTTTAGTCATTGGTCATTGGTCAAAATGCCTGCGGCATTTTGTTTCTCGAAATCCACCAATGACTAATGACAGCGCCAGCGTAATGACCAATGACGCGTAGCATAATGACTGCTAAGGATTAGCAATCCTGATCAATTTATTCACTAATTCGCTATCGGTTTCGTAGGTGGCGTATTCATCTACAAAACGGCTGCCCATCATAATGTTTTCGTTGCGGTAAACCATGTTGCTGTGTACAACCGAACGTGCTGATGAATGAAATTCGGTAACGCCTGTAAAACGCACCAGGTTGCCCAGGTTGCTTTCGTTAATACCGCCGCCGGGCATAATCATAATGCGGTTGGCGGCTTTATCTATCAGGTGTTTGATGTTGCTGGCACCTTCCATAGCGCTTGATTTACCACCCGATGTAAGGATGCGTTCAAAACCCAACTCAATAATATCTTCTAATGCTTTATCCTTGTCGGCACAAACATCAAAGGCACGGTGAAAGGTAGCGCCTAAGCCATGCTGACGGGCCATATTGGCTATTTGCATATTACGTTCCATATCTACGGTGCCATCCTTATTCAGGATCCCGAAAACAATGCCATCGCAGCCATATTCAATACTGTGCCGCACATCCGACAGCATTACTTCAAATTCGTTTTTGTTGTACAGGAAATCGCCGCTACGCGGCCTGATGAGCATATATAGTTTAATATGCAGTTCCTTACGGGCTACAATAATATGCCCGTGCGATGGGGTAGTGCCACCCTGGTGCAAATTGTTACATAGTTCAACACGTATAGCGCCCCCGGCTTGCGCGGCTATGGCCGATATAGCTGAGTTAGCGCATACCTCTAATGAAACCATAGTTTAGGGCAGGTAGTTTTTTATAGTTAATGTAAGTTGATGCATTGAACTTTAAAGATACAATTTAACTATTATAAAAGCTCTTTCCTTTTATCAATAAGTCCTGTTTTTCCTTATTACACACCGCGAACGAGAAGCCCTTTTGTATGGCATACGCCCCGTATTCGCCTTTTTTGTTGATAGCTAAAAAGCCAACCTGTATTTCCTTAGCGGTTTGTGGCTTCCTTTTAATGATGCGGTTTACGGCTTCCTTACAGGCGTCCTCGGGGCTGTAACCACGGCGCATCAGTTCAACAACCAAAAAGCTGCCCACATTACGGATCACTTCTTCGCCTACACCGGTTGATGTGGCGCCGCCCACTTCGTTATCAACATATAAGCCCGCGCCTATAATGGGGCTATCGCCTACACGGCCGTGCATTTTAAAGGCCATGCCGCTGGTGGTACAAGCGCCCGATATATTTCCCTTGCTGTCAATAGCCAACATGCCAATCGTATCGTGATTATACTGGCCGCCCCGCATTTTAGGGTCGTTTTCAATATTTATTACCGGTTTATATTCGGCTTTTTTTAACCATTCCTTCCAGGCTTTTTCCGATTCGGGGGTTAACAAATGTTCTTTCTTTAGTCCGTTTTGTATGGCAAACTGCCTTGCGCCATCGCCGGCCAGCATCACGTGCGGGGTTTTTTCCATCACCAGCCGGGCTACCGATATGGGGTGCGCGATATCTTCCATAGCCGCAACCGAGCCGCAATTGCCAAACTCGTCCATAATACAGGCATCCAGCGTTACAAAACCATCACGGTCGGGGTAACCGGCACGGCCTACCGAGTGATTATTCAGGTCGGCTTCGGGTATTTTGGCCCCGGCTTCAACCGCGTCGAGCGCGCGGCCGCCCTTTTTTAATATCTCCCATGCCGATGCATTGGCAGCTATGCCAAAATCCCAGGTAGAGATAACTACAGGTAGCGTAGAAACGGTAGACGGATCGGAACTTCCCTTTGCTATGCGGGGAATAAATGAGGCTAAAGATGCACTTATAGCCGATAGTTTGATGAATTTGCGCCTGTTGTACATATTGCTAATATAGATTTTAGGCCTATACCTATTTTAATTGTATCCGGAATGATACGTATTTGTCCCCGGTTTGTCCTGCTATTTTTCCTCGTCTAAATCGGCATCATCGGCCAAAATAGCGTTCGCTTTTTCTATATCGTGTTCAAAAATATTTAGTTTAATACCGCCAATGGCCTGGTTATAAAAGGGATTGGCACCAATAGTATTTTCATCGCTGATAAAGCAGGGGATGCCGTTAGACTCCAACCGGGCACGGATAATGTGGGCCAGCATAGGGTCGTAAAATGTTTGAAAAGTAATGATGTGTCCCTGGTTATCCATAATATGCTAAATATGATTTTTCAATATTAGGTTTTTATCACAGCTTTTTAATGCGATATTGGTGTTTTTATTCGCCCTGAACAAATATGAACCGCATCGACCGCATATCAGCCATATTAATACAACTGCAATCGCGCCGTGTGGTTAAGGCAGCCGATATTGCCGAGCGTTTTAACATTAGCCTGCGTACAGTTTACCGCGATGTAAAAACTTTAGAGGAAGCGGGTGTACCTATTATTGGCGAGGCAGGTGTGGGCTACTCTATTATGGATGGTTACCGTTTGCCGCCTGTGATGTTCACCAAAGAGGAAGCGACTGCCTTTTTAACGGCCGAAAAGTTTGTAGAGAAGCTGACCGATGCGTCTACCACAGCTCAATATCAATCGGCTATGTATAAGGTAAAGGCCGTTTTGCGGTCGGCCGATAAGCACATGCTGGAAGATATGGATGGCAACATCGCCGTACTAAGGTCGAAAAAGCGCGGGCCCGAAGATACCGACCACAACGCGCTGCAGCCTATATTAACCGCTATTATTAATAAAAACGTTTTAGGTATCGATTATTTTGCCATGCACAGCCAGGCCGATACCACCCGGCATGTAGAGCCCGTCGGGATATTTTTTGTGGAAGGCTACTGGCACCTGATAGCTTATTGCCGTTTGCGGGATGATTACCGCGATTTTCGGATCGACCGGATAAAAAAGCTATACCTTACCGATTTACACTTTGATAAACAGCATCCTACACTAAAGCAATACCTATCGCAAGTAGCCAAAGAGCAAAAGCTACATACCGTAGTGATGAATGTAGATAAGACGATATGCGGATACATTGACGCGCAGAAATTCTATAACGGTTTTGTATCTCAGGAGGAGCAGGGCGATGCCATCCAGATGACTTTTTTAACTACTTCTATCGAGGGCTTTGCCCGCTGGTACCTGATGTTTGGCGACCAGGCACAGATCATCAGCCCCGATTATTTAAGGGACAGGATAAGGGTAATACTGGACGAAATGGTAAAGAATATCTCCAGTCCCGATCTGTTGCTGACATAAGGTTGTCGCCAGCCTGCTGTTAATTTACAATATGGAGATCCTTAAACAACGTTTACTCAACCAGCAGATAACTAAACATAGTTTCAACAACGCGCCCGATGTTGTAAAATGGTTTGGCGCTGTACAGGCGCAGGATTATGCCGGCGCTAAATGGGCCTTAGCCCTGCGGCTTAAAAACGCGAAGGAAGTTGCAGTTGAAAAAGCCTTAACCAATGGCGAAATACTGCGTACACATGTTATGCGCCCAACCTGGCATTTTGTTAGTCCGGCGGATATCAGGTGGATGCTGGAGCTAACGGCGCCCCGTGTAAACGCCGGTAATGCTACCCGTTACCGCGAATTTGAACTCACCGAAAAAGTTTTGAATAAATGCCATGATATCCTAACCCAAGCGTTAGAAGGTAATAAGCATTTAACCCGCGACGAACTATCGGCTATACTGAATAAGGATGGTATTGGCACGCACGATAACCGTGCTGCCCACATTATGCTGCATGCCGAACTGGCCGGCCTAATTTGCAGCGGCGCGCGGAATGGCAACCAGTTTACCTATGCCTTATTAGATGAACGCGCGCCTAAAACCCAATCTATTGATAGAGATGAAGCATTGGCTAAGTTGATAAAGCGTTATTTTACCAGCCATGGCCCGGCAACTGTACATGATTGTGCCTGGTGGTCGGGTTTAACATTGGCTGATGTGAGGCGCGGGATTGCTATTGCAGGCGATAAACTCAGCACAATAACTATTAATGATAGCGCCTATTGGTTTGTCGCCGATATGCCAGAGGCGGGTAAAATGAGCAGTAAAATATATATGCTGCCTACTTACGATGAATACATTGTTGGTTACGCGGATAGATCGGCATTGGCTGCCGCCAGCCATATTAATGCCCGGAATAATGCCTTGTTTAGTAATACCATTATAGCCAAAGGCAAAGTTGCCGGCATTTGGAAACGAACACTTAAAAAGGACGAGGTGTTAATTGAACCCGAAATATTTGGCAAGGTTGATAAAAATCAGTTGCAAAAAGCGGCTGATTTGTATGGGAAGTATTTGGGTAAAACGGCTGATATATTAGTTTAAATTATTTTTCATTCATTACTTGCTGTTGACACACAGTTGTCAATATCGGTGAGTTATTTCGTGTTATAATTTAAAGATGATGGAAGCAACTCACCAAACAACAAAAAAGTACTGGCTAACGGTGGTATCAAAGGATCATATCATGCGCGGGGTAGATGGGGGCTTTATGCAGGCCAATCATGGCAAGGAGCAACCCTTAAAAAAGATGAAGCCAGGTGATGCTGTTGTTTTTTATTCGCCTAAGCAAACCTACGCCGGCGACGAAAAACTACAGGCTTTTACAGCCATTGGCGAAGTAGCTGATGATACGGTTTATCAGCACAAAATGTCGGAAGATTTTACCCCTTATCGCCGAAATATTAACTATTACCCGGCTAATGACGCGTCCATACAGCCCTTAATAAAAGATTTAGAGTTTATTAAAAACAAGCAGTCGTGGGGTTATGCTTTCCGCTTTGGCTTTTTTGAAATTAACCAGGCTGATTACCACATCATCCGCACAGCGATGGGCTTATAATTACCGGATAAATTAAAAAGTATTTCCCAGGCAACTTGCGTGCCATGTAGATCACAATCCAGGAGGTTTGCCACAACGTTTAGCATCATTAAAATTGGATAAAATAGTGTAAACCTTATTTTTTTTAATTACTTGATTGTCAATTGTTTAATATTTACAAATAGTAAAATGTGGAAACTTTGTGTAAACCCTATTCCCGCTGCTTTTGGGTGTGCAATGGCAGGCTTGGCCATTCCTCGCAATTGATATGGTGGTTGTAGAGCCCTATCGTACAAAGCCTAATCGCTTCCCATTAATCCCCTCAATTAACCCACCATTTTGATAAACCAAATTGCCCGATACCAGCGTATGGGTTACTGATGAATTAAAAGTATCACCCTCAAACGGGCTCCACTTGCATTTGTATAAAATATTGTCAGGCTGCACTTTGTTGGCTTTGTTTAAATCAACCAGCACCAAATCGGCCCAGTAGCCTTCGCGGATAAAACCCCGCTTTTCTACCTGGAAACAGATAGCCACATTATGCGCCATTTTCTCTACGATCTGCTCCAACATGATCTTTCCCTGATGATACAATTCCAACATGGCGGTTAAAGCGTGCTGAACCAGCGGCCCGCCCGATGGTGCTTGTAAGTAGGCCTGCGCCTTTTCTTCCATGGTATGTGGGGCATGGTCGGTAGCTATTACATCTATGCGGCCATCTAAAACGGCTTGTAATATACCATCACGGTCGGCAGCGGTTTTTACGGCGGGATTCCATTTGATCAGGTTACCTTTAGTAGCGTAATCCGCATTGCTGAACCACAGGTGGTGTATGCAAGCTTCGGCGGTGATGCGCTTGTCCTTTAACGGCGTGGTGTTATCAAACAGGTGTGTTTCCTTTTCGGTAGAGATATGCAGGATATGCAGGCGGGTATTGTTCTTTTTAGCCAGCGCTACAGCCATAGATGATGACAGGTAACAAGCTTCCTCGCTGCGGATGATGGGGTGATAACCAATCGTAATGTTATCGCCCAACAACTCTTTATAATGTGCCAGGTTACGTTTAATAGTAGCCTCGTCCTCGCAATGGGTAGCTATCAGCATGGGCGATTCGGCAAACAGTTTTTCCAGCGTGGTTGGGTTGTCTACCAGCATATTCCCGGTTGATGATCCCATAAATACCTTAATGCCGCAAACGTTACGGGTATCAGTTTTTAATACCTCATCCAAATTGTCGTTACTGGCCCCCATGTAAAAGGAATAATTAGCCAGCGATTTGCGCGCCGCTATAGCGTATTTATCAGCCAGTAATTCCTGCGTCAAGGTGTTGGGTACGGTATTTGGCATCTCCATAAACGAAGTTATCCCGCCAGCCACTGCCGCGCGCGATTCGGTATAGATCTCGCCCTTATATGTTAATCCTGGCTCGCGAAAATGCACCTGGTCATCAATACAGCCGGGTAGCAGATGTAGCCCCTCGGCATTGATCACCTGATCGGCAGTTACATCAATATGGCTGTCAATCCGGTCTATCAGGCCATCCTTAACCAAAAGGTCGGCTATAAACTGGCGGTTCTCGTTAACTATTGTGGCTTGTTTAATGAGGATGGTGGGCATAGTACAAAGATGGTAGAAAGTCGGGAAGTCCGCAAGTCGAAAAGTCCGAAAGTGTGGTAATTTCAACATCAACTGTACAACATGCGTTTGTCAAATATATTTCGGACTTCCCGACTTTTCCCACTTCCCGACTAAAAGACCTATCTTTGCCGGCTATGGCAGCAGCCTTCGAAGATTTTAATTTTAATAAACAGGTTTTAAGCGCCATAGCCGATGCCGGCTATACCGAACCAACGCCCGTACAGCAAAAAGCCATTCCGCCTATATTAAACGGGCAGGATGTAATGGGTATTGCGCAAACCGGCACGGGTAAAACCGCCGCCTACGTGTTGCCCATCATCATGAAGCTGAAATATGCCCAGGGCGAACATGCAAGGGCGCTTATTGTATCGCCAACCCGCGAGTTAGCTATGCAGATAGAGGAGAATGTAAGGGTTTACTCTAAATATACCGACTTACGTACCGTAGTACTGTATGGTGGCCTTGGCCCCAAAACGCAGATAGAGAACATTAAAAAAGGGGTGGATATTATTGTGGCTACGCCCGGCCGTTTAATGGATATTTATTTGGCCGGCCATATTGTTACCAAAACCCTGCAGGTATTGGTACTGGACGAAGCCGATAAAATGATGGATATGGGCTTTATGCCGCAGATCAACCGGATATTGGAGGTAGTTCCGCGCAAGCGCCAAAACCTGTTGTTTTCAGCTACCATGTCCGATAAAATTCAGCAGCTATCCACTAACTTCCTGGAGTTCCCGACCATTATTGAGGTTACCCCACAGGCTACACCGGCGCAAACCATTAAACAAAAGCTGTATTACGTACCTAACGTTAAAACCAAGATCAACCTGTTGCGTAACCTGCTTGATCAGGAGGATAACGTGATCACCAAACTAATCGTTTTCTGCAAAACCCGGGCGGTGGCCGAGGATGTTTATAAATATCTGGTACGTAAATACAATCAAAAAACGGTTAAAGTACTGCACGCCAATAAGGGTCAGAATACCCGTATCAACTCCATCAATTCGTTTAAGGATGATGAGGTGAAGATCCTGGTGGCAACCGACGTAGCATCCCGCGGGATTGATGTAAGCAATGTGAGCCACGTAATTAACTTTGATGTACCGGTAGTTTACGAGGATTATGTACACCGTATCGGCCGTACGGGCCGTGCCTTACAGGCAGGGGAGGCCGTTACCTTTTGCAACCCTACCGAGGTGTATTATATGGGTAAAATCCAAAAACTGATCAGGCAGATTATCGACGTATATCCTATACCCGATGAAGTGTTTATTGAGGAAACCCCTTACGAAGAACGCCAGGATCAGAACAAAGAGATAGATTTGCAAAAACGCAAGGAAGACCCTGATTTTAAAGGCGCCTTCCACGAGAAAAAGACCCAAGCCCAGCATAAAAAGTTTGATGCTAAAAAGTTAAAGGCCAACCCACGTTTGGGTTCAAAAAATCCAACTAAAAAATTCAAAAAGAAACACTGATCGTCTATATCAATACAATGAAATTCCGAATTACGCCATTAAATTTTGCCAGCACTTTTTTCCTTGTACTTGCTGTTTATATGTGGAAAAACGGTGCCAGTATAGCCGGTGAACAATACCAGCAATTACATTTAGGCCTTACGCTTAGTCTCATATTCCTGCTGTTTGCCTTTGTAGTATTTGTGCTTGATTTAATGTTCCGTAATTTTTTCCCCGAAACCAAAAAACTTTGGATGGTGGAACTAAGCTTTATTGCTTTGGCCACTATTATATTTTTAATTGTCCGAAAATAATAAGAATGAAAACTGCTGAAATAAAAATAATCGTTGAACTTGACGAGGAAAACCTACCCGAAAAAATTACCTGGGAAGCAACTGATGCTAAAACCAAAGAAGCTATCCCTGTTAAAGGGATGAACCTGGCTGTATGGGACCATAACTACAAAAATACCATGCACATTAACCTGTGGACTAAAGACATGCCCATTGATGAAATGAAGCGCTTTTTCCACGAGACATTAGTAACCATGGGCGATAGCTTTTTAAAAGCCACCGGCGAGGTAAATATTGTAGAAGACCTGCGCGATTACTGCGCCCACTTTGCCGAGAAGATGGAGATAATCCGTTAATTATAAAGTCTTAAGTCCGAAGTCTTAAGTAAACTAACAACTTAAGACTTCGGACTTGAGACTTATGACTTCACAAACCGGTAAAGCAAAGTAAAGCCGGTTGCCGATATGAAGCACATAAAGGCTAATATCCACCACAACATACCAAAATGCCCGTACAGGATAATCTGACTGCCAACAGTCGGGGCCAGTATTTGCGCGGTTGACCAGGCCATGGAATATAGCGCGGCATATTGCCCGCGGTTATATTCGGATGTACGTACTATCCAAAAGGCGTTCATAAAGGGCATGCTCATCATTTCGCCAATGGTTATCAATACCAAAATTATTACGCCCGCCCATGCGCCGGCCGGTAAAACATTCAGCATCATAAAGGCGCAGCCGGTAATAACAACGCCCATAGTAATAAACCGCAACGGGTGTTTCCTGCCTTCCAGGTTATTGATGATCACCATTTCAAATACCGCTATCAGGATACCGTTTAGCGCCATCAGTAAACCAATAAAGCGTTCGCTAAAGTGCCACTCGATTTTGTAAAACAAGGGCTGGATGGTAAACAACTGAAAAAAGCAGGTAGCATATAAAACCGCCATGCCTATAAAGGCCAGGTACACCTTATCTTTATAGGCCGATGTTGGCAAGCTATCCGGGCCTTGTATTTTATTAGATTGACTAAAGCCCGAACGTGGCAGCAGTTTCAGCAAAAACAATGCTGCAAGTATATTGGTAAACCCATCTACCCAAAACAATAAATGATAATTTACCGATGCCAGCAAACCACCCAGCGCCCCGCCAACCGACCAACCCAGGTTAATAGCCAAACGGTTTAGGGAATACGACCGTGTTTTATTTTCGGGCGAACTATGGTAGGCAATAGCCGTAGAATTTGCCGGGCGGAACGCCTCGTTACATAAACTTAGTATAAAGGTGAACAGCCCCAGTGTGAAGAACGTTTTTTGAAACCCCAGCAGAATAAATAACAAACCACCTAATAGTAAAGCGCCTACCTGCACATCGTAAAAACCGTATTTATCCGTTAGTTTGCCACCTAAAAATGCGCCGCTGATAGAGCCTAAACCAAACAAACCCATTATTAAGCCCGCTTGTGTAATAGTAAAGTGCAATTGCTGCGTGCAATAGATAGTCATAAAAGGGATTACCATAGTACCGCTACGGTTGATGAGGATCACTAAACATAAGTACCAGCTATTGCGCGAAAGCCCGGTATAAGCTTGTTTATATAATTGGATAGGGGATAACATTTAGCCAAAGATAGGCTTATTGGCATTTGGCAGGGGCAGGTTACCTTGTTTGTGTTTAAATAAAGGGGAATGTGGAAAATTATTAATTTCGTAAAAAAATCCACAATGTCTATTGAAATAGTCTGTTTTTAGCTTGCAGATTATGAAAGACTTATAAAATTATCCACATTTATATTTTTTTTGCAACAAATGACACTTTTTACCATCAATATTATATTTTAATTATTTACTTTCGGGGCGTCTTAAAGCCCGGTCGCTAAAAACAAGGGTTTTAATTTAATCAATTATAACATGAAACATAATTTTGGTGCCGGACCAGGCATCTTACCACACGAGGTATTAAAACAAGCCGCCGAGGGCGTGATCGATTTTAACGGAATAGGTTTATCTATCCTTGAAATATCGCACCGATCGCCTGATTTTGAGGCTGTTTTAGATGAAGCTGTTAAACTTGTTAAAGAAGAGTTAGGCGTACCTGAAGGTTATTCGGTATTGTTTTTACAAGGCGGTGCCAGCACGCAGTTTGCATTAGTGCCTTACAATTTGCTGCCCGAAGGTGGTAAAGCTGCTTATGTTGAAAGTGGCGTATGGGCTAACAAAGCTTTAAAGGAAGCCAAGTACTTTGGCGATGTTGAAGTTATTGCTACCGCTAAGGACGCTAACTTCACCTACGTTCCTAAGGATTTCACCGTGCCTGCCGATGCTGCTTATTTACACATCACATCAAACAATACTATCTACGGTACCCAGTTGCAGGAATTCCCGGCATCACCGGTACCGCTTGTTTGCGATATGTCGTCGGATATTTTTAGCCGTAAAGTTAATGTTGCCGATTTTGGTTTGATCTATGCCGGCGCGCAAAAAAACATGGGCCCTGCCGGTACTACACTGGTAATTGTTAAGGACGAGTTATTAGGCAAAACCGGCCGTAAAATACCGTCGATGTTTAACTACCAAACACTGATTGAAGGCGGATCGATGTACAACACCCCGCCGGTATTTGCCATTTACGTATCTATGCTTACCCTGCGCTGGTTAAAGGCTAAGGGCGGTGTGGAAGCCATCCAAAAGGAGAACGAGGCAAAAGCCCGCGTACTGTACGAAGAAATTGACCGCAACCCGTTATTTAAAGGTGTATGCGTACCCGAAGACCGTTCGCGCATGAACGTATGCTTTTTGGTTGAAAATCCTGAGCATGAAAAACCATTCCTGAAATATGCCGAATCAAAAGGCATTGATGGCATTAAAGGCCACCGCAGCGCTGGCGGCTTCCGTGCATCAATATATAACGCATTGCCTATTAGTAGTGTATATGTATTAATTGAAGCCATGCAGGAGTTTGCAGAGAAGAATAAATAATTAGTGAATAGTTGGTTAGGTTGATTAAGAGAGTGGTTTATCACACTGTAACTTAATCAACCTAATCCAATTTAATCAAAAAAAGATGATCAAAATATTAGCTAATGATGGTATCGACCCGATAGGTAAAAAACTGCTGGAAGAAGCAGGCTTTATTGTTGATACAGATAATATACCGCAGGATGAATTGCCTGCACGCTTAAACGAGTACGATGTAATTACCGTGCGCAGCGCTACCAAAGTGCGCAAGGCTTTAATTGATGCTACCCCAAACCTAAAGGTTATTGGTCGCGGTGGTGTTGGTGTGGATAATATTGATGTGGAGTATGCTAAAGAAAAAGGCATTCCTACTTATAATACCCCTGCGTCATCATCCTTGTCCGTTGCCGAACTGGTTTTCGCGCACCTGTTTACAGGCATCCGCTTTTTACAGGATAGTAACCGTAAAATGCCGGTTGAAGGCACCACCAAGTTTAACGACTTGAAAAAAGCTTATGCCAAAGGTATCGAGCTGCGTGGCAAAACCATTGGTATTTTAGGTTTTGGCCGTATTGGCCGCGAGGTGGCTAAAATAGCTATCGGCTTAGGTATGGATGTTTTGGCTTATGATCTTTTCCCGTTCAACCCTGAAGTGGAAATAGTTTTAGGCAGCGGCGGTACTAAAGTTAATGTAGCTGTAAAAACTGCTACTCAGGACGAGATCATTGCACAAGCTGATTTTATTACCCTGCACACACCTTTTATTGAGAAACCAATATTAGGCACTGCCGAATTTGAAAAGGTAAAAAAAGGCGTTGCTATTGTAAACTGTTCGCGTGGTGGCTTAATTGATGAAGCCGCTTTAATTGCAGCTTTAGATAGCGGAAAAGTAAGCTTTGCCGGCCTGGACGTTTACGATAACGAGCCAACGCCCAACGAGGCTTTATTGAAGCACCCTAAAATTTCGTTAACCCCGCATATTGGCGCGGCAACTAACGAGGCCCAGGAGCGTATTGGTACCGAATTAGCCAGCTTAATTATTAATCATTTTAAGCAATAAAATATTACCCTCACAATTCCCTAAAACAATCCCTTACGGGATATAGGCTCCGAGCGATCGGGGCCTTTTTTTGTTGCCTTCATTATCTATTTTGTCATTTCGATAGAGCCGGGAGGATAGCGCGAAGGGGCGAAAGAGAAATCTTCTACGTGCAGATAGTCCTATCGTATAAGATTTCTCTCTACGTTCGAAATGACAAAAAGGTAGGGTTTACAACTCGTAAACAACCCCCTTTTCAGGGATCACAACCGGGTAACCATCCGCTTCAAGCGCATCGGCCATGGCTTGCATACTCACAGTTTCGCCATGTACCAGGAAAACGTTTTTCAATTTATCCTTACCTGCTTGTTTTACAGTATTCACCAGGTCTTCATGATCGCCGTGGGCGCTCAATACGTCGGTTTGTTTAATGGTGGCATATACGGCCAGTTCGCGGTCTTTAATATGGACGATAGGGTCGCCACGCAACAGGCGGTGGCCTAAAGTACCTTTGGCGCAGTAACCTATAAAGAGTATGGTGCAGTAGTAGTTTTGGATATTATAAAACAGGTGATCCTGGATACGGCCCCCCTCCAGCATACCGGCCGATGAGATGATAATGCAAGGCTCAAAGTAATTGCTAATCTGCTTGCTCTCCTTAATATTTTCGATATACGTCAGGTTTTCAAACTCAAATTCGTCACCTTGTTGATTGTAGAACTCTTTAGCTTCATCGTTCACCAAATGGTGGTGCTTGCGGTAAATAGTGGTTGATCGGGTAGCCATAGGGCTATCAACAAATACCTGTACCGGCGGTAGCAAACCGCTGCTAAAGATCTTATTCAGTGTAAACACCAGCGATTGTGTACGGCCAATACTAAATGCCGGGATAATTAATCGCCCCGGTTCCTTAATGCAGGCTTTTTCAATCACCTCTACCAATGCCTCTTCAACCGTTTTACCTTTGGTATGCATCCGGCCTCCGTAGGTTGACTCGGTTACTAAATAGTCGACAGGAGGGAGCGGTTGCGGATCGTTTAAAACAGGGTAGCCCTGCCGACCGATATCTCCTGTAAAGGCAATTGTTTTTTCTTCGCCTCCGTCGTTAATGTTTAATACCGCAGCGGCGGCACCTAACAAGTGGCCAACGGGAATAAAGGTTAGTTCAATATCGCCGTTAATTTGGAATGGTTTGTTAAAGCCAATGGTCACAAAGCGTTCCACAGTATCCATTACATGTTTGTGCAGATATAGCGGTTGGCGGCTTGCCCCATGTTTCCCACGGCTATGCTTGCGACTTTTCTCCTGCTTGCTCATAAAAATGTTAACCGAATCGAACAATAACAATTCGGTCAGATCGGCAGTAGGGGGAGTGCATAGGATTTGCCCGGCATAGCCCATGCGTACCAGCGTAGGCAGGTTGCCCGAATGATCTATGTGGGCGTGGGTTAATATCACCAGGTCAATAGCTGCCGGGTTAAAGGGAAAATCTTCGTTTGATTGCAGGCTGCGTTCCTTTTCGTAATCCAATCCGCAATCTATCAATATTTTATATTGGCCAACCTGCAGCAGGTGCATGCTTCCTGTAACCTGCTGTGCGGCACCGTGTATAGTTAAGTTCATTCTTATATTTAAGTCGATAGCAGCTACTGATAAACAATACTGCTATATAATTGCTTGCCGTAATTTAGTGCTTTTTTTTGAACTATCTATACCTGTTGACCAGGTTCCATTGGTTCGATCAACTCTTTAGTCTCGAATTGCAGCTGACTCAGATAGCGATACAAGCCTTCTTTGTTTTTCATTAAATCCTCGTGGCTGCCGGTTTCTAATATCAAGCCTTTTTCAATCACCACAATTTTATCAGCTTCGCGGATAGTGGACAGGCGGTGGGCGATGATGATGGAAGTACGGTTCTTCATCAATTCTTCCAATGCTTCCTGCACCAGGCGTTCCGATTCCGAATCGAGGGAGGAAGTAGCCTCATCCAATATCAGGATAGACGGGTTTTTTAATAAAGCCCTTGCAATGGCAATACGCTGCCTTTGTCCGCCTGATAGTTTTACGCCGCGCTCGCCAACAATGGTTTCATATCCTTCTGGGAAACCTGTAATGAATTGATGGGCGTTGGCACGTTGGGCGGCTTGTATAATTTCGTCCTTAGTGGCTGATAATTTGCCGTAAGCGATATTCTCCAAAATCGATCCGCCAAACAACAATACATCCTGTGGTACAATGGCTACCTGGTTACGGATATCGGTTAACGAATAGGTACCCGCATCACGGCCATCAAACTGGATAGTGCCTTGCTGCGGATGATAGAACTGCAATATCAGCGAAGCCATGGTTGATTTTCCTGAGCCGCTTGGCCCCACAATAGCCACCTTTTGCCCGGCCTTAGCCTCGAACGAAATATCATTTAATACCGTGATCTCGGGGCGGGATGGATAAGCGAATACTACGTTTTTAAACTCCAGGTTACCGTTAATGGTTTCAACAACCGCGTTATTGGTATCCACCATAGAGATGGGTTCGCCGTGTTCGGCTAAAATTTCCAGTACGCGCTCACTGGCACCTACGGCTTTTTGCAGGTTAGCATATAGATCAGGAAAACTGCCCATTGCTGCACCCACAAAAATGGAGTATAGCACAAAGCTTGTAAGTTGGGCTGTATCAATTTCATGATTATGGATCAGGGTTGATCCATACCATATCACCCCAACAAATGTCCCAAACAAACAAAATACAATAAACGAGGCAAATATCCCACGGAACTTGGCACCTTTTACAGCAATACCAACAACATCGCGTAGTATTTTATCGTAACGGCTGGCCTCGTAGGCTTCGTTTACAAAGGCTTTTACGTTGGCAATACCTTGCAGGGTTTCTTCAACAACCGTATTAGATTCGGCAAGTTTATCCTGCGCCTGGCGTGATATTTTGCGAATAAAACGACCAAATATAACGGCGAACGCAATCAGCAGCGGTAAAATACTTAGCAGCAATAGTGTCAATTTGCCCGATACAATAACCAACAAGGTTACACTACCCAGCATAATTACCAATTGCCTTATCATTTCGGCAATGGTAGTGGTCAGCGTATCCTGGATTTGGGAAAGATCGGCCGATATGCGACTGTTCAGTTCACCAACACGACGATTGGCAAAAAAATTCATGGGGAGTGTAATCAGTTTAAAATAGGTATCGCGACGAATATCAGCTAATGATTTTTCGGCTACCTGTACAAAAAACACCACCCTAAAAAAAGAGATAAAGGCTTGTCCAAACAGCAGCGCAAAGCCAAACAAGCCTATGGCATTAAGGCTATGTGGAAGAAATTTATTTTTATAAACACCTTGTGCCGCATTTAAAAGTGCACCAAGAATGGCCGGGAAAGCCAAGCCGGTAAGACTACTAATGAATAACAAAAATAATGCTATAAAAAACTTGCCCCGATATGGTTTCAAGTAGGAGAGCAGTTTCTTTACATTACGTAAACTCTGCTTATTTATTTTTGCCTTTGGCAGTTCTGCCTCTGCTTTGCTACTACTATTTAATCGTCCGCGGGCCATTTATATATATGATCAAATTATTGTTCAACCCCAAAGCTAAGCTTTTACGCTGCTTTTACGGCTGATGAGATATAAAATTGACAAAAGCATGAGTACAATAATACCGAACATCGCTTTCTCTATATTATATTGGTGGGTTGTCACATGGTCGGCGTCTTTTTTAACCATATCCAGCTGGCTGCGCAGTTTATTTATCGTAGCCATGTAAGCCAGGGCGTTGCCTTCAACCTCCTGTGTATGGCTTTGTACCTGCGTTTGCGCAAAGGCGCGATAATCCAACAATATTTTTAATTGCCGAAAGATTTCGTTATCCGTTTTTACAATATCCATCAAAATATCATTGCTGCGGCGGATATCTTTTTTGGTTTGCAGCCCGAAGATACCGGTATGCTGGCTCAGGCTTTCATCGTATTGGCTAAACTTTTGCCGGCGCACATCCAGCATGGCATTAATTTTATCACGCTGTAACTGGTAAGCAAGCGAATCGGATTTTGTTTGTGCCCGCGCCGAAGTAAACGCGCATAGCAATAGTATATAAACAAGCAGTTTTTTCATAGTGATGTGTTATTGAAAATCGATAATGACACTGTCATCAATTTTCAATCCTAATAACCCGCTGGCGTTGCCTTTGTTTATGGCAATTTCTAAATGGTCGCTAATACCAAACAGGCAAAGCTTTTCGCCTTCTTCCACTTCGTTATAATACCAGCTTAGTTGGGTAATCACCTCGTTGCGCTTAAAGTACAGGATAAAGCGGCGGCCTTCCTGTATCTTCATAAACAAGTCTTTGGTAATATTAGTGATCACGTTTTGGAACGAATCGATATAGATCACCATCCCCCTGATCAGGTTTTTTTCTATCACCGGTTGCAGGTTCATCTTTTTCTCAACACTGTCTACCGGTTCGCCAATGTCAGATAGTTTACCGCCTTTGGCTAAAATGCAAGCGGCCTTTACAAAAATATCGGTAAGGGGGAAGTGCAAAAACTTCAAATCCTGCATCAGGCTTATCTCTACCATTTCATCCGGGTCGCGGCCAAACATCAGGCAAAATATGCCGTTATCGGCCCCTACAAAGTAATGGTTGCGGTATTTTACAGCCAGGTATTTAACATCTTTATTGTAAACGGTATCAATGCCAATCAGGTGTACAGTTTGCTCGGGGAAATAGTAATAACTATTTTTTAAAATGAACGCGGCTTGTTGTATATTAAAGGCAGTTATATTGTGGGTGATATCAACTATATTAACCGTTGGCAATACCCTCAGGATGCTCCCTTTCAGGGCAGCCTGGTAAATATCTTTATCGCCAAGGTCAGTAGTTAATGTAATTATTCCCATTAATATAATAATATTTATTGCTAATCTTGTACCAAGCGTTAGGCGCTACAAATATTCAATTTTTTAATCAGAAATAATCTGTAACTATAAAAATCAATTAAGTTTGAACGAACTAAAATTATCAATAGAGCATATTAATCCCGCAGTTTTGTGGGGGCCAAATAATGACCACTTCGAGATCATTAAGAAACAATATCCCAAACTGAAGATCGTAGCCCGTGGCAGCGATGTAAAAGTATTGGGTGACGAGCAGGAATTAAAAGCGTTCAACGATAAGTTTACTTTATTGGTTGACCACGTAGATAAGTTTGAATCGTTAAACAGTATTGATGTAGAGCGCATATTTGGGGCAAAATCAAGCCCGGCAGTTGCAACAACCGATGCCGCTGCCGATAAATCGCCAATGGGCGAGGTAATTGTGTTTGGGCCAAACGGCATTATGGTAAAGGCCCGCACGGCCAACCAGCGCCGCATGGTTGATACCATTGCCAAAAACGATATCTTGTTTGCCATTGGGCCTGCCGGTACGGGTAAAACCTATACTGCCGTAGCCTTGGCTGTAAGGGCTTTGAAAAACAAGGAGATCAAGCGGATCATCCTAACCCGCCCCGCTGTTGAAGCAGGGGAGAACCTGGGCTTTTTACCGGGCGATTTGAAGGAAAAGATAGACCCATACCTGCGCCCGTTATACGACGCGCTGGACGATATGATCCCCGCTGAAAAGCTGAAGCTGTACCTGGAAAACCGTACCATTGAAATTGCACCGCTGGCATTTATGCGCGGCCGTACACTGGATAATTGCTTTGTGATATTAGACGAGGCCCAAAATGCCACCGATATGCAATTAAAAATGTTCCTGACCCGTATGGGCCCATCGGCTAAGTTTATTGTTACGGGTGATGTTACCCAGATAGATTTGCCTAAAAAGCAGCAATCGGGTTTGTTTACCGCGTTACGTATTTTAACGGATATAAAAGGTATAGACATTATTTACCTGACCGGCGAAGATGTGGTACGCCACAAACTGGTAAGGAAAATTTTAGAAGCATACGGGGATATTCAGTAGTTCGTAGCTAATGGTTCATAGTTCATGGTGAGAAAGGTATTACGGTGAACTATCAGCCATGAACTATGAACCATCAACCATGAACTATAAAATGAACTCAATAAAAGAAACAAACTTCAATTTCCCCGGGCAAACCGGGTATTATAAAGGCAAGGTACGCGATGTTTATACCATACAGGATAAATACCTGGTAATGGTAGTATCCGACCGCATTTCGGCATTTGATGTGGTTTTACCCGAAGCCATACCTTATAAAGGGCAAGTACTTAACCAAATAGCCGCTACATTTTTAAAGGCCACTGCCGATATTGTACCTAACTGGGTAGTAACCGTACCCGACCCAAGTGTAACCATTGGCCGTATATGCGATCCCTTTAAAGTAGAAATGGTGATCCGCGGTTATTTAGCTGGCCATGCCTGGCGCGAATACAGTGCCGGTAAACGCCAGGTTTGCGGTGTAAGCTTACCCGATGGCTTAAAAGAAAACGACAAACTGCCCGAGCCCATTATTACTCCAACCACCAAGGCATCGGTAGGGCACGATGAGGATATTTCGCGCGAGGATATTTTGGCTAAAGGCATTGTGTCTGAAGCAGACTACGTACAATTAGAAAAATACACCCGCGCCGTATATGCCCGCGGAACCGAAATTGCTGCCGAACGCGGCCTGATACTGGTTGATACCAAATACGAATTTGGCAAAGCCGATGGTGTTATTTACCTGATTGATGAGATCCACACACCCGATTCGTCACGTTACTTTTATAGCGAGGGCTATGCCGCACGCCAGGATAAAAGCGAACCGCAAAAACAACTTTCAAAAGAATTTGTAAGGAAATGGCTGATCGAAAACGGTTTCCAGGGTAAGGATGGACAGGTAGTGCCGGAGATGACACCGGAGATTGTTGAATCTATTTCTGAAAGATATATTGAGTTATTTGAACAGATAACAGGTGAGGCATTTGTAAAACCCGAACAAGGTAATGTGCTGAACAGGGTAGAGCAATCTGTAAATAAAGCACTGTTGAACTTGTAGGTTTTATAACTAAATTAATTATATCTTAGCTTCTTATATTATTACGCACACAACATGAAATTTGCTGTTGATAAACACGAGAAATACGTACTGATAAAGCTGAACGAGTCTAAAATAAACTCGTTGATTACGCCGCAACTAAAATCCGAACTGATACTGATAAACGCGGAAGGGCAAAGAAACATTGTGCTTGATCTGTCGCAGGTTAAGTTTGCCGATTCATCGGGCCTGAGCAGTTTATTGGTTGGTCATCGCTTGTGCAAAAATGCAGAAGGATCATTCATTATGGTAGGCCTTAACGATGCGGTTGCACGCCTGGTTACCATCTCTCAGTTAGATTCGGTTTTAACCATCGTATCAACTGTTGACGAAGCTATCGATCTGATTTTTATGGAAGAGATAGAAAAAGAATTAAAAAAGGAAGCAAAATAGGTTGATGATTGTTAATCGTAAATGAAATTCGAAGTAACCATACTTGGAAGCAGTTCAGCAACACCCATTTTTAACAGAAACCCTACAGCACAGGCGCTAAATATAAACGAGCGCCTGTACTTAGTTGATTGCGGCGAGGGCACACAGCAACAAATGCTGCGCTTTGATGTAAAGGCCAGCCGTATAGATTATATCTTTATTAGCCACCTGCATGGCGATCATTACCTGGGCCTGGTTGGCCTGTTATCATCGCTTCACCTTAACGGCCGTACCAAAACCCTACATATTTTTTGCCCCGCGCCATTAAAAGAAATTATCGACCTGCAATTTAAATATTCCGAAACTACAGTTCAATATCCTTTAGAGTATACTTTTATTGATGCAAGCGTGCCAACCAAACTGGTAGATAACCAGGATGTAATTATTGAAAGTATCCCGCTTGATCACCGCATACCTTGCACCGGCTTTTTATTCCGTCAAAAAAAGCGGTTAAGAAAGCTGATGAAAGAGAAGATAGAAAAAATGAATATCCCGGTTGAGTATTATTCCAGGCTTAAAAAAGGGGAGGACTATACCGATGCAAATGGGAAGTTTTATAAAAACGACGAATTGACCATCGATTCCGAACGCCCAAAATCCTACGCTTATTGTTCGGATACACTTTATGGCGAAAGTTATTTTAGGCAGATAGCCAATGCCGACCTGTTATATCATGAAGCTACTTTTTTGGATAATATGCTGGATAGGGCCTTGCAAACCCACCACACAACAGCCTTACAAGCAGGAGAGGTGGCTGCCAAAACAAATGCCCAAAAACTACTGATTGGCCATTTTTCGGCCCGCTACAAAACCCTTAACGAATTACTGGACGAAGCCCGCAGCGTATTTCCCGAAACAGAATTAGCTATCGAGGGGAAAACGTTTTCTATTTAAGTCGAAAGTCTTAAGTAACAAGTCCCAAGTCAGAAAATCCTAAGTGTTTTACTTAAGACTAAAGACTCCAGACTAAAGACTTAATCCTTCTTCCCCCCAAATACCGAGAAGCTTACATAGCGTTTTGGATGCGCTTTCAAATCGATAAACAGATCATCCAGGTTTTTAGATGCGTTGGTTAGGTTCTTATACAACTGGTCGTCGTTCAGTAATAAACCTAACGAACCATCCTTGCTGTTAACTTTCGTCATTACGGCTTGCAAATCGGCTACCGCCTTGTTGGCGTTATCCAGCGTTTCTTTAATTTTAGAGTTAGCTAAATCGTTACTTACCTTTTTAAAGTTGTCGGTAACATCGTTCATGTTGTTAACGGTTGTCTTTAAACCACCCGATGCACTTTCGGCATTAGCCAGGATATTATTGATGTGCGTAGTTTGCGCGCCTATCAGGTTATCTATCTTTTTAGTGGTACCTTCCAGTGTTTGCAGGGAGTTGGCAATACTGGCAAAGCTGCGGTCAACATTCCGCTGAAAATCTGGGTTCAATATCTTATTAATAGCCGCCAGCGACGAATCTACCTTACCTATTAATAATTCTGCTTTACGCTGGATAGGTTGCAGGCTTTCGGCCAAACTGCCTTGTATATCGGCGCGCAGAGTATCCTTATTTTCGGCGTATTCCTTACTGTTGCCTAATTCAAATACAATAGCCTTGCTGCCCAACAGGTCGGTGCTTTCCAATTTAGCCAGGGTATTATTGGGGATATTATAATCAGGTTCAATTTTAAACTCTACAATGGTACGGCCATCGGGTTGCAATTTCATGCGCGATACCCTGCCAATCTGGAAACCGTTTACCAATACCGGTTTAGATACGGCCAGCCCCTCCACACTTTTATAAATGGCATAAAATTTATTCGACCTCGAAAAAACGTCGTTACCACGCAGGTAGCTATAGCCAATAATAAGTATAGCAATGCTGATGGCCGTTAGGGCGCCGATTTTGGTTTCGTTAGATATTTTCAAAATAGATGTATATTATATTAATCAATTAGTATCTGATGCTGTTTGCTCAACTTCCCTTTTATATGCTTTTATAGCCCGTATCAATGTGGCCACAATTTCGTTTTGTCCATCTTCCGAATTCATGTACTTCTCGTCATCGGCGTTATTAATATAACCCATCTCTACCAGTACTGATGGCATGCCGCTGCGGGCCAGTACCAATACACTTTGCTCGCGTACGCCTTCGCTTCTGCGTCCATCGGTAGTTATAAACTCATCATTCACTAAATTAGCAAAACGCAAACTTTGTTTTCGGTATTTATCTTTAAATGCATTTAAAAGGATAATCGAAGCCGGATCGGTAGGGTTTAGCTCGGTATTGTCCTTATAGTTTTTATCCTCAAACTCGTTTTCTCTAATGGCAGCTTCCTGCTCGCCCACCCGGCGGTAAATATAAACCAGCAGCAAAACGCCCTTGCCCGATCTGTCCGGTACATGGATCTTTTTACCACGCGCGCCTTTTATTGTCCTGTCTGGCAGTGAATTACAGTGCAGCGAGATAAATAATTGCCCTTTGTTTTGGTTGGCTATATCGGCCCTTTTTTGCCATAGTACATCGTTATCGTCTGTACGGGTCATTACTACGTTAATACTGGGCAACTCTTTTTGTATAGCAGCCTGCAATTTAAATGCTACTGCAAGCGTTACTTTACTTTCCTGCGAATATTCGCCCGATGCACCCCTCCATACACCGTTGCTCATACGGCCATGGCCGGCATCAACAACAACTGTTTTTAGCTTAAAAGCGGGGGCTATAATAGTATCACGGGGATTTGTAAAAGAGAAAAGTGTAAGCGAAACTAATGATAACGATAAACCACAAATCAATCTTTCTAATGCTTTATTTTTCATTATTTTTGGGCGCTGTTAACCATATCTGCAAAATTAGTATTCATAATCGATTTTGAAATTTATACGACTTTTTTTTCTGCTCGCAATTGTATTGGTATTGAATGAGATTGCTGCTGCGAATAAAGGCGCATTAAACCATTATGCTTTAGCTAAAGATACGATTATTCAGCTGGATTCGGTACGCGACCGTAAATTATTACGTATTAAAAAGCCAAAAACCAGTACCAAACTTACCGATACCACTAAAAAAAAGAACGTTACCGCCCCCCGCGATACCGATAATATTACCGAAACCATTACAGCCACCGCTAAGGATTCGACCTATTTTGACGAGGAACATAAAATGCGTTATCTATACGGCGGCGCCCGTGTAACCTATGGCGAAATGGAACTGGATGCCGATTTTATACGTATCGACGAAAAAAAACACCTGGTGTTTGCCAGCGGGATGATAGATCCTAAAACCCACCGTTATGTTGGCCGCCCGATATCTAAAATGGATAAACAGGAAAAGCCCTTAACATCCGACTCGCTACTGGTTGATTATGACACCAAGGGCGGCCTGGTTTGGAATGGCGCTACCGAACAGGATGGCAACTTTATATCGGGCGGCCGGGCAAAAAAATTAAAGGGAGATGAGGTAGCCTACGAAAATTCGCTGCTAAGTACCTGCGATTTGCCGTATCCATACACACACTTTGGTATTGTAATTACCAAGGGTATTGCCGAAAAAAAGCGGATCATATCTTCCTTATTTTATCTGGAGGTAGAAGGTGTACCCTTGCCTATTGCCTTTCCATTCGGCTTTTTCCCCAAGCCTGATTCCCGGGCATCTGGCTTTATATTGCCCACCTTTGGCGAGGATCAAAAACTGGGCTTTTACCTGCGCAATGCCGGTTATTATTTTGGTATAAACGATTATGTTGATGCAACCGTACAGGGGACGATATACGCAAAAGGATCGTACGAGTTAAATGTTGCATCGCGCTATACTAAACTATATAAATACCAAGGATCGTTAACGCTGGCTTACGGATCGCACAACTACGGTTTAGAGGGCGACCCGGCCGCCAAGGATTTTAATATACAATGGTCGCACAGTACCAGCCCCAACGCGCACCCGGGTACTACCTTTAGCGCCTCGGTAAACGCGGGTACATCAAGCTATTATCAAAACAACCCGGCTACTACCAACTATAGTTTGCAGCAGTTAACGCAAAATAACCTGCACTCCAGTATAGCATACGGCAAAACATGGGAAGGCACACCGTTTAACTTTACCGCTAATATATCGCACAGCCAGGATCTGACCCGTAAAATAGTAACCCTGGAACTGCCCAGCTTTAGTTTCAATATGTCTACCATCAGTCCATTTGACCCGAAGGACAGGGTGGGCGAGCAAAAATGGTATCAAAAATTGACCATTGGGTATAGCTTAACCGGTACAAACAAGTTAAATAGTATCCCCGAAGATGAGTTGTTTAAAAGCACCACCTTTCAAAAACGCCTTCAAAATGGCTTACAGCACCAAATACCAATTGGGCTTAACCTCAATGTGCTAAAGTACTTCCAGTTTAATACCAGCGTAAACTATACCGATAAGTGGTATTTTCAAACCACACGTAAACGCTTTGACCGTGGTAGCATAACCGGGCTCGACTCCATGATAGTTGATACCGTTCCCGGTTTTAAGCGCGTGGGCGAATATAGCCTTAGCGCGGGTATGTCTACCAAAGTATATGGTATCATTAGCTTTAAAAACAGTAAAATAAGAAAGATCCGCGATGTAATTACGCCATCCATAAGCTTTAGCTACCGCCCGGATTACAGCAGCCTTGATTATAGTTATAACCGTATTGCGGTAAGTAATGCCACCGTGCCATACCCGGCATCGGTACAGCGGTATTCTATTTTCGACCAGGCCATTTACGGCGGGCCAAGCGGTGGGCGATCGGCGGGCTTAAGCTTCTCTGTCGATAATACCATCGAGGCCAAGGTGCGGGCTAAAAGTACCGATACATCGGGCAAGGACAGGAATGTGCCGATACTACAAGGTCTTTCGTTTGGTACTTTCTACAATTTCGCGGCCGACTCATTCAAGCTTTCGCCTATCAACTTTGCAGGCCACACCGCTATTCTTAATCAAAAGATCTCCATCAGTTTTGGCGGCGTATTTGACCCTTATGTGGTAAATGTGCGCGATTCTATCTCAAACAACACCCGTGTGCGCTATACGCAAAGGGTTAATAAGTATACCTTTCAAAATGGCAACCTGCCGTTTTTAACATCGTTCAACGTATCTATGGGTGCCAGTTTAAATCCCGAGGCATTTAAACCTCAGCAACAAAAGCGGCAGCAGCCTGTTGGTGCGCCACCTAACGCCATACCAAATTTAACGGCCGAACAAGCTAATAAACTGGCCCTGCTCAACAGCGATCCAAACGCCTATATAGATTTTAAGATCCCCTGGAATCTTTCGCTTAACTATAGCTTTAACTATAATAACGACAGGCTTACCTCTGTCATATCCAATACCATGCAAATCAGCGGCGATTTAAGCGTTACGCCTAAATGGAAAGTGCAATTTTCAACCAACTACGATTTAAAGCTGCAGAAGTTTAGCGATGCCACCTCATTTGGTTTCTATCGCGATTTGCATTGCTGGGATCTATCTATGCACTGGATACCTTTTGGCTACTATAAATCGTACAGTGTAGATTTAAAGGTAAAGGCCTCGATATTGCAGGACCTTAAACTAAGTAAACGTAAAGATTATTATAACAACCTGTAATGCTTGCAGAAATTATAACCATAGGCGACGAGATCCTGATTGGCCAGATTGTTGATACCAACTCGGCCTGGATTGCTAAGGAACTGAATAAAATAGGGGTAAGGGTAAAACAGATCTCGTCCGTATCCGACGAGCGCGAACATATCCTGACTGCCTTAGCCGAAGCGCATAACCGCGCAAATATCATCATCATTACCGGTGGCCTAGGGCCAACAAAGGACGATATCACCAAAAAAACAATAGCCGAGTATTTTAATGTGGGGATGGTGGATAACCAGGAAACCCTGGATAATGTTGAACGCATTTTTAAAAAATATAACCGCCCCCTGCTGGAAGTAAACCGCCTGCAGGCAAAGGTACCGGCCAATTGCGAGGTGGTAATTAACCATAACGGCACCGCGCCTGGCATGTGGTTTAACCACGATAGCCGGGTATATGTATCGATGCCGGGTGTACCCTTCGAAATGATGTATATGATGGAGGATACCGTGTTGCCAAGAATAAAGGCCACCTTTAAATTGCCCGCTATTGTACATAAAACTATCCTGACCGTGGGAGAGGGCGAATCGTTTTTGGCGGTAAGGATTGCTGATATTGAGGATAGCCTGCCTGCACACATAAAACTGGCCTACCTGCCTAAATTAGGGCAAGTGCGCCTGCGCTTAAGTGGATATGGCGAAAATGAAGCCACCTTAACCGATGAGGTTAACCATTATGCCGGCCTTTTGCTGGCCCGCGTGGCCAATGTTTTGGTAGCCGAAGAAGATATAGCGCTTGAAAAAGCCATCCTGGATAAAATGGAAGCAAGGGGTTTAACCCTGTCGGTTGCCGAAAGTTGTACCGGCGGTTATATCTCGCATTTGTTCACCCAACATCCGGGTTCATCAAACGTTTTTTATGGCGGTACGGTATCCTATTCGTACGAGTTAAAGGAGAGTGTGCTGGGCGTAAAGAACGAAACATTGTGGCAACATGGTGCCGTTAGCGAGGAAACCGTAAAAGAAATGGTAGAAGGCGCGATTTTAAATTTTAAATCGGACTATGCCATCGCGGTTACCGGTGTTGCCGGCCCCGGTGGCGGTACTCCAGATAAACCGGTCGGAACTGTTTGGATAGCAGTAGCTTCGGTTAACAAAACTGTGACAAAGAAATTCACATTTGGTAATAAAAGGCTCCAAAACATCGAACGGAGTGCAATTTCGGCATTAGGAATGTTGAATACTTTACTGGCCGAAGTGGAAAACTAAGGATTGAATTCCTTATTTTTGACCCATCTATACTGAATTTTACTATGGCCAAATACCAATTGTTGCTGCCAAAGATGGGTGAGAGTGTTGCGGAAGCAACTATCATCAGGTGGTTAAAATCTCCTGGCGATTATATCGAAGCGGACGAGGCAATAATGGAAATCGCGACTGACAAGGTTGATTCCGAAATACCCTCGCCGGTAAGCGGTAAGCTTGTTCAGCAATTATGTAACGAGAACGATGTTGTGCAGGTAGGGGCAATAATTGCTGAAATTGAAACCGATGTAACCACTGCTGCTACCGAAAGCGCGCCAAGCCCGGCGGCGGCGCCTGCTGCTCCGGCCTATCGCGAATCATTCCCGGCAAATGATGCTGTTGAATTTGAAGAGGAACCTATACCCGGCATTAATCAATTAAAGCCGGAAGAGCCTGTTATACAAGTCCCGTCTTTTACCGGCACCGATCGTTTTTACTCGCCACTGGTTAAAAATATAGCCATGCAGGAAAACATCAGCATGAACGAGCTGGATAAGATTCCCGGAACGGGGGCCGATGGCCGTTTAACCAAGGATGACCTGCTGAACTATATCAGCAAAAAGCCGGCGCAAAATAACAGGCCATCGCCTGTTGCTACGCCACAACCACAACAAACTGCAAGGCCGCAGCAAGCACCGCCAGCACAACAGGCGGCGGCCCCGCAAGCTCAGGCAGCACCAAAACCGGCCCAACCACAACAACCTGCACCCGCGCAGCAGGCACAGGCAACGCCAAAACCGGCCGCTCCAGCTCCGCCTAAACCAACGTATGTGGTATCGGGAGGGGACGAGATCATTGAGATGGACAGGATGCGCAAGCTGATTGCCGATCACATGGTGATGAGCAAGCACACATCGCCGCACGTAACATCGTTTGTAGAAGCCGATGTAACCAACCTGGTAAAGTGGCGCGAAAAAATTAAAAAGGATTTTGAAGCCCGCACAGGCGAGCGTATTACTTTTACCCCCATATTTATTGAGGCGGTTGTAAAGGCCATTAAGGATTTCCCGCTCATCAACAGTTCAATTAATGGTACGCAGATCATTAAAAAGAAGGATATTAATATCGGCATGGCTACAGCTTTACCAAGCGGTAACCTTATTGTCCCTGTAATTCATAAAGCCGACGCGCTAAACCTTACCGGTGTTACCAAATCTGTTAATGATTTGGCCAACCGTGCCCGTGCCAATAAGCTGTTGCCTGATGAGGTTAAAAACGGCACCTTTACGCTGACCAACGTAGGTTCGTTTGGTAATGTGATGGGTACGCCCATCATCAATCAGCCGCAGGTGGCCATTTTAGCAATCGGTATTATTAAAAAGAAACCCGCTGTTTTAGAAACCAAAGAAGGTGATGTAATAGCTATAAGACACATGATGTTTTTATCGCTATCGTATGATCACCGTGTGGTTGACGGGGCGCTGGGCGGATCGTTTGTACGCCGTGTGGCCGATTACCTGGAAAACTGGGATATGAACAGGGAAATATAAAATAGATTAAAGAGCAGATCAGTTAAATACCAATATGCAAAAAATGCCGGAGATTTATTTCCGGCTTTTTTGTATAATATCGGCAGCAAAATCGCCGGTGCGCTTAAACTGAAAGCCTTTTTCCTGTCCCCAGGCAATAAAGTTTCGCATCCTTTCTATAAAATCCTCGCCGGTATTGCGCACTACATAGCCGGGGAAGCCATATTTTTCGGGCTTATTTAAATCGGTAAACTCCCATGGGTGAAAGTACAAATTAAGGTAGCCATCCTTACGGTAAGTAATATCGCACAGCCATTTCAATATAAACATGGGCAGGTTATGAAAACTTAACCAAAATAAAGGGAAGCGGATAAGTGGCGAAACCGAAGAGGGTATCTGCAAAACACCATCCTGCCAAAACCATTTACGCGGCCTGCTAAAATTGTTATACCGGCCCGGTAGCCAGGTTGGGTTAATGGATGAATTATACTTATAGCCCGCCTTTTGTATTTCTATCTCGTCAACAGGCATCATACGGGCCATGCGATAACCCTTAACAGGCACATCGGCCAACGATTCTAAAACACGTTTTGACGATGCCAAATGCTCGGGTATAAACTCCGAATGGAAATAGCCGTGCGATGCCAGTTCGTGGCCCTCGTCAACTATCCGCATAATCATATCGGTTTTATGTTTGGCATAATTAGCCGTGCAGTAAAACGTAGCTTTAACACCGGCAGCCTTCAACAAATCCAGGATAACTATCGTGCCTTCGGTTGATACAGCTAACTGCTCATCAAAGCTAAGGCTTTTGCCATACTCAAACGGCATGTCAAATTCTTCTATATCAAAGCTTAACAGGATCATTTATTCACCTTTATTAAATTGGTTGACCGTACAATATAATTTGGCCGGTTTTTAGATTGCATAAACATTTTACCCAAATACAAGCCTATAATACCTAAAACCATTAGCTGCATCCCGCCAAAAAACACTACCGATGCTAGTACCGATGCCCAGCCCGGTACCTCGTGCCCGTAAACAAATGTCCAGGCAATGTAGGGGATGTATAGCAGCGACATGAACGAAAAGAACGCGCCGATACCGATAGCGATATTTAGCGGGCGTACGCTAAAGGCGGTGATACCCTCTACCGCAAAGCGGATCATACGTTTTAAAGTATACTTGCTACTGCCCGAAAAACGCGGATCGGCCTGGTAATTGATGGCGTATTGCTTAAAACCCAGCCATTTGATCAAGCCGCGCATAAACAAGCCGTTCTCGTTCAGTTGCACCAACACGTTGGCTACCTTACGGTCTATCAAACGGAAATCGGCTGTGCCTTTTTCCAGCTTCGTATCCGATAAGGAATTGATCATGTTGTAAAATATATCCGATGTTTTGGTTTTGAAAAACGTAGCATCGTCCTGGTATTCGCGGGTGGAGTATACCACATCAAAACCCTCTTCCCATTTCTCTAAAAATTGGGGGATCAACTCGGGCGGGTGCTGCAAATCGCCATCCATACTAATAATGCAATCGCCCCCGGCATAATCATAACCTGCCTTTAACGCGTTCTGATGGCCAAAATTACGGGATAGTTCCAGGTAATACAGGTTGTTGTTGGTAGTATTGGCGGCCTTAATTACATCAATGGTATTATCTAAGCTGCCGTCATCAATAAAAATAACCTCGTAGGTATAAGGTAGCTTATTCAACACCGCTGTTAGCCGGAGCAATAATTCAGCAATATTGCTTGCTTCGTTAAAAGAGGGGATAACTACCGATATTTTCTTACTCATATATAGCTAATTCGGGTACTTGTCCGCTTGTTGGTTTAAACCGGCGGGTTAAAATTTCGTAAATAATTTTTAGCCATATTGCAAAGCAAGGCAGGGCCTTTAATGCATAAGGCTTAATATATTGCCGGTTAATAAACTTCGGAAACAGATCTGAAGGCGACAAACTGGTTATGATCAAAGCAAATATCAACAAAAAAATCTCAAATGGCTTAACTGGCCTCTCCAGGTTCATAAACCATATAGCCACACCCGCAAACGCGATAATATAAGTAGGCGATTCTGACCCGGTGCTGAAAATCACTGTAAACAATAAGGTAGAGGCAAGTATCAGCAATTGATAATTAATGTTTTTAAAGCTTTTAATACGCAAGTACGAGGTGGCAAACAACAGCATCGCCGGTAAAATAACCAGGGTGTTGGATAGATTGGGGTAGCTAAAGATCCGCCTGATCATCCCCATTACCGAAATATCTTGCATATCAGATACGGCATTGTGCAGGTTTTTATCGCTTATACTGGTATACCAATCTTTATAACATTGTACTACAAATGTTGGTGAAGAAATAACCATCGGCAATACAAACAGTACCACCGACCAAAATATCAGGGAAAGTATCAGCTTGATCTTATGATCTGAAAAGAAAAAGAATGCCAGCCCTACAATACCATATAACTTAATATAAGTACCGGCTATGATAAACAGCGCTGCCCAAAAATCCTTACCATTGCGGATAAATACAAAGCTGAGGATAATAATGGCCGTCATTATTGGGTTAAACTGCACGCTGTAGGCGGCGGTCATCAGTTCATGCGCGCAAATAAGCAGGATGGCGTATTTATAATTGCTTTTTAAAGGCAGCATTAATACGGCCTTGTATAACACAAAGGCATTTACTATTGTCCATAGCACAGCGCCAACACCATTGGGCAAAAAGGTAAAAGGGGCTATAATAATGGCGAAAAGCGGGCCGTAATGATTGGTATCGTAATAAAACTGGGGCTGAGGCGAATACAGGTTTTGCTGATGCAGCAGGTTTACAAAGGTGTATTTGTAGATAAGGTAATTATTAATGGCATGCCCCATGGCCATTTTAAAGGCCGCGAAAAAGCTTAGCCCAAACCACAGCGTGGTAATAAATATTTTATTGCCGAATAGTTTATAAAGTTTTGACATTAAATAGGGATAGCCAATTGCAAAGGTAAAGATATGTTTAAATTTTGCGTTGTAAAAATTGGTGGGGGTTAATTAGGTTTTAGGTGGTGATTTAACCACAAAGGCCACAAAGATTTTTGCACAAAGAACACAAAGATACCCATCATTAATTAAAGACGAGTCAAAATGGCTTTGTGACCTTGGTATTCCCCTCTTTGTGGCCTTTGTGGTTAAATCTTCGTCGGGAGTCAAAAACAAAAAGGCCTCCGTTTAAGGAAGCCTTTTTTAATTCAGTTGAGGAAATCTACTAAAAAACTTCAGCTGATTCTTTTGCTGCCGAGGCTAAACTGACCCCTGTTAGCTGATCGGCAAAGGCGATGAACGCCTTGTTATTTAATATACGGTATTGATTGTCAATTAGATTTTGCAAATTGATTTTTCCGGTAACAAATTTATAATTGCCCGAATAAAAGCGTTCGTGGATGTATTCAAATTGCAAGGCTTCTACCAAATCCTCGTCCTCGTAACGCAGGTAAATGTTCAGTTCAACATCATTAGTAAACTTCAAGTCCTTTTTTTGATGCGCTTTTTTATACTCATATTGGTAATCATAACGCAGGGCGGCAATATCTGATAACACAGCCGAACCAGTAGGGTGGCCGCCGGCTCCCTTGCCATAAAAGAATTGCTGATCGGCAAAGGCGGCTTGTACGGTAACGCAATTGTACTCGTAATCTACATTATATAAAAACTCGTGTTCGTTTACCAGTTTAGGTAATACAAACATGGTTACATGCTGGTCGTCCAGTTCCTTAGCTACGGGCACTAATTTTATCTTTAGTTTCTTCTCGCGCGCGTACTGCAAGTCATAAGCCGATAGGTTTTGGATCCCCACATTCAGCACTTCTTCGGGCTTAATAATTACGCCGTAAGCATGGGCCGCTGCAATTACCAGTTTAAACTTAGCATCAAAGCCGCCTACATCCATAGTAGGGTCTGTTTCGGCAAAGCCTAAATCCTGCGCCAGTTTTAGCGCAGTATCATAATCCATGTTTTCGTTATAACCCTTCGACAGGATATAATTTGATGAGCCATTAAATATACCGCTAATGGAGTGTAGCAGCTCGTTATCATAATACTCCTCCAGATTACGGATAATGGGGATACTACCGCAAACCGCGCCCTCGTATAATAAAGATGTGCCATGCTGGTGTTGCAGGTCTATTAATTCCTGCAAGTGCAGCGCCACCATTTTTTTGCTGGATGATACTACATTTTTGCCCGTGCTTAACGCGGTAGATACAATTTCGAAAGCCGCTTCGGTATCGTTAATTAATTCTACAATGGTATTAATTTCGGGGTTATTCAGCAGTTCGTCCTTATCGGTTGTAAATAATTCGGCGGGGAGAGAACGTTTTTTACCGGCGTCTTTAATAGCGATCTTAACAATTTCGATATTCAGGTTTTTGGTGCGGATGATATCATACAAGCCCTGGCCAACTACGCCAAAGCCAAAAAGTCCAATTTTAAGTTTCTTGCTCATTATGTGTTTATGCTGTTTGCTGCAAGTCTATGATCTTGCCTTTTACGTCTGTTTTAAAAAATGATGAAATAACATTGGTCAGGATCTCGGTATCGATCAAAAATCCATCGTGACCATATAGTGAATCTATCTCGGCCAAAGCCGCTTTAGGGATTTGCCTGAACAGGTATTGTTGCTCTTCGATAGGGAATAACACATCCGACTTAATACCGATCACCAGTGTTTTTGCAGTGATGCTACTTAAAGCCTTTTCAACCCCGCCACGGTTACGCCCTGCATTGTGCGAATCCATTACTTTGGTCAGGTACCAATAACTATAAGCGTTAAACCTATCCACCAGTTTTTGGCCCTGGTAATTTTGATAGCTGGCCGCGCGGTAATTATGCAGTTCGTCGGTTTGTTCCTGCTGGGTAATGTTGTATGTTTTATAGTTACGGTACGATAACAAGGCAATAGTACGTGCCGCCTTTAGTCCCTTACTGCCGCCATCGGGCGTGTTATTGTAAAGAGTGCTATCGGCGCTTAAAGCCAGGCGTTGCGACTCGTTAAAGGCAATACCCCATGGCGAGTGGCGCGCGTTGGTAGCTATCAGTATCAGGTTTTTAATGCGGTTGGGTTCTATAATACTCCATTCTAAAGCCTGTTGCCCGCCTAATGATCCGCCCAGTAACACCTCAATTTTATCGATACCTAAATGCGCTGCCAAAACCTGGTGCGCCTTCACCATATCGCGGATAGTGTATTCGGGGAAGGTTAAATAATAGGGTAAATTAGTAGCCGGGTTAATGCTGAGCGGGTTGGTAGTACCATAGTTTGAACCCAGGATATTGGCGCATACAATAAAATGCTCGTCGGGGTTAAAATAAAAGCCATCGCCAAAAAGGCCTTTCCACCAGTCCAGCACATCCGAATTGGCAGTGAGCGCGTGGCATACCCATACCACATTACTGCGGTCGCGGTTTAAGGTGCCGTAAGTATGAAAACCAATTTCGAGGTTAAGCAATTGTTTGCCCGATTCCAGTTCAAATGCCTGTTGATATTTAAATATTTGTGTATCCATGTTTAAATGGGTTATTTGGGCGCAGCCGGCATTCAAACCCGGCTGCCGCCTTTAATAACCTTACTATATCACTTAAAAAACTAAAGAATAATTGCTGATGAATAGGGGCTGCCTGTTATGTTGAATTTTACACATTGTAATGATGTTTGACATGGTATAATGATAAAAATAATGCTTTAGTAAATTGCGTTAATTGATTGACAGGTAAGGATATAAGCTATCCCTGGCTATACACGTGTTTTCGGTAAAAAAGAAAAGGGAACGTGTATTAGCAACAGCAGCTACAACACATCATCATACCACGGCAAGCGGTATTAGAGGTTAGGGCCGTACGCGTTTGCGTAAGCGAGGATGTTTGTTGGATGTTGATTTTAATTTTCATGGTTGTTAATTTATAACCCCCGATGATCCATTCACCGGGCCAGGTGTTGGCACCTTCTCCATTTTGGAGGGTTGCCAGTGGGTCTCTGAGCCTGATCTCTCGCCACTTCTTTATAAACCAAAACCTTTTTGAAGGGAATTGATTTTTTTGGTATCGCTACCAAATAATGTTGCAAATATAGATTGAAAAGATGTATGTATCCAAATTAAATTTTTTATTTAAGGTAAAAGCGGAAGACTAAAGCAGAAAGCCCATCACCAAACAAAAAGATTTTAGCTTTAAGCCTTGCGCTTTTAGCTTCCCAAAGCCTGCTCCATATCTTCAATTAAATCATCAATATGCTCCAGGCCTACAGATACCCGCAGTAGGTTTTGCGGTGTTTTGGTATCCGGCCCTTCAACCGATGCGCGGTGTTCTATCAAACTTTCCACACCGCCTAAGCTGGTGGCAATGGTAAACAGGTTGAGTTTGGATAATACTTTTTTAGCTTCATCGGCACCGCCCTTTACACAAAACGAAAACATGGCGCCAAAGCCCAGCATTTGGTCTTTTGCTGTTTGGTGCTGCGGGTGCGATGCCAACCCCGGGTACATTACGCTTTGTACCTTAGGGTGTTGTTCTAAAAACGCGGTTAATAATTGGGCATTGTGGCCATGGCCTTTCATGCGGTAGGGCAGGGTTTTAAGGCTGCGTACCAAATAATAGCTATCCATAGGCGAGGGGATAGCACCACCCATTTCCTGCACCTGGCGGATGCGCTGCCACCATTCGTTATTATTGGGGGTAATCAGCGCGCCGCCCATTAAATCGCTATGCCCGCCGAAGTATTTGGTTGATGAGTGCATCACCAAATCGGCACCTAAGCTTAAGGGCTGCTGGAAAATTGGGGTGGCAAAGGTATTATCGCACACTACCTTAATATGATGTTGCTTAGCAATGGCTATTACCTTTTTTATATCGGTTACCTTTAATAAGGGGTTTGATGGGGTTTCGATCCAAATTAAACCGGTATTGGGTTTTATATGAGCTTTTAAAATAGCCTCATCATTTACATCAATAAAATCAAATTCAAGGATGCCGGCAAACAGGCTTTTGATTTGGTTGCGCAAGCCGTGGTACATATCATCCGGACCTATAATATGGGTACCTGGCGTTAACGATTGAAACACCGACATCCCGGCCGCGTTGCCCGATGAAAAGGCCGCCGCATCAACACCACCTTCTAATTTGGCCAAAACGTTTTCCAGTAAATGCCGGTTAGGGTTGGCCGAACGACTATAAATATAACCCTTTGCATAGCTGCCGTCAATCTCCCGTTCAAACGTGGTCGACATGACAATGGGTTGTATTACGGCCTTAGTGGCATCATCAATTTTGTTTCCGGCATGTATGGCAATAGTTTCAATTTTCATATTCGTGTAGATGTAGCGTTGAGCGGCTAAATTACGTAATGGTATTTAAAAACCTTAATAGATATGAAACAAGTGCTTTCCTGTTTGATTGTATTGCTTTGCTTATCGTGTAAAAAGGAGAAATCAGGCGCCGAACTTTTAATTGCCGACAGCCGAAATGCTTTTCAGGATTTCAAATTGACATCGCATAATAACTATGTTTACATAGTCTTTACATACGCCTCAATAGGTGTTTTTGCTGATTATCACGAAACAAAAATTACTGTAGAAAATGGCAAAGTAACCGCAAGGCAATATTGGGGGCTTAACAGTTCCAGTCCGTTTGGGATTATTTATACCGAAGATAAAACAACTTTAGGCTCGCATACAGAGGGGGCTGCCATTTTAACCCTTGATGACATTTACACCAAAGCCCAAAACGAATGGCTGATTGCAGACCCCGCGCAAAACACCATTGTTTATGAAACTAATAATAATGGTATGATATCAAGCTGCGGTTATAGCGGCAAAACCGATCCCCTACATATATTCAGGGGGATAAATATCAAATCGATAACAGCACTGTAAATAAACTGTCAAACTTGCATGTTTAAACGTGTAAAACAATAAAAGCATTAGCAATACCGTGCTTTTTACTACATTTGGACAAATTTATTTTACAGATGGATGTATCAGATAAATTCCAGGTGTTGCTAAATGATGCAAATCTTTTGCCCGGATTAAAACACATCGCAGAAAAGGCACTCCACGGTCAGCGCATTACATTTGATGAGGGTGTTTTGCTATACGAAAAGGGCGAACTGGGCTATTTGGGCATACTGGCTAACTACATACGCGAGCGCAAGCACGGCGATAAAACTTATTTTAACCGCAACTTTCATATCGAGCCTACCAATCTTTGTGTATACGATTGTAAGTTTTGTTCGTACTCGCGTTTGATCAAAGAGCGATCGGAAGGGTGGGAGTATACCATGGACGACATGCTTAACATCGTAAAAAAATACGATAACGAGCCTGTTACCGAGGTGCATATTGTTGGCGGTGTTTTACCACAGTACGATGTGCCTTTTTATATGGAACTGTTCAGTCGTATTAAAGAGCATCGCCCCGAGTTGCACGTAAAGGCCTTAACGCCTGTTGAATATCACTACATCTTTAAAAAGGCCAAGCTGGATTATGCCACCGGTATGCGCATGATGAAGGAAGCCGGATTGGAAAGCATGCCGGGTGGCGGTGCCGAGATCTTCCATCCAGAAATACGTGACCAAATAGCTAAGGATAAATGCACGGCCGACCAATGGCTGCAAATCCACGAGGAGTGGCATAAACTTGGCCAGCGATCAAACGCTACCATGCTTTACGGGCATATAGAGGAATACAAACACCGGGTTGACCACATGGAGCGCCTGCGCCAATTACAGGATAAAACCGGCGGTTTCCAAACGTTTATCCCGCTGAAGTTCCGTAATAAGGATAACCAAATGTCGCACATTGCCGAGGTATCGGTAATTGAGGATTTGCGTAATTATGCCATTGCACGTATCTACCTGGATAATTTTGACCATATAAAGGCCTATTGGGCAATGATAAGCCGTACCACGGCGCAACTATCCTTAAACTTTGGTGTTGATGATATTGACGGTACGCTTGATGATACCACCAAAATATACAGCATGGCAGGTGCCGAGGAACAACACCCCGGTATGAGTACGCGCGAACTGGTAGAACTGATTAAACAAGCTGGCCGCCACCCGGTAGAGCGGGATACCTTATACAACGTGGTAACCGATTATATGGAATACCAGTTCCCCGAGCAGGCCAAGCCGCAGTTTTATAAATTACCGGTCATTAATTAGTCACTGGTCATTGGTCATTAGTCATTGGTGCGATACTCCATTTCTAATTGGCCGGTAACACAAACTAATGACCAATGACAAATGACTAATGATAAAGAATTTATATATTGTACGCCACGGCCAAACAGACCTGAATAAGCAAGGGATTGTGCAGGGCAGAGGTATGGATACCGACTTAAACGCCGAGGGCCGGCTGCAGGCCGATCTTTTCTACCGGTCGTATAAGGACGTTGCCTTTGATAAGATCTACATCTCCGAATTAAAACGTACCCAGCAAAGCATTCAGCAATTTATTGATCTGGGGATTCCATATCAAAAATTAGCAGGATTGGACGAGTTGGCCTGGGGAATATACGAGGGCAAAGCCAGTACACCTGAAACCAAGGCAGCCTTTTTACAGGTAATGCGCAAGTGGACAGCCGGCGACCTGGATGTTAAATTCGAAGACGGTGAAAGCCCGAACGAGGTACAAGCCCGCCAAAAAGAAGCATTGGCTACTATAATAGGCCATACCCAAGAAAAAAACGTGCTGATCTGTATGCACGGCCGGGCCATGCGCTTACTATTATGTTTATTAACCGGGCAGCCGCTCACCAGGATGGAAGATTTCCCGCATCAAAACCTGGTACTTTATAAGGTAGCTTATGATGGCGAGAAATTCGAGATCGTTGATTTTAATAATTCCATACATTTAAAAAATCATTAACCACCACGTGGATAAAGTAAAAATATCGGCGGTTAGTTATACTAACACGCAACCTTTTATATATGGCCTGCGCCATACCGGCATTATTAATAAGATAGACCTGAGCCTGGATATCCCGGCCGACTGTGCCCTAAAACTGATAGATAACCAGGTTGATATTGGTCTGATCCCGGTAGCTGCTGTAATTAACCTGCCGTATTGGGAAATTGTATCCGATTATTGTATTGGGGCCGATGGCCCGGTTAACTCGGTATTTATATTTAGCAATTGCGAGATACACAAGGTGAAAACCCTGCAATTGGATCCCGAATCGCGGTCGTCTAACAACCTGGCCCGTGTTTTATTGCAAAATTATTGGCAACTAAAGCCTACGATGGTAGTGGATGCCCCTGATTATTCCCGGTCGGAAGAACCAAATACCGCCTTTGTACAAATAGGCGATCGCACCTTTGGCAAAAAAGGGAAGTATGCCTATACTTATGACCTTGCTGAAGAATGGAAAGCCTTTACCGGGCTGCCCTTTGTGTTTGCCGCCTGGATAGCCAATAAAAATATCCCGCAGGAGTTTATTAACGAGTTTAACAAATCATTGAAGTATGGTTTGGATAACCGCCAAACGGTTATTAACCAGCTACCTGCCCGTACCGACTTTGATTTGGACGATTATTTAATGCATAAATTAGATTTTTCGCTAACCGCCGATAAGGTAAAGGCGTTGAATTTATTTATAGATTATATCAAAATGCTTTCTTTGTTATAAATATGTTAATAATTTAATTAATTTGATACATTATTAGCAATGACACTATTTTGACAAGGTAAAAAACCCGTTAGGATATTGTAAAAAACACACTAAGTAAATTGCCATAATTTAAACAATTCAACAAAATCACATCAATATTATGAAATTATCATAAAAATTAAATTTTATTTGCCAAAACATCAATTATACCATATTTTTGTTTCGGATTTAAAATTTAAGACTATGAAAAAATTAATATTAGCAGCTGCCTTTGCAGCAACGTTTAGCCTAACTGCAGTAGCTGCAGATGGTGGCAAAAAGTATAGTGATGACTCTAAAAACATTTCTTACTTTGTATTGAACCAATTCAACGCTGATTTTAGCAGCGCCGAGAATGTAGTTTGGACAATTACCCCAACTTCGCAAAAAGCTGATTTTACAGTTGAAGGTGTTAAAAAGACCGCTTTTTACAGCCTGGTAGGTACTTACCTTGGTGTAACCGAAGAAGTTGCCTACAAGCAAATCCCTGCATCAGCTAAAAAAGAAATTGCTGATACTTACAAGGATTACACTGTTGGCCAGGTGATCAAATTCCAATCTGCCGAAACTGATGCATCTTTCTACACTAACTTAGCTATCTCTCAGCCCGAGGCTTTAGATTACTTTGTTGATTTGAAAAAGGCTGACGCCGAAGTACTGGTAAGGGTATCTGCACAAGGTGGTGTATACTTCTTTAAGCAAATAAAATAATTAGCTCCCTTATTAACATAACGTAAGCCCCCGATACCAATCGGGGGCTTTTTTTATTTGGGCTACAACCGTTTTTACATTGTTTTTTAAACCTTATTAATTGTAAAACAAAATATTTGTTTTTTTTTACAATTAATTTATATATTTGGATAACAGGATATTAATTTAATTCCTTTCTGATAATTAATCACTTTATTTCTCAGTCTGGTTTTGTAATAATCTAAAAAGAACAATTAAATACGCTAATTATATTATGAAAACTGGAAAAGTAAAATGGTTTAACACACAAAAGGGCTTCGGCTTTATTATTACCGAAGAAGGTAAAGACCTTTTTGTACATTTTAAGGATGTACTGGGTGGAGTAAACGCTATCAAAGATAATGATAACGTTGAGTATGAGGTGGAAGAAGGCAGAAAAGGATTACAGGCAGTAAAAGTGAAAAAGGTATAATTCTATAATTCTGATAGAAAAATAAACCTTTGGCCGAAAGCCGGAGGTTTTTTTTATGCAAAAATTTCCCATAATGCCTTTAATCTTTTATTTTAGGCTACCAATTACATCCCTCTTACCATAATCTATTATAATGACTAATATTACTACACAGCGGGCAAACATCAATATGCTATTTTTAGTGCTGGTGGCCTCATTAGGTTACTTTGTTGACATTTACGATCTGCTTGTATTTTCTATTGTACGGGTAGAAAGCCTGAACAGCATTGGCATTATTGATAAAGCCGAAGTAACCGCTAAAGGAACATTTATTATCAATGTTCAAATGTTCGGGCTATTGCTGGGCGGTATTATGTGGGGTATAATTGGCGATAAGCTTGGCCGTATAAAGGTTTTATTCGGTTCGATACTTTTATATTCGGTAGCTAACTTTTTAAACAGTTACGTACGCGATGTAAATATGTACGCCCTGGTGCGCTTTGTCGCAGGTATTGGCCTTGCCGGCGAGCTTGGTGCAGGCATAACACTGGTAAGCGAAACCATGAGCAAGGAGAAGAGGGGCTACGGCACCATGATTGTTGCTGTAATTGGCCTATTTGGCGCTGTACTGGCCAATATTGTAGCAAAGGATTTTGGCTGGCAAAATGCCTACCGGGTTGGCGGCGCTTTAGGTTTGGTATTACTGGCGTTGCGGGTGGGTACCTTTGAATCGGGCATGTTTAAAAATGCCGAGAAGTCGAACGTTTCCCGTGGCGATTTTTTAAGCCTTTTTACCAACCGCAAACGTTTTTTAAAATATCTGTATTGCATTTTAATAGGCGCACCGCTATGGTATGTGGTTGGTGTATTAGTAACCCAGTCTAAAGAGTTTGGTGAGGCCTTAGGCGCAAAAGAAGTATTAAAGGCGGGCGACGGCATACTATATACCTATATAGGCATATCCATAGGCGATCTTTTGGCCGGTCTGCTGGCTCAAGTCACCAAGTCGCGCAGGTTAACCATGCTGGTGTTTTTACTGCTTTCTGTAGGCACAGTGATCTATTATCTTAACTCGTTTGGCATGTCGGTCAGCCAGTTTACCTGGATTTGCTTTTTTATGGGATGCAGTGTAGGTTACTGGGCTACCTTTGTAACTATCGCGTCCGAGCAATTTGGTACCAATTTGCGGGCTACGGTAACCACCACCGTACCCAACTTTGTACGTGGCGCGTTAATCCCCATAAATGCGTTATTTGGTTTGTTTACCTTGCATTACGGCCGCATTAATAGCGCGTATATTATGATGGCGATATTGACTATCATCGCGTTATTTTCCTTAAGTCAGCTAAAGGAAACTTTTGGTAAGGATTTGAATTATATAGAAGAGGCCAGTTAATAATCATTTTTTCAATACTTATATTGGTCATTTTTAATCATGTTTTGGTAAGAAAAGGCAAACTTGCTCCAACACTCAGTAAAAATCTGCAAATTTGCCGCGATGATATCTAAAGAACAGATCACCGCCGATTACAAACAGATACAGGATGAAATTTGCGCCGCGCTGGAGCATTTAGACGGCAAGGCGGGCTTCGAAGAAGAACTATGGGAACGCGACGGCGGCGGCGGTGGCCGTACCCGGGTTATCCAAAACGGTAACATCCTGGAGAAAGGCGGCGTTAACTTCTCGGCCGTTTACGGCGAATTGCCCGATGTGGTAAAGCAATCACTGAAGGTAGATCAGAATGATTTCTTCGCTACAGGTATCTCCATTGTAATGCACCCCAATCACCCGATGGTGCCTATCATCCACATGAATATCCGGTACTTCGAAATGCCATCAAGCTTTGGCGATGGGCAAACACCTGTACGCTGGTTTGGCGGCGGGATTGACCTTACCCCGCATTATATTTTTGATGAGGATGCCCAATATTTCCACCAGCAGTTAAAGGAGGTATGTAATCGGTTTAATAGCGGTTTCTACCCTAAATTTAAACCCTGGGCCGATGATTACTTCTATATTAAACACCGCCAGGAAACCCGTGGCATAGGCGGTATTTTTTACGATAAACTGGTAGCCACCGATGAGTTGAGCTGGAACGAGATTTTTGAATTTTCCAAAGCGCTGGGCCGATCGTTCATACCCATTTATACCGAGTTGGTGAACCGTAACCGCGCTAAAACTTATACCGAACAACAACAGGAATGGCAATACCTGCGCCGCAGCCGCTATGCCGAGTTTAACCTGGTTTATGATGCCGGTACTAAATTTGGACTGGAAACCAACGGACGAATAGAATCTATCCTGATGAGTTTGCCGCCAACTGCCAAATGGCTGTATAATTACCAGGCTGCGGATAATAGCGAAGAGGCCCGTACGTTATCATTACTAAAAAAGGGAATTAACTGGTAAAACCATGATGCGTAAACTTACTGCTGCCTTATTGATATTTACCTGCTGCTCGGCCTTTCAGCCGGCACCAACACTTAAGGGTACCTGGGTATTTAAGGGCGGCATTTACAATGGCAAAAAGGAGGGGGCGCCTGCCGATTACACCCTTCAGCGTAAATACCAAAGCGATAAATTCGACGCGTTTTTATTAGAGAAAGGCCAGCAACCTCAAAAATACCAATCGGGCAATTACAGCCTGAAAAAAGATACTTGTGCCGAGACTGAAACCTACAGCGCCCAGCCGTCAAAAATGACGAACAAAACCATGAAATACCACTATATCATCCGCCGCGACACGCTGATTTTGCAAGGCACTTTACCCACCGGTATGCGGGTAGAAGAGTATTGGAAAAGGATGAAATAATTGTGGATAAATATCGCCCTGAAAATGGGCATTTTATGTGTAAAACGGGCAATATGTTAGTAAAAAAATGTGTCGCTAAAGTTAAAATTCCTATCTTCGCAGGTCGCTTTGAAAAACAAAAAATATAAACCTTTCGCGGCGCAGTATTCTATTAACTAAATAAGATGGCTGAAGATAACGAAAACGAAAATTCGCATACAGAAGACAGAATAATTCCGATAAGTATTGATGAAGAAATGCGTGCAGCCTACATTGATTATTCAATGTCGGTTATCGTATCAAGGGCGCTCCCCGATGTGCGCGACGGTTTAAAACCGGTACACAGGCGCGTGCTTTACGGCATGCTGGATCTTGGACTTAGTAACAGCAAACCCTACAAAAAATCGGCCCGTATTGTGGGCGAGGTTTTGGGTAAGTACCACCCGCATGGCGATAAATCTGTTTACGATGCCATGGTGCGTATGGCCCAGGATTGGAGCTTACGCTATCCATTTGTTGAAGGCCAGGGTAACTACGGATCGATTGACGGTGATGAACCGGCGGCGATGAGGTATACCGAGGCCAGGCTGCAAAAAATTGCCGAAGACATGCTGGCCGATATCAATAAAGATACCATTGATTTCCAGCTGAACTTTGACGACTCGTTAGAGGAGCCAACCGTGCTGCCTGCAAAAATCCCTAATCTGCTGGTAAACGGCGCGTCGGGTATTGCGGTAGGTATGGCCACCAACATGGCGCCACATAATATAACCGAAGTAATTAACGCTACGCTTGCTTTAATTGATAACCGCGATATTGAGGTTACCGAGTTAATGAAGTACATAAAAGGCCCCGATTTCCCTACAGGCGGTATTATTTACGGCTACGAGGGCGCTAAGGACGCTTTTCTTACCGGTCGCGGCCGTATTGTGATACGTGCCCGTGCCGAAATTGAAGTTTACAACGGCGATCGCGAACGCATTATCGTAAGCGAGATCCCATACCAGATCAATAAATCGATCATGATTGAGCGTACGGCTGAATTGGTGAACGATAAGAAAATTGAAGGTATTACCTCCATCCGCGACGAATCTAACCGTGAAGGTATCCGGGTTGTTTACGAGATAAAACGTGACGCTAACGCGCTGATCGTATTGAATAACCTGTACAAATATACCGCGCTGCAAACATCGTTCAGTATTAACAACATCGCGCTGGTGCATGGCCGCCCAATGTTGCTTAACCTGCGCGATTTGATCCATCATTTTGTGGAGCATAGGCACGAAGTTGTTGTACGCCGTACCAAATATGAACTGGCCGAAGCCGAAAAACGCGCGCATATACTGGAGGGCTTACTGATAGCCTTAGACCATTTAGATGAAGTAATTAAGCTGATCCGTAGTTCGAATACGCCCGAAGAAGCCCGCGATGGCTTGATGACGCAGTTTGGTTTATCCGAAATCCAGGCACGTGCTATCCTTGATATGACCCTGCGCCGTTTAACCGGACTGGAACGTGATAAAATTAAGGACGAGTATGCTGCTTTGATGGAGACGATTAATTACCTGAGATCAATTTTAAATGATGAAGGCCTACGTTACCAGATCATTAAAACCGAGTTGACCGAAATGCGGGATAAATACGGCGACGAGCGCAAAACCGAAATGGTTCACTCATCGGCCGAAATGAATACCGAAGACTTTATTGAGGATGAGAACGTGGTAATTACCATATCGCGCGAAGGCTATATCAAGCGTACATCCTTAACCGAATACCGCCGGCAGGGCAGGGGTGGTAAAGGATCGTTAGGCAGCAATAGCCGCGACGAAGATTTTATCGAACACCTGTTCATCGCATCAAACCACAACTACATGCTGTTCTTTACCGAAGCCGGCCGTTGTTTCTGGTTAAGGGTATTTGAAATCCCGGAAGGATCACGTACCTCTAAAGGACGCGCGATACAGAATATTATTAACGTACCTAAGGAAGAAAAGATAAAGGCCTACATTAAACTGACATCGTTAAAAGACCAGGAGTATCTGGAAAATAACTTTATCATTATGTGTACTGCCAAGGGCACCATTAAAAAGACATCGCTTGAAGCATATTCACGCCCGCGTGCTAACGGTATCAATGCCATCAATATTAACGAGGGCGATACCCTGCTGGAGGCAAACCTAACCAGCGGTACCAGCGAAATTGTAATGGCGCTTAAATCGGGCCGTGCTATTCGCTTTAACGAATCGACTGTTAGGCCGATGGGCCGTACCGCAACCGGTGTGCGTGGTATTACTTTAGAGAACGACCAGGACGAAGTTGTAGGCATGATCAGTATTGATAACCCGGATACCACCGTACTGGTAGTATCAGAAAAAGGTTATGGTAAACGTACTGATATTGATGATTACCGCGTTACTAATCGTGGCGGCAAGGGTGTTAAAACCATTAACGTTACCGAAAAAACCGGCAAACTTGTTGCTATAAAAGGTGTTACTGATGATGAGGATCTGATGATCATCAATAAATCGGGCATTATTATCCGTATCGCCATAAGCGAACTGCGTACAATGGGCCGTGCCACACAAGGTGTACGTTTAATTACGCTGAAGGGCGATGACGAAATTGCATCGGTAGCTAAAATTGAGCATGAAGAAGAAGAAGTAGAGGTAGAGGAAAAACCGGAAGGAGAAGTTTCTGAAGGCGCTGTAACAGAGGGAGAGGCCACCGAAGGTGAAGCTCCGGAAGCCAAGCCAACCGAGCCGCCTGCACCTGCTGACGAGCAAGAATAATTAATTATGATGAACAGCCGAAAAATCATTTTTCCGGTAGTTGTGTTATTACTGTTTACTTCATCCTTTGCCTTCTGCCAGTCGGAAGTGCTAAAGGGTGTGGTAAACAGTTTAGCATATTATAAAAAGCAAAACGACCTGAAATATTTGGCCAACGCCAAAAAAACGGTCGACAGCTTGATCCGTACCAAAGCCGACTCGGCCGATTTGGAGAAAAACGTATACAAGGCGCTGGTTTATTCCAGCATTGTATATACCGATTCGTTAAACAAACTCGGTCAGCCGCAATCCTTCTTTTTCCAAACCACCAAACTGGTAGATGAGCTGCTAACCCGCAAGAAGATCTATAAGTACGCGCCCGAGATGAGTTTCTCCAAGCGTTGCCTGGCCAATGCTTATTTGCGGCATGGCTTTGGGCAAATGCGGTTATCAAACTATAGTAATGCCCTGCAAATGTTTAAAAAGGCGCAAGGTTACGCACCATCGTTCAGGCAAATAAACGCTTATATTGCCTATGCCAACAACAAAATTGGCAATATACAGGAGGCTGCCAGGTACTATACTATTTTACTGAACAGTGATACCATCCGCAGCGAATACATTGACGCGGCTGCAAATACCTATAAATCGATAGGGGATACGGCAAAGGCCCTGCAAATACTGCAAAAGGGGAGGAAGCTGCTGCCAAACGAAAAGTCGTTTTTACTGGAGGAGGCAAATATTTACAACAATCGTAAAGATTATATGGCATTAGCGCCTTTATTGCCCCAACTGCTTGACGATAATCCAAATAATGCTGATATTGCATTCATAGCAGCAAATTGCTACGATCATTTAGATCAGTACGACAAAGCCGAATCTCTTTATTTGCGAACTATTGAATTAAACAGTACATTTTACGATCCGGTTTTTAACCTGGGTTTACTTTATTTTAAAGTAAGCGCGTTAAAAAAGGATGCCAATGCCGGTAAAGATCTGTCCCGTGCCACGCAATGGCTCGAAAAGGCAAATGAAATATCGCCAAATGATGTAAAGTGCTTACATTTATTGCAATTAGTTTATACCAGGGAAGGCAACCAGGATCAGTTAAACAAGGTAAATAATAAATTAAAACAGTTAACCAACTAATAAATCATGAAAATCAGTTTTTTGATGACCGGCCTGTTAGGCTTAATTACAGTGACGGCCTTTGCGCAAAAAGGGGAACTAAGCACTGCGCAAACAGAATTCACCAAGTACGAATCACTAAAAGGTAATAAAGCTATGGGTACATTGGCTTTAAACAGCCTTAAAACCGCCAGGGTATCTATTGATAAAGCTGCCGCTAACGATAAAACATCGGCATTACCGTTAACCTATGCATTAAAAGGATCTATTTACGCTTCAATGGCGCTGAACGATACCTCGTCAGTAACATCAACTCCTTTATTTACAACAGCTGAAGACGCTGTGAAGAAAGCAAAAGAGCTGGATACTAAAGGCGAGAACAAAGCACTGCTTAGCAGCGCCGATCTTACACTTGCCCAATACCAATTAAATAAGGGTGTTAAGGAGTATGGCGAAAAAAAATATGATTTAGCCTACAAATCGTTCGATTATTACCGCAGTGTATTGCCCGAAGATACTAATGCTATTTATTATACCGGTTTAGCGGCTGCAAATGCAGGCCTTTGGGATGCGGCCATTACCAATTACAGTAAATTATTAACTACTGGTTACTCTAAAAAGGTAGGGGTATACCAGGATATGTCGGGCTTTTATCTGCAAAAAAAGGATACCGTTGGTGCTATTAAGATAATGACCGATGCATCGGCAAAATACCCTAACGATGCTTATTTAGCTAAACGCGTAATTGAAATGAACCTGCAAACAGGTAAACAAGACGAGGTTTTAAGTAAAATTGAAGGCACAATTGCTACCGATCCTAAAAACAAAACTTTGTATTACTACGCCGGTATTACTTACACACAAGTTGCCGACCAGGCCAATAAAAAAATAACAAAAACAAAAGATGCCGCCGCTATAGCCGCATTAACTAAAACCCGCGACGATAACTTTGCCAAAGCCGAAGACAAATACCGTAAGGCGCTGGCCATTGATCCTAACTATTTTGAAGCTAATTTAAACTTAGGATATGTATTAATTAATCCGGCTATTGATCTGTTTAATGCGGCCCGTAATTACCCGGTTAATAAACAAAAGGAATACGATGCAGCTATGACCAAATCTAACGCTATGTTTGATGCGGCTAAACCATACTTATTAAAGGCTGTTGAATTGCAACCTAAAAACCTGGACGCGCTAACTAACTTAAAAACTTATTACTTAGGTAAAAAAGATATGGTTAATGCCAACCTGATCAAAAAACAAATTGAAGACCTGCAAGGAGCGCCTGCTGCTGCACCTGCAAAACAATAATTAAAAAAAGAGAGGTTGCTTTGGCAGCCTCTCTTTTTGCAATATCTATTTAACATAATATTAATTATGAGAATACAAATATTTTAATTGTACCGTACAAAATGACAAACTACTGCCATCTGTTTTGCCATAATTTCTTATAATCGCTGTATAAAACATGCTCTATACCTTTTATGAAAAACAACTATCTGAAATTTATAATTTTACTACTTTTTATTTGTTTGAGTTTTGAATACAACACACAAGCGCAAAGCATTAATACAAATGCACTGGATGCTTATTGGAAACTCACCGATAAATTACGGCTTGGCGATACGTTATCCCGCGACGACTGGAAAAAATTCCTGGCTTTGGATGGTAATAAACAATATATAGCCAACCAGGGTTTCGACAATGATTTTTTAGAACGGTATCGCAAATGGATGCAAATGGTTTACATGCCTAAATACGATGCGCAATTAATAAAAATGATGCAACATCCGTTTGATTATTGGATAGCTTACAAAATAAACCAGTATAAAGCGCACGAAATTGACTTACGTAAATATGAAAGCAGTTTACACAATGCTGCTTACCTGGACAGTATGTATAAAAATGCGTGGGTCTGGCTCCCTAAGCGTTTGCAGGGTAAAAGTACGCGCACCAAACTGTTTTTTATTGGGATTGATAATGATGCCATTGTTAATGGCGATACCATAGTATTTACTACCTGGTCGGCTTATAACCAGGACAAATTAAAATATGGATCGTTAGGTGGCCATGAATTACATCATGTATTACGGCAGCCCGTCGGCTTTAATTCGGTTAAAACTTATGATGAAGGTATCGTATCCATTTTAAGCCAGGTGCTTAATGAAGGCAGCGCTGATATGGTAGATAAAAAACTCACGTTTGATACCACCAAAAAAGATATCCCTTTAGAGTATCATTACGATGATATCCTGCTTTCGCATACCGATACTATTATCAGGCAAATTGATAGTGCAATAATGGCAACGGCCACATCTAAAGGGCAACAGTTTACCACGGCCAGGCAATACCGTAAATTAACAAATTATAGCAGCGGCCATAATCCCGGTTACCATATGGCCGATATTATTGTGCGCAATGGTTATAAAAACGAATTAATTGAACATATTCAAAGCCCGTTTTACTTTGTTTTCCTGTATAATAAAGCTGCAAAAAAAGACAAACAACACCCACCGGTATTTTCCACAATAACTATTAACTACTTAAAACAACTGGAAAAGCTGTATTGGGTTAAACCGAAACCCTAAATACAGTTTGAAATTAGCAGGGGGCCCCTACCCTTAATGTGCTATTATTAAAAATCACATTACTAACTCTGTTAGTGATGTGATTTTTGGAAGACGGGATTGCTATTACTCCCCGCAGGGCAATAAACATTAATTTATTTCAAACTCGTAGCTATCGCCTTTGCCGAATCAAGATGCATTTTAAGTGTGGGCAAGGTTTTACGGGCAAACTTTTGCACCGCGTTGTTTTTATTTGAACTGGTTTCTTCAAATAGCTTTACGGCCTGTACATGATCATTTACCATCATACCCATATAAGCCCTATCAAAACCAGCGCCGGTTAATTTAGCCATACTGTCGATAGTTTTTTGATGTTCGGGGCTTAACGCGTCCGATTTATCAACCAGTTTGTCATCGGCCAGTTCGGTTAATTCCTTGCCGGCCTGGGTATGGTCGGTCACCATCATTTTGGCAAAACTAATTACCCGTGGATTTTTTGATAGTGTACCGGCAATGGTTGATGCTTTAACTTCGGTTAAACCGGCTTCGTTAGCGATTTTAATAAAGCCCAGCGCCTGTCCATCAACAAGGGTTTTATCATTAAAATTTTTAGCTCTTTGGTTATCACCGCACGACGCGATCACTACAGCCAACACCGGCAATACAAACAGGGGCCTTAAATTTTTCATCGTTTCGTTTATAGATTAGCAATAATTATGATTAACAATAATTAGCCCATCTGGTTTACAAAACAATGACAATTTGTGAAATAAGATTTTAACCGGCTTTTGATATTAAGAACATAGAAGTATTTGCCCCGAAGAAGCTTAAGAAATCATCACTATCGAGAATGAATTTACCTACCCAAGGCATAATTAATACCGCCCGTAAGATGTTGTAAAAAAAGCTCGTCGGTAGTATAAGCTTCTTTGGTATGGCCAAGTTCGGTATAAAAAACCTTGCCGCCCTCAAATTTATGGTACCAGGCCATGGGGTGGTCGCCATTCATTTCGCCGCCTGTATAGCTGCTCTCATCAATTTTTATCAGCACATGGATATCCGGGCTTACCTGCTTAAAGTTATACCATTCGTCGGTATGTTGCCATTTATCGGGCAGTTGTTTGGTAGATGGATGTTTATGGTCTACAACGTTTAGCGTAGCCGGTTGTATTTTAGGGTGTTTGGTGAAATATGCACCAACCAATTTGCCGTACCAATCCCAATCGTACAGGCAATCGGTAGCGGCATGGATGCCTACAAAACCGCCGCCCTTATGTATATAATTTACAAAAGCCTTTTGCTGATCGGGCGTGAACAGCGCGTTGCCGGTAGGGCTTAAAAATATCAGCGCCTTATATTGTTTCAGGTTTTCATCGGTAAACAGTGCCGGGTTAGTAGTGGTATCAACGGCGAAGTTATCCGTTTCGCCAATTTTGATAATAGCGGGGATCCCATCGGCAATACTATTGTGATGGTATCCCTTGGTTAACGAAAATATCAGCACTTTATCTTTAGGTTTTTGGCTAAACCCTAAAAACGGAATGGCAAACAAGGCAATTAAGGCTATCTTTTTCATCATTGTTAAGCTGAATTACGCCCGGCATTTACAATACCATAAACCGTGCGGATCACTAATTTATTATAAATATCAGTAAATTCATCATTGTGATGGTGATTTAATTTATGCAGCGCGTAGTGCTGTATAATAACCAGCGGCAACACAATGCGCTCACGCAGGGCGATCGAGCGTTTCTCAATCGGGTATTCTTCCATCAGGCTTTCGCTGCCTGTCAGTTCTAAAAGCAATTCTCGGGTCAGCTCATACTCGTCATGCAGTTTCTTCCAAAACTCGCCGAAGGTTTTATCATTCTCCAAATAAGCGGTTACCCTGAAATCGGATTTCGACATGGACATCATACAATTATCAACCACGGTTTTAAAATAACCCGAGTTATGGTACAATTCCTTTACTTCTTTCCAGCGATCTTCGCCCTTTATTTTTTTCAATGCCGAACCTACACCGTAAAAACCGGGGATATTTTGTTTCATTTGCCCCCAGGCCGTTACAAAGCTAATGGCGCGCAGGTCTTCCAGTTTCAACTTAGTATCGGCGTTACGCTTGGTTGGCCGGCTGCTGATGTTGATACGCGACAGTAATTTTAGTGGACTTAGTTTCTCCAGGTATTCGATAAACAGCGGATCTTCGCGCAGGGCCAGGAAAGCTTTATAGCTTTCATCAGCCATTTCTGATATCATTTGTTTGTGGCTGCTATCCAGCAGGTCATGCCTGTTAGGGTTAAGCGCCGAAACAATGCCCGCGTTAATTAATTGCTCGGAGTTAAACCTTGCCGTATCTACCGAGCCGTATTGCGAGCTTACGGTTTGGCCTTGTATGGTCAGCTGGATATGATCGTTGGCGATATCCTTACCCATCGAAGAATAGAAACGATGCGTTTTACCTCCCCCACGTGCCGGCGGGCCCCCTCTCCCATCAAAAAACGCCAATTCTATATCGTACTTGCGGGCCATGGCAGTAAGCTCTACCTTGGCTTTATATATCGACCAATTGGCCATCAGATAACCACCATCTTTAGTGCTATCGCTAAAGCCCAGCATAATGGTTTGGCGGTTGTTGCGGTTTTTTAAGTGGCTTTTATAAAATGGGTGCTTATACAGGCGCTCCATAATTTCGGCCGCATAACCCAAATCGTTCACGGTTTCAAACAGCGGCATAAAGTCCACGGTCAACTCATCCTTTTTCCAGCCACTCCATAAAAACAGGTCCATCAGCTGTAAAATATCCGATGCTTGCTGGCAATTACTAATGATAAAGCGCTGGCAAGCCTTTTCGCCATTGGTATGCTGAATAGTTTTCATCAGCCTGATGGTGTTTAGGGTATCCTTGGTCAGGTCGTCGGCATCATCGCCGCAAAACAGGTTGGCTTCGTTAAAGGTTAGCCTGGCTAATTTATCGGCCTCACTTAGTTCTAAATAACCATCCTTTATTTCGGTATCAACCTGGTGCCCCTCGGTGCAATATTTAAATACACTGCGCAGTACGCGGCTATCCTGCCTGATATCCAGCGTAGCGAAGTAGCAGCCAAAGGCCCTTACCTTATGGATCAGGTCATCAACCAAATTAATAAACAGGTTATCGTGATCCTTAATAATGGTTTCTTTAATAGATGCCAGCATCGATAATAACTCTTCTTGCTGGTTAGCCGGGTCGGCTTGTTCGTTAAAGGCATTTTGATAGATCAGCGTTTCTAAAGCAGCCATTGGCCCTTCCACCCCGCGGAACGTGATCCGGCGTTTCATTACCCTAAAATCGCGGTAATAACAGCGGAAGATAATTTGCCTTAAAGTAGCGGCTACGGTTTTGGTGGTTTCGGCATTTACATTGGGGTTGCCATCGCGGTCGCCACCCGGCCAAAAACCCAGCTCAACTACCTGGTTAGCGCCATCCTCAATATCAAATTCTTCTTCTAAATTAGCCTGTATGGCGGTAACGGCATGGTAAAATACATTCTCTAAAAACCATATCAAGCTTACGGCCTCATCAACCGGTGTAGGCGATTTTTTGTTGAAGAAAGGGGTTTTACCCAGCTGCTGCAACAATTGGTTAATAATATTGATATCGTTGGTTTTAAGGGCATCTATCAAGTCGGTCATGATGCCTAAAACACGGCTTGGATAAAATTGCGTGGGATGCGCGGTTAGTACCAGGCGCAGGGAAAATGTCTTTAACTTTTCCTTTATCTGCTGGCGCATATCATCATCACCATCAACCTGTTGTAAAAGGCTTTGCATGGTACCAGTCTTTTCAAAGTGACCTATTTTACCGAAAGACGAATCCTCTATCGCATCAAACAAAACCACCTGCCTTTCAATATATTGGATAAAGCGAAACAAGCGGTTAATCTGCTCCTGGTGATCGATATCGGGTACATACTTTTTAAAGAACGACTCGATAACCGCCGTAGGCGATTTTTGTTTAATGGTTTCTTTTTCGCAATGCGAACTGAAAAAAGGTAACAGGATACCTGTATCTTTAACCTGGTAAAAGGGTAACGTTAAAAACAAACTATCGTATAACTGGAAACGGCTTTCTACTTCCTGGTTAAAAATGGTTTCCCGTTGACTAAGCTTTGATAATGAAGGCATATTAATTTATAATGGTTGATGATGCCGATAAATACGACTAATTTTGTGGGGATTAAGTTAAGCACTATTAATATATTTTACAGCAAAAGCCTAAATAATTAACAAATTAATATTATTAACACCCATAATCGCTAATTTGTTTAATTTTGAACTATAATTTCACCTGATATTAATGAACCTACAAACCCGGGAAATAAAAAGCTTTTTTTACAGCCAGTATTTTTCTGACGGGTTACGCATTTCGCTGGGCATTTTACTGCCCGCGCTGGTGTTAATGCAATTTAATTTGTTCGATACTGGCCTTACCCTATCCCTGGGGGCGCTGTGTGTTTGTGTGGTTGATGTGCCCGGCCCTACCATGCATAAGCGCAACGCCATGCTGATATGCAACGGTTGCATTTTTGTAGTGGCCATTATCACCGGCTTCGCACGATTAAACCTGTATACATTGGGTATCGAGATATTGATCTTCTCGTTCCTGTTCTCCATGTTTACCGTTTACGGCAACCGGGCTGCATCGGTTGGTACGGCATCGCTGCTAATCATGATTTTTATGATGGACAAGGCCAATAAACCCGACGAAGTTTTGGGCTACAGCCTAACGCTTTTAGCTGGTGGGATTTGGTACATGCTGCAAAGCCTGCTGTTCTTCCGTATCAGGCCGTACCGGGCCGCACAGCAAGCCCTGGGCGAGAATATGCTGGATGTGGTGAAGTTCCTGCGCATTAAAGCTGATTTTTATAAGCCCGAAACGGATATTGACGAAAATTATGGCAAGCTGGTATCGCATCAGATCCAGGTAAGCCAGCACCAGGATGTTGTGCGCGAAATACTGTTTAAAAGCCGTATTACCGTAAAGGAATCAACCCATGCCAGCCGTATTTTGGTCATTACATTTGTAGATCTGGTCGATCTGTACGAGCAGATCATGGCTACGCATTATGATTATAAGGATATCCACGCCAAATTTGGCCATACCGGCGTACTGGAAGATATCAGCATCCTGCTACAGCAAATGGCCGATGAATTGGATAATATCGGCTTTGCTATCCTCTCCAACACCCGCTACCGTAACAAGTTTAGCTTTGATAAAGAACTGGAGCAGCTAAAGACCAAGATAGACGGTGTAAGCAAATTAGATCCCAATACCAGCAACCTGGTACTAAAAAAGATCCTGATCAATCTGCGCGACCTGAACCAGCGCATTACCGATATATTTAACTACTACAACTCCAAGTCGGCAGGTATGCTAATGGATAACCGCAAGGATGTAGAGTATTCCAAATTTGTAAGCCACCAGGAATACGACTTGCAGATTTTTCTGGACAACCTTACATTCAGTTCGGCGGCGTTTAAGCACGCTTTAAGGGTGGCGTTGGTGTGTATCTTCGGTTTTTTTGTAACCAAAAGCGCCGAGGTATTGGTTTTTGCCGATTATATTACCGGCCGCAAACTGGTTTTCGGTCACCATAGTTATTGGGTGCTGCTCACCATTATTGTAATACTCAAGCCCGGTTACAGCTTATCCAAACAACGTAATTTGCACCGTTTAATAGGTACTATAGTCGGCGGTATTATTGGTGTGCTGATTTTAGTATTTGTGCATAATAACATTGTTCAATTTGTTTTCCTGGTGTTGTTTATGATGGGGGCTTATAGCTTCCAGCGATTAAATTATGTAGTGAGCGTGATCCTGATGACACCCTATGTATTGATCCTGTTTAAGTTTTTGGGCATAGGGCATTTAAACATAGCACAGGAACGTATTGTAGATACCATTATTGGGTCGGTGATCGCCTTTATTGCCAGTTATGTGCTGTTCCCATCGTGGGAGTCGGAGCAGATTACCATAAGCCTGCGCGATGTAATTTATGCCAATACACATTACCTGGCCAAAATTGCCGAAAGCATGACCGGCGCATCAACCAGTACCACCGATTACAAGCTGGCCCGTAAGGAAGTATACGTAACATCGGCTAACTTATCGGCCGCTTTCGAGCGCATGACATCCGAACCCAAAAGCAAGCAGAAAAGAAGCAAGGAGGTACATAAATTTGTAGTGCTGAACCATATCCTGTCATCGTACCTGGCCACGGTGGCGCCATCGGCATCATCCAGCAAAATCACCGCTAAACCCCACCCCGATCACCTGAAACTCATCCGCCGCAGCGTAACCGTATTAAACGAAACCGATAAAAAACTGGGCGGTAAAACCGTTGAGTTTACGGCTGATAAAGGCATCTCCCCGCTTACTACCGAAGCCCCCGCCGATATGACCGCCGACGAAAAACTGTTAAAAGAGCAGTTAGGCTTTGTAAATAAAATTGTAAACGATATTGCAAAGGTGACGGATAATTATTTGGCATAAACTAAACTACCACTGGCGCAAGTTTAAGGGCTGGGATGTGCCATGGATTAACCTGCGGTAACAGGGCAAATTTTATAGTTCCCTCCCACGTGGCTACTGTGTACACATCTTTTGTGATTGATGAAAATTTCTATATCCCCTAGGGATTACCTGTTTGTAGTATAAAAACAAGATACGAAAATGCCTCGTAGAGGCTACCCTTTATAAAAAATCGCTCATTACCTTGCTTATTTGGGGTAACGCCTACGGCGCAATAACGTTTTGCTGTTTAATTGCTACAAACAGGTAACCCCTGACGGGGCAAGGAAAAGATGTGTCCACACAGTAGCCACGGGGAAGGAATCACACACGTCCTCTGCTTTCAGGCTTAGTATTCTCTACAACAAATCATTAGCCAAATTAGCCAGCTCGCTGCGCTCCCCTTTTTGCAGGGTAATGTGGGCGTAGAGCGGGTGCCCCTTGGCTTTGTCTATCAAGTACGACAGGCCGTTACTTTCCGCGTCTAAATAAGGCGTATCAATTTGATAAATATCACCCGTAAATACAAATTTGCTATGCTCGCCGGCACGGGAGATGATGGTTTTCACCTCGTGCGGGGTTAGGTTTTGGGCCTCATCAACAATAAAAAAGATCTTGGTGAGCGTGCGCCCACGGATAAAGGCCAGCGGCGCTATCGATATCTTATCGTTGGTTACCAGTTCATCTATTTTATGCTGCATTTTGTCATCATCAGCAAACTGCTCGCGGATAAATTTCAGGTTATCCCAAATAGGCGCCATGTATGGGTCTACTTTTGATTTGGCATCGCCCGGTAAAAAGCCGATATCCTTATTACTTAGCGGAACTATAGGGCGGGTAACGTAAATCTGGCGGTAGTATTTACGTTGCTCCAGCGCGGCGGCCAGGGCCAGTAAGGTTTTGCCCGTACCGGCATTGCCTTGCATGGTTACCAGCTTAATATCAGGATCTAACAAAGCGTGTAAAGCACAAGCCTGTTCGGGGTTTTTAGGGTAGATATTAAATACAGGTTCGTCCTTTACTTTTTCAAAATGATCTATTTGTGTGCTGTAAAAGGCAGCTAATGATGCCTTTTTGCCGCTCAATAAGTAAAAGTGGTTGCCCCGGCCAGGTTGTACCGATAGGTCATCAGCCGTTAAAACCGATTCTTTATTTAACTGATTGATCAGTTTATCGGTAACTTTGGTAATAGTAGTGCCTGTATAAAGTTCGTCCAGGTTTTTTACCTTACCGGTCTCGTAATCTTCGGCGTTAATATTAAGCGCCTTGGCTTTCAGGCGTAGGCAAATGTCCTTTGATACCAGTATTACTTTTTTATCGGGGTTTTCTTCCTGCAAGGCCAGGGCGGCGTTTAATATGCGGTGGTCTATTTTATCATCACCAAAAACCTTTTCGGCATCAATCTCGGTGGTTTTTTTATCCATCACCACCTTAAAACTGCCCTTGTTTTGGCCGTTTAGTGGCTGCCATTGGTTTAGCAGGCACTTGCGCGAAATACTGTCCATCAGGCGGATAAATCCCCGCGCCTCAAAATTGCGGGTATCGTTACCAGTTTTCATGTTGTCCAGTTCTTCCAGCACCTGTATAGGTATGGCCACATCATGCTCCTGGAAATTCTCGAACGCGTTATGATCGTACAGGATAACGGATGTATCTAAAACGAATATCTTTCTTTTACCTGCAGACTTGCTCCTGCCCTCTTTAGTCATAAGGCTAAAATTAGGAAATTGTTGGGAGAAATGGGAAGGAAAAGAATTGCATTTGTCAATTTAACCACAAAGAACACAAAGAGAGAAGCCACAAAGTGCACGAAGCTATTTTCATTTAATTCTATGTCCCTTTTATTTTTTAGACATTATTAGCTATAGGTACCACCAATGGCTTTGTGTCCTTTGTGAAAAAAACTTTGTGCCCTTTGTGGTTAAATAGCCACCGTTAAATTCTAAAAATCCCACAAAAACGAAAACGGAAGCCTCTTCTTGCGATTCGACTTCCGTTTCCTGACCCGACACCCAACCGTGGTTGTGCGCCTGGCACCCAAGTTCTTTTGTAAATGACCGGCCTTAAATTATTCTCATTTTTGCAAACTTTGAATATGCTTAATGTCCGTTACCTGTGCTGCGTTACGCCGTGGCGCCGGCAGTCAGTGTATGCCCCTTTATTATCCCGGTGAGTTAAAAAAGCCTTTCGGTTTATTTAGCATTTTGGGTAATTCAGCAAACTCCGGCAATCTGCGGCTGGCCCTAAGGTTTCGCCCGATTTACTTTCTGTATTACTGTAAGGCTGTCAAAGTACTTCGTTCTTGTTGTTATCTAAGATAGTAGCATGGCATATACTTGTCAAGTAAATTAGTATGGTTTTTATAAACAGGTTGTTAACCATTTACTGGCGGTTGTTAACATTTTATAGATATCATAACCATTTGACAATATGAACGATAGGATAATTTACGTAAAGCTTTATTCACATGGTGGTTATTCACAATTGCAAAGGTTTTACGGAGTTTTGAAATAAGGTAAAATGCGTGAAAATGAAATATTTTTAGAAATTGTTATTTGCCTATTATCAAACATTGTTTCAAATTAAAGCCGTATAGTACTCACCCCGACATCGTTTCACTCGTCAGCCCTCTCTTCGCTGCGCGGAAAGAGCGTAGAAATTACTTTCTGTAGCGATGGGTTTGAAAACCATCGCTGCCATCTTATCCCCTCTTTCCGCCAAGGGCGAAGAGAGGGTGGTCCAGCGAAGCGTAGACCGGGTGAGTCTTCGCTGCGCGGAAAGAGGGCACAAATAGTATCTCCCCTAACCCACTAATGACCAGTGACAGATGACCAATGAGTAAATAAGATTTGCATAATACTAATATTATTAGCAATATTGTATATGAATCAAAATTCGGTTGAGGTAAAAAAGGAATCGCGGGTGTTGTTTGTGGATATGAACAGCTTTTTTGCCCGCTGCGAGCAGCAGATGAATTACTGGCTGCGCAACCGGCCCGTGGGTGTTTGCGTGTATACGGGCAAGTATGGCTGTGTTATTTCCCTCTCAACCGAGGCCAAGGAACGCGGCCTGAAGGCCGGGATGCGCCTGAACGATGCCATGCTGGTTTGCCCCGACCTGGTACCGGTAGAGAGCAACCCCGCCCGCTACCGGGGCTATCATACCAAAATTATTAATGTGTTAAAGGAGCATTGTATGGATGTAGTGCCCAAAAGTATTGACGAAGCCATTATTAATCTCACCCACCACGAGGGTGCCGATCCCTTAAAAATAGCCAAAACGATTAAGCGGGAGATCCTTGAAAAAGTGGGCGATTGGCTTACCTGCTCGGTTGGTATCGCGCCTAACGCTTTCCTGGCCAAGCTGGCATCGGTAAGGGGGAAAAAATTGGATGGTTTACTGATGATCACCCACGAGAATATTGACGAGATCCTGCGCCCGCTTAGGCTGGGCGATTTGCCGGGTATCGGCGGCAATATGTCGTACCGGCTGGAACGCGCCGGTGTAATGACCCCGCTTGATATGCGTTATGCCGGCCCCCAAAAGTTAAAGGCTATATTTAAAGGTATCGAGGGTGTATTTTGGCATTACCGGCTCAACTTTATCGAAACCAATATTGTAGCGCACGAGTACCGGGGTATGCAGGCCATGCGGCAAATCTCGGCCGCATCAAGGGAAAACATGGTGTTTATTGATCAGTTGTTTATGACCCTTTGCCTTACGCTGGAAAAACGCATGGTAAAACACAAGTTCCATTGCAAGGCCATTGGCTTTACCGCCCGGTACGAGGATGGCACCCGCTGGGACGATGCTTTTACCGTAAGCACCCCACTGCAGGATGCCATTAGTATGATGCGGATGATACGCATACGGGTAGACAAGTTTGAGCAATTGATGAACTGCGGCCCGGTATTTAATACCAATATAGTACAGATGCGGGTATCGGTCACTAACTTTGTGAACAACGGCAACATGCTGTACAGTTTGTTTGAAGAAGACGATAAAAAAGACACGGCCTTTAAGGCTATGCACGCTATAAAGGATAAGTTCGGGTCGGATAAACTGATCAGGGCTATTGAAATGACCGACGGACAGGTAATTAAGGATGTAATAGGCTTTGGATCGGTTAAGGATTTAAGCGAGCTGGATTATAAGGCATAGTTGTATTCTTTAATACTTTACTGTTTGCCTGTCTACAAAACGATGCTATTAACACCTTATAAGCTAAGCACCTAATACACATAATAGGAGTAAACTATTGTAAAATATCAGCCTATATAATTATATTTATCACGTTATTATAATTAATCCCAATTGATATCAGATGAACATTTTATTTCCTTTCAAATCATCGATATTGACGGGTGCATTACTGTTATTCTCGCATTGCCATTCGGATAAAGCATTAATACCGCAAAATTCGGTAAAAGATACCGTACGGGTGAGCAACCCGGGCAATGAGAGTACTCCCCCAATTATTGGCACACCATTAAAAAACATGTTCGGCATTAACTCGTACGAGTGGGATTTTTTGCAAAACCCTAACGAGCCGAATACCAAATACACCATTTACGAGGCCAATATGGCGCTCATTAAATCGTTCAGCGGTTTCCGTCATTATATGAACTGGAATAAGCCCGAGTGGACCGAGGGTAACTACACTTTTAACCCCACCAACGATGGTAGCTGGGATTACGACCTGATTTACACCCGCTGCAAGCAAGAGGGTATCACTGTACTGATAGACCTGAAAAATTGCCCCAACTGGATGGCGCAATCGTACCCATCGGCCCAGCAGGACGACGAGAATGTGCCCGCCTTGTACAATGCCGATTTAAGTAAACCTGCCAGCTATGTACAGCAGGCCCGTGTTGGCTTTCAACTGGCGGCCAGGTATGGGTATAATACGGCAGTAGATAAATCACTGGTTAAGGTAGACCCACGCCCGCGCTGGGCTAACGATCATATTAACGAAGTGAAAATTGGCATGGGCCTGGTTAAATATATTGAGTGCAATAACGAGGAAGACCGCTGGTGGAAAGGCCCGCTCACTACCCAAACGCCCGAGCAATACGCCGCTAACCTATCAGCTTTTTACGATGGGGATAAGGGTAAATTAGGTACCAATGCCGGCATTAAAACCGCCGACCCGAATATGATAGTAGTAATGGGAGGCCTGGCCAGTTGCGACCCAACCTATGTTACCCGCATAATAGACTGGTGCAAGGCTAATCGTGGCTACAAGGCCGATGGTAACGTGAACTTATGTTTTGATGTGATCAATTATCACTACTACTCCAACAATGGCGATGTGCGCACGCATAAGCAAGCAAGCACCGGCGTTGCGCCCGAGCTATCGGATGCGGGTAGTATAGCTGATGGGTTTTTGACTATCGGCAAGCAATATAATGTACCGGTTTGGGTTACCGAAGCCGGTTATGATATTAACCAGGGCAGTTATCAAAAAGCCATTGCTATCGGCGCAAAATCGGTACTGTTAACCCAGGCCGACTGGATACTGCGTACGGCTTTACTGTACAGTCGCCATGGGGTGCAAAGCTTGTATTACTATCAGCTATTTGATGTTGCCGCTAATAGCCCGACACAATACGCCACAGCGGGCATGGCCGAGGGTACCAAACGCCGCCCAGCTGCCGATTATATTTTGCAAACCACAAAACTGATGGGTAATTATACCTACAGCAAAACCATCAATGCCGATCCACTGGTGGATGTATACGTAAGCGGTAAAAAAACCATGTACGTGCTGACAGTGCCTGATCAAAAAGGGCGTACCGCGCTATATAATTTAGATTTAGGAGCAACTACCACAAGCACCAGCGTTTACAAACCCACTGCCGGTGCCGATGCCATGACCAAAACTACAGGGATAACCGTTGCCGGGAAATTAAACGTAACCGTAACCGAAACACCTATATTTATTGAAGGCCCAACCGCGCCGTAGTTAGCGTTTGCTATTACTGATTCAGTAATTTCTTTTTCTGTGCCTCGTACTCTTCTTTGGTTATCGCGCCCGAATCAAGCAATTGTTTCAGCTTTTTAATTTCATCGGCAACCGAAGGGACAGCTTTGCCTGTTGTTTGCCCGCAGGGGGTTACTTCGCAGGCAGAAATGGCATCATCAATATATAACGAGAAACGCAGCGGCCCGCCGGCATAAACCATAAATACATATTTATCAACGTTATTTAAGGTTGTTTTTTTGATACTGCGTATAATTACACCGCCATTGGCAAAATCCTTAGGTAACCCGCGCCCACCGGCACTGCGGCCGCCGGGGCCTGGCAGCGAAATACCCAAGCCCTTGTCTTCAACATATAAAAATGCCCCATTTGAATTTGAACCTTTGCCCAGCCTTACCGTATCGTTAATATGATAGGTAACGCCATTGGTGGCTTTATACTCGTTAATAGTTTGCGCCAGGCTATATAGCGGTGCAAGTAAAGCCGCTATTATTAATATTTTTTTCATATCACAGGTTAGTAATGTAGCGCCAAGTTAGGCAAATCCTTTAATTCATACTAATTTATCCGTCCAAAAAGCTATTTTTGCGCCTCAATGAAGCACATACGTAATTTTTGTATCATAGCACATATCGACCACGGTAAAAGTACCCTTGCCGACCGATTGTTAGAATATACCAACACCATCACCAAACGCGAGGCCCAGGCCCAGCTGCTGGATGATATGGATTTAGAACGCGAGCGCGGGATCACCATTAAAAGCCATGCCATACAAATGGATTATGAGCTGAACGGCCAAAAATACACCCTGAACCTGATAGACACCCCCGGCCACGTAGATTTTAGCTACGAAGTATCCCGCTCCATTGCTGCCTGCGAGGGCGCTTTATTGATCGTTGATGCATCGCAAGGGATCCAGGCGCAAACCATATCTAACCTTTATCTGGCTTTAGAGAACGACCTGGAAATTATCCCGGTTTTAAATAAAATGGACTTGCCCGGCGCTATGCCCGAGGAAGTTAAAGACCAGATTGTTGAACTGATTGGCTGCAAGCGCGAGGAAATATTAGCAGCATCGGGCAAAACAGGCCAGGGTGTGCATGATATACTGGAAGCCATTGTGGCCCGTGTCCCCCCTCCTGTCGGCGACCCGGAAGCACCATTACAAGCTTTGATCTTCGACTCGGTATTTAATTCCTTCCGTGGTATTGTGGCCTACTTTAAGGTAGTGAACGGCGAGATCAGGAAAGGCGATAAGGTAAAATTCTTCGCTACCGAAAAGCAATATATTGCCGAGGAAGTTGGTACGTTAAAGTTGAACCAATTACCCAAGGATGTAATTAAAACCGGCGACGTAGGTTATATCATATCGGGCATTAAGGAAGCCCGGGAGGTGAAAGTTGGTGATACCATCACCACCATTGCCCGCCCATGCGAAAGTGGCATACAGGGCTTTGAAGAGGTTAAACCAATGGTATTTGCCGGTATTTACCCGGTTGATACCGACGAATACGAAGAACTGCGCGAGGCCATGGCCAAACTGCAACTGAACGATGCATCCCTGGTATTCGAACCCGAATCATCGGCGGCTTTAGGCTTCGGTTTCCGTTGCGGATTTTTGGGGATGCTGCACATGGAAATTATCCAGGAGCGGTTGGAGCGCGAGTTTGATATGACGGTAATTACCACCGTGCCCAACGTATCGTACATTGCCTTTACCACCAAGGGCGACGAGCTGCAGGTACATAACCCATCCGACCTGCCCGACCCAAGCAAATTGGATTCGGTTGAAGAACCTTATATCAAAGCAAACATCATCACCAAGTCCGAATTTGTGGGGCCTATCATGTCGCTTTGTATTAATAAACGGGGTACAATCATTAATCAATCGTACCTGACATCCGACCGTGTAGAGCTGATATTTGAGATGCCGATGGGCGAGATCGTATTTGATTTTTACGACCGGCTAAAAACCATTTCAAAAGGCTATGCCTCGTTTGATTATACCCAAACCGGCTACCGCAAAAGCGATTTAGTACGTTTGGATATTAAACTAAATGGCGAACCAGTTGATGCGCTGTCGTCACTGATCCACCGCAGTAACTCGTACGATTTTGGCAAACGTATTTGCGAAAAACTGCGGGAATTGATCCCGCGCCAGCAATTTGAAATTATTATACAAGCATCTATCGGTGCCAAAATTATTGCCCGCGAAACGGTGAAAGCCTTACGTAAGGATGTAACCGCTAAATGTTACGGTGGTGATATCTCGCGTAAGCGTAAATTGTTAGAAAAACAGAAAAAAGGTAAAAAACGCATGCGCCAGGTAGGTAACGTAGAGATACCGCAGAGCGCGTTTATGGCGGTTTTGAAACTGGATTAATGCCGCAAGAGCAATATCTTCAGGTCAGTTTTTTAACAATCACAGGTGTTAAAAGGATCATTGATCTTGGTGATTTTGTATATGGCGAATGGATAGTTTACGAAGATAATGTACCGAAATATATCGTTGATCTAAATACAGAACACGAATCGGATATAATCATCAACCGGCAATTTAATAGGAATAAAAAGACAATCCAGGGGGTAATAAGTAAGATAAACGAAGTTCAAGGCATAAATTTATCATTGATGATGCCACCTCTTATTAGGATCGTGTTAAAAGAAGAATACATTAATTTAAATCTGCGGCCACTACCGGCAGACTGGCTAAAAGCGATATACTAATGCAACTACTCGACGGCAAATACGTATCAGAAAAACTTAAGGTTGAAATAGCTGAAGAAGCAGCTAAAATATTAGCGCGCACCGGTCGCAAGCCACATTTAGTGGCTGTACTGGTTGGTCACGATGGTGGCAGCGAGACTTATGTCGCCAGCAAAATGCGTAACTGCGAGGCTGTAGGCTTCAAGTCGAGCCTGGTACGGTACGAGGATACCGTTACTGAAGCCGAATTGCTGGCCAAAGTTGCCGAACTAAATGCAGACGCGGATATCGACGGGATCATTGTCCAGCTCCCCCTCCCCAAACATATCGACCCCGAAAAGGTAACCGAATATATTGACTACCGTAAGGATGTGGACGGCTTCCACCCTATTAATTTGGGCCGGATGCAGCGTAACCTGCCATCGTTTATCCCGGCTACGCCTTATGGCATTACCCTGATGCTGAAAGAATACGGCGTGGAGACAGCAGGCAAGCATTGCGTGGTTATTGGCCGCAGCAATATTGTAGGCTCGCCTATGAGCATTTTGATGGCCCGCAATACCCAACCCGGCAATTGCACGGTAACGATATGCCATAGCCGCACACCCGATATTAAAAAGTTTACGCTTGATGCCGATATCCTAATTGTAGCCATTGGTAAAAAGAATTTTGTTACCGCCGATATGGTGAAAGACGGCGTAGTAGTGATAGACGTTGGTATGAACCGCGAGACATCAACCCTAACCAAATCGGGCTATAAACTATATGGTGATGTTGATTTTGAAGGCGTAGCGCCCAAAGCATCGTATATTACCCCTGTACCCGGCGGTGTTGGGCTAATGACCATTATCGGTTTATTGAAAAATACGCTGGCATCGGCTAATAAGGAAGTTTATTTTTAGGATTTCACCGATTTGGGGGAATGATTTCACAGATTTTTCTCTACTTCCCGAAGTCTGTGTCCTCACAGACTTCATTGTGCCAATCTCCTCGCCGTTGTTGGTGTTGTCACCAACAACAAAAGGCATTTACCATACAGTTGGTGGTGACAACACCAACAACGGCGGTAGCCTAACTTCAGTTATATTCCATAATTAACTTTCTACCCCTTTAAAAATGGCTCAACCATACTTGCTTCGAAATTTTCAAAGAGGATTATATCTTGATCGTTTTCTGATATTGTGAGAGATCTCTCATCTTCTGGATCAAAACTGAAGTAATATTGATTTTCATGCTTTAACAATGTGAAATTTTCAACATAGCGGAAATTATGTGTATAGTGATGATAAAAACTAAATTCATTTATCCCTGAAAATCTAAATCTGAGATACTGACCTAAATAGGAACGATCTGCAAAATCAATCTCTATGTAGAGTACTTCACTTCCTTCAAATCCTTCAATTTCTTCAATAAAAACATTAATTCGCTTAATCTTAGAATCACGCAATGCAATTTTTCCGTTTTTTATGAGCTCAAATAGTGCTTCATCTTTTGCTAAATATATCATATCAATTACCCGTTATTGTTGATGGTGGTATTGTTGTGGATGTTAGTGATTTTTTTTCAAATCTTCTTGTAACTCTCGCCCGTACAAGCGGCACGCTTGAATGGGCATGCAATTCCTATCTCAAATACCCCACTGGTATCTGGTGGTTCTCGTTCTCATCCAGCCAAACCATTGATGTGATCTTCCATTTGCCATCCACTTTTAGGTATTGAATATAATTCACGCCGCGGGGAAGGTTTACGTTGCGGTTATCGGCAAAAGTATACTCGTAGGTGCTAACGCGCTGGGCTATTTTACCAAACACTTCGGTTTTAGCAAAGATCTCGCGCTGGAAATATTGTTTGAGGGTATGGTCAGCTACCTCGGCTTTTAGCGTATTTGCATAGGCATCCACCGTAAGGGCAACCGGTTTGCCGAATGAATTGTTGATCAGGATCCCATCTCCATAAAAAAATGACCGTAAAGCTGTGATGTCAAATTCGGAGGGGTGATCGAAGCTGATGGTATAATAAAAGCCGGTGGTTAATTTATCGATAGATAAGGTATCCATTACTTGAAAAGGTTTTTGATTTTTTCCTTAAAAGTATTAAATCCCACGTAAATATCACCATCGGTAATTTTAACCTCGTAGGTGTTCACGTAATCGTGCTGACCGGGGCTGCCCCTCCCCGTCTCCAAATCGTACGAGAAGCGGTGATAAGGGCAAACCAGCTTCTTTTCGTCGGTACACCATCCACCCGATAAGTCCTCGCCTGCATGGGGGCATTTATTGGCCAGGGCATAAACCTTACCATCGTACCCCACCAGGCAAATGGTATGCCCGCCGGCCAATACGCGCTTAATAAAGGGTTTATCAGTATACGTTATTCCCGCAATTTTATACCACTTCATTCCCCGGCTTAAAAATCAATTTTCAGGTTCATTGATGATGGATTTTTAATAATATCATCCATACTGGTTTGCAGTGTAACCCGGCGCCTGTCGGCCGATAGTACCGCTTTGGGGTTATTTATCTTTTTTACCGGTTTGGCAAAGTTAAGCACCAGTTTGTAGGGGGTTTCTATCAGCATGGCTTTGGCCATGGCAAAGGTTGATGAGGTGCGTTTTAAGAAAGCGTTAAACTTAGACAGGTCTATAATACGGTAAAATTTCTTGGCGGTGATCTCGTAGATATAATAATCCTCGCCCGATATCAGCTGCTGCGGATCAAAGGCCTTGCTCTTCTTGCTGTTTTTGGTGAGCGCGTTAACGCCGCCAATGCTGCTCAGTTTAGATATATGCGCCAGATAGTATTGCAGGTCGGTTATGTTTTTGGCATCGTGGTTAAGGCTCACCTTCATCAGGCTATTGTTCAGGTTCATTTTAACATTCAGCTGACTGGCCCGCGCCATATTAATTTCTTCGGCGGTCATTTTGGCAATAGTGGTATCGGGCAGGGCGCTGTAAAAATTAAGGGAGGTATCTTTCACCATTTTAAATTCGGGGGTGGCCTGTACCGAGTCGGTCATTAAATTCATCAATACCGAAACCGCCTTGCTCATATCAAAATCATACACCACACTGCACGATCCATCCGCCTTAAAATCATAATGCTCCTCAATATCCACGCAGGACGAGAGGCAAAATACCAGCAAAAGGATAACAGGGAAGTAAAGCTTTTTCATATCCCGCAAAAGTTTAAGTAATAGTACTAAATAAAATTTAAAAGCAATATGGTTTAAACTAAAAAAACAGTTAAAATTTTATTGGGTTTTTACCTGTTGCACCCTCTTTCCGCCGCAGGCGAAAAGAGGGCAGGAATTACATTAATACACATTCAACTCTAACCGCCCAATATTCACCTCAATATCACCTTTCGGATACAGCCTTTCAGCTTTGGCCTCAAAAAACTACCTTTGCAAAATATTATGGCACATGTAATTCCGGAAGACGGGACATTGCTTCCATTAATGGAAGAGTTTTATACAATACAGGGCGAGGGATTTAATACCGGCAAAGCCGCTTACTTTATCCGCCTGGGCGGGTGCGATGTGGGCTGCCACTGGTGCGATGTTAAGGAAAGCTGGGATGCCGAACTGCACGCGCTAACCAGTGCCGATCAGATAGTCGATCATGCCAGCCAGCACCCGGCCAAAGCCGTAGTAGTAACCGGCGGCGAACCGTTGATCTATAACCTGGATTACCTAACCGCCCAACTACAGCAAAAGGGCATTAAAACGTTTATCGAAACATCGGGCGCATACCCCCTTTCTGGCTCGTGGGACTGGATTTGCCTGTCGCCTAAAAAGTTTAAGGCCCCGGTAAAAACGGTAGCCGAACAAGCGCACGAGTTGAAGGTGATTGTGTTTAATAAGTCGGACTTTTTATGGGCCGAGGAGCATGCCGGCATGGTTGGCCCCGACTGTAAACTGTACCTGCAACCCGAGTGGTCGAAATCGAAAGAGATGATCCCGCTGATTGTAGATTACGTAATGAGCAACCCAAAATGGGAAATATCGCTGCAAACGCACAAATATTTGAATATTCCTTAAAAAGTGTAACTTAGAATTATTATATAGCTGATAATTCTACATGAGAATTTCAATTACCCTAATATTGCTATTCTTTTTACCGGTACTGATACTTGCCCAACCCAGACAATATTCTACTACTGATAAAGAAGCTATAAAGTTTTTTGCCTTAGCAAATCAGGCCATTGATGAGAATTTATATGACGAGGCCATACAACAGCTATATAAAGCCCTGAAGCTGGACGATAAGTTTGTAGAGGCCCATTCCCAACTGGCCGACGTACTACGGTTAAAACGCAACTACAAGGATGCAATACCCCATTACCGGGCGGTTATTAAACTCAACCCCGAATATAACCGTGTAATTTACCTCAGGTTGGGCGAAGCCGAGGTTAACAATGCCGAATACGGCACCGCCAAACCAAATCTTGATAAATACCTATCCTACCCCTATATTACCGAGCCTAACCGCTTCTATGCCCGCAAACTGATTGCCGATTGCGAGTTTAGTATAAATGCCATGCAGCACCCGGTGCCCTTTAAGCCGATTAACCTGGGCCCCGAGATCAATACAGCCGATGATGAATATCTCCCCGTAGCTACTGCCGATGAAAGCATGCTGATATTTACCCGTAAAATTCAAAACAACGAGGATTTTTATAAAAGCATGAAGCTGAATAACAAATGGCAAACGGCCACTTATCTCAGCAATCAAATCAATACGCCAAATTATAACGAGGGGGCGCAATCCATATCACAGGATGGAAAGTACCTGTTTTTTACAGGTTGTAACCGGCCGGATGGCTTAGGCCGTTGCGATATCTACATTTCGCAAAAAAAAGGTAATGATTGGGCTAAGCCATTTGATTTAAGTCCGCCGATAAATACCCCTGGGTGGGAATCGCAACCATCTATCAGCGCCGATGGGCGTACCCTGTACTTTGTAAGTAACCGTAAGGGCGGCTATGGTGGATACGATATCTGGAAATCGACACTTACACCAAAGGGCTGGGGCGAACCGGTAAACCTGGGGCCTAACATTAATACTACGTTTGATGAGCAATCACCATTTATACACCCGGACGATAGTACCTTATATTTCTGTTCGAACGGGTGGCCGGGTATGGGTAATAAGGATTTGTTTATCAGCAGGCTAAACATAAAAGGCGAATGGGGTAAACCGCAAAACCTGGGTTACCCTATCAACTCCAACGGCGATGAAAACGGCTTAACCATTACTGCCAGTGGTAACTACGCCTTTTTTGCATCAAACAACCTGAATGGTTATGGTGGTTATGATATTTACACGTTTGAATTACCCGTATCGGTGCGGCCGCACATGGTAACTTATGTTAAAGGTATTATCAGGGATGTGGGTACTAAACAACCGCTGGAAGCCGCGGTAGAGATCATTGACCTGGAGAAAGATTTGCCGGTTTACCAGGATTACAGTTCGGTAACGGCGGGTGATTTTTTAGCTACGCTTACATCGGGTAAAAACTATGGCTTAAACATATCCAAAAATGGCTATTTGTTTTATTCCGAGAATTTTTCGCTGGTTGGCCATCAGGCTAAAAATCCGTTCAACATATCCGTATTGCTGGAGCCAATTGAGGTTGGCAGTAAGGTGATCCTTAAAAACATTTTTTTTGATACCAACCGGTTCGATCTGCAACCCATATCCATGGCCGAGTTGAAGAAACTGATCGACTTTTTAGCGATTAACCCAACGGTAAAAATTGAAATATCGGGTCATACCGATGATGTGGGTAACGACCAGATCAATCAAACCCTGTCCGAAAACCGGGCCAAATCTGTTTTTCAATACTTAATTGATCATGGAGTAAGCGCGGGTAGATTAGTATTTAAGGGCTATGGTAAAACGCAACCTATTGTACCAAACACTAACGACGAAAGCCGGGCGCAAAATCGCCGGACGGAGTTTAAGGTGATAGCGAAGTAAAAAGCCGCCCGACCAAGCTACAAGCTTGAACGGGCGTGAAACCCAACAATCCGATGGGTTTTATATTATATTTGTTTCTCTTATAGCCTAATAATGACCGAAAAAGACTTTGAAGAAGAAAACGAGAAATTTCGTAAAAAAATTAACTCTATTGATAAAGAAATATCTGATTTAAGGGAATTAATAAAATACAATCCCTATTTAACGAATTATTCTGAACAAGCTAGAATGGATCTAGCTAAACGAAATGTAGAATATAAGTTACTTGTTTTAAATGAAACTAAAAAACAAATAGAAGACAAACTTCAACAGTCATTTGCAAAGAGGAGAATTGATGATAAAATTTCAAATTACTTATCATATCTCCCAGAATTGCCCGATGCTCCAAAGAAAGTGCGTAGTGGGGGACTTATAACAAAACCAGTTTATTCTTTTTCTAATGGTTGCCTTCTTTGGATGATCGCGTTTGTTGTGATTGGATTAATATTAATATTACTGTTTTTTAAATAGGTTATTTATTTGAGGACTTTGCAATAGAGTGATTTTGCACCCGCCCGTCCAAGCGTGCCGCTTGGACGCATAGGAAATTTAAGCGTCCCGCTTAAATTAATTAGCGGGATATTTAACGTAAGCGGGACGCTTACATTTATGGTTCGTTCAAGCTACAAGCTTGAACGGGCGTGAGGCCTTAAATTGAAAATGTATGAATGAGTTCTTAGTCAATTCTATTAAATTATTAGCTGCCACTTCCAATGAGCAACGCGAATATCTAAAGAAGTCAGGTTTATTCCCTTGCACAGACGAATTAGCTCTTGCGTTTGATGATGTTTATCGATATTTAAAGACTCAAGATAAAGATTCCTTATCTCTTCAAATAAAAAATAAATTGGCAGAAATAGATACAATTCTTGACGTTTTGAGTAATCTACATGATGATAGTAATTGGAACGAAAAATCCCTTGATGATAGTAATTGGACAAAAGTGAGACGGATTGCAAAGTCATTATTAGAAGAAATAGATTGATTCCACCCCGCCCGTCCAAGCGTGCCGCTTGGACACATAGAAAATTTAAGCGTCTCGCTTAAATTAATTAGCGGGACATTTAACGTAAGTGGGACGCTTACATTTATGGTTCGTTTAAGCTACAAGCTTGAATGGGCATTGGCAAAAAAGTTTCAGATCAATTTTACAGATCGAGTTGATCTATCTTATTCTGGATTACCTGTTTTTGGCTTTGTGTTTTTGCTAAGGCCTTGGCATTTTCATAATTGCTTTTAGATTTAGCATCATCAATGGTTTTATATAACTCGCCCAATAAAAGATAGTAAAAATGATTATGTTCCAGCCTCAGTTTTTCTGCTTCTATTAAAGCAGCATGCCGGCCATTAGCTTTGTACAAAGCGTAAGTACGGTTTAGTGCCACCATGGGCGAATAGTTTATCAGCAACAATTGGTTATATAACTGCAATATCTCTTCCCATTTATCAGGTGTATCTTCCTTTCGGCTATGCCAATAGGCAATCCTTGCTTCCAGATGGTACGATGTGATTTGGGTTCCCTGTGCAGATAGGTTTAAGAAGTGTATACCCTGGTCAATTAATGCCTGATCCCAAAGCGCTACATCCTGCTGCTCGTAAAGCACCGGGACTTCCTGTTCGGTTTGCCGTGCATTAAAGCGCGAAGCATGGAAACACATCAGCGCTATTAAAGCATTAGTTTGCGTCAGATTGGTTTTGGCGTATTCAGTTAGCATTAGCCCTAAGCGCAAAGCCTCGATACAAAGATCCTTACGCAGGATTTTGTTTTGTGTTTTAGAATAATAACCCTCGCTAAAAAGCAGGTAAATGATATGCAATACATTATCCAACCGCTGGCTAATTTCGCTTTCGGCCGGGAGTTCTAACTGTATCTTTTCATTCCGCAGCTTTTCCTTAGCCCGAAATAAGCGTTTGTTAATGGTTTCCTTGTTAGATAGAAAAGCTTCGGCAATTTCATCGATCCCAAAACCGCAAAGGATACGCAGGGCCAGGCCTATTTGCGCCTCGCTTGCAATAGCAGGCGTGCAAATGGCAAAAAGCATCTGCAGTTGGCTATCCTTAATATTTTGGTGCGAGAAATTTAATTCGGCCATTTCTTCGTACCCCTCTTGCTGCAGGCTTAGCTGGGGCATTACCTTTTGGGTATAAATTTTATTGCGCCTAAAATACTGTAGTGTTTTTTGTTTAGCTACGGTATATAGCCAGGCCGCCGGATTAAGCGGGATACCTTTATGCTCCCATGTTTCGGTGGCCAATAAAAAAGTTTCGGTTACAATATCCTCGGCAATTTCAATGTGCTGCAAGCCATATAGCTTACTAATCACGGCTACCATTTTTGTAAACTCCTGCTTAAATAAATGTTTTAATGCTACCTGGTGCTGATCCATTTATGCTAATTACCCCTGATCGGCTTAAGCCAGCCAGGGGTATAAAAAGGGTTAGTATATAAAAGCGGTTCTAATCTCCACACTACCGCCTTCATCAATGGCGGGGCAGCCGTGGGCCAGGGTAATGGCATCATCCATTGTATTGGCCTTAATTACTATAAAGCCACCCAGTATTTCCCTGATCTCGACAAATGGGCCATCGGTAACTACACCGCCTTGTTTTAAAACACTACCTTCGGGTTTTAGGTGGAGGCCGTTGCTGGCTATTAATCCCTGCGCGGCAATACCGCCTATCCAATCGTTCCACTTTTTGTCAACTTCTTTCTGTTTTTCGGGGCTATGGTTTAAAGCTGGCTGCCGAAATAAAAAAACGAACTCATTTGCTTGACTCATGATCTTTGCTTTTAATTAATGGGTGAATTTAAATTAATCCTGTTAAATTAAACCGGTTATTACGCTTTAAATTGACCTGGCTGATAGCTGCCTCCCGGTGTTTGGAAAGCAATATTAATACGGTTGTAGCTGTTAATAGTTACAATAGCCATAGTTAAATCTATCATTTCCAGTTCTGTAAACTCGGCAATGGCAGCGGCGTATACCTCGTCGGGCACATGTGTTTTGGTAACACCTTCGGCAAAAGCAAGGGCAGCGCGTTCGCGATTTGTATATACGGTACCCTCGCGCCAGGCATCCAGCATGTACAAGCGTTGCTCCGTTTCGCCTGCCGCGCGTAAGTCTTTGGAGTGCATATCCAGGCAATAAGCACAGCCGTTAATTTGAGATACGCGGAAGTAAAGCAGGTGCAATAACTTTTGTTCAACCGGCGATTTAGCCAGGTAAGCGCCTAAACCATACATTGCTTTCATTGCGTTTGCTCCCTTTGCGAAAAAATTGATTCTTGATTCCATTTTCTGTTAATTTTTTGTTTTATACCTCAATGATGATCGAGGTTGCACCAATTGGACACAGCGCGCAAAAAATATTTTTTTAAAAATCCCCTCATTCAAATGTCGCGTTTGGAGGCATAATAATTTAAGCGGAACGCTTAAATTACCCCCTTGCTCCGGCAACATCCTTTGCTTGTGGTATACGGGCAGGTTTACGAAGTTATTTGATATTGCTTATGGGTAACAATATTTTCTATTTGGTTCAGCTGCTCGGCGCTTAGGTTTTTTAAGTTTTCCTGGCTTAATATGGTGTTGTTTATTTGGATATAATTGTTTTGCTTGTTTACAACGGTGCCGGCCTGCGGTTTATTTATTGCGCCAACCATCTCAAAATAAAGCCTGGCAGCCCGCATATCGCCTTTGCTTCCCATCCTGAAAACGTTGGCCAGCATTTTGTTAGTCATCAATTTAAATTGCTCGTTTTCAGCTTCAAACCCGGTACTCTGCTTATATTCTTTAATATGTTTAGCAACGGTTTGCCGGCTAAGGCCCGCTTCCTTAACTATTATTTGTATCGGCGGCATCACCCCATAGGTATTTATATAATTTGCAATGGCGGTGCTAATTACCATTTGGTTATGTTCCCATAAACTATGCCTGGTACCTGCATCAAAAATCAATTCAGTTTTATTTAAAAATTCGTCCCTTTTGGCCCCTTTCAATTTTTCCAGCCGGCTTTGGGCCATTCTACCCAGGCAGGCGCGTTCGCGCTGGCTAAAGTCCTGGATGTCGTTTATGGTAATCTTTTGTTTGTCAAACAGGTCGCGGATTTTTTTATGCAATGCCCGCTTAACGGCAAGTGAGTTTGTTGTTGTATTCATGATATGTTTTTTAGAGATTTTGCAGAGAATGCAAGAAAGGATTTGTAAAGGTACAAAAGAAATTTCACAATTACTAATATTATTAGTAATTTATCTGTTTAACTTAAAATTAACACCGACAAAAAACCGTTATTGCTTGAAATAATAGACTTGCAAATAATTAATAATCAACGCATTAAAAATCACAATATTGAATTATGTTAACTTTGGTTAACTTTCTTTGCAGTTAATAGTGATGCTTGCAGTAACTTTTTTTAAGGTGCTTTGCTAAAAAAGGGTGTCATGCTGAGCCGTCGAAGCATGGTAGGCAGGCCCTCGCACGCACCCTTCAACAAGCGCAGGGTGACGGCCCCACTGATGCAGTGTGATGACGAGAGTAAACAAAAAAGCCGGCTATTAACCGGCTTCGTAAAATTATCATAAACAGGGGTTAATTCCCCAACTCCGACATAAATTTGATGCGCATCAGTTGAACTTCCTCGCGGGTGTAGTCATCTCCGCCTAATTCAACAAGGGCGTTGTCTATCGAATCAACTTCGGCCGTACGGAAATAATCAAATACTTCCTCCTGCTTGTCTTCGTCTATCACCTCGTCAATATAGTAATTCAGGTTAAGCTTGGTACCCGAGTTTACAATGGTTTCCACTTCCTTTAAAATATCTTCGTAAGTGATCCCTTTTGAAGCGGCTATGTCTTCCAGGTTTAAGTGCCTGTCGATATTTTGGATAATGTAAACCTTAAGTGCCGATTTGTTAGCGGCGCTTTTAATTACCATATCAATCGGGCGGTCTATCTCATTATCCTCAACATACTTTTTAATCAGTTCGGTAAAAGGGCCGCCAAACTTTAATGCCTTACCAGCCCCAACACCCGATATTTGTTTCAATTCTTCGGTACTGATTGGGTAGTGCGTACACATTTCCTCTAAGGATGGATCCTGGAATATTACAAACGGAGGTAAGCCTTTTTGTTTGGCTATCTTTTTACGCAGGTCCTTCAGCATTTGCAGCAATTCGGTATCCAATGCGCCGCCCCCGCTCTTAGGGTTCTCATCGTCCGAATCATCGTCGGTGGCCCCTATCGGCCGGTTCATAATAAAGCGGATACTATGCGGGTTCTCTAAAAAGTCGTGCCCTTTTTGGGTTAGCTTTAATAAGCCATAATAATCAATATCTTTCGACAGGTAATTATCCAGCAAAGTTTGCCGCATTAGCGAGTTCCAAAGCAATTCGCCCTGGTCTTTACCCGAACCGAATGAAGCTAATAAATGATGTTCGTAATGGTGTACCTGGGGGTTATCTACACCCATTAAAACACTAATCACGTGGTTGTCGTCAAACTTCTCGCCTAATTCTTTTATCAGGCTTAACGCCCTGTGCAAATGCTCCTCTGCATCAAACTGTTGCTTGTGTGCGCAGCAATTATCACACATATTATTACAACCGGCTTCATTAAAATTCTCGCCAAAGTAATGCAGTATCTGCTTACGGCGGCAAACCGACGATTCGGCATAGTCTATAACTTCTTTTAATATCTGTGTGCCAATTTCCCTTTCAGAAACCGGCTTATCTTTCATAAACTTTTGCAGTTTATCAATATCCTTTTCCGAATAGAAAGCTACGCAGATCCCTTCGCCGCCATCGCGACCCGAACGACCGGTTTCCTGGTAATAACCTTCCATACTTTTAGGCATATCGTGGTGTATTACGTAGCGCACATCGGGCTTATCAATACCCATACCGAAGGCTATGGTAGCCACAATCACATCAATGTCTTCCATCAGGAATTTGTCCTGTGTATCGGCACGTACCTTGGCATCAAGCCCGGCGTGATAAGGCATAGCGTTAACCCCGTTAAGGGCAAGTGCCTGGGCTACCTCTTCTACCTTTTTACGGCTAAGACAATAAATAATACCCGATTTACCCGTATGCTGCTTAACAAATTTTACTATCTCCTTCAGTACGTTTTGCTTAGGGCGTACCTCGTAAAACAAGTTAGACCGGTTAAACGATGATTTATAAATAGTAGCATTATTCATTTGCAGGTTCTTTTGGATATCCTGCTGAACTTTTGGTGTTGCCGTTGCTGTTAAGGCTATAATTGGGATATTATCGCCAATATTACTGATCACTTGTCTTATCTTACGGTATTCGGGGCGGAAATCATGCCCCCATTCCGAAATACAATGCGCTTCGTCCACGGCCACAAACGATACGAGGTTCAGGCGCAGAAAGTCGATATTATCCTGTTTGGTTAATGATTCGGGAGCTACATATAGCAGCTTGGTTTTACCGGCCAGCACATCTTCCTTTACCCTGGCAATTTCTGATTTTGTTAAGGAAGAGTTTAAAAAGTGGGCAATACTATCCGACCCGCCGAAAGCCCTAAGCTGATCGACCTGGTTTTTCATTAAGGCAATTAGTGGAGAAATTACAATAGCTGTACCCTCGCTCATTAAAGCGGGCAGCTGATAACACATAGATTTGCCGCCACCTGTAGGCATGATCACGAAGGTATCATTACCCGACAAGATATTGGTAATAATCGCTTCCTGCTCTCCTTTAAAATTATCGAAACCGAAAAAATTTTGAAGGTTATCAAAAAGAGATTTTTTTGTCTCTAACATTTATATACGTTTACGTCTGTTTTAAAAGTTCAAAATAACAAAATTTTCCATATAAACCATGCACTTAGTTGATATTTTTAAATAAATATGATAATTGATACAAACAATTCATTTTTTTATTCATTTTTATCCTCGTTAACACAGCGCTTATCTAACGTATATTTTTAAGGATATTGTATAACGATAAGACTGTTTTAATTTTACAACAATATCACTATTACGATAGTAAAAACAGATGAATAAAAACTATTATGCCATTATTATGGCCGGAGGCATTGGCAGTCGATTTTGGCCCATCAGCCGCACCTCACATCCAAAACAATTTATTGATATTTTAGGGACAGGGAAAACGCTGATACAGCAAACCTACGACCGTTTTTTAAAGATATGCCCGCAGGAGAACATTTATATAGTAACCAACGAGATTTACAGCGACCTGGTTAAAGAGCAGTTAAAGGGCATTGGCGAGCAACAGATACTAACCGAACCCGTAATGCGCAACACAGCCCCCTGTGTGGCTTATGGCTGCTTTAAAATAGAAAGTATTAACCCCGATGCGGCCATTGTTGTGGCACCATCCGATCACCTGATACTGGATGAGCCGGCTTTTGTTGCTACGATTGAAAAATCGCTAAAAACGGCTACTAATAACGATTGCCTGGTTACATTGGGTATTAAGCCATCGCGCCCGGATACAGGCTATGGCTATATCCAATATACCGATAAAGCCATTAATAACGATTTTTATAAGGTAAAAACCTTTACTGAAAAGCCAACACTGGAAATTGCCAAAACATTTATCCAAAGCGGCGACTTTTTATGGAACGCGGGGATATTTGTATGGTCGGCTAAAGCTATTGTGACTGCCTTTGATAAATATTTGCCCGACATGAATGATATATTTGCCGAGGCCCGATCGGTTTATAATACCGATGCCGAAAAGGCATATATCCATACCGCTTATCAGCGGTGTACCAATATCTCTATAGATTACGGCATTATGGAAAAGGCAGCTAACGTATATGTATTACCATCGGAGTTTGGCTGGAGCGACCTGGGTACCTGGGCATCTATATACGAATTAGCTGATAAGGATTATGTAGGTAATGCCGTTATCCCATCCGAAAAGGTAATTATGTACGATTCATCAAACTGTATGGTAAACGTACCTGAAGGTAAACTGGTGATATTACAAGGCCTGCACGACTATATTGTAGTAGAATCAAACAACACCCTACTAATCTGCCCGCGCGACCAGGAGCAGAACGTGAAGCAAGTAGTTACCGACGTAAAGCAAAAGTTTGGGACGAAGTATATTTAAGTACATAGTCTTAAGCAATTCGTCGTAAGTCAGAATTTCTATACGATAAAAGCCCAATTGGTAATCAATTGGGCTTTTATCGTGTTTGATAATAGGTGGGGCTTTAAACTTTAGACTTAGTACCTGAGGCTTCCCTCTGCCTAATAGCCTCATACAATATCACCCCTGTTGATACCGATACATTCAGCGATTCTATTTCGCCGAACATAGGGATTTTAGCCAGGTGATCAGAGATCCGGATCAGTTCGTTGCGGATACCCTCATCTTCCGAACCCATAATAATGGCGGTAGGCACAGTATAATCAGGTTTATAAATATAATCGTTAGTTTTTTCGGTGCAGCAAACCAGTTGCAGGCCCGATTCCTGTAAAAACCTGGCCGATTGCAATAAGTTATCATGCCTGCAAACCGGGATATTATACAATGCCCCTGCCGAAGTTTTAATAGCATCCGGGTTAATCTGGGCCGAGCCCTTTGATGGGATAACAATAGCATGTACACCGGCACACTCGGCCGTACGGGCAATGGCACCCATATTACGCACATCGGTTATATTATCCAGTATCAAAATCAGCGGTACATCCCCTTTTTCAAATACCTGCGGAATAATGTCTTCAATTTTTTGATACGTAATAGGTGATATAAAAGCCACTGCACCCTGGTGGTTCTTCATGGTCAGGCGGTTTAGCTTTTCTACCGGCACCTGCTGGGCGGTAATTTGGAATTCGGTCAACAAACTCCGTAACTCATGCCACAACTCGCCCGAAAGGCCGCGCTGAATATATAAAGCCTCTATTTCTTTCCCCGCGGTAATAGCTTCCATTACAGCCCTGATACCAAAAACCATCTGGTTGCTTTCGCGCTTTTCCCTGTTATTATCTCTATTATTACCGAAATCTCTATTGCTATTAAATGCCATGCTGTTAACTTAAATAAGGCGTCAAAAATAGCCATATTAATTAAATTGAGAGGATTTAAAAAATTGGAGTGAATTAATCTCCATTTTCCTAGATATTGCCGGTGTTTATTTATTCACACATTCAAAGTATTGATAATTAATGCGATAATAATTTTCAACAAAAACCTGTTAATAACAATGTGCCGATTTAGCATAATTTGAGGGTTTATTCCCTACCCGAAAAAAGATATAAATAGCTTAAAAAGCAGCCTGTTTTTAGTATATTTTTGTTGTCTGATAATTTCCGAAGACAAGCGATGATTTCCGAGAACGAACAACAAAACAAATCAAACTTTAAGAGTAACGACCGCCGTGGCTTTAACCGCACCAATCCATCAAGCAGCGGTTTAGTAGGTAAATTACCGCCGCAAGCACTTGACTTAGAGCAGGCCGTTTTGGGTGCGCTGATGTTGGAGAAGGATGCCCTTTCATCGGTAATTGATATCATTAAACCCGAAGTTTTTTACGAAGAACGCCATCAAAAAATATTTGAAGCCATCAGGGTATTGTTTGAGCGTACCTCCCCTGTCGATATATTAACGGTTACCGCCCAACTACGCCAGCAAGGCGAACTGGAGATTATTGGCGGCGCTTACTATATCACCGAGTTAACAAACCGTGTGGCATCGGCGGCCAACATTGAGTATCACTCGCGCATCATTATTCAAAAATACATCCAGCGCGAGCTGATCCGTATCTCAACAGATACCATTAACAACGCTTACGACGATACATCGGATGTTTTAGACCTGTTAGATAAGGCCGAAAAAAACCTGTTTGAGATAGCCCAAAATAACCTGCGCCGCGATTCGCGCAAAATGGATGACCTGGTGCACGAAGCATTAAAAGATATTGAGGCTCTGAAAGATAAAAAGGACGGTTTAACAGGTATCCCATCCGGCTTTACCGATTTGGACAGGATGACATCGGGCTGGCAGAAATCCGATCTGGTGATTATCGCAGCCCGGCCAGCCATGGGTAAAACAGCCTTTGTATTAACCTGCGCCCGCAATGCCGCGGTTGATTTTGATAAGCCGGTAGTGGTATTCTCGTTGGAAATGTCCTCTGTTCAGTTGGTTAACCGTTTAATATCCGGCGAAACCATGATCGAGCAGGAAAAGATCCGTAAAGGTACGCTGGAAGAATGGGAATGGCAACAGATCCACTCTAAAGTTGGCCGGCTGGAGCAAGCCCCATTGATTATTGATGACACCCCTGCCCTTAATATATTCGAGTTTAGGGCTAAATGCCGGCGTTTAAAATCGCAATACGATATCCAGCTTATTATTATTGACTACTTGCAGCTGATGCATGGCAAGGCCGATGGTAAAGGCGGTAACCGCGAGCAGGAAATTGGTAGTATCTCCCGTGCGCTTAAGTCGGTTGCTAAGGAATTGAATGTACCGGTAATTGCCCTGTCGCAATTAAGCCGTGCGGTTGAAAGCCGCCCGGGTGGTTCTAAAAAGCCAATGCTGTCGGATTTACGTGAATCCGGATCTATTGAGCAGGATGCGGATATGGTATTATTCCTATACCGCCCCGAGTATTATGGTTTAACTGTAGATGAGGATAACAACCCAACCCAGGGCGTAGGTGAGGTAATTATAGCCAAACACCGTAACGGTGAAACAGGTACGGTACGATTGAAATTTGTAGGCAAATACGTTAAATTTACCGACCTTGACCAAATGGATTTTGGCGGTGGTAATGGGCCAAGCGCGCCTTTCAGTGGTTTAACGCCATCTGCTAATTTTGATAAGCCAAGCAACTTTATCATCCGCCCATCCAGCATGAATGACATGGAGGATGAAAGTCCGTTTTAACAGCATATAGATCAGGAGCAGGATAAACCAATGGATATACTTACGCTTATTAAACAACCGTGGCCATGGTATGTTGCAGGTCCTTTAATTGGTTTGGTTGTACCTGCGCTGTTATTAATTGGGAATAAAACGTTCGGGATATCTTCATCATTAAGGCATATTTGCGCAGCGTGTTTACCTGCAAATATTTCTTTTTTTAATTATGACTGGAAAAAGGAAACCTGGAACCTGTTTTTTGCGGCCGGTATAATTATTGGCGGTTTCTTAGCTACTTACTTGCTTTCCATACCCGGGCCGGTAAATATCAACCCAGACACGGTTGCTATACTTCAAAAGCAAGGTATAAAGGATTTTAGCGGGTTATTACCTGCCGATATTTTCAGCTTCGGTAGCCTTTTTACTGTACGGGGTTTTGTTTTTATAGTATTAGGTGGCTTTATGGTTGGCTTTGGTACACGTTACGCCGGCGGCTGCACATCGGGACATGCAATTATGGGGATTTCATCTTTACAATGGCCGTCCGTGATTGCAACCATCTGCTTTATGATAGGCGGATTTGTAATGACCTGGTTAATTTTACCTTATTTAATCAGACTGTAAACCGCAATGAAGAACTTAAAATATTTAGTTATTGGCATTTTATTCGGAATTATCCTGGTTAAATCGCAGGTAATATCATGGTTCCGTATACAGGAAATGTTTCACTTACAGGCTTTTCACATGTATGGCGTAATAGGCAGTGCTGTACTTACCGGTATAATTTCTATCGCGTTGATCAAGCATTTTAAATTAAAAACAATTAACGGCGATGACGTTGTAATACCTGCAAAAAAGTTTAACTGGGGAAACGTATATGGGGGCTTAATATTTGGCTTAGGCTGGGCTATTACAGGCGCGTGCCCCGGTCCTTTGTTTGCGCAAATAGGCAGTGGCTTTATAGTTATTGCTGTTACCTTGTTAAGTGCAATTGCGGGGACATGGATATACGGTCTGTTACGTGAAAAGTTACCGCATTAATATAAATCAGAATATTAATCCTAACATAACCCCGATGATGATAATTACCGGGGTTTTTATTTTAGTGAAGTAGAGTACGGCAAAGGTTCCTACCATTAATCCGTAAGCCAGCCAATCGCCTAAAAAGGGTTTTGTCAATAGTATAAAAGCCGTAGCCATAAACCCCACAGCTACCGAATTAATACCACTAAGCGAATTTTTTATACGAGTTATCTTTTTCAAATCCTCCCAAAATGGAACTATGAAAAGGATCAGGATCAACCCCGGCAGGTTAATACCTATTACGGCTACTAATGCGCCAATTATTTGTCCTGCAATACCATAGCCTTGATTACTTAATGTAATTCCACCAACAAATGATGTAAATGCAAAGGTTGGCCCGGGCAGCGCTTGTTGCAAGGCATATCCCGAAAGGAATTCGGCGTTACTGAGATAATGCTTCACCTCTACAAACTCGGTATACATTAATGGTACCAGCACCTGCCCCCCACCAAATATCAGGATGCCGTTACGATAAAAGTTTTCGAACAAGCGTACCGGCAAGCTAAAGGGCGATGTTTTATTAATTAAGGCACCCATGGCAGCAAATAGCAGCAAGATGCCGATAAAGTAAGTCACCTTGCGGCGATTGACATTTGCAAATAGTTTTATCCTGATTTCGTCTTCCTGGGGCTGCGTTTCCCAGGCCGATGATATAATTCCGCCCATCATAATCAATATCGGGAAAGCATAAGCATTTTGCAGGATCAGCGTAGCAACGAGCGAGCCGATAGCCAGCATTACACTGGCCTGCGTCTTCAAACATTTAACGGCAAAAGTGTAAGTAGCATAAGCTACAATACCAACCGCCATGGGCTGTATATATTTTAAAACATCGGCAATGTGGTTACGGCCGGCAAAGGTTTTATAGCATATAGCCGCCGCACCCATAATAGCTGCCGATGGCAATATCCATACTAAAAAAGTTGCAATGGCTAAACCCAGTCCCCCTACCTTCCAGGCTATGCCTACCACTGTTTGGGTAGACGACGGGCCGGGTAATACCTGCGTTAAGGCGTTCAGCTCCATTAACTCCTCTTCGGTAATATAACGGCGCTTCTCTACAAAATCACGCAATAGCATGGCTATATGGGCTTGTGGGCCACCAAACGATGTAAAGGTGTACATCAATACATCGCGCAGGAATAGTAATTGCCGTTTGCTCATTCTTTTTAGTTCATGGTTCATAGATCATGGTTCATAGTTAGGATTGTTCAGATGGTGGGCTTCCAGCCATGAACTATGATCTATGAACCATGAGCTCAATCATCATCGTCGTCACCAAAGCCGTTTAGTTGATTATAAACCGACTGTAATTCGGAAAGCGCGTGGTTATCGCGCAGTTCGCGGGCTATTTTCATGCCGTTTTCGTAGGTAGTTATGGCATCATCTTTACGGTTCAGTGCCTCGTAAAGTTTACCTAAGTGGTAATAAGTGCCTACATATTTTGGGTGATCGGTTACCAATCTTTCATAATAACCCAAAGCTATATCTGCCTGATTTAAACGCAGATACTCGGTAGCTAATGCGTAAAGCAAAAATTCATCGTCGGGTTCGTTCTTTAAAAACTCTAATAACTTTTCTAATCGGTTAACCTGCATTTTAAACGCTCTCTTTTTTTATATAAATTTGCAAAAACCTCTGCATGATGAAGATATTAGTGTGCATAAGCAACGTGCCCGACACCACGACAAAAATAACCTTTACTAACAACAACACCCAATTTAATACAAACGGCGTTCAATTTATATTAAACCCGTATGATGAAATTGCTTTGGCCCGCGCCATCGAGCTTACTGATGGCGGGAATGGTACTGTAACGGTGATTAATGTTGGCGAGGCAGGTACCGAACCTACCATCCGCAAAGCGCTGGCTATTGGTGCTACCGATGCTGTACGGGTGAACGCCCTACCTCATGATGCCTGGTTTGTGGCTAAACAGATTGCCGAATATGCTAAACAAAATGCGTTCGACCTGATCCTGACCGGCCGCGAATCTATTGATTATAACGGCGCTAAGGTAGCAGGCATGATTGGCGAATTGCTGGACATTCCATCTGTGTCGGTAATTAAAAAACTGGATCTGAAGGGCAATGAAGCTACAGTTGAGCGCGAAATAGAAGGCGGTAAAGAAATATTAAGTATCCCCCTCCCCTTTGTAGCCGGTACTGCCGAAGGTGTTGCCGAACCCAAGATCCCTAACATGCGTGGTATTATGTCGGCCCGTACCAAGCCTTTGCTGGTAATTGAACCGGTTGCCGTGACTATAAATTTAGAAGTAACCGCTTACGAAACCCCAGCCCCGCGTGGACAGGTAAAATTAGTAAGTGCCGATGAAACCGCTAAGCTGGTTGACTTATTACATACCGAAGCCAAAGTGATATAGTTTGTTCCCAACCATATATAAATTAAAAGAAAAAAGATGCCAGTTTTAGTATATACAGAAAATGCCGGGGGCAAATTCAAAAAATCAATATTCGAAGTAGTTTCGTACGCACGCGCTATTGCCGATGAGTTAAAAACTACGCTTACCGCTATATCTATTGGCGATGTTAAAGCTGATGAATTAGCTACATTGGGTAAATACGGTGCCGATAAAATATTAAATGTATCTAACGCTAAGCTAAAAAGCTTTGTTAACCAGGCCTACGCTTCGGTAGTTGCCGAGGCGGCTAAAAGCGAGGGTGCTGATATTGTCGTATTATCCAATTCCTTCTCAGGGCGCGGGTTGGCCCCGCGCATTGGTGTTAAGCTGGATGCCGGTGTGGCCGATGGCGCGGTATCCCTGCCCGATCTGTCAGGCGGTAAGTTCAGCATTAAAAAAACAGCGTTCTCGGGCAAGGCATTTGCTACAGTTGAGTTAACATCAGCCAAAAAAGTGATCGCCTTAACACCAAACTCGTACAAGGTTGTTGATAAAGGGACTGCTGCTAAGGTGGAGGATTTTAGTGTGGATGTAAAGGAATCGGATTTTAAGGCGATGCTAAAGGAGATCGTTCAATCGACAGACAAAGTGTCGCTACCCGATGCCGAGATCGTTGTATCAGGCGGGCGTGGTTTAAAAGGGCCTGAAAACTGGGGCATGATTGAAGAACTGGCCAACCTGTTAGGTGGAGCTACTGCCTGCTCTAAACCGGTATCAGACGCTGGCTGGAGGCCGCATAGCGAACACGTTGGGCAAACCGGTATTGCTGTCAGCCCAAATTTGTATATTGCAATAGGTATTTCGGGGGCCATCCAACATTTGGCGGGTATCAGCCGTTCAAAGGTGATTGTGGTAATTAACAAAGACCCCGAAGCGCCATTTTTTAAGGTTGCCGATTACGGTATAGTTGGCGACGCGTTTGATGTAGTACCGAAATTAATTGAAGCAGTAAAGGCATATAAAGCAACAGCATAAAGGTTTAGCCGGGATATGGGTAATAACATGAAAAAAATACAGCTGGATATTGTTGGCTTATCATACAGCCAAACACAGTCTGGCGCTTATGCTTTAGTTTTAGGCGAGGTAAATGGCCGCCGCAGGTTACCGATCATTATCGGCAGCTTTGAGGCGCAGGCAATTGCCATCGAGATAGAAAAGATGACACCCAGCCGCCCGCTTACGCACGATCTGTTTAAGAGTTTTGCCCAGGCCTACAGTATCCAGATCCAGGAAATCATTATCTATAACCTGGTTGATGGTATATTTTACGCCAAGCTCATCTGCTCTGACGGTAAAAAAACCGCCGAGATAGATGCGCGCACATCCGATGCTATCGCGATGGCTGTACGGTTCGATTGCCCTATCCATACTTACGAATTTATCCTGTCTACAGCAGGTATTGTAATTGAGGGTAATGATTTTGCCTATCTCGAAAATTTAAACGAACAACCAACCGAAGAAAAAACCCCCGCCGCGCCGGCTAGTAATTATAAATCGGTAAGCGTAGACGAATTGAAAACCATGCTTCAAGAAGCCCTTACCGAAGAAGCTTATGAGAAAGCCGCGAGAATACGTGATGAGCTGAATAAACGAAAGGCATCGTAAAGCCAACAAAAAAAGCGGAAGATATACTCCATATATCTTCCGCTTTTTTATTTCAGGGTAATCCTTACTTAAAACGTAAAGCCTATGTTAATAGCCGATACGCTGCTTTTTACAGTAGAGCCCGAATTGCCATTGCCTAAATCGGTAACACCACCTTGTCCATTTGCTTCAATAAAGAATTTAGATTTGTCCGACACCGGGAATTTTACACCAATCCCTAAGCCCAGTCCGCCATCGGTACTGTTAAAAAAGCTTTTTACATCCCTGCCACCGGCAGTTTCTGAAGCGGATAATAAAAACCCAACATAAGGGCCAAAGTTTAAGTACCAGTTTTTGGTGCGACCAAAATGCCAGTTTGCAAATAATGGAACGGTTAAATAATCTAACTGGTAATTGGTAGTAGTGGTTGAAGTACCGGTAGCAATATAGCCGCTATTCCAACCCTTTTGATCGTAAATTAACCTGCCTTTAAAGCTCCAGCTATCCGAAAAGTAATGCTCAACAGAAACACCCGCGTTAAAACCGCTGCGGTAATCGCTGTTGGTTAAGTTACCCGATGTTACAGTTGCGGCATTGTAGCCAACAGTAACACCAAAATCTGTAGTACCCTTTGATTGTGAAAACGCCGCTGTACCTAAGCACAATACAACAAGCGTAGCTGTTAGAATTTTTTTCATGAATTGTAAATAAAGTTTGGGTGAAGATAATTCTTTCCCGAAAAACATTAAATTATTTTACAATAAATTGTTATTTATAATGGCTTTTGCATTTGGCAATATTTCACTACTTTCCGTTTTTAATTTAATGCTGATCAAACTTTAAAACCAGGCACCCTTATGAATATTAAGTTCCGCTTAATACTGATGAATTTTATGCAATTTTTTATATGGGGAGCATGGCTGCTTACTGTGGGTACTTATTGCTTCCAAACCAAACACTGGACCGGCGCGCAATTCGGAGCGATTTTCTCTACCATGGGCATATCTTCAATATTTATGCCTGCTATTGCAGGTATCGTGTCGGATAAATGGATACATGCCGAAAAGCTGTATGGTACATTACATATTTTAGGCGCGGCGGTACTTTTTTGTGTGCCTTTAATTAATAGCCCTACCGCATTTTTTTGGGTAATATTACTTAACATGATATTTTATATGCCAACTTTGTCTCTATCTATAAAAGTGGCTTACGCGGCTTTAATAAGTGAGAAAAAGGATGTTGTAAAAGATTATCCCCCGATACGTGTTTGGGGAACTGTAGGCTTTATCGCGGCTTTATTAGTTATAGATGCAACTAATAATGAAACCTCAGCTAACCAGTTTTATATTGCATCGGCCGTGGCTTTAGTATTGGGTTTATTCTCATTTTCATTGCCAAAATGTCCTCCATTATTAAAAACAGCTGGAAAAAAATCACTTGTAGATGCTTTAGGTTTAAATGCCTTTGCATTGTTTAAAACCCCCAAATTTGCTATATTTTTTTCTTTCTCACTACTTTTAGGCGCAGCGCTGCAACTTACAAACATGTATGGCACAACGTATATCTTAGACTTTGCAAAGATACCTGCCTATCAGGGCTTATGGTCTGTTAAACATTCTGGTGCTATCATATCAATATCGCAGATATCCGAAACAGTTTTTATTATAACTATACCATTCTTTTTACGAAAATTTGGCATTAAGAATGTTATGTTGTTCAGTATGTTGGCTTGGGTAGTACGGTTTGGATTATTTGGTTTTGGTAATCCGGCTGACAGTTTATGGATGATCATTTTATCGTGCATTGTTTATGGCATGGCCTTTGATTTTTTCAACATCTCAGGATCGCTTTTTATAGAAACACAAACTACGCCAGAAATACGCGGAAGCGCGCAGGGTTTATTTATGATGATGGTAAATGGCTTTGGCGCTTTTTTTGGAAGTATTGGAAGTGGTTTCCTTATCGATAAATATTTCCTTCATGCCGATGGCAGTAAAGACTGGCATGGCATATGGCTAAGCTTTGCGGCTTATGCTTTGTTTATTGCCGTAATTTTCCCGTTTGTGTTTAGGTATAAACATAATTTAGCATTGGCACATAGTATAGAGGATGCCCATCCACCAATGAGAGGTGGGCTTGATGCACCATTATAACATTTATGAGTCCCTCTTTTAGCGGGACTTTTTGTTTTAGCAGATAACTGTTTTTTGCTATTTTTAAGCACAAATACATTTCGACCCGAAGTACTTATCTAATGAAGAAACATTATCGCCATGAACACGATTGCCTGAACTGTGGTACCGAGCTACAGGGTAAATTCTGCCATAATTGCGGGCAGGAAAACCTGCAGATCAAGGAGAGTTTCGGGCACATGCTTAATCATGCCATCAGCGATTATTTTCATTTCGATCACCAGTTTTTTCATACCCTTAAACCCTTACTGCTGCAACCCGGAAAGCTGACGATTGAATATATGAATGGCCGCCGGGCGCAATACCTGCACCCGGTTAAAATGTACATTTTTATAAGCCTGGTTTATTTCCTGTTGATATTTAAAACCAACCACGATGTAATAAGGGTAAACAACACCGTCAATACCGATAGTGTGGCTGTTAGTAGTTTAAAAAAGAAACTGGATAAAAATCCTAATCTTACAAAGGCGCAGAAATATCAACTCATTAACCAACTTAAAGCAACCCAGGATTCGATAAAAAAAGCGGCGCCTATAGTAAAAACGACAGATAAAAATGGGTTTGCCCCGATAATGATCAATGATAACGGAGATAAAGGCAAAGATAAAGATACTGATAGTACTTACGTGCAATACAATATCAGCGAAAGCAAACTACCCGCAAATGAACGGGACGGTTTTTGGGAGCATCTGGTCAAAGAGAAATTTTATATGTATAAGGAAGCTTATGGTAAGGACGCGTTAAAACATTTTGTAGAAGATGTGCAGCACAATATCCCAAAAATGATGTTTGTACTGTTGCCCTTGTGTGCTTTAATGGTAAAGATAGCCTTTTGGAAAAACCGCAAATACTATGTAGAACACCTGATATACACTATACACCTGCACTGCTTCGTTTTCCTTTTCTCGGCCATTGTATTGGTTATTAAACTCATATTACCCAAAAGCTGGGCCGGTTTAGGCGATTGGCTAACCTTTGGATTGACCGTATATATTATTTACTATATCTACCGTTCGTTAAGGGTACTTTATCTCCGCAGCCGTTGGCGCACTATCAGTAAAATGGTGGGTATGTCGCTTGCTTATTTCCTGGTTTTTGTGATCTGCCTGGTGGGGCTAATTGCCGTAACCGCCGCGTCTATATAACTTACAACGAGAATAAGCGGTATCCCAGCGTCAGGTTAAATATATTTACCCGGGTTTCATCGCTGCCATTGTTATAAGGTTGTTTGCTCAGGCCGTATTCGTACCTAAAATCAACGGAGATCTTCTTCAAGTCCAAACCGGCGCCAAATGTCCAGGCCAGGTTTTGATCTTTGTAATTCAAGCGCGCCACGTTACCCAAGGCCGCGCCTACATTCTGATCTTTATTAATAGCTAACGAGAACAAAGGCCCGGTATAAAAACGCCCTCCAATACCAAATGCACCTATTTTACTACCTAACAATAAAGGTACATCAATACTGGTAAAGGTCGCCTTGTTTTCGGTACCGTTACTTTTAACGGTTACATTTTTGCCGGTAAGATATAGCTCAGGTTGAAAATTAAAGCCTAAGCCACCTACCCTTGCCCATATCCCGCCAAGGTAACCGGCTCTATTTTCGGGCGCGAATGTGGCGCTATGCGAAAATTTCGACAGGTTCATGCCGCCCTTAACTCCAAACTCAAATGATGGGATTATTTGTGCCGAAGCTAAATTAGCCGCGGATAAACAAATAGCAAACAGGATGATATGTTTTTTCATAGCTTAAAATGTAGTGAGTAAATTTTAGGCTAAATTATTTAAAAAGTCTGAACCCTGATGAAACAGATTTATCGGATTGCATGATTTTTATCTTGCTGATCTTTAAATCTGTTTCATCAGGGTTCAGACAATTGGCTTATAATGCCAGTTTCCCCTGGTAATAATCTAATATTTTGGTGCGGATAAAGTAATCGTAACGGGCATTGATCAGGCCTGTTTTAGCCCTGTCCATATTGCTTTTAGCTACTAAGTAATCTACCGATGTCAGGTCGCCATCGTTAAAACGCACCTCTGCTATCCGGAACGATTCGCTGTAAGCCGCAACCTGATCACCTAATACCTGGTATCGCTCGTAAGCGGCCGTCATGTTCACATAAGCTTGTTCAATACTTTGCTTTAGCTGTATCTTGGTACTTTCGGCTGTGTATTTAGCATTTAAATAATCAATTTTTGCTAATGATACCGCGTTTTTGCTTTTAAACGAATTAAGGATAGGGATATGCAAGCCCAAACTGCCGTAAGTACTATAATTATTCTTAAACTGATCGCCATAGCTGGTACTTTGCCCACTGGAGTAATTAGTCAGTAAGCCCCCGTTTAATGACAGGGATGGCAACAGGTTACCCTTAGTGGCGCTTACCCCCTTTTCAGCACTTTTTTGGCGCAGATCGGCTGCTTTAACTAAGGAAAGATCGGTAAGGGCCTTGGCATATATCTGGTCGGATGTTGCGGTATAAGCACCCGGTAACTGGTCGGCAGTTAAGCGTTGCAGCTTCACATCCTTGCTAAAAGGCACATTCATTATTTGCAATAAATTCAACTTAGCAGCATACACGGCACTACGCGTATTAATGATAGATAACTTATCGTTAGCCGATTGCCCGCGCAGGTCATACAATGTTTGTGGGGCGATATTGCCATCCTTGTTTAGTATTTCAGCACGGTCTAACTGCTTCACAGATACATCTAACTGCGTTTTTACCTGTGTAAACTGGTCTTCGTTATCCAGCACACTTAAATAAGTGGTAATAACGCTTAGGGTAATGTTTTCCTTAGCCTGCTGGTAGTCCATTTGCCCGGCCTGGTAAGCCAGCGATTGCTGCTTGATCCTGTTTTGTAAACTCATTCCGTTAAATAACGTAACCCCGGCATTCAAGGCATATTGACCGGTGGTGATGGATTGATTAACGTAGGTATAAGTGGTTGGATCCTGGCTACGGCCGGTACTTACCGAGTGGCTTACATCGGCACTAAAACCCGGCAGCAAATTCTCGCGGGCTTGTTGCCAGTAAATGCGGTCGGCTTCTAATTGTAAATTGCTTTTGCGTACATCCAGGTTGTTTTTAATGGCAATATCAATGCATTGCTGCAAGGTGTAAACAGTGTCGGCATTTTGGGCAAATGCTTTTGAGCATAAGCAAAATAATAGTAATGTATATTTAAAATAGCGCATTGGTTTATTAAAATTTTGTTGATGAGGCAATTTTTCCGTCTAACAGTTCAACTATCCTTGATCCGTATGCCGCATTTTTTTCGGAGTGTGTAACCTGTATAATAGTCACTCCATCCTCCTTGTTTAATTTGCGGAAGATCTCCATAATCTCCTCGCCTTGTTTCGAGTTCAGGTTACCGGTAGGCTCATCAGCCAATAGCAGGCGTGGTTGTGCAATTAAGGCACGGGCTATACCCACCAATTGCTGCTGCCCACCCGAAAGCTGTGCCGGGAAAAGATCTTTTTTACCAACTATCTGGAAACGATCGAGCATATCGGCTACTAATGCCCTGCGTTCGGCACTTTTAATATCCTGGTAAATTAACGGGGTTTCAATGTTTTCATAAACAGTCAACTCGTCAATTAAATGATAGGCCTGGAAAACGAAACCGATATATTGCTTGTATAGAGCCGAACGTTGTTTCTCCTTTAATTGATGCACGGGCTGCCCCATAAAATAATGATACCCTTCTGATGGTTCGTCCAGCATACCGATAATATTCAGCAAGGTAGATTTACCCGAACCCGACGGGCCCATAATGGAAACAAACTCGCCTTCTTCAATCTCCAGGCTAAGATCATTAAGTACAAAGTTTTTATTGCCGCCTGCCTGGTAATATTTTGAAATGTGCTGAAGTGATAACATTTTTAATTATTGAATTGATGAATTTTTGAATATCTGTGACTAAAATATTTCATTATAATGACATCCATATATTGAATAGTGTACCAAACAACAAATTGACTGATTATCAGTAATTTAAAAAGGAAATAAATGCATACACCGTACGGTAATGTAACAGAAAGCGTACGGTTATGATACAGTACCCCTCCTAACCTCCCCGAAGGGGAGGAACTGTACTTCATAAAACATTAAAGTTTAAAAGTCCTCCCCTTCGGGGAGGATTAGGAGGGGTGTTACTCGTTCCTCAAGCTTTTTACCGGGTTTACCATAGCTGCTTTTACAATCTTAAAGCTTACCGATACTACCGCAATAATAATGGCAATTAAACCGGCAGCGGCAAACATCCACCAGCTAATTGCTATACGGTATGCATAATCCTGTAACCATTTGGTCATTAACCACCAGGCTACGGGTGTTGCAATTACAATGGCAAACAATACCAGGTAAACAAAATCTTTGGTTAACATAGTGGTAATGCGCAGCACCGTGGCTCCTAATATTTTACGTATCCCTATTTCCTTGGTACGGCGTTGGGAAGTGTGGATAGCCATACCAAATATGCCTATGGCCGAAACAAATATGATGATGCCCGTAAAAAGACTGATCAAGGTTGATTTTTTGGTGTCCGATTTATATAGCTGGTTAAAACTTTCGTCCATAAATTTATACTGCAAAGGGTAACCGGGTGCATATTGGCGCCATACCTTTTCGGCTGCTACTAATGCCGCTGGTATATTGCCCGGGCTTGCTTGTATATTAATAAAGTTTTGATAAACATGATTATTGGATATAGCCAAAGCCCCAATTGGCTCGTGCAGGCTGCGATACGGGAAATCCTTCATCACCCCAACTATGTGGCCATTAATGTTATTGTTCCTAAAAAACTTGCCTATTACGGGTTGCTTCAAACCCAATTCTTTAACCGCGGCTTCGTTAACAACCCAATTATCCTCATCGCCTTTGGCATCTGTAAACCAACGGCCGTCAACAATTTGCGGTTTAAATACTTTTTGAAAATCGGCATCGGCGTTGAGTAGCGATACCGTGAACTTTTCATCGGGTGCTGCACCTTCAAAATCGTGCATGTATTTATCTATGTTATCTATATGCATCACTTCGCCCTGGGTAAAGCTTACTGCGGCAATGCTGCTGTGTTTAAGCAATTGATCTTTCATTGCTTTATACCAGTTAACACGTACCTCGTCTTTTAACCTATAGTACTTCTGCAAAGGCAGCATCATATTAATGGTAAATATTTGTGCGCGGTTATAAGCCGGGTTACTATTGCGCACCAACTGCTGTTGCTTATAAATAACAATAGTGCCCGATATTAATATAACCGATATAGTAAACTGCACAACTACCAGGGCTTTCCTAAATATTTCATCTTTAATGTTGCCAATGTTTAAGCCCCTAAACAGGTTCATGGGCTTAAATGATGATAAAAGTATAGCCGGATATATACTTGATAGTAAAACAGTTAATATAAGCGTACCAAACAGGGTAACCAACACAATGGGCGATACTAACGAAAAGGTAAAATTGCGCTCAGTAATATTATTAAAAAAGGGCATACACACCTGCATTATCAGTATAGATGCGAATAAAGATATAGTTGCTATCAACCCGGTTTCGGTTAAAAACTGGTAAAATATTTGGATACGATTGGCCCCGACAATCTTTTTAACACTCACCTCCTTAACACGCATACCCGCCATGGCTGTGGTCAGGTTTACATAATTAATGCATGCGGTAAATAGCAGTAAGGCCGCCAATATGCTAAACAGGCTTACTTTGCTATCCGCATCATGCTCAAGCAGGCCGGTATCCATATCTTTTTCAAAATGTATGCCTTTTAAGGGGAATAAAGCATGCTCAACATGGCCCCATTTATAGTTGCGCTTATATATAGTATCAAGTATTGCCGGGATACCTGCCGGGTTAGCCCCCCTACGCAGTTTTAAAAAAGTAAGCACCGAACCCGCTCCCCAGGTATGCAGCTCTTCTGCTTCCTTAGGCTTTAACAACTTAACGGCAATGGGCAATAAAACATCATACCTGATGCTGGAATTTGCCGGGTTATCTTTTACAATAGCCCTTACCTGGTAATTGGTACTATCAATGCTTAATACTTTACCCATGGCATTATCGCCGCTGCCAAAGTATTTCTCTGCAGCAGACCGGGTGAGCAGCAAGCTATGCGGATCACTAAAAAAGGCAGCGGCATTACCCAATATAAATTGATATTTAAAAACGCTGAACCAGCTATCACTCACATAAGCATAGCTGCTTTCGGGTATTACCTGCCCGTTAATATTTAGCACCAGCGGGATCCATTTGCCACTGCTGGCTATTTGCGCGGTTTCTTCAATTTCGGGTATTTGCTTTTTGGCAAACTCGGCTAACAGGTATGATGAGTGGTCGTACCTATCTATACCATGCGGCGATTTAAAAACCCTTGTTACCCTGTAAACCCGTTCAGCATCTGGGTGATAGGCATCATAACTTAACTCGTTTTGCACCCATAATATCATTAACACTGCTGCCGCCATCCCAATGGAAAGGCCGGTGATGTTGATCAATGTTTGCGACCTGTACTTCCACAGGTTGCGCCAGGCAATTTTGAGATAGTTTTTAAACATGGAGTTTATTTTAGTCCGGAAGTCGGAAAGACCGAAAGTCCGGGAGATGTTTCTTATGGCATACATAACTTCCGGACTTCCGGACTCCCACTTACTCGCTCCTCAAACTCTTAACCGGGTTTAGTAATGCCGCTTTAACCGATTGAAAACTCACCGTTAAAAACGCGATGAATACCGATAAACCTCCGGCCAATACAAACACCCACCATTGGATAGTTACCCGGTAAGCAAAATCCTGCAGCCATTTATCCATCACATACCAGGCCAGTGGCGAGGCGATGATCACAGCAACGAATACCAGCTTTAAGAAATCGGACGAAAGGAGCGCGACGATACTGCCTACACTTGCTCCCATTACTTTGCGGATGCTTACTTCTTTAAACCTTTGCTTAGTTGTAAATACGGCCAGACCGAATAAACCCAGGCAAGATATAAATATGGTAACCACGGTAAACACATTTAATATATTCCCGGTGTGTTGTTCTGATTTATACATGGCATCGTACTCCTGGTCAAGAAAGTGATAATCGAAAGGGATGTTGGGGTAAAAAGACTTCCAACTGGTCTTCATATTATCTATGGTCTTCTCCATGTCTTTGCCTGATGTTTTTACCAACAGTTTACCAAACCAAAAGTACTCGGCAAATATCACAACCGGTGTAATTTCCTGGTGCATCGATGCGAAATTAAAATCGCAGGTAACGGCTTTAATGGTACCAACCCTCATGCTGCCCATATTTATTACTTTTCCAACAGCTTCTTCCGGTTTCCAGCCAAGTGCCTTAGATGCGGTTTCGTTAATTATGAAACTGTACTTACGCTTATCGGCATCCGGGTTGTTTACCTGTTGCTCATCGGCCAGAGTAAAATTGCTGCCCTTTAATATCTTAATGCCCAAGGCGCTAATAAAACTCCGCTCCACAGGGATGGCGGTAATAGACAAGTGGTAATCGGGCGATTTACCCTCGGCTTTGGTAATAACATATCCGCCACGAATGCTTACAGGAGAATCGTACGAAGCAGTAGAACTGACGATATTTGGTTGTGTGGCAAGCGCATTTTTATATGATTGTATCTTATCAAATGGCATCCCGCCAATATCCAATACCAACACCTGCGACCGATCTATACCTGTATCCCTGTGCAAAATATAATGTAACTGCCCGCCCACTATCATGGTACAGATAATAAAGAATACCGATATGGCAAACTGGAATACCACAAGCGCTTTGCGCAGGTTACTGCTCTTATTGCTACCACGGCCTTTCATGGTAATTACCGGCTTAAAGGCCGATAGGTACAGGGCCGGATAAGTACCCGCGATGAATGTTACCGCTAAAAATAACACGGCTAATAAACCAAGCAGCCACGAGGTATGCCAAGTACCAAAACTTAAGCGTTGCGCGGTAAAATTGCTGAAAGCCGAAAAACTAAGCCAGGTAAGCAATACCCCTATTAATAAAGAGAACATGGTGATTAACCCCGCCTCGGCTATAAACTGTACAAACAATTGTTTGCGCTCTGCCCCCATTACTTTGCGTACACCTATCTCGTGGGCACGCTCGGCGGCTTTGGCAGTTACCAGGTTAAGGAAATTGATACATGCCAACAGTAGCAATATCAGCGCTACAGCGCCCAAAATATAAATGTAATTGATACTCCCCGACGGCTCCAGTCCGCCTTTTAACGGCGAATATAGATGAACAGACGTAAGCGGTTCTAAAGTAAACCATGACTTGTTACCCGACTTAGGATCGCTGCCGTTAACCGCGTCCGAGTAGGCATTCATTTTTTTCTCAGCGCCTTTAAGGTCAACACCTGGTTTTAACAGCAAGTACGAATAATCATTGGCCGAATCCCATTTACGTGTCTTTGAACGCTCAGTTATATCGTAATTACCCAGCATGTCAAATTTTATTTGCGAGTATGGCGGCACATCTGCAATAACACCGGTTACCAGCATACTGTGGGTTTGGTTAACCTTTAATATTTTACCCATCGGGTCATCATTACCAAAATATTTTTTGGCTGTACTTTGGGTAACGACAATAGAGTTTTGGGTTGATAGCGCAGTTGCAGCATCGCCTTTCAGGAAGTTAAAACTGAATATCTTAAAAAAGGAATCATCGGCCAGCAAAACATTTTTCTCGTTAAAAACATTGTCGGCATATTGCACCGTAGCCGGCCTGCCATCCGAGTAATTATAAACACGCGTGCCATCTTCCACTTCGGCTATCTGCTGCTTAAACACGGGCACAACTGCTGTCGGGGTTACTGCTATATCGTTCGATTGGTTATCGTTTGCCGATTTATAGTGAAAGCCCACCCGCATAATACGGTCGGCATTTTTATGGAACCGGTCATACCGCAACTCGTTTAGCAGGTAAGTTGACAGTAGTAAAAAGCAGCAGATACCTACTGCCAGCCCAGTCACACTAATTACGGTGGTGGTTTTATTATTCAGTAAATAACGCCACGCTGTTTTGAAATATGTTTTTATCATAAACCCCTCCTAACCTCCCCGAAGGGGAGGAACTATTATTTAAATTTGTTTACTATACCCCTGATTCCTTCAAGTCCTCCCTTTCGGGGAGGATTTAGGAGGGGTAATTATTCTGATTTTAAACTCTTTACCGGGTTAACCATAGCCGCCCTAATAGATTGGAAACTGATGGTAATAAATGCAATGATCACGGCAATGCCCCCGGCCAAGGCAAAGATCCACCATTCAATATCAATACGGTAGGCGAAACCACTTAACCAGTTATGCATGAGGTACCAGCCTATCGGGAACGAGATAACAGCCGCTAAGCAAACCAGCTTAATAAAATCGCCAGAAAGCAGCATTACGATGCTTGATATGCTGGAACCTAATACCTTGCGGATACCTATTTCCTTGGTGCGCTGTACCATAATCATAATAGAGATAGCCACCAAACCGATACATGATATGAGGATAGCGATAATGGCACTTGATATAAATATGGTTGACAGGCGCTGTTCCTTTTTATATTGTTTCTCGGTATTTTCATTCAACCAGCTGCCGTTAAAATCAACCGTAGGGAAAGTTTCCTTCCATTTTTGGCTGACGTGGTTAAAAGCATTCACCAGGCTACCCGGTTTCACTTTTATAAAAATGTAGTTAATGGGGTATGCCTTATCCATAGATAAGGTTAAAGGCGCAATATCATCGTGCAGCGACCGGAAGTTGTAGTTTTTAAACACCCCTATCACCCTTGACGGATGCTGATCGTCCATTGGTAACGATGCGCCCAGCGCGTTTTTAGTAGAGATAAGCTTAGCCATATTCTCGTTCACCAGTACCGCGTTGCTATCAGTAGCCATTTCGCGCGAGAAGTCGCGGCCATCAACCATTTTAATATCCAGGGTTTTAATGTAGTCGTAATCTACCTTTTGCATGGTGGTACGGATCTCGTGCCCCTTATAGTTAAACCCATTTACCGATGTACGCATGGCACCGTCATTCCCCCTGCCCAGGTTATCATAAGCGCCCGTCATAGCTATTATATTAGGGTCGCCATTCATCACATTACGGAATAATTGCAGTTGCTTACTGCCATCATTACCGCGGCCTACCGGGATACTTAATACTTCTGTTTTGTTATAGCCTAACGGCTTTTTTTGCAGGTAGTTTATCTGTTGCCATGTAATTAAGGTACAAACAATTAACAGGGTTGAAATAGTGAACTGCACCACCAGCAGGATATTACGCACCTTACCCGGTTTAACGGCGTTAACTGTTCCCTTTAGCACCTGCACCGTTTTGTAACGCAGCATCAGCATAGCCGGGTAAAAACCAGCGACGAAGGTGATGAGGATAAATATCCCTATCATAGTAAGTAGTTGCGCCGGGTGCAGCAGCATTTGCATACTGATATTGCTTTTAAAGGCCGCCTTAAAGCCTGATAAGGTAAGTGCAGCGATAATCAAACCAATTACCAGCGCGCCAAGGCAAACCAAAATGGTTTCTACCCAAAACTGGCTGAGCAATTGCCATTTGCTGGCACCTAAGGTTTTACGTACACCAACCTCGCGCGCACGGGTAAACGAGCGCGCTACCGATAGGTTAATAAAGTTGATACAGGCGATCACCAAAATAAAAATGCCGATAACCAGTAGCGATATTACCGATGATTTGCTTATCGATGAGCCCTCTAACCCATTCATTTCGGTATTGAAGTGATTATCGGCGTAAGGCAGTATATTTAGCGTAAACACATTGCCGTTAGCATCGGGTTTGGCACCGTCGCGTTTAATATTTTTAATATCGCTGTCAAAGTGCTTGTTTATAAATGCCTGCAGTCTTTTCTCAAAGCCCGGCACATTAGTTTTATCGTTTAACTGAATATAAACCGAGTGGCTGTGGTTATCCCATTGGGTAAGGCCACTATGATAGTACGGGAAGTTTTCAAATCGCACTAAAATATCAAACGTAATGCTGGAATTATCCGGAAAATCCTTTGCTACGGCGGTCACCACATAGCTTTGGGGCTGGTTATTGATAGTCAGTTCGATAGTTTTACCTACAGGATTTTCCTTGCCAAATATGGCCTTGGCCGAATATTCGGTGATCACCACATCATTCAGGTTTTTCAATGGCTGGGTATCATTGCCATTAACAATTGGGTAAGTGAATATTTTAAGGAAATCCTCATCAACAAAATGGAGGTTTTGCCCAACTTGTTTATCACCATATTTCACCAGCGATCCGCCGTTGGCCACCCGGGTAATATGCGTAATATCCTGGTAATCGGCCTTAACAGCCGGGGCCAGTGGTACGGGCATCGATGTGTTCTTTTCTATCTTTTGCGCCCTGTTAGCAGTAAAATACAACTGGTAAATATTGGGCAGGTTCTTATTGAATTTATCAAATGAAAACTCATAAAAGATGGCTAAAAACAATAAGGTACAGCAGGCTATAGCTACCGATAAGCCTATTAGGTTCATCCCGTTAAACACACGCCCTTTCCACAAGTTTCGTAAGGCTATTTTTATATAATTTTTTATCATGAGAACGGGTTAATTATTGAATTATTGATTTTTCTATCACTGCAAACTGCTACTGCAAACCGGTCACTCGCTTCTCAAACTTTTAACCGGGTTGCTCAGCGCGGCCTTTATAGCCTGGTAGCTTACTGTAATTAATGCGATTAATATAGTGATCACTCCAGCCAACGCTAATATCCACCAGCTTAGGGTAATGCGGTATTCGTAGTTTTGCAGCCATTTATTCAGCGCGTAAATGGAAAGCGGCACGGCTATTACAATAGCTATTGTTACCAGTTTCATAAAATCCTTTGATAGCATGGCTACCAAATTACCTACGCTTGCGCCTAATACTTTGCGCACGCCAATCTCCTTGGTACGCTGCTCGGCCGCATAGGCTGCCAGCCCAAATAAGCCCAGGCAGGAAATAACAATGGCCAGTCCGCCAAATAAGTTAGCCAGGATACCCAGCAACTTTTCATTCTGGAATTTCTTCTCAAAATCGCCATCCACAAATGATACCGACGGCGGGTAAGCCGGGTTAAAATCTTTCATTTGTTTTTCAATCTCTTCAACATTATGGCTAATGCTATTATTGGCGTTCAGTCGCATGGCAATCATACTGGCGCTGTTGCCGCTGCATAAGGTATACATAGGCGCGGTTTTTTGATAGGGCGATCCCCAAACAAAATCCTTGTAAACACCTATTACGGTTATCGGTTGACTACCCAGTTTAATAATTGATCCTACCGGGTTTTTCAGGTTCATCAATTTGGCGGCAGTTTCGTTGATCATCACGGTTTTACCCGCAGTATCTACAGGATAGCCCTGCGAAAACTCGCGACCGGCCAGCAGTTTAACGCCTGTTGTATGGGTAAAATCAAAGCCAGCATAAAAGGTATCAAACAAGATCCGCTGATCCTGCTGTTTCCCCGGCCAATCTACATCCCAGGTATTATTGCCATTTGTGGTTATATCCTGCAAAAGTGTGGTAGCATGGGTTATTACCCCGGCCGCTTTTAACTGATTGATCAACACTTCGCTTTTACTGCCCAGGTTGCCCTCGGCCTTTATTTGTACCAGGTTTCCTTTATCGTACCCAATTCCCTTATCCTGTACATATTTTATTTGACGATAAATGCAGATGGTTGAAGCGATCAAAAATACCGCGAATACAAACTGCACTACCACCAGCACCTTACGCACCGGTAAACCGCTTGCGCCTGCCTTAAATGTACCCTTTAAAACCTTTACAGGGTTGAATGACGACAGGTAGAATGCCGGATAACTGCCCGATACCAAACCGGTAACAGCAGCCAGCAATAGCAAACCTACCCAAAAGTACCACTGCTGGTATGGGAAGGATAGTTTGATATTCAATAGGGTATTAAATGATGGGATAACCGCCAGTAGAATAATAACTGCAGCCAGCATAGAAAATACACAAAGCAGCACCGACTCGCTGATAAACTGCCAGATCAACATTTTACGGCCCGAACCGATAGCCTTACGGATACCCACCTCTTTGGCCCGTTCTTCAGACCGTGCGGTGGACAGGTTCATAAAGTTAACGCAGGCAATTAGCAGGATGCACAATGCCAGTATCTCAAAAAGATGGATCTGATCTATCATACCACCTATCGATTTACCGTTTTCGAACTTAGAGTGCAGGTGTATTTGCCCATAAGGGAAAAGCATAGCACTGGCCTTATCGCCCTGGTTATGGTTAGCTATTAACTTGCGCACCACTCTATCGGCTTGGGCAAAATTGCCCGGATCTTTCAACTTCACAAATGTTCGGCAAAAATTACTGCCCCATCCCGATGTTTTTGCCCATGATATTTCATTCTCGAATACGGCCCATGGCAATAGGTAGTCAAATTTAAAGGTAGTATTTGGCGCGCTATTTTCAATAACACCGGTTACGGTAAGCGCGGTTTTATCGTTACGCTTAATTACCTTTTTAATGGGGTCTTCCTTTCCGAACAGTGTGGTTGCCAGTTCCCTGCTGATTACAATAGAGTTGGGCTGGGTTAAAGCATGCGCGGCATCGCCCTGTAAAAACTTTAAATTAAATATGGAGAAAAAGGTATTATCAACAAAAACGCCGTCCTTTTTAAAACCGTTATTGGCATAGGTAATTAGGCCGCCGGCGGTGTACGAGCATAACCGGCTTACGCTTTCCACGCCAGGAACCTGGGTTTTTATAGCATCGGCCATTGGTGCCGGTGTGGCCGAGAAAGTATAGATCTTACCATCGCCGGGTTGGTTGTTCTCTACAATATAAATACGGTCTAAATTGGAAAACTGTTTATCGAAATTTAAATGATAGCTTACATATAGCAACAGCAATAAGCAACTGGCCATTCCTAAGGACAAACCGCCGGCATTAATAAGCGAAAAGCCTTTATGCCTTTTTATATTTCTCCAGGCTATTTTAAAGTAGTTTTTTATCACGGAACTAAATTTAAATGATCGATTATTGAATTTACTGCCAACTGCTACTGCAATCTAATTACTTACCTTTCGGCATTCCCTCTCCTAAAGCTATACCACAGCATCAAATTATTGATTATTAATAATTTATGTTTACCACAAGACGCAATTGTGTACGCCTATGTTACACTCGCTGTTCGGTTATGATACAGTTTTATGGCGTTTAACCCAAAGCTATCACCCCTTTGGGGGGATTTATAACACTTCGCTATTGTTTAATTGCCTAATACACTTATATTTATTCATCAATTAATCTAAACACAATTAAACTATGGATCCTAAATTAATTAACTGGCCTGCCGTTATAGTAGCGGCACTTTCTGCATTTATGGTTGGCGGTTTGTGGTATTCGCCTAAGGTTTTTGGTACTGCCTGGATGGCCGACAATAACCTCACTATGGAAGACACGCAAAAAGGTAGCAAGGGGAAAATCTTCGGCATGACTGCAGTGTTCTCGCTCATTATGTCGGCTAACCTTGCCGCATTTTTAGCAACGCCCACAACTAATGTTTCATGGGGAGCCGAAGCGGGTTTCCTGGCTGGTGTGTGGACATTTTGCGCCATTGCTATCCACAGCCTGTTCGAGCAAAAAAGCTGGAGGTTGATATTTATTAATGGTGGCTACAGTGTGGTATCGTTAGTATTAATGGGGGCAATATTGGGATGCTGGAGATAACCTAACCCTACCCTCTACAAAGGAGATGGTTCTAAAATATATTTTAAACAACAAAGGGTCATCAATAATTGATGGCCCTTTCTTGTTTACGTTCAAATTTAACTTAATCAATTTTTGTAACCGATGATGCACCGGCCTTGCTGGTGTTTACATTGGTTGGGTTACCGCGGTATTGAATATCGGACGCGCCGGTAGTATGTACATTTAAATCGGTCAGCACGTTAATTTTGCATTCGCTGGCGCCGGTGGTTTCAATATCGTACTTGCCAACTACAAAATCAAGCGCGGAAACCTTTCCGCTGCCGGTTAAATGTACGGTATGGCTTGCAGCCTGGCCTTTCAGGTTAATTTCAGTTGCGCCGGTACCTTTGGTTATTACATCGGTAGCATTCATATCCAGGTTTACCTTACTCGCGCCCGACAGGTTTAGCGACATGTTTTTCAGGTTCAATTTACCATCAGATGTTACTTCGATAGCGCCCGATCCCTTTATGGCTTCCAGGTTACGCACACCAATAATAATAGCGATGCCATTTTTAGCACAGATGTTCTTTTTGGTAGAAATGCGCAGTTCGTCGCCATCTACATTGGTAGTAATGTATTTTAACACATTATCATCGGCAGTAATATTTAAGGATAGTGTGCTATCCTGCTTTAAGGTGATGTTATACCCGCCCGATACATTGATCCTTGTAAAATCGTTTACCTTACGCGTTTCTTTGGCTTCCTTACCCGAACCATGGATGCAGTTAAACATGCACGAACTTAACACAGTAAGCGCTAAAACGCCAACCAGCAATATTTTAAAGTTTAGAGTTTTCATAATTGTTTTTTGTTTTATGACGAGGATTGATGAATGGATGTTACATCAAAAATATAAAAAGCTATGTATTTCGCACTATTATTTGATCAGCTATACTAAATTCATAATGTACGATATCTGCAAAAACATTTTTAGCTTTATAACGCTTTACTATTTAATTAACCATTAAACCAGCAAGTTATGAAACACGCATTCATTTTTGGAACCAGCATTTACCTAAGTAATCACCGCACAATTAGCTATAATGATGGCCATACCAGCACCGTATTTTTAACTATCCGTAATTTTTATAATCCGCAAAACAATGCACCCGACCACGAACTGGTTATTGATGCCGACATCAATACCGTTGACGATCATCACCAGGTAAAAGTAACTTCCAATATGGTGCAACAGGGATCAGATGTTAGTGCTGTAACCGAACCAAATCGCGTTAAGCTATACCATACCGGCCATGCCGAACCAATACTGGATGTTTATCAGCTTGATCCGCATGAATATCACGGTTTATCCAGCCATATTCTTAACGAGATCAACTCCCAGCACCCCGGCCCAGTGTTTATTATTAAAGGCAATTTCACCGTAAGCGGCGCCCATATCTATATCGAAAACGAAAAAATGCTGGTAGATCACGATACTTTTGCCAACGGCGTGGAGAACGCGCACGATGGTGTTGTGCTATTATCGAGCGAAAAAGTACACGGGCATTAAACTTAAAACCCTGCCTTTGAGGCTTAACACATTAATTTAAAAAAAGCATTTGACATTAAAACCGATTTTTATACATTTGCACTCCCAACACGGTAGATGTAGCTCAGTTGGTTAGAGCATCGGTTTGTGGTACCGAGGGTCGTGGGTTCGAGCCCCATCATTTACCCAAAAGCCTCTCATGAAAATGGGAGGCTTTTATTTTTTATAAATTTACGTGGCTAAATTGTAAGCTTGCCGCAACCGTGTAGCAGCCAAAATAGGGTTTACACAAAGTTTCCACATTTTAATTTATATTAAATAGCTGATAATCAATAGATTGTAAAACACAGGGTTTACACTATTTTTAGTTAATTAATATGATGATGACTGCCTATTCAAGCCCGTTTAAATCGATAAATTAGTTAAGGCGTATGGTTTGGTGCAGCAGATGGATATAGAATTAAACTGACCGGTTATTGATCTGTTTTAAAGTATCCGTCGGGCGTATCAGGCCCCCAATAAACTGACGTTTGGTAAACGATGTTAAGGGTATTAATTGTTAATTTTGCGATAGATAAAAAAGTCAAAAATGTCTATAAGTACCGAAAACGAAAGAATTGGAATGCAGCAGGCCAGCGATGCTGTTGCCATTACGCTTAAAAAGATGCGTGAGTTTGCTAAACCGGGCATTTCGACAAAGGAACTTGACGAGTACGGCGGCGAATTACTGGCGCAGATGGGCGCAAACTCGGCACCTAAATTAACCTACAATTTCCCCGGTTATACCTGTATTAGTATTAACGAAGAAACCGCGCACGGCATCCCATCGGCCGATAAAACTTTGAAAGAAGGCGACCTGGTAAATATTGATGTATCGGCAGAATTAAATGGCTTTTGGGCCGATAATGGCGGTTCGTTTATATTAGGCGAAGATATCCACGGCCATGGCAAATTGGTAGCAGCATCGAAAGAGATACTAAGGAAAGCCATCAGCAACATTAAAGGTGGTGTAAGGATATCGGAGATAGGCCGGTTGATTGAGATGGAAGCAAAAAAAGCCGGCTACACAGTTATCAAAAACCTGACCGGCCATGGCGTTGGCCGTAGCCTGCACGAAGAACCCCACGAGATAGCTAACTATTGCGACAGGTATAACACCGCGCGTTTTAAAAAAAATTCGGTAGTGGCGATAGAGACATTCATTTCAACACGATCGACAATTGCCGATACACAAGCAGATGGATGGACGCTAAAAGGCAATAAAGGTGGTTTTGTTGCCCAACACGAGCATACCATTATGGTAACCGGCGGCCAGCCCGTGATATTTACAGCGCAGAACGGTATTTGGGATTAATTATTACCCCATAAACTCCCAAGACCTTTAGGAAAAAAAGGCATTTTTAGGCTTCTGCCCCTTTTAAAATTACACAACTCTTACTTAATTATTTAGAACAAATCTAAACTATTGGGTAAATTTGTAACATGACAGATCAATTAGTTGAGTTGAATGTAACCGGGATGCACTGCAATAACTGCGCGATGTCCATTCATCGCCTTTTGGAAAAAAAAGGCCTGCAAAATATCCTGGTCGACTTTGCCGGCGAGGAAGTAAAATTTTCTACTACCGACGATACTGTTATCCCCGGCATTATAAAGGATATTGAGGGTTTGGGTTTCCACGTGGTAGATGACCTGTCTACGCATCAGGAAAAATTCTATCAAAAAGTCGAAAATAAATTCATCTTCTGCGCCATTTTTACCGCCCCGCTCCTGCTGCACATGGTTTTGCCTTGGCATTGGCTGCACCACCCATACATACAACTGTTGTTATGCCTGCCTGTATTTATGGTAGGCTGCCTGCACTTCGGTAAAAGCGCCATCACTTCCATTAAAGGTGGTATACCTAATATGGATGTACTGATCTTTATCGGTTCAACAGCAGCCTTTATTTACAGCCTGGCAGGCACCCTGCAAAACCTGGGCGAACAGTATCAGTTTTACGAAACCTGTGCTACCATTATAACACTGGTATTGCTGGGTAACCTGTTCGAAAAACGCTCGGTGACACAAACCACATCGGCCGTAAAAGACCTGGTGAAATTTCAACAGGTGGAAGCCCGGCGTATAGTTAATGGCGAGATAGAAACCATCAACGCGCAGGATGTAAAATCGGGCGATATATTGTTAATTAACACAGGCGATAAGATCCCCGTTGATGGGGATATACTGGAAGGCAACGCATCGGTTGATGAAAGCATGCTGACCGGCGAAAGTGTACCGGTTGAGAAACAAAAATACGATAGCGTTATTGGCGGCACTATCCTGCAATCGGGCAATATCCGTATCATGGCTACCAAAGTAGGTTCAAATTCGGTGCTGGCACAAATCATCGATCTGATGAAAAAGGCGCAGGCAGCCAAGCCCCCCATCCAAAAATTGGGTGATAAGGTAGCGGGCATATTTGTACCGGCGGTGATCATGATCTCACTAATTACATTTGGGTTGAGTTATTTTGCGTTTCATATTGGGCTACAAAACTCGCTCATGCACGCTATAGCGGTATTGGTTATTTCCTGCCCATGCGCTATGGGACTGGCTACCCCCACCGCCGTAATGGTTGGCTTGGGTCGCGCCGCTAAAAATGGTGTATTGATAAAGGGCGGCGATACCATTGAAGCCGTAGCCAATACTAAATATGTGGTGTTTGATAAAACAGGAACGCTTACCACCGGGAAGTTTGCCTTGCGCGATATAAAGGCACATGGCAACACTTCGGCCGAAACCATACGTGGTATCATCACTGGGATAGAAGAGCGCTCTAATCACCCCATTGCCCGATCGTTGGTTGAGCAATTGAAAGCACTGCCACAACAAAAGGTAATTTTAAAATGGGTTACCGAAGAAAAAGGCCTGGGCATGCGCGCCGAGGATGTGGATGGCAATAATTACTTTTTAGGCGCGGTTAAAGCTGATACAGAAAGCGACTACAATTTAGCGCTATATAAAAACCAGCAATTGCTGGCACAAATAGCTATACAGGATGATATTAAACCCGGCGCGGCTAACCTGATAACCAGTTTAAAAAAAATGGGCATTACGCCTGTGCTGCTCAGCGGAGATAAGGCCAACAGGTGTAATGCTGTTGCCCAAACATTGGGTATCACGGCTATCCATGCGGAGAAACTGCCTGACGAAAAACTATCTATCATTGATGTATACAAACAAAAAGGTAAAACCATAATGATAGGCGACGGCATTAATGATGCCCCTGCCCTTACCAAGGCCGATGTTGGTGTATCTATGAATGATGCCAGCCATATTGCCATACAATCGGCCCGGGTGATTTTATTGAATACCGATTTAAACTCCCTGTTATTCTTTTTACAGATCAGCAAGCATACATTAATCACCATTAAACAAAACCTGTTTTGGGCGTTTGCTTATAATATTGTGGCTATCCCGGTAGCAGCCTTTGGCTTTATGAGCCCGATGTTCGGGGCGTTTACCATGGCATTTTCGGATGTGGTGGTAATTGGTAATTCGTTACGGTTGAAGATCAAGAAAATAAGCCCCCCGGCCCCCTAAAGGAGGAGCTTCTGTAAATAGTTCCCAATCTGATTTGTTAAAGTTTAACTTTGCAGCACAAACTAAAAAGCTCCCCCTTTAGGGGGCTGGGGGGTATTATGATTGAACTATTCACAGACGGCGCATCGAGCGGCAACCCGGGGCCGGGTGGTTACGGGACTATTTTACGTTCGGGACAACACTATAAAGAACTATCTGAAGGTTTCCGCAAAACCACCAATAACCGCATGGAGTTACTGGCTGTAATAAAAGGATTAGAAGCGTTGAAGAATCCCAACCAGCAGGTGACTATCTACTCCGACTCTAAATACGTGATCGATTCGGTTGAAAAGAAATGGTTGCAGGGCTGGGTTAAAAAGGGCTTTGCAGGCAAAAAAAATAAAGACCTTTGGTTACGTTATCTTGAAGTAAGCCGCATACATCAGGTAAAATTTGTATGGGTAAAAGGCCATGCCGGTCACCCAGAAAACGAGCGCTGCGATCAGTTAGCCGTTGCAGCCGGTAAGCAGAAAACATTATTGATTGATGCCGTGTTTGAAACGGAATCTATGCGGGCGGATTTGTTGTAATACCAGTAATAAATCATGTCATTTCGAACGAAGAGAGAAATCTTATACACGCGGACTGTCTGCTCGTAGAAGATTTCTCCCGTTGGTCGAAATGACAAGTATTAACTCAAGGGTACGTTACTGTACCGATACCACTCCCTCAAAATTCTTTTTAGTTACCTGTGGTGAAAAGCACGACATCATCTCCTCGGCCTTTTTAACCATGTTTTCCGACCCGATAAAGATGGCCGAACGCTGGTGCAATTCGGTAACCTCAAGTTCAAGGATACGTTGATAGCCATCGCTGGCTTTGCCGCCGGCCTGTTCAATAATAAAGGCCATTGGGTTACACTCGTAAACTAAACGCAGCTTACCTTTTGGCGATTTGGCTGTGATAGGATAAATAAAGATCCCGCCTTTGATCATATTACGGTGCAGATCGGCTACCATAGACCCGGTATAACGCGAGGTATACGGGCGATAAGTTTTATCATCCTCTACCTGGCAAAATTTGATATACTTTTTAACACCATCAGGGAAATGGGCATAATAACCTTCGTTAATGGAATAGATAATACCATCTTTAGGGATCGTCATATCGGGGTGTGATAAACAAAATTCACCAATAGACGGGTCGAGCGTAAAGCCGTTAACCCCCTTGCCGGTAGTATAAACCAGCATGGTTGATGAACCGTAGATGATATAACCTGCCGCTACCTGTTCGGTACCGTTTTGCAGTACATCTTCCATAGTAGCCACACCATCCTTACTTTTACGGCGGAAGATGGAGAATATCGTACCCACGCCTACGTTCACATCTATGTTTGACGAACCGTCCAGCGGATCCATTGCTACAATGTATTTGGCGTTTTTTGATATTTCCGAATCGATATAAATGTACTCGTCGTTCTCTTCCGATACTACGGTACAGCATTCGCCACCACTTTTAAGGGCCGATATAAATTGCTCGTTGGCATATACATCCAGTAGCTTTTGGCCTTCGCCCTGTACATTGATACTTCCGGCATCGCCTATAATATCGGCTAAACCGGCCTTGTTTACTTCACGGTTAACAATTTTTGCCGCGATAGCAATATCCCGCAATAACCTGGAAAGTTCGCCCTTGGCGTAAGGGAAGTCGGCTTGCTTTTCAATAATAAACTGGCCTAAAGTTTTAACTACCTTCATGTATACTTAGTGTATTTTTTACAACTACTTTAACAATTCTACTGCTTCTAAGGTATGGATTTTTTCGTCAGAAATACAAAATTTTATCAATGTTCGTACCTTATGCCAACCCTGTTTTCCTGCCGCTCCCGGATTAATATGCAGGCATTTGATCTTTGGGTCAAACATCACCTTTAAAATGTGCGAATGCCCGCAAATAAATAATTGCGGTGGCTTAGTGTAAATCTCATCCCTGATAGCCGGATTGTACCGGCCCGGGTAACCGCCTATATGGGTCATCCACACATTTACTTCTTCGCACTTAAACCGCAGGTGTTCGGGGAAAGCTTTACGGAGGTCTCCCCCATCAATATTGCCGTATACACCACGCAATGGCTTTAGCGCCGCCAACCTGTCGGCCACTTCCATATTGCCAAAGTCGCCGGCATGCCATATCTCGTCGCAATTATCAAAATGCCGCAGTATATTATCGTCTATATAGCTGTGCGTGTCAGATAGTAAACCTATTTTAATCATTAGTCAATAGTCATTGGTCATTAGTACTCATCTCACTATGTTTACCTGCTCAATAGTCACTAATGACGAATGACAGCATAGCGAAATGACCAATGACGAATTTATGGAAATATCGTAAAAAAATCTTGTAAAGCCGTATGGTACTGTCCTGAATACTGCTTCAGCGCGCTGTAAATAACAAATTCCTTTTGCTGTAGTTTTGTTTGCTGCGGGCCAAATACCAGTATCTCGCGGTGCGGGGCCGATGTTGGGTATGAAAGGATACTGATGACCTGTTGCAGATGCAGATCGTTTTTAGTGGCCAGGTCTTTAACCAATCCGGCAGTATCAATGGGCAGTATCAGCCATAGTTTACCATTAGCATTCAAATGATGGGGCGTTGTTGTTATCAGTTTTTCAAAAAGGCCATCCCCCGCATGCTTGGCCAATTGTTTCCCCGCCCCCGGCGACTTCAGCGAATTGATATAGAATGGCGGGTTAGAAACAATGAGGTCGTATTTTTTATCTGGATGGGTTTCAAAAAAATCTTCAAATGAATTTGCATAAAGCGTTAGTCTATAGGCAAACGGCGAACCGGCAAAATTAGCAGCGGCAGTTTTGGCGGCGCTTTCATCTATTTCTACGGCATCAATTAGCACACTGGTAAACCGTTGAGCCAGCATCAGGGCTATTACGCCCGTTCCTGTACCGATATCCAGGATACTTTTAACCCGGTCTTGTTCGGTCAGCGCCCCCAGCAATACGCCGTCGGTATTGATCTTCATGGCACAGCCTGATTGGTCGATGCTGAATTGCTTGAAGTGAAAAATACCGGCCATGTTCAGGATAATAAATTATTGCGCTCTGACAGTTCTTTTAAAATTACAAGCGTAGCATTCCAATAAAAACCAATATGCTGCTTTATAGTTTCTGTTGGAAAATTGTTGGCTGTAAAATTAAGCCCTGTCTCACCACCTTGTTCTTCCAGCTTAAACTCAATATTCGTATAATTTTCCGGCCTATCCGGTAACAGAGATAGCGAACTTAAATGACTATAACATAAAGTATGATATGGGTCGTATTTCAACACCGTTCCTTTATTTTTAAACGCCATACCATGCAAGTTACCTTCGATAATTATAGGGCTATTAACTTCCCAATTGGTAAGAATATCAATTTTGTCGTCCAGCATCCACTGCTTCAACAATTCAATATCGGTAAGCATTTTCCATATTAATATGGCCGGACTATTAATAATTACGGAATAGGATATAAGGCCCTGTTCCATGGTCATACCTCGTAAAACTCAATAGGTAAACCATCCGGGTCGGCAAAAAAAGTAAAGCGCTTGTCAGTATGCTCATCAATACGGATAGGTTCGCTAACCACTGAATAATCACTTAAATGCGCTATCGCCACCTCAATATCGTCCACCTCGAAAGCTAAATGACGTAAACCCGCGGCTTCTGGACGGGATACCCGTTTGGGCGGATTTGGAAAAGAAAAAAGCTCGATCTGGTACTGCCCACCGACAGCCAGATCAAGCTTATATGAATCGCGCTCAACCCGATAAACTTCCTGTATCACTTCAAGGCCCAAAACTTCAGTGTAAAAGCGTTTAGATGCCGCATAGTCCGAACAGATAACGGCGATGTGATGTATGCGATTGAGTTTCATTTTTCTTTGAGGTAAAAGGTGAAAGGTTCTTAAAAAGTGATTAATGTAAAAAGGGAAAGTTAAACCCTTCCCCTTTTACCTTTCGCCTTTCACCTAAAAAGCTTATTCTCCTAATATCAGGTGCAGTACGTTATCGTAAACCAGTTTCACATCCTGTATGTTACCGAACAGCTCTTCGTCAATCATCAGGTTGCCTTCGCTTGCTACGGTGCCTAACAGGCTAAATTCTACCTCGCTGGTAGCCATCAGTTCAACAAAGCGTTCCTGGTCGGCCGGGGCCACGCTCACTACTATCCTGCCCTGTGCTTCGCCAAATAAGAAAGCATCTTTACGGATGCTGCTATCGGTGGCGATATCAAAACCTAAACCATTTGGCATGGCCGATTCTACCAGTGTAATAAATAAACCCCCATCGGCCACATCATGCGCCGATTGGATAATTTTACTAGTGATCAATTGCTTAATCACCTGGTGTGTATCATACTCCTTGTCAATATCAAAGTAAGGCGCTGGCGCTTTAGTTATTTTATGGTACGATGCCAGGTATTGTGATGATGCGATATCATTAACCGATTCGCCTACCAGGTAAACCAAATCATCCGGTTGCTTAAAGTCGGATGTCATCATATTAGTGATATCATCCATCACCCCTAGCATCCCGATAGTTGGTGTTGGGAATACCGGACCTTCATCGCTTGATTGATTATAGAAACTTACGTTACCGCCGGTTACCGGGGTTTCAAACTTGGTACAAGCCTCGCTCATGCCTTTTATAGCGCCTACAAACTGCCAGTAAACTTCGGGTTTGTAAGGGTTACCAAAGTTTAAGCAATTGGTAATAGCTACCGGTTCGCCACCAGCGCAGGTAATGTTACGGGCGGCTTCGGCCACAGCAATAGCGCAACCTTTTTGCGGGTCGGCGTATACATAGCGGCTGTTACAATCAACCGTAATTACAATGGCTTTATCGGTATCCTTAACGGCAACCACGGCCGCGTCGCTTGGGCGGTTGGTGGTCATGGTTGATGTACCGATCATAGAATCGTACTGGTCGGTTACCCAACGTTTCGACGCGATATTTGGGTGCGATATCAGGTGTTCGGCTACATCAATCAGGTTGGCCGGCTCCTTTACATCATCTATATTAAATTTTTGATTTTCAGCATAGTATGCAGGTTCACGATACTCGCGTTCGTAAACCGGTGCCCCACCACCTAATACCAGGTCGTCGGCAGGCACATCGGCCACTAATTCGCCATTCATGTAGTAGTGCAGGCGTTGGGTATCTGTCACCTCGCCAATAATAGCGCAGTTCAGGTCCCATTTATCAAACACCGCTTCCACCTCCGCTTCGCGGCCTTTATGTACTACGATCAGCATCCGCTCCTGCGATTCAGAAAGCAGGATCTCGAAAGGCTTCATATTATCCTGGCGGGTTGGTACTTTATCCAAATCGATGCGCATACCATGTTCGCCTTTGGCACTCATCTCCGAATTGGAGCAGATGATACCGGCAGCGCCCATATCCTGCATGCCTACTACGGCACCTGTTTTAATAACCTCTAAGGTGGCCTCTAACAACAGTTTTTCCTGGAATGGATCACCAACCTGTACGGCGGGCAGATCGTTCACTGAATCCTCTGTAATGTCCTTAGACGCGAAAGCCGCGCCATGGATACCATCCTTACCGGTAGCCGAACCAACAATATAAACCGGGTTGCCCACACCATACGATGTGGCCGATACGGTTTCGCCAGCCTTAACAATACCGGCCGAAAACGCGTTTACCAGCGGGTTTACGTTGTAGCAATCATCAAAAAATAATTCGCCGCCAACGGTTGGGATACCAAAGGCATTACCATAGTGACTAATCCCTTTTACTACCCCTTTAACCAGCCACTTGGTTTTATCCAAAGCCAAATCGCCAAAACGAAGTGAATTTAGCTGTGCAATGGGGCGTGCGCCCATGGTAAATATATCGCGGTTAATACCGCCTACCCCTGTCGCAGCGCCCTGGTAAGGCTCTAAAGCAGATGGGTGATTATGTGATTCTATTTTAAATGCGCAGCCAATGCCATCGCCAAGATCAACCAGTCCGGCATTTTCTTCACCAGCCTTAGCCAGCATGCGCGGGCCATCTTTAGGCAGGGTTTTTAACCAGGTGATAGAGTTTTTGTATGAGCAATGCTCGCTCCACATTACCGAGAAGATGGATAGTTCGGTAAAGTTTGGCACGCGGCCTAAAATTTCGATGATGCGGTCGTATTCTGCGGGTAAAAGGCCCAGGTCTTTAGCGGTTTCGACGGTGGTGAGTTGCTGTTGCTCCAATGTTTTGTTTGATTTGGTAAGACGGCGCAAAAGTAGAAAAATTGTGCGGTGTTATGTGAATTTATGTGTGAATAATGCATACAATTTTCTCACAAATTCACATAACACCGCACAATTTTTCTCAGTTTCTCCTTGTAAGGATAAAAGCCGGCACACGACTTAGTTGGAATATTTAATTGTTTTTGAAAATGAACGTCAGTATTTCATCGCTCCCGGCAACCCCGCTTTACCTCCAAGTTTTGCCCCGGCACACTGTGCCGGCCCATGCAAAAGCTTTCCGTACAATCGGGTTTAGGTTGAATGTTTATTACAAAAATCCAGTTATAACCACCATCCGCACATCCGCGCCCTTGCATATTTGCACATCAAAAACCTACCTTTGCCTCCCCTCCCAATTATGAAAGCATTATACCAAAAATACAAGCCACACTATAACGAGAATTTAAAACTGGCTATCCCTGTTGTGATATCGCAATTGGGCCACGTATTGGTACAAACCAGCGACAGTATCATTATTGGGCATTTTTCGGGCACTATCGCGCTGGCAGCGGTATCGTTAGTGACCAGTATTTTTGTTATTGCACTGGTAATAGGCATAGGCATTAGTTATGGCATTACCCCCCTAATTGCCCAGGAAAACGGCCGCGAAAATTATGCAGAATGCGGGCGGTTATTATCCAATAGCCTGTTCATTAATATCATTAGCGGCATTGTACTTTGCCTGGTAATTTGTTTTGGGTTTGAGTTGCTCCTTAATCATTTAGATCAATCGCCTGGGGTTGTGGAACAGGCAAGGCCATTCCTGCTATTACTGGGGATCTCCCTTATCCCGATGCTCATATTCAACACTTTTAAGCAGTTTGCCGAGGGGTTAGGCTTTACCAAGCAGGCCATGTTTATTTCTATTTGGGGCAATGTTTTAAATATTGTATTGGGGATTACCTTTGTAAAAGGCCTGTTCGGCATCCATCCCATGGGTATTAAAGGAGTAGGATATGCCACACTGATTGACCGTTGTACCATGGCTTTGGTAATGGGTTTTTACGTTTTCAGATCGGTAAACTTTAAAAAGTATTTGAGGGATTTTGCAGTAATGCAAATTGATAAGCTGCGCAGTATGCAGATCCTTAAAATAGGCTTACCCGTGGGCTTACAGTATACCTTTGAGGTTAGCGCGTTCAGCGGGGCTGCAATTTTAATTGGCACTATCAGCCCGGTGGCGCAAGCTGCACACCAGGTGGCCATTAACCTGGCATCCATGACCTATATGATGTCGAGCGGGGTATCAGCGGCGGCCGCCATTAAAGCCGGGAATAACTTTGGGGCTAAAAATTATTTGGGCCTGCGTTTATCGGCCATATCCAGTTATCATATCGTTATCGCGTTTATGGCTTTAACAGCCGTGATATTCACGTTATGTAATCACATATTACCTTTAGTTTATACTACAGATAATGGGGTTATAGTAATTGCGGCACAGCTACTTATCATTGCGGCAGCATTCCAGTTATTTGATGGCACACAGGTTATTGGCCTGGGGATATTACGCGGTATGGGCGATGTAAATATCCCCACATTTATCACCTTTTTAGCGTATTGGGTATTGGGGCTACCGGTTGGTTATTTGTTAGGCATCCATTATAAATTAGGTGCAAGTGGTATTTGGTACGGGCTTACACTGGGGCTGATGGTAGCTTCACTCCTGTTGTTTATCCGTTTCCAAATTATCAGCAAAAAGTTTAAGTATACACCCCTCTAAATCTCCCCGAAGGGGAGACTTTTTTTTAAGCCTTCTCTTTCGAAGAGGGTTTGGGAGAGGTCTCAAAACCACATCTCATCTGCCAACCTAAACGTATTGCAATGCGCCTCTACAATAAGTTTAATATCCGGTGAATAACCACCGCCCATACTTACCTGTACCGGGATATGGTGTTTGATACATTGTTCAAAAACCAGCCTGTCCCGCTCCTTACATTCTTCAATAGTTAAGGATAGCTTGCCCAATTTATCGGTAGCCAATACATCAACACCCGACAGGTAAAAGATAAAATCGGGCTGGTGCTGAGCAATGAGTTTGGGCAAGGTTTCCTTTAGAATACTTAAATACTCATCGCCGGTCGCCCCATCAGGCAATGGGATATCCAGGTCGGATTGCTCTTTTCGATAAGGAAAATTATTAGCGCCGTGCATAGAGAAAGTGAAGACCCGGGGCTCATTTTCAAAAATCTGCGCGGTGCCATTTCCCTGGTGTACATCTAAATCAATAATTAAGATAAGGGAGGCTAATTTATTATTCAGTAAGCAGTTAGCAGCAATAGCCTGATCGTTCAGCATACAGAAACCTTCGCCCCAGTTGGTGCCTGCATGATGTGTGCCGCCGGCCACATTAAAGGCTACGCCGTATTGCTGCGCGTATCTGCAGCCATCAATAGTTCCACGGGCAATCCGGCGCTCACGTTCCACCAATCTTGCTGATAAAGGGAAACCGATACGGCGTTGTTCCTTAGGCGGTAAAGTAAGACTACTTAATTGTTGGTAGTAGCCCGCATCGTGCGTAAGCAGAATGGTTTTATCATCTAACTCATCAGGCGAGAAGAGGTTCTTTTGTGTGATAACCCCCTCGTGCAATAACTGTTCAGGGATCAGCTCATACTTCAGCATCGGAAAGCGATGTCCCTCTGGCAAAGGATGGGCATAAATCGGATCAAAAGCAATTTTCAACATGAATCAGAAAAGTTGATCTACCGCAGCAGAAAGCAAAACTCCGGTTTGATAAACATCCATAAAGGTATTATACAAGGGTACCGGGCTTAGGCGGATCACATCCGGTTCGCGCCAATCGCCTATTACGCCGTTTTCGGTGAAGTAATTAAACATGGCCTTGCCGTTTTGCTTGCAGACGATAGATAACTGGCAACCGCGGATAGCCGGATCCAGCGGGGTAATGATCTTAAACAGCTCCTCTCCCTTCCTATTGTTGATCTCCGTAATTAAAAACTCCAAATAAGCCGTCAGGAGCAAGCTTTTTTTGCGGAGGCTACCCATGCCCGCCGCTTGCTTAAAAACGCCCAGGGCGGCTTTATGTACAGCCATAAGCAATACTGGCGCGGTACTCACCTGCCAACCATCGGCTCCATGCTCCGGATCGAAGCCTTTGGCCATTTTAAACTGGGTAGCTTTGTTATTTCCCCACCAGCCCGCAAAGCGGTTTAGCTTATCGTTGCCGAAATGTTTTTCATGCACAAATATCCCGCTGATACCACCCGGACCGGAGTTCATATACTTGTACGAACACCAGCAGGCAAAGTCCACCTCCCAATTATGTAATTGCAAAGGCACATTGCCGGCGGCATGGGCCAGATCGAACCCGGCATAAACGCCAACCGCATGGGCCGCTTTGGTAATGGCAGGCATATCAAAAAACTGACCTGTATAATAATTGATCCCGGCGAACAGCACCAGCGCCAGTTCATCAGCATGATCGTTAATGGCTTTGATGATATCTTCCGTACGCAAAGTATATTCGCCATCGCGTGGAAAAACTTCAATAATGGCATCATCCGGGTCGTATCCGTGGAAACGCACCTGGCTTTCTATGGCATATTGATCGGATGGAAAAGCGCCACCCTCCATCAGTATTTTATACTTTTTATTACCTGGCTGATAGAAACTTACCAACAGTAAATGCAGGTTTACTGTAAGTGAATTCATTACGGTTATCTCCTGCTCATTGGCACCCAGGATACCGCCCAATGTACCTTTTAACTGTTGATGATAGTTTAACCACGGTTCATCGCCATCAAACCAACCCTCTACCCCTTTTGCGGCCCAGCTTTGCATTTGCTTGCTCATTAAATCGGTCGTGCTTTTTGGTTGTAGCCCTAAGGAGTTACCGCAAAGATATATAGCATCCCTGCCATGGTGCCGCGGGATGATAAACTCGTTACGCAGGTGTTTCAGTTCATCCTGCTCATCAAGCAGCTGGGCAAATTGGGGGGTGTTTTGGAAATTCATTGGTCAATATTACGAATTAATAATTTTGTCATTTCGACCAACGGGAGAAATCTTATACACTATACTTGTCGCACGTACAAGATTTCTCGCTATCGCTCGAAATGACAAACAGCAATTATTATCTATTGGGCTTACTCACATAAACATTACCTTTCACATAAAACCGATAAGGCAGCAAGGCATCCTCCTTAGCATAATCAACCCCTATCCGCGGCGCGGCGGCAACGGCCTCGTCAGGGAAAGTCAATCCCTGGTCTTCTATCCACAGGGTATCGCTTTGCAAACTGATGGCATTAATTTTACGCGACACACCCAGCGCTTTAGCTACCGAGCCAGGCCCCATGGTAATGGTTGGTTTTATCACAGCCATGTTGCGCCGGGCCTGCATTACATCTAACCCGACAGTAGGGTTAATGGCCCGGATCAGGATGGCGTGTGGCTGCCCCTCAACCGAGGTAACAATATTCAGCATTTCGTGAATGCCGTAGCACAGGTAAACATAAGCCACGCCGCCTTGCATAAACATGGTGCTGGTACGGGGCGTTTGCCGGTTCCCATAAGCGTGCGATGCCTTATCTATAATCCCATTATAAGCTTCTGTTTCAACAATATATCCTCCACTTACTAAACCATCAATACGGGTAAATAAATATTTACCAATCAGGTCGCGGGCTATGCTGACCACATCGCTACGAGTATAATATGATGCCGGGAGCTTCAATTCGATATTTATTTTTAGTTAACAATTATTTGCGAAAATAGTAAATTGCCTATTCAACCATCTGTATGAAAGTATTTACTTTATTTGTTTTATTACTGGCTTTGTGTATGATAAGCCAGGCGCAAAAATTCACCTACAATCAGGGAACCGCTACTACTAAAAATTACTATGCAGAAATCCCCTATGAAAACGTTAGCGGCAAGCTATTTGTTGATGTGGAAATCGGCGGCAAAAAACACAAATTTTTATTAGATACGGGTGCGCCCACATCACTTAGTAAAGAAATTGTTGATGAAGCAAAATTGGCGGTAATTCAAAAAACAAGTGTGATGGATGTTTCGGGGCAGGTTGATACGATCAACGTTGTAACATCGGGTGAAATAAGAATAGGTAACGTTGGTTTTGCAAATATCCCAGCCTTAGCAATGATCCCCGAATGGTACCATTGCTGGGGTGTAGATGGCGTTATTGGAAGCAACTTGTTGCGTAATTCCATCATTAGTTTTGATGATAAAAAGCACCTGATGATCCTTACCGACCAGTTGGGCAAATTACCGTTCCTAAACAATAAGAACAGCGCCAAATTAACCACCAATACCGATATACAAAGCACACCTACAGTTAAGTTTACCCTAAAAAACAATGTTAACCTTGCATTGGAGTTTGACACGGGTGATAACGTTATGATGCGCCTTACTACTTTCGTAATGGATCAGTTGATAAAAATGGGCGTTTGCGATATTTTGCAAAAAGGGTTCGGCGCAAATAACTATGGTTTGCATGGTCTGCAGAAAAGCGCAGAGAAATTTATGGTTAATATACCATTCCTAACCATAGCAAACACCCGGTTTGATCATGTAACCACAACGGTTAACAGTACAGGAATCCCGGGTTTGGGTACCAGGTTATTGGATTACGGCATTGTTACGCTTGATTATATACATGGCAAATTTTACCTGAATGCAGATAACCCGGCTTATGATTTAACGGCCAGGCAATGGCCTTTCCAGGCAACTTTTGCAAGTGATAAATTAATAGTGGGCCTGGTTTATGAAAAGGCTGCCGAACAAGTAAAGATTGGACAGCAAATTTTAGCGATTGACGGAATTGATTATACAAAAGTTACTTTTTGCAACTGGACAACCATTAAGCCAATGCTTGAGGCGAAAGAAACCGCCCTATTTACCATTAAAGACGAACAGGGCGACATCAAAAAACTACAATTAAGCAAGCAATAAAACTGCTCAGTCTGTTAAAATACGGGATAATATTTCATTTATTTCCCGGGAACGGTCGAAGATCATAATGTGCGTACCACCTTTAACCAGGATAGCATTTTTGATCTTTTTATAATTAAATATCATATCCCTGTCGCCGGTAATATGATAAAGATTTGGCGGGATGGTTTTGTTTTGCCAATGCAGCACGGCACCCATAGCCCATTTAATAAAAACCGGCGATGTGTTTTGTAGCATACTGTTAAACAAATAAGCATCTACCGAATACATCTTGCCGAATAGCGGCGCAATTAACCCTCCCATTTTAGAGAAGAGTTTACCGGGAATAAGGTGATGAATAGGCAGCCATTTAAACAGCTTAAAGTAAAATGGTGCTTCGTCAATTGTTTTGATACTGGAGATAAGGATCACTTTTTTTAATACTATCTGCCGTGCTATTTCCACAGCCAGCATCCCGCCAAGGGAATTGCCAATTACAATAGAATTTGGTGTGATATTGTATTGGTATATTAGCTTTTGCGCGTAAGTAGTTAAAGTATCTTTTCGTTCGGGAGTAATCCAATCTACACCGATAACCTCCGCATCGCCAAGTTTAATATTCTTGTAAATACGTTTATCGGCACCCAGTCCGGGGATCAGGAAAATGCGGTTCATGCAATGTTCAGCAGTTTCACAATCTGCCCCAGATACAAGGCATCTACCTCATCAAACTGATCAAGTTCCGAGGCATCTACATCCAGCACGGCAACAACATCATCACCATTAAATAATGGAATTACAATCTCGGATTTAGAAAGTGAGCTACAAGCAATATGCCCGGGGAAAGCATCTACATCGGGCACTACCAGCGTTTGGGCCTGCTCCCATGCCGCGCCGCAAACACCCTTGCCTTTGACAATGCGGGTACAGGCCACCGGCCCCTGGAACGGGCCCAGCACTAACTGACCATCTTTTACCAGGTAAAAGCCTACCCAAAACCACTTGAATTGTTCCTTTAGCGCTGCGCATACGTTAGCCAGGTTAGCCACAAGGTCAGCCTCGCCGTAAAGCAGGGCTTCTATCTGCGGGATTAAGGATTGATATTGTTCAGCCTTATTGGTTGATGTGGTGATGGTTAAATCTTCTGCCATGTTTCAAAGTTACAATACCCCGGGCTGAATTAAATAAGCGAAATATCATATTTAATCTTTTATTTAGCTTTTAAAGAATACGACCATGAGAATTATTGCCGAACTACCGCACCCCGATTTTAAGATCACCATTATGAGCATGAACCAAAAGTTTATTGTAAAGATGGAAAAGGGGGTATACGAACAGATATTTAAAGTTGCCGAAATGGATTTGACCGATGGCGTAAACAGCGTATTTGAATTATTGGATGAAGCCTTTTTATCCAAAGTAGCCGAGCGGTTTAAAGAAATGAACAAAGATTACCGGGATGCGTATGGCAGGTATAATTACTAAGCAGTAAAGCCACATAACTATCTATATAATAGATAGTTAATTATAAAAATCAATAATTTTAGAATTATATTTGGCAAAAATGGTTTAATTTACTCATTGAATGGCCGCGTATCTAAAGTTATTTTTCCTTGTTTTAGTTATATGCATTGGAAAATAGGTAGTTATATGATATTGAAAAATTATATTCTGCGGGTAGATATGCCAAATATATGGGAGGTTTAGTAAAAATGCTGCCTATTTATCATTGCGAGTTATCAAATCTAGACGGGAACTATAAGGGTTTGAATGACAGAGAGGGATGTTACCCTGAGCCCGTCGAAGGGTGCGTGCGTAGGCCTGCCCACCATGGTTCGACGGGCTCACCATGACACCTTGCACTAAATCTGTCATGTGTAGCGATAGCGTGGCAATCTTGTAGCTTGCTTTTCACACGACGAGATTGCCACGTCGCCCCACCTCGCTCCTGGCAGTGACGTGTGGCTTTTAAACCGGCAACAGGTCACAGTACCAAAAGCCGCTTTTCCTTTCGGTATCATCTTTAGATAAGCAGGTATCATCTGCGTTTTTAGGCGCATTGTATGCCTTAAAAATACGCTCCCCTGTTTGGTATTTAATCTCGTTTTTAAAGATAGGGCCTTTAAAAGCAAAGGTGTGGAACTCGCCGTTCTCACCGCAAACATCTACGTCATCGGGCAGACCAGCAATCAGTTCATGGGTGATCTCCTGCCCTGCTAAATCTCCCAGGCGTTCCTGTGTACAGGCAATCACGGTACCAAAGCCGAGTGATAAAAACTCATTGATCAACTCGCGCGTGTCGCGTTTCCATAAAGGGTAAATACCGGTCAGGCCCGCCTCGGCCAACCGCTGGTCGCGGTAGGTTTTCAGGTCTTCTAAAAAGATATCGCCAAAAATGGAATGGGTGATGCCCTCACTTTTCAAGTGGTTTAAATGGAAACGAATGGTATCATCATACTCCTGCATCCCCGGCATTTCGGGTAGGCGAACCTGGTATAATGGGATACCGATCTCTTCCGCCTGCCGCAGCAACAGGCTTTCGCGCACACCGTGCATGGATATGCGGTTTACGGCATCGTTAACGGTGGTGAGCAGATACTTAATTTCAATATCGGGGTTTTGCAGGCAATGGTACAGGGCCAGCGCGCTGTCCTTACCGCCGCTCCAGTTGAAGATACATTTCATTTTTTATTTCTTTGGTTCGGCGCTGTAAAAATCGAGGGTACCCGTGCTGGTAGTTTTTTTCATCTCGTGAGTTACTGCCTTTTTATCTTTTTTAACTTTTGCCAAATAAAGCTTCAGTAAACTTTTTTGCTGAACCGTACCTATTTTAGATAAAGTATCGATATTTCGCTTAAAAGCTTTTACAAATAATGTATCGTTGCTAAATGAATTAAAACAGGCTATTTTCTCTGCGGTCAGGTCATCAATACCATGCTGATAGTTTTCAATTTTCAACTCGTAAACCTTATTTTTATCATTCCATTTATAACTGGCATGGCCAGAACCTTTTACCAACGGGATCTCGTCGTGCGCTTGCCAGGGAAGGTCTTCCTTAAAAACTGCCCCAGGGAAAAAGTTATAATTGTATTGTACCCCTACACAATCCGAGTCATCGCCGCTAAACGAAAAAGAAGTACTTATCTCCTGGTTTAGAAAAAGGCCCCATCCGTAAATATGATTTTCATTGGGCAATTCAAGACAGTGATATACCCTGCCGTCTATTAGCTTGTAAAAACTAAAACCATCCGCAAACAGATCCGAGCCGTGATTATATACACGGTCAAAATAAAATACTTTATTTTTTGAAAAGTTATTGGCAATGGACAAACTCGGCGCACTGTAAAACGTATCTATAGCCTCAAAATAAATCAAGTACCAATCGTCTTTAATTTCCTTAAAGATACAAAGGTTGGGACACGATATATCCCAGCCCAACATACAGACTAATTCTTCGCCAAACTCACCGTCTATATCAGCAAATATAGGATCAAACACCCGGCCGTAACCCTCATCTACATGTTGGGCATGTGGATTATAAATAGTATCGGGTTTTATGATGTTTTCAAACTCATGCAACAGTACTGGTTGCGTTTTTCTTGTGTAATCAAACCGGCGCACTTTCTCTATCCACTCAGCCGGGATCTTAATTTTAACCTGGTAATCGCCGGGTTTGTGCTTGTTGAGGTGGGTATTTTTGTCGGTGTGTTTACAGGCTGATACCGCAAGCAAAAACATTAAAAGCAAGTATAAGAGGCGGCGCATGGCAGGGATGATATGGTGTTTGAATTTACAAATATTATCCCCAATACAAATGCACTATAATAAAAATTCCTTTACCAGTTGAAGATGCGATTTTTGGGATTCATGGCTGAAATATTACGTTTGGCACAAGCGGGTAGTTTGGATTAAGTGATTTGTTAACAATGCCTTAATGGCCTTTTTAATTTAACTACAAGTTAACGGCATTGTTTAAATGCTGCAAATTAAATTATTAGACTTGCAAATTATTGATAATCAACTTGTTGAAAAAACAAAAAGTGAATTATGTTAACTTTCGTTAACTTTCTCTGTAGTTAATTTTGCCGGTGATTTTACCAAAAAACAATCCTTAACTTAGCAATTCGCTCACTAACTCCGGCACCCCTACACTTGCTTTCTTTTCTATTTTATTATACACCCTGCGGCCCTGTATTTCGGGTATCACCGGGTCGATAATGTATTTAGGTACTTCGGGGCGTACGTAGTTAACCAATCCGGCGGCGGGATATACCGCCAGTGATGAACCGACCAGGAGAAACACATCCGCCCGGATACATATCTCGGCTGCTTTATTGATCATCGGCACGTCCTCGCCAAACCATACCACGTGGGCACGCAGTTGCGATCCTAATTCGCACAGGTCGCCCATTTTTATTTCCCAACCATTTAAGGGGTAAGTTAATTGGGGGTTGATACTGCTTTGCGAGCGGGTAATTACCCCGTGCAAATGCAGTACATTGGTAGATCCGGCCCGCTCGTGCAGGTCATCTATATTTTGGGTGATGATGGTTACCTCATATTGCTTTTCCAATTGGGCCAAAGCCAGGTGGGCGGCATTGGGCTTGGCTTCCAGCACCGATTTGCGTCGTTCGTTATAAAAATCCTGCACCAGGGCCGGGTTACGCGCCCAGGCTTGGGGTGTGGCCACATCTTCTATATTGTATCCCTCCCACAGCCCATCGCTGTCCCTAAAGGTTTTCAAGCCGCTCTCGGCGCTTATTCCCGCGCCGGTTAGTACCACTATCTTTTTCATCATTAAATCAAAAATAAGGAAATAAAAAAGCGCCCATCCTGATATCATCGGGACGGGCGCTTTAAATTAGGTTTCTTTAATATTATGCCGCCAGTTCCGCTTTACCGCGTAACAGGGTGTATTTAGTTTTTGCCAGTTCAAAACCGCCGAACAGTACCGCGCCGTAAATGGCATCAGCTATCAGCATATTTTTTTCAAACGGAATAGCCGCTATTAACGATTGACCGTAGCCAGCCCAGGTATGCGCATAAAGCGTGCCGTATAAAAACGGCATATCCATAATTAACCAGTGTACAGCTACCGATGCGATAGATGCCAATAGCACATTAACCACATTCACCTTTTTAATCAGCGTACCAATAAACACCATCGCAATAAAACACAGGTACATCCAGTAACTAACAGCAAAGGGATTAATATGGTAAATGGTATTGATAGCCATATCGCTTACAAAAAGGGCCAGCACAGGTATTAAAAAAGCTTTCCACTTATCGGTAAAATAAGCGCCGCCAAACAGGGCCATAGCGCCTACCGGGGTAAAATTGCTTAAAAACAAAAACTGTGTGTTTACCAAACGCATAGCCACGGCAAATACAATCATTAAAATGAGTACCGCGTTACGTGTGTTTATTTTTTGTTGTGCTGACATGATATTGGATATAAGGCAAAACTATCAATTTTTTAATGAATATTGAAACTCAAACCGGCATTAAAGTTTGTACCTAAAGCGGTGTAACCGTATAACTCGGCATATTTAGCGTTCAGGATGTTCTTTACATCAACAAAGGCTTTTAATTTTTTGCCTATCAGGCTATATTCGGCATAGCCGTCAAGCATGCTGTAACCATTCAGGTTTTGTAATTCGTTGCCAAAGGTTTTTGAGTTATAGAACAGATCATAACGCTGACCATAATGGCGGTAGTTTAAGCTGACATAAAATTTAGGTGTAGCCTGTATACCCGCAAAAAGCCCGATAGTATTTGCCGGCCGGCGGTATAAATAATCCAATTGTTTATCTGCACCGGCAGATTGGGTGATGCTATTGGCCTTGAAGAAAGTATAATAGCCCTTTAAGGTCAGCTTGCCGATAGTTGCCGATGGCTCTACCTCAATACCTTTGGCGTTTTGCTTATCCTGGTTAATGTATCCCTGCGGGTACAGGTAAACAATGGCATTGGTTATTTTACGCTGATAAACATCAACCCTTAAGCTAAATTGCTTAAACCAGGCCGTGCTTGCGCCAGCTTCGTACTCCTGCGATTTTTCTGGCTTAAGCGATGGGTTTGGCCCAAACTGACCGTAAAGCGCGCTTAGGTCGGGCGCTTTAAACGAGGTAGAAACCGTACCGAAAACCTTCAGCTTATCATCCTTAGCCAAATCAAACGATGGAGTTACGGAGTAAGTCCAGTTGTTGCCGAATTTGGTATGATGGCTATACCGGCCGCCTGCTTCCAGGTTAAAAATTGAACCGATATTATTCAGGAATAAAGACGCGTAGGCACCCAATAAATTTGCCGATGAATCAACCTTGGTTTTACCGCTTGCATTCATGCTCGACTGGCGATCATCCACACCAGCCAATATTTTAACGTGATCGGTAATTTGATGGTTATAATACAATTCGGTAAAATTTAACCGGCCCGTATAAGGCGAAGCGCCGTATTGAGGCGATACATAGCTGCGATCGGTGTTTTCGTAGCTATAATTAAAGTTGAACAGGCCTTTATCCATTTTATAAACGGCGTTTGTGCCTACGTTTAAATGCTTGCTGGTAAAATAGCTGCCACCATCGGTAAAACCGCCATCATCGTAATTGTAACGGCCCTGTAAAAAGCGTATAAAGGGGCTAACTTTAAGTCTGTCGGTAAATTTAATGCCAAATTGCGCATTCACCGCATCCTGGTTATAACCGTCCTTATCAAAAAAACTGGTGGCTGTTGCCGGTTGTGCCGCTTCCGATACACCGTCGCTGCGTTCGTGACTGTAATTGATATTATAGCTCAGGTTTTTTATTTGCGCGGTAAGGCCTACATTACCTTTAACCGTACCATAACTACCCGCGCTCGCAACGCCATTAATACCCGGTGTGGCCGATCCGTCTTTTTTAGTTACGATATTGATGACACCTGCAACCGCGTCCGATCCGTAAAGGGTGGATTGGCCGCCTTTCAAAATCTCAATATGGTCTATCTGGTCAACCGATAGCAGGCGAAGATCAAACGCGCCGCCTACGCCCGATGGATCGAATATCAGTACACCATCCAGCAATATCAGTGTATGCTTGGTATCGGCCCCGCGTAAATAAATGCTTTTGTTTAGCCCCGGGTTTGAATTGGCCCCGTTAACAATAATGCCGGCCTGTTCGCTTAATAACTGCGCAACAGATTTACCGGCGCTTTGCTCCAGTTGCTGCCGGGTAATAACGGTTACCACCTTGCCGGTTTGCGATTGTTTTTGATCGGCTTTTGTAGCGGTTATCACTACATCATTCAGCACACGCGACGTGTCCTGAGCGTGCGCTGCTGTACTCAGCAGCGCCAGTTGTACAAGCCCCAGGCTTGCAGCAACATAAACATAATTTTTTTTCATGTTGTTGTGAGTTTTAACCCACAGCATACAGAAATGAGAAATCCGGAATGGAAATACACTATTGAAAGGCATTCACACTCAAGCTTCAATCCCCGAAAGCTATGAATAATATGTGCCATGGGCAGGTCTTCTGGCTCACTCCCCTTTGCCCGGTCTTCCCATCCGCCTTTCGGCAAACAGTGACCATTTTAGAATGGACATTGGTATTGGAGTTTACAGCTGCGGGACAGCTCCGGTTTTACACCGGATTCCCTTTTAATCCCGAAACAATAAATTGTACCGGGAACCTAAAGCGCTGCAAAAGTAACAAAGGGATCAATAATAGCAAATGCTAGTATTTGATGTTAGCTAAATCGATAAGTTTATTTTCCTTATGGTTTAAAATAACAATATAAGGGTTAAATCATTTCGGTCATTTGAAACCTTTACCTATTTACAGCGTTGTTATATCATGGCAACACTAACTCAATATATAGATGGCCATTCGTTGGCCAATCAGCATCAAATCAATTTAAAATGGGCCGAACGTTACTTGTCCGTCATCAGTGGCGTAAAGGTTGGCCTATCGGGGTTTAAGCATCTATTTAGCAGCCCTGTTACCAGCCTTATAAAAATTGGCACCGGCGGCTACCTGCTTAACCGTGGCATTACCGGCCATTGCGGGCTTTATGAAAAAGTAGGTAAAACCAATACCGAACCGGTTAAGGTGGCCATCCGTACATCGGTTATGGTGGGCAAACCACGTATGGAAGTTTATGATTTTTGGCGCAAGCTGGATAACCTGCCCTTATTTATGACACACCTGAAAAGTGTGGAATTGCTGGATAATAACCAATCGCGCTGGGCATTAAAATTACCTGCCGATATTGCTGCCATTAGCTGGGATGCCCAAATTATGTGCGATGAACCCGGAGAGTTGATCAGTTGGGAGTCGATACCGGGCGCAAACTTATACACTACCGGTAAGGTACGCTTTATGGATACCCCCGAGCACGATACCACACTGGTGCATGTAGCTATTACCTATCAACCGCCTGCAGGTGTTATTGGTGCCTGGGTAGCGCATTTAATAAACCCGCTATTCCAAAAAATGGTAACCGATGATGTGCAAAACTTTAAGCGCTATATGGATTTGAGCAATATTATTGAGGAGGAGCAAAATGCATAACGACTAAAGCAGGAAGCCTTTTGCTTGGTCTTTTCGCTTTAGGCTATTGATGGGGGATCACTATCTGTTTTGCCACAGCATTCGTTCCATCTATTTTATCAGTATACTTTAATCCCAGTATTTTGGTGATAATGGGATAAGCGTTTACATTATCGAAAGATGGGATCTTTAAATTTCTTTTGAAATTTGGCCCCCAGGCATAAAATGTTGCCTGCATATCCTTTACCTTGGCGGGATCGTATCCATGCGCCCCGGGATCGATATAAACACTGTTAAGCTTGAATATATGCGGGTAATGCGGCACCATAATAATATCGCCAATATGGCCCAACCAATCGTCCTTTTCGCCATAATGCCAGCTTGCCGGCACGTTACTTTTTAAATACACGTCGTAATCCTTTGCTTCCTTCAGTAATTGTTGATAGGCTGTGCTAATAGCTGCCTCATGCCCCTTTTTAGCGTATACATTAACCAAAATCCCTTCTCCCGATGTAATAATAAACTTACTTGTATCAATGGTAGCCGGGGTTTCAATAGGGTTATTGGTTGGGATAAGCGACATGCCATGATCGGATAGGAAAATAAAATTCACATCGAGGCCCGTTTTAGCTACGGCTTTAGTTAACTCATATACCACCGAATCTATAAAATGAATGGCCTTTATCGTTTCGGGGGCGTACGGGCCTTTTTTATGGCCTATCTTATCAACTTCAGGAAAATAAATGGTGATCAGGTGCGGACGTTTTTCAGCCGGCAAGGTAAGCCAGTTTTGCACATCCTGGATGCGGTTATGGATGCTGATCTTTTCGTTATAAGGATAATAATAGGTAGGCAGTATCCCCTTTTGCGGCACATCCGATCCTGCCCAGTAAAAACAGGCACTTAACATTTGTTGCTGTTCGGCTAAGGTCCACAATGGCGTGCCGCCATACCATATAGGTTCGGTATTGCTTTTTGAATAGATCTTATTCTGTTTAGGATCGTAAAAACGGTTACTTACCAGGCCATGGTGCGATGGATATAAACCCGTAACTAAAGTATAATGGTTAGGAAATGTGATGGATGGAAAAGACGGCATCAGCGATTGCGCACTTACTCCCGCTTCGCTTAAAGCCAGCAAATGTGTGGCATTATATTTCTTAGCATAATCGTACCTGAAAGCGTCGGCCGATATCAGTATCACGTAAGGTTTTTGCTGCTGTACTTTGCTGTTTCTTCTATCGGGGTTAACGCGTTGGGAGGTATCGGCTTGGGCAACCGCTGTAATAGAAAAAAAACAGAGAACAACAGTAATAATAGCTTTCATAAAATGTCCATCATGTGGCCCTAATGTACAAATAAGCTATGTTAAAAAGGAGGTGGATTGTTTTAGGATTTGTTTTTTTGAGTTAATTCTTCCTCAGCCGTTGATGTTTTTCTCCATTACAATAAGCTGTATCGGGTTGTGTGGTATGCCAAATTTTTCTTCGGCATGAAAGGGCTGTATCTCCCCTGTCGGTACGTATCCCCTGCGCTGGTACCATTCAATTAATTCGGTGCGTGTAGAGATAACGGTTATACCAATAACTGCTTTGTTTAAACTCTTAGCAAAAATTTCGGCCTCGTGCAATAGCAAACGGCCAATGCCACCGGCCTGCATTTCGGGCGAAACAGAAAGCATACCCAAGTAAAGCCTGTCGCCTTTAACCTCTAAGTATACGGATCCTTTTATATTACCATTTTCGACTGTGTATTTTAAAATAGTTACACCGGGTGTATTTAAATATTCGGCAATGGTTTCTTCGTCTATACGATTACCGGCCAGCAGGTTGGCTTCGGTTGTCCATCCTTTTTTTGATTGTTCGCCCCGGTAGGCAGAGTTAACCAATAGGTTTAGTTGTGCAGTATCTGCAATTGTAGCTTTAGTAACAGGCATTATTTTTTTGATTACCAAACGTAGTTTTTTTTAAACTAAAAGTCAAACAGCAACATCAAATTTCGCTTTTAGTCGGCCGTATTTACATTATCCGGCATAGCTCAAAATTATTATTTAGTAATATTGCAGCTTAAGGCATGTACTAATTTTACAATACCGATACAATGGCAAAACCCAATACCCATCCCGCTAATCAAACCCTGTTTAAACTATTGCTGCTGGTGGCCGTTTTGGTGAACCTGTATACTATTAATACTTCCTTTTTTACCGATGACCCTGGCTTATACGCATCCATAGCCAAGCAGCTCATCTATCAGCACGATTTTTTCCAGCTGTTCTCCTATGGCCGCGATTGGCTGGATAAGCCGCACCTGCCCTTTTGGTTGATCTTATTTAGTTTTAAGTTGTTCGGCGTGCACACCTGGGCTTATAAACTACCCGCCCTGCTTTGCTTTTTGCTGAGCCTGCTTTATACCTGGCTGTTTACCAAAAAGTATTACCATCAATTAACAGCTATGGTAGCGGTGCTGATCGTCAGTACATCGCTTCACATCATTATGTCTAACACCGATGTGCGTGCCGAGCCTTATTTAATGGCCTTTATTATAGGCGCTATCTACCATATCTCTAACCTCGAAGATCGCTTTAGCACAAGCCAGTTTATTTTAGCGGCTTTACTAACCGCTTTTGCCATTATGACCAAAGGCATATTTGTTATTGTACCTATTTATGGCGCCTTAGGCGGGCAATTACTGTTGAAAAAGAGGTATAGCTCGATATTTCAATGGAAATGGATAGCACTGGTATTACTCACCATCATTTTCACCGCGCCCGAATTATATGCCTTATATATCCAGTTCGATCTGCATCCCCAAAAGGTGGTATTTGGCAAGCAACACGTATCGGGCATTAAATGGTTTTTGTGGGATAGCCAGTTTGGCCGTTTTGCCAACGATGGGCCGATCACCCGTCCGTCAGGCAATATCTTCTTTTTTATCCATACCCTGCTTTGGGCCTTTGCCCCCTGGTGCCTGTTGTTTTATTATGCTGCGTTTAAATCGGTTAAAAAGACATTTAAAGGAATTAAACAAACAGAATATTACGCCTTAAGCGGTGGTATAATCTTGCTGGTACTTTTCTCGGTATCGGGCTTCCAGTTGCCTTTTTATACTAATATTATCTTCCCCCTATTTGCTATAATAACAGCCGGATTTTGCGTAGAGGAATTAAACAACAAAACCGAAAACAACTTCCGTTTAGGGGCGCAATTGGTTTATATTGTATTATTCCCGGTTATTGTTTTGCTGCTTCACTACTTTCTTCAGCCAGGCAGCAGCAGCTATCTGGTAGTGGATGTGGTGATACTATTAATTGTAATTGCGGTTATTTTTAAGTCGGGGCAAAAGCATCACATAAAAATTCTTATGTTGAATATGGCCGTAATGTTATTTGTAGCTTTTTATATCAACAGCACTGTATACCCATTAATAATTAACTATAAGGGCCAGATAAAGGCAGCCGAAACAGTAAATAAAATTATACCCGACAGCAGTGTTGTCTACTCCTTAAAGGATCAGAACAATATTTTTCAGTTTTATTGCGACAGGCCAATTAAGCTGATCCCTTTTACAGCGTTCACTACAACCCCATCAGAAAAAGACGCTGTTTTTTATGCTGATCAGGAGGCCCTTACTTATTTAATACAACATAAGGTTGCCTTTAACATAGTTTGGTATGGCAGCGATTACGCGCAGGAAAACATATTGCCGGCCTTTATTAATAGTTATACCCGCGGCAGTACTTTGCAAATGATATACCTTATCAAAAAACCTTAAAGCATTATGTATATCCCTAAACATTTCCAGGCTGATGATAGAAAGGATGCGGTAGCATTTATGCAACGCTACAGTTTTGCCACGTTGATTACCTCGCAAAATAATTATCCCGAAGCTACGCACCTGCCCTTTTTAATTGATCAGCAGGATGATAAACTTATCCTGTCGTCGCATTTTGCCAAAGCTAATCCGCAGGCTGCCGATATTGAAGCCGGTACAGCCTTAGTTATTTTTACCGAACCACATGCCTATATTTCACCCACTAACTACGAGCGGGAGCAAAATGTGCCTACCTGGAATTACATTGCTATACATGCCTATGGCCGGGCAACAGTTGTACACAATGAAGCACAGCAGTTAGATGTGCTGGAAAAAATGGTCGGGTTTTATGACCAGGCCTACCTAAAACAATGGAAAAACCTACCCATGGATTATAAGCTAAAAATGATAAAGGGGATTGTTGCATTTGATATTACCGTTACCGACCTGCAGGCTAAAAAGAAACTAAGCCAAAATCGGACAGAAACAGAACGGGAGAACATTATCAACAGCTTGGGTAATAGCCCGCATAATAATGAACAGGAAATAGCGGCTTATATGAAGGGTGACAGTTGATTAGAATAATTTTGCTAAATGTTCAGCCTTACGAAGTTTTGAAAACTTCGTAAGGTCGTTTTACTTGGCTGTCTCGGGATGCTCGCTTTTATAAGCTGAGTTAATTACCCGGTTTAGGGTAAGCCCTTGAACAATAATAGAGAATATCACCACAAAATAGCTGCCGGCTAAAATCAGCTCGCGGTATTTGGTATGGGGTAAGGATAAGGCCAGCGCTATAGAGATGCCGCCCCGCAAGCCGGCCCAGGTTAATATCTTCACGCTGCTATAATTCACATTCAAGCTGCGCTTTAAAAAGGTAAGCGGTATAGTAATGCTGGCCCAGCGTGCAGCCAGTATCAATATAATAGCTAAGCCACCGGTCATCCAGTAATTATTCAGGAACGGGAAGTTAACCATTTGCAGGCCTATCATTACAAACAAAATGGTATTCAGTAATTCATCTACCAATTGCCAAAAACGCTCCAGTGCCTGGTGCGAGTGTTCCTGATCGTCTAAATTAATAGAACGGTTACCGGCGAATAAGCCTGCCGACACTACAGCCAGCGGAATAGACAAATGAAAATAGTTAGCCACCAACGAAATGCTCATCACCAGCGATAACGATACCAATACAATGGTTTGAAAATCCTTTATAGACCGCATTAAGCGGAATGCCAGGAAGCCGAATATCACACCCAATGCAATCCCACCAAAAACCTCGCGTACAAACAGTACGGCCGCGTTGGCAAAGTCAATATCCTTAATGCCCGATTCGGTAATTTCCAGCAGGGTGATAAACAACACCAGCCCCACCCCATCGTTAAACAGGGATTCGCCGGATATAATAGTTTCTAAATGGGCCGGTAAGCGCGAGCCTTTAATAATAGCCCCTACAGCAACCGGATCGGTTGGCGAAACCAGCGCGCCAAACAGCAGGCAATAAATAAGCGGTACATATATATGAAACAGCGGCGCTATAAAATAAAACAGCGTACCAAATATGCCGGTTGATAAAATTACGCCTATGGTACTTAATACCAATACAGGCCGCATCTCGCGCTTTAACTTTTTTACGTTAAGATTAAACGAGCCTGCAAATAGTAAAAAGCCCAGCATTATATTTAATACCGTACGTGAAAAATCGATGTTTTTTGCCAGGACAGTAAGATATTTGGATGCCCGGGGATTAACATGATCGATGATCAGTACAACAACCGATACACCGATAGCCAGCGAAATAATACCGATAGTACCCGGCAGCTTAATAAACCGCGCGTTGATATAAGAATAGGTTGCGCTGATGATAACCAATAAGGCAATAATAAAAAACAGATCCATACAATAGTTCCCCGGGTATTAATTACAATATACTTATTTATTTCTTTAAATGCCTTACCAGTATAAAGCCGGCTAGTGCGCCTAATAACAAGGTAGCCGCTTTAAATTGATTGCTCACTGCAAACGGCGGCACATAATAAGTGCCGGTTTCGTCAGCTACGGCAGGTTGACCTGCATAACGCCCGCTTGATGGTACGGCCCATTTTTTAAAGTTGACGCTTAACTCTTTAAGGGCTTCCCTTGCCTCCTGGCCACGTATAACCGGCCCATGGCCTGCTGCTATAATACGTGGTTCCAATGCAGCCAAGGTGCCGACTGATTGCTCTGCCGTTACCCAATCAGTAGTCGTATACATAGGCGGGCCCGATAGTTTCTTCACATCGCCCAAAACAGCAACGGCCGATTCGGCACGTGTTGTGGCCAGCGCATCCCCTGCTATCAGCGTGGTGTTCAGTGGAAAGAACAAAGAAATGTGCCCCGGCGAATGCCCAGGTGTAAAAATCAACCTCCATTCGGGCAATTCTGCAAGGCCGTCAGCTATATTTATAGGTTTTATACGGTCACCAAGATCAATCGGGCTTTTCCTGAAAAACACCGATAGCAAACTAAGCAAGCCGTGCCCAACAGTAGGATCGGCAGGTGGATATATCGACTGATTAGTCAAATACGGAATTTCAAATTCGTGCGCATATACCGGTACATCCCAATACTTTAGCAATTCAATAACCGATCCCGAATGGTCTGCGTGTCCATGCGTTAGTATAATAGCTTCGGGTTGCGTGCCTTTTCCAAATATAGATTCGGCCATGGCGATGATCTTACCGGCCGACCTCTGCGGTCCTGTATCCACCAAAACCCAGCCATTTGCAATCCCCTTGCGATTGGCTATCATATACACATTTACAAAAAATAATTTCATGCCCCATACGCCCTGGGCTACCTGAAAGTATTTCATATCTAATTAATTTAACTTGTTGCTAATCAACAGGGCTATCGCCCGATAGTTTTAACCTTATGTTAACATCATTATAAATAATACTAACAACAGGCTTTTAATTAACAACCGTATAACAAAAGGATTAAACACAAACATGCTTTTTAACGTTACCCTGTATATAAACTATAAATTATGAAAACACCTATTGATGTTACCCTTACCGGATCGGATACCCCGGTTGAGGGCATGGCTTCGCCTGTTACTTATGATGGACAGGATGCTTACGAGTTTTTATCGACAGATGAAACCCTGCATTTAGTAATAGCACGGGATGCCCATGGGCAATGGCATCGTTTAGCAGGTACCGAACCATATTTTTCGGGATGGGTTGATGAACTGGCCGAACAGGTTTCTGTTTTACAGTGATAGGCTCTATATTTAGCACATGGAAAAACGCGAATTAGGGAAAACCGGGGTAGGTGTTAGCCCGCTGATGTTTGGCGGTAACGTATTTGGCTGGACGGTGGATGAAGCCATCTCTTTTAAACTGCTGGATGCTTTTACCGGTGCCGGCCTTAATTTTATTGATACAGCCGATGTATACTCGCGCTGGGTGCCCGGCAACCATGGCGGCGATTCGGAAATGATTATTGGTAAATGGTTTAAGCAAAGCGGCAAGCGCGATAAGGTGATACTGGCCACCAAAGTTGGCAAAGATATGGGCGATGGCAAAAAGGGCTTAGCGGCCAAATACATTATGCAAGCGGTTGAGGATTCGCTGAAACGATTACAGACGGATTATATAGACCTCTATCAATCGCACGACGATGACCCGAACACGCCTTTTGCCGAAACCATGGAGGCCTACAGCCAATTAATAAAAGAGGGCAAGGTGCGGGTAATTGGTGCATCTAACTATAAAGTCGGCCGGCTGGCCGAAACATTACAGACAAGCGCGAGCAATAACCTGGCTGCCTACCAAACCCTGCAACCCGAATATAACCTGTACCAACGCCAGGATTACGAAACCAACCTTGAGCCATTGTGCCTTGAACGCGGCCTGGGTGTTGTACCGTTTTATTCGTTAGCCAGTGGTTTCCTGACGGGCAAATACAGGTCGGAAGCCGACTTTAATAAAAGCAAGCGCGGCGCGGGTATGGTTAAATACCTGAACGAACGTGGCTTTAAAATATTAGCCGCTTTAGATAGTGTGGCAGATCAATATCGTACCACACAAGCCAGCGTGGCCCTGGCCTGGTTAATAGCCCGGCCAAGTATCACAGCCCCTATTGCCAGCGCTACCAATATTGAGCAATTAAATGACCTGATCAGTGCCACGGAATTGAATTTGAGCGCAGAGGCTATTAGCGTATTAAATGAAGCGAGTAGCTATTAAATAATGATACATTTCGATCATACAAAAAATGCCGCCCATAAACCGGGCGGCATTTATCATATATGTTGGGTTGGTAATATTAGTTACGTACGGGCCTTGCAAAGTCGCCCCTGTCCTGCACTACACCAATTTTATTAGCGATATAGTGTTCGTTACTGTTGTTTTGACCACCACTATGGTTGGTTGGCTGGCTATTGTTGCCGCCACCCTGGTTTTGGCCTTGTCCATTACCATGGCTACCTTGCTGTCCCTGCCCTTGTGATGGCTGTTGCTGATTACTGCCCTGGTTGCGGCCTGGGTTTTGTTGGTTATAACCACCCTGGTTTTGACCCTGGCCTGGTTGATTATAGCCACCCTGGTTGCGGTTAGGGGCTGGTTGGTTGTAACCATTTTGGTTGCGGTCATCCCTCCTGTCGTTTCCACGGTTTTGGTTTTGGTTCCACTCGCGGTTACCATATTGCTCGTGGCCACGGTTGTTATCGTAATTACCCCTGTTTGGGTAAGCCCTTGCATAGTAATCGTTACGGTTTACATACCCGCCAAACCTGCCACGGTAAATATCGTGGTGCATATATGGGCGGCTGGCACGTACTTCAAAACGCTTAGCGCTTCTCCAATCAAAATCATGGTACCTGCCGGGTAAATAAGCGGCTGATACCCACCTGTCGCCATCCTGATAATAGTAGCTATGTTCGCCTACACTATAATACGCCTCAACTTCGGGCAGGTAATAGTAATCATCATCGTTGTACACAGGTTCGTTTACCACAACAGGTTGCGGGGCAGGAACATATACAGGCTGTGTGCCCAGGTGCAAATTGATACGGATACCCAATTGCGCATCGGCGGTTTTTATACCTAAACCACCCATCACTAAAGCCGACATTATAATTAACTTTTTCATTTTCTTGAGTTTTAGTTTCTATACATTAATAGACGGTAGCTACCCGCCATGGTTTAATATAATTATACTATTAGTTCTGCTTCATCTGAATTTCATAAAACTATATTTCGTGCAAACGATATAATTCAATACTAAATTCTTATAAATTAACCACATTCATACTTTAACCTTATAAAATATGGATACAAGCCATCCGCACGGAATTAAATTTTTTTTATGATATTTAGCCCCGCTACACCTATTTATATCCTATGAAATTAAAATTAAAGCACCTGCTATCGGTTGTGTTATTGTTTATAGCAATTAATAAGCTGCATGCGCAGGTAACCCAACGCAATTTGCTGCAAAAAACTACCATACAGCAGGTAAGCCAATGGCTCATCCCGCAAAGTAAATGGAAACCTTTCCCACAAACCGCGGCCGAATGGCGCAAGCAATTACCCGATACCTTGATTAAAAGAATCTTAATCAATGGCGAGATCGCCTTAAAGAAACCATTTAACGATATCCCGGCATCCGTCACGCTCGAATTTGTGCGTACCGGCAACCGCAGCCATTACGAGGCCCTCTCCTTTGCCAAGCGGAACCAACTGTTTGATTTGGTACTGGCCGAGGTTGTTGAAGACAAGGGCCGCTTTACCGATCATATTGCCGATGGCATCTGGTCAATTAGCGAGGAAACCTTTTGGGGCGCTACTGCCCACTTAGGCGCGCAAAAGGCAGGCGCCGGTTTACCCGATGTGCAGGAACCTGTGGTTGAACTCTTCTCGGCCGAAACCGCTTCGGTATTTGCCTGGACTGATTACTTTGTTGGCCCCAAGTTGGAAAAGGTATCCAAGCTGATCCGCCCGCGCATTTACCACGAGGTGAACAAGCGGCTGCTTACACCTATGCTTACCGCCAAATATGGCTGGATGGGTGCAGGCAAACCCGATGCCAAGCTAAACAACTGGGCGCCATGGATTATGGCTAATTATGTGACGGCCAACCTGCTATTAGAAAAGGATGAAGCCAAACGCGCGCAGGCTATTGGCATAGCCATGAAAATTACCGACCAGTACATTAATGGCCTGGGCGATGATGCCGGTTGCGACGAAGGCCCAAGCTACTGGTTTGCCGCAGGCGGTGCTGTGTTTGATGTATTGAACCAGTTGGCCGATGTAACTAATAACAAGCTGAGCATTTATAACGACCCGTTCACGCAAAAAATGGCGGCCTATATTTATAAAACGCATATTGCCGGCAAGTACTTTATTAACGTAGCCGATGCACACCCCGAAATTACCGCCGATGGTATTATGATTTACCGTTTTGGCAAAGCCATTAACGATGCTAAAATGACTGCATTTGGCACCTGGGCATTTAACCAGCTACAACACCAAACGCCCGGTAACGAGCAATTCCATCGCACAAGGGCATTATATAATATGTTCGCGTTAAACGCGATGAATGGTAAAGAAGAACCTTACACCGATGCGCCAGATGCCTGGTTTAGCGATGTGCAGTTAATGGTATCGCGCAGTAATAACGGCCTGTTTGTAGCATCGCATGCCGGTAATAACGGCGAAAGCCATAACCATAATGATGTGGGCGACTTTATGGTTTATGCCGATGGTTACCCCGTTATTATTGATGTTGGATCGGGCACTTATACCGCCCGTACCTTTGGGAAGGATAGGTACGATTTATGGTTTAATACCTCGGCCTACCATAACCTGCCGGTTATTAATGGAGCACAACAAAGCGCCGGTATTAAATTTGCCGCGACCGATGTAAAGTATAACACGGATAAAACCGCATCTAAACTAACCATGGCTATCCAAAATGCCTACCCTGCCGAAGCAGGCATTAAAAGTTGGCAGCGTACAGTGGTGGTAAATAAATCGGGCAAAATTGAGGTGAACGATAGTTATCAATCTGCAACCCCAATTAAAAGCATTACGCAAAGTTTTATGACCGTATGCCCCACTGATATTAGCCAGGCCGGTAAATTGATATTTAGTTTACCTAACGGCCAAAAGGTTACACTTGATTATGATGCCGCTACATGGGATATTAAAAAGGAAAAGATGGATTTGGTTACCCCCGAAGACCAGGGCTTGAAAGCGAGCTGGCACCAACAGGATATTTACAGGATACTATTAACAGCTAAAAAAAGCCTAAACAAAAACATTGTAACATATATTATACATAAGTAAGTGTTATCGCCCATTTAAATTTATCGGGGTTTAGGGTATATTCGTAACTCCATCTAATATCTATTTTATGAAAAAGAAACAATTGCTAACATCGTTTTTGCCGATGATAGTAACCGCTGTAATACTGTTAGTAGCCCCCAAAATACGGTCGGACTTTTATAAGGCCATGGATAGCAGCCAGGATAATACCGGGCTAAAATTGCCTTCAGGCTTTAGTGCTAACATTATCGCCGAGACTGGCGCCCTGCCAAGGCATATTGCTGTGGCCCCGAATGGATTGATCTACCTTAAATCAAACATCACCAAAAGGAAACCCGGCAATGCCATACTGGTTTATAAAATGGGTGCCGATGGCAAAGCGGTGCGCGTTAGCGGTTTTGGTAATTATATTGGTACTGGTATTTACATTAAAAGCGGCTATTTGTATGCCTCATCCAATACCGAAGTTTTCAGGTATAAATTGAACGCAGCTTACGAAGTAATAGATACTGCTAAAGCCGAAAAGATCATTACTAGTTTAAAGATGGGCCCACAGCACGAAACCAAATCATTGGTGCTGGATAACAGTGGCAATATCTACGTAAATATTGGTGCCTACTCAAATTCATGCCAGGTAAAAGATCGCGAAAAAGGTTCGCTGGGTCAGCCGGGTTGCCCTATCCTTGATTCGGCTGGTGGTATTTGGATGTTTAAGGCTGATAAGTTAAACCAAACCTATAAGGATGGCGTGCGCTATACCACAGGTTTAAGAAATGTTGTAGGCTTAGACTGGAACACAGAACTAAACCAGCTTTTTGTGATGCAACATGGCCGCGACCAATTGCACGATATTTTCCCGGATATGTACACTACTAAGGAATCGGCCTTATTACCTGCCGAGTGTATGTACGCGTTAAAAAAAGGCGATAACGCCGGCTGGCCATACATTTATTACGATGAGTTTCAGCACAAGAAGATATTAGCGCCCGAATATGGCGGCGATAAAAAGAAAGAAGGCGATAAATCTATTATTGATCCTGTGGTAGCATTCCCCGGTCACCTTGCCCCTAATGGCTTGTTGTTTTACACTGGCAACCAATTTCCTGAAAGATACAAGAACGGTGCATTCATCGCATTCCATGGTTCATGGAACCGCGCCCCTGAACCGCAAGCGGGTACTTTTGTGGTTTTCCAACCGTTTAAAAATGGCAAGCCTTTCGGTGAGTGGGAAATTTTTGCTGATAATTTTTCAGGCAGTCCGGAAAAAACAGCATCCGGCCGCCCCGATCATAAACCTTGTGGTTTGGCACAAGGTGCCGATGGTTCACTATATGTTACCGACGACTTGAAAGGAACTATTTACCGTATATCCTATAAAAAATAATGAAGAAATTTTATTGCAGCCTAAGCCTGCTAATTTGCCTTTCAACAACAATATTATATGCGCAAGCAAAAAAGCCAGTAGCTAAAAAACCTGCTGCCGGTGGTTTAAGCGCATCGGTAGCTGCCGGTAAAAAAGTATATACCTTGTATTGCCTCACCTGCCACCAAGCCGATGGAGGCGGTGTACCCAATATGAACCCGCCACTAATTAATACCACATATGTACTGGGCGATAAAAACAAGATCATCCAAATTGTACTAAAGGGTTTTAATGAGAATGTAGAGATAAACGGCGATACCTATACCAATGTAATGCCGGCACAGGTAAGCTTAACCGACCAGGAAGTGGCCGATGTACTAACTTATGTACGTAATAGCTTTACCAACAAAGCCAGCGCTATAAGCGCTGCCGAGGTAAAAAAGGTTAGGGCTACTTTAAAATAATAATTGATTGCGATTTTTCAGGAAGCCTTTTAACTTATGCTAAAGGGCTTTTCTATTTTAATCCGGCCAGCGGCCAAACTATTTCCTTTATAAATTGGGTATGGAATAACAATGGCGCCGGGGCAATCAGCCAAAAAAATATCCATACCCTGCCAATTATTTTATGCTGTAAAAACATGATCTTATTTCTGGTCATTACCTTTTCAAGTAATACCAGTATACCCTGGATAATAAAATACAACATGGGTAAACCATAACCACTATTAACAGGGACGCTAAGCGCTATCTCGTGTAACAAACCCGAAAACGCGAATGCCAGCATTAACGCTGCCCCACCTCCTATCCGGTTTCTTAAAGGCCGAAATATGGCGATTGATGTCATTTCGGTAAAAGCCAGGTTCCATCGTTTGCTCCAAAATTCGGTGAGGCTGGTAGCTTTTGCGGGCTGTTTAAATAAATAATAGGTATTAGCGCCTGAAAACCGCCACATGCCCGCGCTGATACTTAACAATCCGAAATGCAAAATCAGGCTTAGCCCTACTAATAAAATTGAGCTGACACATATATAAATAAATGTGTGATTTAGATTTAATGACACGATTATATGCGCCAATGCGATCAATAATCCGCCGGCAATAACCCTGCTGATGCCAAACCAAACCATAACCCCGGCATTTGGCAAGGGCTTGCCGCCCAATGTTTCAAAAGGCTGCTCGCGCATACCGGCCCATCCCAGGGCAAAAGCAAACCACTGTTTAAAACTTAGCCTATTCTTATTTAATTGATAACTTTTGGCTACCGCGACAACTTTCATAGCGGTAAAGGTAGTAGCTATTAAGGCCAGCATCCGGATTATGGGGCTTTCCTTTATGAATAGCAAATGAACAATAAGGATGCTTAAAATCAACAATAACCAGGCCGGTAAAACCATTTTACGGTTTATAAATACATACCCCAACGATACAATGATAATATTGATGAGTACTAAATAAAGCAAGTGTAAAATTAAAGGTTGCATAATCATGCTGATTGATAATTAAGGCAGGATGCATAACCATATACAATACTCAGGAATACAAAGAGGGTAACCAACACCGCTTCCCTCAGCCTATGCCATTTACCAGTAGGGAAATAGGTTCTATCGAAATAAAGGAATTGGATTAACACCCTTGAGATCCAGTAAACCGAAATAAAGCTGGTAACTAAGGTAGCTAAACGAGACCCATTGGTTAAATCTACCCGGGCAAATACAGAAACCAACCCAAAGCATAGATTTATCACCAGGATATAAGTGGCATACGTCCAAAACATTTGTTTGATTAACGGCTGCACTTTCGCCAGTTCAGCTTTCCAGTTCAGTATTTTTGGGATAACAAGGCTACCTGTTGCCAATGCTATTTGCGCTAAGCCGGCAATAAAAACCCAATCCTGTATTTGCCCTATTTGTTTCACAAGGCAAAGATTGGAAAACTTATTAAACTTTCAAAATATACTGAAAATAAAAATATGGCGATTATCTCCTATAAAAGCCCGACTGTTTTCAGGATGATTCAAACCATTCTAAATTCACAATTCGTTGTTCACTATCGTTATCAGGCTACTACGGTTAAATTAGTACCTGTTATACTTACGGTATATTGCTGTAATGCAATTGCCGCCGGGCCTAATAACACCGAACCGGTTTTGCTAAACTCGCTGCCATGCAGGGGGCATATAAAACTACCCTGCCCGTTGTTATAACCTATTGGGGTTCCCTCGTGCGTACAGGCAACTTGCACAGCCGTAAATGAGGTGGCTGTATTGCCTGCGGCAATACGTACTAATATTACGCCGTTAGCTGTTTTAGATGCACCTACGGTAATTAGTTCGGTATTAAGGTCTGCAGTAAATACATTGCCACTGCCTTTAGCCGGGCCGGTGCTGCCGCTGGTTGGTGTTGGTGAATCGCTTTTACTACCACATGATGCTATTCCGCAACCGGCGCATACTGCCAATAAGCCAATCCCTAATTTTGATAAAAACTCATCTCTTTCCATAAGGCTACCTGTTTAAAATTATCAATTTAAATTATTCCTTATCGTGCTTTTTGTGACCGTTAAAATCAAACATCCTTGATATAGTAAACCCAAGGCGGTATTGCCCCCTTCCATAAGCCATGCCCTGGCCGTTACTTAAATAATTAATTTCGTTAACGGCGCGGCTATTAGTCACATTCATGGTAAATACGTGGCCGCCGGTTTCTATCTCTAAACCAACACCCAGCGGATCTGACCAATCGGTGTTGTTTTTAGCGAAAGTTGAAAAGTTTTTAGCGTAATCGATGATAACGCCCGCGCGCTTACTCACCTTAATACGGGCTGTACCTGCTAAGGCAAAAAACTGTTGGGTGTTACCTGCTACTAACGGAATAGGCGTGTTATTACGAACATACGACGGCGATATTTGCAGAGACAGACCAGGTGAAAACTTACGCGCAAAGATAGCCTGCGCGAAGTACGACATGCGGTCGCTTAAACTATTAAAGGTGTGGTATGGCCTTACACCTGCTTCACCTATCAGCGTAATGGCAATTGGCGAACCGCCATTAGTGGTTTGATGCAAAACGGCATATTTCAATTCCAAATCGGCCAGGCCGCCAATGGTGCTGCGGCCAATATCAATATTGAAGTTATCGGTTAAGCCGTATTCAAAACCCAGGTAAACATCGTTAACCGCATCTAAACCAAAATAAGTTTGGCCGCCGCCGTTTTTACCGGCAAAATCGCCAAAGCGGTGGATAACCAGGAAATTGAGGTTGTTTTTCTTAACCGTTTCGGTTGATTGCAGTAAAACCATACGCGATGATTTAAAAATAGCGACACGTTGATGTGTAGTATCCCTACTCATGGCATTCATTAATGAATCAGCCGAAGTGGTTTTTTGAGCCCTCACAGCTGTACTCGCCATCAAGGCAACTGCTCCTAATATGATCGTCTTTTTCATGTATATGTGTGATTTTAGTTTTTGATTATTTAGTTTGATACTTTGTATAGGTTGCTGATACCTGTATTTTAATTGTTTCGGCTATGTTGTGAAAAACCAGTGTGGGTATCGTAATTTTATGATCGGCACATTTCACCATAAATTCCGTAGTCAGGCTAACCACACCATTTTTTACTGTTAATGTGCCGGGTATGGTACGGGCTTGTTTAACGCCGTGTACATCCAGGTCGCCGGTTGCATTAACGCTGTAGCTGCCGTCTTTACTCAGGTCGGGATGCTCCTGTATTTTACCCTTAAATACCGCGTTTGGGTATTTATCACTTTCCATATAATTTTCATTAAAATGCTCCTGCATCAATGATTTTGGAAACTTGAAAGATTTGATAGGTAAACTAAAAGCGATATCGCCTGTGCTTGCATTATATACCGAAGTCCCGCTTATTGTTTTGGCCTCTATATCCTCAATTGGCGCCTTTGAATACAGGCTGATGCTTGCGTTTTTACAGGTATAGAGATCCCCTCCCGCCTGGTTAAACCCTAACCAGGCAAGTAAAATAATACTGATATGTTTCATGTTTTCTAAGGTGTTACCGACCGATTGATGTTCCAGCGAAGGCCCAAAGCAACTCCTGCTGACTGGAGCCGAACCTGGCTGTTCCCGATATTAGTTAGCGGTATTTTTAAATATGGTTGCGCTGCTATACTAAATTTTGAATTTACCTGATGTTCATAGGTAGCATTTAAATTGAGTACACCTAAAATGTGCCTGTTTTTATTAGTCACCGTAAAGCTGGATGGCCCTGCTGTACCGGGTACCGCATAATCATAAGTGTATTTCTCCTTAAGCATGATATATGATGACAAACCCGATCCTACACTAAATGAATTGCGGCTTTTGCTATATACCTTATAGTCGACATTTAAGGGTATATCTAATACACGGCAATCGGCATATACGTCCTGTGGGTCGGTTTTAAACTTGTAATTAACATGGTAGTTATCAAAATCTGTTAAATATGGTTTTTTAGAATACGATGCACCGGTGCTTACCGTCAGTTTTTTTGTTATTTCTACCGAAAAAAGCAATCCTATGTTAGTACCTATTTTTGCATTCTGGAAAGAACCGGCTCCGTTAATATCCGGCGATACCAGCATGGCTAAACCAAATTGCGGTTTAAACTTTGATGCGCCACTTAGCTTTGTTTTTTTAACCTGCGCTGCCGGGTCTTTTGTAACCACAGCATCGGGGGATATTGTATTAGTAAGCGCTACGGTTTGGCCGTCAGATACGGCGTTTGTTGCAGTATTGACACCATTATCTGTAATTGTTACCGGGTTGCTTATCGGCGCTTTAGCTTTGTTATCAACCGTAGCCAATATTTCCTGCTGCGGTACTTTGTTTGCAGGCGGTGCAACCTGGTTATTCTTCATGCTACCCGGCTGTTGTGCCGTTACATGCTGAATATTACGGTTATGTTTGCCTGATGTACCTGCATACACAGGTGCGGCAGGTATAACGGTTGCCGGCATAATACCCGCGCTATTTACAGGTGCGCTACCCGTGCTACTGCCATTTGTGCTATTTACACCTGTGCTGCTGCCGGTAGTAGTGGGTTTATTATCCGGTTTAGTAACTGTTATTGGTTGAACTGTTGAAGGCTTTAAACCAACAACCTGTTCATTCTTAACCGGCACTGGTTTAAATAACCACCAGCCTAAAAACAATAATAATATAGCAGCCACTGCACCAAGCCGCGGTAACCAATAAACAATACCACGCGGCCGGCCATCAGCATTCATTAGCTGCTCCAGGTCATTCCAATGCTGGTCGTTAAATTCAGAATGAGTTTCCGGTGTCCCCAGCCCATTCTTAAATAGCTCGTCCAGTTTATTTTTCTCCTCCGCGCTCATAGCCTTATTCCATTGTTAAAAAATACACCATTCATATCTGACCTATTTATGGCTACTACAGATGAATAATTCACTTTGCCCCCCTGTCCCACATAGGGCTGATCGGCTTTTAATATCATTAGTTTTAGTTTTTGACGTGCCTTGTGCAAGTTTGATTTTGATGTACCGGCGCTAATGCCCAGCATTTCGCCAATTTCATCGTGCCCATAACCTTCAATCGCAAATAAGTTAAACACCGTACGATAAGCTTGCGGCAGTTTTTGAACCATTTCCAATAATTGGTCATAGTTTAATTTTTTATCAGCCAGTTCTCCGTCGCTAATATGTTCTGCCTTTTCCAAATCATCGGTATAGGCCATTTTTAAATTAGCCCGGTAATGATCTATAGATGCGTTCATCATAATCCGTCCAAGCCATGCTTTAAATGGCCGGTCATGATCATATCTGTCAATGTGTGTAAATACCTTAAAGAAACCCTGGTTCATTACTTCTGCCGCCTCGTCCCTGTTGCCTGCATATCTTAAACAAATACCCATAGCAAAACCATAAAATGCTTTATAAAGCAGCTTTTGGCATTTCCTATCCTGCTTAGCGCAGCCTCTGATCAGTTGATGTAAATCTTCCTCTGTCATACCGGGAGTAACCTGTTATTGTACGTTCAGTCAATTCTATTTATATATATCACGAAAATGTTATTATAAAGGTTGCCTATATGTGTATTTTTTTTTAGCGACGTTTTTTAGAATACTCATAATCAAATAAATAGCGTACCTGGTTTTTTCATGTGGCATAATTTTTAAATAATACTACAAAATATTTATTTATTTGAATAACCAAGAGCAACCATTTTTATTTTTCGTACGTGTTATTCCCAACCAGTGTAAACCATGTAAGTTACAATAATATATTAATAGCGCATAAATCTGTCTATCCTGATTATATGTATTATATATTAATCTAATCGTTTAATAACTCTATAGTGACCACAAACTATAAAATACAAGATGAGATAAAAGTGCAAAACTGCAAAATATGTGGTACCCGGCCTGTTATTGCCCAAAATGGGAAGTTATGGATTGTATTATGCCCTGACGCTACTTGTAAAAACAAGGTAGAAAATAAGATTGTTGACTTTGAAACCTGGAACAATCTAAATAAAAAATAAATTCTTGCACAATTACCATTACGAGGCAACCCTATTGATTAGTAAAACGATATATTAATTGTAAGTATCTTAAATTTTTAAAGATCGGTTTTACAATAAATATATTCACCATGGTTCCTGTTTCAGTTGTTATCATCACAAAAAACGAAGCTGAAGTTATTCAACGCAGTATTGCTATGGCTAAATTAATTACTGATGATATTGTAATTATAGATAATGGTAGTACCGACGATACCCTTAAAATAGCCTTAACATACGGCTGCCAAATATTTAAAGAAAATTGGGATGGTTATGGCGCTAATAAAAACAAAGGTATTTTACATGCCCGATATAATTGGATATTAAGCATTGATGCTGACGAAGTTATTGACGAAAACCTGATTACATCGCTTCACCATTTGAATTATAATAACCCGGAGGTAGTTTATAATATTCGTTTTAAAAGTTATTTCGGCAGTAAGCTTATTCGTTTTGGTAGCTGGGGCCGTGATCATCATATCCGTCTGTTTAACCGAACTAACGTAAAATGGTCTGAATTGCCTGTTCATGAAACTTTGTTGTTTCCAAAATCGGTAAGTATAAAAACACTGGCAGGATATATCCACCATTTTTCGGTGAGTGATAAGGAGGAATGCCGGGAAAAAGCAATTCATTATGCCTCATTAAGCGCAAAAAAGTATTACAATAGCGGCAAAAGAAGTAATTATATAAAACTATATATCTCCCCCGTATTTAATTTTTTAAGAAATTACTTTTTATACCTGGGTTTTTTAGATGGCAAAGAAGGCTGGCAAATTGCTATAAGCACAGCAAATAACACCTGGCTTAAATACCATTATTTACATAGACTGGAAAATACAGATACTAAAAAACATTATAAGAATACCTTGCGGTATGCATATTTAGCAGAATAAAAGATTAGTCACGCATGCCCGGTACCAAGAACCCGAGTATAAAAACCTATGTTTTGAGACGCTATATAGCTGATATCAAATAATTTCCTGACTTTTTCGTTTCCCCGTTTGGCAATAACTGCAGATATTTCTGATTTGCTTAAGAGGTGTAAAACAGCTGATGCGAATTGGTTGATATCATCCGGATCTATCAGCAGGCCGTCAACCTGGTCTTCAATCAGTTCGGGCCCTGATGTACGGTTTGAATTAATTACAGATGTGCCGCAGGCCATTGCCTCCAATGGTGCCAACGCAAATGCTTCGGCATAGGATGGAAATACCGCAATGGATGAAGCTGCTAAATGCTGATATAGTTCATCCCTTGTAACATGCCCCATATAGGTTACTGTGCCTTTTGCTCCATCACTTAACAAACCCAATACCTTTTGCCAATTACCCTTTCCAAATACTAATAAACGGGCATCCGGCAATTGTTTATTTACAATATTCCAGGCTTTGGCCAGCTGATATATCCCTTTTTTTTGCACCAACGTACCGGTGAAAATTACCTGCAGCGGCTTCTTTTCAACCCTCTGTATGTTTATATTGGCGTCAATACCGTTATGTAAAATCTCCATTTTATTGGGATAGGAAAAGTAACCGGCGCTTTTAACAGCTGTGTAATTACTTACACTTGCCACGGCTACCGCCTGGTTTAAAATAGCCCGTTCCATTTTTAAAATATACCCGGGCACTTGCTTACCAGCCTCGCGATTAAAATAGGTGATAGAACCATTCATTTTTACAACCACCGGTACAGATAGTTTTGGAAATGGAATGTAACTCCTGCAATGCCGTATGTAATCATTATAATCGGGCATTTCAATAATATCTATTTGGTGCTTAATAATGATCTCTTCTAATTGAGCTTTATATAGCTTCAGGCTGTTTTTAATAACCCGGTCCATTGCACCAGTATCTTTCAGTAACCTATTAATTATACGCAACATTAAACTCTGCTGGTTTTGAAACAGTTTACCATCAAATTGTTCCCATCTGTAGCGATAAACCTGTACGCCCTTATCTGTAAATTCATCAGCACCGCCATATCCCGGGCTGTATAAGCCTGCTACTACTACCCTATGCCCCATTTTTGCCATTTGCCTGGCCAATAACTGTACAGAAGTGCCTATGCCGCCATGCTGGCCGGGAGGATATTCATCGCACAGGTACAGGATATTCATCAGGATAAAAATTGTTTAAAGTTATTGATATGCTGTTTTGTTATTTGCCCGGATAAAACACCGATTAAAACATACCCAACAACGGCAATAATTAATTGAAAGATGAAGTGAATATTTAAGCAGCTGCTTATAAAATACACCATGCCGGCTAATAACATAAATATGATCAGTGGCCGAAGTGATATTTTTATGATTTGCCTATACACAAACCTATAATACAAAATGCTTTGCAATAAGGTAGTAATTAAAAACGCGATAGCAGCCCCCAATCCGCCAAGTCGTTGTATTAAAGCAATATTTAATACCACATTAATTACAGCGCAAGCAATGGTAATAGTTGTAACCGATTTGTACTTCTTAGCACTAAAGCTTACCGACCATAGCAGGTTAATAAACAACTGTAAGGGAATACATAACGAGAGTAGCAAAAACTGTAACGCGTTAGTAGCCCCATATTTGCCGTGTGTAATTAAGCTTACAACAGGTACCCATAATATATGAAGTATTAAAGGGATTAACATGGCAAAAAACAATTCAACCGTATTAAAGGCATTAATTTGTTCCAGGTGCTGCACCTCGGGTTTATTGCCGGCATTCATCAATCGCGCCAGGCGGGGTAGTATAATGGGCCCAATAATTATCATTGGTAAACGGGCCAATTCAAACGCGCGGTAAGCAAAACTGTAATCGGCCAACACCACATTACTGGTCATCAGGCCTAATAGTATCCAATCCATCCTTGATAAACTCATATCAAAAATAACCGATACATATTGTGCCGATGATTCCCTAATCAGCTTTAAGTATGCTTTAAAATGCAGTTTAAAGCTAAATGTGGTTTTTGCAATGATATAGATAAACAGGCAACAAAGTTCAAAACAGGCAGTGCAAATAAGCACTATAATAACTGTGGTTGTATTTAGCTTGCTAACCTGCATTAACCAATATGCCGCCCCTATTTTGCAACTATTACTAATAACAGCAATAATACCATACGGCATAAACTTTTCCTTAGCATTTAAAAACTGTTTAAATGGTACACCCACGTAAATAATGCCCTGGGCCGCAAAAAACCATGGCAAAAATTTAAATACACTCGCTGGGTTAGCTATCGATATATTTATGATTAATAAAAGGGCAAGCGTAATGATAAAACCTATTACCGTATGTGCTAAAAAAGCAGCCGCAGCCCAATCCGACCGGTTTGATGCGGCTATGCGACGGGTTACCACCTGCTCTAACCCTAAACCAAGTATAGTGGTTAGGAATAAGGAAACTGCGTTCATCCAGCTGATCATCCCAAAGTTTTCCTTTGTGAGATAAATGGAGATCAAATAAAAGAAAATACTTCCTAGTACTTGTACAGCAATGGCCTGCAAGCCCGATGAAAAAAACCTGATCAGTAATTTATTTTTCAGCAATACAATTGGTGTTGAGTACACATCAAAACTAATACAATCTTTTTTGTACGAGGGTTGCCTGCATTATAATTATTATCTCTGTAATATATTCACAAATATGCCAAACAGTATAATAAATAGTTATAAAGTGGCCAATTTAAGGCAACCTATTACCGGGCCGCGTCGTATTGTTTATTAAGATAAGGGCATCGGTGTTGTAAGGCATCAAACTAATTAAAATGATTAAACAGGCTGTTATTAGCTTAAAAAAAACAATCGGTTATGTGGATTGGAAACTCCTCGTGTTCCTTGTGCTTTTTTTAAACATTAAGCTGCCTGTAAAAATCATAGCTATTATGCTTGTTTATGCATTGCAATTCAACTTTAAATTCGGTTTTAAATTAAAAAACTCCCGGCTGCCGCTGTTTTATTTATTAATTATACCCATCGCTTTTTTAGGCCTTATCATTAATAAAAACTATCAATACCCAAACTACTTGCTGTTGTTTTTTACAGGTATAGGCTTTTGGTTAATGTCTATATTGGCTGTCCATCAAATTAAACTGATGGTAGAAAAAACGGATATCGAAACTATTAATCGTACGATCATCGCCTTTTTTATTATTAATGCCGTTATATCCTTAACCAACCTGGTTTTTATTATGTACCAAACCGGCAGCATCAACCCGTATACCTTCCGTGGTTTATATCAAACTTACTTCATCAACACGGGCGACGATATTAAAGGCATTACGTTTGATATTTCTTCAACCAATGCTGTTTTAAGCGCGTTGGGTGCAATTTATTTCCTTGTAAAGGAAAAGCCGCTTATGCTTTGCGTATGTATGTGTTCCTTATTACTTACCTATAGTAATTTGATCTCGCTGGTTTTATTTTCGGTTTTAATACTGTTATTGATATTTAAAAGTACGGCCATACAAAAAAGCATGATTGTTATTTGTGTGGCTTTACTGATGATTTTTATGGTAAAGGTATCGCCTGAAAACAAAAAGTATGTTACCCAAAGCACTCAACACTTTCTACATAAAGATAGTTATAGCCCGGATAAACCTCTTGTTAAAGAAATCCCTATTACAGAAAGGCCCGACAGCCAGTTAAATCCTGATGAAAGAAAGCGAAAATTTGCCCTATTATACCTTGACAGTGTACATAACATACTAAAAACACCTCACTTTAAAAGCATTGTACCTATAAATGCTAATGGCAAAATAGTTATACCCGCACCCGATACCAATGCCGAACAATATTACCTGAGTAAGGAAATAGAACCCGACAGAAAACTAATGCTTAATTTTATTAGTATCCATAAAGCTAATTTAGTACTATCAACACAGCAAAATTACGCCCCTGCAATTCCTGGTAAGTTAACGGGGATGATACAAACAGTTCGGTTTTTACAGTACCATCCAGCGGGTGCTATCGCCGGTTTAGGGATAGGTAATTTTTCATCAAAAATTGCTTTCCGTGCTGTTGGCTTAGGTATGCGGGGCCGTTATCCCGAAAAGCATGAGTATATCCACCCGGCATTTTTAAAAAACCATCTCGATCTATATTTAAGTTATTTTAGTAAAAGTGTCGCCTATCGCTCGGTAATGAATAATCCCTTTTCGGTGTACGATCAATTATTGACAGAATATGGTTTAATAGGATTACTGGCCTTGCTGATTTACTATTTTGGCTTTTTTGTAAAACGATATAAAGCACTTACTTATGGTGTACCTATGTTATTGTTTGTAGCAGGCATCTTTTTTATTGATTATTGGTTTGAGCAATTATCGGTATTGATACTATTTGAGTTGATGCTTTTCATGGATATGAAGGAACATAAGGCCCTTGTTGACGACTTAAACATGAGCCATGCAAACTAACCCACAGGTAACGGTTTTAATGCCCGCCTACAATGCCGGTAAGTATATAGCCGAAGCTATAGCATCGGTGCTGCATCAAACGTTTACCAATTTTGAACTATTAATTGTTAACGATGGATCGACAGATGATACGGTAGCGATCATAGAATCGTACCAGGACTCACGCATTGTTTTGATCCATCAGGAAAATAAGGGAATAGCCGCGGCCCTTAACGCAGGATTAAAACATGCACGTGCCCCGTATATTGCCCGTTTTGATGCTGATGACATTTGCTACCCGCACCGGCTGGAAACCCAGGTTGAATTTTTAAACAATAACCCCGATTATATATTAGTAGGCAGCGATGCCGATTATATATTAGAAAATGGCGACTGGCTGTTCTATTTTGATTGCATAGCACATACAAATCAGCAGATTACCGATAAACTTTACTTTTACTGCCCGTTTTTGCATCCTACCGTAATGTACCGTAAGGAAAGCATTTGCCGGGCAGGTGGCTACCCTACCGACGCGCATAATTTTGAAGATTATTTATTGTGGACAAGCATCGCAAATACAGGTATGCTATGCAATTTACCCGAAGCACTTATAAAATACAGGCTTAACTCATCGTCGGTTACTATTGATGAACGTTGGCGTGGAAAGCGTTTTCGCAAATTAAAAAGAGAGATCATTAAACGTGGTTCCATAACGCTGGAAGAAGGTGAAGAACTTTTAGCCATTATAAAAAAACAAGATGTGCGGAAGATAAAAGAAGGAGCTTATCACGCCCTATGCGGGAAAAAGTTCCTGGCCAATAATTACCAGCCGCAAAAGGCACGCCCGCATATTTTAAAGGCTATCCGTATGCATCCTTTCAGATGGGATAACTACCTGCTATATACCGTTAGTTATTTACCCGAAAAATTTATTTTATGGCTGCATGGCTTAAGCCCCAATAAACTGTAATGGATATGAAAGTAGTATTAATTACACGGTCTACCTTATATACCGGTCGCGGCGGAGACACTGTGCAGGTGATAAAAACAGCCCATTATTTGTGCCAGATTGGTATAGAGGTGGATATTAAACTATCAAACGAGGTGATTGATTATGGGGCTTATGATCTGTTGCACTTTTTCAATATCACCCGCCCGGCCGACCTATTGCGGCATAGCAAAATATCGGGCAAGCCTTATGTTATCTCTACCATATTGTTAGATCAGAGCGAATATGACCGGCACTATCGCCGGGGAATAGGCCGCATACTACGATTTTTTTCGGCCGATACGGTAGAGTATATTAAAACAATGGCCAGATGTTTATTAGGTAAGGATCACCTGGCCAGTTGGGCATTTATATGGAAAGGCCAACGTGCCAGCATTATGCAACTTTTGCGTGGCGCAAGTATGTTGTTGCCTAATTCCCCATCCGAATATGAGCGATTACTTGCCCGGTATGGCGAAACCGCAAATCATATAGTTATCCCCAACGGGGTTGATTTGGATACTTTTAACGATCCCGGTGCCAAAAAAGATCCTGATTTAGTGCTTTGCGTGGCCCGTATTGAGGGGAATAAGAACCAGGTGAACCTGATTAAGGCTTTAAATAATACCCGCTTCAAGGTGGTGCTTGTAGGTAAGCCTGCACCAAACCAAATGAAGTATTATGCCAATTGTCGTGCTATAGCGGCAAACAACATCGAGTTTATCGATTACCTGCCCTTGCCCGACCTGGTTAATTATTACAAAAAAGCAAAAGTGCATATTTTACCAAGTTGGTTTGAAACTACCGGCTTAAGCACGCTCGAAGCAGCAGCCATGGGTTGTAATATTGTAATTACCGATAAGGGCGATACCCGATGTTACTTTGAAGATTATGCCTTTTATTGCGATCCGCTATCGCCCGAAAGTATTTTACAAGCCGCTGAAAAAGCGAGTATTGCATCGTATAACCCCGACCTTTATAATAAGATAGTGAATAATTATACCTGGCAAAAAACTGCCGCCGAAACCCTGGATGCCTATCGTGCTGCATTAGCCCCCCGAACACAAAACAACCTTATCCCGAACCATGAAAGCGTTGTTTTTAATTGATGATAATTTAACTAACCGCATTAGTTATTATCACCTAATGCTGATACTGGTTACTTTGCCTTTCGATCAATTTTTCAGTCATGTGATATTAATAAGTTTCGCTTTACACACTTTATTTACTGTTGACAGGCAAAAAATAAGAGCAGTATTTACAACACGCAACTACATATTACAAGCTGTGTTTTTTCTAACACTTATCAGCTTAACCTACACAGCCTATCCCGCTATTGCCGGGGTAGATATTACACGTCAATTGGTGATCCTTTTATTCCCTGTACTTTTTTCGCTTACATCGTTTAACATTGTCAAATACCGCCATCATTTACTGCTGATATTTTCAATGATATGTGTAGCTACCATTGCCGGTTTATATATACATGCTTTTTATATCATCCGGTATTTTAAACTACCAATAAGTGCCTTGTTTTCAAATTTGTTTATCAATCATAAATTCAGCAATCCTATTAATATGCACGCTACATTTCTTTCCCTGCAGGTAGCGGTAGCATTTTTTTATTTATCATTACTATTATGCAGTGAGCGATCTTTAAAAAGCAGGATCTTTTTAATCGCGGCTTGTATATTACTACTTACTGGCATTGTACAATTAGGATCGAAAGCCGTACTGGTTGTAATACTAATAGGCATAAACATAGTGATACCTTATTTTTTAATACCGGCAACTAAGCGCTTTAAATATGTATTGATCTCGTCCGCGTTATCTATTTTGCTGGTTGCAAGCGCGTTAAGTATAAACAGTTTTAAAACCCGCTTTGTAACCGGACTGGAAACCGATTTATCAAATCAAATAGTTAATGAAAGTGTAGAACCGCGTATTGTACGATGGCAAGCAGCCATGCACTTAGTACAAAAAAGACCCATAGCAGGTTATGGGGCCGGTTCCGAATTAAAGATACTGGGCGACGAATATTTTAAAGAGAAGCTATATATATCCTACCTAAACAACCTTAACGCCCACAATCAATACATCACCTTTTTACTTACAACGGGGATAATTGGCTTGCTTGTTTATTTATCAACTTTATATTTCGGTATTAAAACAGCCGTAAAACACAGGGATATGCTCTTTTTTATATTCATTTTATTGATAGCCACTGTATCCTTGTCCGAAAGTTTGCTTAATGCCGAAAAGGGCGTTTATTTCTATAGTTTGTTCTTTTCAATTTTTGTTTTTTCGAACCCCGAAAAAGTGATATCACGTAACTATTTATTTACATAAATAATTATTATTCATGGGCAACCAAAGGGCATTTTAGTCCGTCATCATTATAAAATCAGGGAGCTTAATACTACCTGTAACGCTATCAGGATCAAACATTAATACGAACACAAATTGACCGGTATCAACAAAAATATTTTAGCTACACTCGCGTATTTTGACATGTTCAATTACCCATTAACGCGTGTGGAAATATTTTTGTTCCTGCAGCAAAAATACCGCCAGCAGGATTTTGATATGGCATTGCGTTATATGGTGGCTAGCCAATCGGTATATAACTTTGATACTTTTTACAGCTTAAAAAACGATCCGTCGCTGATAAGGCGCCGTGTGGATGGTAACCATAAAGCTACCGAATTATTAAAAACCGCCCGCAGGGTTAGCGAATTACTCATTTGCTTCCCCTATGTTAGAGGTATAGCCATATCAGGCTCGTTATCAAAAAACTATGCCGATGATGATTCGGATATCGATCTGTTTATCATCACTGCAAAAAACCGCTTGTGGATAGCCCGCACCATGATGCACGCGCTTAAAAAACTGGCTTTCTTGTTTAAAAAGCAGCATTACTTTTGTATGAATTATTATGTAGATGAGCAGCAATTACAAATAAGCGAAAAGAACATTTACACAGCAACCGAAGTGGTTACCCTAATACCTTTGCAGGGCGACGCTTATTTTGAACAGTTTTTTGCGGCAAACTGCTGGACCCAGGATTATTTGCCTAATAACTATCTCCGCCTGTCATCGGCCAAGCCAATTAAAAACAAGGCAGGTAAACGAGTAATAGAGTTTTTACTGAATAACCAACTGGGTGATTTGGCCGATAGGGTATTAATGAAAATAACCGGCAACCGTTGGAACAAAAAAACTATACAGAAACGCTTAAATATGCATGGCGTAGTATTAAGCATGAGCGCCGGTGCGCATTGCGCCAAACCAGATCCCGTAGAATTTCAAAAGAAATTGATTACCCGGTATAACGATAAGATCTCCCGCCTTTTTGAAAACCGCGAAAGCAGCATGGTTTACTAATTAAACTATCTTTTTTGCAGGGTGATGATAAAGTAATCGCCAATATGTTTCCAGGGCCAGGTGCTTTTTAACCGGTCTTCCCACTTCATCAGCCACTTATATTTTGCAGGATGCTTTTCGGCGAACCCCTCTATATACGATGGGGGTACGATAGTACATAAGCCCTCTGTGCTTAGATGCACAAAATCATTGCCGGTATGTTTTATCACATAATTTGGGCTATAGTAAAAGCACTTAAAGTATTGCCCCTCAATATGAGCAGTTCGACCGTTTTTACTAAAGAACCGGCGGGTAGCTGTTTTAAATTTCCCTTTAAACACCAATAAGGCTTCCCATAAGCAAAAGCCCGGGATGATAACCAGGGTGACTATGCCACCAGGGTTTAATAATGATGATAAGGAATTTAATACCTTATCCAATTCACCGGTACAATTCAGGCCTCCAAAGTTAGAGAAGATGGCGTTGTATGGGCCACGGTTATTAAGGTTTTTGAGATTAGTAAACGAACATAATTCATCAGTAACCAAATTATCCATACCATAAGTTTCAACTTTTTGTTTTAAAACCTGCTGCATTCCGGTTGAAACATCGGTAGCGTGTACATGGTGGCCCTGTCCGGCAAAAAAAATGGCGTCCTCCCCTGTCCCGCTGTTTAATTCGAGTATGGAACTGTTGGGTTTAAGATATTGCAACACATGGCTGCGTACCCTGGAACGCTTATAATTTACAATTGTATTAGTACTGTAAAGTTCATCGAAAACGATCGATTGCCTGCTGAAGGCCTCGCTGGCTAAAGTCTCGGGATTAAGCTGATCGGTCACCATGCCTTTTCTGTTTGCTTTAAACGGAATCGTTCAACCATTGTGACCGGAGTATAGTATAATACTGATAACGCTTTCCTGATGCCTTTAAAATTAGTTTTAAAGGGATTGTTTAACAATTGCACAAAGCTATTGCGCGCCAAATGCTGGTGGTAGTTACTATGCACGTATTTATGTAATTGCTTATAGTACGATGGCGGGAAAGTGTTAGTAAACATCAAAGCCATCTCATCCGAATCTGTCCAGTTACTTTTGGTTTTCAGGTCGGCTTTTACACGTTCGTAAAAGAGCGTGCCGGGCAATGGATATGATACCGAGATCCCGATCTCGAAAGGCAGCAATTGATTGATCATGGCAATGGTGAGGGCAATATCTTCCTTGGTTTCGCCGGGGTAACCAAATTGGATAAAAAAGGATGGCTTAATACCATGCTTCTTCATCAATTTGGTTGATTGATGGATCTGTTCAATCGTGGTCCCCTTATCCATAGCATCCAATACCTTTTGCGAACCACTTTCGGCCCCTATCCAAACGTTTTCGCAGCCTGACGCGGCAAGCGCGGCAATCTGGTCATCCTGCAAAAGCAGGTCGGCCCGCGACTGGATCTTGAACCTGAATTTTAATCCCTCAGCATTTATCAACTGTGCCAAGGCCGGTACCCAACCGGGTTTCAAACCAAAAATATCATCGCAAAACCAAATGTGTTCGGCACCATATTCGTTAACAAGCATTTTCAATTCGCTTATTACATGCTCGGGGCTACGGGAGTTATAACGGCTGCCGTAAATTGGCTTGGCGCACCAGTTACACTTAAAAGGGCAACCGCGAGTGGTACTCATATTTAACGAGAAATAGCCCGAACTTTTTAACCACATTTCCCGGTATGCCTGCATATCCACCAAATCCCAGGCCGGCAGTGGCAATATATCCAGATCTTTTAAAACCGGGCGCGGGTGAGTTTTGATGTATTGGCCATCCTTTAGGTAAGCTAATCCCGGTATATTTCCACTTTCTCCCCGGCCTAAATTGATATCATCTATCAATTCCAGCAAGGTTTGTTCCGCCTCGCCGATGATGATATAATCGGCACCCTCATTTAAATACTCCTTATAATGATCGGTACTATCCGAACTTGCAACAATTACCGTACAGCCCTGCTGCTTAGCCAGTTTACACATACGGAATGCGGCCTCGCGCATATTGGTAAGGCACATTTTGGTGAGATAGTTAAAGCCGTCATCATAAACCACAAAAAATCGGGGTTGATTTATTTCAATTGCACTTAACACCGCGTCGGGATCGCTTAGAAACATCGTATCAAATAGCGATACACCATAACCATTCTGCCGCATTAATGCCGCGGCATACAACGTACCCAATGGCGGATACGGCTTTCCTGTGGCCCATTGCTTTGGGTCGAACCGCATAAAGTACGAGTGGCTAAAAAGGATATGCTGCTGTTTCACTATTATCAATACGTTTGTACGGGTTTATAGGTTGCCAATCAGGGGCAAGCTTAAATTATTTATCAGGAGGTGTACAAGTGTACAACTTAAACACATTGTACACTTTGTACACCTTGTACAGTTAATCAACAGATGGATTATAGGATATCACATTAACATAAGGCACTATACAGCTGCCGGATCCATGCGCGGCGGTAAATTAAGCGAGCATACGCATTTTACACAGGTAGGGTTATTATCCATATCCAAACTTTTCCTAAAATTAATGGCTTCGGGGCTGTTCAAAATATCTGTTAAGGGTTTATCATGGATATTACCCATCGTATCCAGGAAAAAGCATGGCCTCACGCTTCCATCGGCTTCAATAACGGTGGATACCCATGGAGCGTTACATTTTTTATAAGGGAAAGGGTTATGTTCATAAAACGCCGCGTAATAATCATGTATAGCCTGTATCTTCAGGGGCGATTCGGCAATAAAGCCATTTTTAAAGTCGGCTTTAAACTTAATCAGCAATTCATCTACCACCGCTTGCAAATCGGGCAGGTCGCTTTCACTCAATAATATTTCGTGTTGCTTTGGTTCGCTCCAGGCAGTTTGGCGGTTAAAGGCATGGCTGCTTACGTCGGCCGGTAAAAAACTAATTTGATCTAACCCCATAGCTTTGGCCTCCTTAATAATAGATAGCCAATTTCTGAAATTCATGCGATGAATAACCGTACGCCCGGTAATGCGGTAACCCGGCCTGATGAATTTAATGTGCTCCACACCACTCTTTAATCTATTGAAAGCCTGCGGTATATTTCTGATCATATCATGTAACACTTCGTCACCATCAATAGAAACAATCAGGTCATCTACCAATTTCAATAAGCTTAAGGTATGTTTTTCGATAGATAGCCCGGTAGATAGCAGCGTAACTTTTATCCCCCGCTCCTTTAATATCGAACATAGGGCAAAAAAACTGGGATTAAGCAAGGCCTCCCCGCCCGACATTACCACCTGCCTTGTTCCTAATGTTTTTAAGGATAGCAGCAAGTCCTTAATATCAGCTTCGGTTAATTGCTTCAGGTTGCGGTTATCTTTCCATATATCGCACATTACACAACGGCAATTACAGGCGCTATGCGGCATCAGGATAACTATGGGTAAGGCACTAATCTTGTGCGTTTGTAGTGTCCGGTAACGTTTCCAGGTATGTAGTAAGGGAGGTATCTGCATCACTAACCGGTTAAAACCCCTGTATTTCGGGCTGGCGATATTTCCAAACCTTTTGTAATAGCTTTATTTCGTAAGGATATTTATACAGATCTATTTTGTAGCGCAGGCCGGCCACCATTTTTATCGCTATCCGCTTCAACCTGTTCAGGCGGATATCAGTTACAGTTGGATAAAGGCCGTTCAGCACTGTTTCAAAATTCCTGATCTTATCTATCATTTCGGGCGTTAGCCATGGCGTTAAGGGGTTCTTGCGTAAATCAAAACTTTCCCAGGCCGGGCTAATCCAGTCTTCCAGCGTTTGTGGGAAAGTAAACCCACGTGCCTTAACTTCTTCAAACATGGTCGATCCCTCTGTGGGCACAGGACTGTAAGTATATATCACAATCTCGGTAAAGGGGTTAACCGCTTTTACCTGCTTAATAAAATCAATCTCAAAGTCAATCTGTGCCTCTACCTGCTCGGGTGTTGGGGCTGGTGTGCCCAATACAAAGGAATATTCGGGTACAATATCAAATTTCTTCATCCGTTCGGCAAAGCGGATAATTTGCTCGCCAGTTTGTGTACCGCCCTTATCCATTTGCTCCAGGACGGCATTATTGCCGCTTTCGGCACCAAAAAATATCATTTTACAGCCCGATTCGCGAATAGCTGCCAGCGATGAATCCTTGAACTTATCCATGGTATCTATCCGGGCCATGCCCCACCAGGTCATTTTTTCGGGTTTAATGAGGTTGGCAAATTCAACGGCGCGCTTTTCTGATACAAAAAAGTTATTATCATGAAACTCTATCGCATCAGCACCCCACTTATCCTTAATGTATTTTACATCCTTATAAACCGCTTTAGCCGATTTTGCTTTCCACCTTGCCTCGTAAATAGGCACAACCGCGCAAAACGAACAGGTAAACGGGCAGCCAATACTGGAGTGATAAGCCATGGTTTTTTCGCCCAGGTAGGTCTTCCCTAAAAATTTGGTGACCGGGTAAAAATCGTTCAGCTTATCATAAGGTAAGGGTGGCAGGCTATCCTGGTCAAGCAAATCTTCCTTAATGGTTTTGGTGATCTTACCATCGGCCTTGTAAATCAGGTTCTTAATAAACTCGTAGGGTTTACTTTGTTCCAGCGCGTCTAAAAGGTTTGGGAAAGCATTATCGCCCGGGCCATTGATAATAAAATCAACATAGCCCGAATCTAACACCACCTTTGAATGATTGGATGGGAAATAGCCACCCCATATCATGGTTGTGTTTGGATGCTTCTCTTTAATGGTTTTTGATATGGGAATAGCCTGGCGCAACTGCGGGCCGGGCATTACCGAAAAGCCCAGGTACCTAAACTCGCCGGTATCCAGGTAGCTTAATATCTTGGCTAAAGGGTCGTGTTCGCAATTGCCGTCAACAATTACCCATTCGTATTTACCATCAACCGACGCGGCAATGTTTAATATCGAATTGGGGATGCGGTACTTATTGTTGGCGCTGCGGGGGTTAAATAACAATACCTTGTTCATATAGAAAATATCTCGGCAATTTATATTGTAGTTACGCCTGTATGTAACCGTTGGTTGCCTTAAAATGTAAATAAACAAAGCAAGCAACCATTATATTTTATTGCCCGTATTCCATATAAAAGCAACCCGCTCCCCTATGTTACATGAACTAAAAAGGTATTTACCCAAACGGTTACACCCTTCGTATATCCCCGAAACAGAGGCCGGAGCGGCTTATGATATATGGTCGGAAAACTACGATAATCAACCCGGTAACCTGATGCTCGACCTGGACGAGGTAATATTTAGGCGGATGCTGGCACGTACCGACCTAAAAAATAAAAACGTAGCCGATATTGGTTGCGGTACAGGCCGCCACTGGCACAAAATAATGCAAAGCCAGCCGCAGCACTTAACAGGCTTTGATGTATCGGCAGGTATGCTTAACCGGTTAAAAGAGAAATTCCCCGGGGCAGAAACGCAACTAATTACTAACGATAAACTACCCAACATCCCCACAGATAATTTTGATGTAATTGTATCTACACTTACCGTAGCACATATTAAAAACCTGGATGATGCCTTGCTAAACTGGTGCCGCATTGTAAAAAACAGCGGCGATATCCTCATCACCGATTTTCATCCGGATGCATTGGCCATGGGCGGGCAACGGACATTTAAGCATGGCAACGGGCATATTGCTGTACGTAACTTTGTGCATAAACTACCTAATATAAAAGCTGTGCTGGGCTTAAAAAACTGGCAGGTAGTAAATGAAAAACAGATAGTTATTGATGAAAGTTTAAAGCATTACTACGAAAGCCAAAATGCCCTGCATGTATACGATAAGTTTAAAGGCATGCCTATTATTTATGGGTTACATTTTAAGCATGAAGGATGATATTAAACAATGTTTACCGGGTGGGCGATGAAAAAGCGGGCAACATCAGCATCAGCGAAGGCAGAATAACGGATGGTACTGCCAACCGTGCCGACGACCTGCAGCTTGTTTTTAACAATGCCATCGCCTTCCCCGGACTCATTAACTCGCACGATCATTTAGACTTTAACCTTTTCCCCCAATTGGGCGACCGCACTCACAATAATTATACCGAGTGGGGTAACTATATCCATCAAAAGTATAAAAGGGAAATAACAGCGGTATTAAACATCCCTATTGCCCTGCGTACCCAATGGGGATTGTACAAAAATTTACTTTGTGGGGTTACTACTGTAGTAAACCATGGCGATAAATTAAGTATTAACAATTCGCCTATCACGGTTATTGATAATTGCCAATCGCTGCATTCCGTACATTTCGAAAAGAAATGGAAGCGCAGGCTTAATAACCCCTTAAAAAGGAACACAACTGTTGTAATACATACCGGCGAAGGCACCGATACGGCCGCCGGCGAGGAAATTGACCAGCTATTACACTGGAACCTGTTAAACCGTAAACTAATTGGCATACACGGCGTGGCTATGACACCCAACCAGGCCAAACATTTTAATGCTTTAGTTTGGTGCCCGCAATCAAACTATTTTCTGCTGGGCACAACCGCCCCTATTCACCGGCTAAAGGAGAATGTACCCATCCTTTTTGGCACCGATTCTACCCTTACCGGGCATTGGAGTATATGGGAACATATTCGCCAGGCACGAAAAACAGGTTATTTAACCGATAACGAACTTTACCTTAACCTCACCCATAACCCGGCCACAGCCTGGGAAATAAACGGCGGATCTGTTGCTCCCGGCCACGATGCTGATGTGGTAGTTGCACGCGTAAAAGATGAGGGTAGCAATATGGATGGCTTACTATCACTAAACCCTGCCGATATATTATTAGTTGTTGATAAAGGCAAGATCCGTTTGTTTGATGAAACACTATATAGCCAGTTAAGTAACATGCCTAAGGATAATTTCAGCAAGATAAAAATTGATGGGGCTTATAAATATGTATACGGCGATTTACCGGGCTTGATGAAAAGCATACAACAGTTTTATCCGGATGCGCAATTCCCCGTTACCTGCGCGTGTAAAACCTGATTGCGATGGCTATTGTTCAAAGAGTAAAATCGAAATTACGCCGCGAGTCGATACACCTTTACAGGGATATCAGGCATAGTATAGGTATGGATAACGGATTTTACCGGCAGGCAAAAGGCAGCCGGATATTAATTTATCATGGTATTTGTCAAAGTAATCACACCAAATTTAACCCCATATTTTTAACGGCAAAAACCTTTGAGCAGCACCTGCAATACTATAAGCGTTATTTTAATGTAGTTACATTGGATGATTACTACAATCAAAAATTCAGCCCCGATAAATTCAATATCTGTATTACGTTTGATGATGGTTTTGCTAATAACTATAAATACGTTTTACCATTACTTGAAAAGTACCAACTCCCTGCCACGTTTTTTATTACAGCTATTCGCCACGCCGGTTACGATATTTTATGGAACGATTTTTTAAGTATTGTAAGCAAATACGGCCCTACCCGCATATCCTATAAAAACGAGGATTTTGCTAAGGATAAATTAGGACGATACTACTCATTAAACAGTGGTATAAAACTGGCAGACATGCTTAAAAAGACCGGGTTTAATGCCAAAATTGAGATGATGGAAACTCTTTATCCGCTGGTTCCATTTAAGAATAACACTAAGGATAAGGACTATTGGCTACAAATGACGGCAGAGCAAATCAAAAGCTTGTCAACATCCCCTTATGCTACCATTGGCGCGCATGGTTATTACCATAACGATATGGCACATATAAACCTGACCGATAGTATTACCGAGATAATTTTATGCAAAACCTATCTCGAAAATATCACTCAAAAAACCATCCGAAGTTTTGCCTTTCCTTATGGTAGCTATACACCACAGTTAGTTGATGCTGCCAAAAGTGCCGGTTATAATCAGTTATTGGCCATGGATTTTCTTTTTGAACAAGATGCCAATGATGCAGTTATGCGCGAGCGTTTCACCGTAAACCCATTCCTATCGGCAAATAATCAAATGTATGCAACCATAAACAGGCGATATGAACAGTGAACTGCCATATTTGATAAAACGCTTTCAGCCCGATCATATTAACGATATGGCCGATTTGTATCATGCTGTTTACCGCCGCCGCATCCCTCCCGGTTTCTTTACCAATAAATACAACACAGCCCATACCGGCATTAAACATATTGGCTTTTTAGCCTATAACGAAGCAGGAAATCCCATTGCCTTTTATGGTGTTATCCCCTGCTTTTTGCAAATGGGCGCTAAAGCGGTATTGGCAGCACAATCGGCCGATACGATGACGCATCCTAAATACCAGGGCAAAGGTTTATTTACCAAACTGGCCAACCTTACCTTTAATTTATGTAAGGAAAACGGCATCCGCGTTATTTTTGGCTTCCCTAACCAAAACTCACTGCCCGGTTTTATTAATAAACTGGGCTGGCAGGTTACCGATACTATGGATTGCTTTGTGATCCCGGTAAACCGGTTTGATTGGGAAAAATTGATAAAGCGACTACCTGTTCTAAACAGATTATATGCCGCATATATTTCCCATATCCTAAAAAAACATATTATCGCGCAACCGGGTTTAAATAATTCGGCTTTGCGCGAGGGATATGATGGCGTATACCGTACCGACGATTACCTTAAATACAAAACTTATAACAATACCAAAGTAATAAAAGCCAACCGCGCACTGGTTTGGTTAAAAGTAAGCAACGGCTTAATTATTGGCGATATAAGCCTGGCGACGGATAATTTTAATTCGGTAATGCGTACAGTTACCCGCTTGGCCCGTAAAATTGGGGTTAAACAAGTATTGTTTCATGCGTGCCCGGGCACCAGGATGCATCAATTATTTAATGAGCGTTACTGGTCGGTGAAATCTTTTCCCGTCATATTTAAAGATCTGGGAAGCCGGTTACCGATAAATCGTATAAAATTCACCTCGGCTGATATTGATACCTTTTAATTAAGTTAAACATACCATGAAATTTGTTTTTGTAAGCTATGTAGCAAGTATGGGGTTTAACAACCCGGAGGCATGGCTTAAACGAATAAATGCCTACACAGGTATACTGGAAGCATTAGCAATTACTGATACGGTGATTAGTATTGAACAGATTGACTACGAAGGCAGCTTTTTAAAAAATGGTGTGCAATACCATTTCACTGAACTTAACGCGCACGAAAGGTTAATTCCTGCTAAACTTCATCACTTTATAAAGAATCAAGAACCAAACGTAGTGGTGGTGCATGGTTTGCATTTCCCCTTGCAGGTATTGCAGTTACGCTTTACATTGGGGAGCCATGTTAAAATCATAGTGCAACATCATGCAGAAAAACCGTTTAACGGTATAAAAAAGCAGCTGCAACGCTTAGCCGGTATCAGCGTTAATGCCTATCTCTTTGCCTCCAAACCCATGGGGCTTGATTGGGTTAAACGCGGCAACCTGGGGCCGGGTAATAAAATACACGAAGTAATGGAGGTATCATCGGTATTCGCGCCTATTAACAGGGCCGCGGCTTTGTCTAAGACCAACGCTGGCGGGCAACCGGTATTTTTATGGGTGGGGCGTTTAAACGCTAATAAAGATCCCTTAAACGTTATAAATGCTTTTTTAAGGTATGTGCAGGTTCAGCCACAGGCCAGGTTGTATATGATCTATCATACCGAAGAATTACTCGAAGAAATACGGCTTGCCCTAAATGCACAGCCCTGTTATAAAAACAACATTTCCCTGATTGGCAAAGTGCCCCATGCCGATTTGTTATACTGGTTTAACAGTGCCGATTTTATACTATCCGGCTCGTATTACGAGGGCAGCAGCGCGGCCGTTTGCGAGGCTATGTCGTGCGGGTGTATCCCTGTTGCTACCGATATTGATTCGTTTAGGATGATAACCGATAATGGCAATTGCGGGATATTGTACCAAGCCGGTAATGAAGAAGCTTTATTGGAAGCCTTAAAGCAAACCGGGCAAATGGATATCCCCAAAAAGCGGGAACATACACTGGCCTACTACCATGCTACGCTTTCTTTTGCCGCAATAGCTTTACGGTTTAGGGAGGTGGTTAGTGGCTTATCTAAATAAAGTTGAACAATTTGTTTGGCCGTATCAGCTATTTTATACGGAACTATCCGGTTATATTTCAATTCTCCATCCTGTAATATTAATTCGGCTATCCCGGCCATTTGGTAGGTGTTATCAACTATATGCCAGTTTTCAATATCATCGTCCATCGGTTTTACAAAACTAATTACCTTTGCGCCTGCATATAAAGCCTCCAGGCAAACCATACCCAGCCCCTCGTAATTTGAAGTATGCAAAAATACCTTGCACTGCTGCATTAAATCTAACACCTGGTTATGCGGTATTTCGCCGGCAAGGGTAATATGTTCCTCCATTTTCAGCTTTTTGATCATCTGTAGCAGTCGTTTCTTATCGGGCCCATCGCCACATAAAGTTGCCTTTACCTGGGGGAACCTATGCCTTAGCCGGCAAATAACTTCAATAAATAAGTGGTATTGCTTTAAGCTTATTAATGATCCCGCCCCCAACACATCTATGCGCCTTTCATTATGTTCATTATTAAACTGCCCGGCATCAATCCCCCCCGGAATAATATGTTGCGGCATTACACCATAATTGATATATATATTACTAGCTAAAAAGTCGGATAAAGCTAATAAGGAGCTACCATCCATCTTCGTCATTTTGTAATACCGGTTATTCGGTTTGGCATCCTGTCCCAATACCCAGCAATAGTGTTTTAAATTATACGCTTTCGCGAATTTTTCGCCTATAAAGGCACACTCGCCTAACCAAAAACTCAGTAGCCCAATTACGTCATATTCCTTCCTGATCCTTTTAAAAGCAAACCATACCTTAACCCAATTATAAACCCTGAATAATTTGCCCCTGCCCTTTCCTCCAAATGCCTTAACAGATATGCTATTCCAGCTATATCTCCGGCTTTTAAATGGATACTGAAATGATAGGATCAATACCTCCATCTCAGGATAATTCCTTTTGATTGCCTTCACCAGGGTTTGCTGCAAAGGCAAACAAGTAGTATCCGATTCATCCTTTGGGAAACCCGGTGTTAGTATAACCAATGTTGGGGTTTTATGCATTGGGCAATATTAGTTTATTGCAAAAAGACAAACTTGCTTTATTATGTGTTATTAACAGCATCATTTTACTGTTATTATTAATACTACTAAGGCGGGCCAATATATCGCGCTCTGCTTCATTATCCATTTCGCTAAAAGGCTCGTCCAGTATCAGCAAATCAAAATCATGGTATAGCGCGCGCGCCAGTGCTACCCTTTGCCGCTGGCCACCGCTTATATTTTTACCATGTTCCTTTATCATTTTAGCGATACCTTCGGGGTAGGTGTTTAAAAGCGCATCTAACCCGCTTATATACAAGGCCAGTTGCAAGCGCGTATCATCATACCCCTCTTCAATCAAGGTGATATTTTTCAGGATGGTATCATTTATAAAAAATGCTTGTTGTTTTACATACGCTATTTTGGGCCAATATAATTGCCTTTCGGCTGCTTTTGTGTTTATTTCATTAATAGCTATTTGTCCCCCATCCTGTTGCAAAAACCCTAATAGTAAATTAACAATAGTAGTTTTACCTCGACCGGATACTCCGGAGATCCCTGCAAAATCACCCGGATTAATTTCAAAGCTTAACCCGTTAAGCAGTTTATTATCCTTAAACGTAAAGCCTACGTTATCAAACTTAATACTTTTTATGTGCAAATTGGGGTTGGCCGTTTCCTCAAACAACGGTTGTACTTCACCTGGTTCCAATTCATCAAGGGTAAAACTATAGGTCTTTATTTGTCCCAGGCTATTAAGTATCCTTACAGCGCCAGGTATAATTTTATAAGCGGCTGCCATAAATATGCCAATGGTTAGTATATCAATAGTGGCTTTGCCGCCAAACCATTTATTAATTGCTATGAGTATAAAAAAACCCAGCAGGGCAAATATTTCAATAAACCGCGATGATAATCCTTGCAGTGTTTGTTGCGCTGCTAAATTATGGTTTAACTGCTGCTGATGCCGGTGATAGCGGTTTATAAAGAAATTATTTTTCTGATAAATATTGCTCTCTACATACCCTGCCAAGCACTCTTGCAAATACTGGATAACACGGGCGCTGCTTTGCTTTATTTGCGCGCGCACTTTTTTAACCTGCAAGCGGGTAAACCATCCTAATAACATAACAGGCGGCAACAGCATTATAAGTAATAAAACAAATAGCACCGGGTGATAAAACAGGATAGCCGTAATGGTAAAAATAATCAATATCCCCTGTGCAATAATCTGCTGAAAATTGGTTAAAATATAATGGCTGAACTCGATAGGAACATTGCTGATATGCCTGATACGCAGCGAAGAATCTACATTAACAAAATCAAAATAACTCCCTTTTAAATAATCGTTTATATTTTTTTCAGATAGCCGTGATGCTACCGCATATACAAACTTATGCTGCTTTTTTGATACCCATACCCCGGCTATATTTTTAACGCAAAAAAGCAAAACAAATAACCCGGTAGCATAAACCGGGTTGGTATTAATAAGTGTATGATATACCTGGTTCACAAAAGCAGAGCCAGCTAAAACAGTCACATTGCCGGTGTATGTACGGATAATTAATAGTAATAAAACCAGGAAGGCTATATCAGCTACCCCCATCACCAAGTCGAACCCGGCCAGTATAAACAGGCGGCTTTTCTCCTTTTGTGTAAGGATATTAAACAGTTGTGCTAAAAAGCCCTTCAAAACGTGTGGTTATACATCTATTACTAAAAGTAATTACGTACGTTATAGAAATATAGTTGCCAGCAGGAAAATAAGATCTGCCAAAATGCATTATTGGCTATAAGAGGAAAGAAAAATAAAAGATGTTAAACACTTATTATAACAGCAAAGCCCCATAGTTTATAAACTAAAGGGCTTTGCTCTTATAATTGGATTGATTAAAATCCCTCGCTGATCACTACCTCATCTACCTTAACAGCCGCGGGCTTATTGGCTGTTTTTTTGCGCACCAATTCGCTTACCCGGTACATCAGGATAATACTGATGATGGAGATACCAACAATCACATAACCAACTATGTTATAATTTTCCAGCGGACTGAATTTGCTTTGCTGCACCACAATCATGCCTGATACCGCGGCGGCTACACCGCCTGCAATTTGCTGTAGTGAAGCGTTGATGCTCATAAACGCGCCGCGGTCTTCCATATCAGGCACCGCGCTGGTTAGGGCCGATGATGGCACCATACGGCTCAGGATACCCATCATCATTAATATGTTAAGTATAACCACCAGCCAAAACGGGGTGGCCGACAAATTGGTATATAGTACGCACATCACCATCGTCCAGATAGACGCGCTCATAAACAGGTTAAACTTGCTGATTTTATCACTCAAGCGGCCTATTAAGGGCATGATAGCAAGTGAGCACACACCCGATATGGTGAAAAGCATCGTCAATTGCGGATACGTGATACGCAAGTTATTAATAGCAAATGAACTGCCGAACGGCATCATCATAAAACCGCCTATGGATAACAGGGCCGTAGCCAGGAAGCCAATACGGTAATCGCGCTTGGCCACGGCACGCCACAAATGCACCAATGCCGACCGGTCATGCTGAATAGCCAGGTGTTTGGTAACGGGTGCCATTTTTAACATAATAGTAATGGCGACCAGCATAGCCAAACCTGCCACCATTAAAAATGGCGCTTCCCAGCCCAGCAAATTAGCTAAGTATAAGCCAATAGGTATACCCAATACCTGGCTGGCGCCGAAACCCATTTGTAAAAAGCCCATCACACGGCCGCGTTGCTGCAACGCAAACAAGTCGGTTACAATAGCCATGGAGATAGATCCTATAACACCACCAAATAAGCCGGTGATGATACGGGCTGCAACTAATTCGACATAAGAGTGTGCCAAGCCGCAGAACACGCTGCCAGCAATAAAGCCGAGGTAAAAGAACAAAAGGAGCTTTTTACGATCGAACCTATCGGCAAAGCCGGCGGTTAATAAACCCGAGATACCAGCGCTAAACGCATAGGCTGATACAGCCACGCCAAAGGCCGATGGTTTAAGGTTCATGGATTTCATCAGCATATCTCCCAATGGCGACATTACCATAAAATCCAGTATCACAGTAAATTGTGTAACAGCTAACAGAAATATCACTAATTTTTGATAGCCGGTAAAAGGTATTGGTTCTTGTTGTTTCATTTTTTTTATTTTAAATTAATTCGCAGCATAAAAAGCCTTTGCTGTTCAATAAATCGATAATTTGATACTGGTTTAACGTAAATGTTACTACGCGTAAAACACAATCTTCGTCTTCGGTATCCACACTCCACTCTTGTATTGCTTCATCATTGCCTAATAACTCATGCAGTATTTGCTTATCAGCTGCCGATTGTATGTTTGTTTTAAATATGTGTATGTGATCGAAATTTTCCATAAATAAATAAATGTTCATTCATTTAAAAATTAAAAAAATATATTAGTTCTTTAAACCTTTAACTACCAGGTCAAAGGTTTTCCATAATACTTCATCTGTCATAGTAAAAGGCTTCCCACCAACACTTTGCCCTTCCATGTGGAACCGGATTAGTGCATACAGCGGTGAAAAAGCTACCGACCAATAAACCTCAAATGGCATGGCATTAATCTCGCCCCGCTGTACTACATTTTCCATAAATTTACCAACCACCGCTTTAAACTTCTGCATAAACAGATCCATAAACTGGTTTTGATAGGTTGAGCTGCGCATCTGGTCAAAAAACTTACCTAACAAGGGATTTTCTATCATATACTTATAGCGATTTTCCCATTGTACCCGTAATCCTGCTTCAAACGACGATTCTGGATCAAGGTCCCTGATCATCGCATCACCCATTTTATTACCCTCTTCCAGTGCTATCTTTAGTATCAGATCGTCCTTATCCTTGTAATAGATATACAACGTAGCTACAGATATACCGCAAAGTTTTGCCAGCTTATTCATACTAAAGCCTTCCAACCCATCCTTCACAATGCATTCAATGGCTTTTTGCTTTACCAACAGTTCTTTTTCGGTATCTCTTGTACGCATACATTTTAATCCGCTACAAATATAAGTGAATGAGCATTCACTTATCGAATTTATTTTAATTAAATTATCAGAAAGAGAATAACAAGTTTACTTTTTATCTAAAACATTCTGATCAGCAGCCCATTTCCTTTGCCATTCGGGATACTTATCCAATACTTTTTGTGGGGCATAAGTATACCAGGCATATCCATCGCGGCGCTCACGGTCAACTTCGGCAAGGGAGTAAACCACTTTACTATCGCGGTTGCAAAACAGCGGTCTGTGGGTTTTTAGTTCGTAATAACGGGTCCATATTGGCGGCGCCTGCTCATCCGTCACCACTACCCTATCGGCTGTAGAAACCCGGAATGGGGTTACCATACGAGGGGCCGGGATAGTTTTTACCCGGGTATTGTAGATCTTTGATTCCTGGAACCAGGCAACAGCATACTGCACAGCACCAATCACCTCTTTTTGCGGATGATCTATACCCATTAAAAAACCAACTAAATTGGCGCTCTCCTGATTGCAGATACTTGGCGGTTCAAACTTGCGGGCCCAGGCAGGTTGCAGGGTTACCTCATCGTGCTGCTGGCACCAAACTGTAGGTTTACCGGCATCGTTTATTTGGGTTTTGATAATGCACTGCATTCCCTTATCAAACGCGGTAACCAGCTTAACCCGTTCCTTAGTATCAATAAAAGCATATTCGGGCTTATTGTTCTTTACATCTATCAGCAATTGCATAATGCCCAAAAAAACGCCATCGTTAAAAGTAATGCACTTGCTGTAATTATCCTCCAGGGGGTAATATTGCGGCCAGCCGCCGTTTTTATATTGCGATTTCAACACAAAATCAAAACCTTTGATAGCACCAGCCTTATACTTTTCAATTTTTGTAGCTGTATATACATTAGCTAAAACTGTAATTTGGCTATAAGTGCTGCCGTTATCGTAAGTTGTATTTAAAACATTCCGGGCCTGATTAACACTATCTTTTTGGTCATCGGTTAATATGGCAAACACATCGTAGTTTTTAGGCCAGCCGCCATTGCTTTTTTGGAACAGCAAAATATTGTCGGCAATTTTGGTAATATCTGCCGGGTCGTATTTAGGGTTGCCCGGCCGGGCGTTTATGATGTTCTTTTTATCGGCAATACCATACCAATGGCCGGCATTATCGCCAAACAGACTTGGGTCTACACGTGTATATTTAGAGGCACCTGTATTTTCTTGCGCATACGTTTGCTGTACAAAAACCGTCGTAAAGACAATTAATAGTATAATCAAGCCAAAAAAGGCTTTATATAAAGGGGTATTATGGTTCATGTGGTATCCGGGCTAATTAACATTGTAAATTTAGATGTTTCCACCTGATTACAAATTACCGGGCAGTAACAATTTAGCGACCTTTAATACTCGGCTATTTACTAATTTTCTGTTAAACATGTCCCACCATCAATCCCTCAATTAACCGGCAAGCCCGTTTCAAAACCCTCATTTGTACTACCGCTGCTTTTGGCAAGATCCAAATTCCAGGCCGATGTAAGCAGGTATGGCGTAGTGCCTTTAGCTTCAGTAGTTTTATAAGTGCATTTAATGACCCTGCTTTCGCCCGGTGCCAGCGATATATAGTTATCGCTAAAAATCACAGGTAATATATCATCGCCACCCTTACCCTTTAAAGCACGTAGATGCACAAAAAATGCCACCGATTTACCATTATTGCTGATAGTGACCGTATGCAGCGTGCTATCCCCTTTTGCAATCTGAGTATGGTTAACTTTCAAACTGGCTTTAGGCATATTTTGCAAAGCAGAATAATCGGCATAAGCAGATTGCGGTGTGGTGAACCAATTAGACTTTTTCCAGTTCAATTCATCGCCTTTTTTAGCTAACCAGTACCAGTTAATGCTATGTACTACGCCATTAGCACCACTCAGTTGCAGGCGTACAAAATAAGTGTCGGACAAACCCGCTATAGCCGGCAGTGCAAAACAGGTTTTGGAGGCATCAGCATCAATACTTGTATTTAATGTTTTGGTATATTTCAGGCTGCCATCTAAATTATAAATAGCCGCGGTAACTTTTAGCCCTTCAAATTTTTGCAGGTACGAATTAATGATAGCTACCTCGTTAGATTTGTAGGAGTACATGACATGCAACGGCTCCATCGATTTTTTCATACCGAAGTAAGTACCGGCCGGGTACAGGTAATAATCGTAAGTATGCCAAATAAGGCTTGGCCATGGGTTGCTCAGCATCCATTGCACTACGCCGGTGGCGGTATTATACTTATATAAACCATAAGCTTCCATCATGGCGCGGTGCGCCTCGTAGTTTTGGGCCTGTGCCTTGGCCGCATAGTTTTTAATACCCACGGCTACACCATAACGGGAATCTAAAGCTTTGTTGAATATTTTGGTAGTGCCGAACGATTGCGTGCCGCAATGGTAAAGCCAATCGGCAGATGTGGTGGTTAATGAATCCCTTGGGATAAACTTGATCAAACTTTCATAAGGCGGAATGGATGGCCCCGGCGAGATCTCTGTCGCGAAGCTCCAGGCACCGCCATATTCCTTCGTCGCGTCGTTTTCCCAATAAACGGGTGGCACCCATTCGTACGGGCCCAGCATCTTCACCCCGCTAAAACCTGATACTTTCGACTTTCGCCCATCGGCTGTAGCCAATATAGGGTTAGGAAATTTAAGGTCTTGTTCGATATTCAGGAATCCACGCTCAACAGTTGTATCGGTCGGCGGCATATCGCTGCCGTTAAGCCAGCTTAATATGCTGGCCTTATTGCGCAGCCAGTACATCAGGCTACTATCCGATGCCATGGCGAGTTTACGTTCGTCCTTATCCCAATGTTCGGGGTGTTGCCACGATCCGCAACACATAAAGCCCGTCATGACCAACATGCCATATTTATCGCACAGGTCATAAAAATGGTCATCCTCAAATTTACCTTCCGATCGGATGATATTCATATTCATATCCCGCACCAATTGCACTTCTTGCTCCTGCCGTTCCTCGCTCCTGCGTTGAAAAATATCGGGCGACCAGGCCGCGCCGCGCAGCATAATGCGCTTGCCATTAACAATAAACATGCGCGATTTATTATTGATCAATTCGGAAGTGATCTGGCGGATGCCAAAATTTTCGGACAGGGTATTACTTTTTTTACCCGCAACTACGGCGCTTAGTTCAATCCGGTTCAATTCGGGCTTGCCATACTGATAAGGCCACCAAATACGGGGATCCTTAATATCCAACTGCGGAAATTCGGACGCGCCGAAGTTAATATGCCTCGTCTCTCTCGCATCCAGGTGTATCTTTTTCTCGAACGAGATATTACCGTTGATATGCCCTTTCACCACGGCATCCTGCGGGGTATTAGTGTAATTACTCACCTCGGCAGTTATAAATAAATGCGCTACTTTTAACGATGGCAGATCGAAGTTAGTGGCCACCAGCGGATGATCAACCCCTACTTTATCATAAGTTTTAATGTCCACATCGTTTACAATACCGCCGTTATAATCGGGCGGATAATGGATCCAGTCGGCGTAATCAATGGCCAAATCACCGGTGCTTTTATTAGGATTAAAAGGGCGGGTTATTTCCAGCGCCAATACGTTTGCGCTTTTGTAGTTGATCTGTTTAGTTACATTCAGTTTGATAATGCGGAACGGGCCTTTGGTTTGGGTACTATCAGCCAGCTTTATACCGTTAAGCCATATATTGGCTTTATAATTAATACCGTGCAGCACCAATATTACTTCTTTCCCGCTTTCGGATGCAGGCAGTATAAATTCCCGGCGAAACCACCAGGGTTTATCCAAACGTGCATCGGCCAGTTTCTCTAAGTTACGGCCATAAAATGGGTCGAAATTATAAACCTTATTAGCCAGTAAGCCACCTATAATAGTTGTGGGCACATTTACGCTATACCAACCTTTGGTATCAAACTGTGGTTTTGAAATACTAACGGCAGGCGCGGGCTCGGTAACTGCCGATTGCATTTTCCAATCGTTGCCCAAACGGAGTTGGAAGGTTTCTGTCCGCGCTTGTGAATAAGCCTGGCAGCAAAATAGAATGGCAATTAATAGTAGATTATATTTTTTCATAATTCTTTACTGATTAGATGGCCGGCTGTTATGATATAGGGCCGCCGCGCCTATGATGCCGCTGTTTTGTAATTCGGATACCACTATTTTTATCCGCTCTACCGCTTTTTGATAGGCAAAGGTTTTAACTTCCCGCCACATCGCTTGGTGAAAAAACTCGTAAGCATGACTTACCGAACCACCCAAAACAATCAGTTGCGGATCGTAAGCATACATCACCTGTTTAATGGCAAAGCCAATATGGGTGCCTAATTCGTTATAAAGCGCAAGGGCGTGGGTACTCCCTGCCTGGGCATCCTGGTAAACCTGCACACCATCCAAGCCATAAACGTTATGGAAAAATGATCCGCTGCAATAATACTCCAGGATATTATCCCGATAAGGGAAAAAGCCCAACTCGCCAGCCCCACAATTATAGCCCTCGTATAATTTGCCGTTAATGATGATCCCTGTACCCAGGCCCGTGCCCAGTGTTAAACCAATCATAGACTTGCTGTCCTTTCCTTTGCCAAAAAAGTATTCGCCTACGGCAAAACAGTTGGCATCGTTGTTTACATAAACCGGAATGTGGTAACGCTCTTCTAATATGGCTTTTAAATACACCTCCCGCCACGATGGGATGTATTGCACATCATATACAATACCATGCTCCACATCAACCACGCTGGGCACGCCGATGCCAATGGCATCGGCCGAACTGTTTTGCAGCAGGTTATCTATCAGCTCATAAATATCCTGCATTACCTCATCTACCGTCCCGCTGCTGTTGATTTTTTTAGATACAATGGCCGACATTTCACCATCGGCAACTACAGCCCCGCGGATGTTGGTAGCACCCAAATCTATCCCAATAACTTTTTGGTGGCCCATACCTATAAAATAGTTTTGTTAGTGATCAATGGTTTTGCCCAAAAGCCTACGCTTAAAATATAGCCCAATGTAATGTATAAGAACAGCATTCCCATGCGCAAGCCTAATAGGTCGCCCAACCAGCCTATAATTAGCGGTACAATGGCACCGCCAATAATACCCGTTACAATAATGCCAGCGAATGAACCATGATGCTCATCAACCGAATTAAGCGCGAGCGAGAAGATAACCGGGTACATGACCGAAGCAAAAAAGCCCACAAGCGGAAAAGCGATCAGTGACATCTTCGCCGAACCAAACAGCGCCGCGCTTAAACATACCAGCGCTAGTACGGTAAAACCGATCAGCACCTTAAGGCTATCCATTACCTTTAGTAAAAATAAACCGACCACGCCACCAGCTGTCATTAGGCCCCAAAAGTAGGCTACATTTTGCGCCCCGGTAGTTTGCGGGTTGTAACCATGATAGGTTTGCAGGAATTGCGAGATCCAGTTGGCTATACCCTGCTCGGTGCCTACATAACATATCATGGCAATGAAAAACAAAATAACCACCGGCTTTTTAAACAGCATCAGGTAGGTTTTAATAGGGCCTACTTCCTCGTCTTGTTTTAATTCTACAACCGGGAATTTAGTGAACGCGATAATAACAATCATCACCAGGCAAATAAAGGCGAACAACCAGTAAAGCGAGATCCAGGGCAAATTAGCCGGAACCAAAGAATAGATTAGCCCAGATGAAGCATTACCGCTTTTTAACTGTAATACCATGTAGGAGTAAACCAGCGGACTAATAAACGATGCTGCTCCAAATATCAACTGTGCTAAAACAGAATTAAAGGCATAATGCTCCTCGCCGCCGGATGACCTTAACAGTGGGTTGATCACCACCTGCAACATAGCCATACCGCAACCAATTAAAAACAGGGAGATAACCGCCGTTAAGTAATTAGGCACAATGGCCAAAACTAACGAACCAATAAAGGCTACCACAAAGGCGGCTATTACTATCTTCTTCTCTTTATACTTCTCAATCAGTATGCCCGATGGGATAGACATTACACCGTAGGCAATAAAAAAAGCGAACGGCAGTAAAGCCACCAGCGTTAAACTCAAATTGAACCCTTTAATGATATCCGGAATAAGTGGGCCGATAACGTTTGTTAAAAACGAGATCACAAAAAAGATGAGCATGATGAGTGCTACGATATAATAATTGCGCTTCATGATAAGAATAAATTGAGGTGTGGTTATTGCGATAGCTAAAGTACATTAAATAATAGCCGGCAAAAAGCCTTTTATACCCGGTAGTGGTGATGTAGGGAGCGCCCGGTACACTAAGGCGGGGCATACTAATTAGCTTTGTTGCCATTCATAATTATCTAATTTAAACCAAATGACACAACTCCCAAAGCGGCTTTTATCTATTGATGTACTACGGGCAATAACCATGTTGCTAATGATATTTGTAAATGATGCCGATGGAATCAGCCATATACCCGGCTGGATAGGTCACGCCGAAAACAAGGCAGATACCTTGGGTTTTGCTGATATTATATTCCCGGCGTTTTTATTTATTGTAGGGCTCTCCCTCCCGTTTGCTATTAAAAACAGGCTAAAAAGCGGCAAATCGTTTTTCAATGTATTATTCTATATCCTTACCCGTAGTGCCGCATTAATAATAATTGGATTTTACGAGGTTAACATGGACGAGTATTTGAGCAAAGCCGCCATTATTTCTAAACCGGTATGGGCCATACTGGCTACCGTAGCCTTTTTTATGATATGGCTGGATTACCCCGAAACACTAAGCAAAGTAAAGAAGTATGCGTTAATGGGCGCAGGCATTGCTTTGCTTATCTTTTTGGCAGTTATATATAAAGGTGGCGACCCGCAAAATCCAACCGGTATGGATCCATCGTGGTGGGGTATATTAGGGATTATTGGCTGGGCCTATTTGGTATGCGCCATTGTTTACCTGGTATCGAAAGGCAAATTAATTCTGCTGATACCTATTTGGCTGATATTTATAGGCTTAAACATTTGTTTGCACGCGCATATTATGCATGGCTGGTTATGGTTAATTGGCGATGCATCGGCTGTGGCGCTGGTTATGGGCGGTATCATCGTATCCGAAGTTTATGCCTTGCTGGTTACTCATAACAAAACCAAACTGTTATGGGCGTTTTTAAGTATCAGTGGTGTACTTTTTATTGTGACGGGGCTTTTAATACGCCCTTATACAGGTGGTATCTCTAAAATACAATCTACCCCGCCCTGGGTGTTGATTTGCAGCGGTATAACCATTTTAGCTTTTGAAGCATTGATTTACCTGGTTGATATTAAGGGCAAAAAGGACTGGTTTAAGTGGATCCGGCCGGCGGGCACAAGTACACTAACCTGCTATTTAGTACCTTACCTGCAATACTTTATATTTAAGCTATGCCACGTGCATTATGCCGATGTAATTAATACGGGGGCTATAGGTTTGCTGCGTTCGGCATTTACCGCTATAGTTATTGTGCTAATAGTGGGCTTAATGGAGAAAAGGCACTTACGCTTAAAAATATAATGATACAAAAAAAAGGCCGGCTGAAGTTATCTTCATTACCGGCCAACCAATTTATTTTTAACCAAAAAATAAACTTCTTATTTACCTGTGCCCAGCCATAGCAGGGCATTGGCGAACATATTATTTTGCAAAGGCGATGCAAAGTTTTGATCGCCGTGGCCCATGTTCATGTATATCATTTTATATTTAGTATTTGTCCAAACCACGGGGATATCCCCGCTCCTGATAATATCTTTTTTCCCTAAAGGATAGTTAGCAGTGTCAATCGTCATCAGCACCTTAACATCCTTATTTTCCCTTGGGTTGGGCCGCCAGCCGTACCACTCGTTAATAGGCGCGGTATATTCGGCAGGCATGCCTTTGGTTATGGGGTGATTACGGTCGTTAACAATTAGTTTAGCCGGTAAGGGCGGCCAGTTGTTATTATAAAATACCGCCCCGCCAAAAAAGCTGACAAACCAGGGCCACTTGGTATATTTATCGTTATAGCCCGATACATGGAAACCAAGCCAGGCACCGCCATTATTCATATAATTTTCAAAAGCGGTACGCTGCGCCGGGTTTTGCGGAAAGTCGTTCAGCCATAATACCACCTGGTAGTTTTTCAGGAAGTCTTCGTTCAGGTTGCGCCAGTTGGATGTGGTATCCATCACAAAATTCTTTTTAACCGCCAATTCTTTATAAAATTGGATAGCATCATAAGCAAAATCCAGATGGTCACGCTCCCCTGCTTTTGAATAAAATGCGATCACTTTAAATTTTGGCCCCTGTGCGGATGCGGTTAAAAACAGTACGCCTGCAAATAAGCAAAGCAAGGTTTTATATATTGTTAGTCTTGTCCTCATTTCAAATCCGGTTATTGCTCCATTGCTTTTTTAAAGGATTCCATTAGGGCCTGCGAGTTTGAATTTAATCCCTCGAATAGTTTTTCATCTTCGGCCGACCATGGTTTGCCCCGCCTGAAATCGCCCCAGCGGTATTCTATTTTTGAATATTCGTTACTAATGCCTTTCTCTATCGGTTTTTCATAATAATTCAGCAGGCTTAAAACACAGGCACCATCACTTACTGTGATCAGTACATTAAACCTTAACCAATAATAATTACCCGAATCGCTGGTGATGATCTTAAACATTCCCGTAGCCGTGATCTTGCCCGATGCCGCATCCTTGGTCTTAATTCCCTGCTCGCTTCCCTTCAAATTTCCCGAAACCCATTTTACAGCACGGTTAAATACCACGGTTTGATTTTGGGGACTGCTATAAGTGCAGGCTTGCACATAATTAACCAATCTATTTTTTACCGGAATGGGGATTTTGGATGTATCCTTTTGCGCATGTGCCATTATTGGTACAAGTAAAAACAGCAAGATGAGCCCTTTTAGCGGGAATAAATATTGTTTCAGCATATCAATATTCTATAAAGGTTATTGGTGTTAATTAGGTTGACATAAAGCTGTATAACCCTGGCCATTACTCAACATTCAAATATCATTATTTACCATTGTAAAAGGTTTTTATAGTGCCCTACATCACCACTACTCCCTATAAATGGCAATTTTTATCAAAAACTTTCTGTTAGAATTGTCGTCAGTAAACCTCTGAGCAGTTATCATCAAACTGGTCAGACCGAAACAGAAAAAATATTATTTCTTGTCTCTAATGAAAAAATCTATTGCACCGCTTATCTATATTTTCTTTCTGCTGACCTGCTTTACAACAAACGCACAGGTGCAAATTAAACCTAAATTTAAAGCCCTGGCTATTGCCGAAACTGGTGGCGGCCATGCCCTTTTTGACGTAGCGGCCAAAGAATGGCTGAACAAACTGGCTATCGACAGCAACTTCACCATCGATTATATTACCGATACCAAACCCATTACTAAAACTTACCTGCAACAATACCAACTTTTTATCCAGTTAGATTATCCGCCTTATCCATGGGGAAAGGAAGCACAGGATGCTTTTAAAAGCTATATCAAAAAAGGGAAAGGCGGTTGGGTTGGTTTCCATCACCCTACCCTGTTAGGCGTTTTTGATGGCTACCCTATGTGGAAATGGTATTCTAAATTTATGGGGGATATTATGTTTGCCGAGCATATCCCCGGCGGCACTACAGCTAAGCTTACGATTGAAGATGCTAAACACCCGGTAATGCAGGGTTTGCCAGCCTCGTTTTCAACTAAAGATCAATGGTATATCTACAATAAAAGTCCACGGCCTAAAGTGCATGTATTGGCCAGTATTGATGAGGGTACCTACACCCCCCAAAGCAAGGTAAAAATGGGCGATCACCCCGTAGTGTGGACTAACAACCATGTTAAAGCACGCAACGTTTACATTGCCATGGGCCACTATCCCCTGCTTTTGCAGGACACTTGTTATACTACATTGGTGCGCAATGCCATATTTTGGGCGGTAAAAAAGTAGGAGAACACTAATTCACCACTTGCTTATACCTTGTAGTACCATAACAGGATACACTACATCAACACTACAATTTATATTATAAAGCCGCAATTCTAACTATTTTAAGCACATATTACGCCTCTCTACTAAAACGGGTGGCCCTACATGTTAAAATGTTTGTTAATTTTCCATTGTGAAATTGTAACCCTATTTGTACTCCTTAGTTGATGAAGAAATTAATTGCAACCATCCTGATTTGCCGTGCGTGCCTGTGCCTGGCCATAGCGCAAACTACCATTGGGATACCTGCTATTAAAAATTATACCCATACCGATTATAATGCCAGCACCGAAATATGGGATGCCAATCAGGATAAGAACGGTATTTTATACTTCGGCAATAATGATGGACTGCTCACTTTTGATGGTAATTACTGGAAAATTTACCCCCTACCCAATAAGGGCGCGGTAAGGGCCCTGGCTATTGACCCATCAGGGAAAATATTTGTTGGCGGACAGGATGAAGTTGGCTACTTCTTTCCCGATGACAATGGCATATTAAAATATCACGCTATTAAAAACTTGTTACCCCAGGTTGCCAGGCAATTTGCCGATATACTGAGTATTGTAGTTTATAAAAACGAGGTTTTCTTCCGTACCGTTGAGTGTATTTTTGAGTACGATTATAAAAGCATGAAAACCTTTGATGCCCCGGGCGGCTGGCGCATGCTGACGGTTGCCGGATCGCAATTATTTGCGGAAGACCGGGACGAGGGATTAATGTTTTTTAAGGATAAACAATGGCAGCATTGTGATAAAAAATTCCAAACAACCAGTATCCGTGTAACCGGAATAATGGATTATCGCAAGGATACCTTGCTTATTGCTACACTAAATAAAGGATTATACCTGTTAACTGCCACAAACCTGATTAAAAAGCCGACCGCTATTGATGCCACATTAATTAAAGAACGTATAAATTGTGTACTGAATATTGGTAACGATCGGTATGCAATAGGTACATCGGCTAAAGGCTTGTATATTATAAATGGCCAGGGGAAAATGATTGGTCGCTTCTCCAGCGATGAGGGATTACAGAACAATAATATCCACAGCCTGCTGCTCGATCGTGATAAAAACTTGTGGCTGGGATTAGAGAACGGACTTGATTTTATTAATTATAATACATCGGTTAACCATATCTATCCCGATAAAAACAACCAGTTAAAAAGTAATGCCATCCGAATCTTTGATCATAAATTATTTATAGGTACATCCAACGGTTTATATAGCGTACCGCTTAGCGCGCAGCAAAAGGATATCAGCACTAACGAGGGCCTGTTTACCGAAGTCCCCGATACGAAAGGCCAGGTATGGAGTTTAAACGAAATTGACGGGCATTTATTAGTTGGCCATCAGGATGGTTCATATATCATTAATAATAATACAGCCAAACAAATAACCGGTGGACAAGGTGCCTGGCAGTTTAAAGCTATCCCATCATCGGCAGATGTGATTGCAGGCACTTATACGGGTTTGCAATTGTTAAAGTACGCCAATGGCGAGTTTAAAAACGCTGGCATGATTAGCGGGATCTACGAATCGTTACCCAATTTGGCTCGCGATAATGATAACGTAATATGGGCTACTCACCCTTATCGGGGCGTATTCAGGTTCCAACTGTCTGCAGATAGGAAACGCATTGTAAGGAACGCGCAATTTACCGAGAAAAGCGGCTTACCTTCTATTTTAAATAACCGGGTATACTTTATTAAAAATAAGATAGTTGTAGCTACCGAAAAAGGTATTTACGCGTATAATAAAAACACCAACGCTTTTGAAATATCGACGTTTTATAAGCCCATTTTTGGGAACGCGACTATTGAATATTTAACCGAGGATAGCCAGAATAACGTTTGGTTTATCAGCAATCAGCGGGTAGGTGTAATTGATTTTCATAAAGCATCGGGCCATCAACCATATACGGTAACCTACTTCCCCGAACTGGCCGGTAAAACTGTTAAGGGATCAGAATACATTTATCCTTACGACGCGGATAATATTCTCATTGGCTCAACCAACGGCATATTCCATTTAAATTACAGGCAATATGTAAGTACCGATACCAAATTGAACGTGCTGCTAACTACTGTAAAGGCAATTGCCGAAAAGGACAGCCTGATATTTGGTGGTTACTTTATGAATAACAACCGGGTAGCCGCCAGTCAAAACAGCAGCCATGTTACTCCCCTGTCCAATCATTGGAACTCTTTTCATTTTGAATACTCATCAACCCTATATGCCCAAAAAAGCAACCAGGAGTTTACACATAAGCTAATTGGTTTTGATAAGGATTGGTCGGCCTGGTCGGTAAAAACCGAAAAAGATTACACCAACCTACCTTACGGGAAATATACTTTCTCGGTTAAAGTGCGTAACAATTTGGGGGACGCATCGCCAGCGGTTAACTATACTTTTATTGTAGAACCGGCCTGGTATCAAACTATTTGGGCCTGGCTGTTTTATGCCTTATTGCTGGTATTTGCCGGCTACCTGGTGATAAAAGATCAGCGAAGGAGGATAAACCTGCACAAGCTAAAATACCAGGAAGAGCAAAAACGGCTTAGCTATCTGCACAGTTTAGAACTGGACAGAAACGAAAAGGAAATTATAGCATTAAAAAATGATAAGCTGGAAACCGAACTAAGCTATAAAAACAAGGAGCTGGCTACCATAACCATGCACCTGGTTGACAGAGGACGCATATTGCTGAATATTAGAGAAGAACTATCAAACCTGATTAGAAAATTAAATATGCCCACACTCACGCACGACTTTAGGAGTGTATTTAAACTACTGAGTGATATTGATAAAAAAGATGATGACTGGAATAGCTTTTCTATTTATTTTGACCAGGTACACAACAATTTCCTGTCTATTATGAAAGCCAAATATCCATCACTTAGTGCTACCGATTTAAAACTCTGCGCTTATTTAAGGCTTAATTTATCATCAAAAGAAATAGCACAACTGCTTAACATCTCGCTTAAGGGGGTTGAGATCAGCCGTTACAGAGTACGCAAAAAACTGGATCTATCTACCGAAGTTAACCTGTATAGCTTTTTGATCGATATCACTAATTAAAGCTATTTATAAATCCGGCCCATCATGGGGTCATCAAAAATGATTTTCTTTAGCTGCCCGGCATCAATAGGGCCTTCGTGCGCGTATACAATTTTACCATTGGGTTCAACAAGTATAGTATAGGGTAATGCTCCCGCCCATTTAGGGTCAATGGCCTCTATCATTTTATATTTGTCATCGCCACTATAAATATAATTTAGTCCCGATGCCTGTTTCCTTTGTAAAAAGCTTAGGGCTTTGCCTTTGTTTACCATATCGTCGGTAGTGATGCTTACAAACTCCAGCCCTCTATCGCGGTACATGTGGTTAATGGTTACCAGGTCGGCAAACTCGGCAACGCAGGGGCCGCACCAGGTAGCCCAAACGTTTATCAGTCTTAGTTTATCGGTCTTATTTTTCAGCAATTCGGTAATCCCGGCCACGTTTATACTATCCAGCTTTACCGGTTCTTTTGCCCAGTCTATAGCGGCTTTTTCAGTCCAATTGCTCTTTTCGGCCCATTTAATGGTACAGCCAAACGTTTTAGTTACCGCAACCGGCACTTCCTTATTATCTAATAAAGCATCAATAGCATTACGTGCGTCGAGCGAATGTGGCACTTTAGCCGGGTTTTCCATATCATCAATACGGCCATTATACCGCAATTTACGGGCCTGATCAAAAATAAAGATATGCGGAGTTGCCACCGGGCCATATTTAATGGATGTTGCCTCGGTTTCCCCATCGTACAAGTACGGGAAGTTAAATTTCCTATCGGCGGCTCGCACTTTCATATCCGCAAAGGAATCGCCCACGTCACTATAACCCAGTTCATCCAGCCGTAACGAGTTAGGGTTATTGGGATTAATAGCCACTACCCTAAGCCCCTTGGCTGCATAATCTTTAGTTAGTTTAATCATTCTATCCTCGTAAGCTTGCGATGTAGGGCAATGGTTACACATAAAAACAATGGCCAGTACCCTGGCATCCTTAAATGATTTTAGGGAATATATTTTACCGTCAATTCCACGCAAGTTAAAATCAGGCGCGGCGGCACCAATAGCCAATGTGGGATGATCGGCCCGGGCAAAGCCTGAAAGCAATAAGAGTAAGATAATGAGTGCTTTAATTTTAATATCGGCTCTTTTCATCGGGTGGTTTATTTGTTAAACAAACTTCCTGATAAGTTTCCCAGTCTGCAATTATACAAGTACTACTTCACCACTATGCGCAGTAATTATTTAAAATAACTATCGCCTTATCAAAACATGACGGTTATTACCTGCGGGTGACCGCTTCATAAACGCTATTTCGCGGCTTGTAGTAGTCTATCTATCCAAATTTAGCTATAGAAGTAGTGGTAATGTAGGGTGCGGGAAATGCTCATTGGTTTATTATTACAATATACTTGCATTGTATTATAACCTTACCGGGAAGCCTGTTATCACCTGGTTATTAAATTTTCATCAAGCTAATTATTTCAGTTCATCACCCATGAGGAAGTTTTTAATTGCCACGCATGGCGCTTTTGCTAAAGGGATAAAATCATCGCTGGATATGATCATTGGCGAGGTAGAAAACCTATCCCTGATACAGGCCTATGTTAATGAAAATGTATCTGTTGAAGATGAACTAAAGCCAATTATAGAAGCTATAGGTAATGATGATGAACTGATCATTTTTACCGATTTACTTGGCGGCAGTGTAAACAACCAAATGATGACACATGCCTTAAAGCCTAATATACATGTAGTAACCGGCTTTAACTTACCTCTGCTGATTGAGATTTTAATGGCAGATAAAGATACACCTGCCGTTGAAATAATTGAAAACGCTGTTACCAATGCAAAAGAGCAATTGGTATATGTAAACAAACTACTAACTGTAAGCAACCCTAATAATGATTAAGCTGACACGCATTGACGACCGGTTGGTACACGGGCAGGTAGCCTTTACATGGACACCTGCGCTGGGCGCAGATTGCCTGTTGGTGGCCAATGACAAGGTAGCGGCCGATGAGTTTTTAAAAATGACCATGAACCTGGCCAAACCGGCAGCGGCCAAGCTCTTAATAAAATCCTTAGCCGACGCGGTTACTTTTTTGCATGACCCTCGCAGTAAAGGCATGAAAATACTATTGATCGTTAATTCGGTTAATGACGCGTCACTCATAGCTAACGAGGTGAACGAAATTCAATCCATCAATTTTGGCGGGATCCGTACAAAAGAGGGCAGCAAAAGCATTTCAAAAGCTATAGCTCTTATAACTGATGACATTTTTATTGTAAAGGAAATGCTGATGAAAGGCCTTGAACTGGAAGTGAGGCAATTGCCCACCGATAAAAAGATCATGATAGAGACGCTAATTTAATATTTACACACGTGCTGGTAACCACATTGCTATTAACCCTCATTGCCGTTTTCGGCCACCTGGAAGATTTCATGGGGACTACACTATTAAGCCGGCCGCTGGTATTGGGCCCGCTGGTGGGTTTGGTATTGGGGCAGCCTATACAGGGCGTAATGATAGGCGCAACGCTGGAATTGATATTTATGGGCAATATCAAAGTAGGTGCCGCCATCCCGCCTGATATTATTACAGGGGGCGTGTTAGGCACAGCCTTTGCCATCATATCGCATAAGGGCCCGGCTATTGCACTGGCGTTGGCAGTCCCTATTTCTATACTGGCCGAAATGGTATTAAGCGCGTTATTTGTTTCCAGGGCTGTATTTAATAAAAAGTTTAACCAATATGCCGAGGACGGCGATTTCAGGAAGATAGAACGGCTCCATATCCTTTCCGGTCTGTTAAAGCCTTTATTAATGGGCATTATCGTGTTCACAGCCTTGCAATTAGGTACGGGTACCATTAAATCTTTTTTAGATCTGATCCCCACCTGGGTGCAATCAGGTTTGCAGGTGGCCGGTAATATGCTGCCCGCACTTGGGTTTGCGCTGTTAATGAACCTGATGTTTAACAAACAGGTTGCACCCTATTTTTTCCTTGGGTTTATACTGGCTGCCTACTTAAAATTACCTGTTATAGCTATTGGGGCGTTTGGGGTTATCATTGCTTTTATCATCACACAACCAGCTGCAAAACCTAAAACTGACGACGATTTTGATTTTGATGAACCGGCTGAAGATATTATTCAGGGCAATAAGCATACATTAAGTAAAAGCCTTATCCGTAAACTATTTTTCCGTTCGCTCACGCTCGAAGCTAATTTCAATTTCGAGACCTGGCAAAACACTGGTTTTGTTTATGCTATAATGCCTGTATTAAAAAAAGTATATACCACAAAGGTGGCTATGGCTGCCGCATTGAAAAGGCATTTGCAATTATTTAATACCAGTCCGTATGGATCAACCTTAATTATTGGTATAACCGCTGCCATGGAAGAACAAAACAGCGCCGACAAAAACTTCGAACCCGAATCCATCAACTCGATAAAACTTGGATTAATGGGGCCGCTGGCCGGGGTATTCGACTCCCTGTTTTGGGGCACATTTAAGGTAATTGCAGCCGGAGTTGGCGCGTCGTTAGCAATTAAAGGTAATATGATGGGGCCGCTACTTTTCTTGCTCCTGTTTAATATACCACACCTGGTGCTGCGCTATAACCTTACGTTTATTGGCTACAATGCGGGCACAACTTTCCTGCAAAATCTATCCCAAAACAATGTAATGGACAGGCTTACCCGCGGTGCGGCCATTTTGGGCCTGATGGTGGTTGGTGCTATGCCCGCTACTTTAATGGCTATAAAAACGCCGTTAACTATTGGCACAGGCAATGGCAGCGTGGCTATACAAAGCATTCTGGATCAAATTGTACCGGCTATCATTCCATTGGGGCTTACTTTCCTGGTGTATTATTTTGTAAAGAAAAGCGTAAAAACCACCTATATCCTGCTTGGGTTATTGGTATTAGGCTTTGCTGGCAGTATCATTCATTTATTCAGTTAAGCAATGATAATTAACGGCATAGGTGTTTCCCCGGGTATTTCAATAGGTAGGGCCTTTGTGCTTAAAACGCAACGATCTACTTTAAGCGGATTGCAAATTACAGATGATGTGATCCCAGCCGAAATTGAGAAATTTAACCAGGCTATAAGTATTTCCATTAATGAATTAGAAAGCATGATTGCCAATTGCGATCCTGCCCTATCCGATAGTTTAGGCGTTTTAGAAGCGCATATTGAACTAATAAACGACCCAGAAATTACAAATGGTGTTGTAGAAAAAATCACACAACAAAAGCTAAGCGCCACCGATGCCCTGATTGAGGTGATTAACAACTTGGTGGCTCTATTTAAAAACATGGATGACCAATACCTGAGCGAACGCGCTGCTGACGTACAGGACATTGGCACCAGGTTATTGAGAAACTTAAATCCCGCCGGCACAACAAAGCAATCCCACTACCCTCCCAACTCCATCATCATAGCCGAAGACCTAACCCCGTCCGATACTATTGCCATGGATATTACCTGTGTAATGGGGTTTGCCACACAGATAGGCGGACAAACATCGCATGCGGCAATTATTGCCAAATCACGGGGGATACCGGCCGTTGTGGGGTGCGGCGAACAGCTTATAGGGGTTAAAGACAATGATACGATATTGTTGAATGGACTAACCGGGGTGGTAACTATTAACCCGGATAGCGATATTATCCAACAGTACGAAATAGAAAAACAAGCTTATCAGAACCAAAGAGATAAGCTAAATGAATTAAAAGATACACAGGCCACAACTATCGATGACACCACTATAAAGCTGCTTGCAAATATTGGAAATGCGAATGACATGCAGCAAGCTTTGGCATTCGGTGCCGAAGGCGCGGGCTTATTTCGTACAGAGTTGTTATTTATTGGTCGCGATGCATTTCCTACCGAAGATGAACAATTTGAGTTTTACAAAGCGGTAGCGGTAAAAGCCGATGGCAAACCTGTTACAGTCCGCACATTAGATATTGGCGGGGATAAACCGCTCTCCTATTTGAATTTGCCGGCCGAACAAAACCCATTTTTGGGATACCGGGCCATACGCATTTGTTTGGACAGGGCGGATATTTTCATCACCCAACTGAAAGCCATCTTAAGAGCGTCGGTATATGGGCATCTTAAAATTATGTTCCCGATGATTTCGGGCATTCAGGAGATCCGCAAGGTTAAGGAAGTACTAAAACAAGCCAAAAAAGAATTGGAGGTGGATAACATCCTTTTCAATAACTTAATTTCAGTTGGTATCATGATAGAGGTCCCATCGGCAGCCATTACAGCCGATCTGTTGGCTAAGGAAGTAGATTTTTTCAGCATCGGCACTAATGACCTTTGCCAATATACACTCGCGGTGGATAGGATGAACGAACAGATCAAAGACCTGTACAGCCCCTTCAACCCGGGAGTTTTACGATTGATACAAAATATCATTACCCAGGGCCGGCTCAATAATATCCCGGTAAGTATGTGTGGCGAAATGGCATCCGACCCCAAAGCTGCACTGTTATTATTGGGGATGGGCTTAACAGATTTTTCCATGAGCGCTACAGCTATCCCGCATATTAAAAACATCATCAGGAATAACAGCATGGCGCAAGCACAAATTATTCATCAAAAAGTGATGGCAATGGACAACGCAACCGACATCACTAAATATTTACAAGCACTAAGCAATGGTATCAACTGATTACATCATCACCGCCGAACAAGGTTTACATGCCCGCCCGGCAGCAGCATTAGTGAAATTTTGCCGTGGATTTAAATCAAGCGTTCAGCTAAAAAAGGCAGATCGCACGGTGCTACTTAATAGCATGCTTAACCTCCTTTCATTAGCCATAAAAAAAGGCGATACCGTTACCATTATGATTGAGGGTGAAGATGAGTCCAGCGCCATGCTGGCTATCGATTCCTTTTTTAAAGAACAACTAAAACATTTATAACGCTAACTATCACACATGAAAATAACTATTACTAAAACTGAACAGGAATTTGATATAGCTGCCGCCTGGCGCATTATTGGGCAGATGCTTGAGAAACCAACATCGGTCATAGGGCTATCCACCGGGCAAACTACCATGGAAATGCACCGTATCGTTTCTGAAATTTACACCAAATATCCTTTCGATGTTTCCCGCGTTACGCTGTTCAACGTAGATGAACTGACCAACCTTCCACGCGAATATGCCGGCAGTTGCTATACGATGATATTGAACCAGATAGCCGGGCCATTAGGTATCCCTGCCAAAAACTTTATTATGCCGCCTACCCTGTCGGATGATTTTGAAGTAGAAGCCGCATTATTTGAAAAACAGTTAGCCGAACGCGGCGGTGCCGACCTGCAAATGTTGGGCATTGGCAGTAATGGCCACATCGGGATTAATCAGCCGGGTACCCCTTTTGAAAGTGAAACCTGGGTATCGCCCATGGATCCTGATTTTGAGGCAAGGGTAAGGCGGGAAACACAAGTACCCGAACATATTGAATTAGGCGGGCTTACCCGCGGGATAAAAAACATTATGCATACCCGCAAATTGATATTAATAGCCAAAGGTGCGCACAAAGCCGACATTGTTGGCCAGGCTATACTTGGCCCGGTAACTACAGATATTCCCGCATCGGTGGTACAACTGCACCCCAATTGTGAAATATTACTGGATGCCGCAGCCGGTGCAAGAATATTGGAAAGCTGGAAGAAAATATAAATAATTAAAGCAGTTATTACACTATATATGAATACAACAGATGTTTTACGCAGTTAAATGATAGAAAAAAGATTCGTAACAACGGGAGCGGTTTATATAACTACTACAGCGCCAAAATGCATTGCCAAAAACGAAATATATAAATCATTTTAACCCTAAAAACCATGCTTTGGCGCTTTTTTATTTAGTATTTATTAATGGTGCCTTGTAGTGGTAAAATAATCGGGGAAAATGAAAAATAATTCTTGCGATTTATGTGTAAAATATAATATTATAAAAACAGCAAGTGCGATTAATTATCTTTCATTTTAGTTTAAAAACAAAGTTTTTAGCAATTGCTATTTAAACGTATCAGTAAAAAAACACTTATAAAAACAGTCCTTTTAACGCCCTTGTTTATGCCATTTATTGCTTTAATTTTACTGCCATTAGTTATAAAAAAACGCATAAATATTAGTTATGCGAATCTGATTTTTGCAACTAATAGTATAACCAATTTTTTAAATTTTACAGAACTACCAGGTAAAGTAAAACGCTTGCACCAAACCTATCAAATAAATACGATAGGCGATGCACATGTGTATGGCACCTTAGTAATGCTATTTAATAATTACTAAAACCATTGTTATATAGTAAAAACATCAACACACTAAGTACATGAAAACAACCATATTATTTAAGAGCATGCTTGCAATAACAATGGCTTGTCTTTCTATACCTTATTGTTATGCGGCTAGCGATCCTAAACCTGTTGTAATAGGTTATGTGGGTGGTTATAGGGGCCGTATAATTAATATGGATATGATATCGGCCACAAAACTCACGCATATCAACTACGCGTTTGTAAATGTACAGCACAACAGGGCTGTACTATCGCGCGAGCGTACCGATACGGTTAACTTAAAAAACCTGAGCCTGCTTAAAAAGAGAAACCCCAATATTAAACTCCTGATATCTATAGGAGGCTGGAGCTGGAGCGGTAATTTCTCGGATGCTGTACTATCAGATACATCGCGCCAGGCTTTTGCACGCAGCGCAGTGGCTATTTTAAACCGATTTAACCTTGACGGGATAGATATTGATTGGGAGTACCCAGACATGAATGGCAATGGTAACATTCACCGTAAGGAGGATAAGCAAAATTACACACTAATGTTTATGGAATTGCGCAGGCAGTTGGACATAGCCGGTAAGCAACAAGGCAAAAAACTTTTACTAACTACTGCAACAGGTGGCTTTAAGGAGTTTTTAAACCATACCGAAATGGACAAGGCCTACCCCTATCTGGATTATATTAACCTGATGACCTATGATTATTTCGGCAATAAAACGGTGGTACATCATACCAATTTATTTACCTCGTTTGATAAAGACAGGAATGATAGTGGCGACAAAGCTGTAAGAGATTATTTGGCAGCGGGTGTACCTGCATCTAAACTGGTAATGGGCCTGGCTTTTTACGGGCGTATGTTTCAACTTAAAAATTCGGCTACTAAGGGCTTTGGCGATAGCACCGTAAGCCATTTACGATTAGCTGATTATGTATTTATTAAAGACAGCCTGGTTAACCAAAAAGGCTTTGTAAAATACCAGGACACCGTTGCTAAAGCCCCCTACCTGTTTAATGCTGCTACCAAACAATTTGTTACTTACGAAGACGAATGGTCGGTTGATAATAAATGCAAATATGTACTGGCCAATAAAATGGCAGGTGTAATGTTTTGGGAATATGCTTCGGATCCCAAAGATTACTTGTTAGACCAAATTAACGCCTCATTTAAAAGCAACAGCAAAATAATAACCGCTAAACCTTAAATTATGTATAAAACCCTTACTAAACACTTTTTATTGCCTTTGTTATCTGTATTACTTATAGCAGGTTATTGTGTCAGTATCAAAGCGCAAAGCAAAAAGCCAAAGTTTAAGGTAATAGCCTTTTATACCGGCAAGGATGACCTGGCACACATTAGCTTTGTACACGAGGCCAACCAATGGTTCCCAAAAATGGCAGCCAAATACAATTTCACTTACGACTCTACCGCTAACTGGAATAATATGAACGCGGCGTTTTTGGCCCAATACCAGGTGGTGTTATTTTTAGATACCCGCCCGGATGGCGCCGACCAAAGGGCGGCCTTTGAAACTTTTATGAAAAGTGGCGGGTCATGGGCCGGTTTCCATTTTTCGGCATTTGCCTTAACACCTTCGGCCTATCCGCAAAACTGGGATTGGTACCATAACACATTCTTGGGCTCGGGCCAATATGGTAGCAATACCTGGCGGCCAACATCGGCTATTTTACGCGTGGAGGATAAAAAGCACCCGATAGTTAAAAACTTGCCAGCAACATTTAAAGCATCGCCAAACGAGTGGTACAGGTGGGAAAAAGACCTGAGGCAAAACCCCGATATCGATATTATATGCGCTATCGACTCAAGCAGTTTCCCCTTAGGTACCGGCCCAAAACAGCATGAAATATGGCATAACGGATATTACCCCGTAGTGTGGAGCAACAAAAACTTTAACATGGTATATTTTAATATGGGCCATAATGATATGGATTATGAGCATAAATACGATAAGACCAATAAGACACTATCGCACACTTTTGATAGCGAAGACGAAAGCAAACTTATTATTAATACACTGCTGTGGCTTGGGAGCAAGCACAAAAAATAGACAAATATCCTAATACATACCATCTAAATAAACAAAACCTAAAATGCACAAGAATCACTCAAAAGACATGAAAAAACCACCCTGAACACCTAAGTGTAAACGTGGTTAACATTTTACAGATGGTGTTTAATTATCAGAATATCCGGTAAACCATCACCATGAAGCCTATTTAGGAATAGCTAATATACTTCATCAAAAAAAAATGCCCTCGAAAAAGGGAGTGGCTGTGCTATGTCCATTTGTAACCTCAATTTATAATATATCACAATCGAACAAAATGCTGTAAACCAATGCACATTTAGTTTAACCGTCCTAAAAAACAATTAATTATGGATAAAATTTACTTACTGAAGAGGTGTTTACTTACCTCTCCCTTTAAAAATCGAAGGAAATTAAAAATAACACTCCTGCTGGGGATGTTCATTTTTAGCTTCGTTTCATTAAGCGCCCAGGCGCAAACAAGCGTAACCGGTACCGTACGCGATGCAAAAGGCGCTACCCTGCCGGGTATAAGCGTTAAGGTTAAAAACACTACCAATGGTGTAATGACCGACGAGAATGGTAAATACACCTTAAAAAACGTGCCAGCTAACGCCACTGTCGTGTTTTCGAGCATTGGCTACTCAACAAAGGAGTTTGGTGCTAAACCCGCCTTAGATGTAGAACTGGCCGACGACACCCAAAATCTAAACGAGGTAATGGTGGTTGGTTATGGCACACAAAAGAAATCGACGCTTACGGGCGCTGTTTCACAAATCAGTTCCGAAGAGATCCTACGTTCGCCAACGCCAAACGCAACCAATACACTTATTGGTAAGTTAACCGGTTTATTAGCCGTACAAACCAGTGGTCAGCCCGGTGCCGATGGTTCTTCCATCTTCATCAGGGGCATTGCAACTTATAACGATGCATCGGCCATTGTGGTGGTTGATGGTATTGAAAGGCCAAGCTTTGGCGATATTGACCCTAACGAAATTGAAACCATAACGGTTTTAAAGGATGCTGCATCTACCGCTATCTATGGTATTAAGGGCGCTAACGGCGTTATTGTAATTACCACTAAAAAAGGTAAAATAGGCAAGGCGCAAGTAAACTACAGCGGCAACTATGCTGTGCAAACTTATACGGGCTTACCTTTTGCATTAGGATCGTATGATAACGCCCGGTTACTTAACCAGGCTTATTTAAATGACAGCAAGGCCGCGCCATGGTCGGATGCTGAGTTACAAAAATTTAAAGACGGATCTGACCCGAATGGCTATCCGGATGTACAATGGTTTAAATATCTAACCAAAAAATTCTACGGGCAAACCCAGCATAACTTTAATGTAAGGGGTGGGTCGAAGGTTGCCCGGTACTTTGTATCAGTAGGCTATGCTTTCCAGGATGGTATATTTAAGCACTTCGATTCGCCTTATGGTATCGAAACTACGCCAAGTAACAGTCGTTATAACTTCCGGTCAAATGTTGATCTGACCTTAAACAAGGACCTGAATGTTAGTATCCAGTTAGGCGGCCGTTATTCAGACAGGTATCAGCCGGCCGGTTTATTATCATCATCTGCGTTCTCCTACGATACCATTGAAGGTATGATCTCGCGTATCTTACAGGTACCCTCATTTGCCTATCCTATTACCTTGCCCGACGGACGTATAGCGCAAAACCCGGGAGTTGGTACCAACTTATGGAACCCCCTGGCTGTACTTACCCGTTTTGGTACACGTAACGATGATAATAATACCATTGAAAGTACCTTTAATGTAGATTATAAACTGGACTTTATCACGAAGGGGCTATCATTTAAAACCAATTTCGGGTACGACTCTTATTATACCAACGTACAACGCCGTAATGCCAACTGGGCAGCCTATGTTTGGGATAGGGCAACCGGTGCTATAAGTTTATCAACCGATACTCGTAACCGCGATGTGCCTTTGGGGGGTATTAATGCCACAACATCGGGCAGTACAAATACCAGTATCCAATCGGGTTTTTATTACGATCGTAGTTTCGGTAAGAGTCACGTATCCGGTTTAGCATTAGGTACCCGCACCTTAATCCAGGGGGCATCAGATGGTAGCTTATTCACGGCACCACCAAGGGCATCTCAAGGTCTTGCCGGTCGTGCAAATTATGATTATGCCGGAAAATATTTCTTCGAAGTTGATGCCAGCTACAACGGGTCTGAAAATTTTGCTCCTGCATCATTTGTGGGTGGCGATGGTAAAAATCATCAATATGGTTTTTTCCCGGCTGTTTCAGCGGGTTGGACTTTGACCAATGAATCTTTCTTCCCTAAAAATGACATATTAACCTACGCTAAACTTAAAGGCAGTTATGGTTTGGTTGGTAACGATAAACTGGGTAGCCGTTTTTTGTTCCTAACCAGCTATAGTGCTAACTCCAGTGTAGGTTTTGGTTCGCCAAACTCCATTACAAATTTTCCAACTGTTTACATAGCCGATAGTGCTTTAGGTAATCCGGAAATAACATGGGAAACGGGCACTAAACGTAACATTGGTATGGAAACCCGCCTTTTCCATGATAAGGTAAGGTTAGATGTTGATGTTTTTGACGAAACACGTAAGGATATTTTAACCCCTCATAGTGGCTTACTGGCTTTTGGCCACAGCTACCCGGCGCTTAATGTTGGCGAGGTTTACAATAAGGGCTATGAGATTGAATTTGATTACACAGGCCAGAGCGGCAACTTTACCTATGGCATAAACACACAGTTAAGTTATGCTAAAAACGTTGTCAAATCGGCCGATGAGCCGTTGGGTATTCCTGATGGGCTTAAACTGGAAGGCAAAAGCGTTGGACAATTTATTGGTTACGTATCTGATGGTTTTTACACTTCAGCGGCCGATGTTGCAGCATCCGTAAAACCACAAGGCATTATACCAATTCCAGGCGATTTAAAATTTAAGGACTTAAACGGCGATGGTGTAATTACCAACCAGGATCAACAGGCGATAGGATATAGCAACAGGCCTGAGTATATCTACAGCTTTACGCCCCGTATGTCATACAAAGGGTTCTCGCTATCCGTAATGTTCCAGGGCGTAGGCCATGTTAGTTCAAACCTGATCCTAAACGATCAGAACAACGGGCAGCAAATGTACCCTTTCATGTTAAACGCATGGACACCTGAAACCGCGGCCACTGCAACATGGCCTGCATTACATTCCAGGGGTTATACGGGTTTAAACAATGCGTTAAGCAGCTTTAACCTGCAAAATGCACGCTACCTTAAATTAAGAACGGTGGAGATAGCTTACAAGTTACCAAAGGCATTTACCGACCGTTTAAAGCTACAAAGTGTACGCACGTACCTGAGGGGACAAAACCTGATCACCTGGACTCCATTTAAAATGTACGTAGACCCTGAAAACCTTAACGTGGTTAACCAGGCATTCCCGTTGCAGTCATTATATCCATCGTCCAGGGTATTCAATTTTGGTATGACCATTTATTTCTAAAGACCATGAAAAATTATAAACAATATTTAATGATCGCCCTGCTGTCGCTGGTATCAGCTTCTTGTAAGAAGTATTTAGACAGAACCCCGGGTATAGCGTTGGATGAGGCCAAGGTTTTCTCTGATCCCGTTCAGGCTGCACGCTTTGCAGATAATGCCTACAATTACCTGATCAATGATTATGTACGCTTTAACGACCACCGCGGCTGTACATCACAAGCATCGGACGAAGCGGTTACAGGTAACTCCGAATACACAGTTACAACCTTAAACAGAGGCCTATATTTCGACCACTCGACAGCTGCCTACTTAAATGATATTGGCGACGTTTATGCCAATATGTATGCCGGTATTGCGGTAACTAACAAAATGCTGGATAAAATTAGCACTGTACCGGCTGCGGCAATCTTCCCTGCTGCACGTGTTGAAGGCGAAATGCACTTCCTGCGCGGCTTCTTTTATTTCGAACTGATTAAAAGGTTTGGTGGTGTACCATTGCTTACTAAACCTTACGGTGTAAACGATGATGTTAACCTGCCGCGTTCATCGTACGATGAGTGCTTAAGCGTAATTATTGCCGATTGCGACAAGGCAACAACGCTATTAGGTAACGATGCCGATTACGGCGCTTCAAACTATGGCCGTGCTACTAAAGGAGCAGCCATGGCGTTAAAGGCCCGTGCTTTACTGTATGCAGCAAGCCCATTAAACAATTCCACCGGCGATAAAGCCAAATGGAAATTAGCGGCTGATGCAGCCAAAGCGGTAATGAACCTGAACTTGTATTCATTATCTCCTACTTACGAGGACATGCTGAATTTAGCATCATCGCCCGAGTATATTATGATCAAGATCCGTGGCCCAAGGGCTATTGACGGCATCTTTGCCGATTTTGCCATGTCGCCAAGTTCGGGTGGTGCCCAGGGCCAAATGGACCCTACGCAAAACCACGTAGATATGTACCAGATGCAGGCTACCGGTAAGGATATTACCGACCCGACTTCAGGCTACAATCCGCAAAAACCATACTTAGGCCGCGACCCGCGCTTTTATGCCAATATATGTTATAACGGCCAAGTATGGCAAGGTAAAACCATGGATACCTGGTTGCAATTTGATGGCACCGGGAAAGTTATTGCCCATGGTAAGGATATCGATCCAAGCGCCATTACCTATACCGCTACCAGCTATTACTGTAAAAAATACTGGCCCGAAGTTTATAACCGGGTTGGCGGCAGTACCACGCTGTTAAATTATATCTATTTCCGCTATGGCGAAGTTTTATTGAACTATGCCGAAGCACAAAATGAATATCTGGATGCTCCGGATGCTTCTGTTTACGCCGCTATTAATGCCATCAGGCAGCGCACGGCTGTAAATATGCCGGTATTACCTGCCGGTTTAACCCGCGACCAAATGCGTGTGGCCATCCGTCACGAACGTGCTATCGAACTGGCTTTTGAAGATCACCGCTGGTATGATATTATGCGCTGGCAAATAGGCCCAACCGTGTTGACAGTACCAATGAACGGTATGAAAGTGGTTAAAAATGCCGATGGTTCGTTTACCTACACACCTACCGTTTTGGGTACCAGCTTCCAGAAGATATATACATCTATACAGGATCGTTATCCTTTCCCACGTGCTGAAATTTATAAAAGCAAGGGTGTGCTGGTACAAAACCCGGGATGGAATTAATAAGGATATTCATTTATCATAAAAGAAATTTTTAAGCTATGAAATTATCAAAATTTAAATATATAGTGTGCCTGCCATTCCTATGGCTGTGCGCGCTAAGCGTTTACGCGCAAAAGCCCGATGAGCAAACTACGGTTTCGGGCAAAGTGGTAGATGCCAACAAAATGCCCTTAGCCGGAGTACTGGTTTACAGGCAGGAATCAAAAAACGATAAGGGCGTTGCTACCGGTGCCGATGGCAGCTTTAGCTTTACCTGTACTACCAGCGATGTATTTGTATTTAAAGCTGATGGCTACCTTACCTTAACAAAGGGGGTACCCGAGATAAAGTACCATAACAACATCATAATGACCAAGGCATTGCTTGGTGCCGGTGATGACGACGATGTATACATCCCCTTTGGTGTGCGGAAAAAAAGACAGGTTACAGCAACTATCACCACCATTAAGGGTGATGACCTGCCCCCCATCCCATCATCATCGTTGAATAACGTTTTTACCGGACGTTTATCTGGCTTGTTAATTACACCTAACGGATCGCAACAACCGGGTTATGATGTTTCCAGCTTTACGGTTCGTGGCCGTTCATCGTATAATAACAACCAGGACCCATTGGTATTGGTTGATGGTGTGGAGCGCGATTTTAAATCAATGGACCTTGGCGAAATTGAAAGCGTAAGCGTACTAAAAGATGCCGGTACACTGGCCTGGTATGGTATGTATGCAGCCAATGGTGTTATTTACGTACGTACCAAACGTGGTAGCGCAACCAGCACCAAAGTAACATTTGATGCACAGGGCGGTATTTCAGCCCCACTTGAAATTACCCGTCCGCTCGATTCTTATACTTACGCCAGTTTATACAACGAGGCGCAAACCAACAGCGGTATCACCCCAACCTATTCGGCTGCGGCACTTACCGCTTACCAAACCGGGTCTGACCCGTACAAATATCCTAACAACAATTTCGTACGCGACTTCTTTAAAAAAGCATCGCCAACTCAACGCTATGTAAGTACTGTTAGCGGTGGTAACTCATACATTAAGTTTTTTACCCTGTTAAGCTATTACAATCAGGGTGGCTTTTATAAGGGCGGCAATAACCCGCTTTATGATGCTAATACCAACTTTAGCAAATATAACCTGCGTACCAATTTGGATATGACGGTTAACAAAAACCTGGATGTTGGTTTAGATATTGGTGGCCGTATCACCAACTTACGCTTCCCTATTATTGGCACAGGCACGTTCCTGGGTACGGTATACAATACCCCGCCCAATGCCTTCCCATTGTTAAACCCCGATGGCACTTACGGCGGTACTTCCCTGTTCCAGAAAAACAACCCGCTGGCGCAAATGTCGGCCTCGGGTGTAGCGACGGATTTAAGTCGTAACATGATGGCCACCATTAATGCCAAACAAAAAATGGATGGCATTTTACCGGGCTTAAGCGCTAATATATTTTATGCTTATGATGTTTATGGCTTATACCGATCGGGCTACAGCCAGGATTACGAAGTATACGAAGCTAATGCTGCAGGTACAGGCTATACCCGTTATGGTACAGCCACTATCCCTAACTATTCACAAAATACCTTTTCGGGCAATATCCGTAAAACCGAGCTTTGGGGTGGTTTAGATTACGACCATACCTTTGGTAAACATGGCGTAAATTTTAGTTCACGTATTTCGAGGGCGGCTTACTCCACCTTTGGCGCACTGGATACCCGTCGTGATGGGATATCGAACCGTTTATCGTACAACTACAATCAGCGTTATTTTATTGATGTTACAGGTACCTTCTCCGGATCAGAAAACTTTATGCCGGGCAAGCGTGTTGGCTTTTTCCCTGCCGCATCAGCCGGATGGATCATATCCGACGAAAAATTCCTGAAAGATGTAAGCTTTCTTAATTTCTTAAAACTAAGGGGATCGTATGGTTTAGTAGGTAACGATGCATTAACATCGTTGGCACGCCGCTTCTCTTTCCTTACTACATATAATAGCGGCGCTACAGGTTATAACTTTGGTACCAGCTACACAGGCGTAGGCGGCACGGCAGAAAACCCGCTGGGTAACCCCGACCTGACATGGGAAAAGGCTTACAAAACAAGCGTTGGTTTTGATGCAACATTTTTCAAACAAATGTTTAGCCTTAGTGCCGATTACTTCCACGAAGACCGTAAAAACCTGTTAACTAACTCGTTGTTACCAAGCATTATTGGTCAGTCGTTAGTACAAGTTAACCAGGGCGAAGCCACATATACCGGTTTTGAAGCCAATTTTACTTTCAACAAAAAATTTGGCAAGGTTGATTTGAGTTTGTTTGGTAATTATACCTACAGCACCAGCAAAATATTAGCTATAAATGAAGGTGCGGGTTTACCCGATTATCAAAAACAATTGGGCCACCCTATTACCAGCGTAATGACCACCATTAGCGGCGGTTATGTGCGTAACTTTTTACAGGCCGATGGGATCTTCCAAAACCAGGCGCAAATTGATGCATCGCCGGTACAACGCTTTTCGCGTACGGTTAAACCGGGCGATATCAAGTATAAGGATATTAACAACGATGGTGTAATTGATAACCTGGACTTTGTGACTACCGATTACAACTTCGTCCCTAAATCATTCTTTGGTTTTGGTACCCGTATCGCTACCCATAATTTCGATCTGTCTTTGTTCTTCCAGGGTGTTAATGGCCGTACTATCAGTATCAATAACATTATCAATTCGGGCAGTGCCAACAACGGATACCTGAACCAGTTTAGCGTTGACCGCTGGACTGCATCTACACCAGGTGCCGACTATCCGCGATTGATATTGAGCGACAGGGGTAACAATACCCAAAATTCCGATTTCTGGTTACGCTCAGGCGACTATATCCGTTTGAAAAACGCGGAGTTTGGTTATACTATTCCGTCATCTATTACTAAAAAATTAAAATTATCACAGTTAAGGGTTTATGTAAGCGGGTTAAACCTGCTTACGTTTGATAAACTGGGCAGCTTAAACATCGACCCGGAATTACCTGAAGCGGGATATAACAGTTCGTACCCGTATATGAAGATCTATTCGTTCGGGTTGAATTTGAAATTTTAATTAATGATTTAATTATAAAAACGATGAAAAAAAATATTTTATATCTGTTCCTGGCCCTTACATGTTTGTATGCAGCCGGATGTAAAAAGGATAATTTCCTGCAGGATGGATCGATACCGCCCGATGGGGCCATTACCCAGGCCCAGGAATGGGCTAACCCAGATTTTGCCCGTAATTACCTGAATAACATATATGCAACCCTGCAAACACGTTATAATAGCCTGGATGGCGATGGCGCCATGCTGGCTTCGGGAAGTGATGAGGCAGTAAACTCAAACTTAAATTCATCCATCAGTATTTTTAACAACGGTACCTGGAGCCCGGTTAGGACAATTGATGATGTTTATTCCAGCATGTACAGCGGTATCCGCAAGGCAAATATCTTTTTGGTACAAGCTAATGGCAGCGCCATTATTCCGGCGCAGGAACTGGTAACATCAAACGCGGCCGATATTACTTACGACGCGCAAATTACCCGTCTGCGTGGACAGGCGTTCTATCTGCGTGCCTTTTTTGAATTTGAACTGGTAAAACGCTATGGCAGCATGGTGCTGGTTACCCGTGTGCTAAACAGTAATGAAAATCTGGATTTACAACGAAACAGCTTTGATGACTGCGTGAAGCAAATTGTAGCCGATTGCGACTCGGCCGCCTTGCGTTTACCGGCCAATGCCGCCGCCTGGAGTACAGGTAACCGCGGCCGTGCCACACAAATAGCTGCACAGGCATTAAAAGCACGCATATTGCTTTATGCTGCCAGTCCGCAATACAACGCGGGTGGCGATATAACCAAATGGCAGGCTGCTGCCGATGCTGCAAAAGTGATCATTGATGGTGCGAAGGCAAGTTTATATACCTCATACCCAAATATTTTTTTATGGAATATTTCGGGCGCGCAATATAACGCCGAGGTGATATTTGCCACACAAACCTTAAACGATGCCAGTGTGGAAACAGCCAATGCCCCGGTTAGTTATAACGGCGCCAATGGCCGTACCGATCCAACTCAAAACCTGGTTGATGCATTTGAAATGAAAACCACCGGCAGGCTAATTAGTGATCCGCTATCGGGCTATAACGCTAACGCGCCGTATACCAACCGCGACCCGCGCCTTGGTTTTTCGGTAATGTATAATGGGTCAACTTTTCAAAGTAAAACGGTTGATATTTATGCCGGTGGCAAGGATGCTATTGGTGTGAATGTTAATGCTACCAAAACCGGTTATTACATGCGCAAGTTTCTGGCCGAAGCTGCCGTTTGGAATACTTCATCAAACACCAGCGTACGTAAACCATGGATATATTACCGGTATGCCGAAGTATTGCTTAATTATGCCGAGGCATTAAATGAAGCACAAGGCACAGCCGGAATGGCCGAGGTTTTAAAATCCTTAAACCTGATCAGGGCCAGGGGTGGTGTAGCCATGCCCGCCTTGCAAACCACCAACGCAACTGCCGCGGGTTATGTAGCGCCAAACCAAGCCGAATTGCGTAAGCGTATCCATAACGAGCGCCTGGTTGAGCTTTGCTTTGAAGAACACCGCTTTTTTGATGTTAGGCGCTGGAAAGAAGCCGAAGTAACCTTTAGTAAGCCTATTACAGGTATGAACATTACGCAAACAACACCCGGAGTATTTACCTACTCGCCATTTACGGTTGAAAGTCGCACATTCAGTGCTAAAAATTACCTTTACCCAATTGCACAGGTTGAGCTGAACAAAGCCCCGGCCTTAAAGCAGAACGCGGGTTATTAATATCATAAATACCTATCTTAAAAAAGGGTTATGTCATACGGCATAACCCTTTTTATTTATAAAATTTTAATGGTCTGAGGAATTACTCTTTTTATCTACCACAACAAAACCTACAGTTACCTCGTTACTGTTACCATCAACCAAAGTTAAAACATGGTTGCCCGCTGTCGCGTTAATTTCCATTTGATGGAAGTCGGTAGTTTGGCCGATATACTGATCGTCTAAATGCCAGAATATTTTAGCGCCTGGCTGCCGGTGCGCCGCATTACAGATCAATCGCCCGCGTTTACCATCAGCTTCAACCGGGATATATACTTTGGCACCATCGCGGGGATAGATCACCTCCATGGTATTAGTATTACCTGCAACGGCGCAATTGGCCTTATATGGCGGCAATGTTTTGTATTGGTAGTTTTTATTGCGATAGTAATACTCCATTGATGGTGGCAGTACAAACCAGTTTTTAGCTATCATATGCTCAGGTTGTTCGCAATCGGCATTAGCCTGCCAGCGCCCGGTTTTATCCAGGTGTACCAACTGATGATACGGGCAAACCGGCGATTTTAATCCGCCCGCAGGCACCCACATTTCATCGGGGTGGTCGCAGTTCTCTCCTGCCCTGAAGCCACTTTCGTGGCATACTTTTATCTTTACCATATCACGCATGGGCATCTCAAACCAATCGCGGGTAACCGGCAGTAAACGGAAGATCTCGAACATAGCCGGGGCAGCGGTATTAATGCCGGTTAGGTTAGGCCGTCCCTCGCCTGTTGTATTACCTACCCAAACGCCAACCACATATTTGGGTGTAATACCAATAGCCCAGCCATCCCTGAAACCAAAGCTGGTACCCGTTTTCCAGGCCACGCGCTGGGTTGAAGCAAACTGCTGCCAAAGCATTTCCTCGCCAGGGCGCATTACTTCTTCCATCGCCTGCAACGTATAATAAATTGATCCGGCATCCAGCAAGCCGTTTTTTTCAAGTTTAGGTTCAACTTTATCCTGTACCTGGTAAACCGGGCTATGATAATCCCCGGCATTGTATTTGCCATTTTTATTATAATGGTTAAGCACCCTTGCCATATCTGCGTAAGCGCCGCTCAATTCCCATAAGGTATTTTCACCACCGCCTAATATCAGCGAAAGCCCATAATAATCTGCCGGTTGTTTCAGGGTGGTAATTCCGGCCTTTTTCAGGAAATCGTAAAAGCGTTCGTACTTAAACTTTTGCAGCATTTTTACTGCCGGTACGTTTAACGATCGTGATAAAGCTTTTGATGCCGGGATAGCGCCATCATAACCCAGGTCAAAATTTTCTGGATGATAGCCCGCTATTTGTGTCGGGATATCCGGCACCAGGCTGTTGGGCAGCAGGTAACCATCGTGCAGCATATTGGCATAAAGCAAGGGTTTTAATGTACTACCCGGGCTACGGGGCGCGCCTATTACATCTACATCACTTTCAAGCGCGGCATTTTCGCGATGCGATATATTGCCTGTATAAGCCAATGCTTGCCCGGTTTCTACATCAAGCACAATGGCTGCAATGTTATTAATGCCGTTGGCTTTTAAAACCTGGTGATGCCGCTCTAAAATATCGTTTACCTGTTGTTGTAGATCAGATTTAATACTGGTGCGGATGCGTGTTACCGTTTCATTACCCGCAGGATGCTCTGTTTTAAACCGTTGCAGCAGATGCGGTGCCAATTGCGGCAACGGCATGGGCTTATCGGGCATGGGTTCCAGTTTGGCCAACCGGGCGGTAATTGTATCAATAGTACCCATGGCCGCCAACTTGTCCAGTAGCAAGTTGCGCTTTTTAAGTAATGTATTACGGTTTTTACCCGGGTGTACCAGCGCCGGCGAATTAGGTAAAACCGCCATAGCAGCCATTTCGCCCCAGGATAGTTTATCGGGCGTGCGCCCAAAGTACCGCCACGACGCGGCATCTAAACCCACCACATTACTGCCAAAAGGCGCATTACCGGCATACAGTGCTAAAATCTCGTTTTTGCTGTAACCCGCTTCCAGGCGCAAGGCCATTATCATTTCCAGCAGCTTATTCCAAAATGTACGTTTGTGTTGTGTAGCCAGGCGGATAACCTGCATAGTTAATGTGCTACCACCGCTGGTTACCCGTTTAGATTGCAGGTTGTGCTTAACCGCACGCGCGAAAGCCAGCAGATCAACCCCTGGATGGTGCATAAAGCGTTTATCTTCAAAGGCTATGATGCATTGTTTGAATTTTTCGGGTACCTGGTTATTATTAGGAAAGCGCCATTGGCCGTCAGCTGCTATGGTGGCCCCTAATAACTGGCCGCTATCATCTTCTATTACGTAGGATGTGGGTGTTTTAAACAACGTACTCGGCAAGCAGAAATAAAACAACACGCCTAATAAAAGCAGTAGCGAAGTAATGATTTTACCACGCCTGCTTTTAAAAGGGTTATGCTTTACCAGGTATTGCTTAATCCGCTCCAAATCCATCACAATATACCTGCTGTATTTTATTTAACAACCTCAACCATTCCCCCTTTTTGCAGGGCATTAATTGACGAATTATACATGGCCTCGCAATAGGTGGACGGCAGATAGTATTTACCTGTATACGCCGCGTTTAGCATTACAAAGTACGTTACCTCTTTACCCTCGGGTAAGCTGAAATAGGTATTTACCCTATCGTCCCTAATATCGCGATAATTTGCAAGCGACGAGTTAAACGCTTCCTCGTTGTTCATCATCCGGGTATTCAGTATTTCCCAGCCCGAAGGGAAAATCTGCGTAAGCGCCATATTATCGTAGCGCCCGCGTTTACCGGGATTTTTAATATTCACCTGCGCCAAAAAGTCCGTCCCTTGCTTAATACTGCTAACATCAATAGGTTTACCGCCTAAAGTAAAATAGCCCACACGCATCTGCAAAATATCCGGATCGATATGCGATGGCACCATCTGCGTACCCGATGGCTGCCCGCGCTGGATAAGCCGGATATACAGGATATTCCCCCCGTTATTTTTCAGTTTAATAGTACCCGAACTTGCCGAAATATTGCCCTGCCATAAATATGATGCGGAGTTGATATTACCATTTTGCGCCCCGACTGCATAATTAAATGCCAGTTTATTACCCGATTTTACAACGCCGCAATACTTGGCAATAGCCAGCAGCGAATAAGCGGTGGTTTGCGTACTATACCAATCATCGCGCGATAAACGGTCGGCAATGGTGCGTACCATACCGGCGGCTTTTTGGTGTTCGCCTAATAAAGTTAGTGTTTCCAATATCATAGCCTCGTCGCGCAGGTCTGATCCGTAAGTGCCATACATTTGGTTATATGGCTTAACGGTAGTTGGCAAACCAGCTATCATACTTACACCAACTTCGGGCTGACCGGCTAATTTGTAAGCCGCGGCTAAGCGCCATTTAGCTTCGGCACTTAAGTATTTAAATTCCTTTAGCCTGTTCATTGCTCCAAGCTCAGGGGCATGTGCCAATGCCAGCAGGTATAGGCGGTAAGCCTGCACCAGGTCGGCCCCGTAAAAACTGCGGGTATCGGGTGCCCAGGTAAGGGCTTTTAGTTTTTGATATTTCTTCCATTGGTCTAAAAAGCCAACAGGTACATTATAGCCTTTGGCTTGCGCTTCTAAAACAAAGTGCCCGGCATAGTTAGTTCCCCATTCATCAGGCTCGCCGCCATCGGGCCAATAGCTTAACCCGCCACCGCGCACCTGGAAACCGTTTAACTTACTAATGGCCGATTTTATATTACGATCAACCTCTGCCTTTTGGCGCGCGTCCAAATCAGTTAGTTGGTTTAAATACAATTGCGGGAACACGGCCGATGTGGTTTGTTCCACACAGCCATGCGGGTATTCTACCAGGTAACCTAAGCGTTTGGCTAAATTAAGGGCGGGTATAGTTGATACTTCAAGCGATGTTTTGTTAGTGCCGTTCATCCCTACAGCAGTATAATTGGCCGACCATGTTTCGCCGGGGCGTAGTTCTTTTTCGGCAACGCGTGTAATTGGCGGGTTGGGGTTGCGTACATTCAGCGCTACATCATATACCGCGGTTTCGTCTCCACCTTTGGCTATAATTTTCACTTTGCCCACGCCAACAAAATCTTTTACATCCAAATCAAAGAAAACGATCTGATCTCCCGGCTTATCAAAAGTCACCGTTTTGTGGTTATTACCCCTAAGATTACTAAACGCGTTAGATTCAACCTGCAAATCCACCGATTTAATATTACTCTCCATGGCAAATACATCAACCGGTAACTGCACCTTTTCCAGCGGACCAAGCACACGCGGCAATGTGGCAAGTATCATTAGCGGCTTTTTAACGGCTACCGCTTTTTGGGCAAAGCCATAGCCACCATCGTGACCGGCAACCACCATGGCCCGTACCGAACCTACATACTGCGGCAATGTGAAGCTTTTGGTTTGCTTTTCGCCCGCCCCCAAATGGAATGGCCCCAGGAATTTCACCACAGGTTTAAAGCGGTTCACCGATGCGTTTTTGTTGTTCAGCGCGGCCATATCGCCGCCAATGCTTAGTATCCGCTCCAGGCCGCTGCCGTAGGCCCCAATAACATAGTCAAATAAATCCCAGGTTTTAACGCCCAATGCCTCGCGGGCATAAAAAGCCGGATGCGGATCGGGGGTTTTAAAATTGGTAAGATCGAGCAAACCCTCGTCAACAATAGCAATGGTATAGGTCATTTCCTTACCCGATGCTTCAGATACGGTAATGGCCGACGTGCTTTCGGGCCTGACCTTATCGGGCATAGCTATCACCGGCTTCAATATGGTTTCGGGGTTTTCTACTTCTATAGGTATCGCACCATACATACGTATAGGCAAGTCGTTCAATGTTTGGTCGTGATGCTGCAACAGCGTTACGTTTACAAACACATTAGGGGCCATGCCGGCATCTACCTTAAAGTTATAACGGGTTTGCCCTTTTCGGGTATCTACCCAAACCGTTTTCAGTACCTTACTGCCGTTCTCAAAACTCACCAGCGCGCGTCCATCGCCGCCTGTCGGGATGGTTAGGGTTGCCGTTTCGCCTACTTTATAGGTTGTTTTATCAGATGTAAAAGTTAGCATAGTGGCTTCGGTTGAGTTGCCCTGCTGCAAACGCTCCGACCAGTTTGGCCAATCGGCATAAATTATTTTACCGGCCGAGTGCCCCGTTTGTGGGTCTTTCACCTTTATTAAATAACGGCCCCATTCATCATTGGTCAGGTTTAATGTCCATTGGCCCCTACCATTAGTTAAGCGCACGGTTTCGGTACGTACCAGTTTGTTGTAATGATCCTGGGTAAAATTGCTTAATTCGTTACCGGTTTCATCCCACCACCAGCGCCATTGTATTTTGTATAACTCCACCTCCACATCGCGGATACCCTGTTGCAGGTTTCCCTTAGTATCAATGGCGGCAATATCAATATCATGCGCTGTTCCGGTGGTTAGCATACCGCTTTGCGCGCTGCCCTTTGGCGTTTTAATGCCCACATAGCCTTGGTATACATTATATGGTAAACTTAACTGATGCACGCTGAAAGCGCCTCCCGGTTCAAAAACCTTCACCAGGAAATTGGCTTTCAGTTGTCCAGGCGCTTGTTTATCTATGTTAATATCCGCGTTTATAGCTGCAGTACCATTCTCGTTCAACCTACCTTCAAAAACAGTTTGGGTTTGGGTGGTGAAAGAACGTGTCGGGTCGTCAAAAACATAATCGGGCAGGTTTTTAAACTCGGTTTTTTGCGGCGATACAAAGGCATCAATCTTAGCCCGCAAATTTTGAGCAATCCCGCCAAAAAGCCATTGCGCGTTTAAAGTACCGGCAGTACTGCTGCCCTTAGTTAATTCGGTTTGATTGCCAAAGCTTAGATTCACCTTCAAGCGATTAGGCATTATGGTTTCCACCCGGATACTTTTCTCGAACTTAGCGCCACCTACCTTTACCTTAGCCAGCCAGTTGCCTGTTGGAGATGCCGTTGTATTAGCCGTATGGAAGCTATAAAAACCATCAACCGATTGGCTGCTGCTAATTCTATCGTACAGCTTACCCTGCGGGGTATAAAACTCAAACTCCACCGGGTGATCTGGCGGTAAGGTTTTCAGCTTGTCTTCCAGTATAAACGACAGGTATATCGAATCGCCGGGGCGCCAAACACCGCGCTCGCCATAAATAAAGCCTTTTAAGCCACTTTGCACCGGCTCGCCACCCACATTAAACTTTGATAGTGGCAGCGAGTTACCATCATCCAGTTTTAAATAGCCCCGTTCCTTACCATTTTTAGCTACCAACAAATACGGCTTGCGCTTCAGTATAAAAGTTGCTAAGCCATCGCTGTTCGACCGTGTTTTCAGGATCACCTGCTTCTGGTAATCCAGCAATTCCAAATCCACATTGGCCATGGGCTGGGCATCCAATATATTGGTTACCGCTACCATCATGCTGTTATCGTTACCGCGTTTAGTAATTAAGCCGATGTTGGAAGCAATAATATTACGCATGGCCCAGCGGTCTTTAGTAAAGTACGATTCGGTACATGGATCATCCCGTTCCTTCCAGTTATAGCCCGATGAATAATAACTATCATAGCGCTGCCAAAAATCGTCATCATCATCGCCAACCTTGCCATAACTTTCGCCATCCTCATCGTCGTTATCATAGCTCTCAACCGCCTTGTCTTTTGTATTACTATGCGGCACCTTGCAATTATATAACGAATAGCTTTTGCGGAAACCGATTACAATGCGATAAATAGCACCCGGCTCGGTACGTACTAAATGGTCAATATCCAGCATAAAGCGGTTCTTTTTGGCCAGGTTCAGGCTTTTATCATCATCCAGCCTGATGGTTTTTTCGGCTACCGGCCGGCCAACCTGCCGCAACTGGCTATTACCATCAAAATTGTTATTTTGGAAATATTGCGGCACATTGTTTTCGTATATCTTGATAATACTGACATCAACCGCCTTCAGGTTAACGGCCTCGAATGGCATAGTTAAGCGCCCCGAACTTGGCAATATCACACCCTTACCGGGGATGGTTACCGAGGGCAGCCTATTCTCGAAAAACACATTGGCACTATAAGCCCTGGCTACTTTTTTGCTATTAATATCCTCTACACCGTCGTTTATGGTGACTGCCTTGCTCCCCTCTAACTGTTGGTTGGCGTAAAGTTTTACAGTACTACCGTCGATAGTATAAGCTACATCATTTTGCCCGTCAATGTTCATCAGGCCATTCAATTCCTGCCCTATCCTTACCGGGTTTGAAAAGTACACCAGCACATATTGTTCATGGTCGTTTATGGCCTTAACCTCCATCACTTTAAAATCGCCAACCTCAGGAATATCAAAATCCTGCCCATCCTTCTTATCTACATCAAGCGGACTACCATCCCAGGATACATGAAGTTTTGCACTACTCCCGGTGCCACGCGCAAGGTTATTAATTGTAAACCGGTGCGACTTACCGGAGGCATCATGCGCCCAGCTGATATTAACCGGGGTGCCATAATCAGCACGGACAATCTTTTCTATCTTTTCATTCTCTTCGGCATCGGCTGTTAAAATAATGCCGCTCAGCTTCATTTTATCAAGCGATGTATTAGTAGCAGTGCGCAGGCCCTCAAACTCGATGGTGTAATCGGGCTTAATGGTCTCAAAATCGAATGTAAAACGCGCGAATTTTTCAGGTACTTTTATTAAAGCGCCCAGGTTAAAATCCACATCGTATTTTTTGCCGGGATCAAGTTTTTCCGCGGGCTTAAACTCAATGGTTTGCGCATCAACCCAATAAGCCGTACCTTTTACCGACGGCGAAAAACCAAACACATCGCTGCTAATGGTTTCGCTTTTGGCATGGCCGGTTTGTACCTGGCTGGCCAGCTTTATGCGGATAGTACTTTCTTTGGATATCACCCCTGATGTGTACGACTCGATATAGGCACTAAAAGCCGGATCGAATGGTGCTTTTTTGCGGTGAGTTAAGAAGTATCCGAAGGCGATGACAATAAGCAAAAGCACAGCCGCGCTTGTTATCAGCAGCTTTTTGTTACGTAAAAGGGTGTTCATTGGGAGGTGTGATTTATGACAGGAAATTAATCATCGTTCACTAACAAAGCAAATTAATTCGGCAAGGAATAATGACGTTAAAGTGTGATTTTGCAATCCGATAAATCCCCACAAAAAATCCTTATAAAACGAAAACGGGAGCCGCATCTTTCGAATTGATCTCCCGTTTCCAAACCCTGTGTGCTGCCGTAGCCGCTCGCAAGGCACCAAGTTTTGTGTAGTTTTGACCGGTGTACTCCTATCTTTGTCTTCCGCATCCTTCCGAAATTCGCCCGCTTTGCTTCTGCCTCTTTTGCAAGCTGCTTTCTGCTGCGCTTCAGTCATCTTCGTTATGCCAACGCCGATATTGTGTAGCACCTGTTACCTGTTTTCGCTTCTTACCGTGGTCGCCTGCAATCATTGTAACGCCTGTTTTAGTCTCCCCTTCAGTTTAAAAACCTCTCGGCCTGTGTGTTTCTGGGTAACTCAGCAAACTTCCTGTGTTCTTTAGCTCCTCCTAAGATTTGCCCGATTCACGCTCTGTATTACTGTAAGGCTGTCAAAGTACGTCGTTCTTGATGTTATCTAAGGTAGGATCTAAAGGTATACCTGTCAAGTAAAATATCATTACTTTTATAAACAGCTTATAAACACTAATTGTGGGCTTATTAACAGTGCTGCTGGTATCATTTCCTTTGATTTAAAGCAATTTAGTTTACTTTATAGCGAACTTATTAACATTTTACTTTTTAACAAAATGGAGGGATTACACGATATTTTTGAACGTTAAATAATCGTAAAATTTACATTAAAGCAAATTAATGGTGATTTTAAATGGTAAGTAGAGATGCATACTTGCTCCTCCCTGGCCATCTTGAAAATCCGTTTAATCAAGGTCAGACAAAATCCTTATCTTTCATAGTTTTTACATCGCGAAACAATGAAAAAAATCTTACTTGCCTGCCTGGCACTTTGCTTTACCTGTTACAGCTTTGCACAAGGGAAATATACCCTATTGGTTACCAACGCCAATATTGTAGATGTTGCCAATGGTAAAATAATACCCCATCAGCTAATAGCCATATCCGGCGATGTGATTAAGGTGGTTGCCGATACCAAAATGGCCGCCAAATACAAGGCCGATAAAATTGTGGATGCCGACAATAAATACGTGATGCCCGGCTTATGGGATATGCATATCCATTTACGGGGTGGTAACGATATGATAACCGCTAATAAAAATCTATTACCCCTGTTTTTAGCTTATGGCGTTACCACCGTGCGCGAATGCGGCGGAGATATTACACCACAGGTAATGGAATGGCGGCAACAGATTGCAGCCGGTACTATGGCCGGCCCACGTATTTTTACTTCGGGGCCGAAGTTGGATGGGCCAAAACCTACCTGGGCAGGATCATTATTGGTGGAAACACCGGAGCAGGTTGGCAAAGCATTGGATTCGCTGCAAAAGATCAAAACTGATTTTGTAAAGATCTACGAAAGTAAAATATCGCGCGATGCTTATTTAGAGGCCGTATCGCAAGCACATGCACGCGGCTTATTATCTACCGGCCACATGCCCTACACCGTTAAGCTAACCGAAGCTGTTGACCGTGGCATGAATGGATCGGAGCATTTGTATTATGTATTTAAAGCCTGCTCGGCTAAGGAAGACAGCATTACCAAGGTAGAACTTGAAACCGAGCATACCGCCCGCCCACTGGGCTTATTTGGCGCCCTGCCCACCTTATATGCTACTTATGATGACGCTAAGGCAGCCGCCCTGTTTAAATACCTGGCACAGCATCATTTTACGGTAACACCTACCCTATTTGTATCAAAAACACTAAACGAAATTAAGGAAACCGACCATAGTAAGGATAGCCTGCTTAATTATATCGATCCCAAGATACCTGCCACTTACCAGGGCCGGGTAGCCAGCGCCAGAAGGGCATCGGAAGCCAGCACGGCTTTTACCAAAAAGTTTGAGGAAAAGGCTACTGCCATGGTGCCGCAAATGTATGCAGCCGGTGTAAACGTTATTGCCGGGTCGGATTGCGGGGCATTTAATTCCTTTGTATACCCGGGCTCATCCATTCATCAGGAGATCAAATTATTGGCCGCATCTGGACTTACACCGCAACAAGCCTTAACAACTTCGGTTATTAATGGCCCCAAGTTTTTTGGGCTGGATAATTATGGCAGTTTACAAGCCGGCAAATGCGCCGATATGATTTTTTTAGATGCTAACCCACTACAAAACATCAATGCTATAGACCAGATCAACCGCATGGTAGCGCACGGGAAAGCCTATAGCAGGCAGGATATGGACAACATGCTGGTCGCGCTGAAGCATTAAAATCATTCTTTAATTTTACGTCTCCGCAGGGGCTCTCAGAGAGGACCCTGCGCCCGGTTGCAGGTCCGTGAGGCATATCCGATCTGCATAGCTTACGCAGGGTCCTCTCCGAGAGACCCTGCGGGGACACCAATCCTGGTTAAAAACTATCCTTTTAAAGTATATTCAGGATGCCTGCGTATTTGTATCATTGCAGCGATGATCATGATACAAGTAATTAAACTGATTACCGTTGGTATCATAAAAACATACAGGAAATGGGTAATTGTAAAACCAATAAAACATATTAAAATAGGCCAAAGCAACTGATATACAACTCTTGGATATTTTTCAGCCATCCCCGAAAGCATCCAAAATATAATGGCAAAAACCACTAAGACTAAGCCCGAATCCAGACTTAAAGCTTCATAAAAATTATCCCAGCTACGCATGGATCCGTTGACGTTGAACTTATATTGTTCCATCTGCCGAATGACCTCTTTATTAACGGGGTCGGTAGTTTGCTTGCGGGTAAGGTGCCCCATCACATGACCAAAGGCATAAAATAAAGTCACAAAAACAGCAATTCTGAGTAGGGTTTTAGGTTTCATTTTTCAATTGTTTGTGGTCTATCTAAAGGTATCGTAAATTAACATGATAGGCATGGATTTATTGAACTTAAATATGTTAAATAAACTTCTAATTACTAATATAATACTGCCAAATAAATACTTTGCGAACTAAATTGATAAGCTTAAAAAATTAAACATTTATTAAATATGCGAAAATCACTTATTTGGCAGTATTTAATTGAGTGGTAGATATTTAATTATATTAGCGGCAATAATGCGTATCACAAAAGCCCTCGCCCTCATCATATTCATCCTATTATCCCGGCTTGCCAATTGCCAAACGCCTAATGCATTTAACCTTGTAGTAGTTAACGAAAAATTGCAGCCTATTGATGGTGCTACCGTAAAATTATTAAAGGATAATCAGCTGATAAAAGGCCTGGCTACCAATGCGAAGGGCATAGCCCTATTTGACAAACTGCAACCCGGGGCCTACAATTTTTTGGTTACCTATACCGCTTACAAGCCGCAAACTACTAAGGTTTACACCCTGCCATCAGTCACAAAAAGAGATACTGTACGGTTACAGCCTTTAAATACGATATTACAGGAAGTAAGCATTATAACCAAAACCCCGCCTATCCAGCATAAGCAAGGTAAGGTGATATTGGATATGGAAGCCTCGGTTACCAATACAGGGTTGACGGTGATGGAAGTACTGGAAAAATCGCCGGGAGTAATTGTAGATAAAAATGGCGGCATCAGCCTGCAGGGTAAATCGGGCGTGCTGGTGATGATCGATGATAAACCCACCTACCTATCAGGGCAAGACCTGAACGATATGCTGAGCAGCATGAGTTCGGCACAGGTAGCACAAATAGAATTGATTGCCAACCCAACCGCTAAATACGATGCCAGCGGCAATGCGGGCATCATTAATATTAAAACAAAAAAAAATAAGCTGGTGGGCTTTAACGGTACATTCACCACAGCCGAGGGACAAGGCGTTTATCCCAAAAGCAACAACAGCCTGGTAATGAACTACCGCGTGGGCAAGGTGAACACCTTTTTTAACTACAACTTAAGCTATGTTAAATACCTGACCGATATATACGCGCTACGGAAGTATTATAATACCAGTAACGTGCTTACATCGCAGTTAGATCAGCCCTCGTACTTTGCCGGATCGTTGTTTAATAATACCGTTAAAACCGGGTTAGATTATTATGTTACGCCCAAAACTACCATTGGCATTGCGCTAACCGGCACCATTACCCAGCGCCGGGGAAATAATACCGCTACAGCAACCTGGTTAAATACAGCCGGAGCAACAGATTCGGCTATCTTTACCGGCAATAAAAGTGATAACCATTTTAAAAACGGGTTGATCAATGTTAACGCCAAGCATAATATCTCTGCATCGCAGGATATTTCGGCCGATTTTGACTGGCTGCATTACTCCATTAATGCCAACCAGGATTATAACAACCACCTGCTGGCACCCGGAGGCTATAACGAGTTATCACAATCGGAGATACCCACTACTATCAATATCGCATCGGGCAAAGCAGACTATTCCCTGAAAGGGAAAAACAATAACGTATTACAACTGGGTTTGAAATCATCGTACAGCAGCACCGATAATACCGCCTTTTATCAAAACTATAGCGGCGGCACCTGGGTGGTTGATAATACCAAAAGCAACCATTTTATTTACGATGAAACGGTAAGCGCCGGTTACGGCTCGTATGATAGCAAGTTTGGCAAGTTTAGCGCGCAGGCCGGTTTACGATACGAACATACCACCTACCACGCCCACCAATTGGGTAATGCTATTCAAAAGGATTCGGCATTTTCGCGCAACTATGGTAACCTTTTCCCCAGCGGTTATTTAAGCTTCCAGGCCGATACCGCCAATGGCTTTACACTAACAGTTAGCAGGCGTATTGACAGGCCCGCATTTCAAAAACTAAACCCTTTTTACTTTATCATTAACAAGTACACCTATATGACGGGTAATGCCTACATATTACCCCAGTACAGTTTAAATTTTGAGCTGAGCCATCAATACAAAAGCTGGCTGACCAACAGCATATCGTACAGTAGTATCCAAAACTACTTTTCGCAGATATTTTTAGCCGATGCCAGCAAGGGGATTTTGCTGTATACACAAGGCAATGTGGGCCGTACCTATAATATCGGGTTATCCAGCATGGCAATTGTATCGCCAACAAATTGGTGGTCGTTTACGGCACAGGCTATTTATAACCACAAGCAAATGCGGGGTTTTAATGGCAATAGCTATACCTCCACTATAGATCAGTTAAACCTGAATGTAAGCAACCAGTTTACACTATCCAAAAAATACACGGCCGAAATTTCGGGTTTGTACACCACTAAATCACGTATCGATTTGCAGGAATTGGTCTATCCATCGGGGCAGTTATCATTAGGCATATCCCATCCGGTGATGAACAAAAAAGGCACGCTGAAACTCACCTATCGCGATGTGCTTTACACCGTTGCTTACGAAGGCTTAACACAATTCCCCAATGCTACCGAATACTTTAAACTAACACGCGATACCCGGGTGGCCACGCTATCATTCACCTACCGCTTTGGCAAGGCCTACAAAGCCGCCAAACGATCGGATGGCAGCGCCGGCGATGTGATCCAGCGGGTGGGTAACGGCGGGTAAGGATACAAACTATAGTTTAGCCATCTTCAACAGTTGCTGGTACAGCTTCTCGGTAGGCAGGCCAACCACGTTGGTGTATGAGCCATTAATACGTTCGATACCTGTTAACCCTACCCATTCCTGTATGCCGTAGGCACCGGCTTTATCAAGGGGCTGGTATTTATTTACATAATTGGTGATCTCTTCATCAGTCAACTTGCGGAAAAACACTTCAGATACATCATAAAACTTATTTATATGACCCTTGTACATCAAACAAACGCCGGTTACTACCCGGTGTACATTGCCCGATAGCATTTTTAGCATTTGTATAGCGTGCGCGGCATCATCAGGCTTGCCCAAAATCTGGCCGTTAATTTCGACAATAGTATCGGCAGTAAGCACAATCTCGTCACCGGCTTCCTCATCAAAGGCCAGGGCTTTTTTTTCGGCTATGTATACGGCTATTTCAGCAGGTGTAAGGCCATGGGGGTAGCTTTCGTCAACTTCCTTCAGCACAATGCGGAAATCTATATCCATCAGCTTTAGCAGTTCCTGCCGGCGTGGCGATTTTGATGCGAGAATTATTTTTACTTTGTAGTTCATAGTTGATGGTTCATAGTTCATAGCCGGATAAAACTTCTGTCCATGAACCATTAACTATGAACCATGAACTACCCAGTCTACCAGCTATACGCCTCGGCGTTCAGCCATTTGCCTTGTATCTTCAATACCTTTTCTATTACATCGCGGGCGCAGCCTTTGCCGCCTGTAATGGGCGATATATAAGTACTAATGGCTTTTATTTCTTCTACAGCGTCGGCCGGGCAAACGGGCAGGCCGGCTAATTGCATTACTTTCAGGTCGGGGATATCATCGCCCATGTACATTACTGTTTTTGGGTTGATATTATTGGCTGCTATATAGGTATTAAAAGTTGCTGTCTTGTCCTTGCTACCAAGGTAAACGTCCTTAATACCTAAATCATTCAAACGGATGCGGGTACTCTCGGCACTGGCGCCTGAAATGGCGCATACATTATAGCCGCATTTTACCGCCAGTTGCAGTGCATAGCCATCCTTAATATTAAATTGCCGGAAACGCTCGCCGCTATCGGTTACAAATACCCCGCCATCAGTTAGCACGCCATCCACATCAAAAATGAAGGTAGTGATTGTTTTTAACTGATCGAATAAAGACATGTAGTTAGCAGTTATTAGTTAGCAGTTGGCACATGTTAGCTGCAGCTACCGATCTGCAATCCAAATATTACTGCAAACCGCCCACTGCAAACTGATTATTGGTTATCCCGCCACTCGTAAACCCAGGCGCTTTGAATTTGCTCCAGGTGGCCTTCGTTCGATTGTTCGCGGGTGCCCTTAAAATCGGGTAATGAGAGTACCCACTCCAGCAAGTCGGTAAAGCGGATACGATATATTTGCGATTCGCCAAAATCGTCGCCAAACTTTTCATAAAGTCCCATGGCAATGTCTTCGTAGTCATTCCAGTGTATCGGCAACGAGAATTTGTCTTGTATCATTATTTAAGGTTATAAGTATTATGGTTTAATTTAAACGGGTATTAATGCCCCATAAAATCCGACTGATCGGGTATGGTGATCTCAATATCACCGTCAATAAGTACGCATTGGCAGCCCAATCTCGAATTAATACGCGGGTTAACTGCCCGGTCAATAAAATCTTCTTCCTTATCAGATATTTCCTGGATATTGCCTTCGCCTTTGTTTACATAAACGTGGCAAGTACTGCAGCCGCATACGCCGCCACAGTTGTGTTGTAGTTCTATGCCGTTCTCCAGGCAAATATCCAAAACAGATTCACCTTCGGCGGCAGGCAACTCAATTGGCTCCAGTCCTTTTTCCTCAAAGTTTATTTTAACTTTAAAAATATTCATCAAGGCAAAAGTAACAAAATTACTTATCGCCGTTAGTGCCTTTATCCATTTTGATAATACCCTGACTAAGTAACGCGTATATCTGTTGTAGTAAGGGTTGGTTTTGCAGCATATCCAGGTGTTTATCCATGGTACTTGCGTCATTACGCACCGCCGGACCAGTTTGCACATCGGCCGGCAGCCTTTGCTGAACCTTATCGGCCGTTTCGGCAATCAGCGGCTTTAGCATATCAAAACTTAACTGGTTATCGGCCAGTAATTGCTGCGCAATGCTGTACAGGTAATTAGGGAAGTTGCAGGCAAACACAGCCGCCAAATGCAGTATACGCCGTTGCTCCGAATTTACATCATACACCTTATTACTTACCGTTTGCGCCAGTTCCTTTATCTGCGATAATATTGGGGGGCTTGCTGCTTCTAAGCAAAGTGGCATATCCCTAAAATTAAGCTCCTTGCTGCGGCTGAAAGTTTGCAGGGGATAAAATACACCTGCTTTGGTGGTATACTGCAATAAGGTTTTAATATCGGTACTGCCCGATGTATGCAATATAAGTTGATCATAAACTGCTAATTGCCGCGCGATACCATCAATAGCATCATCCTTTACCGAGATGATAAACACATGGGTATCCGGGTTTATTTGTTGCAGGTCATCAATGGCTTCGGCTTTAATATGGTAGGCTAATAAGGCCGCGTGCTGCAAATTTGGGCTGTAAACCTGTACAATATGGTGACCGGCATTTTTAAGGGCTGCCCCTATGTGTGTGGCCACATTGCCCGATCCTATTAGTGTAATACGCATAATTCAGGTATCAAATTTCGGATAAATTGAAATTAAAACATTGAGATATATAATATATATTTATATCACCAAACTATAAACCCTGATGCGATACTTTAGACTGATTTTTGTTGCCATAATTTTTTTGGTAACTATTACCACAATTATACTTGGAGGGCTTTATCTGTATCGAAATGTCGAGAAAAAAAACCTAACTGACGCGGATAGAAAAAATGCCCCGGGCAGCTTTATCAAACTAAGGGCAGGTATTACGCACTACCAACTGGCTGGCCCTGATACCGGGCAGGTGGTTATTTTATTGCATGGTTTTAGTGTACCCTACTATATTTGGGATGGCACTTTTGAATATTTGGTTAAGCAAGGTTACCGGGTATTAAGGTATGATGATTATGGGCGCGGCTATTCGGACAAGCCCGATAGTGTTTATAATAACGCGTTTTATTTCAACCAGCTTACTCAGCTAATCAGTGCACTGCATCTAAAAACGCCGGTTAACCTGGCGGGCATATCTTTCGGGGGCATGCTGGCTACCAGTTTCACTGCCCAATACCCCAATATGGTGAAGAAGGTAATATTAATTGATCCCGGTTACGAGAGCATGCAACCTGATAAACCTGAAATAGTGACGCGGTATTATGAAACCATCCACCCGCGCGAGCGTGCCGAAAGCCAGTTAACAGATTTTAAATACCCCCAACGCCACCCCGATTGGGTAAACCGGTATAAAGTACAAATGCAGTACAAAGGCTTTACTAATTCGTTGATATCGACCATGTACAATTACACTTATAATGGCCGCCAGAATAATGCCTTGCTTAACACTAAACATAAACCCGTTTTGCTGATATGGGGCCGCGAAGATAATACCGTACCCTTTACCTACAGCGATTCGGTGCGGAGCGTGTTACAGGTTCAGTTTTTCCCGGTGGATGATGCCGGGCACCTGCCTTATATTGAACAAGCGGAAAAGGTTAACGCCAGGATACTGGAGTTTTTGAAAGAAAAGTAGTAGGATTGATGATTTAACCACAAAGGTCACAGAGTTAAGAAATCACAGAGTACACAGAGTTAATTTAATATTTTCACCATAACATCTCAGTATACTCCGTGAAAACCTTAGTGACCTCTGTGGTTAAATTTTAAAGATTAGAATCAGCATATTAAAAATCAATCTTTTCCGACCAATGTAACCCCTCTGCCAATTCGGCGTTACTAAACTCAATATGGATAACCCGGCGCTTTTTATTGTTTGTGGTACGGTTGGATGCATGTAATAACAAGGGCGACATGAGCATGACACTCCCTGCTTTTACATCACAAATATGCTCACATTCTATTGTCCAGTCAATATTTTCGGGGCGATAAACACCCTTTAAATGCGAACCAGGAACAACCCTTAGCGCTCCGTTATCCGCGTCGGTATCATCCAAATGTATCCTGATAGTAAAGTTACGCTGTAAGATAGCTAATGGCGGTTGTACTGCAAACTGATTTTGTTTAACCGTCCACGGGCCGTATCCGGCTACATCCAATTTATAATCGACCGAAATAGTTAAATCCTGGTGGTAGGCTACAAACCAGTTAGATAAGCCGGGTTTATCAAAGTAAATAGATTTTACTACGAAGTAATCATCGCCAAAAAGATCATTAATGATACTAATCAACTTGGCATTGAAAATCAGCGGGCAAACCCCGGGCACTTCTCTTAAAAATTGCCTGATGGCAAACAGATCATTACTTACCCTGAAAGTGGGTTTGTCGCTATTTACCTGTTCAATCTGCTCAATAATATTGCGTATCTCCTCCTGGGTATAAATAGCATCAATAATGGTAAAGCCATTTTGAGTAAACTCCCAGTTGCTTGCAACGCTTTGCAAAATTCTGATTTAAACCGTCTTCAACTCCTTATTACGCCTGAATATCGACATCAGGAAGCCGATAACCATGATGATAGTACCCGACCAAAAGAAATTGATATATGGGAATACAATGGCGCGCATTACAATGTATGGCTTTTTGCTTTCGGGCTGCTGATAAACGGTAATTTCAACCTTACCCTCCTTAGGCAGTATTTGCGATAAGCGTAGTTTTAAACCCACATCGGCTACCTTACGGGCAAAATCGTAACCGTTGGTGCCTTTTATCATGTAAACCGGTTCGGACATATAAGTTTTTCCGTGCGATGTAATTTCCAGGTCGGCACCTATGGCAATATCATTGCCGCTTAGCTTAATATCGGCCACGTGCGCGTCCTTATTCAAACCTTTCAGCACCATAAAACCTTCCCTAAAGCGGATAGTATCGCCAACGGTCACCTGGTGTGCTACCGGTGGGTCGTAATTCTTATCATCGTCTGCATCGGCATCGTGGCCACCTGTTTCGCCACGCAATTCGTCGTCGTACTTAATGGGGGCCATGCTTACATGCGTGTATAAATCGTGGAATAAGTAATGCTTGGTATCGGGCGATGAAACCAAACCCATTTTACGGTTAGCCTGCGAGTTTGGCTTTAGCACAAACTGTTCTTTTACTTTGCCGGCGGCATCGTACTTTTTATACTCTACCTTAAAGTAATGGTTAGGTAAGGCTATCGAATCGCCAATATAAGTCACCTCGTAACCGCCCATTTGTATGGGCTGGTTTTTATACAACATAATATTTTCGCGCGGGTTGTTAGCCTTTGCAAACTCGGCGGTGTATTGCTCGCCGGTGGTGTTTTCCGATACTACTTTTTGCGTCCCGGCCGATATTAGCGCGCCGATAAGCAATAAACCAAAACCAATATGCGCCACCGCCGATCCGGCCAGTTTAAACTTACCCTTAATGGCATCGGCTAATACTTTAGCGTTAGATAATACCGAGTATATAGCGGTAAACATTACCAGCATATAAACGTAGTGCAGTTTATAAACACCGGTTAAATAAATTACAACCCCGCTAATCAGCGCCGATGCAACCAGGTATAATATAGCGGTGATGAAGAACCGGGCTGAATCTGTTTTTTTGTATTTTAAAAACTGTGTAAAGCCCATAAACAAGGCAATTACTACCGCAAAAGCACCCTGGAAGATATTGTATAGCGTAACCTTATCATTAGGCGGGGCAATATGGGTACCAAACATCTCGTTCCAAACCGGGATAGAGGTTACTACCGTTAATTGCAGGCACGATAGCGCCAGGAATACCGAACCAACAAACATCCAAAATTCGCGCGAGTAAGTTTCTTCCTCTTTTTTGCTGATCGGCAGATCTTTCCACCTCACAACAACCAATACAACGGCCAAAGCCAGGAAGATCAGCACATCAATAACCAAATGCCAAAACATACCTAAATCGGTAAAGGCATGTACCGATGTTTCGCCCAGGATCCCGCTGCGGGTAAGGAACGAAGCATATAATACCAGCACAAAGCTAATCAGGGTTAAAAACAAAGCCGTAAAATAAGCGTGGCCTGTGTTTTTATAAACAATCATTACGTGTACGGCGCCAATTAGTGTAAGCCATGGTATAACCGCGGCATTCTCTACCGGGTCCCATGCCCAAAAGCCGCCAAAGTTTAATGATTCATAAGCCCAAAACGAGCCCATAATTACACCGGTACCCAATACCATTACAGCGAACAGCGCGTAGGATATAGCGGGCTGAACCCACTCTTTATAACGTTTTTGCCATAAGCCGGCTATGGCGTAAGCAAAAGGCACTATCATTGATGCAAAACCCAGGAACAGCGTTGGGGGATGTATTACCATCCAATAGTTTTGCAACAGCGGGTTTAAGCCGTTGCCATCCTTCACATACATCATATAATCCGGGCGACTAAATATCGGTCCTTCTATGGCCTGGCGCAGTAAAATAAACGGCGAGCTGCCAATGCGCGCGCCAAATATCTCTACCCCAATAAGCATAGATGATAAGATCAATTGTGATAAAGCCACAATCGTCATCACCGGTTTTTCCCATGATTTTGCTTTCCATATCAGGATATTACCTAATACAGCCTGCCAAAACGTCCAAAGCCAAAAGGCGCCCTCCTGCCCTTCCCAAAAGCTGGAAATGATATAGTATACCGGCAAAGTGCGCGATGAATGCGCCCAGGCATAATGGTACTCGAAAAGGTTATTATAAATAATATAGAACAGGCAGCTGCCAATACCTACTACCGAAGCAGTATTGATCCAATACCCCAGACGGGCCAGGCGTAGCCACGATTTATCGAGCTTATCGGCACTTGTAGCGGCAAAGTAATAACTTACGGTTGATAATAAGGCGGCACCAAACGCCAGGATGATGAAGAACTGGCCCAAATGACCGGGCAACAGGTGTTCACCTTTAAAAGCTGTATCCATTAAAAATTTATATGCTGGCCTGCTTAGCGCTGACCTCTGTTACTTCCAATTTATCCTGTGTATATTTTGACGGGCACTTCATCAGGATCTTCGACGCGTGAAATTCGCTGCCTACCATTTTGCCGGTTAATACCACCTGCTCCGACCGCTCAAAATCCTGCGGCTTAGTCCCGGTGAAAATTACCTTGCACTCCTGCCCCTTATTATCTTTCATAAAAAACGAAAAATAATTAGCATCCTTAGTGGCATCGTAATACAATTCTTTTTGCTTGTTTAAATGGCCAACCACCTGTAGGGTGCTTTCACTTTTTTTGGCATCGTTAAATGAACCATAAGTGCTTGAACTTGAATAGGTACTAATAATTACCGCTATGGCAATTGCAATAACTATTAAACCAAAAATCGAGCTTTTCTTCATCGTTAACTCTTTGTAATATTAAAAAGTATGCAAAAATACAAAACGCTCAGTTAATAATGGTTATTGCAGCCGGTGTTTCTTATTTAGAATTATTATTGATAAAATAATCCATAAGCCTGTTAAACCATATATAAAACCAATTATCGGGTACCCTGCATTAAACTAAAAACACAATTTCATCCATACAAAAGGCCCAATTACCGATACATTTTGCTATATATGCCTTTATAATCCGTTGCTTTGTATATATGCTACGCTTTAAAGCTTCTTACGTTATCCATGCGGCCGGCTGGCTGCTGTTCCTGATATTCCCACTGCTATTTCTGAACGACGGACTAAAAGGCAATAGTACCTGGGTGCTGTTTGGCTCATCGTACTATTGGTTGTTTTGCCTTACCTATATGGTGATGTTTTATTTTAATTTGGATTACCTGATCCCCAATTTGCTGCTGCGCAAAAAGTATGTTATTTATAGCCTCATCATCTTATTTTTACTGGGCTTTGTTTACTTTATACAACCCTTTGATAAATTGCTGGCCCATAACCCGCGCGTACAAGCCCAATTAGCAGCACAACAAGCGGCGGCAACACATCAGCATTATTTAGATAGCGTAAAAGAAAGCCACCGTTATTTTGGCCCCCTGCCCCACCAGGATTTGCGGATGCAGGACCCTGCCGCTAAACCGGCCACAGGGATTAGTCCGCTGTTGGCGCACTCCCGCAATATTGATACTATTAGTTTGGTGATATTTGCTTTAATGATGGCCCTAAGCATAGCCATAGGCACTGTGCAGCAATGGCAAACTACCGAGCAACGCGTAGTAAAAGCCGAAGCCGAAAAAGCCAATGCCGAACTTTCCTTCCTGAAGGCCCAAATTAACCCGCACTTTTTGTTTAATACGCTGAATAATATCTACACGCTATCCGTCACCAATAGCGAGCATACATCCGAAAGTATTATGAAGCTAAGCAATATTATGCGCTATGTAACCGACGAGGTGAGCGAGGATTTTGTGCTGCTACAAGATGAAATTAACTGTGTAAACGATTATATAGACCTGCAACGTTTACGCCTGGGCAAAAAAACCAGCGTAAATTTTAAGATAACCGGCAAAATTACCCATCAGCGGATTGCCCCCCTGATACTGATCCCCTTTGTAGAGAATATGTTTAAATACGGCATTAGCAAGCAGGAAGAAAGCGATTTGGACATTGAACTGGTAGCCGAAGCACAAACCATTACCTTTAGTTGCGGGAACAGGATCTTCCACAACCAGCCTAAAAACCCCGACCGTGTGGGCGTAGGCATTGCCAACACTAAACAGCGGCTGGAATATATCTATCCGCAAAAACACCTGTTAAACATCGAAGAAAAAAATAATATGTTTAAAGTTAAGTTAACTTTACATAGTTAAGCCGATAAACCTACCTGATGACACCACTAAAATGTATTGCTATTGATGATGAGCCGCTGGCGCTGGAACTGATGCGCAAGTATATTGCCAAATTTCCACAGCTACAGTTGATACAATGTTTTGAAGATGCGGTATCGGGCGCCGAATTTTTGGCACGCAACCCTGTAGACCTGCTTTTTGTGGATATTAATATGCCCGATATTACGGGGATAGACCTGGTACGATCCTTAGAAAGCAAACCAATGGTGATATTTACCACCGCCCATAAGGCCTTTGCCTTTGAGGGCTTTGAACTGGAAGCGTTGGATTACCTGCTGAAGCCCATTGATATTACCCGCTTTGGCAAGGCGGTAGAAAAAGCGGTAGAGTTTCAGCAATACAAGCAATTGCAAGGCAACAATAGCCAGCAGGAAAGCCTGTATGTGTATTCGGAGTACCGGATGGTGAAGATCAACCTGAACGATATTGAATACATTGAAAGCATGGAAGATTATATCAAAATCCACACATCTACATCGCCCAAACCGGTACTTACCCTAATGCCCCTAAAAAAGGTATTAGAAAAACTCCCGGCCGATCAATTCCAGCGCGTACACCGCAGCTTTGTGGTGGCCGTGGGTAAAATCAAATCCATCCAAAACCGTAAAATTCAATTGGCAAATGCCGAACTGCCTATTAGTGATAGTTATAGCGCCTTTGCTAAGGATTGGGTGAAGAAGTAACAGAATAGTATACAATCGCTCGGCTCCAGCCCAATAATGTTTGGGAATAATGCAAAGTAGAGACGTAGCTTCGTTCCATGTTGTAGCAACGGATTTTAATCCGTTGTAAAGATGATCGTTAACAAAGAGAGCCATCGGTTCGGATCATATAAATAGCCCTAATATGTACCGTGCCTACAGCACTTGTTAATTATACAAATCCATCATCAACGGGTTAAAACCCGTTGCTACAATATATTACCGCGCCGCAGGCTCTTGAAAACAAATCTGCCGAACGCCTATGGGCTCCAGCCGGGTAACTGCAACGGTGAGCATTTGGCTATGCCGCTTCATCGATACAATCCCCCTATTCATCGTTACTTTATTGAAAACTAAAAAGCTGATGTGCATTTTAGCTATTAATACCCGAGCTAAAACTACCTTCACATCTGTATGAAAAAATTATTCACCTGCGTGTTTGCCCTTATCCTGTTAATGGTTGGATGTGTTTGGTTCCTGATTGTCGATAACTCAAAATCATCTACCGATAAAAATTAAATACGGTACATCGCGAAGGAATTTTCGCGCGTTATCGTCTCACCCGGCAACTCATTAAGAGTTGGTTTATTGTATCTTCACAACAATTTTCATCGATACATTGCGGTCATTCGCCGATACATTTGTAAAAAAAACGGGATATTAGGCCGACATTCATACTATAATTTAAACCCGGTGATTGTTTAACATAAACCCACCGCAAACCCTGATTAAACCGATAATGAAACTCAAAAAAAATATTGCCACCAGCGAGAATGGTTTTATTTTTAACCCCTCCACCGGCGATTCGTTTTCCAGCAACCCTATAGCGGCCGAGATTTTAGGCCTGATGAAGGCCGGTAAAACATCGCCCGAAATTAAACAGCAGCTACTTGAAAATTACGAGGTGGAGGAAACACAACTGGAACGGGATTGGGAAGATTGGACATTGCAATTAAAGGATGCTAACCTGTTAGAGCAATAAGCGCCATGCTAAATAAAGCTACCGACAAGCCCCTTGTAATTGGTGTTACCGCGCTTAACGCGGTTGATAGCCCCGGCCCCGGTGTAGCGGTGATCCGTGCGCTGCGCGATGGATTGGGCGACAATATCCGCATCATTGGCCTCTCTTACGAATCGTTAGAGCCCGGTGTTTACCTGCACAATCTGGTGGATAAAACCTACCAGATCCCCTACCCATCAGCCGGTGCCGAAGCTTTAGTTGAACGACTTCAATATATTCATGATAAGGAAGATATAGACCTAATTATCCCCAACTTTGATGCCGAGTTGTACAACTTTATTAAGGTAAGCGCCCAGCTGCGCATGATAGGCATCCATACCTTTTTGCCCACACACGAGGCATTAGAAGCCCGCGACAAGATCAACCTGGCTAAGTTTGGCAAAAAGCATAACATGTATGTACCGCAGGATAAGGTGATCCACAAAGCCGATGACCTGAAAAAGGCAGCCGAAGAACTGGATTACCCGCTGGTGGTTAAGGGTAAATATTACGAGGCCTACGTTTGCCAAAACCTGGAACTGGCACAAAAGGCTTTTTACCAGTTAAGTGCCAAATGGGGTACACCCATTATTGTACAAAAACTTATAAAAGGCACCGAAATTAATATAGCCGCCCTGGGCGATGGTAACGGCAACTGCATTAGCATTATACCTATGCGCAAGCTATATATTACCGATAAGGGCAAGGCCTGGGCAGGCATTACCATTGAAGATGCCGACCTGCTTGATTTGGCCCGTCAGTTTACCAAAGCCACCAACTGGCGCGGCGGTTTTGAGCTGGAAATTATGCGCGATGCAAGCGGCAAACTATACATTATGGAGGTTAACCCCCGTTTCCCGGCCTGGATTTATTTAACGGCCGGCGCGGGGCAAAACCAGCCTGCCGCCTTAGTAAAAATGGCCATGGGCGAAACCATTGAACCTTTTACCGAATACCAGGTAGGCAAAATGTTTATCCGCTATGCCTGGGATCATATTACCGATGTGAACGAGTTTCAGCAATTATCCGCCTTTGGCGAACTTTAAACCAATACCCCCTAATCACTGTAAACTGATATGAAAAAGTTAAAGTACGAACGCCCCGTTATTAAGAAAATGAATACGGGATTGATGAATAAGTTCGGCACCCGTACCGAGTTTCAGCCCGTAAAGTATATCGAGGGTGTGCCGGTGCTTAAACTAATTGAACAATATGGCTCGCCGTTGTTTGTACTGTCCGAGAAACAGATCCGCCGCAATTACCAATCGGCCGCGCGCTCGTTCAAAACACGTTACCCAAAAGTGCAATTTGCATGGAGCTATAAAACCAATTATATCAACGCCGTTTGTAATATCTTTCACCAGGAAGGTAGTTGGGCCGAGGTGGTATCGGGTTTTGAATACCGCAAGGCTTTAGGCAATGGCGTATCGGGTAACCATATTATTTTTAACGGCCCCGATAAGCACCGCGACGACTTGATATTGGCTATAGATAACGATTCGCTGATCCATATAGATCATTTTGACGAACTGTATAACCTAATAGAACTTTGCGACGAACTGAATAAAAGGCCCCGCGTAGCTATCCGCGTGAACATGGATACCGGCGTTTACCCGGTATGGGACCGCTTTGGTTTTAACTACGAGAACGGACAGGCCTGGAATGCCATATCTAAAATAGTTGGTTCGGGTAAAATGCAATTGGTGGGTTTGCATTGCCATATCGGCACTTTTATGTTATCAACAGCGGCTTATGCAGTAGCTGCAAATAAATTATGTGAGTTGGCTACACGCTGCAAAAATTTATTGTATACCCTTATTCAATACCTCGACCTGGGCGGTGGTTTCCCATCAACCAATACCCTAAAAGGCGCTTATTTGCCGGGTGTGGATACTGTACCATCGGTTGATGATTTTGCCGAGGCCATTACTACCGTGATTTTAGGCTACGGCTTTAAACAGGAAGAATTACCCCTGCTAATACTGGAAAGCGGCCGTGTATTAATTGATGATGCCGGTTATCTGTTAGGCAGCGTAATTGCCAACAAACGCCTGAGCGATGGTCGCCGTGCCACCATTATGAATTTTGGCGTAAACATCCTGTTCACCTCGTTTTGGTACGAGCATAAAATAAGCCCCGCGCAGGATTTTAACCAGCATACCGAGGATATGGTGCTGTACGGCCCGCTCTGCATGAATATTGATGTAGTGCGCGAGAGCGTTAACCTGCCCCTGCTTAACCCCGGCGACCATGTGGTGGTACACAAAGTTGGCGCTTATAATATGACCCAATGGATGCAATTTATAACAACGCGGCCGGCTGTGGTATTGATTGACGAGCAGCAAAATACCCACATCATCCGCCAGGCCGAAAACCTGCAATACATGGAAATGATGGAAAAAATGCCCGAGCATTTACAGCAATTTAAATTAGTTTGATGGAGATAATATTTACACAACAACAGTAAATAGGTGAAAAAGAACATTTTATATTATATCAATTCAGTACTAAACAGTTACGCTATCCTGTTTTTTTCACAAAACAGGGTATTGGCGGTACTGTTGTTACTGGTATCATTTTTTAATCCTGCTGCAGGGTTAACGGGTTTGCTATGCACCTGTGCTGCCGTAGCATTAGTAAGCCTGATGGGCTATCAGCGCGAAAGCATACAAATGGGGCTTTACAGCTTTAATGCCTTGTTACTGGGCATAGGCTTTGGTACGTTTTACCATTTTAACAGCTCGTTTTGGCTGTGGCTGGTAGCAGCTTGTTTGCTAACGGTTACACTTACTGTAGTGCTTACGGCCTGGTTTGGCAAGTATGGCCTGCCCGTGCTATCCCTTCCGTTTATACTCGCTTTTTGGTTGGTGCTGTTGGCGGCCAACGGCTATGCGGGCATGGGCTTGCAGCAAAAGGAAAGCTATATGCTAACGGAACTATATACCGGCGGCAACACTTCGATAGTCAATTTCCTGTCCAATATTGATAAGGTTTGCTTTGGCAAATACCCCGACCTGTTTTTTCGCTCCGTTAGTTCCATCTTTTTCCAGAACAGCATTGTAGCGGGCCTGGTAATGAGTATTGGCTTGTTCATCCATTCGCGTATTGGGTTTAGCTTGCTGCTCATCGGCTTTATTACGGCTTGCGTGTTCAACAAACTGACGGGTGTATATCCCGAGGGCATCAGCCATTACCATTTAGGTGCTAATTTTATGATGGTATCGGTAGCTATTGGCGGTTTTTTCCTTATCCCCTCGGTACGCTCGTATTTATGGGCAATAATGATTATGCCGGTGGCATTTCTGTTGGTTAACGCGTTAACGCGGATACTGGGCGTGCATAACCTGCCGATATTTTCGCTGCCGTTCTGCTTGTTGACTATTGGCCTGCTCTACTTCTTTATGCTGCGGGTAAACCCGGGCAAGCTGCAATTAACGCCTATACAGCATTATTCGCCCGAGATTAACCTGTACCAATACCTTAATGGGCAGGAGCGCTTACAGGACTTAAAATACCTGCGCCTTAACCTACCCTTTATTGGCAGCTGGACGGTATCGCAAGGTTATAATGGTGGCATTACCCATCAGGATGAATGGGGCCAGGCTTTGGATTTTGTAATTATAGACGAGGATAAAAGCACCTATCGCGATGCCGGTACCCGGCCCGAACATTTTTACTGCTTTAACAAACCCGTTTTGGCTTGCGCCGATGGCGTGGTGGAGGAAGTAGTGAACCATATTCAGGATAACGAAATTGGCATGGTAAATACCGAGCAAAACTGGGGCAATACCGTAGTAATTAAACATGTAGAGGGTTTTTACACCAAGCTATCGCATTTGAAGCAACATTCGGTTAAGGTAAAAATTGGCGATTACGTAAAGCAGGGCGATATGCTGGGCCTTTGCGGCAACTCCGGCCGCTCGCCCGAACCGCATTTGCATTTTCAGGCGCAGGTTACGCCGTATATCGGTTCAAAAACACTGGGATACCCTTTTGCTTATTATATCAGTAACGATGCCGACGGGCAAAAACTACATAGCTTTGAAACACCCGCCGAGGGCGCCGAATTGCAGCCTGTTGATATGAATATCCAGCTAAAGCAAGCCTTTACATGGCAGCCTGGCTACACCGCCAAACTAACAGGCGATAATGGTAAGACAGAAACCGTAGAAGTTTTTACCGATGCTTATAACCATTTGTATATGGCCAGCAAGGAAACCGGCGCTACCATTTACTTCATTAACAATGGTACAGCATTCTATTTTACAGGATTTTATGGTAACGATAGTTCGCTGCTGTATTACTTTTACCTGGCGGCTTATAAGGTAGTTTTTACGGCCGATAATGATGTTACGGCTACCGATGTTTATCCTTTACAGATCAAAAACCTGCAAGCCGGCATTTGGCTGCACGATTTGATAGCGCCCTTTTTCCAGTTTATTAAGCGCAGCTATCAAAGCCAAAGCACTTATCAGCAACAGCAATTAATCATCAGCTCAAGGGGCTATAAAGAGCTGTTAGGCAGTAAAAAAGAAGTAATGGATGCCAGCATCCATATTGCAGATCATACCATCAAAGCATTCACCATCAACTTAAACGGGCAGAAAATAACCGCACAATGGCAAACAGAAAATATTTTTTAACGCTGCTAATAGTAGCCTGCTGCTATATGGCAAGTGCGCAAACCATCAGCTTTCAGCAGGCCGATAGTACATCGTCCGCCTATTACACGGCCGGTAACTGGCAAGCGCTGGTCGACTACGGCAACCGCGCGATAAGTGCCGGGATTGATTACCCCGTATTGCGGCAGCGCATGGCTTACGCGCAGTTGATGAGCGGGAATTATAGTGGCGCGCTGACACAATACCAGCAAGTATTGAAAGAAGATTCGCGCAATCAAAAAGCGCGCTATTACAGTTATTTGTGTAATAAGTATCTCGATAACCAAAGCGCGGCATCCTACAACGCATCTTTTGTAGATACCACTACCCTAAATAACGAACAGGTAGCGCCGTTCGGTTTATTGACCGCCGGATTAGAAAACAGTGTAAAAGTGCCGCAAAACAGTAACCGGGGTACGGGCAATTATACCCGAGCATTCTTAAGCAACCGTTTGGGTAGGAAGCTGACCTTAAACCAATCGGTAGCTTTTTATAGCCAATCTATCACTTCTACTACAGCTGTTACCCCAAATCCGGGCGCACCATCTATAGCCACCCCTATCAGCGGCACCTATACCGACTCGCAGTTTGAATATTATGCCAAACTGGGTTATTCCATTAACAACAATTTGGTACTATTGGGCGCATATCACTACTTAAATACCAGTTACGGTATCAGCACCTATCAAAACCATGTAGGGCTAATCGGCTTAAAATATTCGGCACCGTATTTCAGTGTGCAGGGCGATGCTAATTTCAGCAATATCAGCAATAGTCATATCTCACAATTTAACGGACAATTAAGCTTATATCCCCTGGGTAATTTAAACTTGTATACCATGAGCCGGGTTTCGGCGCAAACCGGCGATGTGCAGCAAACCATATTCAGCCAGACTATTGGCTTTAAAGTTGTTAAGCAATTTTGGCTGGAAGCAGCTATAGGGGTTGGCAAAATGGATAATTACCTTGATGCCGACGCGTTGTATGTGTACAATGCCATTGATATTACTAAATTTAAGGCGGGTACAACCGCCTTTATTCCGCTGGGCAAACATGCTGTTGTTTACCTTAACTATACTTTCGAACAGAAACAAGACTATTATTTAAACAAAGATTTTAACCAGAATTCAATAACCGGAGGATTTACATGGAAATTTTAAAGAAGCTATTTTTTGCCGCGGGCCTGCTATTCATGGGTACTTGGGTACATGCCCAAAGCAGCACATCGGCAATGGAAAAGGCATTTCATAATAGCTATGCCGATGAGGCTAAAAAAAACTACCAGGCAGCCATAAACGATATGATGCCCTACTATGCCGATAATAATTACGAAGTGAACCTGCGCCTGGGCTGGCTGTATTTCCTCACTAAAAACTATACGTCGTCGCAAACGTATTACCTGAAAGCCGTTAACCTGAAACCTAACGCTATTGAAGCTAAATTTGGTTATGTAAAACCATTATCGTTACTGGAAAGCTGGGATAAGGTGCTTGATCAATACAGCGCCATCCTTAAAATCGACCCTCAAAATACCCAGGCAAATTATTGGACAGGTATTATCTGCTATAACCGTAAGCAGTACGATGCAGCTATTAAATATTTTAACAAAGTAGTAGTACTTTATCCATTTGATTACGACGGCAACCAAATGCTGGGCTGGAGCTACCTGTTTTCGGGTAAAAAAGCCGAAGCCCGGGCTTGTTTTGAAAAAGGCCTGATGATTAAACCCGAGGATGCATCTTGTACAGACGGGTTGAATAAGGCTAAATAGGAAAGTCTTAAGTTCTAAGTCTTAAGTCTCGCTTCATTTGGGACTTAGAACTTAAGACTAACGACTTAATATCCCTAAATAAGAAAAGTCTCAAGTTTAAAGTCTTAAGTCTCGCTTCACTTTGGACTTGGGACTTAAGACTTTGGACTTAGAACTTAAGACTAACGACTCAATACCCCAAATTCTTAACCGCCTGCTCCCCTTTCCGTTCTTTTAACTGCGTCAGGTACAGGCTTTGCGGCGCTACCGGTTTTTTGTACGAATCGTAAATGCCCTCGGGTACTATAGCCGATCCTTTAATAAAGGGCACATCCCGTTTTTGCTGCTCGCCGCTGCTACCTATAACCCAATTGGCCGCGCCGGGTGGCTGCTGGTTCATGTACGATTTGGCTTTGCAGTTCCAGGCCACGGCCCAGCCTATAGCCCAGCCATGGCCTGATCCCATAGCACCACGGTTCATAAAGTCGATACCACCATCGGGCACCTGGCAGTTATCAACCAGCAAACCTGTTGCCCAGCGCTGGTGCGGCTGGATCCAGCCATTGCCTTTAAATATGCAATTCAACATCACAATGGGGCCATTTACTTTAGCGCCTGTTGCAAAAAAGAAAACGTTATCGCCGGTAATGGTGCAATGGTCGAATAAGATCTGCGCCCCGCTGCCGTTCAAATCGGCGGGCTTGGCGGCCCCGGTAGTGGCCAGGTTATGGATAATATTAAGGCCCTGCACTGTAATGCGGCTACCGGTAATACCCACGCTGTTCACCGTATTGTAAACGTCGATATTTTTTACCCAGCCGTCGGTCAACCCGCTCAGGTTAATAGCCGCGTTATGTTTTTCGTTAATGGTCCCAGTTTGATCGGGCGATACGATCCTTAAATCCTCGAACCCAATTTGCGACAGCATCCCTGATGTACTGATCTTACTGACCGATACACTTCCGGCACCTAAATATTTAGCATCGTAATTATCGTTAAAAGGCACATCAACTGTAACCTTGTTGCCGGTAATGGCGGCAATTACCCGTTCGGCGGTGATCTCGCCGGTTATCCAGGTTTGTTTTTTGCCATCGCGGGTCAGTTGATCCATGCCCATAAAGGCCACCCAATCGGCGGCCACGGGTTTGGTAATGGATATGGTATCGCCAACGGCTAAACCCGCTACGCTTGTTAAAGTAAATACGTTTGTCCCGGCAGGTACATAAGCATCGGCAACAGCTACAGCTTTACCCATATTTTTCACCACCGGCCTATTCCTTACCGTTAAACATACATGCGGGTTGCCGGTCATGTTAATAATAGTGCCTTTATCATCGGCCCCGCTGCCACGCACCACTACACCACTTGCGCTAATGTTAATAGGCTGATCGCAATTGAACGTGCCCTTATTTAATAATACCGCCCCCCTAAAACCATTCACCAGCGGCATTTTAGCCACTTTTTCAATAGCCGATTGAATAGCAGGGCTATTATCGCCGCTCGCGGCATCCAGCGTTATCTTCACCGCGGGCACTGGCAAGGCTACACCACCACCCATATACCCGGCGTACGAGAAATCCATTATTCGATCGCCCTGTGGCAGTGTTTTATAATTCAGCTTGCCGTTATCGCCCATATAAGCCCACTGGCTTTTAGCCTGAGCGTATGCCTGGCTGTTAATCAGGCTAATGGCGATAATGAACGATGCGGTTAAATTTTTAAAATTCAATTTCATAGGGGTATTAGTTATAAAGCAGGTCTTCTATATATATTTTGTCTTTTTTACGCATGGCTTCGGCAGCTTTGGTATATGCCGGCTCATGATACTTTTGGGAAGCTAAAAGCAGCACATGATAAAGTTCATCCTTACTATAAGGGGTAATTTGCTGATAGGTGAAAGGCTTTTGATCTAAGGCATAAGGCAGCAACCAATCCAGCGCCTTGCGGATGCTGCGGCCATCGGTTGTAGCATAAGCCCACAGGTCAACACCCGCCTTATCGCCCAGTTCTGATAGATTGATCCAGCCGTCCAGGTTCATGCTGCTGTAGCCTAAGGCATTTGTCCTTTCCAGTTCCAGTTTTTGCTGGCCATCGGGTTCAATTTGCAGGGCTATGCGTTTTTTGCTGTCTTCTAAAACCTGTTTAGCCAGTGCCGTGTTGCCGGTAAACAGCGCGAAGCTTACCACCTGGGTATCATAATGGGTACCATGGTTATTTTTAGCGTTATGCTCGTCCTTGCCATTTTTGCTGGTGGTTAGCCAGGTTAAATACTGTTTGTACCAATCTTTAATTGCAGTTAGATTTTGCGGTGTGAATGATTTGGATCCAGCCAGCAAGCCCATCCAATCGGCCAGGTTAGCTAACGACCGGGTTTCGATAATCCCTATCCCCCGGCCATCATTTACACCACGTACGGCTTGCGCATAATTAAGGTTAGGGTTCATGCGGGTTTCAGGGTCCAGGAACCAAACTTTTAGCAGCTCGTTGGCCTTGGCGGCATACTTTTCATCGCCGGTAAAATAATAAGCCAGTGCCAGGTATTTGCACTTATTATCCAGGCTGCTCAACAATTCGTGGTCTACTATCTTTTTGATCTCGGGGTTGCGCTGTCCGTCTTTACGGATATAAGGCAACCCATCGGCTTTCGCCGGATCGGGCCAAAAATAGGGGGCCATGCTCATATAATCGTGCTTGCTGCCGCTGGGTGGGTCAAATGCTTTTTCCATTACCGATGCCGGTTTTACATCCAGGAAATCGTTGGCACCTTTTACCACCATATCTACTCCTTTCACCACATCGGGTTTCCCCTGCTTGTAGGCATTCTTTTGGTCGGCTATATGCCTGGGGTTCAGCAAAAACACCTGGGGTAATTGGGCATAGCTGCGCTGCAAAACAAACACAGCAAACAACAGGGCTATTATTTTAAGTTTCATAAAAATTGGTTTATACCGATAGGTTGATCGTGTTAGTCAAATGTAAACTAACAAGGCCATGTGACTATCCCTTTTTTTAACATGATATGATGCCCGATTAGCTATTTTTAATAATTTTATTCAGGATTTAAAAATCTTTAAAATAATTGTCCAAATCCATCAGCGCCGTTCGTCATTGGGGTGTTAATCGAATATTTCACTTAAAAAACTAAAAAAAATGAAAGAGTACATGTTATTATTCCGTGGCGGTTTAGATTTCGCTACCGTTTCGCCCGAGGTAATGCAACAATCGATGATGAAATGGATGACCTGGATGGATGGCTTAAAGGCCGATGGCACCTACATAGGTGGCGAACGCCTGACCCAAACCGGCGCGGTGTTAAGCGGCCCGCAAAAGCAATTAAGCGACGGCCCTTATGCCGAAGGTAAAGAAGTGGTTGCCGGTTTTATCGCTATTAAAGCTAACGATTTGCAGCAAGCCATTGAAATAGCAAAAGGCTGCCCCATTTATGAATACGACGGCAGTACCGAGGTGCAGGAAATTGCTAAAATGTAATGCCCGGGCCCAATCAGCATATCAGTCAATTGGCCGACCACCTTTTCCGCCGCGAGGCGGGGAAGATGGTTGCTGTTTTAACCAAGCTGTTCGGGACAGAAAACCTGCAAATGGCCGAGGATGTGGTGCAGGACACCCTATTGCTGGCCTTTAACAGCTGGCCCGATAAGGGCATCCCCAATAACCCATCGGCATGGCTGTACCGGGTGGCTAAAAATAAAGCTATTGACAGGTTAAGGCATAACCGTCACCTGTTGAACACCGACCCCGAAAACCTTACCGAAACGCACGACCAGCCCCTGCCCGATATAGATAAACCATGGAAGCAGGAACTACTGGAAGATGATATGCTGCGCATGATGTTTGCCTGCTGCCATCCCCGCATCCCAAAAGAAAACCAGATCACCCTGATCCTGAAAACACTTTGCGGTTTTAGTACTATAGAGATAGCTAAAGCATTCCTGATACCCGAGGATACCGTATCGAAGCGACTATACCGTACCAAGGAGTTTTTCCGCAACGAGAAAGTGACGCTGAATATCCCATCGGTAAACGAATTAAAGAACCGCACCGATGTAATACTGAATGCCATTTACCTGCTGTTTAACGAGGGCTACAACGCTACCCAGTCCGAATACCTCATCCGCAGGGATTTAATGGACGAGGCCATGATGCTTTGTCACCTCATTACCAAAAACGAGCATACACGCCAGCCCGAAGCTTACGCGCTGATGGCGCTAATGTGCTTCCAATCATCGCGCAACGAAAGCCGTTTAAGCCCCGAGGGTGAAATTATCCTGCTCACCAAACAAGACCGTTCCCGGTGGGACAGGCAACTAATTGAGCAAGGCAACCATTATATGAACCAGGCAGCCTATGGCGATGCCGTAAGCGCTTACCATTTAGAGGCCGCCATCGCGTTTCAGCATTGCACTGCAAAAAGTTTCGATACCACCAACTGGCCCGCCATTTTAGGCTATTATGATTGGCTTTGCCGCATTGCGCCCTCGCCATTTACTGCTATTAACAAGGCAGTGGCTATTATGCAGGTTAATGGCCCGCAGGCTGCTTTGGATGCTTTACAAACTATAGCTGGCGCAAGTAAGTTTTACCTGTACCACGCCATCCTGGGCGAGGTTTACACCCGCCTGCACGATTATGCCTCTGCAAAAATAAGCTTAGAAAAAGCCATCGGCCTCACCCGATCCGCACCTGAAAAAAGGATATTACAGGAGAAATTGTATAAGTTATTGAATTGACCGGCCTTGTCATCCTTAGTCATCAAAATCCGGCTAGACTTTAAAGGTGTAAATGACAGAGATGAGCGGGTGTCATCCTGAGTTTGTCGAAGGGTGCGTGTGTAAGCCTGCCCGCCGCCTGTCCAAGCGTGCCGCTTGGACATAAACCCATTTAAGCGTCCCGCTTAAATACGTGGTCATTATCATTAAAATTAACTAAAATAGTGTCAACCCGATATTTTACAACCATTTGGTTATCAAATATTTAATAAATTAAATATTAAAATGTGTAAACTTTGTGTAAACCCTTTTCCCGCTGTTTTTTGCGCACTATTGCTTATTACTTAAAGCGAGATCCGTTTAAACTGCCAGACTTACGAAGTTTTAAAAACTTCGTAAGTCTCAAATAACGCACGGATTCTAAACCCGCCATGATATACTTATACCAAGTGGCCTACTTCCCAAACGGCGGCCTGCCCGTTAACTGGTGATACAGCGGCAAATCGTTACGGGGCTTAGCGGGCAGGTGAAAGTTTTTACAGTAGTATACCTGCAGGTGTAATTCATCGCGGCCACTGCGCATAATGGCCAAATCGGGTAGTTGCTTAACCTCGTCGAAGAATGGTTTTACATCGTTATTAATGCTTTCCTCGTGTTCCTGCCCAATAATTACGGCATCTTTACCTACCAGCGTATTTGGGTCAACTAAAAAAGCCAGATTGCGCGGGTCATCGCTAAAGCAAATAATGGGCTTTTGGCCTTTCAATGCCCAGTCTACCTTGCCGGTTAGCCACCAGCGAGCCGCGCCTGTAAATATTTTAGGGTTATTTAGCCAGCCTTCCTTTTCAAAGCGGCCTTGTATATCTGTATAATCAACACCTTGTATGGTGGGGTCAACATTATCGCCATGGGCGGTTTTTACTATCCATTTAGGGCCATACCATTGCCAAAAGCCGGTAACCATGTGCAGGCTTAATACGCCGATAGTAATTACTGTAAAGCAAACCGAGAAGCGCAGCCATCGGCGGGTAGCCCTACCCTGTTTAGCCGTCGCGTTCAGTTTTTGATCAATTGCGTATCCCAGTGGGATAAACAGCATCATATAGCCCGGGGCCTGCCAATGGAAATGGTATTGCAGGTTTGACCATAATGTTACCACCGTAAAAAACACCAGCGGCAATATGGCTATCCAAAAATTAAAGCTGTATACCTGTTGTTTGCGTAAGCGCCATGCTTTAAATAATTCCACCACCAGCGGGTACCATACCCAGGGTAACAGCCACAAGGCTTGCCCGCCAATGCTGCGCAAAAACCACTCGGGGTGTAGCTGGAATTTCTCGCCCGTACCGGCACGCGATCCCTGGAAAACAAAGGATACCCAGTTGTTATGATAGTTCCACAGCAATACCGGCAGTGCCAAAATAAAGGCCACCACAATAGCCAAATAAGGCCCGGGATGTGTAAGCCAGTGGCGTTGGTTTTTGTTAGTCCCCACAAATATGAATACACCTGCAAAAAGGAAGATCACATGGTATTTGCTTAGCGTAGCCAGGCCCATTAATAAGCCTACCAATAACCATAGCAGATAAATTTTGGTGGTATGATATTTTGCGCCGGGCTGCCCGTTCTGCGGGTCGAACATGATCTGGATCATTACATAGGCGCTGGCCAGCCAAAAGAACATCAGCGGCGCATCCGGCTGAAACCAGCAGGCAATAGCCACGGTAAACACGGCGCTTAGGTTCATCACCAATACCGCCCAAAAGCCGGCACTGGCATTAAAAAATTTACGGGTGATCAAAAACAGCATCCAACTGGTGCCTGCAAACAGCAATACCGCCGGGAAACGCAAACCAAGATTAGTTACGCCAAATATTTTAACAGTGATACCACTCAACCAAAAAAACAAGGGCGGTTGATCGAAATAGCTTAAGTTTAAATTTAAAGCCCCGCGAAAGTAGTACGATTCGCCAATACCCAGGCCGGTGTAAGCCGCTATCCAAATCCTTATTAAAAAGGTAACTGCAATTAGTATCAGGGTATAGGTAGCCGCGTTGCTTTCAGTTATTTTTTTCATAGTAAAAAACTGTCAAGTTTTTGAACGTGCAATATTAGTGATTAGTTAATTAGCTATAAGAGATTAGTTCAAAAAAGAGAACCAGGCGATTACACCGCGCTAAACTCCCAACCAGATTTAAGCAAGTGTGGATATGAAAGCTACCGTTGCTTAGCCTGCGGCAAAACAATCTCGAAAGTAGTGCCTATACCTGGTTTTGAAGTAATGTATATATGACCTTTTAAGCTGTCTACCAAATGCTTCACCAATGCCAGGCCAAAGCCGTAGCCCTGTTCGCCGCTTGTTCCCTCGGTCGATTTCGCCTTACCGGTCAGTATTTGGGCTATTTTAGCTTCGTCCATACCTATGCCGGTATCCTCAACCGTAATATGCAGTTCGTTATCAAACTCACGCACGCACAGTAATTGCTTCACTAAAATAGTGCCGTCGGCCGGGGTAAACTTCATGGAATTGGATACCAGGTTGCCAATAATTTGTAATAGTTTATTTTTAGAAAAAGGGATCACTGCCGTTTCGGGGTTGCAACTCACCACAAAGTTGATGCTTTTATTTACTGCCTGCGGCATATATAGTTTTTCCAATTTTTCCTTTAGCAATAACTGGTTAAACTCGTCGGCACCCAGCTTCACTTCCTTTTTGGATGTATCGGCGTTCAATATCTCGCTGGCCAGTTCTAATATACTGTCGCCGCTTTTTTGGATCAGGCTGATAAACTCCAGCACCTCATCCAGTGTATTTTCGTCGCCCTGCTCGCTAATGATACGTGCCAAACCGATGATGCCGCCAATAGGTCCGCGAATATCATGCGCCACTCGCCGTTGCGATTCGGTAGCTTCGTGCAGCCGGTGCTTTAGCGATTCTATGGCTTTCATGGCCTTTAACCGATTTACTATCTCCCCCGCGATAATCTTCAGCATTTCCGATTTTTCGGGCGTAATGTCTTTAGGTTTAGTATCTAGTACGCACAGCGCGCCAATATTGGTGCCACTTTCCGTTTGCAGCGGTAAGCCGTAATAATAGCGCAGGTTGGGAGCATCGGTTACGTAAAATTTATTTTTAAACCGTCTATCGTTTGATAGGTTATTCACCTCAAAGGCACCATCCTGCATAATGGTATGCTGACAAACCGAATCCTCGCGCGGCATCTGGTCAATATCCAGCCCAAAATTGGATATCGTCCATTGGGTATACATATCTATCAGGTTGATCATGGAAATATCCGTACCGGCAACCTTGGCCGCCAGTTTAGTCAGATCCTTAAAGCTATTTTGCAGGTTAGCATAATCCAGGTCAAAGTCGGTAAGGGTATAAATCCGATCCATCTCGTTAACAGGGATAGGTGGGGTATTCGTATCTGTAGGCATCATTTGTTTGGGGTCGGTAGATTTCTAAATTATTTAATACGCGTTATTATTTACGGAAATTAAAAACAATAGGATTTCTATTCCTAAAATAACAAGTTCGGTATGGTTAACACAAATCTATTATTAAAAACATGATGCAATTAACCATTGTAAACCATTTACAGGGCGATATAATTTAATTATTCATGTGCGCTCAAATCGTGCTCCCTCATGAACATACATTTGTAACACCTGTTTAACGGGTTTATTTTAACAAATTGATGGAGCAGGTAGAATAATAGTTTTTCTAAAATATTTTGCCGTAAATCATTCAATGCCAAAATCGTAACAAAATGTAACTAAGTCATTATAATTCATTAAAAAATGGGATAAAATATAAATGATTGTTAAGTTTACGATACGTTTATTGATCAAATTACACGCTTTTATGCACACTAACCCAAAACAAATCACCCTATGAAAAAATTCTTATTATTTTTTTGTACTGCAATTGCATTAACGGCCACCACTAATGCCCAAAACAGGCAACCGGGAGGCGCCCGGGGCGATGCTGCTGCCCCTGCGGCAACCATTGCATCGGTAACACAAAACTTAAAAAAGTTTGATGGTTATTTTAACTTTTACTACGATGAAAAAAGCGGGAAGGTTTACCTGGAGATAGATAAGTTTAATACCGAATTCCTCTATTTCAGCTCGTTAATGGATGGTGTGGGCAATGGCGGGGCCGAACGCGGGCAGGCATCGTCGGTAATTACCAAATTTGTTAAGGTTGGCCCCAAGATATTTTTGGTAGAGCCTGTTACTAATTACCGCGCGGTAAACGGCAACCCCGATGAGGTGAAAGCTGTTGAGCATAATTTTGCCAAGTCGGTCATCTTCGCGTTTACGCCAGCGGCTATCGAGGGCGATAAGGTGCTGGTTGATTTTACGCCTTTCATTGTGCGCGATGTTTTGCATGTGGGCGATGGTTTAGGCAGCGGCCGTGGCAACCCCGGTACAGCACAGGCAGCAGGCGGCCGTGGTGGTGCAGGCGGCGCGGCGGGCGGTGGTTACCGTTTAGACGAAAGCCGATCTGTTGTATACATGGATAATACCAAAAACTTCCCTAAAAACTCGGAGTTTGAAGCCATGCTTACTTTTGCGGGCAGCGGCGGTGGCGGCCGCGGCGGCCGTATAGCCCCCGATGCTACTTCGGTTACCCTGAACGAACACCAGGCTTTTATTGAGTTGCCCCCTCCCGGCTATAAAATGCGCAAGTTTGATCCCCGTTCTGGTTTCTTTAATTTCCAGTATATGGATTTCGCTGCGGCCATGAGCGAGCCGATCACCAAGAAATTTATCGAGCGCCACCGTTTAATTAAAAAAGACCCATCGGCCGCGGTAAGCGAGGCGGTGGAGCCTATTGTATATTATATCGATCGCGGCGCGCAACCTATTATTAAAAAAGCATTGATTGAAGGCGGCAGCTGGTGGAACCAGGCTTTTGAAGCAGCGGGCTTTAAAAACGCCTTTATTGTAAAGGAACTGCCCGAAGGCGCCGACCCGATGGATATCCGTTATAACGTAGTGAACTGGGTAACCCGTTCGGGTACACCTAACCGGGCATTTAGCTACGGTTCATCCTATATCGACCCGCGTACAGGCGAGATCATCAAAGGCGTGGTGACCTTAGGATCAGACCGCCACCGCGAGGATTACTTGATTGCCGAAGGTTTATTACAGCCTTATACAGATGGCAAACCGGTAAGCAAGCAAATGGAAGAAATGGCGCTGGCCCGTATCAGGCAGTTATCTGCACACGAAATTGGCCATACCCTGGGTTTAACCCACAATTTTGCCGCCAGCCCTAAAGAGCGCGCATCGGTAATGGATTACCCTTTCCCACGTTTTAACTTAAAGGCCGATGGCACCATTGATATTAGCGATGCTTATGCCAAAGGCATTGGCACCTGGGATAAGCGGGCTATTATGTGGGGATACTCGGACTTTGCAAAAAATGTGGACGAGAATACCGCGCTGGACAAGATCATGAAAGAAACCCTTGCGCAGGGCTTTAAATATATACCCGATATTGGTGGTAACGCGCACCCCATGTCAAACCAATGGGATGACGGTGTAAACCCTATTGACCAACTGAATAAGCTAATGGCCGTGCGCAGGCATGTACTGGATAACTTCTCGGAAAAAGCAATTCGCGAGGGTGCGCCGATGAGTACCCTTGAAGAAGTTTTGGTGCCGATGTACCTATTGCACCGCTACCAGTTAGAGGCGGTGGCCAAATCAATAGGCGGCCTGTACTTTACCCATGCTGTTAAAAATGATGGACAGGAGCCTACCAAAATGGTAGAACCTGCCGAGCAATGGCGTGCTTTTGATGCCATGATGGCTACAATTACGCCAGATGCCCTGGCCCTGCCCGAGGCTTTGATCCAAAAGATCCCGCCGCGCCCTGAAGGTTTCCCATCGAGCGTGGAAACTTTTGGCGGACATACCGGCCCTACGTTTGACCCTATTGCCACTGCCGAAACAGCAGCCGAAACTACCATCGACTATATGCTGATGAGCGAACGTGCTGCCCGCCTGATTGAATTTAACGCCCGCGATAGCAAGCAACCGGGCCTGTTAGCCATATTGGACAAAATGCTTGACCAAACCTGGAAAGCCCCCATACCTTCGGGCTATAAAGGCGAATTGCAGATATTGGTGAATAACCTGATGCTGAAACATTTGCTTGGCCTGGCGGCCGATACCCGATCGGGCGAGAATGTGCGTGGCGAGGCCTTACTTAAAGTGCATGAGCTAAAAGAATGGATGAGCGGAAAATTAGCCGGTGCCGAAGCCAAGCAGAAGGCAGCGCTATATTTCGGGCTCTCGCAAATTGAGGAATTTGAAAAAAATCCAGATAAATTCCAGCCCGAACCGGCATTGGAAATGCCACCGGGCGCCCCTATTGGTATGCCTAATATGGGTTTTGAAGTGGTGAAACATTATTAGTAATCCATACCACCGTTCTCCTGGCTGCAGTCTGAGACGGAAGCCTACCGATAAAGGCAGTCTGCGATTGCCGTCATCATAGAAACAAAAAGCTCACCCTCCAAAATGGAGGGTGAGCTTTTTTTATACGTTTAATTTGTACTTAATTACGCACCTTGTACATTATTATTCACATCATTAGCCACACCTTTAACCTTCGATTTTGCGTTATTCAGCAAGTCCTCGCCAAACTCGGTAGCCTGGTCGGTATAATCGTTAGCGCTTGCTTTTATTGAGTCACGGATCTGGTCTTTATAGTCCGATAAATTTCCAACCACACCGTTAATGCGCGATTTTGCCCGATCGACCACCGTGCTGCCATAATCACGCAGGTCGCCTGCTGTTTTTTGTGCCTTCTCTTTCGATTTATCTACCAAATCGTTTATATAATCGGCTACATCATCGCGTATTTCTCCGCCCTTATCGGTTGTAAACAATAAACCTATGGCGGCACCCGCTGCAGCACCCACTAAAAGAGCCGCGATAATTTTAGTTTGATCTTTCATAATTATTAAAATTTTAATAGATGTATATATGATAGATCAACAAAAACCCTGCCGCTATGTTTTTATTCATTTACTATTGCAGGGCATGCAGTTCGGTTTTACCATTTAACCAGGCCTGCCAGTCGAGCGCAACCTTGTCCCAGTTAAACACATCGTAATTAACCAAGCCGTCGGGCTTCAGAGGGAAATAGTTATGATCAAGCCCGGCATAGCATTTAAAAATGAAGTTGTTTTTATGCTTACGGGTCATCTCAATCCGTAACAAATCGGTAAACTTTCCCGAATGATCTTTAGTGCCATAAGTAACCAGTACAGGTATCGTCAGCTTCTCCAGGTATTCGATAGGCGGGATGGATGATTGATAGGTACCCTTATTGGTATCGCCTTTCTTTTGGCTTACATCATTAGGTTTATTTACTATTTGTTGCCATTCCTTAAAAATGGCTTCGGTTTTAGTGCCGGTTGGGTCAAGTTCGCGCTCCTGCCCTACCTCGGTCATAATGCGCCCAAAGGGGTTTTCGGATGCGTAGATCAGTTTGCCCACATCCGGCGATATCAGCGCCAGTTTAGCAGCTACTGTAGCCCCTTCCGAATGCCCGGCCACCACTGCCTTTTGTTTCAACGCCGCAAAATCCTGCTTCATCAGGAAACGCAACACCTCCTTATCCCTGCTGGCCAGGTAATCAATATAGTTATGCTGCTGGTAAACCCGGGGCATTAGTTTAGTTAGCGGATCATTATAAACATAATCCTTAGTAAGTACGCTATCCTGCGCTATTACGGGCACACCCGGTTTACCAATAATAGCCAGGTGATATTGATTAAGCAAGCTATCGGCCTTAAAAACAAACACAAAGTAGGGCTTGCCGGCTTTATCTAAAATAATTAATGGTATGGGTAACGATCCCTGCACAAACAAAAAGATGGGCTTGCGTTTTTTTTCATCCCCTTTTTTAGATAGGATGAGGATGTCAACCGGCAGGTCTTTATAAACGGTTTGCAGGTGGCGGTAACCAAAATCTTCGGGCTTTTTGGTTTGGGCCGTTACAATTGCCGGGATGAGCAATAGCAGGATCAGTTTTTTCATGAATTGGGCAGGTTTTGCACCTCAAATAAAGGATAAAATGCGGCTGAATGAAAGGCATTTAACTTTCTTTAACATGTGTTTAACGTTATTTAACGTTTGAGGGTATAGGCGAAAGATTTAACCACAAAGAACACAAAGGGAAGAACACAGAATACACAAAGTCAATGGCTGTTTTTTCTAATTTTATAAATCTTTAAATCCCATAAGTCCCGGTTCGGGCATAAAAAAAGCGCCCGGCTGGTGAGCCGGACGCTTGAAACGATTTTGATGGTATTATTATACTTAGATAACTTTTACATTTACTGCGTTTACGCCTTTACGACCGTTTTCTACTTCGTAGTTAACTTTGTCGTTTTCGCGGATTTCGTCGATAAGACCTGAAGAATGTACAAACACGTCCTGACCACCACCGTTAGGTGTGATAAAACCGAAACCTTTTGTTACATTGAAAAATTTTACTGTTCCTTCGTTCATTGTATTGTATTGTTATTTTTTTATAAAGTGCGCAAGTTAAGTAAATAAAACCGATTAATGCCAAATTAAAAATTGCGGGGCGTAATTATGAGGCTGGGCTGACGGGGTATGATTACACGGTAACTTTATTATTACCCTTTCTTTTCTATGAAGCACCCCTGTATCTTTAAGTAAATGAAGTACATTAAATTATTCATTGTGGTTAGTGTTTTTTTGGGGGTTATTTCCGGGCAAGCCCATCCTATGTTTAGAAATCCAGCCACTCCAAAATATGATTACAAAAAATGCATATTCACAATTAAAATAGTCGAATGGAAGAATCATGTGCTGATCATAAAAGCAATACTCACTAATACATCGTCTGACACTTTAAAATATCAGATGAACACTAATCAATGGATATATTACATGGTTGATAGTAAATCCCTTGAACTACGAGATGCGCACAATGATTTAATAAAAAGCTTTTCTTACATGGAAAAAATTCCACCCCATCAGAGCAAAACATATGAACTCTCTTTGGTTGAAAAAGATAGGAGAAATAGTTTTAAAGGAATATTTAGATTGCAATTCCAGTTAATATTGATAGATAAAGATCCTTTGTGGGTTAATAAAAACGGCCAAATAATTCGAATTTCGGAGAAAGACCTAAAAGTCGGGACTCATTTTATATGGTCAAACACTGTTCGTATTTAGCAATCCGCCCCTACGGTAACTTCCCGGTTACAAGTCCACCGAATCAGAACAGTACAGGACACTTCCATCCAAATAAAAAATCATTTTTATAATTCCAATTAACCTGGTTATCTACAACAACCATCTTACTGAATTATGAAAACACATTTAAAATTCACGGCTTGTTTATACCTGTTCATCGGCCTTTCGCTGAGCGCTAAAAAAACCTATGCGCAAAAAGCGGCTCCTGCGGGAACCGTTATCGTCCCCGCATCGTCCTTTTTGGGTGGTTTGCCCAAGGGCGATATCATAGCCGATGCACGTGGCGATAGCTGGTACTTTAACAATACAGCGCTGGTGCTTAACTCGCTCACCAACTTAATTACCTGGATAAACGTGCCCGAGGCCGGTAAGTATTATGTATACGTACGCAGCAGCGGCGAGCGCCGCACTGGGTTTAAAGTAATAGTGGCCGATATGGTTACTCCCGAACGCTTTGGCGATACCACCTTGCGCTGGAAACGCGGATCGGCATTTGATTTAAAGGCCGGCCGTACGGTGGTGAAGATCACCCGCATTAACCCTGCACCAATAGTGGATGTGATTGTGCTGAGCAAAAATCCCGACCTAAAAGAGGAAGATATATTGCCTTACCAACTGAACCCGGATGTAGTGCTGCTGAAAGAATATAAATCGCCACTATTCCCCGGTTTGCCCAAGTTTGGCGATGTGGACGGCGATAAGAAAACCGACTTCCTGATCCTGTCTAACGATTTTACGGCTACCATGTTCGATAACTCTGGCAAGCAATTATGGCAATACCAGGCCCCGGCCGAAAATGCACGGTTACGGTCGGAGTTTGAAGCGCCGGGTGTGATATGGGATTTTGATCACGATGGTAAGGCCGAAGTGGTACACTGGCGATTTATTGACGGTAAGGAATGGCTTGTAATAGCCAACGGCCAAACCGGCGATATTATCCGCAAGGTAGAGTGGCCTACCCAGCCCCTGCCCCACGTATATAATAACTTCCGCCTGGCTATTGCCAAACTAACCAAGGGCGCACCTAACGAGATTGCCGTATTTACCGATATGGGCGGCACCATTAACACCACCCTGTACGATAGTAACCTGAAACTGCTTTGGCAGCATACCGAAAAACGCCTGAAAGATAACCAGGGCCACTACATTTATCCGCTGGATATTGACGGCGATGGTATTGACGAGATACTGGTAGGGTCGCAGTTGCTGGATGCCAAAGGCAAGGAGATATGGAACCGCTTTGATTTGGTGAACGATAACCATGACCATGCCGACAGCTACAAGGTGATAGATATGGATCACGACGATAAACTGGATATTGTAATATCCAACAGCGAAACCGGTGTTTACGCCATTAAAGGCATGACCAAAGAGATCATCTGGCAAAACGTGGCCGAGCATAGCCAGCAATTAGATGTAGGCGACTTTTTGAAAGGCGTACCCGGGCCCCAAACAGTAATTGGTGGCCGTACCTACGGCAAGGCACCCGGCGAACCGGGACTGGCCAGTCAGCTTTTTTGGTACGATAATAAGGGCAACCTGCTTAACATGTGGCCGCATGGCTTCCCTATTAACGGCAACCCCAATTTTGTGAGCGGCAACTGGCATGGCAAAGGCGTTAGGGAGGTATTTTGGTATAAGTTTAAGTTAGATGATAAGGGCGAGGGTGTGCTGTATTTCCCCGACCAAGTTTATCATATGTTTGATTTTACCGGTCGCGGCGCTGATGAAGTAATTACCTTTGGCCGCGGTGTAATGCGTATATATGGCTCGCGCACGGCCGTACACAGCGGCAAGGATCTGAAAGCCGACCTGCGGTATTTACAATTGAATGTGGCTAATCATACACATTATTGATGCGGTTTTTGAATCATAGTAAAGCCCTGGTGTTATGCATTATAAAACTGGCGAGAAATTAGTCTTCGCGAAAATGGCTTTTTATAGTCGCTGTTGATTAGTCAATAAAATATTCAAAGCCGGCCGAATTAACATAGCCTTTTTTGCCCGAAGACGTTAAAACCATATAAAATTCTTGTAAGCTTTCAGTTTTGGCATCATAAATGCTTTCTGAGTAGTCGATTTTAAGGTATCGGGGAGCAATGTATTTTTGCCCACTGGTAAGCATTCCCACTTTGGGTGGTTGGCTTAAAATAAAATTATTGTAATAGGTGATTATCGATTTAAAGATGATTGGAGCCAAAATAGTATTATTTTCATCTATATATCCATATAAGTCTCCTTTTTTTGCACGGATGGTAATTTTGGGCATGGTGTTTTTCTCGACCTTAAGGTCATCGTATTCGTAAGGTACAGTTAGTTTATTTTTCAGGATGTTAAATATACCCCATTTGCCGTCTTTTTTTACATAAATGAGATAAGAGTATTGCCTATCCATAACAGCATCGGGATATATTTTACGCAGATTTTTTATAATTGTGTCCTGTTGTGTCTGAGATATGGAAAGGTTAAGTTGTGATACTTCGTTTATGGAATAAGTATGTGACTCCTGTTTTCCTGGGTCTACAACTAAATCATCTTTAAACTCATCATTTTTATTTTTGTCATTACCTGCTATCCATGTAACATGTTCCCTGTCAGAATCTTTAACGCGCATGCCATAGTATTCTACCGGAACGACAATTTTCCCCTTTGAATTGATGATGCCGGATTTACCGTTAGTGGAAACACGAAAACTTAGGTTTTTTTCGCGTTCGATATAAGTATATTGACAAGGAACAATTTGCTTGCGATTATAGAAAATTCCTTTTTTACCCTGTTTGGTTACAACTACGACACCGTAATAATAATAGTCTACATCAAGTTCATCAAAATGTCCGTCCGCAGGAACGATCACCTGGTTAAGATGATTAATGGCAAAAATAGCACCTCCTTTGCTGACTACCATCACGCTTTGAAAACTTGATCCATCCGCCCAATAATATTTAATTTGTTTAACATCGTCGTACTGAGGTGCTATTTTTAAATTGCCTTTCTCATCGGAAAACCCCCATAATTTTTTTACACGATAGGGCACCAACATGTAAGATAGAGGGCTATCATCCTTTTCTGCTGATAAGAGTCTTTTATTTGTATTTTTAGCTTGATATTGTTCCGCAAAAAGCGGAGTCGTAATTAGAAAACAACAGGTAAGCAAGACAATAAATTTCATATTGAAAGTTAGAAATTTTTATGAAATTACTCCTCAAAAACTATTCATCCGACAATTTACAATTCGCAATAGGTAATATGCTTGCTTATCAATAAAATATCCTCAAGGTGTTCCAATTCAGTCCCACGTTCCGTACCCGAAATGACCAAAGCCGTAACCGGCGGAGAAAGATTTTTTTCGTCGGTTTTTTTAAATCCAATTCGTATTATATTGCTGTAATTGTAAGCTTCCATCAATAACAACTTTTACTTTTTTTATTATCTTTAGATAGCTTAAAAAAAACACCGTCTCCATTCACAATTTTACAGTGCTGAAAAAAAAATGCAAATTAAGAGCAGCTTTCCTTCGTCACATCGCTTTGACAAGGCTTTTTACATGGTAATGCTGGTCATAATTTGGGCAGCCATCTTATCGGGCTTTATTAATGATGTTATTCAAAAAAATGCAGCAGGTAAACTCCATTTTCCTATTATCGTACATGTGCATGCGGCTGCTTTTGTAGGTTGGCTTTTGCTTTTTACAACACAAATTTTCTTGATCCGTAAGCGTAATTATTCGTTACATAAAAAGCTGGGTATGTTCGGTGCTGTGCTGGCCGGACTGATGGTGGTACTGGGTATTATAACCGCTGTGGTAAGCGAACATGTTAAATATGGAACCCCCGATTCGGATCCCGCATTTTTGGCCGTTATGTTTGGCGATATGTTATTGTTCGGTATACTGTCAGGCGCCGGTATAATGCTAAGAAAAAACGCCCCAGCGCACAAACGCATGATGTTGTTGGCAACTATTGTACTAACTGATGCCGGGATGGGTCGTTGGTTTAGTTTCAAAATAGCCCCATTTTTTGGCAATTTATATTGGACCTACCATAGTTTTGCACAAGGGTTTTTGCCTTATATAGGTTTTCAAATGCTGCCTGTGCTTTCTCTCATCATAGTCGTTGGAATATATGATATTATTACTCGCCGAAGGCTTCATTCAGCCTATAAATTCGCATTGTTGCTTTACCTATCGGTGTACCTAATAGCAGGTTGGTTATATTTTAACCCCGAATGGCTTAAAATAGCTACAAAAATAATCGGACATTAAGCCTATAAACTATAATCAAGCCTATCGTATATCTAAATAATAAACAAGAAAATTATGGAAATTAAACGTTGCGGTTCACAACCTTCAACAAAAGGCCCCACAGAATATTTTACCGGAGCTGTACGGATCGATCCGCTGTTTACACCGCCTGATCCGTCCCGTGTGGCTATGGCGCTGGTAACATTCGAGCCGGGAGCCCGCACCGCATGGCATACCCATCCTTTTGGTCAAACGCTAATTGTAACGGCAGGCCGTGGCCGGGTACAGCGCGACGGCGGGCCAATAGAAGAAATTTACCAGGGAGATGTAATTTACTTTATGCCGGGTGAAAAACATTGGCATGGCGCAGCGCCAACTACAGCAATGAGCCATATTGCTATTCAGGAAAAACTTAATGGTTCGCCGGTTGAGTGGATGGAACAGGTATCGGAAGAGCAGTACAACAAATAAAGCTTTTACATCCCTTAACAACTCCATGTTAAACTTTGTTAAATACCTATTAATGAGCGCATAAAGTCCAATTTAATACAGACATTGGCTGAAGCTTAATCACAATCTTCAGCAATGATCAAAAACTATCTTAAAATAGCCTGGCGCAATTTAAAACACCATAAAAGTTTTTCGTTGATCAATATCGGGGGGCTGTCTATCGGCATAGCGGCCTGCTTGCTCATTTCTTTATATGTGCATCACGAATTAAGTTATGATGATTATCATACCAAAAAGGATCATATCATCCGCATAACTAATTTGATGCGGACGCCCGAAAAGGATAATGTAGATATCGCGCTTACGCCGTCGCTTTTGGCTACAGTTTTAAATCATGATTACCCCGAAGTAGAGGCCGCCGTGCGCTTTGAGCCTGATGACACGGTAATAAAAGTGAACAACCAGTTATTTAAAGAGAATTTTGTTTACAAAGCCGATGCAAATATATTTAAGGTATTCAGCTATAAATTTGCCGAAGGCAGCGCGGCTAGGGCGCTGACCGATCCGCGGAGTATCGTCATCGCCAAATCACTGGCTATTAAATACTTTGGCCATAACAGCGCTTTGGGTAAAAGTATCATCTGCAATAAAAACCTATGCCAGGTTACAGGCGTACTGGAAGACCTGCCCTCCAACTCCGACCTGAAAATTAACGCCCTGCTGGCGGTTGATTATTCAAAAATAACTAAATGGATGCAGGATGATATGTCTGTATACACCTTTGTACTTTGCCGGCCCAACACTAATTACACAGAGCTGCGGAATAAGCTGAATATCTTATCTAAAAAGGAGATCCAGCCCGAATTGAATAAAATGGGGGCCGTTAAGTACGCTATGGAGTTTAATATCGAACCGTTAAGCGCTGTGCATTTCAGCGCCGGTAAACTGGGCGATACCGCCAAGGGTGATAAGCAAATGGTTTATATCTTCTCGGTATTATCCGTTGTGATATTAGTGATCGCGTTGCTTAACTACATTAACCTATCTACCGCACGCGCCACCGAAAGGGCTAAGGAAGTGGGCATCCGCAAGGTAAACGGTGCTATCCAAAGCAGTTTGGTGGGCCAATTTTTGTTCGAATCGCTTTTTGTAACGCTGATAGCGCTGGTGATAGCTATTGGTTTAATGTTTGCCCTGCTGCCTTTGTTAAACGGTTTATTACAGGTAAAAATAAGCCTGTCGGGTTCGGCATTAAGCCTGGTATCCATTTGCCTGCTGGTGTTGGCTTCATCTTTATTAACCGGTATTTACCCGGCATTTGTGTTATCGGCCTTTCAACCCATTACGGCGTTAAAGGGTAATTTTAAGTTTGCGGCAAAGGGCCTAACCATGCGCAAGGTAATTACCGTAACCCAGTTTGTAATTGCTACGGTAATGATTGGTGTTACCTTTATCATGAACCGGCAGATCAACTTCATCCAGCATAAATCGTTGGGGTTTGATCAAAACCAGGTGCTTAATATTTCACTGCCCGATGATTCGGTGGCTTTGCTGCGCCTGCCATCATTTAATAACGCGCTGAAACAAATGAGCCAGGTGAGGGGCACCGCCGTACAAACCGGGCTCTCGCTGATTAATAACGAGATCCCAAAATCATCAACCACATTAAAATCAAATGGTATTAAGCGCGAAGTAATGTCAAATTATTTTTCGATTGATGAAAAGTTTGTGCCTCTGCTTAATATGCAATTGGTAAAAGGCCGCAATTTTTCGGCCGATATTAAAACCGATAAAAAGGAGGGCTTTATAGTTAACGAAGCCTTTGTGCAACAAGTAGCCTGGAAAAACCCTATTGGCCAATCTATCGAGGGTTTCGATCATAAGGGTAAAATTATCGGGGTAGTTAAAAACTTTCATTACAGTTCTATGCACAACCCCATAGCGCCGCTGGTAATGGTTTATACATCAATGCAAGCAACATCCATCTTAGTAAAAATTAACCCGGCTAATTTAAACCTCGTTAAAAACGCCTGGCACGATTATTTTCCTGATATCCCATTCACTTATAGCTTTTTAGATAGCGCGTTTAACCAGGTTTATCAAAAGGATATTACCAGTATCCGGCTGTTTAACTATTTTACTATCCTTTCTATCGTGATAGCTTGCCTGGGTTTATATGGCCTTGCCTTTTTAATGGTTACACAACGCACCAAGGAGATTGGCATCCGTAAAGTATTGGGTGCCGTAGTGCAGCAATTACTATTTTTACTGGCCAGGGATTTTGTAAAACTTGTAGCATTGGCAGCCGTGCTGGCCATACCCATCACCTGGTATATAATGGTTAACTGGCTTAACTCCTACGCTTATCATATCAGTATTAACTGGTGGTTACTTGTTGTACCGGTATTGGTTATTTTATTAATATCCATGGCGGTCATCAGTTATCAAACCATAAAAGTTGCTGTAACTAACCCGGTTAATAGTTTAAAGAATGAGTGATAGCCGATTTGAGAATTTTGGGTAGCTGTTTAATAATAATCAACCCTATCTACCAGTGCCTTACCTCGCCATTTTGTATTTGGCTTATCTAAATATAACGATCCATAAAATTCATAGGCATCTATATTAAATCCAACATCGTTAATAAAAATCTCTTTATAAAGATCTATAGTAGCGGGTATTTCTTTAGTCCAATAATCAGTGTTAAACTCCCAGTCAATATTTACTTTATCTAATAAGTTTAAATACCTGGCCCTTGCAGGGGGATGAGATTGGATACCCATTGGCGGAAAAATGTAGTTATGCACCGCTTCGTATAAATCTAAGCAGGCAAACCATAGTAAACCTGCTTCAAAAACCAACTTCTTTTCCTGTAAACCATAATTAGCCAAATTTAAAGATGCCACATCGGCATCAAATTCGTCTTTTTGCGATGTGTTATAAACCTCAACAGGTTTATAATCATCCTGCGAACTAAATATGGCTTTTAAAACATGCTTTTGCGATGTGTTGTTATTATTGATATGATCAAGCAGGTAATGCGCGTACTCGTGGCCGGCTATAAACTGCATTTGAAACGGAACCGACCTGTAAATATGTTGTTGAATATCTTTTGTTATAATTCCACGTGGATCCATCAAAAAATCTAACGATTCGGTTTGTAGCATCACCCTTAAAGCAATCCTCATGGCATTTATTCTTACCGGCATGGGCACTTTTTTTCCAAAGTCCAATAACCCAAGATTCATAAACTCAAAAAAGTATCTTAACGAATCGCTTAATGTTGTTATGATACCATAATCGGTTTTAAATATCAACCCATTAGGCTCGTTCGAGAAGATGTTTCCAAAAGTAATTTCTTCGCATTTTTGTTTTAAATCAGGCGGCAGGCTATTTTTAAAATGGATAAAATGGTAGCCGATAAACGATTTTTCCAAAGACCAATCCTTACCGGCCGCTATTGCTTTATTACGGTATACCCTAAATAACCGCATATGATCTACAATCGTTTCGGCACGGATCTTCAATAAATGATCCTGTGCATTTTGCACATTAAATATCCTTTCAATTTCCTCGTCGGTACAAATAGGATGAAAGAAACTCTTTTGCATTTCAATTGTTGGTATACTATCCATTTTTTGGAAATTCGGCTAACGGTTTAGGTATAAAAAATCAGCAAATAGTTTGCTGGTTAACTACAAACTTTACTTTGGTATGTACATTCAAAACAAATTCACACATTTAGCCCGTGCAGGTAATCCATATTCTGTTTCATACTTTCAAACGGGTTAGTGGTATACTCCTCCTGCTCTACAAAAAAGTATTTCAAGCCGCTTTCCTTACCGTGTTTTAACAAACCGGCAACATCAAGGCTGCCCTTGCCAAACTCGGTACTGTGTTTGCCTTTCATATCTTTCAGGTGCCATAATGGGAATCGGCCGGGATAGGTTTTAAAGTATTCCAAGGGTTCTTTTCCGGCGGCTATTACCCAGCCCAAATCCATTTCCATGTGTACCAGGTTTGGGTCGGTATTTTTAAGCAGGATATCGTATAATACTTGCCCATTATCTGCATCAAACTCGGCATCGTGGTTATGGAAACCGAATTTGATATTAGCCTTTTTACATTCCTCGCCCGCCTTGTTAAAGGCATCAGCTACTTTTTGAAAATTGCTTACTGTTTGCCCGCGACTGGGGATACTGGAGCAAATTAAATACTCCTGCCCTGTCTCTGCAGCTTGCGCTATGGTTTGCTGCCACTTGCTATCAATACCGCAATGGGCACTACGTAAAGTCATGCCCAAATCGCCGCATATTTGCTTAATTTCCGATGGCTTTAAACCATAAAATAATCCCTTGGGGCTTGATGCCGATTCTATCTGTTTAATACCCAAATCGGCAATCTTTTTCAATGTTCCGGTGGCGTCGGCCAGCATAGCATCGCGAAAAGTGTATAATTGTACCCCAATATTACTCACCTTTTTATTGGCGAGGGCGAATGATGGCAATAGTATCGATCCGGCGGCTAATGCGCCCATCTCCTTTAAAAATTCGCGACGGTTTTTCATAATGGTATCAGGTAGGTATTGATTAAAAAATAATTCGGTAGAAAATGCAAGGCTTTACTAAGCTACATTTTTTTATTTCTAAACACATAATGTAAAACCATGCGATACAACTCGTCGGGCAGAAATGGTTTAACCATTACATCGTCAATACCGGCCTTTATAGCCTCTTCTTCCACCTCCTTAGGCAAGTTGGCTGTAAGCGCTACAATAGGGGTAGCAACGCCCCGTAAGCGCATCAGCCGCGATGATTCGTAGCCATCCATCACCGGCATGTGCAAATCCATCAATATCAGGCGGTGGCGGTTAACATCCAGCTTATCTAATGCTTCCTGCCCGTTAACGGCAACATCAATAGTAGCACCCCAGCGCTTCAGGTATGTTTGGGCCACTAATACGTTCATGGGGTTATCTTCCACCAGTAAAATAGCAATGCCGGTTAAAGGGTGCTTGGTTTCTTCGCCGGGTACATTTGCCTCGTTAGTATGGCCGGCTGTGGTCCCGCTTTTCTCAAAATCCTGTACAAAGTAAAAGGTTGATCCCTGCCCCTCTTCGCTATCTAGTTGCAGACTGCTGTTTTGCAGTTCCAATATGCGTTTGGTAATAGCCAAACCTAAACCCGTACCACCAAATCCGCGCGATGTAGATGAATCGGCCTGTGTAAAGCGCTCAAATATCAATTGCTGCTTAGCTTTGGGAATGCCTATGCCGGTATCCTTAACCTGTATATTCAGCGTAATTGTGGTAGAATTTTGCTCAATTACATCAACAATTACCTTTACATAACCCGCATTGGTAAACTTTATGGCGTTATGCACCAGGTTGGTCATCACCTGCGATAGCCGGGTTGGATCGCCAAGTACCCTGCTTTTCAGCGACTCATCAATTTTTAAGTTCAGGCCTATCCCCTTATCTTGTGCCGATGTTTTAAGGCCGTTTACTATATTACGGGCGGTTGAAGCCACATCCATCTCAATATGCTCGAAAGTTACCTTACCGGCTTCAATTTTATTATAATCCAGCACATCGTTCACTATCGATAACAGGTTATTGGCGCTAAACAGCATCACCTCCAATTGCTCAACCTGGTCGTGTCGCGGCTCATTACGCAACAGCAAATGGCTCATACCTATTACCGAGTTCAATGGTGTGCGGATCTCGTGGCTCATGGTACTTAAAAATTCGCTTTTGGCAATAAGGCCCTGTTCGGCCTCAACGCGCGCCTTTTTCAACTCGAACGATACCCGGTGCGATAAGATGAGCGATTGCAAAAAGAAGAAGGCGAGATAACCGATAAGGCTAATGAGCTGCAATGGCGGTATTAAAGCCCAATAATGGAATAGCGAAATACCGAAAACAGACATTAAAGCTACGATACTCATCAATGAGTAAATAGACCCGGGCCTTTTGTTTCGATAAGCCCTGGCATAAACTAAGGGGATATAGGCCAGGCAGGTAAGCATTACCACTAAAAATGGGTTAACCAGTTGTGTAAAATAAAAAGGGCTAAGCACTAGCGACGCCAGTGCAAAGGCAAAGCAGGTGACATTAATAAGGTAAACCGCTTTCTTATTAGCATCAAGCGGATAAATATAGCGGGTGTACAAGCCAAACAAGCCTATCCCTAAAAACAAACTCACATACTCCAGCCGCGCGGTAACATACCAGCTTATGCCCGGGAACAGCGTGTGCAGCACGTAATTATCGGTGCCTATAATGCGGTAGCTGTAAACAATGGAATACAGAGAGAACAACAAAATAGCCTTGTCGCGGCTGCCCAACAGGTACAGACCTAAAAAGAAAAACCCGCCCATCAGCAGGCAGCCGGTCAGCAGCAAATCGATAGCTTCGGCGCGGCGACGGCCCAATTCAATCATGTCCCGCTGACCAATAAATAACGATTTGCTGATGCCCCCCTTGCTATGCACAAAATTAGCTACCTGCAATACCAGGCGTACCGTATCTACGCCTCTGCGCAGGTTAACACCATTATACATCCATTGCGGTGCAAAGCCTTCGGCAGTGGTACTTACTTTTCCATTATCGGCTACATCCTCGTTATTTACAAACAAGCGATAGGCGCAGTACATATCGGGGACGGATAACCGTCGCCGCACGCTATCCTTGGGTAACAATATGGTTAGTTTGTAGGTTGCATAACCAAAGGCGGGCAATAGTTGGCCTTTAAGCAAATAGCCATTCCATTTAAAAGGGAAATCCACCGTGGCATCTTTATGCCTTGCCGTGTCTCTCGGGTCGGCAAGTTGCTGCCAGAAAAAATCCCACTGACCATTAAGCGGGATCTTTTCATCGAACGATTGCTTCCGCAGGTCAATTATCCCGTTTTTCGCAACGGGCATATCAGCATATGGCTGTGCAAAACCCGTAGCCGCGCGTAGGCAAAGCCACAGCAACATAAAAGCACAAAAAAGTGGTTTAAGCCGCATTAATAATTGTATAAGACAGATGCAATACGTAAAGGATTTATAAGCGCTAATATAAAAGAATAAGAAAGAGCTTTCGGGAATAAATAACATTCGTTTTTTGGGCAGCTATCTGTCAAATTTCAAACTGATAAAAATCAATTTAACTTAATGGTAAATGCACCATTAATAAATGATACCTTTACGCCCACATGGAAGAAAGAAAATACTTAGCCACCTGGAAGAAATATTTGCCTGTTATTCGTCTGCATATCAAAAGAAGCCTAAACGAAGAGCAGAGTTTTAAACTGAACATTACCGATTTTGAATCAGCGGGCGACCGTGGTAAATCAGGATACACGTTCAATATCACCATGGAGAACGGTAAAGTAACCAACAATATCAGCGGATCGGCCGTAGCGCGCGACCTGTATGAGTTGCTAAAAACTGACGAAGTTATTAAAGGCATCCTTTCGGATAAAAACGTAAAAATAAGTGTAGGCAAATCATTTTTGCTGAGCATTAAAACTACTTACGTTTCGGTTTATAAATAAGCCGCCCCAAATTTATCTTAATGCAAAAAGGCACAAATAAATTGTGCCTTTTTGCTGTTATGCTTTTTTGTAAAGCAATTACTTGTTAAAGTGATACGCCACGTTTCCATGGGATAAAATCATCCTGGCCGTGGGTTACCGCGCTTACTTCTATTTCGCCACTGGCTACCTGTATTACGTAATCTAAAATACGCGCGCCTGCTTGCTGTATAGTTTCGTCGCCTTCAATAATGCTGCCAGTATTTACGTCCATTATATCACTCATCCTGTTATACAAACTGGTGTTGGTAGCTATTTTAACTACTGGCACAATAGGGTTACCCGTAGGTGTACCCAAACCGGTAGTGAACAGTACGATATTAGCCCCCGACCCTACCTCGGCCGTGGTCGATTCTACATCGTTACCCGGGGTGCACAATAAGTTTAAGCCGGGTTTGGTTACCTTTTCGGGATAATCCAACACATCAACCACCGGCGATGTACCGCCTTTTTTAGCCGCCCCTGCCGATTTAATGGCATCGGTAATTAACCCATCCTTAATATTACCCGGCGATGGGTTCATATCAAAACCCGAACCTGCCTCTTCGGCTCGTTGAGCATAGGTGCGGATCAGGCTGGTAAAGCGTTCGGCCTTGGCGCTGTCTACACAACGGTCTACAATGTTTTGCTCAACGCCACACAGTTCAGGAAACTCGGCCAAAATAACCGAGCCACCTAAGGCCACCAATAAATCGGATGTATAACCAATAGCCGGGTTGGCCGATAAGCCCGAGAAACCATCCGAGCCACCACATTCTAAACCAATGGTCAGTTTGTTTAATGGCGCCGGTTTGCGTTCGTTTTGGTTAGCCTGTATCAAGCCGGCCAAAGTTTGGCGCAGGGCCTGCTCTATCATTACCGATTCTTTACCGGTCTTCTGCTGATCGATCACATACAGCGGTTTGCTGAAGTTAGGATCACGTTTGGCAATTTCCTCTGTCAGGATACTTACCTGCGCGTTTTGGCAGCCCAAGCTTAGCACGGTAGCACCGGCTACGTTAGGATGGGTAATATATCCCGCTAACAAGCCACATAAGGTAACCGAGTCCTGGCGGATGCCGCCGCAGCCACCCTCGTGGGTTAAAAATTTAATACCATCTACATTAGGAAAAACCTTAGGCGTCTTACCCGTACCTTGTCCACCCTCAATTTCGGTATACAAAACTTCGTCGATACTCACACCGTTTTGTACCATGTTGATGAGTTGCTGGGCTTTTACCTCGTAAACCTGCTTACGGCCATAGCCTAAGGGTTTTACCAGGGCTTCTTCCAAAACCTGCACATTACGGTTTTCGCAAAACACCATCGGTATCACCAGCCAGTAATTGGCGGTACCTACACTCCCATCAGTACGGTGGAAACCGTTAAAAGTCCTACCCTGCCATTCGCTCACATCAGGGCTATCCCAATCGTGGTGGTGGCTTTCGGATAAAAAGCTATTGGCCGCGTGTTTGATGTTTTTGGTAGATAGTAAACCGCCTGCAGGTATCTCGCTTTGGGTTTTACCTACCAATACGCCATACATAATCACATCGGCACCTTGTGGCAGGGTGTTAATGGCAAACTTATGCTTAGCGGGGATAAATTCGGTTACGTTATAAGTTACGCCCTCGTAAAATACCGGTTCATCGGCCTGCAAATCGCGCAAGGCCACTAATACGTTATCGTTAGGATGTACTTTTAATATGCTTTGTTTCATTTGTTTATTTAGCCAAACTTTTTGATTCCAAACTTTCTAAAACCTCCAGGGTGCCCTGGTTTACTATCGCTTCCAGTTGCCTGGTAACCGCGGCTACAAAGCCTGGCAATTGCGTTAAATCGGTATCCCAAAGGGTTTTGTTACTTAAAACGTTTTCAACCACCTGATGCGTATTGGCGTTTATCCAGGCTTTGTAAAAATACTCGGCCTGGCTATCGGTCACCACATAATCGCTTCCGTTTATTTCACCTGTAAACTTACCATCATTTTTATTCACTTTCATAAACCTGATGAAAGCGGCAAAACCAAAGGCCATTAACTCGGGCACAGTTTGTGCATTTTTATAATGGTTGAGCAGTAAAGGCAACACGCGCATCTTCATTTTTGATGAATATTGTGCCGAGATACTGATCCACTGATGTTCGATATTAGGGTTGCGGAACCTGTCCAGCACCTTATAAGCAAAGTCGTTGGTTTCTTCGGTACTTACTTTGTACGGTATAGCCGGGGCGATATCGCTGCGCATTAACTGGGTAATAAATTGCGAAAAAGCATCGCTGTCCATCGCCAGTTTAACGGTTTTAAATCCCGAAAGGAATGCTACCGCGCAACTTAATGTATGTGTAGCATTCAGCAAGCGCAGTTTCAGCTCACGGAATTTCTCGATATCTGGGGTAATTACTACACCCTTATCTGTTTGGGCAAACGTTAAAACTGAGGCTACTTTGTCGCCGCCTTCTATGGCCCAAAGACTATAAACTTCGGACACAATGCGCAGATCGTCGTCATAGCCACACTCTGCAGCCAATCCCTTATTGGTAGCAGCATCAGGTTTACCCGGTACAATGCGGTCGACCAAAGAATTGCAGAAATGATTGCTGCCCTCCAGCCAATCCATAAAGGCAGGCTCCAGTTTATTTAAATGGGCCAGTTCCAGTATGATCGATTCCAATTTTTTACCGTTATCTACAATCAGTTCGGTTGGCACAATTACTAATCCGCATTTATCGCTGCCGTTAAAGGCCTTATAACGTTCGTACAATACAGCCAGCAATTTACCCGGGAACGAAACCGGCGGGTGCTTGCGGATATCATCCTGCACTAACTGGATCCCTACTTCGGTGGTGTTAGATATTACCACCTGCAAATGCGGGCTATGCGCTACTTTTAATATTGCTTCCCAATCCTTACCGGCAGATAGCACACGGCTGATAGATGAGCAAACCATTTGTTCGTCTACCTGCTTGCCGTCTTCAATACCTTTAATATACAAGGTATATAAGCCATCCTGCTTATCAAATTCATCAGCCGAACCTGTATCTGTTGATTTTACCACCACTATACGGCCATTAAAAATACCGTTGCGGTTAGCTTTATCAATAAAATAATCGGGCAGGCCACGTAGTAATACACCTGTACCAAATTGCAATACCTTTTCGGGCAGGTTAAACAATTGTTCGTCAGGCACGATCAAGCCGGGAACGCTTATTTTTTTTAAATTATATCTGGATAAAATCATGATCAGTTTAAATTAATTCTGTAAATACTTTTTGGCCCATACCGGGTATTCCTTATCCAGCAATTGCTGCGGCCAGTTGCCATACCAGGCATAACCTGCCCGGCGTTCCACTTCTATCTCGGCTACGCTATATTTCTTTTGGCTATCGCGGCCTGAGAAGAATGGTTTATTAGTTCCAATTTCATAATACCGCGCCCAAGTAGTGGCATTAGGGTCGGCCACCAATACGGCATCTTTACCGCCGGGTTGTTTAGCATCCTTAATATGTTCAAAATGGTAACCTTTTATCTTCACCGCCTCAAACCATTCTACCGCGGCTTTAACGGCGGCTTTAATTTCGGGCGATGGATTGGGAACCTTCATCAAAAACTTCACAATCTCGGTCGATTCCGACGGGGTGATACCCACCAGTTCAAACTTGCGGGCCATTACCGGTTTTAATGTCTTTTTATCGTACTGCTGGTTCCAGGCGGTTAGTTTGCCGTCAACCTTTATCTGTGTTTTCAGGATACATTCTATACCTTTTTTTATCGCTTGCGCGGATGGCTCCACCAACGACGGGTCGATTACATCAAAGCCATTCTTTTTGTTGGCTACGTTATCCAATACCTGCATTACGTGCATCATGGCGTTATCGTTAAAGGTGATAGCGCTTCGGTACAGGCTCGAATCGGGATAGTATTGCGGCCAGCCACCGTTGGCATCCTGCGCTTTCAGTAAAAAGCGGACGCCCTTTTCGGCCGATGCTAAATAGGCTTTATTACCGGTTGTTTGATAAGCCTTAACCAGGTAATTGATCTCTTTAAAAGTGGCTTCGTTATCAATAGTAGCATCATTCCGGTTCATATCGGCATATGTAGCAAACTTTGCGGCAGGCGATAACGTTTTAGTATAATCAACCTTTACCTCGTTTACAGCCTTTGGCCAGCCCCCTATTGCACGCTGGTAAACCAGCATATTTTCGGCAATAGAATCTGTTTTGGCTTGCGCGTAACTTATACTTGCTACGGCCATAGCCATTGCTATCATTAATATCGATTGGCCTACACTTTTCATCATCCTTATTTTTTAACCGGCAATTGCTTTGTTATCCATTTCACCAGGTCATCGGCAGCCTTGTAATTATCATAATCGGCCGGTAGTTTGCGGCCATCCGTATATTCGTTATAAAACCAGGGGTCGCCAACAGCAAATACGGTACCCTTGCCATATTTGGCGGTGGCAATTACAATATCGCCCTTATCTGTTAAAGCCGAAACAGCCGGCGCAGTCACCTTAAAGGTGCTGATCTCTTTGATATAAACTTTTTTAGCAGTCTTAAAAATCGTATTACCATCGGGCACAACTATCGCGCCTGTTTCAAAATGCGGGGTGGTTACGTGGTTACGGCTATCTAAATTAAAGGTGATACCAAACTTAGCCATCAGGTTATTCAAGTGTTTAAACTCGGCATTACCCGTATCGTTATTCATAATCAGCAATACACCGCCCGCTTTAACCCATTCGCTAATGGCTTTAATGTGCGATTCTTCAATATACTTAGTATCCGGGTTTTCTTTCGGGATATCGGGATCAACAATTACATATACCGATGCCTTTTTCAGGTTCTCGGCAGTTGGGGCAGTATACAGCGTTTGTGTATTAAAGCCATAATTGTTAAATATATGACCGAACATAGAGAAGCCATTATTATCCGCTTCCTCCCACTTGTAATGAAAAGATACAGTTTTGCCGGTTAGCTTGTCTTTCAGGTGTTCATCGTTAAAATAGCTGTCTAATAATACCGTTTTACCTTTAGCGGCAGATAGATTAGCCAAACGCTCTATCTCAACCGCGGCCAAAATAAACGAGCCTACGCCTTTCATATCGTTAGTTACAACCTTTTCGCCCAGGTAATAGTTATAGCTGCCATCGCGGTATGGGTTGCCACCCAGGCCGCCAACGCTTACTGTTTTGGTCAGGTTAATTTGTCCGTCAGGATCGGTGGCTATAAACTCTTTAACAATACCTTTAAAACCCTTTTCGGCCACGGCCTGGTAGCTGGCGGGGATATAACCCTCACGCACGCCTTTGGCCAATGCATAAACAAACATGCACGATGCCGACGACTCCAGGTAATTACCTTTCTCGTTAGCCTTATCCAAAATTTGCCACCAGGTGCCCGATTTGGGATCCTGGTATTTTTGTACAGCGGCGGCAAAGCGGTTCAATATGGCAATAATCTCGGCACGTTTTGGGTGATCCTTTGGAAAATCGTCCAGCGCGTCAACTAATGCTATGCCATACCAGCCCATAGCGCGGCCCCAAAAGTTTGGCGAAAGACCGGTTTTAGGATCGGCCCATTTTTGCTTGCGGCTTTCGTCCCATCCATGATAGATCAGACCTGTTTTAGGGTCGCGTGCAGCTTTCTCCATCAGGATAAACTGTTTGGCTATATCGTCAAAATCGGCAGTTTCGCCCATGGTTGACGCGTAACGGGAATAAAAGGTATCGCCCATGTACAGGCCATCCAGCCACATTTGGTCGACATAGATCTTTTTATGCCAAAAACCACCCGAAGCCGTACGCGGCTGATCGTTCAATTGCGCGCGCAGCGTATTAGCAGCCTTGTAGTATTTTTCGCTGCCTAAAACATTATACAGCATTAAAACACTGCGGCCTGGCAATAGGTTATCCAACGTATAAACATCCGCCTTGTAACCACCGCTCAATGTGCCGTCGGCCGCTACAAACTTATCAATGGTATGTTGGATATACTTAAAATAATCGCCGTTGCCTGTTTGCTGCCATAAGCTTTCGATACCATTTAACACTACACCGCGCTCGTAAGTCCAGCGGGCATTAGTTGCGGTATCGCTCCACAATTTCATAGCGGTAGCCGCCATGCGTTGCGAGTATGGTTTTTCCTGGGCTGTAGCCGCGTTTATTACAACGCTTAGCAGCAGGCATAACAAAAATATCTTTCTCATTTGTAATTTTTTGTTCCGATAATTTATCCCCGGCCCTTACAGTTATTTACTGTCGCGAACCGTATTGTATGCTATAATTGGTTGTTTTAAAACACCTTTCAAAAGGCAATTTTAAAAAGTTTTTTACTCTTAAGTCAGGTTTGGGCGGTAAATAACTGTGCAATCGTTCCCGGCAACGTTACCGGGATCATTATACCAGTATTAATATATTTCAAAGGTTATATTTATCTATAAGCTAACCGTCCTGTTGTATCCTGTTTAACGGGTAGCATTACAGCTAATATCCTGTTACAATATGGTATTATTTCCCTTCCGGATCCCAGTTATCCTTGCCTCCTAAAATATTTTTAACCGTATATTGTTTAGCCTCCTGCGCTGTTAACTGGTGTGCCCATGCCACCCTTGCTTTTGGGTTTGCCCCAGGCCCTGTACTTTGATATTCGGCATAGTGAGCCGTCTTTTCCTTATCGGGGAACATGCTATCACCTTTCCATGGATCCCAACCTTGTGGCAAAATATGGCTGCCCATTTCTGTACGGATATATACCGTTTTAGCGTACGATCGCCATGGGCGCCCTAAAAACTCCTTTTTTACCGATGTATCGGCTATCAGTTTGCAATCCATTAGTACATAACCATAAGGCTGTAAGTGAGTTGTAGCGGCCGCTGTGATGTATGAGTTAGCCAAACTTTTAATAGTACAGCGCTGAAACACAACTGTAGCTTCGCCAAAAAGAAAATCGGTTGTGCCTTCAATATAGCAGTCCTGGTATAACTCGCGCGAACTGGCTGTTGCCGTGTAAAGCGTATCCTGGTTACCCAATAACTTGCAATTTTTAATGATGCAGCGGTCACCCTCCACATGCAATGCCACGGCCTGGCCTACCCTGCCGGCCGAGTTTTCGATAGTCAGGTTTTCGGCCACGAAATTATCGGCAGCTACCAATACGGTGTATGAGGTATAGGTCGACATTTTATCGCGCCCAAATTCATCCTTACCACCCGGCACCGCTTTGCCCGAATAATCGTTATTGGTGATAATGGTTTTATCCTTATCCTCGCCAATTAACGAGATATGAGTTTTCCACGATGGTATCACCAGTTTTTCGTGATAAATACCTTTTTTAATAAGGATGGGTACTTGCTCCTTACCCAGGTCGCGCACGGCATTTACAGCTTCCTGTATGGTTCTAAAATCGCCGCTACCATCCTGCGCTACGGTTATTTTTGTAAACACCTTGGTAACTGGCTGCGCGCAAACAGCAGCACCCATCATTAAACCCGAAAACAATAAGACCAATTTCTTCATCGCGCTTATTTTATAGTGATGGCCTTACTATCGGCACCCGATTTAAATTCCACCTTACTTTTTGCTTTAGACGCGTCGGTATTTGTAACTGTAATATCTTTCGACCTGTCGCCTATCACGCTAAAAAGCAGATCGGCATTGTTGGTGTACCTAATCCCATCCAACTTAATATTATTGCTGTTCTCTACAATTATCACCGGTTTAGTGTCCTTGCTTTCTATATATACATTTTTCAGGGTAACATTGCTGGCTTCAGATATTTCGGCACCTTTATTTGTTTTAAGCACAATATTTTCCAGGTGGATGCCTTTAATAGCCAACTCGGGTAACCCCCTGATCAGTAAGCCGCTTGCAGCACCATTACATACTACGTTGCTTACATAAAAATCCTTAAACTGAGGTGTGGTTTCATCTGCCGCATAAGTTTTAACCGCTACCGTTTTACCACCCTCGCCTTCGGCAACAGATTTGCCGCCGTAGTACATATCAAATAAGATGGCACTGCCTATAATATCTTTCATGCTGATATTTTTTACGTAGATCTTCTCTACCACGCCGCCACGGCCACGGGTTGTTTTAAAACGCAGGCCAATATCGGTACCAATAAAAGTACAATCGGTAACAAAGATGTTTTTTGCACCGCCGCTCATTTCGCTGCCAATAACAAAGCCACCGTGCGCGCGATAAACCACGTTATTACGGGCAATTACGTTTTCGGTAGGTTTACCACGTTTGCGGCCTTCCGCGTCGCGGCCCGATTTAATACAGATGCCGTCATCGCCCGCATCAAAGGTATTCCCCTCCAGCAAAACGTTCTTGCACGATTCTACATCTATCGCGTCGCCATTTTGGGCGTTCCAGGGGTTACGTACACGCACATTACGCACGGTCAGGTCTTCGCACAATAAAGGGTGCAGGCACCAGGCCGGTGAGTTTTGTACAGTAACACCCTGCAGCAATACTTTTTTGCAGTTATTTAATACCACCATATTAGGGCGGAAGAAATCTTTCATGTCCTCATAATCTGACAATGGTTTGCCGGGTTTTAAAAAGATAGCCTCCTTATCACTCATCCCCTTTACAAAACTGGCCGATGGGTACCAGCTTTTGCCGTTCTCGCTTACCACACCACCCGATGCTACCAATTGCTTCCACTCGCTATCGCTCATCCTATCTTTACCTATAGCACGCCAAACACCGCCCGCCCCATCAATAATCCCTTCGCCGGTGATACCGATATTAACCAGGTTAGTGCCCGATATTGGCGATTGATTACGTGGGGACGGATGGCCTTCGTAATTACCCTCAACTAATGGGTACTGGCTTTTATCTTCGGTAAACTGCAGCATGGCCGAACGGCTTACATGCAGGTTCACATTGCTTTTCAGTACAATTGGCCCGGTCATCCATAATCCCTGCGGAATTAAAACCACGCCGCCGCCCTTAGCACTGCAAGCTGTAATAGCGGCATTAATGCTTTTGGTATTCAAGGTAATACCATCGGGCTTAGCGCCGAATTTTAAAATATTGATGGTATCCTTTTTAAATACCGGTTGGGCTATTTTAGGCAGATTAGTCCAGGAGTATTCCTTTTTTTGTGCCAATGCATTTAAACTGCAAGCGCCCAATAAAAGGCCGAGGCAAATTTTAGTTTTGATGTTTATCTTCATGGTTAGCGTTTAGTATTATTTTTTATCAGGTACAATATCTTTTATAAAACCCATTTCATTTAGCCAGGCCTCGCATAGGGTAGTCCACAAACCTGTCGATCCGGGATTATTGCGCAAAGCGATGGCATGTTTTCCCTGCGGAAAGGCATGAAAACTTACCGGCACATTATTTTGCAGCAAAGCCTGGTAAAACAGCAGGCTATTCATGGGGTTAACTACGTTATCATTTACCGCGTCGGCTATAAAGCAGGGTGGCGTGCTGGCACTTACTTGTAATTGCGGGGAGTACTTTTTAGCCACATCGTCGGTAACGTTTGGCCCTAACAGGTTTTTGCGGCTACCGGGATGAGCGTATTGGGTACTCAGATCGATAACCGGGGATACCAGGATCATAAAATTGGGCTTGAACGCTATCTTATCCAAACTATCCTTAATAGCCGATACATCATCATTAATAGTACCTGCCGATGCGGCCAGGTGTCCGCCCGATGAGGAGCCCATAATACCTATTTTAAGCGGATCTATACCCCATCGCTCCGCATTTGCCCTGATATACCGGATAGCGCGCTGGGCATCCATTAAAGGGCCTATTTCGCGTTGCTTTAGGTCGGGCGAGTTGGGCAGGCGGTAGTTGAGTACAAAGGCGGTAATCCCCATGGTATTAAACCATTTGGCCAATTGCAAACCGCTGATGACATAAGCCAGCCGCTCGTAACCACCACCGGGGCAAATAACTACAGCAGCACCTTTGTTTTCCTGCTTGCCAGGGAAAAAGGCATACATACCCGGCAACATTACCCGGTAAATACGTTCGTTGGCAATGCTATCTTTTAGTTTAAGATGGTTGGAATTAGGGATATTATTTTTAGGCCAGATGGGGATAAAATCCTGCGCGTTTACACTTGTCGTGATAAACAGACCTGTGCAAATAATCAGTAATATTTTATTGATCCCAATTCTCATCCTTCGGTTACTTTATTTCTTTCAGTGGGTTCCAGTCATCATTACCACCCAGTATGTTTTTTAGTGTATAGGCCTTTACTTCCTCATCGGTTAGCTGGTGCGCCCATGTTACCCGGCCGGTTGGATTTGCCCCCGGGCCGGTATTTTTATATTCGCTGTAGCGCGCGGTTTTATAACTTTCGGTTTGGTTCCAGTTAGACCAGCCCTCGGGTTTAATATGCGGGCCAATATGGCAACGGATGTAAGCCACAGCCGCATAAGGCCTCCATGGCCTGCCTAATGATACACTATGCAGCGAGGTATCGCCGGTTAGCTTGCAATCAAAAAACACATAGCCATATCCAGTATTTTGGGGAGTACTGGCCGCTGTTACATGCGAGTTCTTTTTACTGTAGATGGCACAATCCTGGAAAACACAGGTGGCTGGCCCGAAAATAAAATCGGTAGTGCCTTCGATATAGCAATCGTGATAATACTGGCGGCTGTTGGGCCCGCTTGTATACAGCACATCCTGAAAACCAATAAAACGGCAATTATCAAATATAAGTTTATCGCCCCAGGCAAAAACAGCTACAGCCTGGCCGGCAGTAAAACCAGCATCGTTTTGAAAGGTAATATTGCGGGCTTTAAAATTGCCGGCATATATAAAAATCGATGCCGAACCTGGTGTACTCATAGCCTGCCCGTTTACCGGCGGCATACCCACATGGTTATTATAGGTTAATATGGTTTGATCTTTATCTTCGCCTGTTAACGTAACAAAGGTTTTGGTAGAATCTAACACCAATCTTTCTTTGTAGATCCCTTTCTTCACAAATATCTCCACCGGCTTTTTATTACCCGCAGGCACGGCATCAAAAGCAGCCTGTACGGTTTTAAAATCGCCGCTGCCATCAACAGCTACAACCATACGCTTTTGAGCGTAAGTCCCGGCCGAAGCCAGCAGGGCCAATAGGTGTATCAGCAGTTTTTTCATTTGGCAGCGGGTGGAACGTTTGGTTTATTAGTGCCTACTACAATACGATTGGCTAATTCCAACTTAAGCGACCGGATATCGGCCAATACCATCTGCGCCATTTTACGGGCGCCAAATTCGCTAAAATGGGTATCATCGCCACGGCCGTCGGGGTAATTGGGGTTTTCGCCGGGTTGCAGGTAATTGTACAGGAATTTAGAGTTTTCCACACCAAAATTTTGCAGCATGGCCTGGCTCTCCTTATCCAAATCGATAAGCGGTACATTTTGATCGGCGGCCAGTTTACGGATGATCTCTGAATACACATCGTGCGTGCCAACTATTTTCCCCGATGCATCAAATTTGCGTCGGGCAACAGGTGTTATTAATACCGGTACGGCCTGTTTAGCGCGGGTTTCATTCACAAAGCGCAACAGGTTATCGTGAAACTGCACTTCGGTTGTGGCCGATGCCTTGGTGGGTACTTCATCGTTATGGCCAAATTGGATCAGTACATAATCGCCCTGTTTTAATTTATCGGTGATGGATTGCCAAAGGCCTTCGGTAATAAAACTTTTGGTACTGCGCCCGTTTTTAGCAATGTTAGCCACGGTTACGGTCTTATCAAAAAATGCCTTAAAGGGCATCCCCCAACCCGTTTCGGGATAAGTTTTCACTTCCTTATCGGCCATGGTCGAATCACCGGCCAAATAAACGGTAATATTAGGCTGTTGCAGGGTGAAGGCAAAAAGGCTGATGATGCAGATAGCTAAAATGCTACCAACCAAATACCTTTTATTTAAAAGCTTGTTCATTTGTATTTAATTTAATCCGAAATTATATCGATGCGCAAATTAGGTTTACTGCAAATGCATTGCTCTCCTGCACTGTCATGCTTGCTTTGACAAGATTAAGCACTACTTGTAAATTAAAAAAGCATATCGCTAACAAAATCTATGCAATCGTTCCCATAAACACGGGTATCAAACAGTATCAATTATATTGTAACAGGCCATTTTACAGGTGCAATCATTAATTAAAAGCTGCTTAAACTGTTTATATGATATATATTTTGATAAAAAAAGGGGCTACCAAATGGTAGCCCCTTTTTTTATGATATAGCCCGATTAATAGCCGGGATTTTGTGTAAGTAATGAATTGGCTTGCAATGATGCTTGCGGAATAGGTAGCAATTCGCCATGGTTTGGCGTAAAATACTGGCCTACGCTACTAACCATTGCAGCGGTAATACCACTTACCCAGGCAATTTTAGTGTAACCTGCAGGTGTTGCAGCAGGTGTAGTGGCATACAGCGAGTTGCCATATACTAATGTTTGCTGGTTTGGTAAGAAATACATGGATTGCGGAAGACTGGCGTATGGCGCAGCCTTGTTTAGCATTAATGTCATCCTTGCACGGGTATCCAGCAATTTTGCGTTTAACAAGTTCCAGCGGATCAGGTCGAACTTACGGATGCCTTCGCCACCAAACTCAAACAACCTTTCGTTAACAATGGCGTTAAAAAAGCCAGCCTTGTCTGTAGGAATAGTACCTATCAGGGCCGCGTTACCGCCAAAGGCGCGTGTCCTTACTTCCTTCAACGCGTTTTGTGCAGCAACAGAAGGTGCAGGATTAATTTCGTTGTCGGCTTCGGCAAACATTAATAACACGTCAGAGAAGCGCAGGATAGGCCAGTTGATGCCAAAGTACTGGTTACCTGAAGTAGTAAGGGCCGAGAAACTTGGATTTGCCATCCAATCGCGACGGAATTTAGCACTGTTTAACACGGTTATTTTTTGCAATACCTTAGTACCGTCAGAGTTAAAATAGTATGGTGCTATAGTTACATCGCGGCGCTGATCGTTCTGATCGAAATCGTAAAAATAAGTTGGGTTAGCTGTAATGCTTGAGTTACCGTACGATGTTGAACCGTTTAATAACCTTGGGCCATCATAATAACCCAGCTTACTATCGGCAATACCCGAACCACCTGTCATCGCTACTTCAAACATAATTTCGCCTGTAGGGTCAAGTGTATGCCCGTCTACATAAGTTTTAAACAACGTTTGGAAACCGTTACTGTTAGCTACATTTAAAGTATGCTGATCGCGGCGGGCCAACAGATCGGTGCACTCGCTTAGGGCAATTTGGTAATAAGTTAAATAGTCAGCCTTGCGTTCCATCTGGCTGGAAGCATTACGTAATGAATAACCACCACGGAATAAGGCAATACGTGCCCGTAAGCCCTTCACCGCGCCTTTGGTAATACGCTCGTCGCGGTTTACATCTGTACGCCATGGCACTAAATCTTCAGCAGTTTTCAAATCGGCTATAATATGGTCATATATCACATCACGGTCTGTTTTAGCAATTACCAGGTTAGGCTGATCGGCCGATGGCAAAAACTGTGCAGGTAAATCACCCCAGTTACGAATAGCCTCAAAGTAAAATTGAGCCCTTAAAGTTAATACTTCGCCATATAAACGCTTTAAAGCGGCCTGATCCGAAGCACTGCCCGAAGTATACTGGCTCATTAAAGGAATGTATTTAATGCAGATGTTTGCTCTTTCAATACCTATAAATAAATTCTCGAAAGGAGCTTCGATCTGATTATTAGTAAGTGTAGCACCATAACGGGCAATATCCCTACGGTCAGCATCGGGGGTGGCATTATTAGCCGGGCCAACCATATCATCGGCATCAACAGTATAATACATGCTTAGCCTTATGCCGTAGCCAGCATCGCCGGCCATCCTGGCGTATACACCCAGTACGGTTGAGGTAGCGTTAGCCACGTTACCGAACGCGTCGGCGGTAGAAAATGACGTAACTGGGTCTTCGGTTAAATACTTTTTACAAGAACTGATCATCCCCGCGGCGGAAATTACCATTACCACCAGGAAACTGTATATAATCTTCTTTTTCATATATGATTAAGTTTATGAATATTTATAATGAAAGGTTAACACCAAATGTATAAGTACGGCTGCTTGGGTAAGCTGAATAATCTACACCAGGCGTTACCGATGTTGCACGGCGTGTATTTACATCAGGATCGTAACCCGAATATGGTGTAAATAATGCCAGGTTATTAGCGGTAACATAAATACGTAATTTACTAACACCTACCTTTTTTAATACACCGCTGCCGGTAAATGTATAACCCAAACTTACATTATTGATACGTAAAAAGGCTGCATTCTCCAACGCGTCTGACGTTAGGTAAAATGCCGCGCTGCCGGTTACCGGGATAGGGTATTTAGCATTGGCATTTAAAGCTTGCAATTGGTCGGGCGCAACACCTACTGCTACAGGTGTAGTTGAACCTGTTGGCGTAACAATTTTTTGCACCACGTTGCCGCTGGCATCGGTAGTGCGCCACCTGTTTACTTCATAACCTAAAATATTGGTATTTGCTGTATAACCGTTGGTAAACTCTATTTTGTTGGCATTTAATGTTTTTGCATTTAGCTGAAAGTTCATAAACACGCTCATATCAAAGTGCTTGAAAGTGAACTGCTGATTTAAACCACCGGTTATTTTAGGGATAGTGTTACCTAAAATGCCTCTGTCGGCATCGGTAATCACACCATCGCCATTGATATCCTTATATTTAATCAAACCAGGCTGCGCAATACCCTGAACCTTTGACGGATCGGCTACGCCTGCCTTTAAAGTATATTGGTTATTGGCGGCGTTGTAATTAAAATCGGATACCTGGTAAAAACCATCATAGGTATAACCGTAAACACTACCCACGGGTTGCCCAACTTGTACAATAAAGTCGGCTGGTTGACCAGATGGGCCCCAGCCCGAACCCTGGAAGTATGAAGTTTGACCAGGCGCTAATGCCAATACCTTATTATTGTTGTATGACATGTTTAAGTTTGCACTCCAGGTAAAGTTTTTATTTTGCACGATATACGAGTTCAACTGCACTTCTAAACCTGTATTTTCGGTTTTACCTACGTTTTGCAACTGGGTAGCATATCCCGAAGTGGTTGGTACCGGCACCTTGATCAACAAATCGTTGGTGGTGTTGCGGTAAGCATCAACCGAAACCTGTATGCGGCTGTTCAGTATGCTAAAGTCTAAACCGATATTCCTGGAGATGGTGGTTTCCCATTTCAGGTTAGGGTTTGGCAAATATGCCGGTGTTAAGGCATTGGTAACTGTAGTTTCGTTTAAGCCATAAAGCGCGTTGGCACCAAAGGCTGATTCAAACAGGTAATCGTCTATACGGTTATTACCCGATGTACCGTAGCTTAACCTCAACTTCATGTCCGATACTACTTTATTGTTTTTCATAAAGTCTTCGTCAGATATTCTCCAGGCTAATGAACCTGAAGGGAAGTAACCATTACGCTTGCCATCGGCAAATTTTGATGATTGGTCTGTCCTGAAAGTAAATGCAGCCAGGTACTTTTTGTTATAATCGTAATTGGCCCTGGTGAAGAATGACAGTACGTGGCTGGTATAGTTGGTTATTTGCGGGTAAGTAAGCACAGGCGTACCAATAGCAAATTGGTTTAACGCGTTAACCGGGCTAATACCTACCGGAAACAGTTTGTATTGCTGGTTAATCCCTTCGGCATGGATATTATAAAACTCGTTACCTACTATCACCGTAACATTGTGGTTTGTTGGCTTAAACGATGCATTGCTGAACGTTAATACGTTAGAAAGATCGGATGTGTTTAAGCCCTGTGTGTTTAAACCGGCGAGTGGCTGCCCTGCGCCATTGATCATAGCGTTAGGTGTGGTAGCATCATCAAATGATTTTTGTTTAACGTTATTAAAATCGAAGCCTAATGTTGAAGTGAACGTCAGGTATTTTTCAATAGCGTAAGTAATGTGGCCATTTAAATTAAGTACAGTAGTATAGTTTTTACGATACTGGGCGTTGCTTAAGGTAATAGGGTTAAGCACACCAAAGTTATTACCGGCTGCATTTGTTTCCAGGTAATAGCTTGGATCTATCTGATCGTCCGGAACCCCGTTAAAATTAAAAGGACGATATTTTACGCTGTTACGTAAGTTATTATAAGTTGAACTACTATTGTTTGACACACCAACGCCGTTTACCAGTTGGCTGTTGTACCGCGTGTTAAACCCAACTTTCAGTTTTTCACTTGCAGTATGGTCAAACCTCAAACTAATTAGGTTACGGCTATAGCCGGAGTTAACCACAATAGCTTTTTGCTGGTTATTGGTATAGCTAATATTAAATTGCGTGTTTTTATCGCCGCCTGCAATGCTAATGTTGTGGGTTTGCTGTGTGCCAGTACGGCCAAGTGCCAGTTTTTGCCAATCGGCAAAAGGCATGCTTTTGTAAACATTAAGTGTATCAAAGGTATGGCCGTAATCCTTTACAAAGGTGGTACTATCGGTGGCGTTACCGCGGCTTCGTTCATATTGATAAACAATAAAATCGTACGGATTTAGTACAGATAATTCCTTAGCCAGCTTGCTCACATCATAATGGCCGCTATAGGTAACAGCAGTTTTTTGGGCATGGCCACCCTTAGTTGTTACAATCACTACGCCATTAGCGCCACGGGCACCGTAAATTGCGGTTGAAGCCGCATCTTTTAATACATCTATCGATTCGATATCCTGGGGCGAGAGTGAGTTCAGGCCATTTTCTACCTGTACCCCGTCAATTACAAATAATGGCGAGTTATCCTGAGTTACAGAACCACCACCCCTTACACGGATACGGATATCAGCATCGGGCGAACCTTCTGACTTGGTAACCTGTACACCCGCAAGGCGGCCTGCCAATGCTTCACCAGCCGAATTAATAGGAATATCCTGCAATTGTTTAGCTGTTACCGATGATACTGAACCAGTCAGGTCGCGGCGTTTTACTGTAGCAAAACCTACAGCAACAACCTCATTCAGTTGGGTAGCTTCGGCCTCAATGGTAATGTTAACCACATTTTGCCCGGCCGGCACACTAATTTCCTTCTTTTTATAACCAATATAGGTTATGGTTAATACAGTGGTACCACTGGCAGGTAAATTGAGTTTGAATTTACCATTCACATCGGTTTGGGTACCTTGCGATGTACCCTTTATACCAACGCCGGCACCAAGTATTAATTCCTTAGTGTCCTGGTCTGTAACCTGGCCGGTAACCTGCCGGGTTTGCGCAAATACTGTTCCGCATAGCAACAGTAAAATGCCTAATTGAAGTAAGAATTTATTCATAATTTAGATTGGTTTATAATGTAAGATCCCGGTGTAAAATTTTAATTATACCACATGCCAGCGTATGCAGGCAAACAGCATATTAGTCAACACAAAAACTTTATTTTTTATTTATAAATTGGTCTTGGAATCGATTGTACATTACGCTGCAAACCGATTAACAAGACAAGGTTAAGGACAAGCAGTAAATAAAAAAAGTTTATCGCCGATTAAATCAATGCAATCGTTCCCGGAAACGTTTGCATAAAAATTCCGGGCTGATAATTATGATTAAAATGTTAATTTAGCGGAGCAAATGTTCGAATCTTATACTATAAAGGATATAGCGAAAGCGCTGGGGTTATCAACATCCACAGTATCAAGGGCTTTAAATGGCAGTTATGAAATTGGCGCCGAAACCAAAAAACTGGTGCTGGAGTATGCCGAAAAAATAAACTATCGCCCCAATCCTATCGCGCTAAGTTTAAAAGAGCAAAAAAGCCACTCGCTTGGTGTGGTGGTTGCCGAAGTGGCCAACAATTATTTTTCGCAGGCCATTAACGGTATCGAATCTATCGCTTATAACCGCGGTTACCACGTTATTATTACCCAAACCCACGAAAGCTACGCCCGCGAAACCGCCAACGTACAGCACTTAATATCCCGGCATGTGGATGGTTTGCTGGTATCCCTATCGGCAGAAACTACCGACCTAAGCCATTACCAATACCTGCACGATAAGGGCTTCCCTATTGTGTTTTTTGACCGGGTGGCCCCCGATATCGAAACCCATAAGGTTGTAGTTGATAACTTTAAGGGCGCGTTTGAAGCTACCGAACTGCTGATTAAAACCGGTTTTACCAAAATAGCGCATTTAACCAACTCGTATAACCTGCTCATTAGCAAAGAAAGGTTGAACGGTTACAAAGCCGCGCTGGAGAAGCATGGCATCCCCTTTAATCCCGAATACCTGAAACATTGCAACCACGGCGGTATGATACAGCACGAAGTGGAAGCCACCATACAGGAACTGCTAAACTTAAGCGATAAGCCCGAGGCCCTGTTTATTACCAGCGACCGTTTGACTACCAATTGCCTGTATATCTTAAAAAAACTGGGCCTACGTGTGCCCGGGGATATTGCCATTGCCGGCTTTACTAATAGCGATGTAGCCGAATTATTCGATCCGCCGTTGACGGTGGTGCGCCAGCCGGCTTTCCAGATTGGGCAAATAGCTACCGAGATGCTGATTAACCTGATTGAGAGCAAGCGCCCGGTTACCGAGTTTGTGACCGAGGTACTGGAAACACAACTTATAGCCCGTGCCTCTATCCGCAAAGGGGATAAAAAACCAATTACTGATTAATTTTTTTGTAAAATATTGGCTGGATGAATGCAGGGCTTAGTGTTTTGGTAATATCCAAATTGCCTTTACAAAAAAAATCCTTAAACTTGCCGTAGTATTCGCAGGAACAATCGATGGCATTCGCCGGATGATGAAATTGCCGGAAATCATAAAAATTATACGCCAAAAAAACTGCGTGTAATTACCACGATAATTAATAAAATGAGCAGTAGCGGTCAAAACACGGATGTTGATGTTATTTTAATTGGTGCGGGCATTATGAGCGCCACACTTGGTTTTATGCTGAAGGAATTACAGCCCGACCTGAAGATTGAGCTTTTTGAAAGGCTTGATGTGATGGCTGCCGAAAGCAGCGACGCCATGAATAATGCCGGTACAGGCCACTCCGCCTTTTGCGAGTTGAACTATACTCCCCAGCTACCAGACGGTTCGGTTGATATTAGCAAGGCCATTAAAATTGCCGACCAGTTTGAGATCTCCAAGCAATTTTGGTCATACCTGATAGACAAGCAATACGTTAAAGACCCTAAAACTTTTATTACCACTGTACCGCATATTAGTTTTGTTTGGGGCGATGACAATGTATCGTACCTTAAAAAACGTTACGAAGCTTTAAGCAAAAACCACTTTTTTAGTGGTATGCAGTATACAGAAGACCCCGCCGTATTGAGTACCTGGATGCCTTTGATAATGCATGGCCGCGATGCTAATGAAAAAGTATCGGCCAATAAAATGGATATTGGTACCGATGTAAACTTTGGCGCGCTAACTAAAGACCTGATCAATATATCCAAAGCCAATACCGGCTATAACGTTCACCTTAGCCACGATGTTACCAATATTAAGCGTACTAAAAGCGGCGACTGGCAGGTAACTGTTAAAGATAAAACCAGCGGCAACACACGTAAACTAACCGCCAAATTTGTATTTGTGGGTGCCGGTGGTGGTGCGCTGCCCCTGCTGCAAAAATCGGGGATCCCCGAAAGTAAGGGCTTTGGCGGCTTCCCGGTAAGCGGGCAATGGCTGGTTTGCAACAACCCCGAAATTATTAAACAGCACCAGGCCAAGGTTTACGGTAAGGCATCGGTAGGTTCGCCACCTATGTCGGTGCCGCATTTGGATACACGTATTATTAATGGTAAGCGCTCGCTGCTGTTTGGGCCTTATGCCGGGTTTAGTACCCGCTTTTTGAAACAGGGTTCGCTTTGGGACTTATTTGGCTCTATTAAATTGAACAATATCCGCGCGCTGATGGCTGCCGGTTTAGATAATATCCCGCTTACCCGTTACCTCATCAGCCAGGTGATGCAATCGCCAGAGGACCGCCTGAATGCTTTGCGCGATTACTATCCCGAAGCTAAAAAAGAGGATTGGCAATTAGATATAGCCGGTCAGCGGGTGCAGGTGATCAAGAAGGACGCTAAGCGTGGCGGCGTATTGGAATTTGGCACCGAAGTGGTAACCGCTGCTGATGGCAGCATAGCCGCCTTATTGGGTGCTTCGCCGGGTGCATCTACCTCTGTCCCTATCATGATCCAACTGATTGAGCGCTGCTTTAAGGCCCAGGCTAAAACCCCCGAATGGCAGGCTAAGTTAAAGGAAATGATCCCATCGTATGGGCAATCCTTAGCTAAGGATGCAGCCCTGAGTAATGCAACTCGCGAGAGGACCAGCAAGGCACTGGGCTTGGTGTAGGTCCGCCCGCCCGGTGTACAATCTTATCATCGAAACTTTTTTTTTCGGATCTTAAGAGGCCGTTTTTATCCGTGACTACAATTTTGGATTGGCTTAGCTATAAACCAAGCAAGAGCGGGCATTAAAGCCACCCTTAAATGGCAAACTACCGCCGTAAAACAGGAAATTAAAGAATATTTCCCAGGATGATTTCCGCCTAATTAACAATGATTTTAATAAAAACACGTGTCAAGAGGAAAATGAAACTTGATAAGATAGTAGAATTATTGATTATGCCTATAACAAGGCACTACAATATAGTGAAAATAAACGAGAAATCCTAATTGAGCCAAACAGCCTTGCAATTGTATTAAATCCACATAAATCCAGACTTACGAAGTTTTGAAAGCTTCGTAAATCTCAAATCCTCCATCATCTGGAAAAGCCCTTAACTGGCATGAATGGCAGCCCTGCTAACCGATGATTGCTTCGTACCCCGCAATGACGTAGTGGCTATAGTTAAAGACTTACGAAGTTTTTAAAACCTCATAAGTCTTTAAACGCATTTATCAATAAGTGTATGTAAATACAATTTAATTACACAGGCCAACATCTATGGAGACAGGCCTTTGCAGGTATTATAAAATTTGAGAAACAGCGTACTAATTCTTGCTTTATAATTTAACTTGCGTCTTTAATTCTAAAATAAAAAAATGGGCAAAATAGCTTTTACCTGCATTTTCCTTTCGTTCGGATCCATCTTTATTACACAGGCTCAAAAGCTTCCCAACGTGCAACAACACAGCTTGCGCGCGCCGGAAAACACGAAGATTGACGGCAAAGCCACCGAGTGGAACAACAAATACCAGGCCCATAACGATGCTACTAATGTTTTTTACACCATAGCAAATAACAATGATTTTCTTTACTTAATTGTACATGCCGAGGACCCCGCTGTGGTGGAAACGCTAACTTCATACGGGTTTACATTTGGCCTGCAAACACAGGGTAAAAAAGGAAATACAAAGGATGCAGTCACAATCAGGTTTCCGTTAGATGTAGTTAAAAGGTTAGGGCTTACATTAAACAAGGCCGGCGTAGTGCCTGATACTGCTGCCGATGTAGTAAGATCTGTCATGACCGGTAATAACAATATATTACAACAACGGCATCAAACCATAATTGTTAATGGTATAAAGGGGCTTGATACGCTATCTGTTTATAACGATACCGGCTTTAAAGTAGCTGAAGCTTTTGACAGTAAAAGGAACTATACGCTCGAAATAGCGATACCTTTAAAATATCTCGAATTTATAAAAACCGGTGCTGCAACGTTAGCATACCATTTACTTATTAATGGTTATGCAGGCAGTACCATAGGCAATATGCCTATAAACACGCCACCGGGAGGTTTTACGCCCGAAATGCTGCAGGGCCTGGCCGAACTTGAAGTACGCGTAAACAAAAGATATGCCCGTACCGATTTTTGGGGCGAATACACGTTAGCGAAAAAGCCGTAACCCAATATGAAAACCAGCCTGAAATACATTTTAATTGTTTTTGCAGCTTTTGCTATAAGAGTTAGTTATGCCCAAAAGCTTCCTAATAAGCAGTTAGTAAATTTGCGTGCTAATTCTAATATGCAAACTGACGGAAAAGCAACAGACTGGAACAATAGATTCGAAGCTTTTAATAGATCAACAGAAGTGTATTATAGTATTAGTAATGACGATGAAAATATCTATTTCATTATACGCGCAGTAAATGAAGATATTGTAAGAAGAATTGTTAGCGGTGGAATAAAACTGACCTTTAAGGAACCTGGAGAAAATACCAAGGGAAAGAATATACAAATCACTTACCCAGCATTACAGCAGTATGTGAATTTTAAATTGTCCTCACGTAAAAGTGAAGTACCTGATACCACCGCTAAAACAGCTGATTCTATCAAGTCATATAACAATGATCTTGTAAGTAAAAATTGCAAATGGATCAAAGTAATTGGGGTCAAAAACTTAGATACACTAATATCCATTTACAATACAGATGGCATTAAGGCTTATGGGTTATTTGATAAAAAAAGAAATTACACTTGCGAGTTCTCCATTTCATTAAAAAACTTAGGACTCTCAATAGAAAAATCAAATCTCATAAGCTATAATTTACAGGTTAATGGAACGGCGCCGAGTGTACATTCAGAGATATACGGTAAAGTGGATGACCCTAAAAAAGAGGCGATATTGCAAGCCTTTTTGGATAATGCAAATGCAAAATGGGATCAGTTATCTTCACCTACTTATTTTTCGGGCGAATACATCTTAGCAAAAAAGCCGTAGCCTGAACATGAAAGCCTGCCTGAAATACATTTTAATTATTTTTACAGCTTTGGCTATGAGGGTGAGTTATGCCCAAAAGCTTCCCAACAAGCAAGAAGCGAGTGTTTGGGTCCCAACCAATGTTAAAATTGATGGCAAAGCATCTGAATGGAATGATAAATTTCAGGCTCACAATGATGCCACCAATCTGTTTTACACCATAGCGAATAGCGATGATTTTATTTATCTAATAGTCCATACGAAGGATCCACTTGTAATCGAAACTATAACTTCTTTTGGATTCATATTTGACCTGCAAGCCGTGGAAAAAAACAGCAATAAAGACAACCAGGTTAAAATTAAATTCCCGTTAGATGACGTAAAAAGATTAGGACTTTTTTTAAATAAACCAGGCACGACACCGGATACTTCTGCTGATGCATTAAGGTCTGTTATGACTGGCAATAACAATATCTTACAACAGCGGCACAAAGCAATAATTGTTAATGGTATAGAGGGATTGGACACACTATCTATTTACAATGATACCGGGGTGAAAGCTGTTGAAGCTTTTGACATTAAGAGAAATTACACGCTTGAAATCGCTATTCCAATAAAATGTCTCAAATTTTTAAAAAGTAGTGATTCAAAGTTATCCTACCATTTACTTATAAATGGTTTTGCAGGCAGCAAAATAAATGCAAGGCCATTGATAACACCTCCTAACCTTACCCCCGAAGAGGCCCAAGCTGTAGCGGAAATGGAAATTCGTATAAATGGAAAGTATGCCCGCACCGATTTTTGGGGCGAATACACCTTAGCAAGAAAACCTTAATACACACCAATACTGGCTTTACTACAACTGAAATCGTCAATGTATTTAGCCCATTGCAGTCAACTATTTTTTTTGTAAAAACAATATTACATCCATAATCCCCTCTGCCTCAAACATTTTTAGCGCATCGCATATTATCCTATTCAAAACGCGGAAAGCCTGTTTCAACCGGGCTTTGCACAATAACCATTTAGGATGAGGATTTGCCGATACCTGTTTACCGCCCTTATTTGCACCTGCTGCACCACAGCGCTGATAGCGCAGGATAGCACGCTGATTGGCGTCCCGCTTAAATGGGATATCCAAAAATGCATTGAATACGCCAAGCGCAATAATATCCAAATCAACAGTCTGCGCCTTAACCAAAAAATAAGCGAGCAGGAGTATTTGCTGGCCCGCGCCTCGCGCCTGCCCGATCTGTCGGCTACAGGGTCGCAGAATTTTGGGCATTCGGGCAGCGGCGGCAGTACGGGCCGGTCGGGCTTTACGGCTTCGGGATCGTATGGTTTAAGTTCGTCGGTTACGCTTTTTAACGGCAATTTTATCAATAATAACATCGCGCAGAAGAACCTGAGCCAGCAATCGGCCAACCTGAGCGTTATCCAGCAGGAAAACGATATTACCCTGCAAATTACCCAGGCTTATCTTACTATTTTGCTGGATAAGGAAACAATTACTTATAATAACGATGTGGTTACTACATCGCAGGCACAGCTAAAACAATACCAGCAAAAATATGATGTAGGCTCCATTGCCCGTAAAGATTTGGTGCAATTACAGGCCCAAGTAGCCACCGACCAATACAACCTGGTAACCGCAAAAAATAACGAGCGGCAGGATAAACTTACGCTTAAGCAATTACTGCTGCTGCCTACCGATGCCACCTTTGATATTATAAAACCCGATACCATTGCCCCCATTAATACCAATACGCCCCTGCACGATGCCGAGCAGATTGCGCTTAAAAACCGCCCTGAAATTAAAAATGGGCAGTTAGGTGTAGATATTGCCCAGTATGATGTAGCCAAGGCACAAGCGGGTTATAAACCATTTTTAAGCGCTGGTGCATCGCTGGGCGCGGGTTATACCACGGGCAACGGCGATTACTTTTCGCAACTGAACCGCAATTTTGAACAGCAGATTGGTGTAAACCTCACTATCCCCATATTTACTAAACGCGCGGTAAAAACCCAGGTAGAGGAAGCTAAGATCAACGTAGACCAGGCTAAACTCAATTTCACTAATACCAAGATCACCCTATCGCAGGAGGTAGAGCGGGCTTATATTAACGTACAAAACGCGCAGGGCCAGTACGATGCCGCCCAACAGGAGTTTAAATATAACCAGGAAAGTTACCGCATTGCTAACGAACAATTAAAGGTGGGCGTGGCCAACCTGGTAGAATTTCTGCAGCAAAAAAACCTGTACATACAGGCCCAGCAATCGTACATCCAATCAAAATACAACGCCCTGCTTAGCTTAAAAATATATGATTTTTACAAAGGGATCCCCATTAAATTATAGCCCCTACCATGAAAAACAGTTATAAAAAAATATTGATAGTTGCCGGCATAGCGGTTGCCCTGCTGCTCATCTGGTGGTTCTTCATCCGCACACCCGAAAAACCCATTGTGCTGCAAACCGAAAAACCTACGCGGGGCTATATTGCCATTAGCGTTACGGCAACGGGTCGCATCCAGCCGGTAGATACGGTTTCGGTAGGTTCGCAGGTATCGGGTATTATCAGCGCCTTATTTGCCGATTTTAACTCGAAAGTTAAAAAAGGGCAACTGATAGCCCAACTGGATAAATCGCTGCTGCAAGCCCAGGTTGACCAGGCCAGCGGCAATGTAGCTAATAACAAGGCCCAGCTGGCACTGCAAACCGCCAACTTCGGCCGCGAAAACCTGTTGTTTAAAACCGATGCCATTAGCCGCGCCGAGTTTGATAATGCCACCGCCCTGCTTAATTCGGCCAAGGCCGGTGTAGCCAGCGCGCAGGCGCAGTTACGGTCGGCCCAAAAGAATTTATCGTACGCCGATATTTACTCGCCTATTGATGGCGTGGTGCTTAACCGTAATATAAACGTAGGCCAAACCGTAGCGGCCAGCTTTAATACGCCTACCCTGTTTGTAATAGCTAAGGATATTACCAAAATGCAGGTGCAGGCCAATGTTGATGAGGCCGATATTGGCGATGTTAAACAGGGCCAACGTGTGGCCTTTACGGTTGATGCCTTTATTAACGACCAGTTTAAGGGCAAGGTGCTGGACATTCGCCTGCACCCCAGCGTATCGGCCAATGTGGTTACCTATACCACTATTATTGATGCCCCCAACGATGATGAAAAGCTAAAACCGGGCATGACCGCTAATATTATTATTTACACCCACGAGGTAAACAACGCCCTGCTGATCCCGGCCAAGGCTATCAAATTTGTACCCGATTCATCGCTGATGAAGGAATATGAAATTGTAGGCCGCATAAAAAAGGGTAAAGGTAAAAAACGTGCCGGTGGTGCAGCGATGGGCGATGCGACAGGCCCGCACACAGCCAAAAGCCGCAAAGATACCAGCGGTGTAGAAGCCCAAACAGCTATGGTTTGGGTATTGCAGGGTAAAAAAATAGTCCAAACAAAAATTAAGATAGGCCTGAACGATAATACCCAGGTAGAAGTACTATCGGGACTTACCGAAAACGATTTGGTAATAACCAGTATGCCCGAAGTGACCGCTTCGGCAAAATCGGGGGCAGCAGCGGGCAGTCCGTTTATGCCGGCACGCCGTGGTGGTGGCGGAGGAGGCGGCAGGCGATGAGCAAAACCGTAAAAAAGATCTTAGAGATCCACGATCTGAAGCGCGAGTTTCAGGTAGGCAGCGAAACCGTTAGGGCGCTGAAGGGGATTTCGTTTGATGTGAATGCCGGCGAGTTTGTAACCATTATGGGCAGCAGCGGATCGGGCAAAACCACCCTGCTGAATATATTGGGCTGTTTGGATAAACCTACCGACGGCACTTATTTGCTGGATAACGTAGATATCAAAAAACTATCGCGCGATGAGCTGGCCACCCTGCGTAACCATAAAATAGGCTTTGTATTCCAGGCCTATAACCTGTTGCCCCGCACATCAGCTTTAGAAAATGTAGAACTGCCCTTATTGTACAATAAAGATATTAGCAGCAGCGAGCGCCGCGAACGCGCCATACACGCTTTGGAAGCCGTAAAGCTGGCCGACCGGCACGATCATACCCCTAACCAGTTGTCGGGCGGGCAGCAGCAGCGTGTGGCCATAGCCCGGGCGCTGGTGAACGAACCGGTAATGATACTGGCCGATGAGGCTACAGGCAATTTAGATTCGCGCACATCGTACGAGATTATGGCCCTGATGCAGGATTTAAACCAAACGCAGGGCAAAACCATTGTATTTGTAACGCACGAGCCTGATATTGCCGCGTTTAGCAGCCGCACCATTACGCTAAAGGATGGCAAAATTCAAAAAGATACCAATAACGATAACCCAAAATCGGCTAAGGAAATATTAGCTGGCCTGCCGGTAACGGAAGACTATTAAACCATGAATATATTTAACCTGATACGCATTGCATTCCGCGCCCTGCTCCGCAATAAGCTGAGGGCCTTTTTAACCATGCTGGGTATTATTATTGGTGTAGGCGCGGTTATAGCCATGGTAGCCATTGGGCAGGGATCAAAAGAAAGTATCCAATCGCAACTGTCAAGCATGGGTTCAAATATGATCACCGTATCGCCCAGCAGTAATATTAATGGCGGCGTGCGTATAGCAGGCACCAGTTTCCAAACCCTTACCGAAAAAGACATTAAGGCCCTGCAACGCGGTGCCGAAAATATTACCTCCATATCGCCCTCGGTAACATCGCGCGGGCAGGCTATTAACGGCGCGCTCAACTGGCCTACGCAAATCCAGGGTGTTAGTCCCGATTATCTGGATATCCGCAAGCTGACGGTTAAAGATGGCATCAGCTTCTCGAACGAGAACGTTACCGTATCGGCCAAAGTTTGTTTGCTCGGACAAACCGTTATTGATAATATTTTCCCTAACGGCGAAAACCCCATTGGCAAGGTGATCCGCTTTAACCGTATCCCTTTCCAGGTGATTGGGATATTGAGCCCCAAAGGCCAAAACGCCTTCGGGCAGGATCAGGACGATATTATCATAGCCCCCTATACCACCGTACAAAAGCGCATCCTGGCCACCATTTATTACCAAAACATTTATGCCTCGGCCGCCAGTGCCGAAAGTACCGACGCGGCCGTTAGCGAGATGACCGAGATCCTGCGCGACTCGCACCGGTTGCGGGATATCGAGGATAACGATTTCCAGGTGCGTACCCAGGCCGAGCTGATCAATACGCTTAGTTCAACCAGTGGTTTGCTGACTACATTGCTTACCGTTATAGCCGGCATCTCGCTGGTTATCGGCGGTATCGGTATTATGAACATCATGTACGTATCGGTTACCGAACGTACCAAGGAAATTGGCCTGCGTATGTCTATCGGTGCCCGCGGTATCGATATCCTGATGCAGTTTTTGATCGAGGCCATCATCATCAGTATCATAGGCGGCATTATCGGTGTGGTGGTGGGGATCTTATCCAGCCATATTGTTACCCTCACCCTAAAGTGGCCTACTATTATTTCCGAAAGCTCTATTGTGGTATCGTTTATTGTATGCGCCATTACGGGCATTTTCTTCGGGTATTACCCGGCACAAAAGGCTTCAAGGCTTGATCCGATTGAGGCTTTGCGGTACGAGTAGGATTACTCACCCCGACTACGCTACGCTGGTCGACCCTCTCTTCGCTGCGCGGAAAGAGGGTAGGAAGTAATATCGAATAACCTTTACCCCTCTTTCCGGCGAAGCCGAAGAGAGGGTGGTCGAGCGCAGCAACGACCGGGTGAGTCTCCAATTGTTAATATGTTAAAAACATACCCCTGCATCCTTCGGCCCTATCCCCTATTTTTAGGGCATGAAGCTGAAGCTATACCAAACCTGCATAGTGCTACTGTTTGCTGCTACAATATTATCTTCCTGCCATTCTAAAAAGACCATATTAAAAGGCTCGCCCGGCGAAGTAGTGAAACCCCAGGGTTTTATTGCCGATAAATACGCGGAGATGATGAACGTGGATAAGGGCAATATCCAAAATGGCCGGCTGTACGCTTTTATTGATCAGTGGATGGGCGTACCCTACAAATTTGGCGGCCAGGATAAGGACGGTGTAGATTGCTCGGGCCTGGCGCAATTACTGGAGCAGGAGGTGTACAACGTAAATATACCGCGGGTAACCAGTCAGCAGGTAAATGCCATTAAACGCAAGTACGAGGAAGAACTACAGGAAGGCGACCTGGTATTTTTTGATTTTGATGGGAAGAAGTTTAGCCATGTTGGCGTATATCTGCAAAACGGCTACGTAGTACACGCCAGCAGCAAGCGCGGCGTTATTGTGGTACGGCTAAAAGACCCATCGCTATACAAATATTTCTCCAGGGCTGGTTCGGTAGCGGCAACGGTGAGTTCGCAGGTTGGGCAATAGCTTAGTGCGCCACTATCCCGCCAACGCCCCTTTCCACACTTTCCTTAATACCCCGGCGGGCAATAAAGTAGATCAAACAAGCTATTAAACCAGCCACGCACATCACGGCTGCAAGCGGGATGATATTTACTACATGGAACGAGCTGATGCCAATAGTGGCCAGCGAGCCGATCCCTAACTGGGTAGCACCTAACAGCGACGATGCCGTCCCCGCGTTTTGGCTGAACGGGGCGATGGATAAGGCCGATGCATTGGGGCTAATCAAGCCGATACAGCACAACTGCAAAAATATCATCACAATAATAAAGGGCAGGCCTATCCAGTTACCTGCCGCACCAATTAAAAAGATGGTGCCAAAAATAAACTGACTTACAAACGCCACCGGGACGATCTGCTCGCTTTTAAAGCGTTTCAACAGCACACTGTTCAACTGGCTAAAGCCGATAAAACCAATAGATAGCCCGGCGAAGATCAAACCAAAATCCTTTGCGTTAAGATGGTAGATCTTCATAAATACCACCGGCGCGCCCGATACATAAGTAAACAAACCCGCAAAGGATATAGCGCCCGAAAAAGCGTAGGTATAAAACTGCGGTACTTTTAACACATCCCAAAAACCTAATACAATAGGCAATGGCTTTAAGGAAAGATCACTATTGGGCACAAATTTATCGGGCAGGGCAAATATTACGGTGGCAAATATTACCGCGGCAATTACGGCCAGTATCAGGAAGATAACGCGCCAGCTAAGGGCATCGGTTACAAAGCCGCCTATGGTTGGGGCCAGCATGGGCGATGCGCCTAATACCAGCATCAGCAGGGCAAATACCTTGGCATTTTCGTTAATCGGGAACAGGTCGCGCACCATAGCTACCGATGCTACGCCAGCCGCGCAGCCCCCAATGGCCTGCACTAATCGCAACCAAATCAACATATCAATACTTTGTGCCGATAAACACCCGAACGATGCCAGTATATATACCGATAAGCCAATGTATAAGGGCTTTTTACGCCCGTATTTATCCAGCAATGGGCCGTAAAGCAATTGCCCGGCTGCCAGGCCTATAAAATAACTGGAAAGCGAAAGGCCCACCCGTTCAACAGTGGTATGCATGGCAGCGGCTATTTGTGAAAAAGCCGGCAGGTACATATCTATACTAAAAGGGCTAAGCGCCGTAAGCGAACCAAGGATAAGTACCAGGAAAAAGTAGCGTTGTTTTGTCATATAAGCGATGGTGCCGCAAAGATAACCTTGTGCCGGCTGATAAACCATAGCTAATTGACATCTGCCCGTAAATATCAATCAACGCCAATACGCAACCTTTAACATGGTAAAATGCCCAAACAAACACAAAACTGCGATAATGCCGGGTTTTATTTAGGGTGTTTTCACGGGGCAGATTGCGTGGTTTACGTATAGGCTGGGCCTGGCATTGGCTTACCTTTGAATCATCATTTACAATATGGATATCAAATTAAATATTATGATCAAATTATTTATCGGCTTTTGCCTGGTTAGCTTGTTTTTGTTGGTGTTGGCCAATTATGCCTGAAGGTGAAACCCGTCATTAATAATTGAAACCCATTACCTTAAAAACCAATGGATGTACCCGCAGCTGCTGCAAACAAAACAGGTAGCAGTTTTATCGGTCCACTCCAGGTTAAAAAAAGTAGTTGTTGGGGTATGCAATTGTTCGTTGCGGGTGTGGAAAGTGGCGTTGGCACAAAACTGGCACAACAGTTTTTTACCGTCAATTTCATAGCTTTTAGGTTCATCAGCACTAAAAAATCCCATAATTATTGATTTTAAATTTATAAAAACGCTGCTTAAGCAGCTTAACCAATACTAAGACTAACAGTTTGTAGCACTGTTACATTCTTAAAAGTTTTAAATTATACGATATAAAATAATGAAAACAGGCTTTAAACACCCGCTAATATTTACGCATGTTAGTGACTTTATGCCAGTTACAGTACAAAGTGTTTATTACCTATAAAATGTGGATAAGTATTGTACTTAACTAAACGCTAAATTCTTTTCAATATGTTATTATTGTGGCTGTTTACAGCCAATTATTCAAATTGCTTATAAACAAAATACCAATAAATCGGTTAACACTTAAAAACTAAACAAATTATTCAATGGCAACAGCAGCATCAGGCGGCATTACCGCTTATTCAGTAAAAACCAAAACTAAAAATGTTCCAATGCTTGATCCCACTATCGATGTGAAATCAGGACGCTACATTGCTACAGGTATGGACGCAGCAGGCAACAAAATGGCCGCCATCTTAGGCAAAGCTACTGCCGAAGCACATATTGCAGCAGGTAACGCTAAAAAAGGTTCAGGCTGGTAGTCAAAACTTTTTTACTTTAATGTATAAACCCGTTTATGGTTAATTCCGTAAGCGGGTTTGTTGTTTTAAGGGGGATGAGGGTGATTTAACCACAGAGGCCACAGAGATTTTCACAGAGGGCACAGAGGTATTATGAATAATCTGAATACATTAAAATCTCTGTGTTCTCTGCGATTCCTTTCTCTGTGACCTCTATGATTAAATTACATGTGGTTAAATCATCAGTAAATTAATGGTTATAATTAGTTTAAAATCTTATTTTTATCCTATCACAGTTAAACCCTTATGTAATGACAACCGAACAAATTCAACCTATTGCCCCATCAAAGCGCACCGCCATTGTAGATATGCTGCGGGGATGGGCCCTGTTAGGCGTGGTGCTGATGAATTACACCGACCTGTATTATTTAGACCGTAATTTTAAAAACTTTCACCCCGATCTGTTAACCAAAATACTTTCCAACTTTTCAGGTATCGTATTCGCCGCAAAATCATGGACCATGCTGAGCATGTTATTTGGTTACGGCTTCGCGGTTTTAATTACCAATGTAAGTAATAAGGGTATTAACCCGGTTAAGTTTTTTACTATCCGTATGTTTTGGTTGTTTGTGCTGGCCTTTGTTAACAGCGCGTTTTGGTTTGGCGATATATTGAAGGATTATGCTTTTATGGGCCTTATCCTGCTGTTTTTTTACAAAATAAAGCCCAAGCCCGCTTTTATTATTTGCGTTGTGCTTTTAGCATTGCTACCGGTAATACAGCCACTGGTTAACCATATTCACAGTACCAGTAACGATACTTTTATGAAACTGTTCCCTTTGTATCATAGCGCATCATTGCTAAACAACTTTAAGTTTAATCTGCTTGCCACCTACTATGGCGAAATAATATCGCCGCAATATGCCATTACCGTACATATTGCCATGCTTATTTGCTTTTTGTTAGGCTATTCGGCCCAGCGTGTTGACTTTTTTAACAAGTTAGCCGACAACAAGAAATATATAAAACGGGTATTTTGGTATATGCTGTTAATAGCTTTGGTGCTGACAGTTTTTGCTCTTTTTGCCGATAAAATGAAATGGACCTATTATAAATACTATAACCCGCGTTATTACATTGTATTAAGCATTATGCTATTTACAGTTGCTGCCTTATGCTGGCTATATATTGCCGGTAAATTAAAACGTTTTTTTAGCAGTATGGAAGTTATTGGTAAAATGACGCTGACCAATTACATGACACAAAGCGTGATCATATTTTTTGTTTTTAACGGTGCAGGCCTGGGCATAGGCAGCAAATTACCTTTTTGGTTTTACATGGTACTACCTATAAGTATTTATATTGCACAGGTGTACTTTAGCAAATGGTGGCTATCGCGCTATAACTATGGTTTTGTTGAATGGATATGGCGGCAATTAAGTTACAATAAGCGCCTGCCGTTGAAAAAGGTTAAGGCTTAAAGGTCAATTAACTCTTATTGGTAAGTCGGGATCCATTATTAATTGACGTTTTAAACAAAGTATTTTGACGTTTTGAACAAAACGCTTTTTTTTAGCTGTGACTAATTTTGTGGTATTAAAAAAATAAATACTATGAAATTAAACGACAATTATAATGGGGCTTTACAAAAGCCCATCCAATCGGGCTTTGGCCCTACATCAACCGTAAACGATGTTATAGCCGGGAAAAATCTTACCGGAAAAATAGCCATAGTTACCGGCGGCTATGCGGGCATAGGCCTTGAAACGGTGAAAACCTTGGTTACCGCAGGCGCGCAGGTGATTGTGCCTGCCCGCAATACACGTAAAGCCGCGTTCAACTTAATGGGTATAAATAACATAACCATTATGCCAATGGAACTAACAGACCCGGCATCTATCAACGCATTTGCCGATCAATTTCTATCGGGTAACAAGCGATTGGATATCCTTATCAATAATGCCGGTATTATGTGGGTACCACTTGAGCGTGACGCGCGAGGTTACGAGTCGCAGCTTTCTACCAATCATTTAGGGCATTTTTTGCTTACGGCAAGGCTTTGGCCAGCTTTACAGGAAAGTGGTAACGCCCGGGTGATAAATATATCATCATACGGCCATCAATTTGCCCCTTTTAACTTTGATGACCCTAATTTTTTAAACCGGGATTACGAAACTTTGCAGGCTTACGGTCAATCAAAAACGGCCAATAACCTGTTTACGGTAGCGCTTGATCATCGCGGGAAAACTTCAAACGTGCGGGCATTTTCGGTTCACCCCGGTTCGGTAATCGGTACCGATTTGGGCCGTGTTGCACCTATAGAACTGTTTAAACAAATGGGCACGCACGATGACGATGGCAACCTGAAACCCGAAGTAGCTGCCAAACTTAAAAACGTGAAGCAGGGCGCGGCAACATCGGTTTGGTGCGCTACCAGCCCGCAGTTGAACGGCATTGGCGGCGTATATTGTGAAAACGCCGATATAGCCGAATTGGATGAAGGAAATATTGACCAGCATTATGACGATCCTTTATCGCTAAGGGGTGTAAAACCATACTCGTTAAATGCTGAAAACGCGCGACGGTTGTGGACATTGAGCGAAGAAATGCTGGGTATATCATTCCCTGCCCGATAATACACTATAAACCATTAAAGCAAAGCGGAGCTATAAGTTCCGTTTGCTTTATTTTGTAAATTTACCATTGGATACCATGGAATTTGAAACCCAATATATAAACCCTGATATAAAGCTTTCGCTTTTCAGCGGCAAATTTTTTAAAACGGAAGTGATGTTTGAACATCATATCCTGGTTTGGTTTATCTCGGGCGAAACCAAAATTATCCAGGCCGATGCTACCTCTACGTTTAAAGCCGGCGATATTTTCCTTATCCCGCGTAACCAATTGGCTACTATAATTAATTACCCTAAAGACGGCATAGCGCATAAAGCCGTGGCTATGCACCTTACCAAGGAACGATTAAAGGATTTTTATTCGAGGCATAAAACTACGGGCAAATCAAAACCGCTGCAAAAGGTATATCATTTTAACAAACACCCTTTGCTGGAAAGCTGCCTGGCATCGCTGATCCATTATTTTAACCTGGGCGAAAACCTACCTCCTGCTATAGCCAACATTAAAATTGAGGAAGCGATTAGCATATTAAGAGCCATTGATAAGAGTATGGATGGCATACTGGCCAATTTTGAAGAGCCTGGTAAAATAAACCTTTGCGATTTTATGGAGCGTAATTATATGTTTAATATGCCTTTAGGCCGCTTTGGCTACCTTACCGGCCGCAGCCTGGCTACATTTAGGCGCGATTTTAAAACCATTTATCGCACCACTCCGCAAAAATGGCTGACCGAAAAAAGGTTACAACTGGCACATTATCAAATCACCGAAAAACAGCGCAAGCCAACAGATGTATACATGGAGGTTGGTTTTGAGAACCTCTCCCATTTCTCGTACGCATTTAAAAGCCATTTCGGCTATCCGCCAAATACTTTGCTTGTGTAATGTAGAGGCAGAAAGCTTTCTGCTTTACACTCAACTCTCCCTTTAGGGGGCTGGGGGGCTAACTTTTTATCATCCGCTGTATCTCGTCCAGCTTCATCATGGCCTCTACGGGCGTTAGGGTGTTCACGTCAAGGTTATTCAGCGTATCGCGGATCTTCACCAGTATGGGATCATCTATCGAGAACATTTGCAGTTGCAAGGCCTGCTTCTGCACTTTCTTCATACTTTCCTTAATGCTTTCGCCGCCGGTACGTTCGTTTTCCAGTTTTTTTAGTATCTCGTTGGCGCGGCTTAGTACTTTGCCCGGCATACCAGCCAGTTTGGCTACGTGGATCCCGAAGCTATGCTCGCTGCCGCCGGGTACTAGTTTACGCAAAAAGATGATCTGGTGGCCTACTTCCTTTACCGTTACGTTATAGTTCTTGATCCGCGGAAAGCTGTTGTTCAGCTCGTTTAACTCGTGGTAGTGAGTGGCAAACAGCGTTTTGGCTTTATAGTTAGGATGGTTATGCAAATATTCGGCAATGGCCCAGGCAATGGAGATCCCATCGTAAGTAGATGTACCCCGACCGATCTCATCCAGCAGGATCAAACTACGGTCCGACAGGTTGTTCAGAATGCTGGCCGTTTCGTTCATTTCCACCATAAAGGTTGATTCGCCCGACGAAAGATTATCCGATGCCCCTACCCGGGTGAAGATCTTGTCAACCAGGCCTATCGCGGCTTCCTTAGCGGGCACAAAGCAACCCATCTGCGCCATCAGTACAATCAGGCCCGTTTGCCTTAGCAGGGCCGATTTACCCGCCATATTGGGGCCGGTTATGATAATGATCTGTTGCGTATCCGAATCCAGGAAAACATCGTTGGTGATATAACTTTCGCCCAGCGGCAAATTCTTTTCAATCACGGGGTGGCGGCCGCCTTTAATGTCGATAATGCGGCTCTCGTTTATCTGCGGCTTTACGTAATAGTTTTTAATAGCGATATGCGCGAAATTGAGCAGCACATCCAGCCGGGCTATCAGGTTAGCATTTAACTGTATCGGCTTAATATACTCGGCCAGCGAGTAAAGCAAATCGTTATACAGCTTAGTTTCCAGCGCGAAGATCTTTTCTTCGGCACCTAATATCTGGTCTTCGTATTCCTTAAGTTCGGGGGTGATATAACGCTCGGCATTTACCAGCGTTTGCTTGCGGATCCATTCGGCCGGCACCTTATCCCTATGGCTGTGGGTTACTTCCAGGTAATAACCAAAAACGTTATTAAAGGCTACCTTAAGCGATGGGATGCCGGTCAGTTCCGCCTCGCGCTTTTGGATCTCTAACAAATATCCTTTTCCGCCGAACGCGATCTTGCGCAGCCTGTCCAGCTCTTCGCTAATACCATCGGCTATTACACTGCCCTTTACCAGCATAACCGGCGGCTCGGGTTGTAACTCGCGCTCTATCCTATCGCTGATAAAGCTGCATGGGTTTAGCTGGCTGCCGATAGATTTTAGTGGTGTGCTTTCTGTATTTTCAGTAATCGCTTTAATTTGCTCAATAGCTTTCAGGGCTTTCTTCAATTGGCATACCTCGCGGGGGTTTGCGCGTTGCAGGCCTATTTTACTGATCAGCCTTTCCAAATCGCCTATCTGGCGGATGTATTGCTGCAATTCTTCGCGCAGTTCATCATTGGCTATCAGGTATTCTACCACACCCAGGCGGTCGTTTATGGGCTTAATTTCTTTTAGCGGCATTACTATCCAGCGGCGCAGCATCCGGGCCCCCATGGGCGAGCAGGTATGGTCAAGCACATCAACCAAAGTCATGGCGTTCTCGTTGTGCGAACCGATCAGTTCCAGATTGCGGATGCTAAAGCGGTCGAGCCACAGGTGGCGGTCTTCCTCCAAACGACTGATAGACGAGATATGCTGCAGGTTGCGGTGTTCTGTCTCGTTCAGATAATGCAGCGCCACGCCGGCGGCCACAATACCCAAATTCAGCTTATCGATGCCAAAGCCTTTTAACGATTTTACCTCGAAATGCTTTAATAGGGTTTCCTGGGCATAATCGCCACTGTAAGGCCAATCATCCAGCATGTAGGTGTAAAAGCGGTCGCCATATAGTTCCTTAAAATCCTTGTGGCGGCTTTTAGGATAGATAATCTCGCTGGGGTTAAAGCCTTGCAGTAGTTTATCAATATAATCGCTATTACCCTGCGCGGTCAAAAACTCGCCAGTGGAGATATCGATCAGGGCTATGCCGATGCTGTTCTTCTCGAAATAAAGCGAGGCCAGGTAATTATTGCTTTTTTGCTGCAGGATATTATCACTGATGGCCACACCGGGGGTAACCAGTTCGGTAACACCGCGCTTAACAATGGTTTTGGTTGTTTTGGGATCTTCTAACTGATCGCAAATAGCAACCCGCTGACCGGCCCTTACCAGTTTGGGCAAATAGGTTTCCAGCGAGTGATGCGGGAAACCGGCCAATTCGATATAAGTGGCCTGCCCATTAGCACGGCGGGTAAGCACAATACCTAAAATGCCCGATGCTTTAACGGCATCCTCGCCAAAAGTTTCGTAAAAATCGCCTACGCGGAACAGCAGCAAAGCACCGGGGTACTTCACCTTTATCTGGTTATACTGCTGCATTAACGGCGTCTCTTTGGTATCGGTCTTGGCCAAGCGTTGTTCCTTTTATTTAACCCGTAAAGTTAATGGATTGATGACGGATTAAGGGGATTGTGGAAAAGTTAAGGAGATGTGGATTAGTAGTCGGGAAGACCGGAAGTCCGAAAGGTATTACTTTATACTCTTACTTTCGGACACACCTTGCGCTCGTCTGTGACGAGTGCTTCATACTGTAACGCGATTGTATCGCGAAAAAGCGTCGCAGACGCTTAACCATTTTAAGCACTCGTCACAGACGAGCGCCAGATTCCTACCTTTCGGACTTTCCGACTTATGCGGACTTTCGGACTACCCTCACGGCCTGATACTCCCCACCGGGTGATATTCCACCGTATAATCCGCCGACTCATCTGTTTGCTGGCGCCCTGTTTTGGTGTTTAGCTTTAATGGTTTTTGCAATAGCTTGTTAGTGGCCAGTTTGTATTTCACCAGCATGGTATCGGTTATGCCCTCTTGTTTAAAGGTCCATACCGCATTAATGGTGTCGCCGGTTTGGGTGCCATTCAGGATACCTTTGCGGCTATCTTTTTGGTAAGGAGTCCAAATCATTTCGCCGGTTACAGTATTGCCTTTTATGGATAATTCGATGGTAGTGCTATCCAAATGTTGTTTGCCTTCGGTACGTAAAAAGCACAGCGAGGTAATAGTTGCACTATTTTTTGATGTGGATGCTATTTTTGCCAGGCTATCGCCGGCGATGATGGTATCCGTTCCAGCGGTTTTTTTGGCCGGTGATGAGCAGGATAAAATGGTTAATGCCGCGATGAAGAGGAATATTATGGTTTTCATATAAAGATAGAACGTTTATGCGCGCGGATAGTTTGCACCCCTCCTAATCCCCTTTAATATAGCGAGACACGATACTTCGTGTCTCGCCTTTGCAAAGCGTCTCTCATTTGCAAGGCCTGCACAGCGGGAGACGCAAGTATGCGTCTCTACGCGCATATTAAACAACAAAAGCCGCGGTTAGCGGCTTTTGTTGTTTAATATGCTAAGACTAATCTCTAATCACTGAACTATTTCTTAATCACGTGCTTTACAATATCATTGCCAAACACAAACACCATTAGGGTAATTAAAATCACAAAGCCAACTAATTGGGCGCGCTCTAAAAATTTATCACTAAGTGGTTTGCCTTTAATCATCTCGATGATGAGGAACAGGGCGTGTCCGCCATCCAGCGCGGGGATAGGCAACAGGTTCATCAACGCTAAGGCCATTGATAACAAGCCTACCAGGCTCCAAAACCTAAACCAGTCTATATGGCTGCCAAACATACTGGCCATAGCTACAGGGCCGCTAACGGCCTTATTAAACTTTAGTTCGCCTTTAAATACTTTGCCCAAGCCCTTGGCATTGTCACTAAACATACCCCATGCCCTTGACGCGCCTATGGGCAAAGCACCCATAAAACCATAATTTTCAGTTTTTGAAAGCGGCTCATCGGGTTTAATTACAATACCGGTTTCGCCGTTTTTAAAGCCCAGCTTACCTTCCTTGTTAATATCAGTAGGTAATTGCAGGAGTGCGCCGGCACGCTTAACGGTCAAATCAACTTTTTGATTTTTGAATTTCAGTAGTTCGGCCTGAAACTCGTCAAAAAACTGTATAGGTACGTTATTAACGGCTTTAATACTATCGCCCGTAGCCAGCCCGGCTAATTGGGCATTGCTACCCTTCACCACCGATTGGATCATGAACTTGGTACGTGGAGAAACAAACTCACTGATCCCGAAATCAGAAATATCATTTAAAATATTACCGGGTACGGTGATCTCCGTTTCCTTACCATCACGGATCACTGTAAGCTGGGTATTGCCTAACAATACTTTCGAGCTGATCAGTTCTTCGAAATGCTGAATGGTTTTGCCGTTTACAGCAACAATTTTATCGCCGGCCTTTAAACCAATATGCGTACCAATTTTACCCGGCACTATACCATATTTAATATTGGCGTTAGGTACAAAGGTTTCGCCGTAACGCAGGGTAAGCATCCAAAAAATAAAGATGCCTAAAATAACGTTCACAAAAATACCGCCCAACATTACAATTAAGCGCTGCCAGGCCGGTTTAGAGCGGAACTCCCACGGTTGCGGCGGACCGGCCAATTGCTCGGTATCCATCGATTCATCTATCATGCCGGCAATTTTAACATAGCCGCCTAAAGGCAGCCAGCCAATACCGTATTCAACCCCTTTGTAGTTAAATTTAAACAGGCTAAAGTTCCATGCATCAAAAAACAAGTAAAACTTCTCTACCTTAATCCCAAACGCCCTTGCCGCAAAAAAGTGACCAGCTTCGTGCAGGATCACCAAAATTGAAAGGCCCAGCAGTAACTGGCCCACCATAATCACTATACTCATTCTTCTATTTTATAATCAAATTGTTAATGCCATTAGGGGCATTTGTATTTATTAAACTTTGTGCTAATATGCGTGTTTCTTTGTCAGTATTCAAATAATCTTCAAGCGTTGGGTTTTGTTTAAATTCCATATCGGCCATGCATTGTTCAATTACATCGCTCATGGCTAAAAATCCCAGCTCATCTTTCAAAAATCCGGCCACTGCAATTTCGTTGGCAGCGTTAATAATGCAGGGCATATTGCCTCCCTTATCCAAAGCCTCAAACGCTAATGCAAGATTACGAAAACTCCCGGTATCCGGTTTTTCGAAACTTAAATTAGGGTAGTCCATAAAATCAAGGCGCTTAAAATTGGTGCTTACGCGATGCGGATAGGTCAGCGCGTATTGTATGGGCAACTTCATATCCGGCAAACCCATTTGGGCCTTGATTGAACCATCGGTAAACTGCACCATGGAATGTATAATTGATTGTGGGTGAACCACTACATCAATTTGATTAACATTTAAGTTAAACAACCACTTAGCCTCAATCACTTCTAAACCCTTATTCATCAGCGATGCCGAATCGATCGTAATTTTGGCGCCCATTACCCAATTGGGGTGCTTTAGCGCGGCCTCGCGCGTAACGCTTGCTAAAAAATCGAGCCCACGGCCACGGAACGGCCCGCCCGACGCGGTGAGGATAATTTTCTCTATTGGGTTATGCCCCTCGCCTGCCAGGCATTGAAATATAGCCGAGTGTTCCGAATCAACCGGGAGGATCTTTACGTTATGCTGTTTGGCCAGGGTAGTAATTAATTCCCCTGCTACAACCAGCGTTTCCTTGTTAGCTAAAGCGATGTCCTTACCGGCTTTAATGGCGGCCATGGTGGGTTCCAAACCCGCAAAACCTACCATAGCGGTTAGCACCACATCGATATGCTTTTCGGTTACTACCTCGCAAATAGCCTGATGACCGCACATTACTTTTACAGATGTATGCGCCAGCGCCTGTTTTACCAGCGGGTACTTTTGCTCATCGCAAATGATAGCGTAAGCCGGCTTAAATTTAAGCGACTGCGCAATCAGTAAATCGGCATTGCTGTGAGCGGTTAGCACATAGGCATGGAATAGTTCAGGGTTTTTGCCTATTACTTCCAATGTTTGTGTACCGATGCTACCGGTAGAACCTAATACTGCTATGTTTTTGATCAATGTGTTATTTCCTATTCTTTAATATCAACTAACATGTCATTTCGACCGTAGGGAGAAATCTTATACGCTGTGATTAGCAATACGTTTAAGATTTCTCTTTCGCGCTACCACTCCTTGCCTGTCTTGCTCTATCGAAATGACAATTTGTTTTTAGTAATGCTCAGACTTACGAAGTTTTTAAAACTTCGTAAGTCTATAATCCCTTTGTCATTGCTTCGTACCTGTCCATCACAGATTTAGCACAGGGTGTCATGGTGAGCTTGTCGAACCATGGTGGGCAGGCCCACGCACGCACCCTTCGACAGGCTCAGGGTGACACGCCTTTCCTGTCACTCCCCCTTCAGGGGGCCGGGGGGCTCAACTCCTCCACTATCTTCCTGTCATTAGCCAACCTTGGCACTTTATTTTGCCCGCCCAGTTTTCCCTGCGCGCGCATATAATTGATAAAGGTATCCTTTTTTAAGCTTTTGACAATCAAAGGCTGCAATATGTTACCCTCAATCAGGTCGAAATAATAAATATTTTTTTGCTGAAGTGCCTGATCTACCTTTTGTGCGAAAACTTTTAAGTCCTTAGGCTCGGTGCCAAACTCTATAAACCACTCGTGGTAAGGCAATTGGCCTACGGTTGGATTTACCTGCGGGGCAACGGTAAACTCTACCACATCTACGCCTTCGGCTTTGGCTACGCCCATCAGTGCCTGCTCCACCTCCTCGCCTATCACATGCTCGCCAAAGGCCGAAATGTAGTGCTTAATGCGGCCGGTTACCAAAATGCGATACGGATCTTTTGATACAAACTTAATGGTATCGCCCAAACTATATCCCCATAAACCGGCATTTGTGTTGAGTATCAGGGCATAGTTTTTATTCAGTTCTACATTAGGCAAACTGATGCGGGTTGGTTGATCGTTAAAAAATTCTTCGGCGGGGATAAACTCATAAAACATGCCCGCATTGCACAGTAACAGCAGGCTTTTATCTTTTTGCGAATCCTGGAAGGCGATAAAACCCTCGGAGGCGGGATAAGTTTCAATCGAATCTATCGCGAAGCCAATACTTTCCTCTATCCGGGCGCGGTAAGGCTCGTAATTTACACCGCCGTATACAAACAGCTTAAAATTGGGAAAAATGTCCTCAATTTTTTTGCCCCCAGCTTTCGCGGATAAGCGGTCGAAATACATTTGGCACCAGGGCGGGATGCCGCTGATAAGGCGCATATCCTGGGTTATGGTTTCGTCAACAATGGCATCTACCTTTTGCTCCCAGTCTTCAATACAATTGGTATCGTAAGTAGGTAATCGGTTTTTTTGCAGATAGGCGGGCACATGGTGCGCCACAATGCCCGATAGGCGCCCGGTGGATACACCGGCCTTTTCGGATAATACAGGGCTGCCTTGCAAAAAGATAAGCTTACCATCCACAAAGTCGGATTTACCGGTTTCGTGAATATAATTGAGCAAAGCATTGCGGGCGGCTTTAATATGCTCGGGCATGCTCTCCTTACTTAGCGGGATATATTTTACGCCCGAAGTAGTGCCCGATGTTTTAGCTAAATAAGCGGGTTTGCCGGGCCAAAGCACATCGGCTTCGCCTTGGGTAATACGATCGATGTAAGGGCGCAGGTCTTCGTAATCGCGTATGGGGACTTGCTTTTTAAAGTCATCGTAAGTGCGGATGTTTTCAAAACCGTGATCTTTACCAAAGGCCGTATGCCGGGCATGATCTATCAATTGCAGAAAAGTTTTTTGCTGAAGCGCTGCAGCGTTTTTGCGGAGGTGGTTTAAATCCCTGTTTACATACGCCGCGAATATCCTACTTAAAACAGATTTTAAACCCATAGTATTTAGTTGGTTTCGGCAATATCATCATCTACATCCTGGTGGCTGTATACCAGTTTGCGGTAGGTAACCACCAGTATAATATTTACCAGCGGATAGGTGATAATAATACCAATAACAAGCGCTATAAACCCAAGGGCTATCAGCGCTATGCTGATCAATAATATCAGGATAATTTTAGTCAGGTTGCCCTTGGTTATGGCAAAGCTTTGCTTTAGCGACTCGAACGGGCCCGAATCGTCATCAACAATAAAGCATACGCAAAACATATAGCGCAGGGCCAGGTATAACAAAACTAAAACACCTAAAAACCGCACCGTGTTTTGTGTAGCGGGATAATTTTCCAGGTTATCAATCACAAATACATTAAACGTAGTAACAATAAAAGCGAATAATAAGCTAATAGCAATATAACTAAGCACCATACGCATGGTAGGTACTATTTGCGAAAATTCAAACTCGTAAAACTCGCTGTCTATCAGTGTAAATATTAGTTTATATAAGCCCAGCGTAGTATACCCCTGCATAATAAGCAACAGGAAGAACAGAATAACCTGGACCGTAAAATCGGACGTAGAATTAAAGATGAAATTAACCAGTTGAATAACTATCAGGGCTACAACCGCAATGGCAGAGTAGATGATGATGGTTACAAAGTTCTTCTTAATAATGTCCCACGCAGCCTTTATAGTTTCTGCAATGGAGAACGGATGGTACATAGCTATTTATTTATCGTTTTTGAATATCACACGCTTCCAAAAATCCTGCATAAAACCTAAACCATAAGCGGTAAGTTGGATGAAGGCGGCAATAATGCTCAAAAATGCAACTTTTACCGATTTATTTTTACTCCACGAATGAAAAAATATTAACAATATGATAACTACTAACAAAAAATCGGCTAATAAAGCTATTGGCCAGTTAAAAATATTGGCAATAAGTGTAAATAATAAACCCAATGTAAATATGGCGGGGAAAAAATGCACCGCCTTTAACTCGTTAGGGAAGAATTTATAAACGTTGATGCGCGCACGCCCAAAAAAGTGTAACTGCTTATAAAACTGCGCAAAACTGGTGCGGCGCTTATGATAAACCTTAGCTTCGGGGATGAGGCCAATTTTAAAACCCATGCTGTGGATGCGGATGCTGAACTCGATATCTTCACCCAGGCGAGTAATAATAAAGCCGCCGGCCGTTTCCCATACCCTGCGCGAAATACCCATATTAAAGCTGCGCGGATGGAATTGCCCTATCCCCTTTTTATTACCACGGATACCGCCGGTGGTAAAAGGCGAGGTCATAGAATAGCTGATGGCCTTTTGTATGGGGGTAAATGATGCATGGGCATCGTCCGGGCCGCCATAAGCATCCAGGTGATTGGCCATCAGGCTTTCGGCCACTATTTGCAGGTAATCGGGCGGGATGAGGCAATCGGAGTCGAACACAATAAAGTAATCGCCCTGGGCACGCTCAAAACCATAGTTGCGGGTAAAGCCCTGGCCCGAGTTGGGTTTTACAAAGTATTTAACATCCAACCTGTCGGCAAAGCTTTCTACAATTTCCTTAGCATCATTAACCGAACCATCTTCTATCACCAAAACCTCAAACCGGGTATAGGTTTGTTTGGTAAGGGTATGCAGCAGTTCTTTAATCTCCTGCGGGCGGTTGTATAAGGGTATAATGATGGAGAAAAACATGTTGTTGGGTGTGCAAATATGCGGATGTGCAGATATGCAGATGTTATTTAATTATATAATTTAAAGTATCGATATGATATTGTGTTAATCATTTGCACATTTTTCCATTCATTTGCACATCTGCATATACGCGCATCTGCACATTAAATAACCTCCTCTACCTGGTAATTATTGCGCTCGCTGGCGCTGCGGGATACCAGTTCGGCCACAAAGCCGGTTAAAAAAAGCTGCGAACCTAAAATAATTGCCACAATAGCTACATAAAATAATGGGTTATCGGTTGGTTGCCTTGGCTTTATGTTATGCGCCAAATCGTATAATTTTTCGGCTATCAGCCAAATAGCCGTTGTTAAACCAATAAAGAAACTTAAAACGCCCATCGAGCCAAAAAAGTGCATGGGGCGTTTACCAAATTTACCAACAAAAAAGATAGATAGCAGGTCTAAAAAGCCGTTTACAAAGCGTGCCATGCCAAATTTGGTTTTGCCATACTTGCGCGGGCGGTGTTCTACCACCTGCTCGCCTATTTTAACAAAGCCTGCCCATTTAGCCAGCACAGGGATATAGCGGTGCATTTCGCCGTATACTTCTATATTTTTCACTACCACGTTGCGGTAGGCTTTCAGTCCGCAATTAAAATCGTGCAGGTTGGGGATACCGCTCATACGGCGGGTGGCGGCGTTAAATAGCTTAGTAGGTATAGTTTTACTGAGCGGATCGTACCGTTTAGCTTTCCAACCCGAAACTAAATCGTACTTATCTTCAACTATCCGGCGGTAAAGCGCGGGGATCTCGTCGGGGCTATCCTGCAAATCGGCATCCATGGTAATAATTACATTACCCTTAGCTGCGGCGAAGCCGGTATTCAGCGCGGCCGATTTGCCATAGTTGCGGCGGAATTTAATGCCCTTGATGAAAGGGTTATTAGCTTTCAGCCGCACAATCATATCCCACGATCCGTCGGTACTGCCATCGTCCACCAGTATCACTTCGTAAGTGAACCGGTTTTCGTCCATTACACGCGCTATCCACGAGGTTAGCTCGGGTAACGATTCTACTTCATCATATAAAGGTACTACAACTGATATATCCATGGAGACAGGTAAACCAGGCGGGCGCGCAAATAGCTGCAGCAACCCGTCTGCTGCGCAAAAATATAAAAAAGCTGTTATATTGCATCAAGCCCGGCAAATGCCTGCCTGCTTATATTTTTAAACATTGTTTAAACCACAATCTATGGCTGTAAATGAGCGTCAAATCACCCGCCCGAAAAAAAATAAAAAAAAGTTAAAAAAAACGTAACCTTTCGGGAAACCTTTACGTAAAAGTGCCTAATAACACTAAACAAAAGTTGGGAACACTAAAAAAAGGAGGATTATTTAACGATTATAAGGCACTTGCCAGTGGTGGCGCTGTTTTTATCTTTAATGCTGATCCAGGCAGTACCAACTTTTTTGGGGGTTATCCAACCATTTGAAACAGTAACAACACTATTATCGGTTGAAGTCCATTCAACGGCTATAGTACTAAAAACAGATGGTGTAAATACAGGTGTCAATTGCATACCAGGCGCTGTAGGTGCAGGAGCCGGCGTGCTAAACGCCACAGTTAAAGTCTCAGGCTTCAATTCGATAGTCTGCAGGACTAAGTCTGCCCCATTTTTAACGCAACTCGACGTTAAAAGGAAGCCAAAAACTACCAATATAAATAATATAATTTTCACGCTTAAATTACGTAGGTATATTAAGGTTCAATAATATGACATATTTTTTGATATGAAAAATTTATTTATTAACATTTTTGATACTTATCGCAATATTTTAATTATTCCTTAAAGTTGTACAGTTATCATTAATAGATAGTTATATAATAAAAGAGGGGCGTTTTTTGCGCCCCTCTTTATTTTTATTGCTTATTAAGCAACGGTCAAAAATACATTTATTATTGTTCTGGGTTCTCATTTAAAAACACAAACTGGTTATCAAACATATCCAGCTTAATTTTTGCGTCTTTATCAATTTTTCCGGCCAAAATTTGTTTAGATAATTCGTTCAGGATGCGTTTTTGAATTACCCTTTTTAAAGGCCTTGCACCAAACTGCGGGTCGTAGCCTAATTGGGCCAGCCAATCCAGCGCTTCATCCGATGCTTCTATGGTAATTCCCATCTCGGCCAGGGTGTTTTGCACCTGCCTAAATTGCAGCTTTACAATATCCCCTATCTCATCGCGGCTTAATGGAGTAAACATAATGATCTCATCTATCCTATTCAAAAACTCGGGCCTGATGGTAGCGCGCAACACCTCGAACAATTGGTTTTTAGTTTTAGCTATCACATCCTCCTTGTTCTTATCTTCAAAACCCTGGAAATTTTCCTGGATAATGTTCGAACCGATGTTGGATGTCATAATGATAATGGTATTCTTAAAATTCACCAAACGGCCCTTATTATCGGTCAGCCGGCCATCATCCAATACTTGCAGCAGGATATTAAATACATCGGGGTGCGCTTTTTCAATCTCGTCCAGCAAAATCACGCTGTAGGGCTTGCGGCGTACGGCTTCGGTTAGCTGCCCGCCTTCATCATAACCCACATAACCCGGTGGCGCGCCAATCAGCCTCGAAACCGCATGGCGTTCCTGATACTCCGACATATCTATCCGCACCAGCGCGTTCTCGTCGTTAAACAGGTATTCGGCCAGCGCTTTGGCCAGCTCGGTTTTACCTACGCCTGTTGTACCCAAAAATATAAACGAGCCAATGGGTTTCTTTTTATCCTGCAAACCAGCACGGCTGCGGCGTATGGCATCGCTTATGGCTTCAATGGCTTCCTCCTGCCCTGCTACGCGCTTGTGTAGTTCATCTTCTAAGTTCAGCAGCTTTTCGCGCTCACTTTGGATCATTTTACTTACCGGGATACCCGTCCAGCGCGATACTACACCGGCAATATCTTCGGCAGTAACCTCTTCTTTCAGCATGCGGCTATCTTTTTGATTTTCCAGCAATACCGCTTTCAGTTTTTCTACTTCCTGTTCGGTTTCCTTAATACGGCCATATTCCAGTTCGGCTACCTTGCCGTAATCGCCGGCGCGTTTGGCTTGTTCGGCCTCCAGTTTATAGTTTTCAATCTGCTCCACCTTTTGGTTAATGCCATCTACCAAATCTTTTTCGCCTTTCCACTTGGCACGCAACGAATCACGCTCGGCCGATAGATTGGCTATTTCCTCGCCTAATCCCTTTACACGTGTGGTATCCTTTTCACGCTTAATGGCTTCGCGTTCAATTTCCAGCTGCATAATGCGGCGTTCCAGTTCGTCCACCACCTCGGGTACCGAATCCATCTCCATGCGGAGCTTAGATGCGGCCTCATCCATTAAATCGATGGCCTTATCAGGCAAAAACCTGTCGGATATATAGCGCTGCGACATTTCTACGGCGGCAATAATGGCTTCGTCTTTAATATGCACCTTGTGATGGGTCTCGTAACGTTCCTTTAAGCCACGCAAAATAGATATGGCATCGGCGGTATCAGGTTCATCAACCAGCACCATCTGGAAACGGCGTTCCAGCGCCTTATCTTTTTCTAAATATTTTTGGTATTCGTTCAGCGTAGTTGCGCCAATGGCCCTTAATTCGCCACGGGCCAGGGCTGGTTTTAATATGTTGGCGGCATCCATAGCCCCTTCGCCGCCACCGGCGCCTACCAGGGTATGGATCTCATCAATAAACAAAATGATCTCGCCATCGGCCTGGGTAACTTCCTTTATTACGGCTTTCAGGCGTTCTTCAAACTCACCTTTGTATTTAGCACCGGCTATCAGCGCGCCCATATCAAGCGAGTAAACGGTTTTACTTTTCAGGTTTTCGGGTACATCGCCCTTAATGATACGAAACGCAATACCCTCGGCAATAGCGGTTTTACCTACACCCGGCTCGCCTACCAAAATAGGGTTGTTTTTGGTACGGCGCGATAAGATCTGTATCACCCGGCGGATCTCATCATCGCGGCCAATAACCGGGTCCAGCTTGCCCGATTCGGCATATTCATTCAAATCGCGCGCGTATTTATTCAGCGCGTTATAGGTAGCTTCGGCATTTTGGTCGGTCACTTTGCTATCGCCACGTAAAGCTACGATAGCTTTCTTCAGATCCTTCTCGTTCACGCCCATATCTTTCAGGGCAGTGCCGGCCTTATCGTTTACGGCCAGGATCCCCAGCAGGATATGTTCAACCGATACAAATTCATCTTTAAATTCTTTTAAATAGCCCGCCGCTTTTTGCAAAGCACTGTTAGCATTGGCCGATAGATAAACATTGCTGCCGCTTACTTTTGGGAAGGCTGCGATTTGCGCATCCAACTGCTCGTTAAGGCGGTTAATATTTACATTCAGTTTTTTCAACAGGTAGGTGATCACGTTTTCATCAACCAGCATTAAGCCTTTTAACAGGTGGGCAGTTTCAATTGCCTGCTGTTGGTTACCGGTAGTGATCTCGGAGGCTTTTTGTACGGCCTCCTGCGCTTTTATGGTAAAGTTGTTAAAATTCATAGTAATAATTCTTAGTCAAAATACTTGCCAATCAAGCATATATGAAAAAAAGTCAGGCAAAAACAAATAAGCAGGACAATTTGTCAATTAGCGCTATAATAATGTTACAATGATATACTAAACCATTGCAAACAGGGCATGTTTAAATCATATATTAATGTGTTTTAGGTCATGAAAAAGTTTTTGATTACAGCCGCGTCCTTTGCCATACTATTAATAGCATTGGTTGCTTACTTGTTTGGTTTTAAAGAATAGTATTTATTACCATAAACCATCATAGTAAATAATACATTTAACGGTATTGTTTTTATTTGATATGCGTACGGCCCGGAATTTTTATACTTTTGAGTCCGTATAATACACACCTCCATTGAATATTTATTTTTTTAAGAATATACCCGCGAACAATAGTTCCGTGTTTCGCAAGCATTACACACTCCAGAATCTGAAGGCGGTTAAGGTGGCATGCGGTATATTTTTTGGCCTGAATGTTTTTTTACGCTTGTTTTATACGCTGGCCCCTGATAGCCTGACCAGGGCATCCAACTTCCCCGAATTTAATTATAGTAACTGGACCTATCTTATCCTGACCCCCCTTTTCTACCTGATTAGTATACAGCTATTGGCAGCGTTCGAGAAAAAGAACAAGCCGACAGGGGGCATGACCGCATTCGTCATCATTTTTTCGGCATACCTGTTGGTTAGCGGAATCATATCCAGCTTTATTGGCACCTACAACGCGCGCGATAACTTAACCCTGTACCTGGTAGCGCTGATTACGGTAAGCGTGATGTGTGTATTTGATTACGAAGACACCATTATGCTCACCATATTGACCGAATTAATATTTAGTGTGGTATTATTTTGGTGCGAGGCCGACCCTACCGAGGTGATTTATAGCCAGCTTACATCCATTGTTTTACTGAGCGGGTTTTACTTTATTACCCGGTACGTATACTCGTACAAGGCCAGCCACTTTATGCAGCTGAACGAAATTAAGCGCAAAAATATTGAGATTGAAAAGGCCAGTGATTTTAAAAATGATGTATTAGGCATAGTAGCGCACGATTTACGCAACCCTATTGCCGCCATACAATCCATCGCCATGATTATGGAACTGGAGGAATTGGATGAGGAACTGGAAGAAAACCTTGGCCTGATCAAAGCATCGTGCGCAAAGGCCCAATCCATTGTAGGCGACCTGTTGGAAGTAGCTAAAAACGAAAACGATAAGCCTTTTGAAACTCAAAAGATATACTTGAGTGAGTTGCTAAATGATATTATCAATATTTGGAAAAGCACCGGCGATGTGCGTAACGATATTATACTGACCGAGCATGATACCGATATTTACGTAAACCTGAATACCGATAAATTTAACCGGGTACTGGATAACCTGATCAGTAACGCGCTTAAATTTTCGAAAGAAAAGGATAACCTGGATATCATCCTAAGCCGCGAAAACAATATGGCCTTGCTGCAAGTGCAGGATCATGGCCTGGGGATCCCTAAGGATATGCTGCCACATATATTTGAGCGTTTTACCAAAGCCGGCCGCAGCGGCTTAAAAGGCGAGGCATCCACCGGGCTGGGCTTAAGTATAGTAAAGCAGATCATCGAGAAACACGGCGGCAAGATCAGCGTAGAGAGCGAAGAAGGCAAAGGATCGTGCTTTAGTATCAGGCTGCCATTGGCGCATCACCCCTCCTAAATCCTCCCTGAAGGAGAGGACTTTAAAAAAAATTTGCGAATGTAAGTTCAAGCCCTCTCCCTCGGGGAGGGTTGGGAGAGGTATTAATTATTCGTCTTCATAAAATAGTTTACCATATATCCCCATTGCTCCTTTATGGTGCCGTTCCACCAGGTGGTGGCTTCAAAATCGGGCACCATATCCATTAATGATGGGCGCCCAACATTGCCCGATACAAAGCAGCACGGGTATGGGGTTACGTTAACACCGGCATGTTTAAATATCATTAAGGCACGCCGCATGTGCGTGGCCGATGTAACCAACAGGTAAGGCGGCTTTAAACCGCTTTTTTTTAATAATTCAGCCGAAAATTTAGCATTCTCCATTGTATTCCGCGATTTACCCTCGATGAAGATTGTGCTATCGGCAAATTTAAATTGCTTTAACTGCCCCCTGGCCCATTCCCCTTCCGAAAATTGAGCCGGGTCTAAATTGCCGTTACCCCCGCTAATTAATATGTGCGATGCCTTGCCTGTTATTTGCAGGCGCATCCCTTGCAAAAAGCGTTCGGAGCTACTGTTAAAGCGCCCCTCGGTAGCGCTCGTCTGCGATGCGAATCCCCCTAAAACTATTACACAACTGTAATGGGCGCTATCAGGCAGAGCTACGGCTTTATACTCCCAGGTGTGGGCATACCAGTTACACAACCAGGTGTTAGAAAAAATCAACAAAAGCACTACGGCACCAATAGATGTCCACTTACGCAACTTCTTGCGTTTAGTAAATATGGCTATCAAAAACAAAACAAAGATCCAGTAAATGGGATAGATGAGGAACAGCAGGATCTTTGATAGCAGGAAATACATCAGGCAAGGGTTAAGGGTGAACGTGTAAACTAATAACGGTTACGTTTCATAGCCCGCATCAGTTGCCTGTTACGCCGGTTCTCGTAAAAATCGCCGGTTACCAGTATGGCATGTATTACCCCTGGGAACCAGCCGCATAAGGTTAAAATGATATTGAGTATCAGCGTAAATAAGCGCCCGGTACTTAAAACGGCCGCGGGCGGGAAAATAATACAAAGAAAATAGCGCATAAAATTTGTTGTTGATATGGCTAATATACAAATAGCTGGGTATATTGCGTTTAATACAACGCATAAAACCATGTCAAACATTAACCTGATTATTGAAGAACGGCCCCGCAATATTGGCAACTTTATGGTTGGCCGCCTGCTCCCTTTCCAGGGGAAGCGCATGGTTGGCCCGTTTATTTTTATCGATCACATGGGGCCCGCCCAATTAGCTGCCGGGCAAAACCTTGATATACCACCGCACCCGCATATAGGCCTGTCTACCCTTACGTATTTGTTTGAGGGGAATATTAACCACAAGGACAGCCTGGGTACCAGCATTGAAATAAAACCCGGACAAGTAAACTGGATGACCGCCGGCCGCGGTATAGTACATAGCGAACGCACACCCGACCGACTGCGCGATACCGAAAAAAAGCTGCACGGCCTGCAAATTTGGGTAGCCTTGCCAAAGGACCTGGAAGATATGGAGCCCACCTTTTTCCACTCGAACGAGGATGAGTTGCCGGCCTGGGAACAGGATGGCGTAGTCTACACTCTTGTTGCCGGCACTATTGCCGGTAAAACATCGCCGGTACCGGTTTATAGTCCGCTTTACTTTTTGCAGTTGAAAAGCAAAACCGCGCAAACCGTTAAATTGGGCAAGCACCTTTATGGCGAGGTTGGCCTGTATATTTTAGAAGGCAGCATTGAAAGCGATGGCACCACATTTGAACCCAAGGAACTGCTGGTAGCTAAGGACAGTAGCCTGTGCGAATTTACCATGAACGCCAATACCACCATTTACTTTTTTGGCGGCGATGCCTTCGCCGAGGAGCGCTTTATTTACTGGAACTTTGTAGCAACCGACCATCAAACTATTGATGATGCTAAAGCCAAATGGGCGGCCCAGCAATTTGGCACCGTCCCCGGCGAAACCGACTTTGTGCCCCTGCCACCCGAAAACGTTAATTTGAAGGCGCACCGGTAATAGTTTTGTACAACCTCATGTCATTTCGACCGTAGGGAGAAATCTTATACGACGAGTAAAACGGCGTACATATTGTATAAGATTTCTCTTCGCCCTACGCTCGTCGCCCCCTGCTCATCGAAATGACAGGGTGTTGAAAATCCCACAAAAAATCCCCCTCTTTACCTGAGGGGGATGAGTGTTTAATTATATATTGATTGTAAGGGTATGCTTACTTAATGGTAATGCTTTTCACAAAAGCACCCGTGGCATCAAACTGCACGGCATAACGGGTACCACTGGCATCAATTAGCACCACGTATTTGGATATTACCCCGCTTACCTTCTCAACAAAGGCCTTATCAAACACATAACCTGCATAGGTGGTGGTTAAGTAAGTACTGATGGTTGCAGGCAATGCAGTTTGCAATACCGGTGTTTTGATAGGGCGCGGATACAACTGGATCCTTTTTGAAAACACCAGTTTTGAGGTGAACGATGTGGCAAACAAGCCCTTATTAGCACTGAAAACTATATAGCTGGTATCCTTAGTTACTACAGCGTGCAGCAGGGTATCGGTACTGTAGTTAGCGGTAATGTAGCTTTTTATAGTAGCAGGCAATGCGCTCAGCGCTATAGTATCTGGGTGCATACCATCGCGGTTATCAAAGCGGCCGCCCGGGTGCCAGCCTGGCCCGTCGTGGTCGGCGCGTTCGCGTTGTTCCAATACGCTTACAAATGCACCTGCGGCATCAAATTTTAAACCCACCGGTTTACTATTGTAGCTAATGGCTACTACGTAGCCGGTTGTTGTACCGCTGGCATCGGCTATCTTAAACGCTTTTTGGAAAGTATAGCCCGAATAGTTTGTTGTAAGATAGGTGGTGATGGCAGCAGATAGCGCGCTGAATGCAACCGTATCCGGCCTTTTACCGGCAGGGCAGGCATGCATCAGGAATACCGAATCTTTTGTTGCCGATGTGGTTAAACTGCTGCTGGTGGTTGATGCCGCTATCAGGATATCGCCTGTAGTGGTAGCCACTGTAGTAGCCGAAGCACTTTTAGTAGCGGTAGTTGATATGGCATCGGATGCCTTGTTACATGAGCTTAAAGCTACAGCAAACAGTGCTGCTGCTGCGAGGGTGTAGCGTGTAATTAACTTTTTCATTTCTTTTTAATTTTAATTGGAGTATTTAAATCTTGAATGAAAGTAGTTAGTTACCGTTTACTATAACTTAATGTATCGGCGAATGGCGATTATGTGTGGATTAATGGGAATAATGATGATTTGGGTTGATGATTTTGATAATGATTTAACCACAAAGAGAGAAATCACAAAGCACACAAAGCCATTGGTTGATATAATTAAATCTTTGTGCCCTTTGTGTTAGCCAATATGATATTTCTTTGCGGCCTTTGTGGTTAAATCTTAAATATGGAAATGTCAAACTACCACCTAAATGTGCTATTGCTTTAAAAAGGCCGCTAATTCATCTATCAAATCGGTGCCGATGATATCGGCTTTTAGCTTTATCAGTTCCTTCCAGCCAGCCGGATTATCGGGCGCATCCCAAAAACGGATGGGTTTGCCTAACGCGTGTACGCTATCTATTACATGCTTTAAACGGGCCTCGTTTTTAGCCGGGATGCCCCCTACGCCTTTCCATTGCGAATACCTGGAATATTGCAAACTCACCTGCCCTACTTTCTTTAATTCTTCGGCATTATAAATATGCAGCAGGTCTTCATCAAAAAAAATATAATCGGGATAAGTGTTGAACAAAGCCGGCGGCGGCCTGTTCCCGCTGATCAATATCAGTAGTTTGCCATTAGGGTTATGCCCCTTGCAAAACTTACGCAAGGGCTTCAGGTCGAGGATCAATTGGGGCATCAGGTACCAGTAATCCTGTTTCAGGTCTATCAATAAGGTTAGCTGCCTGCTGGCATCTTTTTTTAGGGCGGCTTTAATGGGATCGAGATATAATTTTTTGAGCGTGTTGGTGGCTTGCAAGTGTTTGGCATCGTGCGCAACCAGTAAGTCACCGTTCACCATAAAAATATCGGCTTCAATAGCCCCAAATCCGGCATTATAGGCATGGAAGAATGGTACAGCCTGTACATAATCGTTATGCGAATGAGCGCTTAACGGCGTATATTTTTGTGCTATAGCGGATGGTGCTTGGGTAAGCGCCATTACGATGATGATCAGTTTGAACAGGTTTTTCATTAAACACAAAGAAAAGGTTTTCATATTATCCCTGTGTAAACTGTTGCGATTTTCGTTTCCTTATTTTCCAGAATGCAAAAGCCAGCATTAATAAACCCAGCTCGCTTATAAAGGTATACAACCATAGCGGGCTTGGTGCCGCCTGTAAATGCACCGGCGTATCTGCACCCATCAAAATCAGGCTATCCCAATAATAGGGCAAATACATGGCATCCGATGTTTGGTTAGCACTCAGCCAGTTTAATTTGGCCTTGTGCAGGGCCGTACCACTGCTTTCACCGGCAACTAATCCTTTATATATATCAGCCGTAATTTGCGCTATGGCATCATCATTCACATTCCATAACCCGGCTATGGTAGCAGGTGTGCCAATAGCGCTAAATCCCCGCGACAGGCTGATAATCCCCTCCCCCTTGGCCAGCAAGCCATCCCCGGTGCGGCAGGCGCTTAAAACCACCAAATTAGGTTGATGCTGCCGCGATAATAATTCGAACAGGAATAATTGCTCTCTGCCGAAATCGAGCGTAGGCTCCTTATTAGCCCCCGATAAATACGCATGTGTGCTAATATGCAATACCGAAGCGTTTTCAAAGGCATTGAAAAAGGATTTGGTGTTCACTTCATTGTCGTACACATAATCGCCCTTAACCAAACCCTTAATCGCTTCCGATTCTTTTTTAACAGCGATGATGGGTTTATCATTAGCCTTATTATGCGTTATAAATAAGCCGCTAAAGCTGGTCCGGGCCTGGTTATTCCCTTTGTTTTTAATGAGGGTGTTGAGCGAAAAGGCGTAGGTGGTCGTTACATTTCTGATTAAGAAAGGCCATTGCGATGTAGCGGGACTATACTTACCACCGGTAATTAAGCCATCAAACGAAAGATAACCCAGCACATCATCGGGCACAATGCAAAGGCGTTCATCCTTTTGCAGAACGGTATTTTTAAATAAAGCTGAATAAATAGTATTGGATGCCTGGTAAAACGCCTTAGGAGCGTTAAGCATAGCATCAGGCCCGTTGCGGTAATAGGTATTAATAAACCGGGTTAACTGCTGGCGCAATTGCTCCGCGCTATCTATTCGGCTAACGTTTACCACCGATTTATGCTTCACATCAATTACAAACACCGAATGCGCCCCAAAAAAGAACTCCAGCACATGCAAACCATCCGGCAAAGCTGATAGAATAGCTTGAGCCGATAAAACTGAACTTGCCGACTGCTCCCGGTATTTTTTATCCAGCAGGGACAGGTCGAACTTTAGGGCATCTATCTTTTTTTGATAGATAATACCATCCTTTTCGGTCATCAGCATACGCTGGTTATAGGCAATGGCACGCTCCATATCCAGTTTTTTTCGCAGCGAAGTATCCTTTTTCCCTGATATCAATTGCTGATTAGTCTTTTGGATCTGATCGGCCAGGGTACGGGCCTTGGTTTGTTCGGTTATTTCTAAAATAAGGTTGAGGTATTTACTGTTCCCGGTTTTATGGTACAGGCTATATGCCACCCCGATAGCTTCTTCGGCCAGTTCCTTGCCCTCCTGTTGTAAACGCTGCTTGGTTTTATTATCAGCAAACTCCTTACGGATTTTGTCGGTAGCCAACAAAGCGTAGCGCATATTTTCCAGCGTGGGTTCATCCTGCTTTAATTGTTGGTAGGTCAGCGCCTTTTCGTGGAAGACCTCTACCAGTTTATTCTCGCCGTAGATGTTTTTAACTTGCGTTTGATTTTGCCCGTTGTTGATCCTCAATATCTGCAATGCTGTATTAAACAGTGCCAGTGCCTGTTGGGGCTGATGCTGCAACCGCTCTATCTTCCCTAATTGAGCCGTCAGATTGGCTTTTTCCCGCAGCCTATCGCCGGGGTACCAAGTGTCGATAAGGCGCAGGGCCGTATTAAAGTCCTGCCGGGCATTGTTTAATTGATTGGTTTTAGTGTGGATATTACCCAGGGTGGTATAGCTGCCCATCAGCCAATAAGCTGTTTCTTTATCCACCTTTTTTTGCGATGAGATGTTTTTGTTCAGCAATGTTTCCGCTTGTTTCAATTCATCCCTTTGCAACAGGATATCGGCCAGCGTATTATTTAAGCTAAACCTTACCTGCGGGTTTTTCACCAGTCGGTTACCCTTGTCGATAGCTGTTTCGGCATCATCATATCTACCCATATTATAATAGGTAATGGCCATATTGCTATAAATGGAGGCGATATTATCGGCATCATCCACCGTATTTAATATGCTGATAAGTTTTTGCTGGATAAAAACAGCCCGCTCGTAATCGCCCAAACGGGTGTAGTTATTACCGAGCGGTTTTAGCACATATTCTACTACATCAAACTGTGTAACCTTGTATTTGCGGAAATAGGTATAGGCATCCTCGTAATAATTGATCGAACTTAGGATATCCCCGGCCTGTAGTTCGTTATAACCCTCGCTGCTTAGCAAGGTGAGCCAGGCCACTTGCTCGGCCGCATTTGCGGGCTGTCGCCAGGCTTCCTTTTGGGTATTTCGTAAAAAAGCGTTTTGCTGCGGATGCGCGTTGGCGTAATCTATCCGCACGTACAGCCATTCGGTGAGGTTGTTTTTTTGTTTAAGATCATTCAGTTGCTTAATGGTCTGTGCATTTTGCGCATAAACATATACCCCGCAAAAAAGCAGGCAGATTAAAGCACAAATACGGAGAGGTGACAGGAACATAAGGTGGTGATGTTCCTGCTAAAATAGGGAAATTTCCTTACCGTATACTCACCCCGACATTGCTTCGCTCGTCGGCCCTCTCTTCGCTGCGCGGAAAGAGGGCCTGAATTGTTATGGTTGCTCCATTATCCTTACCCTTCTTTCCGCCAAAGGCGAAGAGAGGGTGGTCCAGCGAAGCGTAGACCGGGTGAGTTTACAATTTCCAGGTTACATAAACAGCCGTACGACCTAAACCCGATTTGGTATCATAAAAATACCGGAAACCCAACGATGGCCCCACCCGCACACGGCCCACCACCACATCGGCAAAAAAGGATGCCCGCATATCCGAGAAAGATTTCTTTACGTTATCGGCCAGAGCCTCTATATTGGTATCGCTTACGCCGTTTACACCGGTAAGGGCGTAATTAATGTTGTTTTTAAAGGTATTGTTCAAATCAACAGATACTAAAGCGCCTACCCCACCGCCCACATAAGCGTTAAAGTTATAGCGCAGCGAAATGGGCACAATATTTAACGTGGTGACCTTATTGGATGTGGTTTGGCTGCGATTGGTGATGCGATAAGCATTTTTACCGATCACCGTATCCTTATTAGCCGTAACCGAACGAGTTTCGCCGGCTTCCTGGTAATCGTTAAAATAAATTTCGGCCTGCCAATATTTTTTAAAGGGCGAGTATGGGGCTATACTGGCACCCAAAACAATATTACGACGCGTGATATAATTACTGTTCGCTTTGCCGGGCAAACCAAAACCCGCTATAATAGCCGGCGATAAACCCATTTTAAACCTGCCCGCCGCACGGTTGGTATAGATAGGCTCATTTTTATCGAACACAATACCCGCGCTGGTGAAAATAGGCAGCTTGGGTGGCTTCTCCTTAAACTTGATCTTATATTCCACAAAACCCATGGTCGAATCGGCATCGTGGACGCCCTCCTGCTGGGTGCCGGGTAGGTAAATATTATTGAAGATAAAGTGTACACTATCTATCCCGGTTACCGTATTTAAATAGCTTTGATTAGCGTAGGCGGCCGTACCCACCGACACCTCGGGTTTAGTTTTGCTGACGGTAATGGTAGCCGGATCAAAAACCGGCGACAGACTTACCCCCACATTAATCTTTTTAGCCGGGCCTTTACCTGTATTCTGGAAGCGCACCTTATAGGTTAACTCCCGGTTTTTGCCGGTCAGCCGGTAATTCATCCGCGTTTTTTTGATGGACATTTTATTGGGATCGTGCGAGGCAACGATCTGCAATTCTACATTAAACACTTCCTTATCTACCGATGGATCATCCGGCAGGAACACGCCTGTCAAGCGCACGGTAGCATTAGTGTCTTTGATCATTTCGGGCGTGGTTTTAAAGTGCATAAATACGTAATGCTCCTCGCCCGCCTTTAGGTTTTCAAAATGCCAGGCCTTGCTGCTTTTAAAATTAGCCATCTGGTCGCGGATAGCCTGGGCCTCATTGGCTAATAACTCGGTGATCTGTGCCTGGGTAATGCCCGGACTGATGGAAGCATAGTAAGTATGCTCTTTATTTCTTCTACCCGCATTCGCCACCAATGCCCCTTGCTTATTCATATCGGTTACAGTTTCGTTATGATAAACGCGCGATTCGGCCAGTTCAAAGTTATCGTTGCTGAACTCCTTATCGTTATACATCATGGCGATGGTGCCGCTGAGGTTTTGCTTCAGGTTTTCAGCTTTATTACGGTAACCCATAATCAGCATCATATCATCGCCGGGTTTGGGCATGCAGTTGTTTTTCAGACTAATACTTCCTCCCATTTTAAAGAAAGCCGGCACAGGTGCCGAAGCCAGCATAGCCTTGGCCGATTTGACTACGATAGGTTTTGGCCGGGTTGGCGGGCGCTTACCATCATCATAATTATTGGTGGCAAACAGACGGACGCTGTATTTGCCGGTATCGGCGTAAAGGTGCAGTGGGTCTTTCTCAAAGCTGAAGGTGCCATCGCCAAACTCCCACAGGTAAGTATAAAATGGCGCAGGCGCGCCGGCTATAGGCCGCAAATCGCGCAATAGTGAGGTAAATTTGGCCGCGTTGCCATCCATTGTATGGTTAATCACAGCCGGTACGGTATCAGCCGGAACAATGCCCGGTTTAACCTGTGCATGCAGTTGTGAAAAAACGCAAACGGACGCAAGCAATAATATCTTTTTCATGTGGCAGGCAGAATTGGCAGCTATAAATATAAACTTTAAAATGCAAATCGCACAAAAAGCGATGGGCCTAAACCCATCGCTATAATTATAGAATTGATTTTGGGATATTAGTAATTATCCAGTCCACTAATGGCGGCTTGTACAGCGGCTTCGGTGGTTTCGGTTAAAGTAAGGCTCAGGTGCTGATCGGCAACTATGGTTGTTTCTTGCTCGGCATAGTAGTATTTACCATCCTTGATAGAGAAGCTTAGCATTTTGCCTTGTACACCTATCGGCATTACGTTATCGTAGCTTTTTACACCGTTAGGGCCTGTAGTGGTATATAATTGGGCGCATACATTGCTGCCCTTAGCGCAGAAGTAAACATAGGTTTCGCCGCTGTATGAGTGGAAGGATGACAGGGTGCCGGGGTTACCAATCAAATCGACAAACACGGTGGTTTTAGGGTTGCTATAGCTATAAAACACGTCGGTATTGATCCAGCCGGTAGTACCAAAATCAAATACAAACTGGCTGTTGGTCGGGCCTACTTCTTTTACGCCACCTTGTCCGTTAGCGCCAACACGTGGTGCAGCCCAGGCCATTTGCGCGGCCGCACCGGCTTGTAAGGCTACGCCGTTTTGGTCTACACCTTCCCAAAGTTGGGTAGCACCTGCCATTTTAGCCGGAATGGATACCTTCATGGGTACAGCAAGGTTATGATCAACACTCACACCGTTGGCTTTAATATCTACATAAATAAAACCGTTTGATGCTAAAGGCGCGCCGCTAATGTGGTTAGTATTCGATCCGCTAAATAATACATCGCTCCGTTTTAATACTTCTATCACGCTTATGGTTACATTACCGGTTACCGGTGTGCCGCCAATGGTTAATGAACCAGCAGGGAAGTTAATTTTGGTGCCGCCTGCAAATGTTACCGATTGGGGCAAAGCCGAAGCGTTAATTTGCATGCTTTGCATTTTAGGCGCGTTGCTCTCCACAAATTCCTGTGCGTTGGCATCGGTGTTGATGGATGGGTTGCTTTTTTCTTTCCTGCATGATGCTACTGATAATGCTAAGATGGCTGCTACTGCTAATTGGGTTAAATTGAACTTTTTCATGATTTCTGTTTTTAATTTTTTTATCGCTTACTCTGTTTTGGCTTTTCTGCATCCGCCGTTTTTATCGTTGTTTGCATCTA
>JAZKAO010000005.1:0-240781 GCA_040389105.1 Bacteroidota bacterium
TTTATCAGCCTGCCTAAATCAAAAAGACAATGCAAACTCTATCAGCAATTAGGAACATTCGCCCAAAGCCTCAACCAGCTACCCGATGCACAGGCCGTACTAAAGGACAGAGCCAAATCAGCCCCGGTACACCAAGTACCGATGGTTTTTTAAACCACAGCTTTATGCCTGTATGCGAACCCAATAAACGGATGCTTGAGCAATCGAAAACCGAAAAAGGCTTTTTTCAGTCGGCAACACATTTGGCCGAACTGCATAATCTGACATTATCAGATGTGAGCGGGTACGCCTATCCCTATAACATCTTGCTTGCACATCGTGAAATACGAACCAAACTAAACAGGCAACCCTACGAAACGGAACTGCTGATTACCAAAACGGGCAATGATAAACAGGTGGCATTAGCTACCGAACAGGTTTACGAAGTAGGTAACCAACTCTATTATATCCCCGTCATTCCTCTTTACCGCTTTTTGCGGAAGAAAGAGAACAGGCGTTGCGGCGCATTATTACTTGCCGTGATGAGTTACCTATACAGGGAAGCGGGTGTTCCCTATTATCGTGATGAGGGTTGGTTTATGTACGATGAATATGACATGAATAAGGAATGTTTTTTAGAATGCCTCCGTGAAAATCCGGACGACTACGAGGAAGATATTTCCGACATCCTGAGAAACGATATATGCGGGGACATCATGCAACGCAAGCTGTTTAACCCTTATCATCTAAAGCATTTAGATGATAACATAGCAAGATTTAAACCTGCTAATCCTTTTCAGGAGGAATGCCACCTAATCGCCCAAGATACTTTACAGCTATTCCGTGATTTTCCCAAAAATTCCATTTTTCAAAATATCGCACCGCCTGATGAAGATGATGATAACGACGATATACCCACACCCGAAACCTACATCGCTTTTATCGGCGATGGCAAGGGATGGGTTTATGAAAACATTGAGCGTTCGGTAAATGACTATTTGGGCAACTATTCCCAAATGGCGTTACCATCCCGCACACAGGTATTTGACGGTACGGATAACGAAGTAAAGAACCTTGAATTCGAATACCGCCTTTTTGAAATAATTGAAAACCTCTGCAATATTTTATTTGACCTGACATGAGAACGAACATCACCCAACAATTCGGGCATCTATACGAGCCTGTAAAAGCCCTGCTGATTTACAGCAATAACGAAAAGAAAAACATCTACGTGGAAGCCTATGATATGGACAGGAACGGCAAGCCCATTAATGCGCATCCCTTAACCGTTCAGGAAAGCATATCATTAGCTAAAGCACTTGACACCTCGGAAGATTTACAGACAGGGTTTTTAGACCCCGTTGGTCTGATGCCACAAAATATATTGTACATCAACAGGGGGCGGAACGCCTATGCTGTTTGGCACACCCCCGCCAAAAAAGTACGGTTGCTGTTTAAAGAGGGCTTAGACATACCCAACGGGGAAGCCTATATACCGCCTATGATTTGGAAAGCGACCAGAAACACGCTTGCGGTTTATGCGCTGAACACGGGTGACGCTGTAAACTTAGACACCCCGCTTTGCAAAGCCCCTTACTTTAATATTTATCCCGATGGCAAGGTCTGCCTCGGTACGGTAACCATACAAATCCCTAAAGATTGCGGACTGGAAGAATTTATGCGCCAATGGGAAATCTACTTTTTTAACAGCTTTTTCAGCCATACCCTCGGCGGTGAAAGCCCCATCAAAGGCAACATCGTACAGCTTTGGAAAAAGTTGGTCAACACAGATATTCCATTTCCCGCCGACAAATTGACACCGCTCAAATTAACCCTTAAAAATCTAATCAAATGAAAAATTTACCCGCCATACATTTTACAGCTAATTGCCTGATTGCCCCCACCAACCCCGTAACCGTTAATCTGATCGGTGCAGGAGGTACAGGCCACAGGATATTGACTGAACTCGTCAGGGTACACATTTCCTTACAGGCGTTCGGTCGCCCCGGTCTGCAGGTGAACGTCTTTGACGATGATATTATCACGGAAGCCAATAGGGGACGGCAAATGTTCGCCCCCTCCGAAATCGGTCATTTCAAGTCGGTTATTTTAGTAAACCGAATTAACCGTAGTAGCGGTACGAACTGGAAAGCCGTACCCGAAAAATTCGGCACCAAGACGCTACACCTGCTGCCCTCGTTAGGCAAGGCTAATATTTATATCACTTGCGTAGATACGGTGAGCGCACGTTTTGACATTGCCACTGCTTTGCGAAAAATCAGCAACCAAAGCCGCAACGACCGTGCGCAACCTTTTTACTGGATGGATTTAGGCAACAGCCGTTATACAGGGCAGTTGCTGTTAGCTACATTAACCGAAATCAAACAGCCCGACTCGGAGCGTTTCCGCACGGTAGCCAACCTGCCAAAAATAACGGATGAGTTCAAACAGCTTTTGGAAGAGGTGGACGACCACGATGAGCCAAGCTGTTCACAGGCCGAAGCGTTGAAAAAGCAGGATTTGTTTGTCAACACCGCTTTGGCGGTGAACGGTGCAGAGTTACTGTGGCAGTTGCTATCCGATGGCATGATAGCATACCGTGGCATATTCCTGAATATCAAGAAATTCAATACCACACCTTTAAAAGTTGCCTAAAAACCCGCTTATGAAAATCATTGAATTGAAAGGTAAGGAAATTACCGTAACCGATTTGGAACTGGCGATTATGCAAGCTGACGATTACCGCCATTACCGCCATACTGACCCCTCATTCAAAAAACTGGATGAGGGCTTGCAGGCCTATTGGGATGATGTTTACCAAAAATTACTTAGGCTGAAAGATGAATAAATCGCGCCGTCCTGCCACTTGCTCCTTTTATCCGCAACAGGCAGTCCGGCGTGTTGGGTCGCCTGACTTTCCATAAAGCAAAGCGGGACTTCGCCCACGATTGCTTTATCGAAACACAGGCATATTTCAAATATTACTGCTATGGTTAAAATTAAAGAAGGTTATGTGATGACCGCCAGTGAAAAGGCTGAATATGACCGCATGAATGCGTTGCCCCGTAAAACTTCCGGCAGGGTGGATTATTACTTTAAACCCCAAACCAAATACCCGCCACGCATCTACGTGTTTATGGATGCGGAGTTATGGCGTGACAGAAACCGCAGGCCGATGGGTTTACATACAGCGTTCCCCTTTCTTTCCCGCCCGATGAACCAGGAAGAAATCGAATACCACCATTTCAACTGGCGGTTGTGCTATCACCAATATGAGGATTGGGACAAGCTGCTTTATGCAGAACAGCAGGAGGCCGATGAATTGGATAAGGAGAACCCCGGCAAGGGTGCGGCGTTCTTAAACAAGTTACTGAGTTTTCGCCAGCAATATTCGCTCGGCTCTGCTTGTTTCTCTCAGTCCGCGCCGAGACCTGAACCGTGCGAAAGTGCAGAAAGTAAATATTTCAGGGAACTGTCGTTATTGGCAAAGTCAATGACGGCAAAAGAAATTGTCGGGCTGGTGGAAGCCGAGCAAATGGAATTGAACCGTCCGGTAATTCTTTTATTATTGCGCCAGTATCTAAAAAACAAATCGCTGAGCGAGGATAAAAAAGTTTGGCCGGATGAAGCCTATATCCACCGCAAGGTTGAGCAGTCGCAAATGCGAACCCGAAGGAATTTCGTAAGACGCACTTATCATAAAAACCCATTGTTCGCAATGCAGGAAATCGGGCTGCGTTATCCTGAATATAATGGGGCAATGCTGCTAAATGATCTGAAGGTCAAATCCCGTAAGGAGAAGCGAAAAAAACATAAACCCATCACCGACCTGCGCCGTTGCCAGTTGGAAAAGCTGTCTGCACGACTGCGCTCCGGCGCACTCGATGAACAGGAATACCACCAGACCTGCTGCAAAATGGTTATACTGCAAAATGCGCATGACCATCGTTTACCCATCCCTTTATTAGTGACGCTGAACAAGCAAACGCTCGTTTATTCGTTCGGCTGGCGTATTCGTGAAAATGTGGTGAAATCTTTTGTCTGTTTAGCCAACACCAAAGGAATGACCCACGAGGAACTTGGTAAAAAGTACCAGGAGATGGTTAGTTCAAATTACAGCTATTAGGTAAAATGCCGGGTGGCCCCGGCAGAGCCGGGGCCAAGCGCCGCAGGTTTATTTCCCGTTAGGGACGTTTTAAACCTGCGGCGCTCCTGTTTATGACAGGTTTTTATAAGAGATTATGAATCCTGAATTTTGGAATACACGATATGGTCGTGGTCAAATCCGGGCAGATGATCGCTGAGTGCTCTCTTCAGCAGGTTCAGAAACCAGGGAGTTGAAAATGGAGAAACATAGATCAGGTCGATCAGGTCTTTTACATCCACCTTTACTTCGGCACCGACGGTCCATTTTGCGTGCCTTCTATCAGCATCCGGCACAAACTGGTGAAGTACGATAGCCCTGTATTCATTTTCATAAATATAAGGCTGCCTTTTGTTTGTCGAGATCGTAAACTGATTCACGTCATTTTTGGGTACGGCCCCGTATTTTACACGGCCGGAGTAAAATTCAAAGTCTTTATTGTTGTCCAGTTGTTCTTTTAATTTCCCAACCGTGGTTCTGATGGCAACACCCTCGGTATAACCGCGCAGGTATATTTTCCACATGGCGTAATTCTCATCTTCTGCAATATTCCATGAATTGGATAAAGTCCATGCTTTATATAGTTTGATATTCTCTGCCTCGTTATTAGTCCAGGTTTTGGCCTCCTCATCCGAAGCGTATGGGTCGATATTTTTCCGAAACTCGAAATATTCATTTACCGTTTCATCGAATAGCTGGCCTTCAAGGACGTCTGTATATTTATCCAGGCGTTTAAAAAACAACGATTGATTGACGAGCAAAGAATAGAAGGATACGAAATCCATATACCGGAAAATGGTCGTGCTGGCATCTTCTACCGGTAAACTTGAATGGTCCTTATGCATACTTTATAGATTTATAGCTAAATTTGATTGAGCGCGGTTTCTTACCACTAAAGCTAAAACATTTATGGACGATAAGAAAATTCATTTAACCGGCAGGATCGACCAGATCGTCCGGGATTATTTTTTAGTGCATCCTGAAGTGAAATCTGATTTGGCGAAAAACTTTATGCCCCTGTTTATTGAAAAGGGAATTTTCAGTAAAGATGTCAGGGCAGGCAAACCGATCCGCGATCTTTTAAGGGAACTCGATGCGAAAAATCAACTGGAGCTTTTACACCATTGCGCTGTGGTAAGGAATGAAATAAACCGGAGCTGGTATTTTGAACGGCTTTGATCAGGTATATTTTTCGACATAATCTTTCATCACCTGCTGCATCTTTAAATTGTGTGCGTTGCAAAGATCATCGTTCCATTCATCGCTGGTATAGATAAGGTCAAGTTTTAGCGAGTCCAGGCGGTTATCCTTCTTGTTATTTAAGAACTGGCGCTGTTTGACATTATACTCGTTATGACCGTATTCCGAGTTGATATTCCGGGTAACTAAGGCTAAATTCCCGAAAGTGTTAAGACAGGCCTTGCTTACGGTATTGAAATCCTGGCGTTTTTGGCTTTGCGGCGAAACATGCTCGATTGAATTTTTCGAGATCATTTTGAAATTTCGCCAGTCGGGATGAAGTTGTCGCTCCATAAACCATAACACGTATTCCAACTTATAGAACCAATAATGCCAAAAACCCGTACCGTCAGACTTTTTGAGATCTTCCAGATTAATAGCCTCCGGGTCGACCTTGACTTCTTTGCCGAGGTATTTCCAGCTCCTTTTCATTAATTCGTCAGGGTCTTTGGTACAAAACATCGCATTATCCAGCTTTTGCAGGTAGATCAGGAGTTCGTCCCTGTTTTCTGTGGATAGCATTTTATAAAGAAATGGGGTCAGCCAGTGCAATGTTGTTTTTTGCTGCGAATGATAAAGCATACTTTGCAGCAAGGTAAACGCATCACTGCCGGAGGGTTTCTCCCGGCGAAAGTAAAAGGTTTGGCTATAGGACTTTTTTCTTTGCTTTTGCAAGGGTTTGATCAGGTGTGTTTCCGTATTCGGCGATGTGGTTACCCATTTGATCACATGCTTATCAAAGCGTACCCTGATCTCAAAAAGCAGTTCAATAAAAGCCAGCGCTTCTTTTTCCGTCAGATCCTTTAGGAAGGCGGCAAAACTAACCAGCAGGTCTTTTTCAATAATTTGGGGAATATCTTTTTTGCCCGATCTGAACAGATAGATTCGGAGCGTGTGCTGCAACAATTGCGGAAAGGTCAGGATGCTCCTTACATTCTCATATTCATCATCTTTGGTTTCCGGATGTTCCTCTAATTCCCTCGGTGTTTTAAACTCGTTATTTTTGGGAGGCCTGGATTCGATGATCGCAGATAACGTCATTGGGGAAGCAACTGTATCCTTGCCATCCATTATTCTAAGGAGCCCTGCAAAGTCAAATTGGCCATTATGTAGGTTATAAAATTCGACAACACTGCGGCCGGCTTCATAATACAGATTCCTTTCAATATAGTCGGTCATATCCGCGCAGGCGTTCCAGATTTTACCGTACCGAATCCTTACCTTTTTATCGCTTGTGATTTTTGAGAGGATAAATGACTTTAAGATCTCATGATGCTGTAACTGTAGTCCACGGTTATTAATGACCTCGAATAACTTATTCAGATTCGTTTTCACCGGCACCGTGCTAATGATCACTTTGACCTGATACCTGATATAGTTTCGGAATTTTTCAAGCCGTTCGGGTTGATCTTTAAATTCTGTGGCGACGAAGCCCCTGATCAGATTTTTGGCATAGATGATCTTAGTCAGGCTCCCGGCTTCCACTTGCCCGTTCAGCTTTCCTTTAAATTCTTTGTTTTTTCGGATCGCATCAAAATAACGGGTAACATCTTCCCTGATGGAAAAGGTCAGACGGGATTTTTCCTCAACCTCTAAAAAACCGGATAGTTCCAGCCCGAGCGTAAGGCAGAGCAGCCATAGGGTTGTAAAACGTTGTTGCCCGTCGATCAGGTCAAAGTGCGGGAGCGTGTCAGATGTCCCCACGATCAGCACACCGCCCAAATAAAATAAAGGCCTTTCGGTAAAACAGGCGTGCTGGATATCTTCCAGTAGTGTTGTTACCTGGTCATTGGTCCAGACGTATAACCGCTGGTACCTTGGAATATTATAGATGGTGTCTGTTGCTATAATATCGTTTATCGAAAAGATCCCTGATGCAACACTATTACTCATCTAACCATTGTTTACGGTATTTAAAATCCCTTTTTGTTTTTTCAAAATAATTGAACACCCGCTCCCTGTACCTGGTTTGTACGCCCTCCTTTGGCAATTCATATTCCTTTTTATAAATGCGTTGGTAAATATCTTCAAGCTTTGGTAATTCCTTTAAAAACCTGGTGACTTCTTCCGGAGCATACGCATAGGCTATGATATCCAGCAAATTGTAATCAGGTTCAGTAAAGCATTTTTGCGCGGATTCCTTTTTGACGAGGGATTTGCCGATCCTGATGCTACCCAATAAATAATCGAGATGATAGGCGAATTTCAGTAGCTGATTTTCCTCGAATACGTCATAATACATAATGATAGCCAGCTTGAAAAGATGCCTCAAATAAACGGACATATCATCATTGTAGACTTCATTGTAAAAATTCAGGACTTCGGCGAGATCCTCTGATTTTGGTTCCTTGTTTCCAAAGATGCGCTCGTGGATGGCCGCGTATTTTTCAGTGTAATGAAAGAAGTTGAGGCCTTTGTAAACCGGCTGCCTCAAATTGAATGGGAATTGCGCTGGTTCCGTCTTCTTTTCCCCGTTTAAGGCGGTAGAAAATTTGCCATCTTCATTATAAGTTCGGTATGTTGCCTGCCGGTTCTGGTTATTTGAAAAGAGCGGGTAGGTCATATCCTGATCCGGCTTGATGGTATTCTTTTGAAACACCTCCAATACGGCATCCTTATTTTCAAAAGGTGTATTCTTACTTTTCCAGGCCCTGGCCCTGAAAAGTATTTTATTAAACAGAAAATTCAGAAAATCACCATCTTCCCACTTTACAGCCGCGTTTTCCCATTTTACCGCGTTGGCCTCCTGCAATTTGGTCGAAGTGATCTCCCTTAAATGATAAGCCTTTAAAAAATCAGTCGCGCCTAATGAAACCCCACGGTTGTTTTGGGTATCAAAAAAGGCGAATGAATCATCCTGTGAATAAGTGATCACCTCCGTAAATTCAAGCTGGTTTAAAAAGTTTTTTTCAGCCAGGCGCTTTAGCAGAGGTTCTTCGCTTTTCGCGTACGCCGTAGTTTCCCGTATCGCGGCAAATGACATGTGCGAATTATATACGATGTTCTCGTTTTCTGCAACTGATTTATGGATAATGTTTTTTAAGATCAGCAGCGTGGTAATGCGTTGCTGTCCGTCAATGATCTCGAATTTTTTATTTTTTTGGTCGTAATAAAAAAGCACTGAACCCATGTAATAGGGTGATTGGGGCTCGCTGTCGAGAAAATACTCTTTCAGATCGTTTAAGAGTACTGCCGTTTTTGATTTACCCCATTCGTAGGGGCGCTGGTATTCCGGGATGATGACCGACTTTTTGCCATTGAACAGCTGATCAAAAGAAACAACATCAACTTTAATCTCTTTGGCGTTAACAGGCATTTATAGGTTGGTTTATAATTAAGCTTCGGTAAATTGGGATAAGTCGATGAATTTACATTTTAACTGCTTTATCTCCAATAATATGTTTGTTTAAATAGTAGAATGCTGTTATAAAGGATAATTGGGGTACCGCATTAAAAAATATTCTATGATTAGTAATTGTATTTGTACATCGATATATAATTGTTATTGATCGGATGTGAACGTAAATTCCTGCGAAACGCGACTAATAACCACAGATCCTAAAATCATTGAGAAATACTTAATGAAGGGTAGCAGTTATTGCCTTCTTCGATGGTTAATTGGTTAGTTATAATTTGAAAGATTAAAATTGGTATTCAACCAGTTCAGCATTCCGATTAACTGCCCCTTCAATTTTTGAGCAGTAGCGAATTCTACATCAGTTGATTTCTTCTGTAAACTATCCGCAGAAATATATTCTGCATTTGGAGTATAGAAGTGGGTTGCAAAAAACTTAAACAGATCTCCTAAATTCTCTTTGACCAATATTCCCTTTTCAATTTGCATCCGTAGAAAAAGTCCAAACTGTGGAACAGGTAAATTAATAAGAAACCGTGAACCACCTTTTGATTTTTGATTATCCCGTATAAACCTTCTGCGCAGTTTAACCATCCTTTTTACAGCAGTAGATTTTTCATCAAGGAAATTATTTAACTCAAAAAATAGTCTCTTTTTTTTGTTCGGCATTGACCAGCGTGATGTATTTTCAAGTTCAAAAATCCTGTCTTTTTCTAAAAGAAGCATTTCCTGTTGTTCATGCAAACCAGGAATATCTTCCAAATTGATTTTCCAATTTTTAATGCAATAATTGTAAAATTCAGAAGTATCAAAATCATGGATAATCAATAATTCTGCAAGCTTGGTGTTATCTAAATATTCATTTCGCAAAAGAGTTGAAATAATTTCAGAAATATAATTGCTGTCATTTCGAGTTATCTTTTTTTTATGAATTAGTTTTAATAAACCCATTTGAACAATATTTATTAATTCCTTTTCAACCGTTGAAAACTGTAGATGCTTGGACAGTTTATCAAAGTCTTTTTTAAGGACATTTAATGTTTCGTAGAGGTTTGAATCCGAGATTTTTACTTTTCCAGAAGGGCCGGGGAATTGACCATGCAATGCAAGTATTAAACCATCAAGTTGATCAACAGTGAAGTTATAGTACTCATTGATATTTTTGGCTTGGGCATGAGATCTGATTAACTTAAATTGTCGAAAAATATAGGAATTAACTGTGTCGCTGAGATCAACTATTTGCGTAATTATTTTTTCAATCTCATAATCACTTAATGAAGTAACTGAAATAAGTATATTCAAAGAATCTACTTCTTTTACAAGATAATTTTTCCATTTATAGAAATCTTCTGGTGATAATTTTTGACCTATAAATTTTTGTGGGTTTAAAGAGTTCCGCACGAATGAGATCAACTGCATTACAATAATATTCATAGATGTCTCCCAATATTTAAAAAGTTGATAAAAACCATACAAAACTATTGGCAGGCTAAGGCTGATGAAATACTTAATTCGGGGATAATCGATAGCTAAATAGGGGTATATTTAATGACAAGAATGTCAATTAAATAAATTCCGCGGAAAAAATATGGATTTTTGTTTGTGTTTACATGCCGGTTGCACCGCGTCAAGGCCGGTTAATGATAACTCCCTGATTATTTCGAAACATCCTAAGCCAATAAAAGTATTTGGCGTCGGTAACTGGTAGCCGGGATATTCGGTCTTGACGCTTGTGGATACCAACTCAACTTATTTTTTCATTATTGCCAAATCCAGTAATTCCTTACATAAAGGCGCAACCTATTTGCAGTAAATATTGCTATAACCTTACAAGCTGCGCTATCAACGAAAAATCATACGCGTCTACGAACAATTTCACCCCCGACGGATATTCCAGCGTAACTTCTTTACGAATTTGCTGTTCGTCTGCAACCATCAAGAAAGAAACAATTTCCGTGCTGTGGCGAGGTGTAATTCTGTAGTTAGAATAAGGCCGGGGCCGGAAATCAATCAGCCAGGCTAAAAGTTCAATATTTTTTTCATCGGTATTGGTACCCTTTTTTAAGAAGTTATTAAGTGGTTTGAATTTATCAGGGTCAAATTGCTTAATCGCTGATTCATAAATTTCTTCATTATCCGGCCTGCACAAAAATGACCGGAGCGTTCTGTAATCAGCCCTGTCAAGCCCTTTTCTAAAAAGCAATAAACACTCATTGCGAAGTTTAGCGGCAGTTGGGTGTTTTAGGTTTAAGGATAGCTCACCTGAGCTTTTTCTGTCTTGATAAAATTGCCAAATATCGGCTCTGTATTGTTCCATTGTTTCTCAAAAATTAGATATTAAAATTAGAGAATTTAAAAGGCAGCATAAGAGCTATAAATAATGATTAGGGATTTTACGGTTTCCCGTAATTTTCGGAATTTTATAGTTCTTATTTTTCCTACATGCAAAATCAACAAACTCTCCCTGAGAGACAATCCATTAATGAAATGGTACTTAGAATTTACGTTGGACATTTTTTACGTCCAAACCTGACCGCTATGGATATGATACACGTCTTTGACTTGGTGGAACAGGCTCCTGATGGAGAGTCCAGAATAAGCACATTAATCGAGAAAGGTTACACCAGGTATTTAAATGAACAGCATATCAAAGAAGCAATAGAATTGGTTAATGATTATCCCGAATTTATCAATGGCTACTTGTCAAACGATGCTATATTACGATATCTGGCAGATTACCAATTACAACAACTCGGAAAAAGAAGCCTGACAGAGAGAGTAATTGGTTTAAATAATGCTGGCTTCTTAGACCCAACGCTAACAGCGGGCGCAATGATATGTGTCTTTGACCTGATTGAACACAACGACAATGGAGAGGAACGGATAAATCGACTTATTGAGGAAAAATGTACCAGCGAATTAACACAAGAACAAATTGATAAAGCAATAGAGTTATTGAACGATTATCCTTTGCAGTAATTAATTCGAATTAATTGTTAACCGCTAATCAAATTGCCATGTAACAATAGCAATTACCTTTAAAGGCCTGCAATCACTTTTGTTTACTCTTACTGGAATAATATTTAATTCGGTTTTTATTAACTCTTTCAAGTTCCGCCTTAATCAATTGCTTCTTAATGACTTTCATTATGAAACTCTCGTCTAAATCTAACACAATTGCCAACCGTAAAATTTCCGAAGGAGTAAATTTATCAGGTTCAAATAATTTTGAACCATAACGGCCTTGGTTCATACCCATAAGCGCCGCTATTTTTGTAGGACTAAGCTTTTCTAAATCGCTCATCTTTTCAATTTTCCCGTTCTCAAACGCAGCTTTTATAATAGCTAAATCTTTTTCTTTTTGCTGTTCTCTAAAATCCAATCTATCTTCTTCCTTAGTCATGATTTAACAAAATCGGAAGAATATTTTTTTTAGTAATTTATTACTTACACATGTGTAATCAATAAATTACACATGTGTAAGTAATTTTTAATATCTTTACTTTTAAAAAAGAGTTCAATGTTAAAAAGTAAATGAAATAGATATTTTTGCGGCACCATTCAAAGTAATTTAAGGTGCTCACAAGAGCCTCGCTAACCACACGAACGTAGGAAATTCAATGGAAGCATAGAGGACAAGTGAGTGCCTGGATATTCTCTGTATTAATTTACGGAGATACCAGGCCTACTTGCGATTTAGCTTCCCAGTATTGCCTTTGGCAATAATCAAATGAAACTTTCGAGCTTCATTTTTTACCGATCCTACGCGGTCTGTCGTGTGTTAATCAATAGTGGCCTGGCCCCTTCGGGGGGTACGCTTCTATTTGCCGAGGTTAACTAAACCACGGTAATGAGCAAACAAATCCACATACAAGAAATTACGAAGGAAGATATTACTCTTCTTCTTAAGCAACTTCAGAATGGAAGCGAGCATGCCTTTACTATTTTATATGATCAGTTTAGCAAATCTATTTATAGAAATATTCTTCGTTTGGTTAGAGATGAGGATATTGCTCAGGAATTATTGCAAGATCTATTTTTAAAGATTTGGGAAATCAAGAGTAACATAAAGCTTGAAGGTTCTTTTAAATCATTTCTTTATAAAGTCGCTGGAAATATGGTTTATATGCATTTCCGTAAAATTGCAAAGGATAACCGTATGATTGAGAAATTAATAAATGCTTATGTAGACCATGAAACTGAAGGTCCGGAGACAATTCTATCCGATGAAAATATCGATTTGTTACAGATTGCCATTGGGACACTTCCCCCACAACGGAAACACATTTACACTCTCTGTAAATTGGAAGGCAAAAGTTACGAGGAGGTGAGTGATCTATTGGGTATATCAACTTCAACTATAAGCGACCACATTGTAAAAGCGAATAAAACAGTTAAGCAATACTTTTTACTTAATAAAAACACTGCCATCGTATTTATACTTGGACAGTTTTTGATTCACAAAAAGTAAAGTGGTATACAACTCTATGTTGTCTCCAGATTAAGAAAATGTAAATAAAAATTTTCCTGAGCAGAGTAAATGCCACCCTAACGCATGTTGTGATAAAATACGACATTGGACGGCCACTTTCCCCTATATAATCTTTTTATAAAATACCTCGAAGGTAAATGTTCTCCCGAGGAGATCAGGCAGTTGTTGCTTTATTTCGACGACAATGAAAATGAGGAGGTATTAGAGTCACTGATTCGAGCAGAATTAGGGTTTATTTGTACCAAAGGGACGGATGAGCGAATGATCAATGCCGCAGTAACCCGAGTAAAGTCTGTCATAATTCATGAGATAAATGAAAGAAATGATAGCAATACAAACAAAAATTCAAAGGGGCATTTTAGCATTCGAACTTGGATGAAAATTGCAGCACTTTGGCTTGTTTTTATAACCTCTGCTTTCTTGATTGTCAACCATTACTTAAAAAATAAAGAGAAAGCCCCAATATTTAAATTTGCATCAACCCAACCAGGACAACGTAAACTTATTCATCTCTACGATGGAACTAATGTATGGCTTAGTCCGTCCAGCACGATAAAATATAAAGATCAGTTAGTTAATAATTATCGGGAAGTAACGCTGGACGGCGAAGCCTTTTTTGAGGTCGCCAAAGATAAGGTACACCCATTTATTATTCATAGTGGCCGAATGCAGACAGAAGTGGTGGGCACCTCCTTTAACGTGAAATCTTACAGCAAACAAAATATTTACAATGTTACAGTAGTTACGGGCATCGTAAAAGTTTCTATGTTGTCGGCGAAAAAAGAAAAGCTGTCAGAGGTCATTCTAAAACCGAAGCAACAGGCCATCTTTAATAATGCGCAAGCAACATTATCCAACAAATCAGTAACGACTGTTGACGCTGTAATAAAAAAGAGGGACGGCATATTGAGCTATGACGGAACACCCGTGCTGGAAGTCGTCGCGGACTTCAGGCGCTATTATGATCAATCCATTGAAATAGAAAACAAATCTGCAACCTGTCTTTGTTATGGTGAATTTGATACTTCGAAGCCAATAAATATTGTACTGCGTCAATTGGCTGCGGCTATCGGCGCTACGGTTAGGCCAACAGAAAAGGGGTATTTAATAGAGGGAGGATGTAGTGATAAATAGAATAACAGAGGACAATAAGGACTACTATTTCAGGTAGGCGCCTAACCAAATTTTAACGAATAAACTTAACTGCAAAAAAATGAAAAATTGCTTTACAAGAATGCTATTGCCCTTTTTGTGGCTCATTCAATACCCTCCGCCGCTAATCCGTCAATTAGAATATGTTGAACATTCTCCACTTAACCCAATTAATTAAAAACTATGCTCAAAAATTTACGCTTCATATTAAAGTACAAATCATTTATATTAACAGTCGCCACGACTTGTTTTCTAAACTGCGCCCTGGCAACCGAAATGGCGCGGTCGCAAGGCTTAGATAAGCGCATTTCAATAGTTGTAGAAAAGAAAACATTAAAAGAAACGCTCGACGAAATTTCCAAACTGGCGCAAGTAGGTATTATCTACAGTAATGCCAAAGGCATCTTGAAAAACCCGGTAACTATCCAAGCAAAGGATCAGTTGCTTAGTAAAGTCCTTAGTGAGTTGTTATCGCCGTTTAACTTTACATATGAAATAATAGGCGACCAAATTGTTGTAAAATTCGATAATACAAGTTCGCGGCCTCCTTCGAAAGCACAACCGGAAAAACAAAGATTTCCGATAAAGGGAAAGGTTATTGATATTAATGGATCACCCTTGCCTGGAGCCACTATTAAAATTAAGGGTGGGCCAGTTTTGGTCACTACTGACAGCAATGGAGGATTTGAAATTAATAATGTCGCCGACAGTACTGTTTTACAAATCTCCTTTGTCGGTTATTTATCGAAAGAGATTATTGTAACAAATGCCGGGTACTTTACCATTTCGCTTGAAAATGGCGGCAATCAACTTAATGAGGTATCTGTAGTATCTACAGGGTATCAGACTATTCCAAAAGAAAGAGCCACGGGTAGTTTTGTTTTAATTGACAGTTCATTAATCAATCGAAAAGTAAGTACGAATATTTTAGATCGATTAGATGGCATCGCGAGCGGCCTTATATTCAATAAAAGTTTGGGCACCGGAAATAACGCGGCAATCAGCATTCGAGGAAGAAGTACAATTTATGCGAACCCTGATCCTTTGATTGTATTAGACAATTTCCCTTATGACGGAGATTTGAATAATATTAATCCAAACGACATTGAAAGCATTTCAATTTTAAAGGATGCGGCGGCAGCAAGTATATGGGGAACGCGAGCAGGAAACGGCGTAATAGTTATCACATCAAAAAAAGGACGACAAAGTGACCAAGTTCATGTTTCTTTTAATGCTAATACAACTATATCGGCTCGACCTGATTTATTTTATCAACCGCAAATGAGTTCGACCGATCAGATTGGTTTAGAGCAATTTCTATTTAATAAAGGATACTACAACACGACTATTAACAATGGTTATGCTATGATTTCGCCTGCGGTGGCGGTTTTTTTGAAAAAGCGCAATGGGCAAATTAGCACAGCTGATTCCACATCACAAATAAATTCACTAAAGACAAACGATGTTAGAAATGACATTCAAAAATATGTTTATAGACCGTCTGTTCAACAACAATACGCCCTTAGCTTAAATGGCGGTTCTGGAAAACAAACTTATTATATATCAACAGGATATAACAAGGATCTACAAAACGTTTCTGGAAATTCTTACGAAAGATTTACCCTTAACGCTAATAATAGCTACCGACTATTTCAGGATAAATTAATTTTTTCGACTGCATTACTATTAACTTCAAGCACATCCAAAAGTAATAGCGTAGCTTATACCACTCCAGCCTATCCCTATGAGCAATTAGTAGATGCGAACGGCAATCACATGTCAGTCGTTCAGGTGGGGGGATTGAGAAAATTATACACTGATACAGCAGGTAAAAGCCGGTTGTTAGATTGGAATTACCGGCCTTTAGACGAAAATAACTCCAACAATGCAACTCACTTAACTGATTATAAGTTAAATGCAAACATTAAGTATAATGTAATAAAAGGGCTTGATGTGTTGATGTACTATCAATATGAAAAAGGCATCAGTGATAATGCGCTGCTGCATGGAATTGATTCCTATTACACCCGAAATCTAATCAACTCTTATAGCCAAATTAATTCCACAACAGGCGCGGTCACTTATGCAATACCCGTAGGCGGAATTGAAAATCTGAACAATAGCAATTATACATCTAATTACGGACGCGCTCAACTTAACTACGCCAAAAGATTTGGTAGTGATCATGATCTGAATATATTGGCAGGTTACGAGATCAAGGATTATAAATCAAATTCAAATTCAAATATATTGTATGGTTTCAATCCCTCCGATAACACTTCCATACCGGTTGACTATGTAACTTATTTTGCCCAGTATTATAAAAAAACAGGGGCTGTAACAATTCCCTATGGTGACCAGCAAGGTTATTCTGTTGACCGAACTCGTTCCTTCTTTATTAATGGTTCTTATGTTTATAAAGGTAAGTACACCTTATCGGCAAGCGCAAGACGTGATGAGTCTAATATTTTTGGCGTAAAGACTAATCAAAAAGGCGTTCCCCTGTGGTCTTCAGGTTTCTTATGGAATATAAGCAAAGAAAGTTTTTACCAATCGCAATTAATCCCAGTGTTAAAATTTCGGGCCACTTATGGCTATAACGGAAACGTTGACAAAACCACTTCAGCTTATCTCACCGGACGGGACGGCGGGGTTAACTTATGGAATACCCAATACACCAGTATTGTCAATCCCCCAAATCCCGCTTTACGATGGGAAAAAGATCGAAACATCAATATTGGGATAGATTTTGCAGTAAAAAACAATTTGATTTCTGGTAACATTGATTATTATGTCAAGAATGGTGAAGATTTAATTGCCAACAGTCCTATAGCGCCTCAAACGGGGGTTATTCAATTCAAAGGCAATTCTGCTGATACCAAAACCACCGGATGGGATATTGCTCTTAATAAGAATATAACAGGCAATTCGCTTATCCATTGGCAAAGCAACTTTCTATTAAGCTTTACAAAAGATGTAATAACAAATTACAAGGTTAAACAGCCTAATAATGCGCAAATCATTATTGGCAACTACATTAACCCAGTTCAGGGTTACCCCTATAATGCTATTTTCAGTTACCCTTTTAAGGGCTTAGATAATAAAGGGAAACCGCAAGGATTACTTAATGGGGTTATCAGTGAAGATTATACATCCATTGCTAATTCTACAGATATTTCCAATCTCACCTATAACGGCTCAGCAACGCCGTTAATTTATGGTTCATTCCGTAATACGATAAGTTACAAGCAATTTGATTTGTCTATAAACATCGTTTATAAATTTGATTACTTTTTTCGTCGACCCAATGTGTTTTCCGGCAGTAACAATTTCGGAAGTTACGGGTACAAAGCTGCCGATTATGATAAGCGTTGGCAGCAACCAGGTGATGAGCTGAAAACAAACATTCCTGCCCTTATTTATCCTCTAAATAATCCACAAGATGCCTTTTATAAAGGCTCCAGTATTTTAGTTGAAAAAGCCGATAATATCCGGTTGCAAGATTTACGTCTTTCTTACAACTTCAAGGGCATCAGGGGCAACACGATAATAAGAAACTTACAAGTCTATACTTATATCAATAACCTTGGATTGATTTGGAAAGCTACAAAACAGAACATTGACCCTGATTACCTTTTTTCTGCATTTGTTAATCCGAGAACAGTTTCTATTGGTCTATCCTCTAACTTTTAAACTTAATACGATGAAATTATACCACTTTTTTTTACTTGCGATGATTGCAATCAATTGTAGCTGTAAAAAGGATTTTTTAGATGCAAAACCAAACTCAACTATTGTAAATCCTACAACTTTAGCGGACTATCAAAAACTTTTAGACAACTCCACATCGTTGAATAGAACGGGGGCATTACCACAAATGTCTTCAGACGAATACTTCATAGTAAGTCAAACTGACTTTGATGCATTGGATCAATTGACTTATAAAGGCGCTTATTTGTGGAGTAAAGATTTATTTGGCGGTGAGATTAACATTCCTGACTGGAATGCAGCTTATAAAGCTGTCTTTTATGCGAACAGTGTGCTTGATGGTATCGAAAAGATTACAGCTAATTCAGGCAATCAAACGGATTATAATAACATTCAAGGCCAGGCCTTATTTTTTAGGGCCTACGCATTCTATGATCTTGCCAGAAATTTTTCACCAGTTTATAATTCGCCGACTGCCTCTAATGATTTAGGTATTCCGCTAAGGTTAACGTCTGGAATAGATGTTACAAATTCGAGGGCATCCGTACAGCAAACATTCGATAAAATCATCACTGATTTAACGGCAGCAACCGCTTTATTAAGAGATGATTTTTCCACATCCAACCCTAACAGACCCACCAAATCCGCCGCTTATGCAATGCTTGCGCGAGTTTTTTTATACATGGGTAGATATACGGACGCTGAAAATGCCGCTACCGAATGTTTGAATAGGTATAGCACCTTAATCGACTATAATAAAGTAAGTTTGTCTACAGAGACGCCTTTTTCTTACAAAACCGCTGAGACACTCTTTTTTTCAACGCAAGATTATGCGTACGACGCTACAACTGGTTATACAAATTATTATACAAATTTTGGCGTAGATACAAATCTCATCAAATTGTATTCAGCGAACGATTTAAGATTTTCAATTTATTTTGAAAAGAACAGCCTCAATAACTACAATTTGAAACGTGGCTATGTTGGTGGTGGATATTATGCATTTACCGGTTTGGCCACTGATGAAATAATGCTTATAAAAGCTGAATGTGCAGCCAGGAACAATGATGCACAAACTGCCGTTAGCATTTTAAACCAATTGTTAGTCAATAGATATAAAACCGGCACCTATATACCCTTAAGTACATCTACACCCTCCAGTGCATTAGATCAAGTTTTAATAGAACGTAGAAAAGAGTTAGTTTGGCGCGCATTACGCTGGTCAGACTTAAAGCGGTATAACCGCGATGGGGCCAACATAGTCCTCACGCGAAATCTGAGCGGAAAGCAATACCTACTTCCGGCAAATTCTCCCTTGTATGTTTTTCCAATTCCATCGGATGAGATTCAATTAAGCGGCATTCAACAAAATAACAGATAATAATGAAAATTAATTTACGGGCAATAACATTGCTATTAGCAACCGCTATCTCAATGCAATTATATGCTACAGAGAAAAAAAGCATAATTATTATTACAGGTAAGGTTTCAGATGCCGCCATGACGTTAGTGTCAAAAGCTCCATATCTAACTTATTATGAAGATTATAATCTGGAAAATCCGTCATCAAAGCATATACTTCAGTTGAATTTACATGATAACACCTTTCAGGTAAAAATACAATCGGACAGTGCATTTTTATATTTCGACATAGCTGAAGGAATGATCAGATCGGTAACAAATGATGTTTTCCTGATACAAAAAGGCGATAGTATTCATATTGATATAAAAACGAAAGATGATGTCAAATTCTCTGGGAAAGGCGCTGAAAAATTAACGTTTCAAAATTGGGCAGGTCATTTAATGTATTCAGACAAACATCAATGGTCAACAGCAGATAAAATGAATGATATAATGGCTTATAATAAAAATAGGGCTATTAAATATTTGGCGACTATAATAAACACATTAAATCAAGATACAGCTATTGGTGGAATAAAAGTAAGAGAGTTAATAAAATTGAATGTTTCGAGTAGTATTTCTCGACAATATCTGAGCAGCATTGTCAATCCGATACATTTCCCCGATTCAGCCTATTACAATAATGTAAAGCATGAAGTCAACTTTTTGGTTACGCAGCAAATTGGTTTTGTAGTTTCTGAAGACTTTTTGATTAAAAACTCATTCATGTATGTGCAATACTTATTTGAACTCAATAAGGCTATTGCTAAGATTAGAACAAGAAGTTGGAAATCACCTTTGGATATTGTTTTTCCAAATATCAAGTCTGAATTTACAGGAGTTTTAAGAGACAAGTTATTAACCTACTGCTTTCTTGATATTGTTAAAACTGATACTGCTGGGTTTAAATATTTACCAGAAGCCATCAAAATTGTAAAAGATGACAATAGTAAGTTAACCCTTAACGAAATTAAAATCGCAAAAGAAAAAGGTGCAAGATCATTTCAGTTTGACTTAGCGACCATCAATAATTCAAGGTTAAAATTGCCTGATTTAAAAGGGAAAGTTATTATTCTTGAAACTTACTACGCTGGTTGTTACCCATGTAGACAATTGTCGATAAATATGGAACCAATTGCAAAATATTTTAAAAATAGAAAAGATGTTGTATTTATTAGCATGGATGGCATTGCTAAGGATTTCAAGACCTTTAAAAAAGGAGTGGATAGTAAATTGTATGGATACGAACAGTCAATTTATGTTTGGACTGAAGGTTTAGGGATGCAACATCCACTAATGCTATTTTATAAATATGATAGCTTTCCCAACTTGTTAATAATAGGAAAAGACGGAAATATTGTTTCTGCAAATCCTGAACGGCCTTTCAGCGATGAAGATAGCAAGAGAAATTTCAAACGATTAATTGAAACACACCTATAAAAGTATTGCGACATTTTGTCGCAATACTTTTACCAAAAATCAAGGGTTTATCCAGCCAGCGCTGCTTACCGAAGTTGAGCCTTCAGGCAAATCAGAGGCGTCGAGGGTTTCCCCCTGGTCGGATGCATAGCTAATCACACAACTTGGGTTTGCTGGTTTTGCGTGGCAACTTGCTGAAGGGTCAGTTGTGCCAGCATTGGTATAGGTTGTACCGGCCTGATTCAGCGAATAAAAAGTGGTTGCAAATTTAGCTTTGCTTGGTTTTGCATTGGTGAATGCACTAAAACCGATTGCCAGTGCGCCAACTATTAGGCCAAAGGCGATTTGTTTAAAATTTTTCATTTTTTTTAATTTTTAAAGATGTATTTAAATTAATGAGCCAGAGAGCGAATATGGCAATTGATAGGAATGTAAGATTAAACCATATATGCTGCGACCAGCTTAGCCGTTCGATGGCACCTCCACAATGACATGGCAGATTATTTTCCCAAATCAAAACGCTGATAATATATCCGGTAAATATTGCCATGACTACAATAAAGCTGTATAACCCCAGCTTTGCAGTAACGGGTATTAGTAGTAACGACGCTACAATTATTTCAACTATCGGAACCATGAAAGAAATAACTAAAGCAAAGCCACTAATTATATGCACATTTTCTAAGCCATTTAAAAAACGCACATGATCCGTGATTTTGGCGTATGCTGTATAAATGAATAATGCCATGCATAACCACCGTATTGCAATAACTAATCGTTCTTTTGAAAGGTCTGAGAGTTGAATTTTTGCTCTATCTATTATTACACTCCCCATAGGAAATTTCCGTTATATAAACCATCGACACAATTTATTTTATACTTCTTAGGTGAGCATTCCCGAGTAAGTTTCACTGCTTCAGTTTTTCTCGCTCTTGTAAAATGAACTGCCAGGAGCTATCCGTGAATAAGGCAAATCTCCGGTCATGAATAATGGGTCGGCAAGCCGGTTTCGAGCCATAAGAGGCTTTCATTTTTGGAGTTCTCTTATATGCTCCGTCCCGGGTTTGCAGTATGGAACAACTTAGAGTGATCCCAAATGCAAACCTTTCGATAATCACAAGGAGAAAGGTAGTAAGAAAACCTAACCGGTATGTCATCCTGATTCCCATTTCAAAATAAGTAAATGCATGATAAAGGTAGGAGTGGATATTCCGAAAAGGGGTAAACCTTTGTTCAATAACGATTAAACAAATGGTCAAAAAAATATTAACAAATGATAATTCATCTATAATTAGGGATGTCCATTGGACTTTATTAATCGGCTCAACGATTGAGGCGTAATACCGAGATAGGAAGCGATGATCTCTTTTGAAACCTTTTGTTCTATCCGAGGATACCTTCGAAGCATTTCAAGATATCTTTCCCACCCGGAAAGTCCAATGAGATCGTTTGTTCTTTGGGTTTGATAGGTTACGTATTGGAGTATAAGACAATTATTAAATATCTCGGCAAATGGAAACTCTTCAAATACTTCTGTTAGTTTTTGGTGTGATATTGACTTTAATCTGCTTCCCGGCATTACCTCAATATGAAGTTCAGATTTTTCCCTTTTAAAAAAACTGTTGGGCTCGGTTATGATAGAAGCGGCATCCCACAGACATACAGTTTGTTCCTTACCCTTTTCCTGGTTATAAAAATAACCCCTTGCAAACCCACTTTCTAAGAAATAAATATGTTCAGCTACTTGACCAGCATTTAATAAGATTTGGCGGTGTATATAATGACTGGATTCTAATTTCAAATCAATATACTGAATAAACTCCTTTTGATCTAATTCCTTCCTAATTTGATCTGGTAATGGCTTCATTGCAAAAAGCACATCATATAAAGTATGTATCTGCATAATTTTTAGTCCAATTACTGCGAATTGCTCCATTGCATTCGGTTTTGCGAGGCAAAGGTATAGGGGTAACTATGCCGCATAAATACTCATATCGGGGGTTTGGCATAACTAAATAGTGGTATGTTTTATGACAATACGCCACTTTTAATTATTTGCGACGGTTTTGTAGCTTATGAATTAACGCCGCCCGGTTTTTTACAGCGGTCTTTTTAAAGATGTTTTGAATATGCTTTTTAACCGTTTCCTCTGATATAAACATGGCTTCGGCGATTTCACTGTTCTTCATGCCTTTGTATATTTTCTGTATTACCAGTATTTCACTTCGTGTTACCCCATAATGCATGCAGTTTGCTAAAAACTCTTCAGGGCTCATTCCATCTATGGTAGAGGTTAGTAATTTATTGTTAAAATCCTGCCGTGCCATTCGAACTGACCTTGCAATAAAAAGTGCAGTGATAATTACAATTCCGGTATTTGTACACAGTACTTCTGTTAGCTGGCTTTCTTCCACTATTCCAAAAAAGGCTAATGCCGCCCAAGGTGTAACAGCGCAACACATCGCGATCTCTTCCAGGTAATTTAAATTATTTCGGTTAGCACTATACTTGTGATGAATGGCTTTGAAAATCACAAAAAGCAGGACAATTGCATAAATTAGGGGTACGATCATACCAAAACGGATGTCAACATTTAATTGGCCATTGATGGCGTAAACGATGACAAAAAATATTACGTAAGGTAGAATCAGAAATAATGGAACGCCAAATAAGGCATGCCAACGGAGAGCCTTTAGGTCAAAGCCTTTATAAAAATAGAATGGGAAATATGATGCCATAAGAAACCCCGTACCATAAGCGATCATTTCCTGAACATTGAGTGGTATCTTTATTTTCGGGTCAGGAAAAAGCCCGCCGGTAATGTTATACAATAACATTAAAAGTAATAGCAATAAATACCAGCCTCTATTAGTATCTCTTGGCCAATACAAATAACTGGCTAACTGGAAGAGGAACATAAGAATTTCAAGCCCAATGAAAATGGCCGTCACAATATGAATTTGAGTTCCGAAAACCAGCATAATTGTGAATTAGTTGCCTGGTCGTCGTTGTAAAAAGGACAGCGAATAACCCAAATTGATTTGGTTATATATTTCAAATCCAAATGATTGGTACCAGGGAATATTTTTTTGAGTAGAGGTCTCAAGGTATAACGGTAAGTTCAAAACGGTAAACCGTAAAGTGAGTTGCCTTAATAATTTGCTCCCTATGCCTTTTTGTTGAGCTTCAGGTTCAACCCCTATAAACCACAAATAAGCCATTTTCTCCTTGGGTTGGATTTTATGAATTTGAGCTTCTCTTCTTAAGGTTTTAGTAATGCCGAAAATGCCGATTGCTTGGAAAATTAACTTGATATCCAACCAGATTGATTTTGCAGTTGTCCTTTTATCATGTGGAAATAATATCAAAGCACAAGCTTTTTTATCGTCCGATAGCCAAACTTCGCCAAACATTGAACACAGCTCGAAAGAATAATCCATCAATGCTTTGATCCTTTCAAAGCTATTTTTGTCATTGCGGACGACATAATTAACGCTTTGATTATCTTTAAATGAATAACTCAAAATGTTTATCACCGTCGTCTTATCAACCGCTTCAGCCTTTATCATAGGTAGATGCATTAGTGTACTGCAAAATTTATTTAGATCTGATTTTTCCCTTTATATAATCAATAATAGCTTGTGCTGTTATTTCACAAGGGATAAATTTTTGATAAAATAATACCAAACAAAATTAACTATTGTTTAAATGCAGCTTACCAAATGGTAAGGATTATATCGCCCGAATTTTCCCCATTCTATCCCGAAAATATGCCCATCTATAAGATATCACGGATTTCGCCATAGAATAACCATTCTTTTGAAGAAATAATTGGTGAAATATAGCACCCGCTACAATGCGGTTCTGATAATAAATTTAAGATGGAGTTAAAGGCGTTTGACATATTGCTTTGCCGGACACCAGTGTTTAGTGTTGAAGACGACCTGGACGAAAAATGGGACGAGCTTAAAACCATGATCCGCGATTCATCACCTCCACTATTTGAGATTATTAAAGATCTCGATTATCGTCAATTAAAATCAGCAGGTAAAAAGATCAATTATTCCATTTGGAAGTATTTTAACAGGGCCAGATTCCGTGCTACGCCATATGGCCGTTTTGCAGCATTTTCAACTGTCCATTTGAAAAATGGTGAATGCCCCAGCCTGGTTTTGAAACACAAACTCAATACACTTGATTTAATAGATTGGGGCGCAAAGGATTGTCAAATTAATGGTTTCCGAAAGGTTCTCAAATATGCAGAATGGTTTCAAATAAATTCATCCATCTATCGCGTTCGCAGTGAACTTAGATTTATCCGGTTTAAAAATGACTGTTTTGAAATAGGCTCAGTTACGACATTCCCAGAACTTGATACTATCCTGGAACATTGTATTAAAAGGATACAGAAGCGTGATTTATATAGGGTAATGAAGTCGGGGCATGAACTCAATATTAAAGATGTTGATATATTATTGGAACAGATGCTCACCCTTCAATTGATATTATGTGACAGACTCCCGAATATCACTGGTGAAGATTACTTTAAAAGACTTAGTGTTAAAAAGGAAACTACGCACATTAATTATACAATCGCCGAGCGAAAAGTCGAATCAGGTGGTTTTGATTTAAACCGCGTTAGGAATATCCCCAATTTGATCAGGTTTTTGCAGGCTAATTTACCACCTGCAGAAAACGGGGTACTGAGCGATTTCAAACATGCATTTTTAAAGAAATTTGAACAATCTGCTATTCCGCTGCTTATTGCGATGGACCCGGAATTAGGAGTTGGTTATAAAAATCTTGCTCATTCCGTAGAAGACTTGGATTTAATCGAGGTAGTCAATAAAAGCAAACGCTTGCCTGAGTCAAATGACGCGATTAGCTATACCAAATTGCACAATTTCCTATTGAATGCTATGCTCAGCGGGACTGAAATCAAGCTTGATAATTTTACGAATCAAAGGGACATTGATCACTTGCCGCTACCTAATAGCCTTAGTGTGATGTTGCGCCTGTATAATGAACAGCCTGTTATTGAAAGCATTGGCGGCTGCACGGCTAATGCGTTAACTGGTCGTTTTACCATGGCAAGCGACGAACTTACGTTATCAGGGCAGCATATTTCTTCTTCAGAAAGTGATGCAAACCCTGATTTGATATTTTTTGATATTGCCTACCAAGCGGAAAAGGAAGTAGACAATGTAAATCGCCGGAAGCAGTTATACCCTTACGAACTTCCGATCCTAACTTGGTCATGCCATCAAGCCACGCTTTGTTTAGATGATATATTGGTAGCCATACGAAATTCCGAAATTATCCTTTGGTCAAAAAAATACGACAAGCGATTAATTCCCCGGATTCCATCAGCATACAACTATGGTCGGTCAGATTTATCGGTTTATCGCTTCCTTTGTGATCTGCAACATCAAGGTATTAAATCTGACCTGAGTTTTAATTTTCAGCACTTTTTCCCAAACCTGGTACATTATCCACGCGTTACCTATAAGAACATCATTGTCTCGCCGGCAATGTGGCTGATACCTGAAAACATAAAGAAGCTTTGGAATAGCGACGATACGAAAAACTCCATATTGCAGCTAAAATCCTGGTTTCAAAACCAAGCCATTAATTTTTATGTAAAATCCGGTATATCCGACCAGAAATTATGTTTCAATCCTAACGAAGATTCAGACCTAATTGCCTTGTTATCTTATTTCCGGCAAAACCAATCTGGTGATATTTATATTTCAGAAGCTTTGTTTACAGAGAAGTCAGAAGTCTCAGATATAAAGGGTAAGCCCTACATCGCTGAATATATCTTGAACTATGGCCATAGCGATAGGGTTTACAAAGGCAATTATTTGATAATTGAAAAAACCAGAACGTTGCCAAGCAATATTTTACCAGGGGGTGATTGGTTATATTTTGAAATTTACTGCCACCCATCCCGGAGTAACGAAATTTTGCTAAACCAAATTGATGAATTTATAAAGGACTCACAGGAACAAATTAGTAAATGGTTTTTTATACGATATGATGATCCTAAGCCCCACCTGCGTTTACGGATTCAATTAGTCGACAGCTCGTTTGGTTATCAGATTATTAAAAACCTGAACTCGGTTTTGGAAACTGATTTTCACACCGGTCTGATTTCGGACATTCAAATAAAAACCTACTACCGCGAAATTGAAAGATATGGTGCAGACAGAATAAAATTTGTTGAAGAGTTTTTCTTTTTAGATAGTTTAAATGTTAAATTATTATTGGCAAATAGACATACCACTATCCAATTATACAGTACAGCCTTAAACCTTTTTCAAAATTTATTTAAGTTGTGCTTCAATAGCATAGATGTGGAGATTGATTTTGCAACAAACATGGCAGATGCTTTCAAAAATGAATTTAATTTAGATCATCAAAGTTTAAAAAAAATCAATCAATCTTTTCAAGATCATAAGCTGGCACTTAGTGATACAGGTGGCAAATCACTTTCAGATCTATCATCGTCCTACACAAAGGTATTACTGAATATATTAAATGATTGTGATTCCGAGCACCAAAGGACGAAAATTATCGCGGACCTGCTCCATATGCATATCAACCGGCTTTTTGATTCCCATCAAAGAAGTCATGAGGCAATTATTTATCAATACCTGGTAAAGCTTTTAAAGGCGAAACAGGCGGCGTTAGCAAATCTGCAGGAATTCCCAGCCGAACGATAAAATGATTTGACTCGGTTGCTTTATAGCTAAAAACGATGTCTTCCCCGTAAGCGTACTTCAACCTTTGTTCCGTGTTACTTAATCCTTTATGGTTTCCACCCGGCCTTATTTGATTGTTTATCAAATTATCAGTTTCAATAAAAAGCATCCCATCTTGGTTATAAATTTTGACAATGGCGCCATGGTTTTTTTCGGTGAGATTACCATGCTTAAAAATGTTTTCTACCATTGTCAGTAAGACCAAAGGGATTAAATAAAATCGGCGGACTTCTTCCTGGTATTGCAGTTCAAAAAGTAATTTGTGATTTTTCCTGATTTGATTTAAGTATAACAGGTTTTCCACCTGGTCTATCTCATCACTTAAAGGAATAAATTCACCCATTTTATCAGAATCAATTGCGTAGCGCATCATTTCAGCCAAAGTAATAATAGCATCGGCCGCAGGAGGTGATAATTCAACAATACTATGGTAAACGAAATCTAAAGTGTTAAATAGGAAATGGGGGTTGATTTGGGCTTTTAAAAAAGCATTTTGTGCTTTGGTTAATTCCTGTTCTGATTTCTGCCGGTATATGATATCATTTAACCGTTGTTTTTCAAGTTCATTTGTTTTTCTCTTCTCGATAGTGTAAGTAATCAGGTAATAATAGCCAGTCGCATACCCGATAATATATAACTCCCTAAAAAGGGTCCTCAAATTGTATTCATAGTTTAAGGTTAATGGTTGAGAGTTGGGTAGAATATGTTTGAGTATCAGCAATTGATCTGCATAGAAAGATAGTAATAGAAATGCGCCAATTTCTGAAAATAAGACCGTAGGGAGCCTCCAAAAAATATGCTTTTTATTTTTCAATATCCATGGTAAAGCCACATGAGCATGAAGATAGAATAGAACTATGACAATAATGTAATGAACGATATAAGTTATTGGATTACCGAAAACATGAAAAACAAGTCCGATTGAAAAAGATTCGTAAAGGATGAATATCACCCACACAAGAAGATGTAGTCTATACTTGTTGATCCAATTTTTAATATTTTCTATCATCTAAAATGCCCTTTCTAAATAGGAAAAATACCATTGCGTATAATGGTTTTTAACCGGCCCCCAATTCACCCTAAGTTTCATAAAAAATAAAACTTATGAAACACAAACTTTTTAAAATTAGCGACAGTACACTGTTTGTCTACAAGTCGCTGAAACCTTTAAACGGCGAAACGACCACAACTGGTACTGACCCAACAACTACGGTGATGACAATGACTGTTTCCGGTCTACACCATTCCAACAAACAAAAATGATCAGTTACTAAGAGGCAGGGTGTCATTCTTTGCGCCTTGCCTTTATTAGCTTTTCTGATAAAAATGTTGTAAAATCCTTTCTGTAATATTCTCCGACTGTGATCTGAATTCCATTTACCATATTAATTGTATTTCCGTCGATGTTATCGATATGCTCCTTACTAATGATAAAACTCCGTTGAAACTGTTCAAAATTATTAAACCGCGTAAAAATTTTAGAGATCTCGGTAAGTGACATGTAGGTGAGGACTTTTTTGGAAACGGTATGGATCATCACATAATTTTGTTTGCTTTCCACCGCGATCACGTCATCATATTTGATTTTTACGATCTTTAAGTGCTCATCTTTATTTTTTACAAAGAAGTAATTATCGATTACTTTTTCCACTACTATGTGTTTTTCATTTGGCGGAAATAATTTTGAAATGGTGGAGGCAAATTTTGTGAGAGTATACGGTTTTAGAAGATAGGCATCCGCTTCTGCTTCAAATGCCAAATAACCATATTGTGTATAAGAAGTGGTAAATACCAGCTTGCGCGTTTTTTGCCTGATTTCCTTTGACAGTTCAATGCCAGTTATTTTCGGCATATCGATGTCGAGCAAAATAAGATCTACCATATCTGAATTAACCAGGTCGATCAATGCCTCTAATGGGTCTGTATAGGTTTTTAATATCGACAGATTCTGAATTGAATTGATATAGGCTTTGAGTCCTTCAATTGCATAAGGCTCGTCATCTATAATTATACATGTATTTATATTCATAATAAAAAATTAGTTAACCCAGCCCATGAATTTTAATGTAACACATTATGATAACGCTATTTTTAAAGCAAAATCAATATTGACTATCAAAGAAATAAATTATTAGGGGTATTAACCTGGCGAAGGCAGCGGCAGTAATAATCTTCTAATTATTTTTAAGAAAGGAGCTTCCAAATAAGAAAACACGCCTTTCTGTGTAGAAAACAGGCCTTTTGGGATAACAAAGCCCAGTTATGGACTTAATACGGCTAAATTGGTGAAAAAGTTGTTTCATATATCTTAAACCATGTTCATTATAATTTAAAAATTAGTAGGGCCGTGCTAATCTGACAGATATGGTTCGACTCAGGCACAGTTACGTATTACACAAAATATTACTTACTTTGTCTTAAGACAAGTATCGGCCCTTCTCAACGGGCGAACTTTCTGATCGGCATAACTTAAAATCATATGTTGAACTGCATTATTATTGATGATGAACAATTTTCTGTTGATTCGATTCTGAAATACATCGAGCTATTACCAAAACTAAACGTCATTGCCATTTATAATAACCCGCTCCATGCTTTAGAAAATGTTTCCAATAATGACAAAATAGATTTGATCTTCATGGATATTGATATGCCTTTCCTGTCAGGAATTGACCTTGCAAAAGCATTGCGCTCTAAGACTCAAAAATTAATTTTCACTACGTCCCATTCAAAATACGCATTCGATGCTTATGAAGTGGAAGGAGATGCCTTTTTACTAAAACCATTTACCTTTATTAAGTTTTCTACGACCATAGCCAGGTTGTTTCCTAATGATTCAAAACCTAAAATTCCTGAGTTATCAACTGAGGACGATTATTTCATGGTTAAAAACAAGGAGGAAGACCTCCGTATTGTTAAGGTTTGTTATAAAGAGGTTATAGCTTTTGAAAGTTCACATAATTATGTGAAGATATACTTGACCAGTAATAAAATTCTAACCGCCTATCTGACCATTAAAGATATTTTAGAATTGTTGGGTGCCCGGAATGAATTTAAACAATTTCATAGGGCCTTTATTATTTCTACGGATTGCATCAATTACATCGAAGGCAACACGATTCGCATGGACAACAATCTATCATTTACCGTAGGTGAAAATTATAGAGAAAATTTTACTGCCTACCTTTCGAATAAATTATTAAAGACAGCGCGTAAAAGATAATAACCATCTTCTATTAGTGATTTATACCTTTAAGCGCGTTTAGCCTGAAATCAATGACTCCCCTCACGCTATTCAATTTCTCAATTTTCGATTCCTTACGCTAATTAACAGAAAAAAATCCCTTATTATTAATTAGTAGTACTCAATAAAACCCGCTTTAAATCAAATTGAAGCGGGTTTTTCTGTTTTTATCCACCGGGGGTGAAACGTTTCTTTCACCCCCTTTCCCTGTTTCCGCATATCGATATCCGCTTGCTTTGCCTCCATGATTAACAAATCATTTGGAGCAGGCAAACTGATCCAATCGATCTTTGACATGCGGGGACAAAGCATTATCCGGCCCAGAAGCTGGAAATTTTGTGAAGGTGAATAACTGAAAACACATTGGCAGGCGTAGAGCCCGGTTTGTAGAAACCGACGTGAGTAGTCCCGAAAAAATACCGGCAGAACTGAATTAAACGGGATCGTTACCCGCTGCCGGTACAACGTACTTATCTGGCATATTATGGCCAAACGGACCGCAATCCCTTTCACAATATTAAATACGCACTAATTATCTAATTCAATATTTTATGGAAAATTTATTAACGGCCAGGGAGCTCAAAGAACAGGGCTCCTTGGTAGATCTTTTAAGCCGTTTGGGCTACCAGCCCGTACCCAAACGGGGCCGTGAAAAAATGTACATCAGTATGCTGAGAAGTGACGACACTGACCCATCTTTCAGTGTAAATGATGATCTTGGGGTATGGTTTGATCATGGCGCAGGGAAAGGCGGCAACATTATTGATTTTGGGCTGGCCTACTGGAAAAACCTCGGGTTTAACGAGGTGGTTAAAAAGATCCAGGAGGTTTGCTCAATTACATCAACTGCGCCGAGAATTCACCGGCCGCGCAAACCTATCAAGGTGCAACATGTAGTTGAAAAAGTTAAACCTTTGGGTGCACACCCGGCCATCACGGATTATTTGAAAAGCCGCGGTGTATTCGATGTCGCCAAATTCTACCTCAGCGAGGTTTATTATTTTGTGGAAGACGAAAATGATGTCCGCAAGCATTATTTCGCTGCGGGCTGGCTCAATGAAAATAATTCATGGGAGGTCCGCAACCGATATTTTAAAGGCTGCATGGGCCATAAAGGCATCACCCTGATACCCGGCCATCCCAAAAAAGCGGCCGTATTTGAGGGCTTTATCGACTTTTTGAGCTGGCGTTACGAAAACCCTGAGGCCGACCACAGCATTATCGTTTTAAATACCCTTAGCCTTTTACAACAAGGCATCAATAAAGCCAAAGCATTTTCCTGTTTGGATATATATTTCGACCGCGATAAAGCGGGTAAAAGTGCAAGCCGGGATTTTATTAAGGCTTTGCCATATGCAAGCGACCGATCCGCCGTCTATGAGGGTTTTAATGATTACAATGATAAACTTAAAGCGCAGCTAAAGCCTGTCGTTGAAGTAAGGGAAAAGAGGCCTGATTTTTTTTCCGGAGTGCATGTGCCTTTTAAACGGTGAGGCCTATGCTCTTATCGCTGGACGCTTACCTCAACAAGGTAACTGAAGGAGATTGCCTGGACGTCATGCAGGCTTTGCCGGATCAATGTATAGACATGGTGTTATGCGATCTGCCCTATGGCACCACCATAAATCCCTGGGATGTACCGATAGACTTCAGTTTATTATGGCAACATTATCAACGCATTGTTAAGCCTAACGGTGTTATCGCCCTGACCGCAGCCGGGATATTTACAGGGACCGTTATACTTAGTAATCCGGCTTGGTTCAAATACAAGATCATCTGGATAAAATCGAAGTCCACCAACTTCCTGAATGCAAAAAAGCAGCCGCTTAGGCGGCATGAGGATATCTGTATCTTTTATAATAAACAACCGGTGTACCATCCCCAAATGATCCCAGGCCAGGCTTATAACAAAGGCTGGCGCAAGGAACAAACCACAGGATGTTATGGGAAATACAATCCATCACATGCCGTCAGCGACGGTAACCGTTATCCGTTTGATATTTTGTTTTTTGACGAGGAAGAAGCCGACGATTGGTTTTATTGCAAAACCTGTGAGCATGAGGAAACGAGTCCCTATCATCCAACGCAAAAACCGGTGGACCTCGGCCGCTATCTGATACGGACATTTACCCTGCCAAGCGCAGTGGTGCTGGATAATGCCTGCGGCTGTGGCTCTTTCCTGATCGCAGCCATCCGGGAAGGCCGGCAATTTATCGGTATCGAGAAAAACAACGGGGCCTATCACCATAAAATAAAGCCCGTGGATTTTGTTAAAATATCCAGTGAGAGGATCGCAGCCGAGCCGGTACCCAGTTTTTTATTTAAGGATTGAGGCTGCTTTTTCATTGCTGAAAAACCAAATGGCTTATGGGATTTTCCGTTGCTTTAGCAACGGCAAGATGTCTTTTTGTTACACAAAAAGTCACTTGCCCTTCCAGGGGGGAGTTAAAAAAATTCGCAACTCATTTTTTCATGGTTGATCTAAAAAAACTAACAGGCAGGCCTCAATTAAAAGAGGGGAAGCGGACCCGGTGGGTTAATGTCCGGTTCACCGATGAGGAATATAAGGAAATCGCCGAACTGGAACAGGCACTCGGTAAAACGAAAACCGAGCTGATCAGGATGCGGGTTTTGACCGACATGAAGAAAACCGTAGTCAATTCCAAAGAAATGATCCGTTACCTGGATTCGGCCGGCGCAGAAATGGGACGGATTGGAAATAATATTAACCAGTTGGCCAAGTATGCCAATACCCTTCGGTTAAAGGGCCGGTTAGATCCATCTGTGGCAAGCGAGTTCAACTTGCTGTTTAAGGAATATATTTTGGTGCAAAAGCAATTGGAAGCGGCCCTGCGAAAGATCATCCGGGCGATGGGAAATTAAGCCACAAAGATCGTCAGCTAAATAGATTTAAAGATCGGTTGATTATTTGATTTGCAGATCGGAGGATTCAAAGATCGGTTGATTAACGGATAGGGCGATTTGCAGATAGGTAGATTATCTGATCGCGAGATCGGTAGATAAGTTGCTCACCGGATCATCCGATTGGAAGATAGGTAGCCTCAAAGATCAATTGCTCGTAAACTCCTTAGATTGGTTGCTCATTAGATAGCCCGATCATGGGATCTGGTGATCAGTTGGTAAAGGGTTCTTCTGGTATCCTTTTTTAATCCTTGCCTCATGATCGCCCACATCATTGAAAAAGCCTGCCGGACTTTTGCCGGTGTAAGGTATAATACCGATAAGGTGGACCGCAATACGGGCGAGCTGATGCTGATCGCCAACTTTGGAGCGCTGCACGCCTTATCCAATCCACGCCCCCAGGACCTGATCAATTACCTGATGATGGTTTCGGCCCAGAATAAGGTGATCAAAAACACCCAGTTTCATGCAGTACTATCCGCCCGTGGCAAAAACTATAGCAAGCAGGAATTAACCAAAGCGGCTGTCTTGTGGCTAAAGGAAATGGGCTATGGGCACCAGCCTTACCTCATTGTATTTCATAAGGATACTGATAACAACCATGTACATATCGTAAGTACCAGGGTCGGTAAAGACGGTAGGCAGATCGACCGTGATTTTGAACAGGTACGGGCAGTTAGAAATATCGAAAAGGTGCTGGGCTATACGCTTGCCATGCAATACAACTTCGGCACGAAGGCCCAGTTTTATCTCATCCTTGAAAACCAGGGCTACCTCGGTAGGGACTATTATAATGAGCAAAGGCTGCAAAAAAAATTAAACAGTTATGTGCCGGATAGGTCAAGAATAGCCGAGCTCAGATCCATTTTTCTGGACTGCAAATCAGATCAGGATTTTGTGAAACGCATGCAACGGAAGTTTAATGTTGATCTGGTATTTCACTCGGTCAATGGAAAAAAGCCCTATGGCTACACGGTAATTGACCACGCTAACAAACAGGTTTTTAAAGGCAGTGAGATCTTAAAACTGCAAAACCTGGCAGATGAGAATTTTAACTATGAAAATTCAAACAGGCCCGTTACGGATCTTCATGATTATTTAGACGAGGATTCGATCACCTATTATTCAGAATATACCCCCGAACCGGTACATATCAGGCCGGTAATGATCGCTGATGACGTTGATGACCAGCAAGTGCTTGGGATGAAGCGCCGCCGTCAAAAGAAAGCAAGAACAAACACCCGTTAAGGGATAACACACAAAAAATTATGATCTGTTTATATGGCAACCAAAAAGGGGGCGTTGGAAAAAGTACGCTCACCGTCCTGTCAGGGAACTACCTGAGCCTGGATAAAGACTGGCCGGTCACCATTTTGGATATGGATTACCAGCAATCCATATCACAGAAATTTGAAAAGGCAAAGGTGCTGGAAAACGAGGAGCCTTATGATGTTTTACCGGCCAACCTGGAAAGTTTTCCGATGCTGATACCGGTGCTCACCAAAAACAAAAAAGACGTGGTGCTGATCGACCTCCCCGGCAAACTGGATGACGACGGGCTGATACCTGTGTTTGAAGCCGCCGACCTGGTTATTTGTCCTTTCTCTTACGATGAATTTACTTTTGAATCAACCGTGCTATTTACGGTGGTCTTAAAAAAAGTAAATCCCAAAATAGATGTTGTATTTATCCCGAACCGGATCAAAGCCAATGTCAAATTTGAGATCATGAGCGAGGTGAATGAACAGCTATCCAAATTTGGCAGGATCACCGGCGCAATTCCCGACCGTATCGACTTTCAGCGCATTACCACCTTTCAAACACCCTTATCACTTTATGGGATCATCACCCCGGTTTTTGACGAAATATTTGCCGACCGCTTATGGAAAAAATGAAATCTTTAGCTGACCAGCTTCGCGAAAAAATGGCAAAGCCGGAGGTGAAGCCCGTGGGCGGGCAGGAAGCGGCCTCGGTTAAAAAAACAAAGGATAAGGAGGCCAAAACGAACGATCCACCTATTCTGCAAGCCTTGGCCGATTATGATAACAGCGACCATAAAACGATGGTGCATTTCCGGTTTGACAAACAGACTGTTGATTTCCTGAACCAGTTTAAGATCGCTACCGGCGTGGATGTTACCAAATTCGTTGCCTTTTCGGTCAAGCATTTTATTAAGGAACACCCCGAACTCAAAACCATCATCAAAAAATTCATTCAAAACTCAAGCTTATGAACCGCATTAAATTTTTTCTTGGCCTGCTTTGTTCTTATGCAGCCTACTATACTGTGCTCATCCTTTGCGACCGGCGATGCCAACGTTGTTCACTGGAAAAAATTAGTGAAAAAAAAGTAACGTCAGCGCCGCAACCCCGAATTTCTGCTGAAGGCAAAAAGACAACCAATTCAATACTGGTACATGAAACCGTACAACGGTCATTGTTCGCTTATGATAACAGTGATCATAAAAACGTTGTGCATGTTCGCTTTGATGCGCAGACGGTTGATCTGCTGGCTAAATTCAAAATGGCGACGGGCGTTGACATGACCAAGTTTGTTGCCTTTGCGGTTAAATACCTTTTTGAGACCAACCCGGAACTCAAAACCACCATTAAACAATATTTACAAAACACAGAATTATGACCTGGATAAAATTTACCCTATGGCTGCTTGCTATCTATAGCATTTATTACGCGGCCCTGTTAACCTGGGATTTCTTACGCGGCAAACGCGGCATTACCACCAACGGCCAGCATGAATTGACCTTTGTAGAGCATATTGAGCCGGTACAATCCCATGCCGACCTGGTTGACCACCATGACCAGGGTTCATCGGTCGTGCATTCGGGCGGTGTTCGCCTGAAAGAACTTTTTAACCTCTGCCGCGAAGAATCGGTGGAGTACATCAAAGCCGTTAGTTTTTAAAACATGAAGTATTTACTTTCCGCTGCCGCTTGCCTCATAGCGGCAACCGCATCTGCACAACCGGGGATCAGTGAAATGCAGCAGGCCCAGCAAGACCTTTCTTCCACATTCTTTTCGGCATTTGACTGCTGCATGGTGCTGGCGTTTATTTTCGGCGCATTTGGCGGTTTACGAATTTACCATAACTGGCAAATGGGTAAGGATCGCATGGACGCCGCTGTCGCCGCTTGGTTTTTTGCCGCTTTTTTCATGATCCTTTCGGGTCCGTTTCTAAGGGCATTATTCGGTATCTGAATGCCTGTTAACCGCTATTGCTTCCTTTCCCGGTAGTACTAAAAGATACCTGTCTTACCATCTGCTTATTGATGTGCCGCCTTTCGGCACGTTTACAATCGCTAATTCCCATTGGGTGAATTAAACGGGACGATGTTCGTGATCTGAACGCCCCGCAACCATAACAGCCGCCTTCCGGCCGGCTTTAAAAGATCTCCGCCTTTATTTTTTTCTCCAATTTAATGTTTACAAAAACAAAAAAGTTATGGGCTTCAGCTTTGCTGCTGGCCCTGTCTGTACCGGTATTCGCCCAAAACGGCGTTAATGGCCTGACCACAGCAACCTCAACCCTGAAAACCTATGTTGACCCGGTAACCAATATCACTTTGGTGATCGGCGGCATCGTGGGTATCGTTGGTGCCATCCGCGTCTATTCAAAATGGAACAGTGGTGACCAGGATATCAATAAGGAATTAATGGGTTGGGGTGGATCATGTGTCTTTCTCGTTGTTTCCGCGCTGGTGATCAAAGCTTTCTTCGGCTTATAATGGCCAGGAAGTATCCTGTTTATAAGGGGCTGCAAAGGCCCCTTATATTCAAAGGGTTTAAAGGCAAATTCATTTACTGGGGAATTGCCTCCCTTCTGGCCGGACTTGTCTTTGGCGCTTTAACCATCTCCCTGGTCAATATGTGGCTCGGTGCGATGGTACTTATCGGCTTTACCGTTGGCGGTCTGCTCTTCACCGCCGGAAAGCAAAAGGGCGGCCTGCATTCCAAAAGCCGCACCACCAACATTTACATCCTTAATCATTATGGCCGTAAAAACCTTGTTTAACATCCCCTATGCGGGAGTGGATAAAGGGGATGATTTTGATCTGCTCATCGGCAACAATGGCGAATATTCGGTCGTCATAAAAATGGTCAACCCCGTTATCCGTTATGCTGCCTATCCGGCAGGTTATGATGAATTCCACCACCTTCTGATCAATGTCGTTAAAATATTAGGCGACGGTTATCTCCTGCAAAAGCAGGATGTGATCAGCCGGGCACCCTACAAAAGTCCCCCGGCAGGTGAATACCTGCAAAAACAATACAACGCCCACTTCAACGGCCGGGAATGCCTGCAGGTCAATACCTATTTAACGATAACGCGCCAGATCAAAAAGGGCGCTTTTTATGTTTATGACGCCCGCATCCTGCGGGATTTCAAACAGGCCGTTGGCAAAGTGTTGGATATCCTGCCCACTCCGAAGGTGCTCCGTGAGGGCGAGCTAAACCAATTGGTGCTGCAAATGCTCAGCATGGATTTTGGCCGTCCCAATATCGTGCTGAATAACCTTGCGCCGTCTGATACGGAGATCAGGATCGGTGAAAAAGCGGTCCGCAGTATCAGCCTGGTCAATATTGATAGCATCGATCTGCCGCCAGATGTTGGCGCTTATATCGAGCTGAATGAAAAGGAAAGCGTGCGCGGTTTCCCAGTGGATTTTCTCTCTTTTCTTTTTAAGGTTCCCGGTGTCGATGTGATCGTATTTAACCAGCTCATTGAAATTCCCGGCCAGGTAGCGACCCTGCGCAAGCTGGAACAAAAGAAGAAGCGACATGCCGGTATTCCCGATCCCGCGAACCAATTATGCGTGGAGGATATCGATCAGCTCTTAAATGACGTGGCCCGTGAAAACCAGATGCTGGTCACCTGTCACTTTAATATTTTGGTGGCAGCGCCAATTGCGGCCATTCAGAAAGCGGTCAATTTTATTGAAAGCTCCCTGTTTCAACTGGGAATTATCCCCAGCCGGAATGCCTATAACCAGCTGGAACTTTACCGTTCTGCCTTGCCGGGCAACGGCGTGGAACTTAAGGATTACGATTGGTTTTTGACGACCTGTGACGCCGCCGTGTGCTTTTTCTTTAAAGAGTCGCTGCCTAAAGATGAGCCATCCGATTTCCTGCTCAGGTTTACCGACCGCCAGGGCATCCCTGTTGGCATTGACCCGGCTGATCTTCCCATGCGTACCGGCAGGATCAATAACCGCAACAAGTTTGTTTTAGGTCCAAGCGGTTCGGGTAAAAGCTTCTTTATGAACGCCCTGATCGAGCAATATATGCTCTACAACATGGATATGGTGATCGTTGATACGGGTCACTCTTATTCAGGCTTGTGTTCCTATTATCGGGGTAAATACATCACCTATACCGACAAAGACCCAATTACCATGAACCCCTTTCGGATTACGGAAGCCGAATACAACATAGAAAAAAAAGATTTCCTCTGTACGCTGATCGGTGTAACCTGGAAGGGTGCCGAAGGGTCTTTCAGCCCTTTGGAGCGCGATGTGGTCGCCAATGTGATTTCGGCTTATTACAGCCAATTCTTTGCAGATGGCGGTGAATTAAACTTTAACACCTTTTACGAGTTCGCCCTGGAAAAAATACCGGAGATCAAGTCGGAAGAGAAGATCGTCTTTGATTTTGATGAGTTCCGGTATGTACTTAAAAAGTTTTACAAAGGCGGTGAATTTGCCAGGATACTGAACGAGGACACCGATAAATCCCTGTTCACCGAGCGCTTTATAGTCTACGAAATTGATTCCATAAAGGAGAACAAAACTTTGTTCCCGCTCGTGACGCTCACGATTATGGATGTATTCATCCAGAAGATGCGCTACCGTTCAGACAGGCGAAAGGCCTTGGTAGTGGAGGAAGCGTGGAAGGCCATTGCCAGCCCACTAATGGCGGGTTACCTGCTTTATTTATACAAGACCGTCAGGAAATTTTGGGGCGAGGCCATCGTGGTTACCCAGGAGCTGGGCGATATTTTGGGGAATGCTGTGGTGAAGGACAGTATCGTCAATAACTCTGACACCATTTGCCTGCTGGACCAAACCAAGTTCAAGGATAATTATAACGAGATCGCCGCCCTTTTATCCATCAATGAAACGGAACGCCGGAAGATATTTACCATCAATCAGCTGGACAACACAGAGAACCGTGGCCGTTTTAAAGAAGTGTATATCCGGCGCGGGGCGGTCGGCGAGGTTTATGGCGTGGAAGTATCACTTCAGCAGTATCTAACCTATACAACCGAAAAGCCGGAAAAAACAGCGGTCGAAAGTTATACCAGCCGCTATGGATCTTACCCTGAAGGCCTTGAAGCCTTTGTACGGGATTTTAAAGAAAGCGGCAAATCCTTGCCTGCCTTCATTTCACAGGTTAATCAAAAACAGGTAGCATGAAATCACAAATTTATAAATGGCCGCTGATCGTCTTACTGGTAACGGCCCTGAACAGCGCCTTTGCGCAGGAGTTGGTGGTAGACCCCGCGGTTTCCGCCGCGATTGCCGTAAATGCCGGTGTGATCAACGGACAGCTCAACACGACCAATAATAAATTGGACCTGATCCAAAAAGGCCAGTTAGCCGTGAGCAGCCAGCTGGTTATTGTAAACAACCTGCAAAACAAAATTTATCAAGGTTTGAGCCAGGTCGCATCGGTAATCAATAACCTGGCTACCATAAAGGATATTGCGGATTGCGGGTCTGATATCATCAACGATGTGGAGGCCTCCGTCAATTTAGCCAAGTCAGACCCGGTTTTGCTGCTGTTCGCAGAACAGGGGGCCAGGGATTTTGAAACACGCTCGGTCAGGCTCGCCGCCGATGTTAGCGCTTTTGTCCTCAAGGGCGGTAATAACCTCATGGATTCCGGCGAACGCGGCAAATTGCTTAACCATATCGCCAATGAAATGCGCATCCTTCGTGGTATTGCCTACGGGATGAACCGCTCCATGTACTGGGCCAAAATCAACGGCATAGTTCGTTCGCTCAATCCCTGGGCGGAATGGCAGAACCAGGATGTAAGGATCGCCAACGATGTGCTCACCAATGCCAAATATCTGAAACAATGAGAACTGAAGTATTCATGGTCTGTCCGCCATGGGATCATTATAGGGCCTATAAAAGATCTGCGATGTGGCTGATGGATAATATCCCGCGAAAAATGATGAACGCCAAAGTGGCCTTTGCCTTCATCGCAGACTGCCTGTTTAAAATGTCAGCTCCTGAACACGTCGTATTTATCTGGGTACCTAACAAATTTACGGAAGAGTGCAGGGACTATATGAAGCGACTGGAATACCAGTATCATCAATACTATGTCTGGATACGGCCGAAATGGAAATTAGGTTCCTCCAAACAGGTGGCCGAATACCTGATGGTATATTATAAAGGTAAAGAGCCGCCAAAAATTGAATTCGCAGACGCCTTTGCTAAACCATTTACCGGCAAGGTCAAAAGCAGGGACCAAAAACCGGATGAAGCCTACGCCATGATCGAGGCCCGGTTCCCATATGCCGATAAACTTCAGGTCTATGGTTTCACCCGCCGGCACGGCTGGGATGTATGCCATCGCAACCTTAAAAAATAATTTTATGAAAATACTATTCTTGACCCTGGCGGTTTCGGTTATGTTCACCGGGAGATTGCTGGCCCAGCAAAGTATTTTGGATATCCCGGCACTCCATCAACTGGTGGATGAATCGGAATCCGAAAACAAGCTGCAGGTAAAGGCAAAAAACCAACAGGCACTGGCTACCGCTAACGAGCAGGCTAATCTCACGCTTCTTGAAAAGATGAAAGCGATGTACCGTACCTTGCAGCAACGCTATAACACCCTTGGAACGGCAATTGACCTGGCCGATATCGGGGTCTATGCGACCCCGATGGTGAGCCGGATCGTCAGTAATCAAACCCAGATCGTACAGCTGGTACAAAAGAACCCGGCCCTGATCGCCATCGGCTACCAGTCCGCGCTGCAATTTGCATCGCAGGCCAAAAGTCTGGTGGCCTATGTTACCGGCCTTTCCCTCTCGCTTGGCGATGTCAACCAAATGAAATCATCCGACCGGAAGATACTTTTTGATTATGTCATTTCTGAACTCAGCAAGATACAGGACTTGTCGGGCAACATGCTGAGCATGATGCAGTACTCCAGCCTGGCTTCACTCTTACGGGCGGCAAACCCGTTCCAGAATTTTATTGATGCCGATAAGTCTATCGGCAGGGATATCATCCAAAACGCCAAATACTTAAAATGAAATTCCTGATCATTATTACTTTGCTGATTGCTGGCTTTGGGGTTGCCAGCGCGCAGGAATACGTCATCGATTACCAGCACCTCGTTGTGGTAACTGAAAACGCTGCCGTCCGGAGCAGCGCTGAGGTAACCCACGACCAATATCTCGGCAAGATCAACAACAATATCAATAACCTGAACACCAATGTCGGCTCGGTGGTACTGGCACAAACCATGATCTACGAGGGGCTTTCCAACGTGAACTCCGCCTTAAAAGATGGGCTTGCCGTAAAGAACATGGCGGTGATCATTGCAGATATGACCGGTTATATCAGACAGGCGCTGGATATGGCTAAAAGTGAGCCTTACCTGCTTGTTTTTGCCGAAAACATATCGGCTGAAATGCAAAAAAGATCGCTTGCCCTGGTTACCGATGTTTCGGGTTATATTCTGAAAGAGGGGGATAATGTACTGGCTGATTACAATTCCCGCGACCAGCTTTTACGCAAGGTGGTCACCCAACTGCAAATACTTGACGGCTTGGCCTATGGTGCCTGGAAAGCCATGTATTGGGCGAGGGAGCGCGGTGTGATCGCATCCCTGAATCCTTTTGCCACCTATATCAGCCAGGACAGCCGCATTGTCAGCCAGATCATTCAAAACGCTAAATATTTACGCCAATGAGAATCATTAGGCGTAGCCGGATGACCGCTTAATAGCGGTTCAAAATATTAATCATGAAAAAATTCTTAATTCCACTGCCATTTATATGGCTGGCACTGATCCATCATTGTTTTGGCCAGGCCTTAGCACAGGATCAAAGTGTTCGCTACCAGCAGGAACGTATGGTTTACCTGCAATGGGATCAAAATAAGTTTACCCCCAAAGCCGGTTTCTTGAGTTTAAATCCCTATTACTGGCTTACCTGGGGACTGTTTCATCCCAATTATCATAAGGCCGACCTGCGGCCGCTCAGTGCGACCGGCCCGCAAACGCAGCGACTGGCTTTGGTCGCGGGGATGAACACCACGGATAACAAATATAAGCTACAATCAGATACGGTACGCAACACGGCCTTATCAGAGATCGCCAATCAATCCGGTTTGATCTCCGATGCTGACCCTTTATGGCAGCTTTATTACAGTAACGAACTAAAACCCGTGCTGAATAATTCAGCCGCAACGATCCTGGCCGGGCTTTCGCCGCAGGTTAGCGCCAAACTGGTTTCCGAGGGTCTGTACAACTGGTATAAGAACGAACTGGATATGCTCAAAGAACGGGTTCAGGCCGCCCATACAACCACCATGGATCGCGGTGCGCGGATCATGGCCTACCACCGCTACCTGATGGAATACCGCAGGCTGGCCGGGGTTTGGGCAATACGAACCTCATCGGCGCAAGCCGCCTTAAATATGACCGCTCAGCAGCAAAGGTTGCAAAGCAACCAGGTTTCGGTCAGCAGCTGGACGCCGCAGACAGACATCCGGATCGCTAACCAAGTTTTACAGCACCTGCAATGAAAAAGAAAATAACCATATTAATATTGCTGTTTTTCAGTGTTACAGCTATATATGCCCAAACAGCCACGAACACGGATAATACCAAGACCTTGCAGTTTTTGCAGGGCGACGGAGTTTACGAAGCCGGTGTAATGGTATTCTTAAAGGGATTGAAAGATTCCGTATGGACGCATTTTGACCTGTTTATTACCGATGCCAAGGCGCTGGCCGCAATCTTTATGATCATATTTTTCGCAATTAAATCCTACGAAATGATGGTCGGTGATAAACAACTGGAGGTCATGCCCTTGTTAAGACCTTTCGGTTTGGCGATGATCATATTATGGTGGGGCGTGTTCGTCAAAATGATCGCTTTTCCCACGGATATCATTACTAACCAAACAGAGCAAATGTTTGACAGCGAACAGGCAACGGTAGACAACCTCCGCCTAAACCGTTCCAGTTTGATGCTGGCAGTAGCCAATTCCTTATACACTTACCAGGCACAAACTGAAGTTGCCGAAAAGGAAAGTGATACCTGGTACGGCCAGGCCTGGGATTCGGTCACCAGTACGGTAAAGCAGGGTATTTCCACAGTGGTGGCCCCTTTGCTGGAATTGAAGAACCGGCTGACGGTTAGTTTGCAATTGTTGTTCACCCAACTGTTGGAGCTGTTAGGGATTTGGATACTGAGGTTGGCGGTTTACATCATCTTTATGATCCAGATCATTTATTCTACCATACTCATCATTCTCGGCCCGTTTGCCGTTGCTGTTAGTATCCTGCCGGCATTCCGGGATAGCTTCAGCACCTGGGTAGCCCGCTTTGTTTCGGTTAACTTGTACAGTGGCATTGCCTACCTGATCATGTACCTCTGCGGGCTGATGCAGGAATATGCACTGACTTCCGAGATAAGCAAATACAAGGAACTCGTAGGCGAGAACGGGCTGAGCGCCAACCTTGAAAAAATGGCCTGGTTCGCCGGTAACGGTATTCTTTCCTTCGGCACCGTCATCATCGTTTTCCTGATCGGGGCAATCTGTATGTTCACCGTGCCCAGCATATCTACCTGGATCATTTCCACTTCAGGTATCAGCTCGGCGACCTCTACTTTTGGCCGGAGCGCCGGCACAGTGGCGAGCATGGCCAGGAAAGCTACTGGCAGCTTCTTTTAATTTTCTTTACTTCTTTCTTTCGCCTTTTTGATTTCAGGGCTGACCCAAGTAGGGCCAGCCCTTTTTATTAAAACTAAATTTTTATGATCATTAAAAATATTGAGGCCAAGGTCCGGCTGGCAACTTTTGTGGCGCTGGGTAGCCTGTTCACTTCCTTGCTTATCGTAGGAATGAATTGCTTATATGCCTACAAGCTGGTATCCAACGCGCAGAAAAGCATTTATATACTGGATAATAACATCCCCTTACAGGCAAAACAAACCGATGTTCAGATGAACCGGCCAGCCGAATATAAAGCCGATGTTGAATTGTTCCACTCCTTGTTTTTTTCGTTAACGCCCGACGATAATTACATGGAATACCAAATGAAAAAGGCTATGTACCTCGTTGACGAATCGGGTATGCAGCAATACAATAATCTTAAAGAGAATGGTTTTTTCAACTCCATTCTTTCATCCAGTTCGGTGCTGACGCTGCAAACCGATTCCATTTTACTGGATGTGCCTAAACATTATTTCCGGTATTACGGCAAGCTGAAGATCGACCGGCGCAGCTCAACTGTGATCCGCTCACTGATCACCGAGGGTTACCTGAAGGACATACCGCGAAGCGACAATAACCCGCACGGAGCGCTCATTACCAACTGGAAAACCCTCGAAAATAAAGACCTCAAAGATGTGGAGAAAAATACATTCTAACCGCGATCCCAGGGATACGCTGTATAGCGAGGTGCGCAAAGAGTTCGGGGCATATTTTACCCTGGCCGGAAATTCAGTTGGCAGGCTGGTCAGATCCTACCCCAGGTTCTTCTTCGGGTGTATGGTTTTACTAATGGCCATTTCAATGGTATTATCATTTACGGTTTTTCATCATCCTGATAAGGCCAAGGTAACCGCCGTCAGGAACCCAAATCCGGTTTCCAATGGTTTTAACCAAATCCTTGAGGCTACCGGAAACATCCGGGAAACCCTGCACCTCAAAAACTTAATTGATAGTCTGTCGGCCAAAAAACAATTGAGAGGCACGGACAGCCTCTTATTGGATAGCGCGCTGGAGCGCCTTTCCAGGATTCACCAAACACTCAAATAAATTTATGAAAATTGATTTCAAACAGCCCAAATACGTGCTGCCGGTCATTTTGCTGCCTTTTTTGTGCCTGTTCTTTTATGTCTGGCAAAGCGGTTTTTCCAAACCCAAACAGGCTGTAGCGGTAAATGACGGGCTGAAAGGCACTGTGGGTCAGGTTTCAGCGGATGTCCGCAAGAAGGAACTGGCCGATAAACTGGATGCTTACCGTAATGCCTACAAAGAGGCTGACGGCCTAACGGCGGTGAACAAAATACCCGGTGATAGTTCGGTAACCCAGCTTTACCATAATAACTATTCGGACTTGCAAAAAAGAAAGCTGGATTCCATTCAACACGCGATGCAGCTAAAGTTTGGCTCGGGTAAGCGCAGGGTTTCGGATGGTTTAGGCCATGACCGCCAGGTTGCTCAGGCCGTCGAGGAAATTAGCCGCCGCCAGGGGAATGTCTCGCGGCCTCCCGTGAAAACGCCTGCCGAAAAAGACCCCATGGAGGTTTTTAAACAACAGATGGCCATCATGGACAGTATCAACAAGGCGAATGATCCCGCCTACAAGGAAGAACTGCGAAAGAAACAGCTGGCAGAAAAAGCTACCCGCCTGAAAGAAAGCGAAGTAAAATTAACTGTTGAAAAAACCAGGACACTATCAGGAGATTTTAATACAGTGATGCCCGAAAAAAAGGTGGCGTTTATCAGCGCGGTGATCGACGAAAATATAACCGGTTATGCGGGTTCCCGGCTCCGGATCAAATTACTGGAAGATATTAAGGCCGGCCATCATTTGGTTAAAAAAGGGACCTACCTTTTTGCACGGATCTCCGGTTTTTCAGAGCAGCGGGTTACGCTCACTGTAACTTCTATTTTATATGATGGCCAGATCCTTCCAGTAAAACTCGATATCTACGATATGGACGGAATGCCCGGCCTTTATGTGCCCTCATCCGCATTTCGCGATTTCACCAAGGAACTCGGCAACAACTCTATCCAGGGGGTGACCATCGATGGCAGCTCAGGCAACAACCAGTTCATCATGAGTTCCCTGGACAAAATGTTCCAATCCACCTCATCTGCCATCGCAGGGCTGATCCGGAAGAATAAGGCAAAGCTAAAATATAACTCCTACCTCTATTTGATCGACGCCGATGCCTTGCAAAATGAGCAAAAGAGCGACAGCCTTCAGGGTAGCGATAACAAACAATAAACTCTAAAAAAATCCAATTACATGAAAAAGTTATTATTCCTACTCTCGGTGCTGATCGCGCCAACCTTATACGCGCAGGATAAATTACCGGTGGTTTACCTGCCGGAAAGCCTGACCATTCATTTCATTTCCCCGGAACCCATCCAATACGTGGATATTTCTACCAAAGAGGTGATCGGCGACATCCCGCTTAAGAATGTGCTCCGGCTGAAATTACGGGATTCGCTTAAAACCTTTCCTGGTGCCGTGGTTACCGTTGCTGGTGAAAAATTCATCGCGCAATATCGGCTGCTGCCTGGATTCCCTGGCGTTCCCACTGAAGTTAACATAATGCCGGTGGACACGAAACCGCTTGATATTTCGGGTATCGGCCTTTCGCAAAACCAGTTAAGGGCGCTATCACTGAACCTGGTGGCCAAACGCCCTGATAAACGCATCGAAACCGCAAAGGCCTTTGATATTAAAGGACGTTTAAACCATGTTTACACGCTTGGCGATTATATCTTTCTGGATATTTCCTATCAGAATAAAACCAACCTGAAATATGATATCGCCGATCTGCGGTTTAAGGTGGACGATAAAAAGGTTACCAAGGCGGCAAATAACCAATCCGTGGAAGTTAAGCCGGAATTCGTGCTGTTTGACCAGTCCTCATTTTCAAAAAGCTACCGGAATATTTTTGTCTTTAGAAAAATGACCTTTCCCGGCAATAAAGTGTTCCATGTCGAGCTCAGCGAAAAGCAATTGTCCGGCCGTATCCTGACCCTCTCCATCACTTACCAGGATCTGCTGGATGCAGATACACTGACCAATTAACGCAACACATTTTTTATGACAGATTCCACAGCTTACGATTATGTCAAGCTCGTGCTGGAAGAGGAATTTTTAAAGGTCTACCTGCGTTTCTCCAACCATGGAATTCTCCATTATGAGCTCACTAATATCCTCGAAATATGCGCCCCGCTTGTAAAGGGGCTGGACGAGGACGACCGCTTTCTAAGATATGAAGTGATCGGAACCATAGCAGATTATTTACAGGAGGTGTAAATGGCATTTAACTCGCAAAGGAAGATGGCCGATAACATTTCGGCTATCCGCATTGCGCTGGACTTTAACGGCCAGCCGCTTTCTGAATTTGATTTGCAAACACTGAAAAAATTCGCCGGTTTTGGAGGCCTAAAAGCAGTGTTGTTCCCGCCTGGTGATATCAGTGAATGGGACAAATTGGGTGCTTCCATAGGTGATAAAAAGCTTTACCCTCAAGTTATCGAACTGCATGCCCTGCTGAAGGATAAGTTACCTCCGGCAGCTTATAAAGCCGCGGTTGATTCCCTTAAAAGCAGTTCTTCCACGGCTTATTATACTCCTAATTTTATCCCGACCGCGATTTATTCAGCAATGTCTGAATGCGGTATTATCCCCAGGCGGTTATATGAGCCGAGCGCTGGTGCCGGCATATTCATTGAAGAGGCGGTAAAGGCTTTTAGTGAACTGGAACAGGTGACGGCGGTAGAAAAGGATATAATTACCGGCAAGGTGCTCACTGCGCTTTGTTCGGTTCACCCGGTACCGGTGGAGGTACAGGTTAAAAAACTGGAGGAAACTTCGTCTGCTGAGAAGGGCCAGTCAGATGTGGTCATCAGCAATATTCCGTTTGGTAAAATCGCGGTGCATGACCCGGCATACAATAAAAGCGGTATCTCCTCTAAAGTGCATACCTATTTCTTTGCCAAAGGCCTGGATAAAATAAAGGATGGCGGAATTTTGGCCTATATCGTTACCGAGGCATTTCTGAACAATCCCTCCAACGCTACCGCCCGTAAATATTTATTTACCTCGGCGGACCTGCTTTCCGTTTCGGTATTACCGGCGAACCTGATGCGGGATAATGCCAATGTGGAAGTGGGTATGCACCTGCTATTGGTTCAGAAAAACGATACGAAGGAAACCATATCCATAGCCGAAAGCCAGTTGATCGATACCGTGGAACGGGAGAACGCCGCAGGTAAGTATTACCTGAATGCCTGGCTGGCTGATAAAAATGAACTGGTCTACGCCGATGAGATCATCGAAGGTACCAATGCCAGGGGAAAGGCCTCACGGGTGGCCTGGCAAAACGGGAACGTTGAAGATATCGGGCCTTTACTACAGGAACAGCTTAAATCCGGGCTGGCCAACCTGGACCGGGCCAAATGGGAATCCATATCCTTTACAAAAAACGAGACCCAGCTCAAGCAGTTCACCTATTTGCCGGTACCCGAACCTGAAAAAAAGGATGAAAAACCTGCCGTCGGTTTCGGGCAACTGGGGCTTTTTGATGCGCCGTTGAAGGCTGACCAGGATAATAAAACCCTTCCTTATTTGGACGATCTCGACCGCCAATTTATCAATGCAGATACCGTAAGGCTGATCAGCACCATCCGCACCACCAACAAGCCGGCTCATGACAGCATCGTTTTGCTGACGGCCCGTGCAAAAGCCAATAACAAATACCTCTATAAGCTTTATAGTAACCTTTCTGAAATATCGTTTCCCGGCAAATGGATGACGGGCCTCACCCTTGGGCAGGAGCTGGATGCGCTTTCGGTAAAGCTAAAATCATTTGGGCACGATTACCGCTATGAGGGGGATGCCTCTTTGGAGCCGGCATTTAAGCTGATGCCCGACCGGCCAAAAGCGTTTACCGCCCTGAAGCCTTTTTATGAAAAGGACACGCTGGTCATTTTCGGGGGAAAGGTTGGCCTTATCGGTGAGCCGGCAAAATCAGAGGCCTCCTTTGAGGCATTCGACCCGCAGCCGGATTTGCCGTTTTATGAGGATTATATTACGCTCCGCGATATCTACCTCGAACTTGCAACTTATGAAAATGAGCATGCCATCCAACACCCGGAACTGCGGAAGTCGTTAAATCATTTTTACGAGGCTTTTTTGCGCAAGTACGGCGAGCTGAATAAAAACAGTAACCGCAACCGTATCCTCAATGATCCTGCTTTAGGGTTTAAGATCATATCCTCGCTCGAAATCAGGGAACAGGATAAGTTCGTCCGGTCGGATATTTTTCATGGTCCGCTATTTCAGCAAAAGGAAATGCTGAAAACGGACGACCCCGCCGAAGCGCTGGCCAGGTGTCTGAATGATACCGGGCGTGTGGATCTCGGCATCATTTCGCAGGTTACCGGTTTAACGGAGGATGAGGTGATCCTGCAACTCGAAAAGCAGGTTTTACAAAACCCGCAAACACTGGCATGGGAAACCACAGACAATTACCTTTCGGGGAATGTTGTCGAAAAGCTGAACATCGCGGAAAAACTGGCCGAAGAGCAACCTCAAAATTTGCAGATCGCACGGAGCCTGGCTGCCATTCGCCGTGTCCAGCCCGAAAGGATTCCATTCGAAAGGCTGGATTTTAATCTTGGTGAACGCTGGGTGCCGGTCGCCTATTATGAGCGGTTCGCCACTGACCTTTTTAAGCTCGATACAAAAGTTACTTACCTTCCATCGGTGGATGATTACCGGATCTCCTATGGTAAAAAGGGAAATACCATTACTAACGAGGAATTTTCGGTAAGCCCGAAAGAAAGCCCAAAGGTTACAGGTCGTACCTTACTGGAGTATGCGCTGCTCAATACCAGCCCGCATTTTACTTACCATATTACCCAGTATGGCGAGGAAGTAAGGGTGCCGGACACGGAGGCGATCCAAAACGCGCACCGTAAGATCGATAATATTCGCGCGCGTTATTTGCTATGGTTGCTGGAACTGCCGAACGAAGACAAGCAGTTTTTAGAAAAACTCTATAACAATACCTATAACTGTTATGCGCTCCGTGAATATGACGGCAGCCACCTGACCTTTCCGGGGCTTGACCTGCAAGCGCTAAAAATTCCCTCGCTCTTCAGTTCGCAAACAAACGCCGCCTGGCGGCTGATACAAAACAACGGCGGGCTGATCGACCATGAAGTGGGTTTAGGCAAAACGCTGACCATGATCATTTCAGCCATGGAAATGAAACGGCTGGGCATAGTTCATAAACCGATGATCCTCGCGCTCAAAGCGAATGTGCAGCAGATCACCGATACCTTCAGGCTGGCTTATCCCAAGGCAAAATTGCTCGCGCCGGGCGAAAATGATTTTGAACCGGCGAAGCGCAAGCGGATATTTCATGAGATACAGAATAATAATTGGGATTGTATAATCCTAACGCATGACCAGTTTGGCAAAATACCGCAAGACCCCGAGATACAACGGCAGATACTCTCATTGGAACTGGATAACACCGAATTAGACATGCAATCGGTGCAGAATGCCGGCGAGGAAATCTCAAAAGAGATGTTGAAGGGTTTGGAGATCAGGAAGGAAAACCTGGAAGCCAAGCTGAAAGATGTGATGGACAGGATAGCCCAGCGCAAGGACAGCGGTATCACTTTCCGGGATATGAATATCGATCATTTGTTCATCGATGAATCCCACAAGTTCAAAAACTTGACGTTCACAACCCGTCACACGAAAGTTGCAGGTTTGGGGAACTTGGCAGGTAGCCAAAAGGCGCTCAATATGTTGTTTGCCATCCGCACCTTGCAGGACAAGATGGATAGTGACCTATGCGCCACCTTTCTTTCGGGTACGCCAATCTCCAACAGTCTCACCGAGATGTACCTGATCTTTAAGTACCTCCGTCCGAAGGAACTTGAAAGGCAGTGTATTTCCAATTTCGATGCCTGGGCAGCGGTCTACGCCCGTAAAACAGTTGATTTTGAGTTTACCGTAACCAACGAGATCAGGGCTAAGGAAAGGTTCCGCCATTTTATCAAGGTACCGGAGCTGGCGCTCTTTTACAACCAGATCACCGATTACAAAACCGCCAAGCATATCAATCTTGACAAGCCGGAAATTGAAGAAACGCTGGTCAATATTAAACCTACTCCTGATCAGCAGGATTTTATCAAACGCCTCATGCATTTCGCCAAAACTGGCGATGCGACTATCATCGGCCGGGCACCGCTGACCAAGCAGGAGGATAAGGGCCGGATGCTCATCGCCACCAACTATGCCAAAAAAATGGCGGTGGATATGCGGTTGGTGAACCCTGAAAAATATGGCGACAACCCCGGTAACAAAGTCAATGTCTGTGCAAGGAATGTAGCGGAAATTTATCATGAAAGCACAACGCATAAGGGTACGCAGATCATTTTCAGCGATATCGGCACACCAAATACCGATGAGTTCAATGTTTACGATGCCCTAAAGGAAAAGCTGGTCCGGGATTTCAATGTCCCGGCAAACCAGATCACTTTTATCCATGATTGGGCTACTGACCGGCAGCGCAAGGAACTGTTTAAAAAAATGAATGCCGGTGAAATCAGGATAATGATCGGCAGCACCGAAAAAGCCGGTACCGGTCTGAACGTCCAGGAGCGGATCGTTGCCATGCACCACCTGGATATTCCATGGAAGCCATCGGAATTGGAGCAGCGTGACGGCCGTGGTGCAAGGCAGGGCAACTGGCTGGCCAAAATGTTTTATGGCAATAAGGTCCGCAATTTCATTTACGCGGTGGAACAGTCATTGGATAACTACAAATTCAACCTGTTAAAGAACAAGCAAATCTTTATCAGCCAGATGAAAAACAGCGAGCTTTCGGTACGTACATTGGACGAGGGCGCGATGGATGAGCAAAGCGGCATGAGCTTTTCAGAATACATCGCCATTTTATCCGGTGATACTTCCTTACTGGAAAAAACGCGTCTGGAAAAAAAGATAGCCGAACTGGAAGGCTATAAGGGTGCGCACTTTAAGGAAGTTTCGCGTAGCCGCTACCTCCTGGAAGATCTGGAAAAGAAAAGCCAAAGCACCCGTACTACGCTTGGTTTGGTTCACCAGGACGAAAAGGCCTATAAACATGCGTTAAAGTTTGATGAAGAGGGAACCAAATTAAACCCGATCCAGCTGAAGGATCTAACACAGGCCGACGCGGCCGCTGTCGGTAAATACCTGATCGAAATGTACAAAAGTTGGCAGCCTACTGAGATAGGTAAATCAGAGTTGCATTTGGGCCAGCTATACGGCTTCGATCTGTTTATCCGCCGAAAAGTACAGACTGTGGAGACGGAGTTTTCAAGCCGCCTGGAACAGGTTACCTCGCTTTATGCCGTAAGCCGCACGACAGGTATTAAATACCTCCAAAACGGCGGGGCACCGAATATTGATAACCCCAAGCTGGCGGCCCGTTATTTTTTGGATGCCATTCACCGGGTGGTGGGTATGGCAGAACGGTATGAAAAGGAGTTAGCCGAGATCGATACCCAAATCCCCGAAGTTCAGGAGCTCACCCAAAGGCCTTTTGAACAAGAGTATGAACTGGCCTCCTTGAAAAGAGAGCGGGATTTGCTTGATCAGAAGATCAGCCAAAAAATCGCTGAAAACGAAAAGACGGCGCAGGCAGAGAAATTGTTCAAAGACGAAACCCCGAAAGTGGACGAACCTGAATTGGAAGTTGTGCCTACTGTGATCAAACGCCGCTAATTTCTTCAAGCCACCCGAAGCATCCGGTGGCTTTTTTATTTCAATACGTTTATTATGGAAGAAACCAGAGAGCAACAAAAGCTTCACGGCTTCTTGCAATGCCTCATATACCTTTCCATCGGTTTAGAAGCGGCCATATTTATTTACCACGATGCCCCTTTCTGGGGCATTTTTTTTACCCCGCTTGACCGGATCGGCCGCTTAATTATTTATTCCAGCCTGGTCTACAGCAAGCTTGCAACGTTTGGCCTCATCTGCCTGGTAAGTATCGGTACGCTGGCAAAAAAGAAAACAGACCTCGACCCTAAAAAACATATCGTCTACCCGCTTGCACTCGGTCTGTTATTATTTTTTGGCTGCCTTGTTTTTGCGGGTCGTGCCTCCCCGTTAGCGTTCGCTTATACGAGCTGGTATAGCCTGCTTTACATGGCCTGCTCCTTTACAGGAGCTATCCTGGTGAGCCTCTCTATGGACAATATCTCCAAGTTTATCCGCTCCGGCCTCGGTAAGGATAAATGGAATACGGAAGCGGAAAGCTTTATGCAGCCGGTTAAAAAACTGGAAACGCCTTACTCGGTAAACATCCCGATGCTCTTTTATTTTAAGGGCAAGGTCTGGAAAGGCTGGGTCAATATCTGCAATGTTTTCCGAGGCACGATGGTAATCGGTACGCCGGGCAGCGGCAAGAGTTTTTCGGTCGTTAACCCTTTTATCCGCCAATTAATTGCCAAAGAATTTGCGGTTTGCCTTTATGATTTCAAGTTTCCCGACCTCGGCCAAATCGCTTATTACCATTATTTGTTGGCCAAGCAGAACGGTAAACTAAAAGGTTTCGCCTTTCATGTGATCAACCTGAATGATATCGAGAATAGCCGCCGCATCAATCCCTGGAAAGCGGACTATATCAAATCGCTGGCCGATGCGGCAGAAACTGCCGAGGCATTGGTGGAAGCTTTGAAAAAGGGTGACCGCTCAGGCGGCAGCGACCAGTTTTTTACGCAATCTGCTATTAACTTCCTGGCATCATGTGTCTATTTCATGAGCAAGTATAAGGGAGGCATTTATTCCAGTTTTCCGCATGTACTGGCGTTGCTGAACCATTCCTATGAGGATATTTTTAACGCGCTCACCTCTGAACCAGAACTGCGGTCGTTATTGTCGCCGTTCATGACCGCTTACAATGCGAAAGCAACCGACCAATTAGAGGGACAAATCGGTACCTTAAAGATATTTATCAGCCGTTTGGCCACCAAGGAAACTTATTGGGTTTTCTCCGGCAATGATTTCGATCTGAAAATATCTGACAGGGAAAATCCCGGCATGCTGGTATTGGCCAATGATCCCAATACGCAAAACATCAATTCGGCTTGCTATTCCATTATCATTAACCGGCTGACCAAGCTGATCAATACCAAAGGCAATCTACCCTCGGCGCTGATCGTGGATGAGGTGCCCACTTTATTCGTTCACCGGGTGGAAAACCTGATTGCAACTGCCAGGTCCAATAAGGTGGCGGTGCTCATGGGACTGCAGGAATTGCCCCAATTTAACCAGCAATATGGTAAAGATACGGCTGCGACCATCACCGCCGTAGTAGGTAATGTATTATCCGGCTCCGTCAGGAACAAGGAAACTTTGGAATGGCTGGAACGGCTGTTCGGTAAATCGAAACAGATTGGCGAAGGGTTATCCATTGACCGCAACAAAACTTCCACATCATTAAACGAAAAATTAGAAGTATTGATACCAGCCGGAAAAATTGCCTCGCTGAATTCAGGCGAAATGGTTGGTGTCATCGCCGCAGATGCCCAGGAAAAGTTTACCGGACAGTTCGATACTTCTGCCATCAATTGCCGGATAAATCTGGACATGGAGGCGATCAAACATGAGGAAAAAGGCTATAAGCAGCTGCCGGTTTATTATGATTTTGGTGGCAAACAGGAGGATAGGCTTCGGCAGAACTTCAACCTCATCACCCAGCAGATCCAGGAAATGGTCTTATCCTTTAAACCGCAGGCCGCCGCAACACCCGCTAAAGCAACGATGAAGAAATGAACAAAGATCCAAACGAGGTACAACTGCCCGCCCATGTACTGGTACATCCTGAACTGACAAATGACAGGGCAAACAAACAAGGTGAGATCGGTTTTATAACCGCCGCCATTTTGAATACGGATGAATTTTATATTGGTTTCGATGATTCCGAGGTGGGGTTTTATGGCGCGGATGCTTTACTCATGTTAAAAGACCCTGAACAGCTTTACGAGTATATCGATCAGAACTTTGGGAAACTTTCCACCGGGGACTTTAAGGACCTCAAAAATATTGTTTTGCTGCAATTGAATGGGACGGAAAAACATACCCGTGCCGCACTTGAGCTGGTTCAGAAAAACAATGGCATCCGCGATGCCGCAACGATGGGCTTAGACAACTTCCTCGGACTGAGCCAACAAAAGGGGATGAAAAGGTAGCCCCCGTTTATCCACCAATTAATAAAGCATAATGATCAAAGCGGAAGAAACCACCGGCTTAATGGTCATGGTGAGTCCGGTTCTCTGGACTTCTGACTATGCCGGTAAGCTTGGGCTCATCGAATTTGCCGACTACAGCCGGGATGAAATTTGGGTAGGTTTTGAGGATGAGGAAGAACTCTGTTTTAGTTCAAAAACCTTATTCATCCTCAAACCACCGGAGGAATTGAAAGCATTGGCCGAAAATAGAAATGGGGCCTTATGGCAACCCGTACCTCAAAATCTGCAGGCCATCGCCTGGTTGCAAAACACCGGGTCAGCAAAACAGCTAAAGAAAGCCTTTGAGCTATTACAAGATGATCCCGAACTACACCGCTGGGCCACCGTCCGGCTGAATGAAGCCGTAGACCTTGACCCGGCGCGAAAAATAGGCAGGTAAAATCTTAAACAAAAAATATCATGGACAACAAAAATTTAACCGGAACCATCGTTTTGGTTCAGCCGGATATGGAGAACGGCACCGATGAAAAACGGGGGCATATAGGCGTGCTGACGCTGCCCTTTTCAAGAAATGAAAACTACGTGCGCTTCCCGGAAGGAAACGAAGCATTTTATCCCGCCCACCAAGTTTTGATGTTAAAGGATAAACAAGAGGTAATTAATGACCTGACCAATAATGGCTCTTCCATGTCCATTGATGATTTCAAGGCGATGTACAAGATCATGCTCTTACAGGACAGGGGCACGAGTCAATCCCTGTATTCCGCGTTGGCTATTGCCAACGACCATCCGGGGGTTCAGGAACGGGTACTGGAACCGATCAGCCCGGCACAAAAAATGGAGCTGGTTCAATCCTACGGCCGGTGAACTGGCTGATCAGCGTTTGTTTGGTCTGCCTCCCGCTGAAAAACCTGAAGATCAACAGTGATTACGGTTACCGTATCCACCCGATCACGGGCAGATACGCGATGCATGAAGGCCTTGATTTTAGGGCGCGTTCGGACACGGTGTTTGCAATTCTAAACGGTGTTGTCAGATCTGCCGGGTACGATGACCGGTTAGGCATCAATATCTGTCTTTCACATGGCGAGGTTGAATCTGTTTACGGCCACCTCAGCAAAATTCTGGTAGGTGTGCAAGACAGCGTAACCGCAGGCGAAGCCATCGGCATCACCGGCGCGACCGGCAGGGTAACCGGGGAGCACCTGCACTTCAGCATCCGTTACCGCCATCAATTTATTAATCCAATTAAATTTTTATACCAACTGCTAATTAAAAACGAAAATGAGCAAAAACTTCAAAGCACTTCCCGCCCAGCTTTCAGATAAGCTGGCCGCGGAGATCAGGGAGGGTAACTCCTTATTTCAAAAACCGGTAAAAGACAACGGCCTGCCGGCCTTTGTTAAACCGATCAACCCCACCACAGGCAAAAGCTACAGCGCCATGAATGCGCTGATCCTGGGGATGCAACGACATGACGACCCGCGCTGGATGTCAGCCGACGCCGCCCGCTATGCCGGCAACTGGGTTAAAAAGGATGAAAAGGGAACCATGATCGAGTTTCCCAAAACCAGCGATATCCAGGCGATCCGCACAGCTGACGGCCAGCGCATCAAGGATGGAGCCGGCGTCACCCAAACTAAAACGGTGGAATTTGAAAAGCCGCAGCGCAGCCAGGCCTTTTTGTTTAATGCCGAACAGCTGAAGGATATTATGCCCCTGGATGAATTTCTCGCCAAACAGAACGAGGCACAAACCTTATCGCCAATAGAGCGGGCGGCCAAACTGATCGAGGACAGCAAAGCGGTCATTATCCATGGCGGCCAGGAAACTTATTATGATAAACAGCGGGACGCGATCTTCCTGCCGGAAATGGAATCCTTTGAAAATGAAACCAAATACTACCAGGCAGCCATCCACCAGCTGGCCCACTGGACAGGCCATGAAAGCCGCCTGAAACGACCGATGGAGGGCAAGTTCGGTTCGCTGGATTATTCCCGCGAGGAAATGCGCGCAGCCGTGGCAGCGATACTGATCGGCGGCGATCTGAAGATCGGCCATAATTTCGGGCAGCATGCTGCGTACATGAGCAATTTCGTCAAAATATTAAAAGACGAGCCCTTTGAGATCACCAAGGTTTCCAGGGATGCCCAAAAGATCGCCAACCTGTTATTAGGCAATAACCAGAAACGGGAACAAAAGCAAGGCGCCGAGCAGCAGGGTTTTAAGGTAGGCGATGAGATCGCCTATTTGGACACCACCTACAAGGTATTGGAAACCAAAAATAAAAGCGTTAAGGTGGAGGACGCTGACGGCAACCGCAAGGTATTACAGCCCAACTACGGCCTTTACAAGTCCCTGCTCGAAGCCAAATATAACCCGCGTGAACGGGAGATTGGCGAGGAGCAGGAAAACGAGTTGGTAGAGGAACAGGAAAACACCCATAAAATAGGACGTTAAAATGAACCTGGTCAATTTCCATGAAGATGAGCTTCCGATCAAGGATATGGAAACCATCGGGCTGGCCGCAGGTGGCCAGCTTTTGTTAAATGTCGATGACCTGAACGCGCTGCTTTCAGGCCGCCGTACCGGTTTGTTGGAGTTGCAAAACCTCGAAGCTGAAAACATCAAGATCAAATCGCTTAATGCTAAAATTTCACTGCAACATACTGACGAGGGTAAAATGGACCTGCTGATCCACCCGATCTACCGCAAGGCCCAAAGGCCGGAGTTTCTGGACGAGAACGAGGCCGAGAAATTGCAGAAAGGCGAGGTGGCCAATCTCCTGAAGATCACCAAGGATAACCACGGCAACAAAACCGAAATGCTGATAGAATATGATGCCGATACCAAGGAGTTTATCGTGTCCGATACTGAAAAGATCCTTGCCCCGGATATGGTGAACAATGAATTTCTCACCGCAGCCCAAAAGGAAAATTATCGCAAAGGCCGCGAAGTTGAGATTGCGGACGGCACGAAGTTCAGCTACTCCGCCGTAGACCACCACGGCATCCGCGCCAATAAATTGGCACTGGTCGCTTCAATCCTGATGGATGGCGGATTGTCCTATGTGGTCTATAAAGGGCTGAATGCCTTGTTTAATAAAAAGCGTGACGAAAAGGCCGCCGCAAAATTGAGCCCCGGTTACCACCAAGCGATGAAGGATGTCGAAAACCAGCGCGCTTTTATACCGGAGGTTGAATTTAACAGCCGCAGCCGGACTTCGAGGCGATGAATGAATTATTAGAAAGGCTTGGCATTTCCCCGGAGATCCAGGCCTTTTTTGGTCTTTCGACTGAGCTGATCTTCAACTATGGCGATGATGTTGAGGAATTTGGCGAAGGGCTGCACCGGGTACCCACCACCCAAAACCTTTGGGTTGCAGGGGCTGAACAGGCTGATCATATTATCATTACCTATTCTGCTATGGAGGCAGTTGCCTTTCTGTGTTTCAACAGGCATCGTTACCCGAACTTAGGACAGCTGGCATTTATCGCTATCGGAAATAAACTTCAGCCAGAGCAGGTAACCTGGATCAGGCAAACCTACCCTGGGGCAAATTTCACAATGGTTTTCGGTCGTCAAATGATCGATCAAATCACTGCGATCAAACTGGCCGCCGGTATTAAAAAATTTCCGGTACAGGTTTACTATGAAAATAATCGTGTCATAATCCTGCACCATAATGTCCAGCGGGTGTTCGATGCTGAACGGCTAAGCCTGCATGCCTTCCAGGAAACATTCGGCTTACGCCCGCGGTTCAGAACGGGTAAGCCAATTCAAGCCCTGACGTTTTTAGACCAGCTCAAAAATAACCTTTAAACTAAATTAAAATTATGGCTAATTGGTGTCACAACGGCGTTCGCTTTACCGGCGAACCCGAAAAGGTTGCCGCGGTAATGGCTTTTATGGAACATATGCGGAAGCAACAGGAAGATCATCACAATTACGAATTGCCCGATTACATCGATTCGAGGAATAAGGGGATTGTTGAAATTTATGCCAAAGGGGATGAAGTCCATTTCAGGTCAGCCTGGGAACCACCCCTTAAAGCCCTATGCCAGATCGCAGATCACTACGGGGTCGGCTACGTCAATAAATTTGAAGAACCCGGCATGTTCGTTTATGGTAAGGTTTATTACCATGAAGGGGAATTAAACGGGGTGCGCCTTACCCATGCAGATTTGGCTAAGGTTAGCTATGACGAAGAGCGTCAGGTGTTCAGCTATGAGGGAAATGAATTTGATGATGATTTTACGATCATCTACGGCATTTTTGAAAAGCAGATAGCTGATTTTGAGGCTGCGTATCCAGAGATGGTTCCTGCAAAGTTTAACGCTCAAACAAATTCTATTGAACCTACAGAACAGGAACCCGAGCAACAAAATAAAAAGGGTTTTAAACGATAAGGGTCAAAAATCAATTCACCATTTTGTCTACCATAACACTTTCTATTATGAGCGATACACAAGATATCCTTTTAAAGCCTGCCATGCGCTTTGCCTTTTTAAAGGCTTTACCGCTAATCCTGCTGGCCATCATCTTTTTATTGCTGGCCTGGTGGCTATCCCCATATTTTATCCTGTTCAGCCTTGTCGTATGTGCGATGGCCTGGTACAGGTTGCTATATATCCGTAGTTTTAAATATGAGATAACGGCGGATTATATTCTGCTGACCCAAGGTATTTTCTTTAAGCGGATCGACCAGGTAGAGATGTTTAGGGTCAAAGATTACATAATTACACAGTCGTTTGTACTTCAGATATGCGGGCTAATGTACCTGACTTTAAAAAGCACCGACCCGGAAAATCCAACTATACAATTTCGTGGAATACCTGAATCCAATCTCATTGAAACCATCAGGGTAAGGGTATTAGCGGCCCGAAAAAACAATAATATCTACGAATTAAATTAAGATTTCACTTGGATTGTACTAATTTAGTTAGTAATTTTAAATTCAATTTACCGTTATGAAAGCCATCGTTCGCAACATACTATTGGCCTGTGTAATTTCCATGTTCGCCTTTTTCGGTGCAGTAGCCCGAAAGCATACAAAACAGGAGATGACCGCGGCGCAGAAAGCGGAAGCCAGGAAAGAAACGCTCACTTGTTTATCAGTAGCCTTTTTAGCCTGTGGCTTATGCGCATGGCGCTGCACTGTACTCTACAGAAGGATAAATATCGAACGTGAAAATCAACGCAGGTTTAATGAATATTTGCGCAGTTCGGCCTTTAAGAGGCAGTATCAGAATTAATTATTAATTTGCATTTATCGCGGGCGCTCGTCCGCAATTGTGATAAGGTTTAGGTAGAAAAGCCCCGAAGCGAAAGCCAGGGGCTTTTCGTTTTAAGGCCGCCTGAAGGGATTCCTACGTCCCAAAATTCAATAAAATAACCATTATGAAAATTTCAGAACAACCGCTGTTCGAGTCATCAGGCACTATAACAGCTGAAGAGCTGATTTCGCTTTATGGCCCAATGCTCAAAGGCGATCTGGTTTTAAAGCTGGCTGAACATAAAAATTTTAACGCGGCCCGTGAGCAGTTCAATACTTGGAATGAAGGATTAATAATTGAAACAGCAAACCTATTAGGTCAGGATTACCGCCATACCGAGCGACTCTATAAAACAAAGGATAAATACTTGGCGGTAACATTCCTGAAAGCCCTCCTCAATGAATGGGAGGAAGACAGGCAGGAAAAAATAAGGTTCCGAATGGAAGATCCTGTTCAACAGCAGAAGGCCGCTGAATTGCTTAAAATTAGATTAGCTGGCAAACTGCCTCATATTGACCTTGCTGGAACTGACTTCACTGTGGATTGGCGTTTAAAGGAAATGCGGGAAACTGAGTTGCCCTGGAAAAATATCAGCTTTGACGATTTGGAAATGGACGACTACGGTGACAATTACCTATGTTTCTTTGATACGGTAACACATGAACTTTACATGCCGCCCGGAAACTTATTGAAATTGCCAGATAATGTTGTGGTTTTAGAAATTCCAAACGAAGTCAAACTTGACCCAGTTGCGGTTGCTCGCCAATACGGATCAGACATAAACGAGTTACTGAAAGAACATCCCATCCAGGAAACCTTAAAAGCTAAACTTTGGCCGCTAAGCGAGTCGGGCCTGCCAGAAATTATTGAAAACAATATTCGAATGCAGGAACAGGCCGACGACAAACAACGCAAGCGCGGCAGATAGGGAGTTTCTCGCTCCACCTGCTTTCTCATGAAATACTACTGTCATGCTGCCGGTAGTTTGAAAGTAGCATTTCTAAATGCATTTCTCATGCCCAACGATAAACGTAATCAACTGGTTACCATTGCTGATCTGGAAGAATTTCAATCACAGATCATTGCATCCGTTAAAGAATTAATAAAACAAACCAGCGGGCCTAAAAAATGGCTAAAGTCATCTGAAGTTAGGAAATTGATTGGCATGTCTTCTGGAAAGCTGCATGCAATAAGGGAGGCCGGTTTAATTGCCTTTACCCGAATCGGTGGTAATATATATTATGATCCCGATGATATCTATAAATTGTTTGAAGAAAACAAGGTGCTGAACAATGAATAAAGAAATTACTGGAAAGGGCTCCTCAGTTCCACCTACAAAAGGACATGTACTAATTTACTTTTCACAAAAAGATGCCCCGGAATCTGCCGCGGTCGATTTCTATGATTATTTCCACGCCAGGAAATGGACCAACAAACGAAAACGAAAAATATTAAATTGGAAATGCACGGCGTGGATATGGATTTTAAATCTTCCATAGTAAAAAAGGTAGTTGCTCATATTTTATGAACAGCTACCATATTTGATTCTATATACCCAACCCTCAACTGGCAATTTTTCTTAATTGACCATCCTCAGTAAACACAATTCCTCGTACCCGCGCCAGAGTTTTACTGATCTTACTTCTCTTCACTTTCGCATACCGCTGAGTCGTTCTTATAGTTTTATGCCCCAGCATCTTGCTAACCTCCTCTAACGTAAACTCCATAATATTCAACATAATATCGGCAAATGTGTGCCTTGCCAAATGTGTATTTAACTCCCTGTTAATGCCACAAATGATCGCAAGTTCTTTTAAAAATCCATTGTACCGTTGATTTGAATTTACAGGAACAAGCTGCCCCATAGTCAGCCTGCAACTGTGACTCTTATACTTTTCAATAATCTCCTCAATAATAGGCAGAATCGGGACGGCCTCGCTAACGCCGGTTTTTCCCCGATCCTTCACAAGCCACCTTTCTCCGGCTATACCAACCTTAATAATATTTTCTGGCGTCAGACCATAAACATCCTGAAAGGCATAGCCTGTAAAACATTGAAATATAAACGCGTCCCGCACCTCCGCCAGTCGCTGGATGGTAATTTCCTTAGTCCAAATGGCTTCTACTTCAAAATATTCAAGCGGCGGTACATCAGTTTCGTCGCCGCCGCATTTGAATTTAATAATTGGATTTTTACCTATCCAGTTACTGGTTTCTGCGAAGGTTAATATTTCCTTCAAATTCTTAATCTGTTTTTTTGCCGCCGCTTCTCCAATTACTTTTTCTCTGTCTATCGTTAAATAAGTATAGAATTTTACGGCAAAGGAATATTCGACTGAGGACAGATCCATGTCCTTTAATTGAAATTGGTTAACTATAAATTCCTCAATTTTTTTCCTTGTTGCATTCCACTGCTTTAACGTTTCAGGCGACCTGAGCTTCTTTTCGACCATTTTTTTAAAATTGGCGATGTGAAGATCTGTAACTTGTAACAGGGAAGGGACAATTTCAAACTCAGGCTTTGGCGTCTTTTTTGGCAATTTGGCCGGCAAGCCTTTGTAGACATTTTTCACCATTAACGGTGTGATATTTTCATACTGGTTTTGAAGTGTTTGAAAATGTCGTGTAAGATCTACGGTTACCTCACTGATTTTAAGGTTTGTTTTCTTTTCGTTTGTGCCGCTACCTTTAGCTTTTTTGTTTTCAATGTCCCAGTTCTTTAAGTGGACTTTCATTCCAATACCCAGCTCTTCGGGTTCTTCACCCTCAATGGTGATTCTGCAAATAACAGGCGCTAACCCGTTTGCGTCTGCTTTAGATTTACGATGCCAGAACAGCAACGTTAAATTTTGATGGTTTTTCATTTCAATGAACTTTGGTGAACAATCTGTTTAGCGGGATTCCGAAAACCTAATTGTTGCCCTAAACCATTGTCGTACAATATCATAAATGCCTCAATGGTGCCCCAAAGATAAACCGACTGGTGCCCAATTGAAATAGGGCACCATTTGATTTGATCCGATTTGATTTAAAATGATTAGCTTATTTTTTGGCAGAATTTCCAAAAAAGCTTAAAAAATGCGTTTTAAACAGAAAAGGCGCATTTTCATGCGCCTTTCTACTCTAAAAACAGATGAGAGCTTCTGGTATTTTTTGCTCTCCAGTGATCCCGCTGGGATTCGAACCCAGGACCCCAACATTAAAAGTGTTATGCTCTACCAGCTGAGCTACGGAATCATTAACCGCTTCCGATTAAAGTGGTGCAAATATAGGACTATTAGGCTATGCCTGCAAGCGTTTTTTTAATTTATTTTCATAAAGATTTTAAGCACTTCATAACCAATAAACTATGGTACAAAAACAGCTATTTTACCCCTATCACCCGCTAATAATACCAGTTTTCCTTTTTTTGCTTTGCGGCAAACGTTGTAGCTTGTGGTATCAAATTGTGCCCAGGTCTGTCCTCCATCGTTACTTATGTTACTGCCAGATGTGCCTGTTGATAATAATTTATCATGATCAATATCCTCGACACAGGACTGATAACCAGCCGGCCCTTTATTAGCTGAATGATATATTGCCTTAATATCTGCCACAAAATAACATGCGGTAGAATCGGCATTGCGATCTTTTGAATAGTTACCGCCAACCACTACGCCGCTTTCTGCAGAAACCGAAAAAGCGCCTTTACTTGCTGCGCCGTGAGCTATCGGAAGATCATTATCTATTACGATTTTACCGCTTTTCTGATCTATTGCTAAATAACGGGAAACTGTACCGCCAGTAACTACATTTGCATTTTTTTTACCAACCCTTAAACATGTCCCGCTTGCAGCAAAGGCCGCTTCGCCAACCATTGCATCCGGTTGGTTTTTAAATGGGTGCCAGGTATTGCCGGCATCAGTGGTTTCCAGTAGCAGGAATTTATTATTGATAGGGTCGCCTAAAATAAAGCCATGTTTTTTATCTGCGAAATCCATCGCATCTAAAAAATAGGCTTTATCATCGTTTTTGTATTTTAAATCCCAGGTAGCGCCACCATCAGTAGTTTTTAAAATATAAGCCGGTGTGCCCGAACTCATAATAATAGCCTCTTTATCCGAAAAGGCTTCAATGTCCCTAAAATCGGCTTGCTCATAACCTTTAACCTGCTGCCAGTTCCAGCTTTTGCCCGCATCGGTAGTAATTGCTACGTAACCTTTGCTCCCGCTGATCCAGGCTGTTTGATCATCGACTACCGATAATCCACGGATACTGGTTGGTTTGCCTTGTTGCAATAATTCAATTTTTTGTGCTTTAAGTATGTTTGTTACCGATAGCAGGGTGAGTACAATAAACAAGCAATGGATTTTGCGCATGTGGTGTGGGCTGTTAATATTTAACTAAAATACTCTTTACATTGCTCAACACAAAATGATGCTAATTTTAATGATTTTGTTGGCTGGTTATTTCACTAAAAGATTTATATTTGCACCCTTGTTAAGCAAAGGATAGTGCTTGTTACTATCTTAGCTCACCAGGCCCGGATGGCGAAATTGGTAAACGTTGCGGTCTCAGAAGCCGTTGAGAATTGTCTCTTGAGAGTTCGAGTCTCTCTTCGGGCACATCCATTTAAGTTGAAAGTCTTAAGTTTTAAGTCATTAGTTACCCAACTATCGGCTTCCAACTTAAGGCTTTTTACTTATCACAAGCCCGGGTGGCGAAATTGGTAGACGCACCATCTTGAGGGGGTGGCATTCGCAAGGATGTACGAGTTCGAATCTCGTTCCGGGCACTAAAAAACACTTAAATTAGCTCCGTTTGGGGCTTTTCTTATTTTACAAAAAAGCGGATATAACAAAGGGCATACCAATCATCTGATAATTGGTATGCCCTTTTACTATAAATTTTTCAGGTCTGAAGCCTCCGAAAATAAGTTTAACGGCTAAGCAAAGTAAAATGGACCTCTTTTACATCGCGCGAATTAGGCCCGATGAAAACCTTAAACTCTCCCGGTTCAGCAACATATTTCAAGTCGGCGTTATAAAACTTCAGGTCATTTTCACTTATCGTGAAAGTAACTTCCTTGCTTTCTCCCGGCTTCAGGCTTATCTTTTGAAAACCTTTTAATTCTTTTACAGGCCGGGTGATGCTGCCTACCATATCGCGGGTGTATAATTGCACGGTTTCCTTACCTGCTACATCACCGGTATTAGTTACAGTTACGCTTGCAATAAGCGTGCTCCCCGGTTTTAGGTTAGCGCCGCTGAGTTTTATACCGCTGTAGCTAAAAGTAGTATAACTTAAGCCATAACCAAAGGGATACAATGGATCGTTACTTACATCCAGGTAATTTGATCGAAATTTGGTGAACCACCCACCATTGGGCAAAGGCCTGCCGGTGTTTTTGTGGCTGTAATAGATAGGTACCTGCCCAACATTTTGCGGGAAGGTAATAGGCAGTTTACCTGACGGGTTTACATCGCCAAACAAAACATCGGCAATGGCATAAGCGGCCTGCGTACCGCCAAACCACACATTTAATATAGCCGGCACTTGCTCACTTTCCCATTTAATGGCCAACGGCCTGCCGGTAAATAATACCAGCACAACCGGCTTGCCGGTTTTTAATAATGCCGCCAATAAGCGTTGCTGCACGGCGGGTATCTCAATATTGGTACGGCTGGAACTTTCGCCACTCATTTCAGACCCCTCGCCCAGCGCGGCGATAACTACATCGGCTTTTTCGGCTACCCGTACGGCATCATCTATCACTTCCTGCTCGGGGCGCTTATCACGGTTGATTTCTCGACCAAACATGGTACCATTTTTTTGTTCGGTGGCATCGCTCAGTAAGTTAGATCCTAACGCGTAAGTGATTTTTGCCTTATCGCCGGCTACGGCTTTTAAGCCTTCCAGTAAAGATAGCGTATTAGCCAGTTCGGCGTTTACGCTCCAGGTACCGGGCATGTTTGACCTGGTATTGCCCAGCGGCCCAATCACCGCAATTGTTCCGACTTTTTTAAGCGGGAGTGTTTTGTCCTGATTTTTTAACAGCACGAAAGTTTGCGTAGCAGCTTCGCGTGTAAGCTTTAAATGGTCGGGGGTTAGTATTTCGTTTTTGGCGCGTTCCTCGCTGCAATACCTATATGGATCATCAAATAGGCCTAATTTGTACTTAGCTTCCAATATTAAGCGACAGGCAGTGTTAATATCAGCAATGGTAACCTTACCCTCGGCTAATGATTTTTTAAGGGTGGAGAGGAAACCTTCGCTCACCATATCCATATTCATACCGGCCTTTAATGCCAGGCCCGATACCTGCTGCAAATCGCCAAGGCCATGTTCAATCATTTCGCTTACGCCGGTATAATCCGATACCACAAAGCCTTTAAAGCCCCATTGCTTGCGTAAAACATCAGTCAGTAGCCACTTATTGGCTGTTGCCGGTGTACCATTAATATCGTTAAACGATGCCATAATACTACCCGCTCCCGCATCTATAGCTGCCTTGTAGGGTGGCAGGTATTCGTTATACATACGGTTCAGGCTCATGTCTGTCGTATTATAATCACGCCCGGCTTCGGCGGCGCCATACAGGGCAAAGTGTTTAACACATGCCATAATGGTATTATTCTTTTTCAGGTCATCGCCCTGGTATCCCTTTACCATCACCCTGGCTATTTGCGAACCCAGGTAAGGATCTTCCCCACTCCCTTCGGCTACGCGGCCCCAGCGCGGGTCGCGGGCTATATCAACCATGGGCGAAAAGGTCCAGTTAATACCATCCGCACTGGCTTCGGTAGCGGCTACACGTGCGGTGCGCTCCAATAAGGGCATATCCCAACTTGCAGCAAGGGCTAACGGAATTGGAAAGGATGTTTTGTAACCATGGATCACATCCTGGCCAAAAATAAGTGGGATATGTAAGCGACTGTTATTAACGGCTATCTCCTGGGTTTTGCGCACCTTGGCGGGTGTGGTTAAACTAAAAACACCGCCAACCTGGCCTTTTTTTATTTTGGCTTCCACATCGGTACTTACTGCAGCGCCGGTAGTAGCCTCGCCCCCTGTAACTAAATTTAACTGGCCTATCTTTTCATCAACCGACATTTTTGCCATTAGCTGATTAATAAAGGTATTCATTTTAGCCTGTTCGGCAGGTGCAGGTTTTTTGCCTTGCGTGTATGCAGTTGTCGCCATTAAGGCCGTTAAACACCAAATCATTACCGCTCTTTTCATAGTATTATAGTACGCTTTATATTTTAGCAGGATGTATTTTTCTACTAATGTTATTTTAAATAAGGACTTTTAAAGTCCAGCTTCTTTAACCCTGCTTTAATTTCGGGGCTGCTCATAAACAAGTTCCATAATAAACCTGTGCGGCCGTTTTCTATCATTATTATAATTGGTCCTTCGTCAATCCCCAGGTAGCGCTTTGGGTACCAATTATCGGTTTCGCTAAAGGCATCGTAAAAGCCATACTCGCCCCAAACTTTATCGCCCAGGTCTTCATATAAATGACGGATCACTTTCATCGATTCCTGCGGGGTATAGCAATATGAACCTAAGGCCGCTGTTGGCGATATCACACCCAAATCGTGCCCCGGGGCGTGCCCTGCATATCCCTTTACCGAATAACTTGCGGTTAAGCCCCAGCAATCTTCGCCATAACCTTTAAAGTGCTTAGGGTTATCTATGCAATAAGCACGATTGACCAGTGTACTATTCTTATTCTCCTCCCAGTAGTCGGCATATTTATCTGATAACCCCTTAGGATTTAAGCCCAGGTACGAGTATTGCGCCCAAAACAGCGGGCCTACGGTATTATTGGTGCCGTTGTGTTTTAGTTTAATAGGATAACCATAGGGCTTAATATCTGTATTGATACCGCCGCTACGTGCCCATCCCTCGTTATAAACCGTTGCCGGGATACCGTGCGTTGGCGATGCCGCGGCCATGATGTACATGATCATACACTCGTTAAACCCCTGAACCGCGAAATTCATTTTCCAGCCCACATTGGGCGACCAATGCCAGTACAGCACATTTTTATCGCCGTTGCGGTACCAGTCCCACTCAATACCTTTCCATAAATTATCTATACGTGCGGCAAGCGCTTTTTCGGCTTTATTGCCTTTCATTAAATATTGGCGAACGGATAACATACCTTGCGCCAGGTAAGCCGTCTCTACCAAATCGCCCCCGTCATCAAACTTACTGAATGGTTTTACCTTACCGGTATTAAACATCCAATGCGGCCAGGCGCCGTGGAAACGTTCGGTTTTTTCTAAAAAGTTCACCTGCTGTTCAAAACGCTTAACACCCTCCTTTCGGGTAATAAAATGCCGCTCTATTCCGGCAACAATAGCCATCATACCAAAGCCCGATGCGCCGGTGGCTATCACATCTTTATCGCGCTGGGCATATTCGTTATCCGAGTGGTAACGCTCACGCGCCAGGCCCGATAGCGGCTCGGCCCCATCCCAAAAGTATTGAAAGGTTTTTTCTTCCACCAGGTTAAGTAGCTGGTTATCGGTCAAGCCCTTTTTTATAGTTAGATCGGGCGCGGGCTTAGCCTCCTGTGCCTTTAAACTTGTGCAGCAAAATGCCAGTAACACAATGGGCAATATTTTAATGTATGTGTATTTCATAGGTATTAGTATTATAAATTAGGGCCTGTAAATCCAAAACTCTTCATCCCGGTTTTTACTTCGGGGCAACTCATAAACAGGTTCCATATTAACGATGTACGGTAGTTTTCTATCATCACAATAATTGGCCCCTGGTCAATAGCCAGGGTTGATGTGGCAAACCATTGCTGCTGTAAAGAAAAAGCATCGTAAAAACCATAAGCACCCCAGGTTTTATTCCCTATTTTGTAGTAAAAGAATTTGAGAGCCTGCATAGATTCTGTAGGGGTATATGGCATAGATGATATAGCCGCCGTGGGTGCTATAACGCTCACATCGTTAGTTGGCGAACTGGCCGTATAGCCACCCTGCACATCGCTGGCCGTTAATCCCCAGCAATTTTCGCCATAACCGGTATAAGCTTTAGGATTGGCTTTGCAGTAGTTATAGTTAATTAAAGTATGTGCCTTGGTTTGTGTTTCGTAATTAGCATAAGCATCAACCAAGCCTTTGGGGTTAATCCCCAAAAACGAGTAATGCTCAAAAAACAGCGGGCCGCCATTTGCCGAACCTAAAGGCAATTGCACACCGTAATAAGTATTTCCATTTTTAATAGCGCCATTTTGCGCCCAACCGGCATCGTAAACCGATTTTGGGATGGGGTAGGTAGTTGATGCACCAGCCAGCACATAGGTAATCAGGCACTCGTTCCAGCCGCGGATGGGTACATTCATATCCCAGGCGTAGTTGGGGCTCCAATGCCAATAAAGCACAGTACCATTATCCTTACGGTACCAGCTCCATTCAACAGCATTATATATCGTGTTGATATCGTTACGCAATGTGGTTTCGCCGGCATCGGTACCTGTAAAATACTGGCGGGCCGTTAACAAGCCGGCCATCAGGTACGATGTTTCTACCAGATCTCCACCATCGTCCTTAGTACTGAAGGGGACAACCTTACCCGTGTTACCATCCAGCCAATGAGGATAAGCCCCATGGAAACGGTCGGCAGTTTTCAGGAATGCTACCATTTTTTGCATCCGCGCCACACCATCAGCACGGCTAATAAAATTGCGACTAACAGCCGCCACCAATCCCATCATACCGAAGCCCGAACCGCCTGTGGTTACCACGTTGCCCGATGTATTACGTTCCAAAGCCAGCCCGCTTACGGGGTGGCCCATATCATAAAAGTACTTAAAGGTTTGCTTTTGTACCAGGGTAAGCAGTTCATCGTCGGTTATGCGGGGGAACTTATCGGTATCATCTAAACCTGTAGTTAACTGGATAGATACCGGATTGATCAACCGACCGCCTGATGCTGTTTTAATATTATTGGTGATGCTGAATGTATAAGTACTTAACGATACCAACGCCTGCTGCGGGGTAACAACCAGCGTTTTATTGCCGTTTTGCAATTGTGTTGTTAATGCTACCGGGGTACCACCAACAGTAAGGCTAAGCCCGGTGCTGAGGGTAGCCGGATCGATCGCTTCGCTAAAGGTGAATGTAATACTGGGACTTGTACCCAGGCCTGTATAATTTAAAGTACCATTATATTGCCCGTTAACCGTAAACGAAAGAGAGGCATCGGCCGGGCTATTATCTGCCCCTGGCGCGCCTTTTTTACAGGCGGCAAAAAGCAACAGGGCGCATACTGTTAAATAATAAAAGGCGGGCCATTTAACACTGGTCATTAACATTTGCATGTAATTTATAAGCCCAACACAAGGCTGTTTTTAAGCAACCATGTATTGGGCTTTTGTGTAATTATTTACCGGCAAGGCCTAATTTATATAACGATATGATATACGCATCGGGCAATATGGTATTGTATATCCTCACTTCATCAATACTACCTGTCATGGCACCAAAGCTGGTATCGGTTGATACGGTTTTACCCGGGATAACGTTATAGTTACCACCGAAGATAACTTCGCTTGGTTCAAACGAGTTGTACAGCGACGTACCTGTACCACGGCTTTGATAGGCCGGTACGCCAATTTTTACACCGTTACCCCATATCTGGAAGATACCGGTAGTAGCATCGTAAGTGATAACCATGTGTGCCCAAACATTAGCCCCAATTTTTGGCGATTGGAACAAGAAAGTACCGTTTGATGCATTCAAGTTATCCTGCGTGCCACCATTTTGCCCGGTAAAAGTTGGGTGTATGGTAATGGCATCGGTAACGGTAGCTGCCCTTGCATTAGTTTCTAACACAAAGTTGATGTTACCATTAAAAATACCCGGGCGCGCTAATTGAAACACCATGGTTTTTTTAGATCCGTTGTTTAAGATCTGTACCCAGGCACTAACGGTAAAGCTTTTTAAAGCCGCTACCTTAAAAGCGTTAAACTGGCTGGCATAATATAAATACCCGTTGTTTAAAGCCAAGGCCTGCCCCCTTACACCACCGGTGATATAGGTATTACCAGCCGCTGATGTAACAGCGGTGCTGCTCAGTTTTTCGTTAGTGGTATTATCAAAACTCCAGTAGGCTACCAGGTTGGTAGGATAGATCTCTTCGGAAGTGTTAAAACCATCCACCTTGCCTGCGTAACTATCTGTTGATACCGATGGCAGTTTATTAGGATTACCATCCTTTTGGCATGACGATACCATTGTTGCAGCTAATGCCAGCAATAAAAAGGAACCGCTTTGATATAATTTTGAGAATTTCATTTTTGTAGGTTTTAAATTAATAACCAGAATTTTGTGTCAGTACGCCTTTACTCAAATCTATCTGGGTTTGCGGGATAGGCAGTAAATTATCTCTGCTGGCAACGAAGTTGGCTTTACCGGCGCTGCTCAATGCAGTTTGCGAAATACCCCAGCGTACGATATCAAAGAAACGATCGTGTTCCATAGCCAGCTCAATTCTTCTTTCGTGGCGAATAATATCTCGCAGTTGGGCCTGATCGGTTATAGTTATTTTAGGCAGGACAGCGCTATTGCCATTACGGGCCCTTGCCCTCACCTGTTCCAGTTTGTCTAAAGCTTCGGTAGTATTGCCTGATTCATTAGCTGCTTCGGCATACATTAAAACCACATCGGCATAACGCAATACCCGCATATTCATCCACCAGCCCGACATATCACCGTACGTTGCTCTATATGATGGATTGGTATACACTTTATGGTTATAAGCCGGGTTAATCCAGGTAGTAGCTGTGTTTTCGCCATAAACAGTTTTATTGGTAACAGTAGCGGTACTTCTTAATAAAAAGGTACGTGCATAGCGCGGGTCGCCGGTTTCGTAAGCTGCTGCCAAGTTATCGTTAGGCACATTCCAGCCGTAGCCCAGGTTCCAAATGCCGCCATCCCTAACGCCCTGGTATTGGGCCGATTGAATACCATTAGTAGTTTTTACAGCAAAGCTTGCGGTAGCCTGCACTTCAAAGATCGACTCTTTACTGTTCTCGCCCGATTCGCCAAAAATGTTATTGTATGGAGTCGATAGATCGTATTGGCCCGATGTCATTACCAAATTGGCTGTAGACATAGCCTGCGCCCATTTTTGCTGGGTTAAATAAACTTTGGCTAAAAGCCCGTTCGCCATACCTTTATTAGCACGGCCAACAAACTTTTTATCCCACATCAGTGGCAAATTAGCAGCCGCAAAAGTAAGGTCACTTTCAATAAACGTATAAATTTGAGCCGTTGTGCTTTGGGCAATGTTAGATCCCGATACAGTAACCGGCTTATCTACAATGGGTACACGGCCCCAAAACCTTACCATATTAAAGTAAGCGTAAGCACGTAAAAACCGGGCTTCGGCTTCGGCACCTGTTTTTTGGGCATCTGTAGCAACAGCAATCCCGGTTTTAATCTGGTCTAAGGTAATATTACAATTACTTACCAGCGAAAAATAGCCGTTCCACATATCGTTTACCAAACCGTTTGAAGGCAACACCGGGAAATTATCCATGGCAATTACGTCGGCACCGCCGTCACTGGCAGTACTGCCTTTATCAGCATCGTCACTCCTAACGCTGGTAGCTAAAAAGAAGGGGGCCACATGTACGTTATAAGCCCTTAAATTATTGTAAGCGGCAAATATGTACTGATCATAAGGGCCAGACCCACCAGGGTATGGATAATTTTCGGCATAATACTGCCCTTGCCTTTGTGTATCCAGGAATTTTTTACAGCCGAAATTTGATGAGATCAGCACCATAGCTATCACCGCTATGCCCAGATATTTTTGTTTTCTGTTGAAATTTTTCATTTTCTTTTATCTGATATATGATGATTAGAAAGTAACGTTTAAGCCCACAGTGTAAATGGCCGGTACTGGATAGGTTCCATTATCAGCACCGCCTGCTAATAAGTTACCTATTTGAGGTTCAGGTGAATACCCGGTAGCTTTTGTCCAGGTCTTAATGTTCTGGCCGCTAACAAATAATCTCACTTTTTGTATCCCCAACCTACCTACAATGGCTGTTGGCAGGGTATATCCAATTTGCGCGTTACGTAAACGGAAATAATCGCCGGGTTCAAGGTAATAAGAACTAAACAGGTAGTTGTTACCACGCGAATTATCTAAAATAGGTTCCACATTTGATGTACCCGGAGCAGTCCATGCATTTAAGCGGTTGCTTTCGTAGTTAATTACTGCAAAGTTGGCAGTACGGCGTTGCAGCCATATTTTGTTGCCCGATACACCCTGACCATCAAACGATGCATCAAAGTTTTTATAACTAAGGCTGATGCTAAAACCATAACTATATGGCGGGAACGGCGTACCTAAATAAGTACGGTCGGCGGTGGTGATTACACCATCGCCGTTGATATCTGCATAAGCAATATCGCCCGGTAAAGAATTACTAAAGTGCGGCTGGGTTGACAGATCGGCAGTTGATTGATAGATACCTACCTGTTTGTAACCGTAGAAGTAACCTACAGAGTTACCCGTTTCGGTAACGTTGATACCTCCGTTGCCTATTAATTGGAAATTGGTAACATTACCAAGGGAGTTAACGATATTACGGTTATAACTAAAGTTACCTGAAACAGAATAGTTAAAGTCCTTCCCTATTTTATCATTCCAGCCAAGGCTTATTTCGATGCCTTTATTGGTTAGTTTACCGGCATTGGTGAAGTAGTTATACGGGCCGGCACTTCCCGGTAAAGTATACGAAGTCAATATGCCGTCGGTTGTTTTATTGTATAAGCCAATTTCGGCATTTAAACGGTTGTTTAAGGTGCGTATTTCAAGACCTGCGTCCTGGCCTTGCACTACTTCATAATGCAGGTCGGGATCGGGCCTGTAATCAGGAGTGATCGCCGGATAAACATTATCGCCAAACACCGCGCTTATAGAACTGTTAAGCGTTTGCTGATAGCGGTTGGCTCCAACACCGTTAGAGTTACCCAGCCTACCCCACGCTAAGCGTAGTTTTAAGAAATCAATACCCGGGGCAGCCTTTTTGAAGAATTCTTCTTCGCTGGCTACCCAGCCTAAACCTACACTACCAAAAGTACCCCAACGGTTTTTCGGCGCGAAGCGCGAGCTTCCGTCTCTCCTGATTGTTGCATTTACCAGGTATTTGTTTTGATAAGCATAGCTTAGGCGGCCAAAACCACCCGATTGTGATTCAAGATCGCCACTGCCGCTATTGCTAAGCGGGTTATTGGCGCTAATGATGTTCAAGTACCATAAATTTGAATTGAATGGTACGTTAAGCGTAGTATCCGTACGCGAGCCGCTTAATAAAGTGCTTGAAATATTTACTGTGGTAAAACCAGCCAGCACACTTAAACGATGCCCGCCTTTAAACTCCTTATCGTAGTTTAAAGTATGATCCTGCTGGAACCTTCGGTATTCGTTTGCACTTTGGCTAACACTTGTCTTTGTTGTCTGATCGGTAAAAGTATTTGTAGGGTTGGTACCTTCGCCTAAATTAATAACAGTTGCGCCTACGCCTGAATAGCTGCGCGCGTTATTAAAGCCAAGGTCGGTATAAAACGTTGATTTGAATGTGAAGTCTTTCAGGAACTTGATCTCGGCAAAAACATTACCGTTAATACGGTAACCACCGTTTAAAGAAGTACCATCGGCACGGCCGATTGCAGCTATCGGGTTACCTACCTGGGCGCGTTGAAATGATGGCATTGTGTAATATATGCCGGTGCTTGGATCTTGCACAGGTGCAATCGGGGCGGCGTAAATACCCGAGTTAAGGCCTACGGCAGTAGGTGTTTGCGTCCATTTAAAACCATTAATGCTACCGCCAACTTTAATACCGTTGCTAATCTTGATCTCTTCAGTTAAACGGGTAAGGTATTTTTTGTAATTCCCATATTTTACAACACCATCCTGGTTGCTGTAACCTACGTTAAATACAGTTGTGCTTTTATCGTTGTTGTTTGATACTGTTAGGTTGTTGGTATTGATAGTGGCATTACGCAGTATCAGGCTTTGCCAATCGGTATTGGCGGTATAATTAGTATAATCAAACGGCGCGGCATTTAAATTGGCTAATTGCGCGTTATACAGCTTTTTGAAGCCGGCGGCATCAGCTACGGCAATTTTGTCATTAACATGCTGCATACCCCAGTTAGTTTGGAAACTTAAACTTGTTTTGCCACGTGCGGCACGTTTGGTTGTAATAGCAATTACACCATTGGCACCCCTTAAACCATAAATAGCTGTTGAAGAAGCATCTTTTAACAGATCGATGGTTTCAATATCGTTTGGGTTCAAAAAGTCGATGTTATCCTGTAACAAGCCATCAACTACATATAAAGGTTCGGCATTGTTTGTACTGGCCATACCCCTGATACGTACCACTGGCGAAGCACCTGGCGTTCCGCTATTTACTACGGTTAACCCCGGTACTTTACCTTGTATGGCAGCTATTGGGTTAGTGGTAGTAAATTTTGATATTTCATCACCTTTCACACTGCTAATGGCGCCAGTAAGGTCGCGCTTACGTTGCGTGCCGTAACCAACTACCACTACCTGGTTTAGTTGCTGGGTTGATGATGTTAGGGTTACGTTAATAACTGTTTCATTGTTAACGGGAGCCTCAAACCTGTCGTAACCGATGGAGGTGAAAACCAATATAGCATTGGCGGGTGCGTTAATGGTATACTTGCCATTAACATCTGTTTGTGTGCCTGTGGTTGTGCCTTTTATTACAACGCTTGTACCGGGTAAACTTACGCGGGCCAGTCCATCGGTAACCACACCTGTTACGGTAGTGTTTTGCGCGAAAACTGAAGTGATAAATAACAGACAGCAAAAAGCAATTAAAACAGAAGTTTTAGTAAAAATTCCTTTCATACTTTTTTTCAATAAATGGTTAAAAATTGGTGTGGTGTAGTAATGAATACTACATAATCGAAGTTGACTTTGTTTTTTGGCTTGTACAAAAAATAAAACTCTACATTAATACATCTGATTGTTGCGTGTACACTTTGATGTGAATAAAAAAGTTATAAATATTTGATTATTAAATATTTATAAAACAAAACACATACACATGTAGTAGGGCCAATAATAGGCTATGAGAGGTAATGATGTAGTATTAAAGCTCTAACAGGAACTTTACAAGGTTAGTATCATGAGGTATGTCCAGCTTCTTCCTAAGCCTATAACGTCGTATTTCTACACCACGTAGTGTAATGTTTAATAACGATGCCAATTCCTTGCTGCTCATATTCATCCTTAAGTAGGCACAAAGCTTCAGATCATTAGGCACCAGATCGGGGTGATGGGCTGATAATTTCTTAAAGAAATTCTCATGTGCTTCGTTAAAACTCTTTTCAAACAGGTTCCAATCGCGCTCATTATCCATACCCTCGTTAATCACTTTTTGGATTTTGTTGAGTTGATGTTCGGGAAGTTTCTTACCTGTACTATCCTTAACCTTCAAAAGTTCTTCGCTTAACTTCTGTAGTATTTCGTTTTTATAGGTTAATGATAGCGCTGTATTAGCCAGTTCCCGGTTTTTTGAATCCAACTCGGTTTGCAGTTTTTCGGTTTGTAGCTTGGCAATCTGCTTTTCATTAGCTTCAGCTTCAAGCCTTAATATCTCGTCCTGCTCCTTTTGCAGCTTATCTGCTATTTTTTGGTGATCCTTACTTAGTTTACGTTCGTATAATTTTTTACCAACAAGCAATACCACTAAAAACAGTATAAAATAAACCAGGTAGGCCAATTTGGTTGCATACCATGACGGTAATACTTCAAAATTAAAAATAGTAACGTTACTTATTGTAGCATTATTGATCCTGGCCCGAACCTTAAACTCGTAAGTACCTGCCGAAAGATTAGTAAAATCCTTTTGTGTGGCCGTGGTCCAGTCAGACCATTCGATAGAGTAGCCGCTTAAATAATACTGGAATTTGATATTAGCCTGCCTGTAATAAGGCAGCGCATAAGCAATGCGGATGTTATTACGCGCGGCGGATATTTGCAAAGCGCCGTTATTACTGCCGTTTTCGCTTAAAGTTTTATACTTATCCGTAATATCTTCTATACGCCTGATGAGTACCGTAGGTAAAGTGACCGTGGTATTGGCGTTTCGATCTTCGCCGGTGTTATATATTACAAAACCGTCATCTACACTTATCAGGTATATGTTGTTACTAATGCGGCTGATGTTTTCATAATACTGCACCATGTGGCCGTCGAGCACGCTAAACGCGCTGGAATTAATACCGAGCTTACCCGGCTGCGAAAAATCGACAAGGGCCACCTTACCATGGTTAATAAACCAATATTGGTGCATACCCGCATTAATAATTTTGTTTGATGTAGCAAAGGCACCCAGTTTATTATTCAGCACCTCGTATTTGCTAAAGCGGTTGCTCAGGTCATCGTACATATAAAAGCCCGAATCGGACGAGAATACGATCTTGTTCTCCAGCTTAAATACATTAATATTATAATTGCCGGGCAAGCCATTTTTTTCATCAAAATACTTATTAGCCACTACCTTACCCAAATCGGGACTAAGTGTCAATTTATTTAAGCCCTTGTAAGCGTGGCTTACCCATATCTCGCCCTTACCATCTTCTTCCACATGCCGCGATGGCTCGTTAAAACCGGTTATTGCCGATGTAAATTCCAGGTTGCCATTAGCGGCCTTTGTATACAAGGCCAGGCCATTATACGTACCCTGTACCAGGTGCGTTGGAGAACTGCTTAACCGTTTAATGGTCCAGCCCCCACTGAGTGCCGACAGGCGCTCTATCCTATCGCCTATAACCTTATATGTACCGCTGTTATGTCCGCATATCAGTTGCCCATCTATCAAACTCAAATCCCAAACCTGCCCTTGCGAATTAGGGACAATCTTAAAATCAAACGTATTGTTCTGCTGTGTCCAATTGCTATAAAAAAGCCCCTGGTTGGTGCCCAGGTAAATTTTATTATTAAAAATAATGCTGGAATAAACTGTGCCGAATTTCCCTGTTTTATCAAAATAAAAATACAGCGGCGAATTTAGCTCCACCCTATCTATACCATTATCCAGGCCCGCCCAAAGGTTTTGGTCGTTATCGGCATACAAGCTCAATACCGTATTATTTTGCAAGCCTGTATTTTTATTGATCTGTTGGATCACATTGCCGTCCTCATCAATAATGATCAGGCCGTTTAATATGGTACCGTAAGCATAGTATTTGCCCAGTATCCGGGCACCATTATTAAGCTGGAATGTTTGTAAAAAAGCATTTGCAGGCGTGTTAAAAGGCGCAAAGCTTTTTCCGTCATAAATAAACAAGCCATCCTTACTGGTACCAATAATAAAGCGATCACCTTTATATGGCAGTATGGAAAGTACGCTCTTTACGTTTTCGCTACCAGCAACAGGGCTTAGCTTGTTTCCTATTAATTCAAACAACCCGCGCTTTAAGCCTTCAACAAAAAAATGCTTGCCCGCCTTATGCAAAAACAGGTAGGGTGCATCGGTTTTTACTACAGTGATTTTTTGATCTTTGTAAATATAAATGGTAGAAAAAGATTGAAAAATAACACGGTCGCCATCTATATAGATCTTCCATATCTCATCGGCCAGGGTATGCGTATTGGGGATAAGGGTAATGAGCGACTGATACCTGAACCGGTTATTTTTAAATACCCAATAACCAAATTCGCCATAGCTGCCGGTATAAACACGGCCATTATTATCTGCCGCTACCGATCGCACTATTTGCCTGTGCGGCATGGTATACTGCTGCCAGTAACGGCCATCGTAAACAAGCAGGCCCTCGGCATTGCCAAAGTACATCATGCCGTTTTTATCCTGTGTTACCGACCAATTTTGATTACCCGACCCATAAATACTTTTGGGGTAGTTTTGGATATAGGGAACCCCTATAGTTTTAATATTACCCGCAAATAAGTTAATGCTGATGCCTAACAGGGCATTGAAAAATAAAGCGAGGCATATTTTTTTCATTGTTAAACAACCGGGTTACGCAAAATACTAAAACAAACGTATTTATTAAATCGGCTATTTTATCAACTCGGCAAAATAATTAGGGAAGTCTGTAATAATACCATCAACTTTTAAATCCCGCACACGCTTCATTTCGGGCATATCGTTTACGGTCCAGGGGCAAATTAACATCCCTTTTTCGTGGCATTGCTTTACCAACTGCTCATTTACCATGCCATAATGCGGATTGTAAAATGTAGGCGCAAAACCCATGTCGGCTAAATGCTGTTCAAAGCTTACTTTGTTATCGCCAATTAAAAAGCCTGTAGCCACACCGGGATATTTTTGATGCACCACCTTTATCTGCCTGATATCAAATGATTGGATAATTAAGCGTTCGCCCAGTTTTTTAGGGGCCAATACCTCCATTACCTTTTTTACAAATTCTTCGGGGGCTGGCTGATTAATCTCATCCGTCTTTTCGTCAGCTTTTATCTCAACCAGGTAATAAACCTTTGGCAATTTATTTACCTTGGTATAATGATCTACCGAATCAATCAGTTCGGACAGCAGGGGCGTATAAGTTGCCACATTTTGCTGCAGCGGATACGATTTGTATTTCTTTGTACCGATACTAAATGGCCGGATATCGGCATAATTCATTTGGTAAAAAATGAAATTGTCGCGCTTTTTAGGGTCTATCTCGCTACCATCGGGCATTAGCGTATAATTGGGATCAAAAGAATCATCATGATAAACAATCACCTTACCATCCTTAGTAATATGCACATCCATCTCCACCATGTTTGCGCCGTAGGCAATACCTTTTTCCATAGCAGGTATAGTATTTTCGGGCATCATGCCGCGGGTGCCCCTATGCCCTACTTTAAAAAATGGCGGATATTTAACTATCGATTTTTTACCGGTGAAGGCAAAAAATGCTAAAACACTACTTACAAAAACCAACATAGCCCATGTGTTCCTTAATTTGATCATACGTATAATTAAAATTTCAGGTTTATGGAATTAACTAATCCCGATATGACACAAAGCTATATAAAGGAATGATATGATTACAATACCCTATCCAAATATTGTCCGGCTATGATGGAATAAGGTAGTGCCTATTTTACGTTTTTAAGATATGCCTTCATATCATCATCCGGTTTAACATCCAGTTTTGCAAGTTTGCTGATGTAAAAGGCCCGCAGTTCGGTCCACTTATAATATGGGGACTTATTAACGGGCATACCGTTTATTTTAACCTCCTGCTCGTTCAATAATACTTTAACCAACAAATCACTCCCATTATCCTTACGATAAAATATCCATTGGATATTAGCACTCAACGGAATAATTTCTGACGACCACCATACGCCGCCAACGTTATAAATATCCTTAGTTACTTTATCGGCCTTAGTAATACCCAGCAAAGTGGCAAAGGGCGATATGGTTTCGGCGTGGGCAAAGCGCAGTTCGGCGTTTACCGGGGCATTTTTAATAAAGGCATCGGTGGTATTTATAAAATTAACCAGTAGTGGGGCGGCTATCTTTACCTGTATGCCGTTATTATCCATACCCGGGCCTTTCTTCAGGTAATCATCGGTAATATCTATCCGGCTTAACGCCAGCAATTCGCTGCAGCTAAACAGCGATTCAAAACTCACTTCGCCTGGTTTAACGCCGGCTTGTTGTATTTCGGCTTTTAACGATGCGGTAATGGTAGCAAAACCAAATACATCGCTCACCAGTTTTTCAATTTCTTCGGGCTTCAGTGTTTTAATATAGGTGGGGCTTAACCAGTCTTTAGCTATTTTTTGGTTAACAGCTGTTAGCTTCACCCTTTGTTTCAATTTATCCATATCCGCCTGCCAGCTTCCATTCTCCTCAAATGCGGTATAAGCCGGTGATGCATCGTAAAAACGCAGGTTGGTATCATCGGTATATTCGCTAATTTTAGGAGCGCCCTTAAACCCATCCTTTAAACCCGTCAAAAAAGCATCGGCGCTTTGCTTGGTGCGTATCTCTTTAGTAATACCCACGTTTAATTTCACATCGCCATTAAACACCTGCGGGTTAGATTTAAACATCCGCCGGCCAATACCCTGCAATTCATCCCTACCCTCGGCCGAGATGGATTTTACCTGTCCCCGCTCCACCTTATCCAGGGCAAGCACCATCAGCCTTAACTTTTTACCGGCCGATGTTAAACTTTTAAGGCTATCGGCCCGCATTAATACGGTATAAGCATAGCTGGTGCTTACCTCCTTGGTTAAGTGCCTGGCACCGTGGCGGCCTACATAATTAATAAATACCGGCTGATAACCGGCAGGTGCGGGCGTGGGTTTATTGGATGCAGCGGTATAAAGTGTTTTAGTACCTAAATAATTATAGCTGCAATTTTGTGCGTGGGCAATTAAAGGCAGCATTAATGCCGCTGTTACAATTGCTGTTTTAAGGTGTTTTATCATAATAGCAGATACAAATAAACTCAGAACAGCCGGGCTATCCTGAGTTTATTTTATTTTTTTATAAATTATTTAGTGCTGGTTACCAGTACCATCGCTTTGGTAAGCGCCAATATCTTTACCCGGCAGCATTACATTAGCACCCAGTGTGCCGGTTGCTGTTACGGCCTTTAAAGGTGCAAAATCGGTTTTGCCCTTGCCAATAGCCGGCGACCCTGCCTGCAGACGGAAATTTGAAGTGCCAATGGTTAACAAATATAAAGCTTGCGCGGTATATGACACAGCCCCGGTTTGTGTGCTGTAATCAAACTTATCCACATCAAAACCATAAAACATAGGGTTGTTTTGTTTGGCTGTGCCATGTATATCGTTCGCTTTAAAGCTGGCCACACCATCGGTAGCTATAAACTGGGCCACAATATTGGCCGAGTTACCATAATCGTAGTTATTGTTGTACGCGATGTTTGGAAGATCCGCGTCGGTAGTAACACGCAACCCAAAACGGCAGTTCACCATCAGGTTGTTATAGCATAAACCGCGCGCGCCCTGCTCATAATCGATAGAGCCGCCACGACCAGTTTTTGTTTGGCGCCAGCCGCCGTTTACCATAGTATTATTATACATGTTTACATTACATTGTATGGTGGTGGTACTGGTATTAGCCGCCTTAAGCGAGTTGGTAGCAGCGCCTATCAGCATATTATAAGCCAAATCGCCCACGGTACCACTCTTCATGTTAAAGAACTCGCCACCGGCTTGCCCGCACGATTCAAATGTATTACGCATAATGCTGATATTGCCGCCTGTTGTACGTATAGCATCGTCTTTACTACCATAGATCCAGCAATCTTCCATTATAAAGTTCTTATTAAGGTTAGCAAACAAAATCAGGTAACGGGGGTCGCCTTGTGCATAAGGCGGGTTGCCAATACCCGATGGGCCACCGGCAAATTCAATGTGTGTCCATTTTAAAATCAAATCGCCTCCTTTATAAGGGTTGGCTTGATTAGGATCGGGAGCAGGGGCAGGGGCGCAAACTATACCACCCCAAAGGCCGGCAAAGGCATTAGCTTGTATGCGCTGCGCATCGGGAACGGTGATCCAGTTAGGGTCGGTTTGTGTACCTAAACTAATAAATGTACCATAAATGGTTAGCTGAGGGCTTTTAGCGGCCGATGTACCATCGCCAATGGCAATTAATTTTACGCCGCTTTGCATTAGCAGGGTATCGCCATTATTTACGGTTACATCACTTTTAAAGTAATAGGTTTTGCCGCTTACCATAGTGCCTTTAACACTACCTTTCAAGGTATCGGATGTGATGGCCGCGCCGGCTTCAACAGTTGGTTTCGAAATATTTACAATTTCCTTTTGGTGGCAGGCCGATAGCAAAAATAGGCTACCAATGATTACTGCCAGGTTAATAATTTTTTTCATATCAGTGGGTTGAAATGTTTTTTATAATTTAAAGCGTAAACCAAGCAGGTAAGTCTGTTCATATTTATCGCGGCGCACAAATACGTTTTGACCTGGCGTTTGCAGCTCAACCGGTAATACGGTTGATGCCGGGTTGTATGCCCTGTGCAGTTCTAACTGGAATGGGGTATTTAACAGGTTGGCTGCCTTAACGTATCCGTAAAAGTGCTTGAATAATTTTTTCTCAACCGATACATCCAGTTGGGTTGACGCCTTTTGCCAGATATCATTATCCAGGTAGGGTGATACCGAGTTAATGCGCGAACCTGTATAAACTAATGCTATTTGCGCATCTAAGCCGGCTTTGGCGCTTTTGTATAATAAGGATACATTACCGATATTTTTAGACTGGCCCTGTAACGGACGGGTTTGCATTTCGGGGCGCTGGGTTAAAAATCCGTTAGCATCGCGGTAACGCACATATTTTGATGTAGTAATTTTTGAGTTAGTAAACGTATAGTTTGCCCTGATACCAAAATTGTGTACATACTTGGTAAAATCAAGTTCGAAACCGTAATTAGTACCGGTACCAAAATTATTGGCCTGTAACGAGTAACCCGTAGCGCCACCTGTGTTTGAGGTAATAGCAAACTCGATAGGGTTGTTAATTTGTTTGTAAAACGCGCCTACCAATAACTGGTCAAGTCCTTTCGGGAAAAACTCGTAACGCAAGTCGTAATTGTCGGCCGTAACACGTTTCAGGTTAGGGTTACCAATTTCGGTGTAATCCGCATCAGGGTCGCCACCTGTATGGGGCACTAATTCATAAAAGCCGGGGCGGCTAATGCCCGAATAATAACTTAAACGCAGGTTTTGTTTATCATCCAGTTTGTATTTAAAGGCAATGCTTGGCAATACATCATAATACTGGATGTGGCCTGTTGTACCTGCCAGTTTTTGTGACGCGCCTGTTTGCCAGCTTTGGCGGGTGTATTCGGCACGTACGCCGCCTACAGTTTGCAGCTTACCAACCTGAAATTTAAACTGTCCGTAATAAGCGCCAACCTTCTCGTTAAACACATAGTTCAACGCATCGTCAGATGTGCCCTGGGTATTAAAAATTTGGAACGTATTATTATCAACATTATCCGCTACCGTTTGGGTTGACGGTATAGGCCGCAGGCTATAGCTATCGTAAATACTGGTACGGTCCTTATCGCGGAACATGCCGCCTGTACTGAAGTCCACATCAGTACCCAATAGTTTTGGCGTATAGGTGAAATTTAAATACGCAGCCTTGTCCCTGTCCGAGTTTTTAGCCCAAACATGCTGCTGCCCGTTTAACGCGTCAAAAGTCGGGGCTATTTGGGTACCATTGGGCAATACACCTGTTGATATATCCAGCGTAGCACGGTCAGGCTCGTTAGCTTCGGCTTTTGAGTAAACCAACGACCAATCGGTATGCAGGCGATCGGCTAAAGTATGGTTGCCTTTTAGTGTTAGGTTATAGATTTGCTGAACGGTGCGGTCGCTTCTTTCGTTAATTTTCACACGGCCTACGCCCATGCCAGTACGGCCCAGCACCAGGTCGGTATCTGATGCAAAGCGGTATTGATTTTGGGTTAAGTTTAAGTAAGCGGCATACAAGTCTATCTTGTTCTTGCTGTCAAATTTGTAATCGGCCTTGGTATGGATGCCGGTACGCTGCTGCTGGATATTGTAAACGCGGCTCTCTATGTCCGATACAACCGGCTCGTTGTTGGTACGGTCCACATCGGTACCAAAATACACGCTATTATTACCACGATAAGTGTTTTGATAACTAACAGCAGCCAGTACGCCCAGTTTTTTATCGGCAGTACGGCCCCCTAATGTTAAACCAAATACCGATGATACAGGCTTGCTTGTCCCGGTTTTGTAGCGTGCTGTACTGAAATCGGCATTGGTGGCCAGGTAATCGTTACCGTTTATTATACGTGGCGATGAATTGGCCGATGAATGGTTGAAGGAAACAAAATCCTTGTTGAAAAATATTTGGGAATAACCAGCGGCCAGGTTCGCGTTCACTGTAAAATCATCAGGTGCATCTTTCAACACCAGGTTTACCGCGCCGCCAATGGCATCGGCTTCCATACTGGGTGTTAATGATTTGTAAACCTCTAACCGGTCAATAATATCAGCCGGGAAAATATCCAGCGGTACATAACGGTTTTTGTTATCAGGGCTTGGGATCTTTACACCATTAATCAGTGTACTGATATAGCGCTTCTCCATACCACGGATGATTGGATACTGCGCCTCGCCATTGCTGCTGCGCTCAACCGATACGCCTGATACACGCTGCATTACGTTAGCTACGGTAATATCCGGCGATACCTCGATAGTTTTAGCCGATACGGCATTCAGCACCTGGTCGGCACGTTGCTCAATACGGCGTGCTGCCTGATCCGATCCGCCTGCGCTGCGGCCGCCAACTACCACCTCCTTCAACTCGCTGCCTTTCGGCTCCAGTTTTAGCGTTACGGTAACTACGGCGCCATCCTTTACGGTGATATCCTTGTCTTCGTCTTTATACGATATATATTTACCTTCTATCTCATATTCGCCGGCGGGTACGTTTTTAAAGGTGAAGCTGCCATCTAAACCGGTGCTGGTAGCAGCCTTAAAATCTGTTCGTTTGCCTTTGATATGAACCGTAGCGCCGATAAGGGGTTCGGCAGTTTTTTTATCGGTAATGTTTCCTTTAATAATGCCACTGGCGTAGGATAAACCAGTTAAAAGCACAAGCAAAAAAATAAGGGGTAGGGATCTCTTCATATACTGTTAAATGTTCCCGCAAAGGAACATCATCAGTATAAGCACAATATCAAATATCGATTAAGATATTGTAAAGCATGTTTTAAAAGCAAGCGGTTTGAGTAACATTAATTTAATATTTACACTGCATTTAAACAGCGGGTTACCCGCAACCAACCTGAGATAGATACCAGGGCAGGAATGTACAGGATGCCAATTTGATTTTTTCTTTGTCAATTTAATCAGTCAATTATAAACTTATAAAGTACAGCTCTGCAGCAGGCTACTTTTATTTAAAACTTCCTGTATTTGCTAAAGTTGTTTAGTGCTTCAGCAAAAAACGGTTTAATGCCTCATTACCATGAATAAAAAACTTACTTGTTTTGTCCTATTATTTATATCCGCTTTCCAAACGATAGTACTGCATGCCCAGGAAGTAGAAAAGGATAAGCGCAGCTTTAAAATATTTCAATTCCCGGCAGATAAAATCCCCCGTATTGATGGCAATACCGATGATTGGGCCATGGTGCCCGATAGCTTTGCCGTTGGGATAGACCAGCTGCGGGACGATAACAAACATTTTTTAAAGGCCGACCCTAAAAACCTGGATGTGAAAGTAAAGGTTGGCTGGGTTAAAGGCGAAAACCGGCTGTACTTTTTATACGAAGCCTACGATAATTATTGGGACTTTTCCCTGCCCGATTTGCACAACGATATTTTTGAAGTAGTGGTTGATGCCGACCGATCGGGCGGGACATTTATTGATGAGTTGCACCCCAATAAGGATATGGAAAAATGGGAGGCCTATTTTTCTTTCCACGGCGTGCATGCGCAAAACTATCACATTTTCACCCCTGCTGTGGGGAAGGATTGGGCCCTGGTATGGGGAAGCCAGCCCTGGATAAAAAAACTGCCTTATGCTAACGCCGCCTACAACTATCATTTTAAACCCGGCGAAAGCGGTAAGCTGATACTCGAATTTTTTATTACCCCCTTTGATTATGCCGGTACAGAAGGGCCGGTGCGGGCAGTACAATCAAACCTGTACGATAACAAGATCATCAGCATGAGCTGGGCCGTGCTGGATTACGATGACGTGAACGATAAAAGCAAGCAAGGTTTTTGGAACCTATCGCACCAGCATAAAATGTATGGTAATGCCGATTATATGCTGCCCTTTAAACTGATGCCGCTGGATAGCCGCTATACCAAGGCGATAGATGCAGATTGGTCGTTCAAGGTGGTGGATATGAACCGCCGTGTGGTGGCCTTTATCGATGAATCGCAGGGGAAAGTAACTTCGTGGAAGTGGGACTTTGGTGATGGTACTTCATCTACCGAGCAATACCCTTATCACCAATATAAAAACGCCGGTAAATATGTAGTTATCCTGGATATTGAGGGGCCTGCGGGTAAGTCGCGCCGATCTAAAGTTTGGGATGTTGCCGTTAAGTAAACAAAACGCTATTAAATCAATCATAAAGCCTATTATCATGTATAAAAACTTTTACCTGCAAGCGCATAAAGCTGTAATGTTATTTGCTGCTGTGGCATTGCTGTCATTAACTTTTAGTGGTTGCCAAAAGAAGACAAATCAAACAATCGACATTTCGGGTATCCCCCACCTGGAGAAACGCGGAGTTGGCAAACAGCTTATTGTAGATGGTAAGCCATTCCTGGTATTGGGTGGCGAATTGCATAATTCGAGCGCTACCAGCGTCGCTTATTTAAATCCGCTGCTGGCCAAATTGGATACCATGCACCTGAACACCGTACTGGCCGCCATTACATGGGAGCTAAGCGAACCGCAGGAGGGTAAATATGACTTTACCTTGGTTGACAGTGTGCTGGCCGGCGCGCGTAAAAATCACCTGCACGTTGCCTTGCTATGGTTTGGTACCTGGAAAAACGGCCTATCGCATTATGTGCCCGAGTGGATGAAAACTGATTATAAGCGCTTCCCGCGGATGCATATTAAGGGTGGCTACCCGGTTGAGGCCATCAGTCCGTTTTGCACCGAAGCCATGCAGGCCGATGCTAAAGCCTTCGCGGCGATGATGAAGCATGTAAAAGAAATTGATACACAGCATACCGTAATTATGATACAGGTAGAAAATGAGGTTGGCCTGCTGGGCGATAGCCGCGACCGTGGCCCGCTGGCAGAAAAAGCCTGGCAACAACAGGTGCCTGCCGAATTAATGGCCAATTTACAAAAGAACAAAGCCCACTTACTGCCCGAAACACAAAAGCTATGGGGAGATAATGATAATAAAGCCAGCGGTACCTGGGGCGAAGTTTTTGGCACATCGGCCCAGGGCGAAGAAGCCTTTATGGCCTGGAATTATGCTAAATATATGAACACCGTAGCCGCTGCAGGAAAAGCGGAATACCCGCTACCTATGTTTGTAAACACCTGGATAGTGCAGCCCGATGATAATGGCCCCGGCGATTACCCAAGCGGCGGCCCGCAAGCGCATGTTCACGACATTTGGAAGGCGGGTGCGCCGGCTATAGATATCTTCTCGCCCGATGTTTACCTGGATGATTTTGAATTTATAGCAGCCCTGTATAGCCGTAATAATAACGACCTGTTTGTGCCCGAATCAAAAGCGGATGAGTACGGAGCGGCCAACGCGTTTTTATTGATCGGGAACTACCATGCCATTGGCTACTCGCCCTTTGGGATAGAAAACCGGGTAAAGGACGCCGTGAAAGGGCCTATCCCATTGGCTTTTGAAATATTGCAACAATTAGCGCCCGAAATATTAGAAGCGCAGAGCAAAGGCACTATTATAGGTGTATCCCTCAATAAAAACAAAACGGCCCAAAGCCTTAACTTGGGCGGCTACCGTTTAGATATCAGCATAAAAACAAACCGCAACCATACCGAAATACATGATACGGGTTACGGATTGGTGATTAGCAAGGGAAATAATGAGTTTATTGTGGCAGGGGCCGATATACAGATCAACTTTTATCCGCTTACCCCAGGGCCGGCCTATGTTGGTTATTCTGTTTTAGATGAGGGTAAATATGTAGATGGCAAATGGGTAGCCGGCCGCCGCTTAAACGGCGATGATATTATGCTAAACTACCATATTGCCGAAGAAGCCGCCGCCAAACGCGCAGGCAGCGTGGTGCGCACCTTGGGCGATCAACCGCAAATTATGAAACTAAAACTTTACCGGTTTGAATAATTTTTGATCAAAGCTTACTGATATCATAAAAAGCCTTCAAAAATATCTTTTTTTTGAAGGCTTTTTATGGCATTGCTTTATAAAAAGGCCTTGCATTAATACCGGTAGCAGGGCAAACGCATCTAAATATTTGTGCTTATTTGTTGTTTAAAAGGAATCCGCTATACCAAAAATTGGGTTTACACAAGTTAACACAATTCAAAAAAACATTATTATAAATAATTGATAATTAGCATTTTATTATTTTTACAGGGTTAACATAAAAAGGCTTTTTTACTGAGTTAGGACATCTGTTTTTCACTGTATGATTTAGATGCCTTTGCCCCGACACCGGTTTATAAATGGCCACTTAATGCCCCAAAGCATTATCTTTGATTTTAAGTTGGCCGCGGCGAACAAAAATTGGTTTTTTACGTATAAATAGGGCAAAATAGGCTGATCATATATATTTGATCGATATCAAAACATCAACATTATAATGCAGTTTATTAAACTGAATAAAAGGCTATTGTATTGACGATGAAGGCATTTCAAAGGATTATATTAGCAATGGCGCTTTTATTGGGCGCTTTTATGCCTGTGCTTGGGCAATGCACGCTCAGCGTTACTATATCAGCCTCCAATAATGGTGTCATCTGCTCGGGTAATAGCGTGGTTTTAACCGCATCGGTTACTGCTGGTACCGCGCCATATAGCTACCTGTGGACTACAGGCGAAAACACGGCATCTATTAATGTAAATAAGGCCGGCACATATACCGTTACCGTAAGCGATAATACACCCGGCTGCCAGCCCGTTAAGCAAATTATTACTATAATAGCAACAAACGCCCCCGATGCCCCTACCGCAGCCGGGGTAACGGTTTGCAAGGGTAACCCCGCAACACTTACAGCCACCGCACCGGCAGGCGCCATTTATCAGTGGTATGATGCTGGCGGTACTTTTTTAGCCGGTGGCGACAATTATGTTACACCTGCTATTAATACTGCCACTGTTTTTTATGTAGAAGCCACCATAGGGGGCTGTACCGGGCCAAGGACGCCAGTTGCCGTTAATATTTACGCCGACCCCGTAGTTACAAACGCCAGTATTTGCGCTGGCAACCCGGCTACACTGTCGGCAACCGGTGGCGATAGCTTTAACTGGTATGATGCGCCCGGGGGTAATATGGTAGGTTCGGGTGCTACATTTGTTACGCCGGTACTTTCGGCTAATACAACTTATTATGTGGTGGCCACCAATAATGGCTGCGCCGGTAAACCTATAGCGGCTACTGTTACAGTAACCCCGGCCCCGCAAAAACCAATACCAACAGCTACTAATATTACCATTTGCAACGGAACATCGGCAAACCTGCATGCCGATGTAAGCGATGGTGGCACTATAGCCTGGTTTACTACTGCTACAGGTGGTATACCATTGATTAGCAGCCCTGATTATAGTACCCCCAATTTAACCGCTACTACTATTTATTATGTCCAAAATTCATCGGCAGTATGCGAAAGCCAGCGCGTTGCTGTAACAATAACGGTTACCCCTGTACCCGATGCCCCTACTGTAGCGCCGCCCAATGCTACAACCTGTTTTGGCACAAGCACGGTATTAACGGCATCGACAGCATCGGGCGGGACTTTTATTTGGTATGCTGATGCCGCGGGCACAAGTGTTTTATCCACTACAAATCCATTTACAACGCCCGCGCTTACGGCTAATACTACCTTTTATGTGCAAACCGTTAATGGCGGCTGCTATAGCAGCCTTACACCTGTAACGGTAACGGTAACTGATAACCCGCCCGCTCCCACTGTTGCGCCGGTAGCACAGGTATGCCCGGGTACAACAGCTACCATATCGGCCACATCGCCCGGGGGCACCTATAGCTGGTACGATGCCGCTACAGGCGGTAATTTATTATTTACCGGTGATACCTTTACCCCCGTAGTAAACGCCAATACCACCTATTATGTACAAACAACAAATACCAACGGCTGTATTAGCGCCCGTACGGCGGTACCCGTAACGGTACTCCCGGCAGCAACACCGCCAACTGTTAACCCGGTTACTGTATGTTTTAATAACCCGGCCACGCTTACAGCATCAGGGTCGGATAATTACCTGTGGTATGATGCAGCTACGGGCGGCAACTTGCTTACATCGGGCGATACCTTTACCACCAGCCCCTTAGCCACCAATGCCACTTATTATGTAGAAACCGTTATTAATGGCTGCACAAGTGCCCGCACAGCGGTAACTGTTACGGTAACGCCAATACCACAGCAGCCAACGGTAAGTGGAACAACCACTATTTGCCCGGGTACCACAACGCCGCTAAGCGCTTCGATTAGCGATGGGGGTACCATTAAGTGGTATAACGTGGCTACCGGGGGCACTGTACTTGCTACCGGGAATAATTACTCGCCAACGGTTGGTTCCACAACCACCTATTATGCCGAAAATAATTTAGGAACCTGCGTTAGTGCGCGTGTTGGTGTAACGGTTACTACTACCCCCGTAAACTTCCCGTTATTTCAATATCCATCCGCAACTATCTGTAATTCGGCCGGAACTGTCACACCAATAGTCCCTGCCCCTGGCGGCACATTTAGCGCCTCGCCTGCTACGTTGATCATTAACAGCACTACGGGGGTTATTAATGCAACCCTTAGCCCACTTGGTAAATACACAGTAACCTTTAAAAGCAACAATTCGTGCCAAACCATTAGCCAGGTCACCATATCAATTGTGCTTAGTCCCGATGCTACGTTTTCATACAACGGCGCACCTTATTGCGAGTTTGGCATAACAAACCCTTCGCCAAGTTTTACGGCACCAGCAAGTGCGGGCAAATTTACTGCATCACCGGCGGGGTTAGTCTTTGTTGACCCTAACACCGGTGTTATCGATCTGCAAAAAAGCACGCCGGGCACTTATGATATTACCAATACTATTGTGGTAAGCGGCATTTGTCCACAGTCTGTTTTTACCCAAACCGGTATAGTTATTAACCCCGGCGTAACTATCAATGCCGGGCCCGATCAAACCATAAAATCGGGCAGTACGGCACAATTGGCAGGGAGCGTCACATCTCCCTCAGGTGCTGTAGGGGTAAAATGGACCGGAGGTACGGGTACCTTCTCTAATTCAACCATTACCAACCCCGTATATACACCGGGCGCAGGAGAAACAACGGCCACCCTTACTTTAACAACAACAACTGGCACAACCTGCGGGGTTACATCCGACCAGGTAAAAATTACCATTGCGCCTAAACCGGCTAACCCTACTGTGGCACCGCCGCCAGCCAATTGCTCGGGTAGTAGCGTTATCTTAAAAGCAACAGCACCCGGCGGTACTTACGAGTGGTTTACCGTGGCTACAAGTGGCACTAAGATATTTACCGGCAACCCGTTTACAACGCCCGTGCTTACCGCCGGCACAACCTACTATGTACAAACAACTATAGCCGGTAATACCAGCGACCGTACCCAGGTAAATGTTACCATTAACCCATTGCCTGCCGCGCCTACCGCGCCCGCCGTAAGTACCTGCTTTAACAGTGCCGCTATATTAACAGCCACTGGTTCGCCGGGAACTTATGAATGGTATGCCACTGCTACGGGTGGCACGGCATTAGCAACCGGCAGCACATATACAACACCTGTATTAACCGGGAACGCTTCTTATTATGTGCAAGCTGTTGATAATGGATGCGTAAGCCTGCAACGCACCAAGGTTGATGTTACCATTACCCAGCCCCCTGCCGTTACCAGCGCCGCTACGGGCGTTGTTTGCAGCGGCAGTGTATTAAATTATACTATTACTACAAATATTGCGGCTACCTATAGTTGGGACCGCCCCGCTGTAATGGGCATTAGCAACCCGGCTGTTAGCGGCAATACAACGGGTGCCATTAACGAAACCTTAATTAATACCGGCAGTACTGCGGTTAAGGTAACTTATAATATTACATCAACAACAAATGGTTGCAGTTCGTTATTTAAATATGTAGTTACGGTTAATCCGCTGGGCAGCGCAACCAGTGCAACCAAAAGCACGGTTTGCAGCGGCGAACCAGTAAATTATACTTTTACATTCAGCGATCCGGGTATAACTTTTAAATGGAGCAGGGCTGCTGTAGCCGGTATCAGTAATTTAGCAGTATCCGATCAGGCTGCACCTATCATAAAAGAAAGCTTGTATAATACCAGCAATGTACCTATTGATGTAACATACGCATTTACTTATTTAGAGGGAAATTGCGCCGGCACATTTACCTACACAGCCACTATATATCCGGCGGTCACGGTTAATAGCGCGGTTTATTCAGATGGGTGTTCAGGCATGCCTAATAATTATACGATTACTTCTAATGTACCCGGGGCAACTTTTAAATGGAGCAGGGAAGCTTTCCCCAATATCAGTAACCCACCAGTTAGCAATCAAACATCATCAACTATTACCGAGGCTTTAATTAATACCAGTAACGCTATAGTTTATGTACCTTATTATATTACGCCTTATGCAAATGGTTGCCAGGGTCAGCAGTTTGTTTATGTAGTAGGTGTATATCCCATACCATCCATTCCTGCAGTAAACAGTAACTCGCCGGTTTGTATAGGTAATACCATCTATCTGCAAACCCCTACTGTAGCAAATGCATCTTATTTATGGACCGGGCCAAACGGATTTTCATCTACACTGCAAAACCCGCAAATTAATAATGTAAGCGCTGCCGGTGCGGGAACTTATAGACTTAGTACAATCATTAATAATTGTGCAAGCCCGGCTGCCACAATTGATGTTAAGGTAAATATCCCTCCGGTGGTAACAGCTGGTCCGGCACAGGTGGTATGCGTTACCCAAAATGCCATAAATATAACGGGGACAGTATCGGGCGGTACCACAACCGGTATATGGTCAACAAGCGGAACAGGGACATTCTCACCATCGGCGGGCCAGCTAAATACACAATATATACCTTCGGCCCAAGATAAAACCAATGGTTCTGTTGTGCTTAGCCTTACTTCAACCAGTAAGGATGATTGTACACCTGCTATTGCTAATACTACCATTACATTTGGCGCTACACCAGCGGTCGATGCCGGTCCAGACCAGGAAGCTTGCGCGCAAAGCAAAGGTATACCACTAAATGGTAAGCTATTAAAACCGGGCAGCGCTACGTGGAGCACATCAGGCACAGGCTCTTTCACACCATCGGCAAATCAATTAAATGCCAGTTATGTGCCCAGCACTGCCGATATTAGCGGTGGATCTGTTAAACTTACTTTAACTTATACAAATGCCGGGTTATGTGATATTGCTACCGACGAAACCATTATTAAATTGATCCCCCCGCCTAAAGTTTATGCCGGCGGTACCAGGTATGTATTAAAGGACCATACGATTACCTTACAACCTACGGTAGGTGATGAAAATGTACAATACCTATGGACCCCAAATGTTGGCATAAATGATAATACGCTTAAAAACCCATTGATAATGGGTGGCGATACCGATATTGTTTATACACTAACCATAACCGATAGCAGGGGATGCACCAGCCAGGATAAGGCCCTCATTAAGGTATCGCCACTGATAACTGTCTCCAATACCTTTACACCAAATGGTGATGGGGTTAATGATGTTTGGACCATTACCGGCTTACTGGCCTATGTTAATGCTACTGTTGATATTTTTAACCGCTATGGTAAAACACTCTACCATTCTATAGGCTACAATAAGGCCTGGGATGGCACTTATGATGGGCAGCCACTACCCACGGGCACGTATTATTATGTCATCAGGCTTAACAGCGGCGATGGCCAAATACTGTCGGGCGCCCTTACTATTATCAAATAATATCCCGACTGACTATTTCAACTAATTTAAACTGCGCTTTTTTAATTAGCTAGCCTACCGGTACCCAAATATTTACAGATGTGCCCTTGCCCGGCGATGAATAATAAGTTACTGTACCCTTTAAATATTCGATACGCGCGGCTATGTTTTTAAGGCCGATGCCCGCATAACTATCTTTATACTGTGTATTAAACCCAATACCATTATCGGCTATTACAGCTGTAATTCCGGCAGCATCCCGATTAAGGGTAATATCCAGTTTTGATGCTTTAGAATGTTTGATCACATTATTTACACTTTCTTGTATCACCCGGTATAAAACAGTTTCCACATTGCTTTCAATCCGGTTTTTAAAGCCAATGGCTTCTACATTTACTTTCAACCGTTCCGAATCGATCTTCTCGATAAAACTCTTCACATCCGATGCGATACCCGACCGCAGCAGCATATTGGGCATCATTTGGTGCGATATTACCCGCACCTCCTTACAGCTTTCCTCTACCAGCGCCATTGTTTTCTCGGCCAGGAAACGGTCTTCATCCCTATCCATTTTAACCCTTTCTATTAAGCCGCCCAGGTTCATTTTAACAGCCGAAAACATTTGCCCTACGCCATCGTGCAAATCGCTGGCTATGCGCTTTCGTTCGTTCTCTTCGGCTTCAATAACTGCTTTAGTCAATAGATCTTGCTGAACCAGCATTTGGTGTTGCAATTCGGCTTTTTGCTTTAACTGGTTGCGGTTATAAAATAACGCGCCAAATATCCCCGCAAGTATAAACAAGCCGATAATGATACCGATCGTTTTATTACGCCCGGCTATAGAAAGTTTTTGGATAGTATTTTCCTGGTTCAGCGAGTTAATTTGTTGCTGCTTTTTTTCAGATTCGTATTTCACCAGTAAACTACTAAACGCCTTTTTATCGTCGGTAATGTCTATCGAATCTTTTAGCAATCTAAACTTGTTACTAAAAAAGTAAGCCGAATCGAGCTGGCGGTTATGCGCGTAAAAAGCCGACATGGCTTCAAACGAATCTTTTATTTGCTTGGTATTACCCAACGTAACCGCCACATTATGGGCCTGTTGCATATAGGATATGGCTTTAGCCTTATCGCCTAATTGCTCGTACGCCAGCCCCAGGTAATTTAAGGTATAACTCAGGTTTTTAGGTTCATCTATTTTTTTGCGGATGGTTTCTGCCTGCTTTAAGCTATTGATGGCTTGCTGATAATTTTTCATATCAAAATAAGCTTCGCCCATATTGTTATAAATATCGGCTACTCCCGATGGGTCGTCCAACCCTTCATATATTTTTAAAGCTTGCCTAAAATAGTTTAATGCTTTATTGTAATGCTTTAATTTTGCTTCTACAAGGCCAAGGTTACCTGTCTCCTGCGCAACAAACGATGCCAGGTTCATTTCTTGATAAAGCTTCAGTGCCTTTTGATGATAGTCTATTGCTTCGGCGTATTGTGTTTTAGCTACAAACATAGCTGCTATACCAACGTAACCATCGGCTATGCCCGGTTTGTAATTCCCTTTTTCAAAATACCTGATAGCTTCCAGGTAAGCGGTTATCGCATCGCTGCTTTGATCTTTCATCCGCAGCATCATTGCTTTTAATTGATAACAAACGCCTGTTTCAATCACCCTTTTAGGGATGCCGGGCAAAATTTTACCGGCCTTATCTGCATAAAGCAAACCCGAATCTAAAACACCGCTTTGCTGGTATATCATCCCGTATACCATGTAAGCCAGCCCCTCGCCTTCGCGGTAATCTAATTTAATTGATTCGGCTAATGCCTGTGTGGCAAAAGCTTTTGCACGGTCGCTGCTTTTTCTTACTAAGTATGTTGCTAATTTATTGGTGATATCTATACGCGCGGTGCCGGTTAAGCCCCCTGTTTGCAAAATATTTTCGAGGCTGTCGGTAATTTTTTTTACCTGCGCCGCTGCCGGCATCCAAACGGCCCAAAGCATTACTATTGCAAACAAGGCCCGTACATGGCAAATATTATTGCGCATAAGTTGTTTCAATTAATATAAGGTGTGTAAAGGCTAATTAACAGCCTTTTACAATTACCGTCAATACTACAAATGGGGTATTTTACCGGGCCGTTTTGTGTTGCCCGTATCTTTTATAATTGGTTGTTTGTTGCAGATCAATTTACTACCGCCCGTTCATCCGGGTATCCTTCTCTCATTGAAATCAACTATGCAAATTAGCCATAAGTAATTGATTATAAAAATACTACAAATGAGTTATTGATGTGCCTGCAATTAAGCCGTTGTTTAGCATTGTGATTTAACGAACACTTTTACACAATTAATTAACACTTAATCATTCACCAAAAACTTAATCAAAATGAAAAAGAACTTTACCTTCGCAGTTGCACTATTATTAGCTGTTATTGCAGTATCAGCCTCGGCACAAGACAAATCATCCGAAAAATTCCGCATTGGCCTGGGCCTTGAGGGCGCGTTGCCTACAAATGCCGGTTACAATTACGGTGGCGGCTTAACCTTACGTGTTGCCGTACCCATAGGCGATGCAAGCGCCGTTACCGGCACTACCGGTGTTATGGCCTTTATCCCTAAAAGCATCAGTGGTGTTAATTCAAAAGCACAACTTAATATCCCAATTAAGGCTGGTTACGAATATATGTTTAACGGTACCTTATATGGTTTGGGCGAAGCCGGCTTTACTATAGCAAGGGTTTATATCCCATCGGCTACTACATCAAGCCTGTCGTCGGTTAGCAGTACCGATTTTACATACTCGTTTGGTGTTGGCGCGCACTTGGGTGCATTTGACCCAAGCCTGCGTTACGAAGGCTACAGCAGTGCCGGCTTTATTGGCCTGCGCTTAGGCTTTACTTTCTAAATATCACTCTTTATAAAAAAGAACTCTAAATTCAGGGTCAGCAATTGAACCTGTAGTGTGTGAGGTGTGGGCTGCCTCCTTTTGGGGGCAGCCATTTTTAATTGAAAGTGCTATATTTATACTAAACTATATTGATCATCCTGTCTAAATCTTACCTAAATGAGCATCCGAATTGCAGTTGTTGATGATAAGCGCTTGTTAAGAACAACGCTTTGCGAGCAGTTAGCTTATTACGAAGAATTGGAAGTTGTATTAAAGGCTGCCGATGGCGACGAATTTTTGCAGGCCATGAAAATACTGAAACCCGAACAATTACCACAGGTAGTACTAATGGATATTGAAATGCCTAATATGGATGGCATTGAAACCGTAGGCATCACCCGTGAAGTATATCCCGAAGTACTATGCCTGATGCTGACTGTTTTTGACGATGATGAAAAGCTGTTTGAGGCTATTAAGGCCGGTGCCTGCGGTTATTTATTAAAGGACGAAAAGATTGGCCACATTGTTAGGGCCATAACCGAATGTGTTTACGATGGCAGCGTCCCTATGTCGCCGCGGATAGCGCAAAAGGCACTATCACTGTTAAAAAACACCAGCAAGCCCGAAGAATCCCTGGCCGCGCAGCACGATTGCATATTATCGGTACGCGAGATTGAGATTTTACAGCGCATTGTTGACGGCCTGAATTATCAGCAAATAGGCGAACGCTTGTTTATCAGCCCGCATACCGTACGCAAGCATACCGCCAATATTTACGAAAAGCTGCATGTAACCAACAAAGCGTCGGCCATTAAGCTGGCATTGCATAAAAAGTGGTTTAATTAACGGCTACGAATAGTTGATATACGGGGTGTTCCACTGTACCAAATGGAACACTTGGTACACCTGGTACAGTTGGTACACTACCAATTGCCCTGGTTATACACCGTAATATCATAATCTTACTTATAATTTATATCGGCATCAAAATCCATCCAATAATTTATGTCTATCCTCGGTAACCGATGTTTGCGGTTTGCACTGCACATCTATCACCATTAAATTGGGCGTTCCCGGCTTCATGGCAGCCCAGGGGGCTAATCCCGCGGCGTTAGGGTTACCGGTTTTTACAAAATTAACAAAGTAGGTTTGCATCGTTTCCGAGATCTGGTAGTCATCGGGCCCCCAGGCGTAAACTTTATTGGTGGGCAGGTTACCCAGCGCGTATTCAATCTCGGCCGAGTGTACCGCGCCAAACCCGGTGTTTACCTTACCGCTTACCGTAGTTGGCCTTTTGCGGGTAAAGTAATACCGGTAAACCGGCTTGCCGCCCGTTTTAGCTTGCATATCGGTAAACTTCCAGGTGCTGAAAGCAATAAACCGGTCCGATGCCAATTCGGTGGCTACCTGGCGCACATCGGCATCGGTAGCCGGGGCGTATACCTTTAATACATCAGCCGCCTTATCACTATACATTTTCTGTACCGCGCTGTTAAAATTGGCTACAGTAGGTTCGGCCTTACCTAAAATCCCCTGCGCGCCCGATTCTTCCGAATTCCAGCCGGCTAATAAGTTTACGTGCATTTGCTTGCCCGCGGCAAAAATAGCCTGCGGCGTTTCGGGCAGAAAGTAGCCATCAACCGTAGTCCCAAACCTGGCATTGGCCGACATTTCCAGCAATTTATCGGCCGGGATGTTCCGTAGATCGGCAAGGGTTGCGGCACCGGCAGTAGCGGCAAACTTAAGGCCATTTTGCTCGGCCGTGGCCAATGGCATGGGCGACAGGTTACCCAACAAGGACCCACTCTCGCCTATAGCCCCAATAAACAAACCTTTGGACAAAGGCGATGCCACCTGCCCGCAAACCGACATGGATCCGGCCGATTCGCCGCCGATGGTGACCTTTTTAGGGTCGCCGCCAAAGGCGGCTATATTTTTTTGTACCCAAACCAGTGCCGCGTGCTGATCCAGCAAACCATAATTACCCGATGCGTGGTTTGGCGATTCCTTAGTCAATTCCGGATGGGCCATAAAGCCAAATATGCCCAGGCGGTAATTTACGGTAATGGTTATGATGCCTTTTTTGGCCAAAGCCTCGCCATCGTACCGGTATTCCGATCCATCGCCGGCGGTAAAACCGCCGCCATAAAAATAAACCAGTACCGGCAGTTTTTCGTTACCCGATTTTGCCGGTGTCCAAACGTTTAGGTACAGGCAATCCTCGCCTTTACCATCGCTGCGGAACATCATATCGCTATAGATATAGCGCTGCATCGCCTGCGGACCAAAATGATCGGCCTTGCGCACACCGCTCCAATTTTGTGGGGCTTGTGGTTCGCGCCAGCGCAAATTACCTACCGGTGGCTGCGCGAATGGTACACCTTTAAACGAATGGATACCGCTGGCTTCGGCTACGCCTTCTAAAGTGCCGTTAGCTGTTTTAACCTGCGGCGCAGTATTATCCTGGGCAAAAGTTTTAAGGCATATCATGGTAAGCAGTAAAAAGCTAATATTTTTCATGGAGATAATTTTAGGGAAATAGAATTGGCTTATGGGTTTCAACAAATTTAATATTTATACTGATGATTTATAGCGCGATATAAATTTGTTGCAAAGCAATTAACGCGGATCTATCTACACCGACGGCAGCTTCCAATTGCGGCGCATGGCTATAATACGGATGGTGCAAATAACAAATATGGCAGCCGTTTCGGCAATAATGCGGTCGGCTACCATCAGCAGTAATAAATAGCAGCAACCGCCGGCAATACAGGCTGTGGCATATATTTCCTTGCGGAACAGCACGGGGATCTCATTAATTAATATATCCCTTACCACTCCGCCAAAGCAGCCGGTTATGGTACCCAGCGCTACGCAGGCACCCGGGTTAAGATTAGCATTTAAACCCTTTTGCACACCGATAATGGTGAACAAGCCCAGGCCCAAAGCATCAAACAAAAACAGGGTGATCTTAAGGTTTTTAACGTACTTTTTAAATATAATGGTGGCTATAGTTGTACCCAGGATAATAAGCGGGGTTTGCATATCGCGCATCCAGGCCACGGGCAGGCTGCCAATCAAAATATCGCGCAGGGTACCGCCGCCTATAGCGGTAACAAAGCCCAGCACAAACACCCCAAAAATATCCATCCGCTTTTGCATGGCCGAAAACGCCCCCGATACGGTAAATGCCACCGTGCCCAATATTTCTATAATAACCGAGAAGCCATCATTCATATCAAATGCAGTTAGGGTTTTATAATATTTAATTTCGGTCCGATATAAAAAACACCATGTCATTTCGACAAACAGCGTCCGGCTAAGTGGTGGGGTGAGGAGAAATCTTCTAAAAGCAGCCTGTCGCACGTAGAAGATTTCTCCTCACCCCAATACACCTCCTTTTCGGTTCGTCGAAATGACATGTTCTTATTAGTTGTGATGCCCTTTTCTCACATCTAACTATCGTTATTAGTTGCGATCAAAGCCTTTTTTATACTTTTTAAGGCCACGCAGTATCGCTTGTGCAATTTCATTTTGTCCCTCTTCCGAGTCGAGGTATTTCTCTTCTTCCGGGTTATTCACAAAACCCGTCTCCACCAGTACCGATGGCATAGCGGTATGGGCCAGCACCAGTAAACCCTGTTCGCCAACACCCTCTACCCGGCGGCTATCCCTTTTAAATTCGTCGCTTACAAAGCGGCCAAATTTAATGCTTTGCTCACGGTGGTTTTGCATCAGCACGTTCAGTAAAATAAAGTAGGTAGGGTCGTTACCCTTATAGCCCTGATATTTTATACTGTAATCCTTTTCCTGGTAAATAGACGAGTTTTCGCGCAGGGCCTCCAACTGTTCGGCCTTGCGGTGATAGCCGTATACCAATACCAGCGTACCCTTCCGCGTACCCGTTTTTTGCGGCGATGAATTGCAGTGAATGGAAATAAACAGGTCGGCTTTGGCATCGTTAGCTATTTGGGCGCGTTGCTGTAACTCCACAAACTTATCGGTAGTGCGGGTCATAATCACCTTAAGCGATGGCATTTGGTCGTTAACGGCATCGCGCAGTTTTAAGGCAATGGCCAGCGCTATGTTTTTTTCCTTAGCATTTACACCATGCGCGCCGGGGTCCTTACCGCCATGCCCGGCATCAATCACCACGGTTTTAAACTTAAAAACAGCACGGGAGGTATCACCCTTTTGAACAGCAAAGGCATGGCTTACCATCAACAGGGCAACAATTAATAAACTATAACAGTATTTAGAGAACGGTTTTGTTTGGATACGAGGCATTATAAGCGTTAAAATCAAAAAGTCAACAAATATAAGTGCTGTTTGTGATAGTACTTTATTTATTAATTAACGTATTAACATTTGTTAAGGCTAATGGGTTGTTTGCTTAGCCACATTCCAGGCGCTTACATCAATCGATATATCTCCACCTTTCAGCTTATCATTAGGTGCGCTTACCGTTAAGGTGATCTTATCGCCCGGGGCCAATGTAAAATAACTGGCCGACCAGTACGCCGGCATCACTTCCTCCCCTTGTTGCACCAATTGCGGACGAACGAAAAATGCCAGTTGGTTTGATGTATTACTGATCTGTACCATCCACTCCGTAGCTTTTTTGCCTGCTATCGTTTCCAGCACCTTAGTTTGCAGCTTAGCATTGGGCATTTGCTGCATAGCGCGGTAATTAGTATCGGGCGCCAGCCAATAGGTATTGCGGGATACAATTTTGCCCGATGCGTCCTTTAGCTTCAGCATTACAAAGCTCACATCCCTGGCCCTGGCTAAAACCGGTTTTAAAGATATCAACCCCTTTACCCCGGTAGCCGGCAAGGTAACAGTTGCCGTTTGATGAAATATGGATTTGGTATCCATAGTGAATACCTCGGCATCGGCCGTTAGCTTAGCGGTGGTATAATGGGTACGGTTAATTACGGCCACGGTGCTATCATTCAGGTTAAGCTGGATATGTACCGGCTCGCAGGCGTTTTGCATGGCGTAATAGCCGGCATTGGGTTCTAAAAACCAATCGTATATCTGCCATATCACACTCGGGAAAGCGGCGTTCAGCTTCCATAGCATTACCCCGCCGCTTTCGTTTAGCTTATGGCCGGCTGCTTCAAATATGCCCTGGTAGCCAATGGAGTTAAGCAGTTGCATTTTGTTGGAAAAATCTTCCATGTTTTTTGGTTCGCCGTAGCGTTTTACCATTTCCTGGTAGTACAAATCGTACCGGCCCGCGCCTGTGGCAGCATCGTGGTATCCCCAGCTGTTATTGAGCGGGTAAGGCAGGCTTTTATCCCACACTAAATTAGTGATGTTTTTAGCCAGCGTATTATAAGGCGGTTGCGATGGGATGCCGGTTTCATCCTTAAACACCCATCCGTTATCCTTGTCGGCTAAGCGGTAATACTCGTGCGGATCGGTCCAGCGGTATGGCCCGCCGCTGTACACGCCCGATGATTTACCATCGGGCCAGGCACCCTCAAAACCGGCAGGTAGTTTGGCAAAGCCCGATGAACTGGGGATATACGGGCGCGTACCATCCAGTTGGATAATGCTGTTACGCATTACCTCATACAATTCTTTACGGGCATGGCCTTCGTTACCGCCGGTCCACACCAGCAAACTGGGGTGGTTACGGATACGGTAGATGGTGCTGATCACATTCTTGGCAAACACGCTCCCCTCCAGCGGCCAATCGGCCGATCCTTTAAACTCGCCCTGGGTATCGCCGGTAATCCAAAAGTCCGACCATACCATCAGCCCATACCTGTCGGCCGCGTTAAAAAAGGCATCGGGCGGGGTAACACCGCCGCCCCATATCCGTACCAAATTCACATTAGCATTACGGCACAGGTGCAGTTCATAATCGTACCGGGCCGAATCGCGGTTTACCATCATATCGGGCACCCAGGCGCCGCCAACCAGGTTTACCCGCTTGCCGTTCACATAAAAATCGCGACGCAAGGCCCGGTTAGTTTCCACCGCTTTCGAGCTTACCGTACGGATGCCGAAAACAAAGGTAGTATCATCGGCCACCGCGCCGCCCGCGCCTACATATTGCAAACGGATACGGTATAAATTTGCCCGCCCGTAATTATTAGGCCACCATAAGCGCGGCTTATTAATCAGCAATTCCTATATGGTTGATGCATCCAATTTCACATCGGTAAAGGCACCTGCGGCTACGGTATAATCCTTAGCGAATTGCACCGGCGCTACACCCGTAAAATTATCGGGCGATATGGTTACTTTCAGCTTGCCCTTCTCGTTAATAGCGCCGTGGTTGGCCAGGGTTAAATTCAGGCTTAGTTTAGCTTTAGATGTATCGGGCAGGTTAGGCAAATCGGTTTTTAATTGCGGCCGGCTGATCGTAACCCCACCCGTAGTCCGTAAAAATACCGGCTGCCAAATGCCCATATTACGGTCGCGCACGGCAGGGATCCAGTCCCAACCTACCGAGCAAAGCATGGTTACATTTTTACCGATATCGCCGGTTGGGCCACCGTTCAGGTAAAATGGGCCCATGGCTTCCAACTGTTCCTTATCCGGTGTGCCGGGACAGTCAAGCGGATATATTTTAACGGCCAGCACATTTTCGGCACCGGGTTTTATTTGTTTGCTCACATCTAAACTATACTCGGCAAACATGCCGGCCATTTGGGTAGAGTCGGCTATTTGCTTGCCGTTTACCCATACGGCTGCACGGTAATTAATGCCCTTAAATATCAACTGAAAAACACGGCCCTTATCGCCGGCAGGCACATTAAAAGTAGTGCGGTACCAATAAGGCTTTTTCCAGGGATTGGGGTCGTTTGGTAAAAAGCTGTATTTTTCTAACTGATACATTTTATTAAACTCATCCGACGCATCAGGGATCAGCATATTGTTTAGCCCCAGGTATGGATCGGGGTAAATTTTATTAGCTACCAACCCTGTCAGCACCGTTGAGGGTACCCTTACCGGGAACCAATAGGCTTTTGAATGAAAATTAGCCGATGAAATTTCGGCACCGCTGTTGGTGACAAGTGCCGACGATTGCAGATCGAACCGCGAAAGCTGGATTTGCTTAATCAATCCGTTTTGAGCGTATGCCGTTTGGATAATTGAACATAAAACTATAACAAGATAGAGCAGGCTAATTTTTTTCATCAGGATATATGATATAAATGAGCCATCGGCCCGTGATTGAACATTAAACCTTTAAACGCGCGCAAACCTCGGCTACCGATTGGCTTACCGGTTTAAAGTTAAAGGCTATGGCTTTTTTAAGCTTGCTATTATCGTAATTACGTTCCACACTGGCGCTTTGTGCCGATACCTTATCAATAGCCGGTGCGCCACCGCGCAGGGCCGCCCAAAAGGCCGCGCCGCGCCAGGCCAGTTCCATCATCCAGGGTTTGGCCAGTGTATTGGGTGGCGTAAGGTTAAAGCATTGGGCAATCTCGGTAGTGATGTTTTGATAACCACGGTTTTCGGCGCTGATAATAAAGCGCTCCTCGTGGATATCACTGCTCATTAGCATGATCATACATTTGGCCACATCCTCCACATCCACAAAACCAATACTGCCCGATGTATAAAATTTAAGGCCTTTACGTACGGTCTCGAACAATGCCCCACTGCCTAAAATGCCGGTATTCGGGCCAATAATAATAGATGGGTTTACAATTATGGCATCCAATCCCTCGGCCACGCCGCGCCATACTTCCATTTCACTTTCCAGTTTAGAGGTAGCGTAACCATCGTTAGCGGCGCTTTCATCCAAATGATGGTTTTCGGTAATCATTTCGCCGGGCTTGGCTTCGCCAATGGCCGCAACCGAACTTACGTGCAGTAGCCTGGCGCCATACAGCATACACAGGTTAACCACGTTAGCCGTTCCCTCCACATTGGTACGGATCATCGGTTCTTTATCGGCGCTTTTCAGTGATACCCAGGCGGCGCAATGGTATACTTGTGTAATGCCATCAAAGGCATCGTCAAGGGCCGGATAGTTCAGAATATCGGCATCAACCCAGGTAATGAGGCTGCTGTAAGGAAGCAACAAAGCCGGGATAACAGACGATGCCCGCTTAATACAGCGGACAGGCGTACCCGCTTCAGCAAGCTGCTTAGCCACTTCCGAACCCAGGAAACCCGTTGCGCCAGTTATAAGGATCATAGATAATATGCAAATGTGCGTATGTGCAAATGTATTTAAATGTGCAGATATGCGTATGTGCAAATGTGCAGATTAATTTTCTTCATTTGCACATACGCACATCAATTCTATCATTTGCACATACGCACATTTGCATATCTGCACATCCAACAATCCGCACATTATATTACCTTTGCAAGGTATGTCCTTGTCTGATTTCTTTTCTCCGGTCGACGTTAAAAAAATTGTTCCTAAAAATGGGTACTACAACAGCCATTTGGGTAGTAAGATCGAGCATTTTTCGGTGGGTTTCCCCGATATCGAAAACGAGAAGATCGATATCGCCATCATCGGCGTGCAGGACGACCGCCACGCCACCGGCAACCCCGGCTGTGCATTAGGGCCTGATTATGTACGCGAAAAGTTATACCTGCTTTACGAAGGTAATTACAACTCTAAAATAGTAGATCTGGGCAACATCAAACAAGGCGCTACGGTTACCGATACCTATTTCGCGGTAAAAACGGTAGTGGCCGAGCTGATTAAAAAGGATATCCTGCCAATCATCATCGGCGGCGGACAGGATATTACCTACGCCCAATACCTGGCCTATGGCGAACTGGAGCAAAAGGTAGATTTGGTGGTGATTGACCCCCGTTTTGATTTGGAAGATGATAGTGTTGGCGAAAGCATCGAAACTACATCATCATCGTACCTGAACAAAATATTTTTGCACGAGCCTAATTACCTGTTCAATTACAGCAACCTGGGCTACCAAACCTATTTTGTAAACCAGGATAGCCTGCGCGTAATGGATAAACTGTTTTTTGACACCACACGCCTGGGCGAACTAAGCGGCCAGGTAGCTATTGCCGAACCTGTTATCCGTAATGCTAACATGATCAGCTTTGATATGGGTGCCATCCGTTCGGCCGATGCCACGGGTAATGCCAATGCTACCCCAAACGGTTTCTATGGCGACGAGGCATGTCAGCTTTGCCGTTATGCCGGCTTTAATGATAAGCTAAGTTCTATCGGGTTTTTTGAGTTTAACCCCGCTTACGATAATAATGGCCAAACGGCTACCCTGCTGGCGCAAATGATTTGGTATTTTATTGATGGCTTTTATAACCGCAAGCGCGATTTTCCGCTTAATCCCAAATCGCAATACCTGATTTATAAAACCAGCCTGAAGCACGACGACCATGAACTGGTATTTGTGAAAAGCAAAAAAAGCGACAGGTGGTGGATGCAGGTACCTTACCCAACAGGCGGATCGCAAAACGAGCGCTTCCATTTAGTGCCCTGCCGTTACGATGATTATAAAATAGCCGTGTCCGGCGAAATGCCCGACCTATGGTGGCGCACCTATCAAAAACTGAGCTAATAATTTAACAGCATATCGCACGTTAATTATATTTATATTGAAATTCATGAAGAAAATACTTTTCTATATCATCGCCCTTTTCCCTCTGTTGGCCAGCGCGCAGGATACCTTTACGCTTAAAGGCCTGGTGGGTAAATTAAATGCCCCGGCAAAGGCTTACTTATTATACCAGTTAGGTGCCAACCGGATGTTGGATTCGGCCATCATAGTTAACGGACAATTTTACATTACCGGCCAGGTGCTAAACCCGGTTGGCGCTATATTAGTGATAGACCGTACCGGCGCCGGCATTACCAAACTGGACAAGAGTGCCGATAATCTGAGCATTTATTTAGAAAAAGGCGATATTAACCTAACCACCGCCGATTCGGTAAGTAAGGCGCAGATCACCGGCTCGGCTATTAATGATGATAATAAAAAACTGACCGCCCAACTGGCCCTGGTAAACGATAAGGCCAAAAAATTGGCGGCCGATGCCAAAACCGCCCCTGCCGCCCAGCAGCAAACAGCCGAATTTCAAAACAATATACAGGCCAAATTAAAAGCCTTACAGGCCGAGCAGGAAGGCACCTTAAAAACCTTTATTAAAACAAACCCCAGCAGTTATTTAAGCCTGATGGCACTAAGCTCGTTAGGTGGGCCAAATGCCGATCCGGCAGATATTGAACCGCTTTATAACGGGCTTTCGCCGGCTTTAAAAACCAGCGAAGCTGGTTACGCTATGAAACAATCAATTGATAAGTTGAAAGCAACTGCCATAGGCGCTATTGCCCCCGATTTTACACAGAACGACGCTAATGGCACACCTATTAAGCTATCATCGTTCAGGGGGAAATACCTGCTGATAGATTTTTGGGCATCATGGTGCGGCCCTTGCCGCCAGGAAAACCCTAACGTGGTAAAAGTTTTTAATAAATATAAAACCAAAAAGTTTACCATACTGGGTGTTTCGCTCGATCGCCCCGATGGCAAGGCCGATTGGATGGCTGCTGTAAAAAATGATGGGCTTACCTGGACACAAGTATCCGATCTGAAATATTGGCAAAATGAGGCTGCCGCCTTATACTTTGTTGGATCTATCCCGCAAAACTTTTTAATTGACCCCGATGGCAAGATAATTGCCAAAAACCTGCGCGGCGAAGACCTGGAGAACAAACTGGCAGAAATTTTTGGGAAAATATAGTTAATCCCTTATATTGCAAAAGGAATTAACATTTAACCAATAAATTTTTGCGGATATGAAAAAAACATTGCTTACCATACTTGCAGCTGTACCTGCATTTGCGTTTGCCCAAATGCCATTTACTGTTAAGGGTAAAGTGGGGACTATTGGCGCCCCATCAAAAGTATTTTTACGTTACGTTGCCGACAAAAAGTTGGTGATGGACTCGACCGTAGCAGTAAACGGCGAATTTACTTTTACCGGTACTGTTAAAGATATTACTTCGGCTACTTTAATTTACGATCCGGCTGGTACAGGTTTGTCCAAACTCGACCGTAAGATGAAAACCGATATTGCACAAGTTTACCTTTCGGCAGGTACTGCCACTGTAACCAGCGCCGATTCGTTATCAAAGGCAAAGGTATCGGGCACTAAAGTAAACGACGACAACATTGTTTACAAAGCCTACATGAAACCTGTGACCGACAAGCAAGCACAACTAAGTGCCTGGTATATGGCTACCCCAGCCGAAACACGCAAGGGTAAAGAGTTTCAGGATGCTTACGAAGCTAAATCTGATGTGATTGACAAGGAAAACGCTACATTAACAAAAGCCTACATTAAATCGCACCCTACTGCTTATATGAGCGTTACCGCTTTAACTTCGGCACTGGGTTACTATCCGGAGTATGCTGATGCAGCCGCGGTATTTAACACCTTATCTCCTGAATTAAAAGCTACAGCTACAGGCGTAAGGTATGCAGGCCTGTTAGAAAAATGGAAGAAAACAGCCATCGGCGCTATGGCACCCGAATTTGCACAAGCTGATACCAGCGGCAAAATGGTTACCCTTTCATCTTTCAAAGGCAAATACTTACTAATTGATTTTTGGGCATCATGGTGCGGCCCTTGCCGTGCAGAAAACCCTAACGTAGTTAGCGCCTTTAACAAATACAAAGATAAAAACTTTACCATCCTGGGTGTATCGTTAGATCAGCCTACAGGCAAAACCAAATGGATTGATGCCATTAAAAAAGACGGCTTAAACTGGACACAAGTATCTGATTTGAAATTTTGGGATAACGAAGTTTCAAGTTCTTACGGTATCCAGGCTATCCCACAAAACATCCTGCTTGATCCTAACGGCAAAATCATTGCCAAAGGCTTACGCGGTAAGGACCTGACCGATAAATTAGAGCAATTATTCGGTAAGATCTAATCAAGCCCATGATATAATATTAAAGCCCGGTGCAAAACACCGGGCTTTTTTTGTGGCTGATGTGCCAGAACCTTATAATCTTACAAACATCATTACCAATATTTGGTAAATTTAATAGTTTTACCTATCTTTGGTAAATAATTATAACATGCGCGTTATTATTGAAGATGACTATTTAATAAAGCTTTATGTTAATGGTAAAAGCACTGGGAAACCTAAATTCAATCTAGAAGTTGAAAAGTCATTTATAAAAAGAATTATTCAACTTGAGAATGCAATTAATACTAATGACTTAAGAAAGATTAAATCCCTACACTTTGAAAAACTATCAGGTGACCTGGACGGTAAGTTTTCTATCAGGCTTAATATAGGCTACAGGATTATTTTTAGAGTTGAAAAGGACGGTAACAATACGCGGCTCGAAGTTATATGTATAGAAGAGTTAAGTAACCATTATTCATAAATAGGTATTAGTAAGAAACATTATGGGAAATGTATTTGACAAGGATGGCAATGAATTAAAAACTTTAATTGCCCTTCATCCGGGAGAGTTTTTACAGGAAGAGGTTGAAGAACGCGGCTTGAAAAAATCAGAGTTGGCTTTTAAACTCGGCATTTTACCGGGCCATTTAAGTGAACTTTTTAAAGGCAAAAGAAACATAACAGCACGTATAGCCGTAAGGCTTGAAAAAGCTTTGGATATTAGTGCCGAATATTGGTTAGGTCTGCAATCGTCATTTGATTTAATACATGCACGACAGTTAGAACAAGCTTCCTAAACCTTCCGCTGGGCCTTATCCCAGGCCGCGCTTTGGCTGCCCTTATAATAACGGATGATGCCCGCCAATACGGCATAATTCATTACGCAAAAATAATAGGGTACAAACAGGGCTTTTACGCGGATCTGTTGTTTTTCCATGATATAACCTAATATGGCTAAACCATAAAAAAGCACCTGCCCGGCCATCAGCAATTGGTAAATTATTCCGCCGGGGCCTGCCACTATCAGGATATTGGTAATAAAGGCCAGGATCATAAAAAATGGGGTAACCGTCCACCGCAGCACCCGGTGACTGATGTACTGGAACGACAACAAAGGGTATTTAAAAACATTAAGCAGGCCTTTTAACCATATAATGGATTGGATACCGCCTGCGGCAATCCGCACCTTACGCTTTAACTCCTCGCTTACATTAGCCGATGCCGATTCTATAGCATAAGCATCCGGCTCGTAAACTATGCGGTAGCCCTTTTCGGCTATCAGCATCGATATCATAAAATCGTCCAGTATGGTATTGTCGGATACGGGTCGATACAGATCGCGCCTTACGCTAAACAATTCGCCGGCAGCACCTACAACCGTGTATAGTTCCGAATCCCACTTTTTCAAGGCCGACTCATATTTCCAGTAAAAGCCCTCGCCTGCCGCGCTGGCATCGTCTGTTTCTTCAATCTTCACCCGTTTTTCACCTGCAACAGCACCAACTGTTTTATCGGCATAATGGCGGCATATTTTTATCATAGCCTCATCATTCAGCATGGTGTTGGCATCGGTAAAAACCACCACTTCGGTATTTACGTAGTTCATAGCCCGGTGTACAGCTACAATTTTACCCGACCGACCAGGTTGGTGCAACAGCGTGATTTGGGGATATTCGCCTATAATATCCGGTGTTTTATCCGATGATCCATCGGTAACAAAAATAAGCTTCAGTTTGCCTGCGGGGTATTTTAAGGCTAAGGTATTCTCTATTTTTTCGCGGATAATATCCGCCTCATTATAGGCCGCTATTACCAGTGTACATTCAGGTAAAAGTTTGTCGCTAATATCAGCAACCTGCTTGCGGCCGTAAATAGCTCTCTTTATTTTAATGATAATAAAAAGCAGGACACCATACCCCACATAGGTATAAAAAGCGATAAACAAGCTTATCCAAAAAGTAATTTCCATGCCGTTATTTTAAAGTAATCCCTAACGATTTGCTATTGCGGCTATGCGTAATATTCCACCAAATAGCCTTGAACAAATAGCCAATAAAATTATAATTACCAGATTTGATATAACCGATAACATTGCGTGGCGCAACCATCAACATAAAATACACGTAAAATACCAGCCTGGCAAACAGGGGCGCGTTGCGCCTGATAAACAAAATACGGTTGCGGTTCATAAAATACTCCTTCAGCCAACTATTCTTCCCAACCGAAACAGACTCTTTATGGTAGATCACCGCGTCGCCGCGCATCCATATCTGGTAACCGGCCCGCTTTACCCTTTCGCACCAATCTACCTCTTCGTAATACAGAAAATAGTTTTCAAACATCAGTCCGGCCTTTTCAATAGCCTCTCTTTTTACCATTAAGGCTGCGCCGTGCGCATAAGCGGTTGGGCCTATAACCTTATTAAACTCATCGCCGTTGCGTTGCTGTTTACCTACCGCGCTGTTGCGGGCTGTAAAATAGTTTACCTGGGTAAAGCCTGCATACTGTATCAGGGTTTTATCGCTAAAATAATTAATACGTGGCGATACCATGCCTGCTTCGGGGTGTTGGTCCAACACATCAACCAGTTTCTGCACCAAATCGGCTGTAAATTCGGTATCGTTATTTACTAAAAAAAGATAATCGCCGGTAGCGGCATTAATACCTATATTATTCCCTCCGGCAAAACCTAAGTTAACATCGCTGCGTATAAATTGCACATCGGGGAACTGTGAAACCAATTCGGTAACCGGGCCTGTTTGGCTGCCATTATCAACAACTATTATTTCTATATCTTTATAGGTGTTTACCTGTTGAATGGATTGCAGCAACTCCCGTGTTACCCGGGGTTGGTTAAAATTAACCGTGATAATGGAAATTTTTTTCATTTAATTAGCCGACACTAAATATACCATTTATAAACCCCGGCCATTGGCTTTATTTTATGCGTTTAATATCAATATTTAATTGCACAAAACGAAATGGATAACGCATCGCTAATTGAGGCTAAAGTTAATGAATTGGCCGATTTACTGCGGAAAAACCCGCCCGGCAAGGAGCAGGTGCAGCAAATACGGAATAAGATAAACGACGCGCTGGAGGCATCATCGCTACCCAAAACCATCGAGGCCTTTCGCGAACTGGATGCAGTTGAAAACCGCCTGGAACTGATGGACGACCTGGAGTTTTTACTATCGCAACACCAACTGGATAACACCATTGCCAAAAAATTCCTATTCCGCGAGAAGTTTAATAAAATGCTGGTGATCATTATCGGCATCATTATGATTACCCTGGGCATGGGTATGATCATTATGCCCGCGCCACCTTACTTTGAAATGTATACCTTATTTTATTTTAACCCGAATGATGGGGTAACAATAATGGATGTAATTTCATTGCTTATTGTGTTTACTGGTGTATATTTGTTCTCCAGCGCTATTATAAAAAAGCAGAAAACCTAATACCAACGATGTCCGCATCACATAAAATACTATTGGTAGATGATAACCCCCTCGTATTAATGACGATGGGCCAGGCTTTAGGCCGCGAGGGCTTTATTTGCATGAAGGCCGATTCGGCTACGCAGGCCATGGAGCTGCTGGAAAAAGACATCCCCGATATTATCCTTTCAGATTATGATATGCCCGAAGTTAACGGCTTCCAGTTTAGGCAGCAATTAATGGATAGCAAGCAATTTAAGCATATCCCTTTTATGTTTTTAACATCCATGAATAATGCCGAGCTAATGCTGGAGGGCATGAACATGGATGCTATAGATTATATTGTAAAGGATGTGCCCATCCCTGTTATTGTTTCAAAAATAACCAACGTATTAAACACCATCCGCGAGCAGCACGAGCGATCGATCAGCGAGTTGAGCCGGGCTGCCGTGGCGCTTCACCTTAATTCGGTGCCGCAAAAAACACCTGTTATCAGTGGCTTTAATGTTGATTTTTGGCATAAGCCTTTTCAAAACTACCCTGGCGGCGATTTTATTGACTTTATACAAATTGACGAACGTTATACCTTTATTGTGCTGGGCGATGTAATGGGTAAAAAGTGGGGCGCCTGGTTTTTTTCGTTCGGTTTTTTAAGCTATGTGCGGTCGGCGGTGCGCCTTTGTATTTTTGATGGCGACCTATCTACCAAAAGCATCATGCAAAAAATAAATACGGTGGTACACCTTGACCCGGTGGTGAGCGAGGTATTATCTACCCTATCTCTGTTGATGATAGATACGCAACAATTGCAGGTCAGTTATTCGGGCGCGGGCGATTTACCCTTACTTTACTATAACCATGCCGAAGCTAAAACAAGCAGGATCCAGTCTGCCGGCTTATTGCTGGGGCTTAGGACAGATGGCGAATACGATGAGTTTGTATTAAAATTAAACCCCGGCGACCAGTTATTGATGCTGACCGATGGCTTAATAGACTTTGAAAAAGGTGGACGCAAGCGATCGGACTATAACGTTTTCGAGGAGGCGGTTCAGCCCTTTTTGGGTAAGCCCGATACTTTTATGCAACTAAAAACAAGTGATTTTTTAATCCAAAAGGCACAGGAGCAGGTAGATGATTGCAGCCTGGTTTTTTTACAAAAGGAGATTTAACCAATGATACTAAAAACGCATAATACCAACCAAATAGCCATAGCCGAAATACTGGTTAACGAAGCCAATCTATCGCAAGCCGATGCGCTGAAGGCCGAAATGATTGTACTGATAGATACACACCCTAAAAAAATACTGGTTGATTTTAACCAGGTGCAGTATGTGGATAGTACTTTTTTGGGCGCCATGGTATCATCATTAAAATATGCGGTGGCTAATAAAACAGATATAGCGGTTATGCGTTTACCTCAAGACATCCATAACCTTTTCACGCTCATCAGGCTGGATAAGGTTTTTAAAATATACGCTGATGAGGCGGAGGCACTGTCTGATATAAATTAAACCTAAACCAACAATGAATGACTGGCCAATTAAGCAATTATTAGTTTTTCACAACCGGGTGGAGAAGATATATCCTTTTTTACAGGATGTAGTGGCTTTTATTGAGCGGCATTTACCCCAAAAAGCCGATCAAATTTCCTTTAGCGCCCGTGTAATTGTTACCGAACTGTTAACTAACAGCATTAAACACGCGGGCAAAGGGGAAACGGGTATAGAATTATCCATTAGCCCGGATGTATTTATCATTAAAAAAATAGACCAGGGCGAACCTTTTGATTTAAAGCAGGAAGGCGCCACATGGCCGCTGGACAATGACATTAAAACCCCGGTAAAAATTTACTCCGATGCGTTAAATGGCTTGTATGCCAACATTATTTCGCCCTATAGCCTAAGCTTTTACGCCGAAAGTTACCCCAACAACAATGATACCTTTGAGGATATATCCGAACATTACGGCCTGGTTATTATTTGCCGGGCAAGTAGTAGTTTTGTTTACCTGTATAACCCACGCAGCCGGCAAAATATATTTACAGTAACCATTAACCTGGTATAAACAATTGCTTTTTTGTTTAAGAATTTCAATTCCCTGTTAATAATAACGGGGCAAATGTGCATATTTACAAGGCGTGGGTAAAACTGCTTAATTAACACATTTGCAACAAATGGCAATGAGCGATATTGCTGCTACAGCCCCAAAAAAGGCTAAACTCTTTTTCCCAAATTTAAATGGCGTAAGGGCTATCGCATCCCTAATGGTGGTTATTGCCCACACCGAACTTGATAAGGAAGTATTCCATTTAAAACTGATCCCTTATGTTAACCTGGTAAACTTTGGTAAGGTTGGCGTATCGGTATTTTTTGCCCTCAGCGGTTTTTTAATTACTTACCTGTTATTAGAAGAACGCAAAAACTTCAACAAAGTATCGTATGCCGATTTCTACATGCGCCGCATACTGCGGATATGGCCGCTGTATTTCCTCATCGTGTTTGTTGGGTTTTTCATCTATCCTAAGGGCGCGTCAACCACGGCTTTGTGGCTGTCCATCTTTTTTTTACCCAACCTGGCGTTTACCTTAAAGCTGCTGCCCTCGCTATTCGACCCGATATGGTCTATCGGCACCGAAGAACAATTTTATATTTTCCACCCGCACTTTTTCAGGTTTAAAAAAGCGCTGCATATTTTTTATGCCTTGTTCATTTTCCTGGTACTGTACCTGGCTTTGGGGCAATTATGCAGGCATTTTTCCGAAGGTAATTATGTAGCGGGCATTATTGGCGAACTCACCTATTACGCCCGGTTTGATAATATGGCTATTGGCGCGCTGGTTGCTGTTTTATATTATAATACCAAAAACCACGAATTTAGGTTCCGCTTTCAAAAGGTATTTAATTTGTGGTTTAACAAGTATATGCAGGTAGCCTTGCTGTTAGCATTCGGGGCTTACGTATACGCGTACCTGCAATATCAAATGGCCGAAGGGGATTTGGTACTGGCATCTATAGCCGCACTGCTCATTGTTAATCTTTGCGAAACGGAAACCAGCATTTACTCGCTGAAGAGTAATAGTTTCCGTTTTATTGGCGAGATATCTTACGGGATATACCTCATCCATAAATTCCCGGTGCGTTTAGCTGTATGGGGTGTAAAAACTTATATGCCCGGTGCCGGCCTATTATTGCAAAACCTGGTGATTTATTCGGTGGCCCTGGTTTTAACCGTAATACTGGCCTATTTATCCTACCATTATTTTGAAAAATATTTTTTAAGCCTGAAAAAAAAGTTTGCCAAAATTACCCAGCACTAAAAAAGAGGGGCGATCCAATCAGCATCTATCTGCCTGAATACGATCTTTTTTTGCGGCGATGGATAAGTAATACTTCCCATAAAATCATTCCCGGTATAAAAACTTTCGGTAAGCCAATTGGTATCGGGGTAATCAGCCGGCAGCTCACGCGGGCCATCCAGCCCGGGCATGGCGGGCAGGTTATCGTCAATACCCGTTCCGCAGGCTTTTAGTAATGCCTCCTTGCGTGTCCATAATAAAAAGAATGCCTCGGTGGGGTTATGTGAACCGTTGATGAATACTACTTCATCGGCACTAAAATAATTTGATGCAATATCCGCATAAGCAAAATCGGGATTGATGCGCTCTATATCAACACCCAATTCCGTATCGCCAATAGCAATTAAAAATTCGCCGGCCGAGTGTGAAATATTAAAGAAGCAGGGCTTAGCGGTTACAGTTAAACCGGGCTTTTTATTTTGATTATAAGTAAAGGTAATATCCTGCGCGGGTACATTTAAATAGCTGCCCAACAATACCCTTAAAATGCCATGCTGAATAACATAACGCTGCTTATCCTGCAACTGATGATAGCGCAATGCCCTTGCCCGTTCCTGCGGATCTAAAAGGGCAAAACAGGCATAATAAAGTGGGTGCAGATTTGCAGTTGCACCGCGCCAAATGTAAATGGTATATTTATTTAACCCCTCACTTGCCGGCAATTGGCCCCACCCGGGCTGGCCAATAAAGCTGCAATTTACACTACCCGGCATGGCTTTGCTTGGTTATTTTGAACCGGCCTTATCCAGGCAGGCCTGTAATACTACGGCAAACTCCTTATCGTTTGGCGGTGCAAATATGGTATTATGCTCGCCGGGGATATCGTGCACATTTACACCCCGCTTAGCAAATGGTTTCCAACCCATGGTTTTAAAATCGTCCATGTAAAAGGTGCGTTTTTTGGCACGAAACAAATCGATGGCGATATCTACAGGCTTCACAAAGTAATTATCCATTGCTCTTTGGTTTTCCTCGTCTATCTGGTTACTGTAGCCAAAAAAGCCCTCCTGTTTTTGTTCCTTGCCATGTACTATGCGCCAGTATAACCTAATAATGCGGCGTTTTAGCTGTAGCCACTTATATTCTATCGCGCGTTTGGGATCTTCGGCAAGCAGCACAAAGCTGTAAAGGATTTGCATCATAACAAACCTGATCTTATTAAAAGCAATTTTTATAGCCGAATCAAATTTAGTGGTTTGTTTAATAAAGGTATCAAACATAGCCACCATGCGCACATCCTTACCGGCATCTTTCATTTGCCGGGCCATTTCGTAAGCAATAATCCCACCTAACGAGTAACCTGCCAGCGCGTAAGGGCCATCCGGATTTTTGGCTACAATTTCGGCTACGTAATTGGCCGCTATTTCTTCCATATCATCCAGCGGCTTGTCTATACCGTTCAACCCTTTTGCCTGCAAGCCATATACCGGCTGGTTATCATCTAAGTTCATGGCCAGGGCGTTAAATAACAATACGTTTAAGCCGGCACCATGCACAATATATATCGGCATTTTATCGCCCTTAGGTTTAATGGGCACTAACGATTCCCAGGTGATAGATTTTGAATCAACCTGCAGGCGCATAGCCAATTTCTCAACTGTCGAATATTCAAATAAAGTGGCCAGTGGTAGGCGTTTACCTGTTTCCTGCTCCAGCCTTGCCATAATTTTTACAGCTAACAGCGAGCGGCCGCCCAGTTCAAAAAAATTATCAAAAACGCCGATTTGCTCAATATCCATGTACTCCGACCATACATCTGCTACCAGTTTTTCAATCTCAGTGCGCGGGGCAACATATTCGTTGCGGTTACGGATAATAAACGGTGTTGGGTTAGGCATAGCCTTGCGGTCAACCTTACCATTCGGCGTAATTGGTATCGCATCAATTATGGCAAAGTCATCAGGTACCATATATTCTGGCAGTTCGTCTATCAGGGCTTGTTTCCAGCCCTCTAAACGCGTAATAGGGTCGTCGGTTATATCTTCCAGTACCAGGTAAGCCACCAGGCGCATATCCGGCCCCATATCGGTACGCGGCATTACCACCACCGTTTTTACATTAGCTTGTCGCGATAATATATATTCAATCTCTTCCAGCTCAATCCGGTAGCCCCGCAGTTTTACCTGATGGTCTATCCGGCCTAAGCAGGCAATATCACCATCATCGTTAAACTTACCTAAATCGCCGGTACGGTATAATTTAGCGCCGGGGATGCCGGTAAATTTATCCTCGATAAACTTTTCGGCATTTAGTTCGGGGCGGTTCAGGTAGCCTATGCCTACGCCATCGCCGCCTATTAGTATCTCGCCAACCTCGCCATTGGTCAGGTTGTTCATTTCTTCGTCAACAATGTATACCTGGTTGTTTAGCACCGGGGTACCAATGGTAATATCATCAATACTGGTTACATGTTTAATTGTAGAATAGATGGTGGTTTCGGTAGGGCCGTATTGGTTCCATAACTCTTTAACGAGCGGCAGCAATTTAGCGGCAAGGTCTTTGGTCAACGGTTCGCCGCCGGTAATGCCTTTAATAGGCAGTGGTTCTTTCCAGCCGGCCTCTACCAGCATGCGCCAGGTATAAGGTGTAGCCTGGAAAAAGGTAACATCTTCGGCTTTTAAAATATCCAGTAAGGCGCGGCCATCCTTAGCGGTCAGCGTATCGGTAATAATAAGCGTAGCGCCGGTCATTAGCGGCAGGTACATTTCTACCCCAAAAATATCAAACGATATGGTGGTAATGCCCAAAAGCACATCATCGCTAGTCATTTTAAGATGGGCCATACCTATCTCCAAATTCAGCAGGTTGCGGTGCCTGATCTGCACCCCCTTTGGCTTACCTGTAGAGCCGGATGTATACAAGATATAGATCAGGCTTTCGCCGGTAACGCCGGTTTCGGGCTGGGTGGGTTCAAAATCATTTAGCCTGGCCAGTACATCTTCTATATAAACTTCTTTAGATGATGTTTTATAATGGCCCTGGTATTTTTTTTCGGTAAACAATATTTTGGCCTGCCCGTCTTCCAGCATAAACTCCACACGGTCGGTCGGGTAATCCGGGTCGAGCGGGATATAAGCCGCGCCCGATTTAATGATAGCCAAAATAGCCATGATCATTTCGGGCGAACGGTCCATCGAGATCCCAATTACATCGCCGGTTTGTATCCCCTCGGCAATCAGCGCGCGGGCCATCCGGTTTGATGTTTCATCTAACCTGCGGTAATTAAACTGCCGGTCCTCAAACTTAAGGGCTATTTTATCGGGGAACTGCTTTGCCTTTTCGGCGATAAAAGCATATACGGGGATATCTTTAGGGTAATCCTGAACGGGCCCCATACCTTTATTCAAAAGACTACTATGCTCCTGATCAGCCATCAATATTTTGTTAATTTGGTGGTGTAAATTTAATATTTTCCTGCAAACTTAACCTATAACATTCCGCAAGGGTGTGGTAATTTAAGTATGCAAGCTTATGCCAATCCAAAACTATGCCACGGGGTCCTTAGGCACCTCGTGCGCGGTATGGATAAACTTTTTATTTGCCCCCTTTAGCTTAAACAATAGCGCGAACATGGTAAAAAATATGAACGGTAAGCGTAATACGGCATTCAGCAGTTTTTTGTTAAAGAATGATGGCGGGATAGCTATTAAAATAGCCAGGTAACACAGGCCCGTAGCCAGTAACCACCAATGCCACGATGGCCCTGCACCTAAAAACGATAAGGCCAGCATCATGGGCATAATACCTAACATCAGCACGCGCGGCAGTATGGATAGTTGGTAGATCTCGTTAAAATGGTCCCAATTGAAGTGCTTACATAATTCGTAAAGACCTTGCTTCCAATACCGGCCAAGCAGACTAAATTGAGCCGATAGCCAACGCTTCCGCTGGTTTTTAAAGTTATCTGGTTTACTTACCTTTTCATCATACATCAGGGCATCCTCGCTATAGGCTACGGTTATACCAACGTAGGTGAGCAGCAGGCCCATTTCTTTATCAAAGCCCCCCACCGCGTCGATACGCGACATCACCGTCTTAAACAATTGGTATTCCAGCGCCATGCCCGACCCAATAATGGCCGCGCTGAGGTTAAAAACCCGTTGCGCCTTACGGAAAATATGGTTATTGATCTCCTCGCTAATGGCATCCAGCATGGCTATGGAGTTTTCGCTATTGAGGGCCACGCGGTGGCCTTGTACTACCTTATCGCCCGCAACCAGGTAACGGTTAATATGGTGCAGAAAATCGGGTGCGGCTATGTTATCAATATCGTAAACCACGGCGGCATCAAAACCCTCTTCGGTGTTTTCGATAGCCTTATGTAAGGCCTTTGATTTGGTGCTGCTTTCAAAAAACACCTCCACCACTTGCAGGCGCATTTGTTTTAGCTGCTCAACCGTTTCGGGCTGTAGCTTATCGGCAATTACACATACGTGGTACAAGTCTTCGGGGTAATCAATAGTGGTAGCTTTAGCGGCTGTATTCAGGATAATGGCATCCTCCTTATAAGCCGGGATATAGATCACAAACTTCAGCAGCTTATCGGTTACAGGCGGCGGCGTAACCTTGATAAGCCTACCGCATACCGAAAACACAAACAGGTACAGGCAATAAATGCCGAGATAAATAAATATCAATAAAAAAATGATATCCGCTATGGTTAACAATACATGCATAATGACTTAATTTTTTATTGCTGATTTAAATCTACAAATAGTGTAATAATTACCCGCCTGCTCACCCCGGCAGTGCTTCGCTCGTCTGCCCTCAATAAAGCGTCGGGCGGGGACTTCTATATTCCTTCCTTTTTACGAAGCGCCTTGCCTGCCAGTTCTTTCAATTCGGCAAAACCCAGGGTAAAAATATCCACCATGGTAAAATTCAGATATCGCTTTAAACTGATATACCCGTAAATAGTACCGGTGGCAAACGTAAGGATAGAGGCCAGCGCCACACCATAAATATTATGAAATATCAGCAAGCCGGCAACATCGCCAATTACGTTTACTGCCAGCATAATATATACCTTAATCATATTGATGCGTGGTTTATTGATCATATCCAGCGTTATACCCATAAACCTGTCAACCGGCAACAGCATGGCATAGCACATAAAGATCCTGAGAACGATGCCCGCGTCTGATCCTACATATTTTTTACCGGCTAAAATATCAATCCATAAACCAGCCCCTATAAAGCCAACTATGCAAACCGGCAGCAAGGCCAGTGTAAGCATCCCTGCAAACTTTTTCATCAGGTATACCACTTCCTGGTCGTTACCCTTGTTTGATGCTGCCGAGATCATAGGCATGGCCGTGGCGGTAAAACTGCGGATGGGGATCTCTATCACCTGCATTAACTGCTGCGGCACATTATAAACCCCCACCGCTGCCGCGGCGGCCTTACCTATCAGCATAAAGTTAATTACATATATATCCGAACTGCGCAATAGTTGCGATGCGATAGAGGTACCCACACTAAACTTGCCGTAATGAAAAAGCTCCCGGATACTTTCCCGGCTCCTTTTTGTTATGGTTTTTACCCTGTCCCAGCCCATAAAAATGGTGGTTACACTGGTAATAGCACAGGCTACATAATAAACATAAATAGCATTCAGGAATGTTAGGCGATGAAATACGATTAGCAATCCCATAAAAACAAACAGCATCCCCTGTGTTAAAGCCTTTAATATCAGCAGTATGCCGAAGCGCCCCTCGGCTTGTAATATCCACAGCGCCACGCTAAAAGGCAGCGAGGTTAAAAAGGTAATGCCAAACCACCTGATCATGATCCGCGTGCTTTCGTCGGCCGCGTCATAATAAAAAATGTAAAAAAGCAGGTTAATTATACAGGCCGCAATGGTGATACAAAATCCTATAAACCAGGCCGAACCGGCAATATTCGCGGCCCTTTCGGGGGCTGTACCGGCATAAAACTTAATAAGCGAATTTTGGATAAAACCTGTCCTGAATACATCGGCAAGGGTAAGTATACCCACAATAAAAAACACCCAATGGCCCAAATCGTCCTGGGTAGGCAGGTTATGGGCCAGCATAGAGTAGATGCAGATACCCATGCCAGCTACAGCCACGTTGCCTGCAAATGATAAAAAATGATTATTGCGTAGCTTTTTTAAAATCATCAAACAGTTTTTAGCGGGGTATTATTCGCTGAATTTAATGATAATTGCTTTTCATCGTCCAATCTTTTTAAAACATTTATCAGGGCGATAACCAGGTAGAACATAATATTTGCCGGGAACTGCACAATTGACTGTTGCGGATAGCTGCCTATGTTGAACGCGAACAACACCAATATCATTACTAAACAATAGTTTTTCAACTCGGGGTCCCTGATCCTGAAAAAATTATTGATACCAATACGCAGGGCCGTATAAATTAAAAAGCAAAACAAAAACAGGCCTATAAAACCCAGCTCAACCGCTACGCGCACATAAGTACTATCGGGCGGGAATTTAGATAATGGCGAGTTTGGTGCAAAGCGCTGCCCCCAGATCCCTACCGCGCCCAACCCGGCGCCAATGGGGTGCGCATGGATATAAGGCTGTATAAAAGCCTGGTTTTTTGCCCGTTCGTTAAAGGAGGCGTCGGCACTTGGTTTAAAAGCACTTTGAAACCGCAACAAGGTGCCGTTTGATGTTGGCATAAATACCAGTACAGCAAACATAATGGCACCAATAATACTGGCAATCATTACCTTTTGATTAAAGTATAACACTACCAGTAATATTAAACAAGCAGGTACCATTACATACCCGGCCCGGGTGCCTGAAAAGAGCATGGCGCTCATAAAAAGCGGGATCATTAAACTCATCAGCCATTTTTTCCAGGCTGCATGGGGGCCAAACAGCAAGGCAATACACATTACGGTACCCAGCCCCATATTATAGGCATACACAACCGGATCGGAAAATATAGAGAACTTGCGCCAATGCCCCATCTGGAAGTTGAGGTGCATGGTGAGCGGATTTTTGCGCAGCACCGCCCACTCGTAAGGGAAGTAGCCGTTAATCTCCTGCGCATAGCCATAAATTGCCCCAATAACCGAAAACCAAAGCCATATTTTTATCAGCAGCTTTATAAACTTCAGGTCGTTTATCTGGTAAATAAAAATAAAGTACATCAGCATTAAAACGGCCACCGTACGCACCGTATAAACCCAGGCCAGTATAGATGCGGCAACCGGGTTAACTACTTCCATAAAGTTTAAGGCTATCCAGGCTAATATCAGGTAACTGATGGGGTCGGCATAGATCTTCCAGTTACGGTTGTACTTCTGCTTCAGGAAAAACCCCAGGATCAACAGGTACTCCAGCGCATCCATAGATGTACCTATGGGGGCCTTACCTGTAAAGTTGCTGACAAAGTTTAATAAATGCGCCCATATAAAAAGCACCACGATGCCAAATTTGGGATAGGCAATAATACCGTATAACATGGGGATGCCCACAACCAGCGCCACAATACCGGCGCCACCCATTATACCAAACCTATATACCACATAGCTTACAAAAACAGCAACCGACAATAGGAATAGCCAAGCCAGTGGGCCCGAAAGCTTATCGGCAACTATTTTTTGCCAAAGCGTTTTCTTTTTGACATTCCTGGTCAGATCTATCTCGTACATGGTTAATTATAAAAACATCACTTTAACAAACCATATAAATACACCAACAAAAGCCACAATTATAGCCACCTTGCGCTTGGCGTTTTGCGATTTAGTTAAATGTTCAAATGGGTCTGGTGCTACAGCTTTCGGTTTTTCCTTCATGGCACGAAATTGTATTAAGCTTTATAAATATAGCCGCCCCGAACGGGATTGCCCTTATTTTTTCTTTTTGATATTGTATTGCGATTTGTTTAGCACCCAACCGGCAAATTTGGTATCCATGCTTTTCAAATACTTTACCAAGGCTTTTTTACCGTTGGCAATCTCCTGCCCTGCCTCAAAAACCGCGATAAATTTATTAGTGAACAAAAACCACTCCTTCGATTTATTCATGGCCTCCAGCGCAGGGGTTTCAATAATAATCACATCGTAAATAGTACGCAACTCGTTCAGCTTTTCGCGGATGTATCGCTCGTCGCCAATTTCCAGCAGGGTGATATCGCCGCCATGGTTACCCATTACGCTGTTGGTATTACTTAGTGGTTCGTAATTGCCGGGTTTATGTTTAAACACCTCTTCAACAAACAATTTAGGGTTTACTGTTTGGCTGATAGTGGGGTTTTCAAAGTTACCATCAATCAGCAGCACCTTTTTGTTGATCATGGAATAGGAGTAAGCCAGGCTGATAGCCAGCAGGGTTTTACCTTCGCCCTCTTTCATACTGGTAATGGCCAGTACCTTTTCGCCATCTAATTCCTGGTCAACTTCAAAACGCACGGCCCGCAGCAAGTCCTTAAACTGCTGCATCTTGTCGCGATGCTCTACATCCCACAATTTACGCAAATCAATACTGTTACCACTAATCTGGTTTAAATAACCAAGCACGGGTAACTCGGTAGCATTAGCCAGCTGGGTAGGGTTTTTAATGCTATCGTCAATAAAAAATAATATAAAAAGGAACATTACAGCGGCTACCTCGGTACCTATACCGCCCAATATTACCAGTAGCATTTTTTTTGATGGCTGCGCCCGCTCGGGCATGGCAATTTCTACCTGTATCAGTTTTGATGATGAATTTGATTGCAGGTTGGTTAGGTTATAGCGCGATAAAGCATCCTGGTATTCCTTACTGGCATTCTCGATATCAAAGTTGTAGGCCTTTACTTTTGCATCCAGTGGTACCAGGTCATCAAAATGCCCTTCCAGCTTTTTGATCTGCCCTTCTATGGATGCGATGCTGTAGCGCGCCAAATCGTAATTTACCTCTAAAGTATTGCGTTGTTTTACCAGGTCATCCTTGCCAAGCAAAGGGTTATTAATATACTGATCGGATGTTTGATTGATCAAGGCCACCTTCTGCTTTTGCAGGCTATCCATCGAAGCTTTAAGCTTGGGCGAAAAATTACCATTTATCCACCTGTCGGTAGCCTGTTTTAATTTCTCATCGGTTGATGTTACGGCCGTATTTAAGGGGGTTACCCGCGCCTCAACATATTGACGGTCCTTAGGGTCGAATCTTTTTTCGATATTATCTAAAGCACCCCGGTACGATTCGGCATCCTTTATGGCCTGCGAAAGCTTTTCCTGGTTAGCCGCTTTCTGATCGGCTATCGACCGGGATTGTTCCTCCAGGTTTAATATGCCGTTTTTTATCTTATAGCGTTGCAGGCTATCCATTTTGTTAGCCAAAGCCACGCGCTTTTGTTCTAAAAGCTTGGTTAGGTAGGTAAGCGCCGATGCCTCGTTTAACTTTACCATTTTAGCATGGTAATCAATAAAACCCTGGCACAAGGTATTTACAATAAAGGCCGAAAGCTTGGCATTCTCTGTGATAATACTTACCGTAATAAAATCGCTATTAGCATTCCTGGCTATAGTTAAGCCGGTGTTTAATGTACGGTCATCATATTTTTTCCCAACAATTAAGCCGTACAGCCAGCTCTCGTAGCTATCCTTATCCTCCAGCGAAAGCGACTCCAGGTGTTGCAATTTATACCTAAGTAATGTTAGCGCCTTAGCATTATCCGCGGCGTTCATGTGGATATAATACTTGGGAAGCGGGCGAAACGGCGGCTCTTTGCCGTCCAGGTCATGAATGAGCAGGTTGTAGGAAACCATGTTCATCATTTTTTTAAGTTTCATTACCTCGGTAAGGTTACTAAAGTCGCCGTCTATCTTGGCTTCCTGTATGGTGCTGCTAATGGGGTCCAGCATTTGCCGGCTTTGGTCAACTATACCGGTAGCTATTTGCCCACTGGCTTCGTACTCGTTGGGCAAGCGTTTTACAAGAAAAAAAGTTATAATTATTGCTACCAGGGGCACAATAATTAAAATGTATTTATGTTTAAATAGAAGTTTTAAAAACTCTTTAAATTCCATTATTTAATATCTTCCAATCTTTTGCCTACAATTTCTTCAAGTCCCACTTTGGCATTAAAAAAAGCAAGTTCGCCCAATAATTTATTGGATGTTTGTGTATAAAGTATATTCTGCGCCGCACTGTATTCCACCAGCGTGGTTTCAACCATTTCGTATTTATGCTTTAACTGGTCGGCATTGGTTTGCGCGTCCTGTACCGATTTGGTTAGGGCCCGTAAATTAGCCTGCGCCATTACGTACGTGTAATATAAGCGTTTAACCTGTGCTTCGATACTTAAATTATATTCGTCCTGCTGCAGCCGGGCAACCTTTACAGCCTGGTTGGCATTGTGTATAATAAAAGGTTTGGCTATAATGTTGCCAATATTGATGGTAATAGCCAACTGGTAACTATTGGCGGCAATAGGCGTAACCAGGTTGGTTGATTGCGATGGATTATAAAGATATGATGGCGTAATAATATCAAACCACGATGTTTGCGCCTGGTGATAGGTAGTTTGCGCGATAGCGGTTTGCGTAGCCCTAACTTTAACTTCGGGATAGTATTTTTTGGCTGTATCGATCAGCTTTTGCAGGTAATCGAGCCGGATATCGGGGATCATGCTTTCCTGGGCGTGCAGGTTGCCGGCAAAAAAAACAACGAATAAAACAGGTAATATCAGTAATCGTTTTTTGTACATCAGCTTATACTTTTTCTTTTTGGAATAGCGCCGGTATGGTACCTAAAATAATTTTCAGGTCTAACAGCAACGAATAATTCTGGGCGTAAAAATTGTCCAGCTTCTTCCTCTCCCTTTCGCTCATATCGTCCTTACCGCGCTTGGTTACCTGCCATAAGCCGGTTAAACCTGCAGGGCCTAAAAAGCGCATAGCCCACTCGTTCGATGTCAGCATTTCGGCTTCGTATACCGGCAGCGGGCGGTTACCTACTATAGACATATCGCCTTTAAGGATATTGAAGAACTGGGGCAGTTCGTCAATACTCGAACTGCGTAAAAACGCACCTAATTTAGTAATGCGCGGGTCGTTCTTGATCTTTACAAACGATGCCGACTGCTTACCATCGCCCTCGGCTGCATATTGGTTATTCTCTACCGATAGCTTGGCCAAAAGTTGGTCGGCATCACTACGCATCGAACGGAATTTATAAAAATCGAATACTTTATACCCGGTACCTACGCGCTTGCTTTTATAAATAACCGGGCCTTTTGACCCTAATTTAATAGCTATAGCCACAAAAATAAAAACTGGCGACAGGAAAAACAATGCCATGCCCGAGAAAAATACATCCATGGCACGCTTGCCGGTAGGCAATGTATAGGTGGTATCAACTTTTTTAGATAATTCGGACAGGGTTGGTTTGATCAGTTTAAAGTTTACCAGGAAGTTCAAACGTTCGCGCAGGTGCGATAGGTTGATGGGCATGGCGTACAAATCGTTCACCTTTAACTTAATGGCCTTTTGCCTTAACTCCAGGTCCTGCTTATCCGATACCAGTACAATCAGCATTTGTTTAAACAGGCTGTTCTTTTTTATCCGTTCAACAAATTTCAGGGTTTCGCCGGCGGCATCAACCTCGGCTACTATAATATCCGGCATACTCAGTATCGATTGCTCGGCCAGGTATTCGTCTAATTGCGCGGTATCGGGGCTTGCAAAAATTTGGTAGTGTGCCGGCAGTTCAGCAAAAATCATGTCCCTAAGCCCAGTTCCGGCATACGCCAGCTTAACTCTCAACCCTGCACTTTCGTTCCAGTCAGTTGTTATGTGTGTCATAAACTTGCAGAATTTTACTGATTTCGGATTTTAATATAGTTGGATTAAAGGGTTTTTGCAGATAGGCATCAACTTTAAAGGGCATGGTAGCAACCTGGTCTTCCAGATCGTGCGCTGCCGATAACAAAACAACGGGGATATCTTTATAAAAGCCACTTATCTTCACATTTTTCACAAATGCTTGTCCATCAAATGTAGGCATTGCTAAATCGGATATAATTAATTCGGGGATATTACCATTCTCAAGCCAGTCGAGCGCATCAAAACCGTTGGTTTGCACCACAATCTCGTAATCTTTCGACAGGATAAAATTAAGCAATTTTAAAATGCTTAAGTCATCATCAACAATTAGTAAAACCTTTTTCATCTACAATTTATAACAATTTGCCGGTTATATCCCTTTTAATATTAAAACCTTATAAAAAGCATGTTAAAATAGCAAAATTGCACAACTCTACTGCTTTAATTAAATTAAAATATAATTTTTTATCCGGGCTTAAAAAAATATCAACTTGTTAACATTTCAAGTAAAAATATATAACAAAGCTAAGTTTTGTTAAACCACATGCTTTATATACAAACCTCCTGCCGTGCTAAAATTATTGATGCCTTTTAATAATGGTATGCAATATCTCTTTAGTATTGTCGGGATAGTCTACCTTAACAGGCTTGCCATTTTCGAGCCAGTTTAATAATATGGGGTGGTGTTTTTCTTTCAGGCTCTTCATTAAGGGTACGCCCATTGTGTTTAAGGCCGCGGCGTTCAGGTGTTGCTCGTACTGGCTCTTCATGGGTATTACCATTAGCTTCTTGTTCATAAACAAAGCTTCGGCGGGTGTTTCAAAACCGGCCCCGCATAATATCCCGGCCGACGCGGCCATACTTTTAATAAATTTTTCGTTATTAATGGGCTGTATATGTACGTTTTTATGCTTCAAAACCCGCTTATTATGCTTGGAGAATACATCCCAGGTAATGTGCGTTATTTTAGATAATTGCTTAATTAAGCGGCGGTCATCATAAGCGGGCAGGTAAACGGTATAGTGCCCGGCGTTGGTTATTTCCTGCTCACGCACCTGTTTGCGTATTACAGGTGTAAAAGTATTGTTATCAAATTTTGCAAAGTGGAAACCGTACTGCACATTAGTTGGCGCGTAATGATTGAGTATAAATTTCCCCATCATATCCACATCTTGTGGTTTTGGGGAGTGTTCGGCTACTACAGCAGCTTGGTGACTAAGCCCTATGCAAAACTTGTTTTTTAAGTAGCAGGCCCAGGCCGATACCGGCTCAAAATCGTTAATCACCAGGTCGTAATCCTCTACCGGCAATTTGTTAATTTCCTTAATAAACAAGCGCAGTTTAGCCTTGTACAAACTCTTCCACAGATCTACCCCGCCCGATTTGCCAAAGATGAAGCCCAAACCGTTAAATTTATATTTTACAGGAAAGGGCAGCGACAGATCGCCCTGGTTACCGCTCACCAATACATCAACCTGGCCCAGCTGTTGCAACAGGGGCACAATATCCATCGACCGGCTGAGGTGGCCATTGCCGGTGCCTTGTATGGCGTACAAAATTTTCATATCCGCTTGTTTAAATTTAAGTATCTATTAGGGTTTTATGTTCAATATTTATTAACAAACACCCCATAACCGGGGTAATTGCGCATAAATATCCCTAATTTAAACATAGCGTAAAGCCACTTAACAAACTGATAACACATATTTAACATGGCAATAAAACACCGCCCGAAAAAACAAAAGCCGGCTGTTGGGCCGGCTTTGATATGCTATAAATTGTGCGATAGGGGTAATTCAATACTATCTCGGCCCTTTCCTCCAGTTACGGTTACCGCCAGCCTTGTTAGCATTAGGGTTTTTTTGTGCCGAAGCATTGCGCTGGCCACCTGAACGATTGCCGCCCTGCTGTGCCTTGCCTTTTAACTCCTTTAATATACGCTCCTGGTGGGTCATCTCCTTCATAGGATAAGGATGCTCGGCCTCTACCGGGATAGCCTTGGCTATTAGTTTGTGGATATCTTTTAAAAATTCTTTCTCTTCCTCATCGCAAAACGATAGCGCTATACCACTTGCCCCGGCACGGCCTGTACGGCCAATACGGTGTACATAAGTTTCGGGGATGTTAGGGATCTCGTAGTTAATTACGTGGGTCAGGTCGTCAATATCAATACCGCGGGCAGCAATATCGGTAGCAACCAATACCCTTGTAGTACGGGCTTTAAAATTGGTTAGCGCCCGCTGCCTGGCGTTTTGCGATTTATTACCATGGATAGCCTCGGCAGTGATACCGGCGCGGCTTAAATCTTTCACCACTTTATCGGCACCGTGTTTGGTGCGGGTAAAAACCAATGCGGTGGCGATGGTTTTATCTTTTAAAATATGCTGTAATAAAGCGCGCTTATCTTCCTTACCTACATAGTATAAAGCTTGCTGTATGGTATCGGCTGTTGATGATACCGGGGCAACTTCTACCTTTTCGGGCTTGTATAAAATGGTATCGGCCAATTGCTGGATCTCTGACGGCATGGTGGCCGAGAAAAACAGCGTTTGCCTTTGCTTAGGCACTTTGGCAATAATCTTTTTAACATCGTGTACAAAGCCCATATCCAGCATACGGTCGGCTTCGTCCAGTACCAAAATCTTTAGATGGTCTAAACGGATAAAACCCTGGTTCATCAAATCCAGCAAACGGCCCGGAGTGGCTACCAAAATGTCAACCCCACGCTTTAAAGCTTCGGTTTGCGGGTTTTGCGATACGCCACCAAAAATTACCAAATGCTTTAAGCCTGCATGCCTACCGTAAGCGGCAAAACTTTCATCTATCTGTATGGCCAGCTCGCGGGTTGGGGTTAATATCAGCGTTTTAATGGTTTTTTGCTCTTTGTGCTGTTGCTTATCCTGGTACAGTAACTGTATAATAGGGATAGCAAAAGCGGCAGTTTTACCGGTACCGGTTTGGGCGCAGCCTAAAAGGTCGCGTTGCTTTAATATAATGGGGATTGATTTGGATTGTATAGGCGTAGGCGTAGTATAACCCTCGGTTTTTAAGGCCTTGAGGATAGGCTCAATTAAATTTAAATCTTGAAATGACATGTATTGTTTCTAAATATTAGTGCTAACGCGATTGCATAAGCGGATCTGAAGAGTCTCGTCGTGGAATGATCAAAACCGTAAGCTAACGGGTATTATTATGGCGCAAAGATACGGTTTTTTAATTAGAAAGGGTAGAATGGGTGTTTTAGGATGTTGGGATGACGGGGTAGGCTATTTATGAGGTTAAATAAAAGCTACCTGATTTATAAAACCCAAAGGCATCAATTAACGTAATTCCATTTATATTCACTTAAAAAACATATACCATGGGATTAGGCGCACCGGAAATTATTTTAATACTTGCTGCAGTTTTATTACTATTTGGCGGCAAAAAAATACCTGAACTAATGAAAGGTTTAGGCAAAGGGGTAAAAGAGTTTAAAGATTCGCAAAATGGCGAACCCGAAAAGGTTGAAGAAGCCAAAGTTGTGTAAACAATATTAAAATCTACCTATGTAAAAAGCTTCCTGATGGGAAGCTTTTTTTGGTTTTTATCTTCACTTAATTAGGCTGTTTCCATCAGCGATTGATCATCGCCCGTGCCCAGGTCAATTTCGTTTTTATGATTAAGTGTGAAAGAAAGTGCTTTTTTGACAAATTGGTTTAACGTGATATTATGAACTGCTGCAAAAATTGCCGCTTGCTTATGTAGCGCAGATGGCACCCGAACATTAAAAGTGCCTTTATATGTTTTGTCGGGTGACTTGCCAATTTCTTTACACAATTCAAGGTATTCATCAACAGACTCATGGAAAGCGTTTTTCAATTCTTGCACTGACTCGCCTTCAAAGTTTACCAGGTCGCTAATACCCAGTAATTTTCCGTAAAATACCTCATCTTCAGCGCTAAACTGCACCGAACCATAGTAATCTTTATATTGTAGAATATCACTCATCTTGTAAGTAACCTGCTTCTTTTAAATCCGAAATAACTTGCCGAACAGCGTAAGGTTTAACAATATTAGCCGGATGAGGTTTGTGAAGCATTATCACGTTCATTTTTGAATCAACGAACTTTCTTCTTGATCCGCCTGTTTTTCCGCCTGTGTGTTCTTCGTAACCATAAAAGGCTAATACTTTTACTAATTCTTCCCAGGTTAAATCTTTTGGAATAGATAATAACCGGTTAAGCAACTTTTCTTGTCGCGACATCTGTCAAGTTTTAATATTTTACTGATACCTACTCCAGTCGCTTCACTTAGTAGTCGTATATATCCAATTCTTTTGTTTGGCATAGCAAATATAAAGAGTTTAAATTAAAAATGCAACTAAAAAATAGTTGCATTTTTAATTTTCTTTTTAAAAGAGCAGAAAGCCCTCCAATAATGGAGAGCTTTCTGCTTTTATCTTTCAGCTTTCGCCTTAGGACATATTACTTCTTAAAAAACTTAAAGTCTTTACCGATAAACTTGGCGTTAGCGCCCAGTTCTTCTTCTATACGTAACAGTTGGTTGTATTTAGCGATCCTGTCTGACCGTGAAGCCGAACCGGTTTTGATCTGGCCGCAGTTAAGGGCTACAGCTAAATCGGCAATGGTAGCATCTTCGGTTTCGCCGCTACGGTGGCTCATTACTGATGTATAACCGTTAGTTTGCGCTAAGGTTACCGCGTTAATAGTTTCGGTTAACGAACCAATTTGATTCACCTTTACCAGGATAGAGTTGGCGGTATCTTCATCAATACCCCTTTGCAAACGCAATACATTCGTCACAAACAAATCATCGCCTACTAACTGTACTTTTTTACCAATACGGTCGGTTAATAATTTCCAGCCTTCCCAATCATCCTCGGCCATGCCGTCTTCGATAGAGATCACCGGGTATTTTTCGGTTAACGATGCCAGGTATTCAGCCTGCTCGGCGCTGGTGCGGATGGCACCTTTTTCGCCTTCAAACTTGGTATAATCGTATTTACCGTCTTTGTAAAATTCAGAAGCGGCGCAATCAAATGCCAGGCAAATATCTACGCCCGGTTTGTAACCTGCTTTTTCGATAGCCTTTAAAATCGTTTCCACACCATCTTCGGTACCATCAAAGGTTGGGGCAAAACCACCTTCGTCGCCAACAGCGGTCGATAGGCCACGATCGTGCAAAATCTTTTTCAGGTTATGGAAAACTTCGGTACCCCAACGCAAAGCTTCAGAGAATGATGAAGCACCAACCGGCATAATCATAAACTCCTGGAACGCGATAGGCGCATCAGAGTGCGAACCACCGTTAACAATGTTCATCATTGGGATAGGCAGCGTATTGGCGTTTACACCACCAACGTAGCGGTACAACGGCTGGCGGCTTTCCTGCGCGGCAGCTTTAGCAGCAGCTAATGACACACCTAAAATAGCATTAGCGCCTAATTTACCTTTGTTTGGCGTACCGTCAAGTTCAATCATTAGTTGATCGATTGAGTTTTGTTCAAACACGTCAAAGCCTTTCAATGCGGGGGCAATAATATCGTTAACGTTGGCAACGGCTTTCAAAACGCCTTTACCCATATATTTTGTTTTGTCGTTGTCACGCAGTTCAACAGCCTCATGCACACCGGTTGATGCGCCTGATGGTACAGCAGCACGGCCAAGCGCGCCATTTTCGGTTAAAACTTCTACCTCGATGGTAGGGTTACCGCGAGAATCCAATATCTGGCGGGCGTGGACATCAATTATTAAGCTCATTTTTGTGGTCTATTTTTAGTAGTGTATAAAGTACAATAAGAAACGCGGCTAATATACCACCAAATTAAGGAAATCGCAATCGTTTTTTATGATTTCACCGATTATACCATACGTGATTTCACCGATAATGAATTAATTACATCGATTTAACATGGAATAAACACGCTAATACTCGCGATTTTCAACTTGCCGCGGATAACCGTCTTTCTTTTTCATTTCTTCCAAACCTTTCCGGTATTGCCAAACTATATAACAAACAAAGCCTATTAAAGGTGCTGTGATAAAATTAATTATCAAACCCAAAAATGTTAAATAAATACTTATTGTTCCCGGGCCTTCATCAAGTACCGGCTTGTAATTAACAGAAAGACAGCTTATAAAGATCCATCCAACACATAAAGATAATGCAATACCAAGCATTAATGCCAATGCTGTAATAACAATGAGCGCTAATTTGATTTTCTTTCTTATCCTTAGTACAGACAGTACGATTTGAAGTATCGGCGCAATAATTAGCAACAAGCAGGTTGAAATATCGATCATATTATCATCGTAGCAACAATATTAATACAATATCTAATCAAAGGTAACCCTATCTGTAATTAGCTACCGTCACCAAAATTATGGTAATAACAAGCGCCAAAGTGCGATTATCATCAATCGCTTGTGCTTGGCAAATGCTCGCGTTTGGCGCCGTTGCGATTAATGCGGTACATCAGCATCAGCAGCATATTGTTTTTATCGTTGCTTTGGTTGGGGATGTAGTTGTACTGGTTAATCCACCCGGCCTGCACTATCCATTTTTTATCAAACTGGTAACCCAGGGCTGCCGAGATACGGTTACGCTCGAAGTTAGGCTCCTTATTGTTCAGGAATACCTCGTCAAACACCGATACAAAATACGTTTTGGCCTCGATCTTTTTACTGTTCAGCGGGATAAACAAGTTAAGGCGGTAACGGAAGCGGTTGCGGTAAATACCATTCAGCCAGCGCTGTTCTACCCGGTAGCGATGCTCCAGTTTAATACGGCTTAAGTATTGGCTCACACTCATTTGCTCCCACATACGGGCCTCAATAACGTTAGGACCGGCACCTACGTTATTATAATCGTAAGTTGTGTAGCGGCCGCCGCCAATTAGCGCGGTAAAGTATTTATCAATATCGTAACTAATACCAGCCTTGGCCTCGTAATACTGAAACTGGTTAAACGCGGGGCCATTGGTACGGATCTGCAACTCGCTGTAGCCGCCCCATTTATGTAGGCTATCGCCGGGCATCAGGGCGGTGAGGATACCCCAGGTACCTGTTTTATTGTTTTGAGCCGAGGCTGTAATCGTGATAATTGCGAAGAAGAATAGGGTATAAAAAAACTTTGTCATTGTTAAATTAGTGTTAACAATGGCAAAAGTATCGTTTTATTAATAATTTCTTAACCTATTTATTGCATTCGTGTGTACGATGTAGTTGTAATATCATTATCGGCTACCTTTACTGTATTATCAGCGGCCAAATAAGCTACTAATTTGCGGGTATCAACCAGGGTCAAAGTATTATTATCAGATAAGGAAATATCGTAATTCACAAACGCCACCTGGCCGGTAAATGTATTAAGGGTTTTATTCTCGTTTGTTAAGGCATACGCGCTTATGTTCGGATCTAAAATATATTTGCCGGTTCTTGTATCATACGCATACACCCCCATTAATCCGCCTGTATTAAATTGATAGTAATACGGAACCGTAAGCGTAGATGAATTGGGTGGGGCATCCTGACTGACGGTGATATTTAATCTTGCTACTTCCTTACCGGCTGTGTAAAAAACCACCACGCGGCCAGTAACCAGCCATTTGCCAATAATGGTCTTGGCAGTATCAATTTTATTGGTGTTATCTGATGTTGTTTTATGGCAAGCGCAGATGGCTAACATCAACGCAAACAGGAATATCTTCTTCATAAATAGCTTTTCGTTGCAATAATACAAATTTGACGGGGGTTAGCGTGATGCAGATATACTGCAAACAGAAAGAGGCTCCGTTTTGGTGCCTCTTTCTGTTTAATTCCAAATGGACTATTCCCACTTAAAGGTTTTAATGGCAACCGCGTAAATCGCTATCCCCCAAATCAGCAATACCAGCAATTGATGGGTAACATCGCCTAAGCCGGCCCCCTCAAAGGCTACCTTGCGCATGGCATTGTTTAAATGTGTAAGTGGTAAGGCCTCGCTTAGCGGCCTTAACCAGCTTGGGAACGATGAGGTTGGGAAAAACGTACCCGACAGTAAAAACTGTGGCAGCGTAATGATATTGGACAGTGGCGGAACAGTACTCTCGTTTTTAGCGATACCCGATACCGTGAACCCGAAGCCCATAAATATGATCAACCCAATGAGCGAGAGCAGCAGCATATTTAACACCGTGGTAAGGCCGTGAATCAGCGTAAAGCCAAAAGCGTAATGACCTATACTGATAATAACCAGCGCGCCTGCCAGGGCAAATACAATGCGAGCCATCATTTCGCCAAGGATAATGCTGTAGCGCTTTACCGGCGTAGCAAAAAAGCGCTTAATTACCAGTGTTTGGCGCAAACCCAGGAACACAAAGGCAGTACCGAACACACCCGAACTCAATAGCGAAAAGCCCAATTGGCCCGGCAGCATAAAATCGATATACTTGTACTCGCGGCCGCTAACGGTTGTTTCCTTTAAATCGATAATATTGGGGGCCTTAATGCCCGAATAACTGGAGATTTTACTTAAAAAGGCCGATTGGATATTGAAAAAGATATTGTTTAATACCGATTTCAGTATCGCGCCCTTATCGCCCGATGCCTTGCTGTATTGGATGCTCATGGCAAAAGGGCTTTTGGTAGGCACTTTACCCAGTGCCGATAACGGCGGGTATATGGTAAAGTCGCCTTGTTTTTTAATATCTATCACCGCATCCAGCGCGCCCTTGGCCAGGTTTTTATCCATCTCGGCCGTGGTTTGGGTTTTGATAAGATTGATAACGCTTACCTTTTTTAATGCCTGGTAAATGGGGCTCAGGGTATCGCAGGTTTTGGCTACGCCAACATCAACGCGCACACCGCCGCCGCCAATATTGGCAAACACCATAATAAATATCAGCGGGAACGCCAGGGTAAATACTACAGCCGATGGACTGCGCAATATGGAACGTAAACTGGCCCTGGCTATAGCCATTGTGGCACGCAGATTACTATAGGGTTTATTTGTAGTCATAAGTCTTAAGTTTAAAGTCTTTAGTCAATAATTTTAGTATGCTTAATTCGGAGTCCTCGGAACTTCGTACTCCAGACTTAAGACTTATCCTTCCCGCCATTCCTTACCCGTTTTGGCTATAAATACATCTTCCAGGTTGGCTTCCTTTACTTCTTTTTTGCGCTTGAAGCCGCCGGCTATCAGTTCGTCTATAAAATGGTCGGGGGTATCAATGCCTATAATGTGGCCACCATCAACAAAGGCTACGCGGTCGCATAGTTCTTCGGCTTCGTCCATATAGTGGGTGGTGATGACAACTGTGGTACCGTTATCGCGGATCTGGCGGATCAAATCCCACAGGTTACGGCGCGCCTGCGGATCGAGGCCGGTGGTTGGCTCATCTAAAAAGATAATACGCGGGTTGTTAATCAATGTGGTGGCGATGGAGAAGCGCTGCTTTTGCCCCCCCGAAAGCTCCTTGTATTTGGCTTTGGCCTTATCGGTTAGCGCTACCTTTTCCAGCATTTCCATGGGCGATACGGTAACGCCGTACAGGCCGCAAAATAGCTCGATCAGTTCGCTTAAATTGAGGTTGGGATAATAACCTGCCGCCTGTAATTGTACACCAATACGCTGCTTAATACTGTCCTTATCGGTATCCACATTAAAACCATCTACAGTGATGCTGCCCGATGTTTTATCGCGCAGGGTCTCTATCACTTCCAATGTGGTGGTTTTGCCGGCACCGTTGGGGCCAAGCAGCCCGAAGATCTCGCCTTCGTAAACTTCAAAGCTGATGCCTTTAACGGCTTCAAAATCGCCGTATTTTTTCACCAGATTATTTACCGTAATAATAGGTTGTTTTGCCATGATGTAAAAATGCTACACAGCAGCCATATATCCATAAACTTTTCGGCGAATGGCAGATTTTTTACGTTGAATGGTTTTTGAGAAGAACTGAAAGGGGCAAGAAGCAGAAAGGCGAAAGGTTTTGGTGAACCAATTTAAGGATGGTGACCATGTAAGTGTTCACGTTCACCCATGCCTGATCCGCGAATGCACCGTAAACACCCATCGCAATGAAGAGAGAATACCGACGAATGAAATGATGGCGGGGATAAATTATCTACTCCATCCCAAAGCAATTCCTGCAACGCGGTTCGTAGCTTTCCATTTCGCCTAATAATATTTTGGCATCGTTAGGTACTAAACGGTACGAGTATAGCGCCGGGTTACCGCATTTAACACATACGGCGTGTACCTTGGTAACCGATTCGGCCATGGCCATCAGGGCGGGCATGGGGCCAAAGGGCTGCCCCTGGAAATCCATATCCAACCCGGCTATAATTACCCTTACGCCTTTATTGGCCAGGGTGTTGCAAACGTAGGGCAATTCGTCATCAAAAAACTGGGCCTCGTCAATACCCACTACCTGCACATGGCTGCCTAACAGCAATATGGCCGACGAGCTATCAACCGGGGTGCTGGAGATAGATGTATGATTGTGCGATACCACTTCGGTATCGTGATAGCGGGTATCGGTACGCGGCTTAAAAATCTCCACATTAAGGCGGGCAATCTGGGCGCGCCTTAACCGGCGGATCAGCTCTTCGGTCTTACCCGAAAACATCGACCCGCAAATCACCTCTACACTACCGCCAAGCTCGCTTCGCCTCCTAAAAACATCTTCGTTAAACAGCATTTACAAATATATTACAATGGTATTAATCCAGCCCCGGTATCATTTTTTGGCTAAAGTTCCGTTAATGTGCTATATACCGTTGGCTAAAGCCAATGGTAATCAATTTTTCCCGATCATTGCCATCCTGTTTATGGGGGCGGCTGGGGGTAAATTGCCCGGGTGGCTTTAGCCAAACAGCAATTTGTTTTGCACGGGTTACAGCGGCCAAATATCAGAATTTAATGTTATTTTTGATTAGCATATTACCAAATTATATCCATGAAGCAGCAGGAAGTATTTAAAAGGATTGGCGGGATCATTAAGGAAATAAACGAGCAGTACGACTATCTGCAAACTACCAACGGCATAGCTAACGACCTGGAGCTGGAACTACTGGTGGCTAACGCCCATTTTTTATCAGACCATATTGAGATCCTAAGGAAAATAAATATCCAGGCCGAAAAAGTGCAGGCAGCCGTTGTTGCCCCCGTGCAACCACCTGCTCCACCCGAACCTCTCCCCGAAACAAAGCCTGCTGCCGAGCCATTTTACTTTGAGCCTGTGATGGCCGAGGAGGAAGAACCCGAAGCATTGATTGAAGCCCCTGAAGCCCATACTGTTGAATTTGAAATCGGCAATAAAACGCCATCCGAAACAGAAATTGCTACTGAACCTGAGGAAGAAACATTTGTGCCCGAACCAGAGCCGATAGAAGAGCCGGCAGCAGTTGAGCCGGAACCTGAAACCATTCGCCACGAATTAACACTGGAAGATATTGGCGAGGACTGGGACGAGGAAGAGGACGACGAAACCTATGCCCCGCTAACACCTGCTGAAGCAGTTGCCGAGCCCGAACCACAAAAGGAACCCATAGTAATTGAACCCGAACCGGCGGTTGAACCGGAACCAGTGGTTATTGCACCCGAACCAACCCCCGAACCAAAACCAACACCGGCAGTAGTTGCGCCGCCGCATACACAAATAATGGTAGAGGAAGAGCAGGTGATTACGCTTAACCAGCGCATGTCGGCACAAATGGCACCCGGCCGCATGTCCGACCATTTGAGCGTACAACCTATAACCGACCTAAAAAGCGCCATCACCCTTAACGATAAAATGCTGTATGTTAAAGACCTGTTTGGCGGTTACAGCCTGGCCTACAGCGAGGCGATAGATATCCTTAACCGCGTCAAAACTTTTGAGGAGGCTGAAACCTTTTTAAAAGGAAGCTACGCTACTAAAAACAACTGGGCCGATAAACAAGTCACGGCCGATAAGTTTTACGCGTTGTTGCAGCGGAGATATCTGTAGCGTATTTGGGCTAAAGCCCTTGGGGGGGTATCGCTATCCGTTGGCTAAAGCCAACGGCAATGATTATTCCTAATTGATCGATATGCTATTTGTTGGCTGATTAATACATCCCGTTTAATTAAAGATAAAAACCAAGGTCATTCTTAATTTATTGCCGTCCCATTTACGGGACAGACTAAGTAAACCGCTAAATGGCTTTAGCCAAACTTTCCTAAATCTTGGTGGGCGGCCTTTAGCCTTTTACCTCTCGTCTTTAACCTCCCCCTATACTATCCCCATCCTGTTCGAATCAAGCTTGATGAGTGTGAACAGCAATATGGTAAAGCTAAGTAATGATGAGCCACCATAGCTGATCAGTGGCAACGGGATACCGATTACCGGCATAAAACCGATAGTCATGCTGATGTTAATAAAGAAGTGAAAGAAAATTACCGAGGCCACGCCGTAAGCATAAATACGCGAGAACGGCGAGCGTTGCCGCTCGGCAATTACAATGATGCGGATAAGCAGGGACAGGTACAGGCCAACTACAACTATCGACCCGGCAAAGCCCCATTCTTCGCCAATGGTGCAAAAAATAAAGTCGGTACTTTGTTCGGGCACAAACGAGTATTGGGTTTGTGTGCCCTTTAAATACCCCTTACCCCACATCCGGCCCGAGCCGATAGCTATTTTAGATTGATTTTGATTATAGCCCACATGCCGGGTATCATGCGTTATGCCCAGCACCACAGCGATACGATCTTTTTGGTACGCATTTAAACTACGGTTGTAGATGGGCCTGATAGCAAAAACAAGGCCAATGGCAAGCACTGTACCTATTAACAGGCCCAATAGCATCTGGCGGTTACGCCTGTAAAAATACATCAGTAAAAAACCGGCAGCAATCAGCGCGCTAACTAAGTACCATGGGTTAGGGATGATGAGCGATAGCACAAATAATAAGATAATTACCCCTGTAACAATCAGGAACCAGGGCGACAGGCCCTCGCGGTACAATACAAATATCAGCGAACAAAACACCAGGGTCGATCCGTCGTCGGGCTGCTTCTTGATCAATATCATAGGCAACAGGATAATGCCCCCTGCTATTAAAAACGATTTAATCTCGGTAACCTTAATATTGGTGCCGCTAAGGTAGCGGGCCAGTAAAAGGCAGGTAGTATATTTGGCAAACTCGGATGGTTGCAGGCGCATAAAGCCCAGGTCTATCCAGGCCTGGTTGCCGCCTACATTGCGCCCAACTCCGGGGATAAGCACCGTCATTAGCAGTAGCACCGTAATTACATAAAATGCAGGTGCAAGCGCGCTTAAAAACCGGCTTTCCAGCAGTAATATCACAATAGCCACTACAAAGGCTATCATCATAAATATAAACTGGCTGCCATAGCGGGTATGGGTATCTATCATGCTGGCATGCTCGGGATCTAACACGGCGGCATAGATATTAAACCAGCCAATGGTGCATAAGGCCAGGTAAATAAATACCGTTACCCAATCAACATTAAAGAAAAAACTGCGCTGGTTATTCATTTCCCTTATGTTTATATAGCATGGCCGCCTGTTTTAACAATGCCGCCTTTTTATTAGCAGCTGCTACCTGCTTCTGCTTTAATTTCTTCAGCGAGTCTAACACCGCTGCTTTCTTTAAGCTATCGGCCGATGGCTTTTTACCCGGCGGGGTTTTGGCAACAATTGCGGGCAACAAGTTTTTATTCATATAATAATCGGGCGTTATTCCCGATGGGCGGCGACTGATACTATCGCGCAAATATTTTTCCACAATAAAACTGGCAATTGGCGCGGCCCATGTGGCGCCTTGTCCGCCATGCTCTACCACTACAGCTATGGCTATTTTAGGGTTATCGCGCGGTGCAAATGCTACAAATACCGAGTTATCCTCGCCATGGCCGGTTTGCGCTGTACCGGTTTTGCCGCACATGATGATACCCGGTATCCGCACCCCTACCGCGGTGCCGCGCTCAACAACCGCTTGCATACCATCAATAACCGGGGCAAAGTAGCCCGAATCTATGCCCACATAATTTCTTTCGGTATATTCTTTTTTGATGATTTGTTTATCGCCTATACTTTTTATTAAGTGAGGTTTATAAAAAAAACCGCGATTGGCAATGGTGGCTTCAATATTGGCCAGTTGCAAAGGGGTGGCCAATATTTCACTTTGGCCAATGCCTAAAGATATAACTGTGCTGGAGCGCCAGCCGCCACGCTTATACCATTTATCATAAAAAGCCGATGTGGCTAAAAAGCCGCTGTTTTCGCCGGGCAAATCGATGTTAAGTTTACGGGCTATGCCAAACTTAAGTACCTTATCCCGCCACAGGGTAAATGAAGTATCGGTATACTTAGGGCCTTTTTGATTGATCAGTTTTTCAAATACCATAAAAAAGTAACCGTTGCATGAGTGGGCCACGGCACTGGCCAGGTTAACTGTGCCGTGGACTTCTCCATGGAAACATTGTATCCGGCGGTTACCCGCAATATAGTATCCGGGGCAATTGTAGGTGGTTTGCGGCGTAATAACCCCCTCCTGAATGGCGATAAGTGCATCCAGCGGTTTAAAGGATGAACCTGGCTGATAACGGGCCTGTATAGGGCGGACAAGAAAAGGCTTGTAAGGATCCTGGTTTAACTCCGAATAGTTTTCAGACCGTTGGCGGCCTACCAATTGGTTGGGGTTATAGGTAGGGCTGCTTACAAAGCATAATATCTCGCCGGTTGATGGTTCAATGGCTACTATGCTACCCACTTTATTGGCCATTAAACGTTCGCCCAGTTTTTGGATGCGGCTATCTAACGATGAGGTCAGGCGTTCGCCCGCAACGGCAGCGGTATCGTAAGCGCCATCGGCAAAATGGCCCTTTGCTGCCCCACGCGAGTCAACCATCAGGTTTTGCACACCGCGTGTACCACGTAATTCGGGCTCATATGAGCTTTCTACACCGCTAATACCTATATAATCGCCCTGGCGATAATAACCGCCCGATTTTGCAATCCGGGCATCGTTCACCTCGCCAATATACCCTAAAAACTGCGCGGCGGATGAATCGGGGTAACTGCGCACGGTACGCAGCACCAGGTCGAAGCCCGGGAACTCGTACATCCGTTCCTGCAAGGATGCCGAGGTAATGGTTGATAGCTGCCCTTCAAATACCGATTGCAGCCTTGGGGAGTGCTTATAAGCTTTTTTGTATCGCTTATCAAACCCTTCCTTATCAATACCTATCAGCCGGCAAAACTCCAGGGTATCAAAAGCTTTCACCAGTTTGGGGGTGATCATTACATCGTAAACAGGCTGGTTCCCTACCAGTATCACACCGCGGCGATCTAATATAGGGCCGCGGGCGGGGTATACAATTTGCGGGCGCACCACATTGTTTTTGGCAAACAGCAGGTAGCGGTCGTCAATAATTTGCATGTAGAATAGCCGGGCCAGCAGTATGAGTGCAACCGTAATAAAAATACCGGTAATAACGTAGCGGCGTGCAAAAAAACTGTTCATTTACGCTCTTTTCTCCTGAAAAATAACAAACCTGTAACCAGCATTAAAAATACGGTAAAAACTGAACTTAAGATAAAACGTGTAAAGGTATATTGTATTTCAGACAAGCTAAAAACTTCGAGGTTGAATAGGAAGAAATGGTGGAACAAAGTAAGGACAGATGCATAGGTAAAAAACCAGCGGAAGCCCATAATACTGAGCGTTGGTTCGGGGTCGTTATCAAAGCCGTCCTTTTGCACGGTGATGCTGATAAACAGGATGCGGACAAAGGCCAGCAGCACGCATGCCGCGGCATGCAGACCAGGCGTATCGTAAAAAGCATCGATAATTAACCCGGTGATAAAGGCCAGCGCGAAAAGCAGCACGTTAGGGATCTCGAACGGTAACAGCAAGATAAACAGGATGTACAGATAGGGGATGCACAGGTTATACAGCGTGATGTTTTTAAGCAGGAATATCTGTACAAATAGCAGCGCTATAAACCTAACAAGGTTAATTAATATCGATCTACTCATCTTTCTTTTGCAGCGCCTCCAGCTTCGCCTGTTCGTTACCGAACTTGTTGGTTACTACGTTAACATATTGCAGCTTGCTAAAATCAACCGAAAGGGCTACCTCCATGTTCAGGAAAAAGCCGCCGCTTTTGGTATGCAGGTTAGCTACTTTGCCAATGGCTATACCTGCAGGGAACAAAATGGAGTAACTGGAAGTAACTACCTTTTCGCCCACGTGCGGTTTAATGTTGTTTGATACATTGATCAGTTGCGCCGTATGCGGATCAAGGTCATCGCCCCATTGCAACGAGCCCATGGCCTGGTTATCGGCCAGCATAGCGCTTATTTTGGTTTCCTTATGTAATACCGACCGCACACTGGCCAAATGGTCGGACACGGCAACTACTACGCCAACCACGCCATCGCCGCAAATTACGCCCTGCCCAATAACAATACCCTGGGTGCTGCCGCGGTTTATGGTTAAGTAATTATTGCGCTTATTAACCGAATTATTGATCACCTTGGCAACGGTATACTCGTACTGCTGTTTATAAACCGTATCGTTAACCCGGTGCTTAGCCAAGGTATCTACATAAAACGATGATTTAAGCTGATTACGCAGCGCGGCATTCTCTTTAGCCAACTGGTCGTTCACCTCGCGCAGGCTAAGGTAGCTTTTCAGTTCATCGGCCCGGGCATACATGTTGCCGGTAATATGGTTGGTAGAGTTAAGAAAAGTGGCTTTTTGAAACGAGTTATATTTAACGTAAATAACAAGCGAGCTGATCTCAAAAATCAGGAATAAAAAGAATGCGTTATACTTGGTGATAAATATCAGGAGGTTGCGCATCTGTTCTAATTATTGAATTATTGAATGACTGAATTATTGAATGAAGGATCGTTAAATCAATAATTCAATAACTCAATAATTCAGTCATTTTCAATTACTGCATAAGGAACTTAAAGTTACCAATATTTTTAAGCGCGGTGCCGGTACCACGTACTACAGCGCGAAGCGGGTCTTCGGCAACGTGAACGGGCAGCTTGGTTTTAGCGGCAATACGTTTATCTAAACCACGCAGCAATGCACCGCCACCTGTTAAGTAAATACCGGTCTGGTAAATATCGGCCGAAAGTTCGGGCGGGGTAATTTCCAGGGCCTTTAATATCGCTTCCTCAATTTTTGAGATAGATTTATCCAAACAATGCGCAATCTCGGTATATGATACAGTGATCTGTTTTGGTACACCGGTCATTAAATCGCGACCCTGTACGGCAAAATCAGCCGGTGGATCGGCCAGTTCGGGCAGTGCGGCGCCAACTTCAATTTTAATTTTTTCGGCAGTACGGTCGCCAATCATAATATTATGCTGGCGGCGGATGTATTGAACGATATCCGAGTCGAAGTTATCGCCCGCTACGCGGATGGACTGGTCGCATACGATGCCCGATAAGGCGATAACCGCTATCTCGGTAGTACCACCGCCAATATCAATGATCATGTTACCCATCGGCTCCTCCACATCAATACCGATACCTACAGCAGCTGCCATTGGTTCGTGGATCAGGTAAACCTCTTTAGCGCCGGCAATCTCGGCCGAGTCGCGCACGGCGCGTTTCTCAACTTCGGTAATACCCGACGGGATACAGATCACCATCCGCAACGACGGGAAGAACCAGCCCTTGCCTTTGTTAATCATTTTGATCATCCCGCGTATCATGTGTTCGGCAGCGTTAAAGTCGGCTATTACACCATCTTTCAGCGGGCGCACGGTACGGATATTTTCGTGGGTTTTACCCTCCATCTGCATGGCCTGGCGGCCTATGGCTATCACCTTGTTTGTGGTGCGGTCAAAAGCTACAATTGATGGTTCATCAACTACAACTTTATCATTATGTATAATGAGGGTATTTGCGGTACCCAAATCTATGGCAATCTCTTGTGTGAAAAAATTAAATAAACCCATATGGTGTGTATTTCAAAATAATCTGCAAATCTAACTAAATATGAACAGTAATATTACGAATATGAAAACGAATTAATTAAAATGAATACGAATTTCACGAATTATAATAATTAGCGCTAATCCGTATCTAATAACTCCACTTTTATAAAAATAGTGCTTATTAGTTAGAGTAATTTCGCCTCTATTTATAAATACTTCGTGAAATTTGGTGTAATTTATTAATGTTTAAAATGGCGCACACCTGTAGTCACCATACTAATCCCTTTTTGGTTAGCCATATCTACAGATAGTTGATCTTTGATAGAACCACCAGGCTGTAACACAGCAATAATACCTGCATCGGCAGCGATCTCTACGCAATCAGGGAATGGGAAAAAGGCTTCAGAAGCCATAACAGCTCCTTTTACATCAAAGCCAAATGCTTGGGCTTTAGCCAGGGCTTGTTGCAAGGCATCCACGCGCGAAGTTTGACCCACACCGCTGGAAAGCATCTGGTTGTTTTTAACCAGCACAATGGCGTTAGATTTGGTGTTTTTGGCAATTTTATTGGCAATAAACAGGTCTTTTAATTCCTGATCTGTCGGGTGGCGTTCTGTAACGGTTTTCATATCAGCGGGGCCTTCAATTACCAGGTCTTTATCCTGCTCTATCACACCGTTCAGCAGGGTTTTAAATTGCTTAACCGGCAATTCTACCGGCTGGCGAACCAGTACAATGCGGCCTTTACGGGCAGTAAGTATCGCTAAAGCTTCATCGGTATAAGCCGGGGCTATCAATACCTCGTAAAATAGTTTATCTATCTCGGTAGCGGTTTCAGCATCAATCTCGGCATTGGTAATAATAACACCACCGAAAGCAGAAACAGGATCGCAGGCCAGGGCATCTATCCAGGCTTCTTTAATAAATTGGCGGGTGGCTACGCCGCAGGCGTTAGTGTGTTTTAAAATAGCTACAGTAGGGTCGGTAAACTCATCTATCAAAGCCACGGCAGCATCAACATCTACCAGGTTATTGTATGAAAGTTCTTTACCTTTCTCGCTCAAACTGGTAAACATGGCATCAAGGTTACCATAAAACACGCCTGCCTGATGCGGATTTTCGCCATAGCGCAGCACCTTACTATGCTGTATGCTTTGTTTAAACGCGGGGATGCCTTCTTCCTGGTTAAAGTAATTGAAGATGGCGGTATCGTAATGCGATGAAATATTGAAAGCCTTGGCGGCAAAGGTACGGCGCTGATCGAAAGTGGTGCTGCCTTCCTGTGTTTTCAGCAGGTTTTCCAGTTCGCTGTAATCATCTTTAGATGCGATGATCACTACATCTTTATGGTTTTTAGCCGCGGCACGGATCAACGAGATCCCGCCGATGTCAATCTTTTCTATCACATCATCCTGCCCCGCGCCCGATTTTACGGTTTCTTCAAATGGGTACAGGTCAACAATTACCAAATCAATTTCGGGGATCTCGTATTCGGCCAGTTGCTGCTGATCGCCTTCAAAACTGCGACGGGCTAAAATGCCGCCAAATACTTTAGGATGCAGGGTTTTTACACGCCCGCCCAATATGGATGGGTACGATGTAAGGTCCTCTACCTTTACCACATCAACCCCTAAACTCTTAATAAAAGTTTCGGTACCACCGGTGGTATAAATGGTAACACCAAGGCGGTTTAACTCGTGAATTATGGGCTCCAGGTTATCTTTGTAATAAACTGATATTAAAGCATTTTTTATTTGAACAGACTGGCTCATCGGCAGGGCTTTTTTTAAGCCGCAAAGGTAGGAATTTTAATATTAGTCCGAAAGACCGTAAGCCGGAAAGTCAGCAAGATTTAATAAAAAAATTTGGGAAGCACCAAGTAGGAAAGGCACCAGGCTTTTTTCCTGCTTTCGGACTTCCGGTCTCACCGTCTTTCGAACTATTTACGATATTACTCGGCACGGTAGCATGCAGATAGGCTGTACGCTTTTTTCCTACTTACGGACTTTCGGACTTCCCGTCTTTCGGACTATCTACGATTTCATCTTCTTCAACAAATTCTCTATCACCCGTGGGAAATGGTGATGCTCCAACTGCTGAATTTTAAACTTGATCACCTCCAGGGTATCGCCGGCATCTATTTTAAATTTAGATTGGTGCAGGATCTCGCCCTCGTCAAAATGCTCGTTGGTAAAATGGATGGTAATACCCGATTCCTCCTCGCCGGCGGCCAATACCGCCTTGTGGATATGATCGCCATACATCCCCTTGCCGCCATATTTAGGCAACAGCGCCGGATGGATATTAATGATTTTATTGGGGAACGCCCTCAACAGCGATGGCGGCACCAGCCACAGGAAACCGGCCAGAACGATCAGGTCGACCTGCAGGTTTTTTAGCAACTTAATTACCGCGTCGGTATCGTAAAATTCGGTACGGTTAAAAATATGGGTGGGTATCTCAAAATTATCTGCCCGCTGCAGCACATAGGCTTGCGGGTTATTGGTTAATATCAGTACAACTTCGGCATCGGCACTACGTTTAAAGTGCTCCATTATTTTTTGGGCGTTAGACCCCGATCCTGAAGCAAAAATGGCAATCCTTTTTTTCATAAAGACGATATGCTGTTAATGGCAATGAACTACCCTATTTGCAAATTGTTTTGTTTTTTATTTATGCAACACCCATTCTGTGTCAAAAAAAACGGGGGCGTAAACACTTATACGTTCAAATATAAAATATTGCCTGCCCAAACAAAGCCTTTTATAAAAAAAACAAATTAGTACCGTATAAAACCGTAACGTTTAATATGGCGCTTATCGGTAGAGAGATAATACGAGCTAAGGTCGCCCGTTTCCAGGATCATCGAAAACTGGCCCAGGTTAACTATACGGGCGTTTTTAAACGGGGTTGATGTTACGTTAGCACCTGCCAAAGTATCCTTACAACTAAGGGTTGATTGCAGGGTAAGCTTATCATTTACTAACTGCCATTGGCCGTTAACGGTTTGAGTGATGCATGCAAAATCCTTATAGGTGCAGGTATTATCGGCGTTAAAGGTAAAGGTTTGGTTAAGCGAGCATTTAGTATTGAGCGTATCCGTGCTGGTATTGGTGCCGCCTACATAATTATACACCAATACCGATGCCAGTTGCCAGGTACCCCTGGCCAGCAGCGCGTCAACTGTGCCCTGCGTATCCTTTTTACAGGAATTGGCCAGCATAGCCACGGCCAATAAGCCGGATAGGAAAAGTAAGGTATATTTATTTTTCATTAACGCTGCAAAAATAGTAAAACCTATTAACGTGCAATGCAGGCGGGAAAGTATATTTAAAGCCCCGTGAAGCGTGGTGGTTATTTAACCACAAAGCACACAAAGTTTTTTCACAAAGGTCACAAAGTTTTTTTGTTGATTTTTAAAAGCTCTGTGTACTTTGTGGCTCTTTCTTTGTGACCTTTGTAGTTAGATTAATGAATTTAATAAGCCATTGACGCGGCGGTTAAAACAACAACAACAACAACATGCTTATCCCCTTCCATCAACTTAAAGCCGAGTTTAAACGTGTACTGCTTAAACTCAACTTTACCGAAGCTAAGGCCGAAGCCTGCGCCCGGATTTTTGCAGAGAACAGTCGCGATGGTGTTTACACCCACGGATTAAACCGTTTCCCCGTTTTTGTGCAATATGTACAGGAGGGATTGATCGTTCCCGATGCCATACCTACGCTGGTTGATCAGATGGGCGCTATTGAGCGGTGGGACGGCAATCTTGGCCCGGGGATACTGAACGCCGAGTTTTGTATGGAGCGGGCCATTACGCTGGCTAAGGAAAACGGCATTGGCTGCGTAGCCATCCGCAATACCAACCATTGGATGCGGGGCGGTACTTATGCCTGGCAAGCGGCCGAAACGGGTTGTATTAGCATATCATTTACCAATACCATTGCCAACCTGCCACCCTGGGGCGGGATCGACCCTCGATTGGGGAATAACCCATTGGTTATTGCTGTGCCACGCAATGGTGGGCACGTAGTGCTGGATATGGCCATTACCCAATACTCCTTCGGTAAACTCTACCAATACAAAGCAGCCGGCGAACAATTGCCCCTGCCGGGCGGATATGACCAGGCCGGTAAACTCACTACCGACCCGGGCGCTATTATTGAATCGCAGCGACCGATACCGGTTGGTTTTTGGAAAGGTTCGGGCTTGTCGCTTGTGCTGGACTTGCTGGCTACCGTTTTAAGCAAGGGTAACTCGACCGAAAAGATCACCCAAAAGGCTAAAGAATCGGGCGTATCGCAGGTATTTATCTGTATCCGGCCGGATGGGGATGAGTTGACCGCGCAGCTGATAGAACAAATTATTGATTATACCAAAACCAGTCGCACCGAAAGCAGCAAGCAAGTACAATATCCGGGCGAGGGAACGTTAAAAACCCGCCATCGTAACATGAATGAGGGTATCCCTGTTGATGAGGAGATCTGGCAAAAAGTTAAATCTATGTAGCTTGTCAAACCTGTGTAAACATCGGCGCAGGAAACCATCATCCCACCAAAATTGTCGTATATTGTATCAAGTGAAAATTCAATAATTCACGCAATCAATAATTCAATAATTAGATAAATGGCATACAATCAATTAACACCCGACGAAGAAAGGGTAATACTATACAAAGGAACAGAGCGCCCCTTTACAGGCGAGTTATTAAACAATAAGGCACAGGGCGTTTACGTGTGCAAGCGCTGCGATGCACCGCTGTACAATTCGGCCGATAAGTTTGAATCGTTTTGCGGCTGGCCTAGTTTTGACGACGAGATACCCGGAGCCATACGCCGCGATGCGGATGCCGATGGCCGCCGTGTGGAAATACTATGCGCCAATTGCGGTGCGCACCTGGGCCACGTTTTCGAGGGCGAATACCTGACCCCGAAGAATACCCGCCACTGTGTTAATTCGGTATCGATGAAATTTGTTCCGCTGGCGTGATCCTTTTATTTGTCATTGCGAGCGATAGCGTGGCAATCCCATAGGACAAGCAACGAGTACCCGCCTATGAGATTGCAGTAGGCCCGTGGGAGGGAACTATTTGCCCTCTGGGGCATAAGGTAAATGTTATATAGCAAACTTGTTCTTCATTTTTAAAAATGCACGTTCGAGCAAGTAATAGCTTAGGGTAGCCAGTGCTATACTTAGCATTACAGCTACCGGGTAAACCAGCATTTGCAAAGGCTTTGCCGGCAACTGAAAAGGCAGGGCATAAACCATTTTAACGGCAATGGTAATAGCAATAGGGTGCAGCATATAAATACTGTACGATATTTTGCCCAGGTACTTTAACCAGGGATACTCAACATTAAATTTATTAGCCGGGTTTAGGGCCATATTTAATATAAAAATAATAAAGATGATGGAGAACAGCAGGTAAATATGGTAATGGTGCAGCAAGGCTATGGTCAATAAAAATATCACAAATACGCTGCGGGTAATCAACTTATTATACAGCAGGTTTAAAACAGCCGACTGCTTAAAGAAAACCAGGTAAGCCCCCAGCGCGCCAACCGCCATAGAATCTATCTGAAAGTTGGCCCAGCCCGAAAAAAAGTTGTTGATAGCCAAACCCGTTTGCCAAAATGCCGAGCCTATATTAATAAGGCGCATATTCACCAGCACATCTAAAACCCCCAGTACCAGGTTGTTGGTTAATATACCAAAGGCAATAATGATAGTTAAAAATACAGCCGGGTAGTTCTTTGTTTTTTTGATGAGCAGGGGCCATATTAAATAAAACTGCTCCTCTACCCCTATAGACCATAGCTGATCGGCATGGGGGAGGCTATATTGTGGATACATGCTGTATAGCACATTAGGGATAAAAAACACCAGCAGCAATATTTTTAGCAGGTAGCTATGCTGCAGGGTTTCCAGGTAGGGCGGGATATTAAAAAAGCCAATGTGGGGCAGTATAAACAGGGCCAGTATCACTATTAAATAATACAGCGGCCAGATCCTTAAAATACGGCGCATATAAAAGGCCTTTACATTAATGGTTTGGGTACGTTGCTGCTCGGCAAAAAGCAAATAGGTAATCAGGAAACCGCTAAGCACAAAAAAGAAACGCACGGCCAATGGCCCAAAAACCAGGGGGAAATGAAAGCTATGTTCGGTAGCGTGCCTCAGTATCACCAGGCCTTCATCGGTATGGTGCAGTATCACAAAAAAAGCGGCTATAAACCTTAACCCGTCTAGGTTTTTAAAATAGGGATGTGCGGGCATAGGGGTTGCTATCGGGTAAGTTAAAATCAATTACCAAATATAAAATAACAATTGGTTTCCTTATCAATTAACCTGTTTTTGCATAATGTTAATACCCTACCGCTTAAGCCATTACGATATTAATTTTTTACCTGCATAATCGCCTGCGGCAAAAGCTTGTGCGCCCCGGTTAAACAGGGTTAACCCTAACGAATATTCCTTCAGGTTGTTCGAAAAAATAGAAAAAAGTTTTGCACCGAATAGTGTTAAAAAATAAAGTCGCAAATTGTTTATAAGTCGCCCAATTGTTTAAAACTTCGATGCAAAACCAAAGGGTTGGGCTGTTACATTTGTTACAATTCTTTTAGCCCCGGCAAATAATTACCGATGATGAGTTAACCCTGTGTAAATCACAAGTTAACATAAAATTAAGGGGCATAAGGATCGAATACATATAAAACTTTATTAGAAGACAGGTTCTTTAACTGCTTTTAACACCAAAAAAGAGCAGGGCGGCATTGTCGACTTTAATGAAATAAGCGAGATACTAATAAAAAAATAGGGAAATGAGCCAGGAAAATGAATTGCTACTAAGGGAGAACAAAGACCGCTTTGTAATTCTGCCTATTAAATACCCCGCCATTTGGGAGATGTACAAAAAGGCCGAAGCCAGTTTTTGGACTGCCGAAGAGATCGATCTATCGGACGATCAAAAACATTGGGATAACCTGAATGATGGCGAAAGGCACTTCATATCACATATCCTGGCATTTTTTGCGGCCAGCGATGGTATTGTGAACGAAAACCTGGCCGTAAACTTTATGAGCGAGGTGCAATTGCCCGAAGCGCGCTGTTTTTATGGTTTCCAGATTATGATGGAGAATATCCACTCCGAAACTTATGCTTTATTAATAGATACCTATATTAAGGACCCGGCCGAGAAAGACCGCCTGTTCCACGCCGTGGATACCATCCCCTGCGTACAGAAAAAAGCAGAGTGGGCCCTGCGCTGGATCAATAATGGATCGTTTGCCGAACGCCTGGTAGCTTTTGCCGCGGTAGAGGGCATCTTCTTTTCGGGTAGTTTTTGCTCTATCTTTTGGTTAAAAAAACGCGGCTTAATGCCGGGCTTAACCTTCAGTAACGAGTTAATATCGCGCGATGAAGGTTCGCACTGCGAGTTTGCCTGTTTATTATACAATATGCTGGAAAACAAGCTAAGCACCGAATTAGCTACCAAGATTATTACCGACGCGGTAGAAATGGAAAAGGAATTTATTACCGATGCGCTGCCAGTAGCACTAATAGGCATGAATGCCAAGCTAATGAGCCAGTATATTGAGTTTGTAGCCGATCGCTGGTTGGGCGAACTGGGGTATCCTAAAGTATACGGCGCATCAAATCCGTTTGATTTTATGGAGATGATATCGCTGCAGGGCAAAACCAACTTCTTTGAAAAACGCGTTGGCGATTACCAAAAAAGCGGCGTACTGAATACTGGTACCGAAAGTAAATCGTTTTCATTAGACGAGGATTTTTAATCTCCGGCTTATAAAACCTGATAACCAAACCACACACATATATCGAATTAAATTAACAGAAACAACAACGTCCCGGTAAGGGGACAAAAAGAGGGGGACACAACATGTACGTAATTAAAAGAGACGGTAAGAAAGAATCCGTAAAATTTGACAAAATCACCGCACGCATAGAGAAGCTGTGCTACGGTTTTCCCGCATTGGTTGATCCGATCGACGTGGCCAAGAAAGTAATTGAAGGCTTGTTTGACGGGGTAACCACGTCTGAACTGGATAACCTGGCGGCAGAGACGGCGGCCTCGTTAACCACCACGCACCCCGATTATGCTTTGCTGGCATCACGCATCGCGGTATCAAACCTGCACAAAAACACCATCAAGTCGTTCTCGGAAACGATGAAGAACCTATATGAATATATAGACCCTAAAAATGGCAAACCGGCATCGTTACTGGCCGATGATGTTTACCAGATCATCCAGGATAATGCCGAAGAACTGGATAGCAGCATTATTTACGACCGCGATTTTGGCTTTGATTACTTTGGTTTTAAAACCCTCGAAAAATCATACCTGTTAAAGCTTGACGGTAAAATTGCCGAGCGCCCGCAACACTTGTTTATGCGCGTATCGGTTGGTATCCATAAAGAGGATATCGAAAGCGCCATCAAAACTTACCACCTGATGAGCGAGCGCTGGTTTACCCACGCTACCCCTACCCTGTTTAATGCCGGTACCCCTAAACCGCAAATGTCGTCGTGCTTTTTGTTAACCATGAAGGATGACAGTATTGACGGAATCTACGATACACTGAAACAAACTGCCAAAATATCGCAAAGTGCTGGTGGTATTGGCCTAAGCATCCACAATGTGCGTGCTACCGGTTCATACATTAGCGGCACTAACGGCACCAGCAACGGTATTATCCCTATGCTGCGCGTGTTTAATGATACTGCCCGCTATGTAGACCAGGGCGGCGGCAAGCGTAAAGGTGCCTTTGCTATTTACTTAGAGCCTTGGCATGCCGATATATTCGAATTTTTAGACCTGCGCAAAAACCACGGTAAGGAAGAAATGCGTGCCCGCGATTTGTTCTACGCCCTTTGGGTATCCGACTTGTTTATGCAACGTGTGGAAGCTAACGAAGATTGGAGCCTGTTTTGCCCACACGAAGCACCCGGACTGGCCGATTGCTGGGGTAAGGAATTTGAAGACCTGTACACCAAGTACGAGCGCGAAGGCCGCGCCCGCAAAACTATTAAAGCACAGGAACTTTGGTTTGCCGTGTTAGATAGCCAGGTTGAAACCGGTACGCCTTATTTATTATACAAGGATGCTGCCAACGGTAAATCAAATCAGCAAAACCTTGGTACCATTAAAAGCTCAAACCTTTGCACCGAGATCATCGAGTACACATCCGACAAGGAAGTTGCCGTTTGTAACCTGGCATCGTTAGCATTGCCACGCTATGTGATCAATGGTGTGTTCGATCATCAAAAACTGTACGAGGTAACCTACCAGGCTACTTTAAACCTGAACAAGATCATCGATAATAACTATTACCCAATTGAAGAGGCACGTTACTCAAACCTGCGCCATCGCCCTATTGGTTTAGGCGTGCAGGGTTTGGCCGATGCGTTCATCCTGCTGCGCATGCCGTTTGAAAGCGACGAAGCCCGCAAACTGAACAAGGAGATCTTCGAGACGATCTACTTCGCGTCGATGACGGCTTCTAAGGATCTGGCTATTAAAGATGGTGCTTACGAAACCTTTAAAGGTTCGCCATTATCAAAAGGTAAATTCCAGTTCGACCTTTGGAATGTATCGCCTGACAGCGGCCGTTGGGATTGGGAAAATCTGCGTTTAGATGTAATGAACCATGGTGTGCGTAACTCGCTATTAGTAGCGCCAATGCCAACCGCTTCAACATCGCAAATACTAGGTAATAACGAGTGCTTTGAACCATACACTTCAAACATATACACCCGCCGTGTATTAAGCGGCGAGTTTGTAATTGTAAACAAACACCTGCTGCGCGATTTAGTGAACCGCGGCCTGTGGGATGGCAGCATGAAAGATAAGATCATCACCGCCAATGGTTCGGTACAGGATATTGCCGAAATACCACAGGATATGAAGGACCTGTACAAAACCGTATGGGAAATTAAAATGCGTAATATTATAGATATGGCTGCCGACCGTGGCGCATATATCTGCCAATCGCAATCGCTTAACCTGTTCATCAACTCGCCAAATGCAAGCAAACTAACCTCCATGCACTTCTACGCCTGGAAGAAGGGCTTGAAAACAGGTATGTATTACCTGCGCACACAAGCAGCATCGCAAGCGGTTAAATTTACAGTTGAAAACCAGGGCGGCAAAAACATGGACCCGGTTATACCAGAATTAGTTGACCAAATAGTTGACGAAATCCCGGCCGGCCCATCCTGCTCGATGGAAGAAGGTTGTGTGACTTGCTCTGCGTAAACGCCGGGTCCGAAAGTCGGGAAGACCGGAAGTCCGAAAGATAGAAAGGACGGGAAGCGAATAGCTTTCCGTCCTTTTTTGTTTTAACCACCACGTCGCTGACAGATGCTCCTCGCAATGATGTGGTGGTTATATGTCATATTTTGATATTATTTTCCATATCACAATAATCTTTCGGACTTTCGGTCTTCCCGACTTTCGGACTAATATGCAATCAGCAAAACACGAGATCATCTACTGCGAACGCTGCAGCGCCACTTTTGAATGTAAAGCCAACTCATTCACCAAGTGCCAGTGCAGTACCGTGCAGCTAACGCTGAACGAGGTGCAGTACGTAAGCGAACTGTATGATGGCTGCCTATGCGCATCGTGCCTGTTGGAAATACAACAGAAGTATAGGGTGGAGAATGGTATAACAGGATAATATGTCGGAATTTTATTTACAGGTATATTGCGAGTTCGATTCCTATTATTCAGTAGTGATAGAGGATGATGGCCGCGTTGCTTATGCTTACTTATACTGGGGCGAAGATATCATAGGAGATGTTTGGTTATATAATCAGATGCCGGCCCCTGAAACCACATTTTGGGTCGAAGAAGAAATGCCATTTCTTAACCCTACTGAATATCTCAAAAAAGACATTTTAGTTCCCCCTATTAAAACCGAAAGCGAAATCAGGTGCGAATGGACAGAATCGCTCAATGATAGTTCGATAGAAGTAGGGATTTCGATACGTGGGAAATTCATTGCCAGTATTACTTCCGGCTCAAAACCCGGCTGGTCGGTTTTGGTGGTGAAGGATGGGCCATTGGCGTTGGTGTATTGACTAATGCGATTATCAAAATACGTGTCATTTCGAACGATAGTGAGAAATCTTATAAAAGCGATAAGGCTGCACGTAGAAGATTTCTCTTTCGCGCCACTTCACATTCTCTCCCCGGCTCTATCGAAATGACAAAAACTGTAATACTTTCGAACTACTACCTATACTGCTCCACCACCTGCTTTAATTGCGCGGCCTGCACCACGCCGCTTTGCCGCCATTTAATTTGTTCATCTTTAAACAGTATCAGCGTGGGCACGCCCTGTACGTTATAGGCACTGGCTGCCGCGGGGTTTTTGTCTACATCAACTTTAATGATCTTTACATCATCGCCTACCATTTCTTTTAATTGTTTCAGGATGGGCGCCATCATTTTGCAGGGGCCGCACCATTCGGCCGAAAAGTCGATCAGTACGGGTTTGTCGGATTTTATCAGATCAGCGAATGTTGCCATTTTGGTTTGTTTTTAGTTTAACAATTTGGGGCGGGGATAGTTTGATACTCGCCCCACCCTGCTTCGCTTGTAGGGTACATATTTCACATCCGGCAATCGAAAACAAGGCGGCGACGGACAAAGTGATTTGGAATTTGATCATCTTACTAAAAAAACAATGAAAAATAAAGCCCTTCGTTTTACACGAAGGGCTCATATAATTAGGCGGCCTGGCGTATGGTATCCTGTATTAACAGCTTCCATTTAGCGGCCATCCTGATCGTTTTTTTCAAATGCCACTCGTTATGCTGGTACTGTTTATAAAAAACAATATGAGATGCCTTTTGATTCTTATCTCTCAGCCCCAGCTGTAAAAGCTGAAGCGTATCGCCTTGTTTTTTTTCCTCCAGCACACAACTGACGATTTCCCGGAGGTCGATGAGATCAATCTGATAGTCGGCCTGGCCCATCTGGATGAGTTTCTTTTTTACCGGGTCAAGGGCAATAACAAAGGCATCCAGCTGGTCGATATGCTGAAAACAAAGATCCTTATCTTTTTCAGCAGCCTTAAGTTCATTATCGATCTTTTGTTTTTTTCGTTTACGTGACCTGAGGATACTCAGGCGTACCGGGATTAATATAATAGCAATTAAAACCGCCACAATGAGGCAGTTTTCCAACACATGATTCATCATTTAATAATTAATGGTTAAAAAGCAGACGTATTTTTCAATAAATGTTCGTTGGTGAACGCTGCTACCAAAAATAATGGGCGGGAAATAATAGCTGCTGTACATGTGTAAGCCGATGTACCGCGAAAGCCTTGTTTTGCAAAAAAAGAGTGGTGCAAATAAGGGAAAAGCTAAGTGCGGGCCTGTTCAGTTTACCGGGCCATAACGATTTGATGAGCCCCTGGTATGCTGCCGGCATAACAGGCAATTGCGCAATAATACCGGCTGCCTGTATAAACGAAGTTGCTTTTACCTGTTCGCTGCCGTTATCCTGCTGTACGCTTTTTAATGATGAAGCCGCGGCAAATTGCACCGGATAGCTTATCAGGAAAACCAATAGTATTAAAAGTAACCTTAGCAGGTTTTTGCGCATTTGGCAAAGATATATTTTATTATTCATAGCAGCACGTATACCTTAACGAGGGTAAGAGATGAATGGGAATTTTAAACCAGCAGCATGTTTTTATAATTAAATGGATTGAAATAGACTGATGAAACTTAGTTCAGGTGTAGATACTGGGCTATGTACTTTTCGCGCCCTGTTTGGCAAAAAATATCGCTCAGGGGTATTACTTCCAGTGCATTTATCCTTCTGAAAAAATCGGCAGGATCAGCTTCAGATAATTTTTCATACCCGCACCGCTGCATCAGCGCCCGGGTAGCTTCGGTGGTATTGCGATGAAAATTGGCCATTCGGATACTTTGCGAACCAACGCGCGATGCTAATTGCCGCTTAATTAAGCCATCGGCCATTAATGTGCCTACCGCGTTAAAGCAGGCATCGGCGCCCAGGGCAGCCAATCGTAAAATGTCGTATTCGGTAACGATCACCCCGGTAGCAATTATTTTAGTCTGCAGCCCATAATTACGTACAAGGCTTTTGGCTGTAAATACCGCCTCAAAAAAACGCTGCTCGCTGGCTTTATGTAATAAGAAGTTCCTAACCCGCGACTCTTCGATACTGATGAAGTCAAAGCAAATCCCCGAAGAAACCATTGATTTTCCCAAAAGCCCTATCACTTCCTTTCCCGGGTTCAACAGGTGAATGCCGACCGGCTTACCGCCCGACCAAAGCCTGAGTTTTTTAATCAGGGAGCAAATCGCAAATTCGCTCAACGCCATTTGCGGGGCAGTACCCTGATCTGAATGGAATTTTACTTCAATCATTTTAACATAGGGTTTGCCGGTAATGCTTTTAATCAGCGTTTCGTTAAATGAACGGTCCGGGTTCCTTAAAGCGATATCATTATAACTCATCTGCCAGATAATATCACCGCCACCCCTAACCAACTCGGGCGTTAAGCCCTTCGCGCCGGGGTTAACTGCACAGTTACACATATTAGCGGCCTGAGATACGGCATGCACACCTTTTTTATGCAGATCGTCGCGGTCCATTGCGCCAAAATTAAAAACGCTTAAGCTATAGGGCCGGTGGCACTCCGTTGTGCCAATTTCAACCCTTAAATTCAGTGGATTAAGTTGCATAAAGGCCGGGTGGGTTTGTAAATACTCAAATCCCGGGTCGTGCGCATTTAATAAATTATCCTCAACCACCGCTGTTCCAACATTTTTTAAGCGGCGTGCAAGCAGTACCCGTTCTTTTTCGGTGAGCGTACTATTTATTTTATGGCTTGTAAAAAGCAGCCGGGTAATTTTTTGCGGGATAAATGAAAAAACATCTTTAAGCAAATATTTAAACGGATAGTTTTTAATAGTCCCGCTATTTTGCCCGAACCTGTTGTGCAAATAGTATTGAATACACGAAAGCACAATCGCGCAGGCGGCCAGCAGGTGATTAGTGGCGATGACGGCTGCAACAAGCAAACCGATATTAAAAATAAAAAGCATGGCAAAACCCAGACCTATTCCAGATCTGAACCGAAAATTCTTTATCATAAAAACAATAATTAGGCAGTGAAAAAGCAGTTATTTTTATAACTGGCCCCAAACCATATATGGCCGGGGCTTACTTTACAAAGTCCTTACTGGTAGTTTGGGCATAAAAGCCGAAATGAAAATGAACGGGTACAGACAAGCCGTACAGGGCGAATGACACCTGTATTTTGTTGCGCTTAGCGCATAAACCCTTAAAAGAATTGAACGGAAGATGGATCATTATTTACTTTATCAGACAGTGAAAAACATGCGTTTTTAAACTGGCCCCAAACCATATATGGCCGGGGCTTAATTGATAAAGTCCTTGCTGTTTTGAAGAAAAGCGTATTCTAAATTGGAAGTAACAAACTGAACAGTAACGGCCATAGCAGCAGACGGACAGCTTTTTGCAAATCCGGTTAGCTTATCGCGATATGACGTAGTGTTCATGATCATTATCTTGTATTAGTATAACAAATGTAGGGGCATTTGTTATAAAGTATTAATAACGCAGGTAATCTTTTAATATTGTTACCGGCCAGCGCGCAACCGGTATCCGGCTGGTTAACAAGCGTTTTGGCTTATTTTATTCATCACGTAATTAACAATCACATCGCAGCGCAGCAGGTTAAATTCATACATCTGCTCCGGCTGCCATTTCTTATTAAGTTCGGCCCGCAGCATTTCTTTCGCGCGGGTTAAGCGGATCTTTACGTTCGATTCGCCCAGGGTTAACACCTCCATTGTTTCGTTTGTACTCATCCCCTGCACTTCGCGCATTACAAACACCAGCCGGTATTTTTCGGGCAGGCTGGCCACAGCATCTTCCAATATCACTTTCAACTCCTTATTCATCAGGCCGCTTAAAGGCGTTTCATGATGCTCGTCAATAAAGGTGGTTTCCATCAGCGCTTTTTCTTTTTTTGTTCGTCTTTTTTTGTGCAGTAAACTTTCATTGATCAGTATCCGGGTAAGCCAGGTGCCAAAACTCGATTGTTGCCGGTAGTTAGCCAGCTGCCGGTAAGCGTTAATATAAGTGATCTGCATAATGTCCTCCGCCTCGGCATCGTCGTTAATGATAGACATGCTGATGCGGTACATGCGTAAGTTATACTTTCGCATCAGGCCCTCATATAAATGAGGCTCGCCATTAACTATCCTGGCAACTATCAGTTCATCGCTCAAACCAGCTGTTGCTGCCTTATCCATAACAAATTTTACTTTTTATATAATAGAGTATTTAAATGCCAAAAGGGTTACAAATTAAATAATAAGCGCCCGATACATCCAATCCCATCAATTTTGTAACCCTTTTTTAACGAGCGAACTCTAATGGATATATCATCAAAAAAAGAAATTATGCAAACAAACGCAAAAAATGTTAACGATGTAAAAACCTTGTTAAGGTTCACTTACGGATTGGTACCCATTGTTGCCGGTGCCGACAAATTTACCAACCTGTTAACCCACTGGGAGCAATATTTAAACCCTGCCCTAAAAAAGGCGCTGCCCTTTGATGCGCATATCTTTATGATAATTGTTGGGGTGATAGAGATTGTGGCGGGTATTATTGTATTGGTTAAACCACAGGTAGGCGCCTGGATAGTAAGCGCCTGGCTGCTATTGATCGCCGTAACGCTGATCGGTTCGGGCAGTTTCCTGGATGTTGCGGTTCGCGATGTGGTAATGGCTATCGGCGCTTACTCGTTAGCCAGGCTTTCATCCGAAGATAATTTAAAATAGGCCCGATGGAAAGTTATATTGTTAAGGGGTTAGCCACAGATTTGAATTTTTACAATACCTGCCCCCTTAACCCGAAAAGGGTATCAATAAACTTTTATCCGGTATAAAAACGCACTTATTTGACGGGTGCGTATTAACCTGTACACCGCAAGCGGGTACGGGCTTTTTTATATTTATACCTACCCCGAACAGGCTGCTCTATAAGGTATTACCCGCACGTCTGGTTTATAACATCATTTTAATTATCTTTAAATCATTACATTTTTTTAAGCGGCGCAAATAATTACACTATACTTACGTTAATTCCATACGTTAACCCGTAATTTTACCACATAATTTAAAAGTGATGAAACGCAACCTGATCATTATCGTCTCCCTTTTGGCAGGCAGCTTTTATACCATTAGTGCCAGTGCGCAGCAACTTGTTTTGGCGCAGGACCAAAATCCCCGTTATCGCGAAAGTGAGCGCAAGTACGCCCGTGTAGCCGATACGCTAAACAGCCAGCACGGTACAACCATCCAGGATACTTACAAAGCTTACGACTGGTACGAGGCCAGGCAGGAACGCCGGCAGCAAAACCGCGAGTGGCGGCACGAGGAACGCCTGAATGGTGGTTATTACGATTATACCCCATCGTGGAATGTTTATGGCAGTTACGCCTATCCGTTCCGTTATGGCAATTACGGCTATGGCAATCACTTTGGCGGTCGCGGCCGTTTCGGGGTGGGCTTTGGCTGGTAACCTATCAATGCATTATTCAATCTATATCATAACACATAAAAAATGAAATTCAATAATTTATTAGCCGTTGCCGGGATTGCTGTATCAGGATTATTCATCAGTTCATGCTCCAGGCAGGTAACCCGTGTAAATACCGACCAAACGATAGACATTAGCGGCTCATGGAACAATAGCGATTCGCGCATGGTAGCCGAAGACCTGAGCGGCAAAATATTAGCAGCCAACTGGATAGATACTTATCAGCAGGCACACCAGGGTAAAAAGCCTACCGTAATTGTTGGCTTTATGCAAAACAAAAGCCACGAGCATATTGAAGCCGAAACATTTTTAAAGGATGTAGAAAGCTCTTTTGTACAAACCCAAAAAGTACGTTTGGTACAGGGCGGTAAAAAACGCGAGGAACTGCGTGCCGAAAAGGAAGACCAGCAAACCAACGCCAGTGTTTCCAGCATGAAAAAATTTGGTTTGGAAAGTGGTGCCGACTATATCCTGCAGGGTTCGATCAACTCAATTGTTGACGCGCACAAACGCCAGAAAGTTGTTTATTACCAGGTAAACCTGGAGCTGACAGATATACAGAGCAATGAAGTTGTTTGGATTGGTGAAAAGAAAATAGCCAAATACGTTAAAAATTGATCTGTAAATCCACTATCAGCCCTATTTATTTTTTTGGGGCAGTTTACTTTTTGTAATGATATCCATTCGTAAGTATTTTTTAAGAGCATCATCTGTAATCGGGCTGATGCTCTTTTTATTGGGCTGCGCCACCTATAACGACCGGATCATCCCTTATTATAAAAACGTATCGGCCGGTAACTATACCGAAGCAGAAAAACAGCTGGATAAAAACAGCCTGATCCAAAAGCCGCGAAACGAGTTGCTTTTCCTGATGGAAAAAGGACGGATCTGCCATCTGAATGGCGAGTATGGGAAAAGCAACCAGTACTTTAACCTGGCCGATTCGTTGTTAGATGCCGGCTTAACCAGCACCGCCGATGCCGCTGTTGGCGTATTGCTTAACCCCATGTCGCAACGGTATAAAGGCGAAGACGTGGAGAAATTTATGATCCACTATTACAAGGCGCTTAATTATACCTACCTGCACAAAACCGAAGACGCGATAGTAGAAGCCCGCCGTATTACCCTGCAGGCGCAGGAGCAAGGCGATAAATTCAATAACAAAAACACGCGCTATAGTAACGATGCATTTTCGCTAATGTTACAGGGCATGCTGTATGAAAGTGACCATGACATTAACAATGCATTTATAGCATACCGCAACGCTGCCGATGTGTATTTAAACAGCCCGGACAAAACTTGGTATGGCACCACTATACCGCTTAGCCTGCAGCAGGATGTTATCCGTACGGCGCGATTAAATGGCTTTGCTACGGAAGCCGACCAGTATGAAAAAACATTTGGTATAACTTATCAGCCAGCAAAACCATCAGATGGCGGCGAACTGATATTTTTTTGGGAGAATGGCCTTGCGCCGGTTAAAACCCAGGTCGATTTGTTTTTTAGCCTGATCCGGAACAGCAACGGCGATCTTTTTTTTACCGATGCGGGCGGGGGCATAATGATCCCCTTTGATTATAGCGGCGACAGGAGAAAAGTGAATACCAAGTCGGTAGAAAGCATGCGGGCTGCCTTCCCTAAATATATCCCGCAAACGCCTTATTATGTAAGCGCCAGTATTACCACCGGGCAGGATAAAATAGAACTTCAAAAAACCGAGGATGTTAATGAAATAGCTATCCGTACGTTACAACAGCGCACTTTAAGCGAAATGGGTAAAGTACTATCGAGGTTGGCTGTTAAAAAAATAGCCGAATATACTTTACGGGAAAGCGCTAAAAACAGTAATGGAAAAACTAATTCCTTGCTGGAAGGCTTAGGTTACGGTGTGCAGCTTTACAGTTTATTTTCAGAGAAAGCCGATACCCGCAGTTGGCAAACGCTGCCATCCAGCATCTCGTATGCCCGTATCCCATTGCAAAAAGGCGAAAACCAAATTAGCATTACGCTTAAAAATGCCCAAGGCATTAACGAGGTAAAAACCATCAAAATAACCGGTGATGGCCAACTGAAATTTTACAACTACGCCAGCCTGCGTTAACAGGCGTTTGGGTGTTAAGTTAAAAAGCCTGCTATCGAATGATAGCAGGCTTTTGTGTTTTTATTCGTCGTAAACATCTATATAAAGCGTGTAGGGCACCACCGCGCTATTGCTCATTGTAACCATGCAGGTTACAACACAATAACCACGGTGCGAAAAGGTAAGATCGATTGCCGTGTCCCAGCCGGGCCAGATAGTGGCCTGCGAAGTACCATCAACCGACCAATCATAAGAAACAGCCCCCGGTATGTCGTCGATATAAACCCCGTAAGAATCGCCGTTGGAGTAACACGTATCGCCGGGCTGGTTTTTGTGTACCTGCGCATAAAGGCTGGAGCAAGCAAAAGTCAGGAATAAAACAAATAATAACTTCTTCATAATTTGATAATTAATTGATTTAAATAAATGTTGATTTTCGGTCACGTTGGTATCCGTGAAATAGAGGGAGCATACAGCTTTTAAACAGGTAATAGCTATTATCTCCAAATTTGTAGTTTAAATGGATGTTTCTATAGGCTCGATAATTAGTTTTCCCTACTCTTTTCAAGATTTTCGGTTGCTCTGGCTGAAAGCTTAAAGGATTGCCTTCATCATAAAACTACCTTTTATTACGCCTCTAAAGTCCGCTGGATTAACTATTGATTAAACGATTCTATCGTCTAATAACTACTGTATTTTATTTCCAAACATAATACAGCACCCCATTCTTATCATCGGTAATAAAAAAGGAATTGGCATCGTTCATCATTACATCGCAAGGGCGGCCAAGGCGGTCTTTCTCCTTCTTCCCTATCTGGAAATTGCTAACAATATCAACATACTTATCCTTGCCCGTTATCATTACAACTGCGGTGCCCCGCTGCCGCCAGGTACTGGTTGACCCATGCAGGGCCACCAGGAAATTGCCCGCCAGTTGCGGGTCGTTAAAACCGGTAAACTGATCGAACCCAAGCGGGGCCGAGTGTGCCTTAAACCCGCAATAAGCAAGCGGCGGTTTAGCCGGAAGAGTTATACGTTGTATCCGGGCCGAATCCATCATCGCCTTGTCGGGATAAATTTTTTGCTGATATTGGATATACCAGGGCCATCCATAGTTTTTACCCTGCTCAACCGATCCGAAAAGGTCTTCGGGCTTATCGCCGCCTATCAGGTCGCGGCCCATAAATGTACCCCATAACTTATCGCCTATCCATTTAATAGCTACCGCGTTCCTGATGCCGCTTGCATAGGTTTTTTGGCCGCTGCCATCGGGGTTCATTTCCATAATAGTGGCCCTTATCTCCTCTTTTTCAATACAGGCATTGCAACTGCTGCCTACACTAACATAAATTTTACCGTTATGCTGAGTCAGGCTGCGGGTAAGGTGCCAGCCGCCGTATTTATAATCGAGCCCATAATTTGGGAAATGTGCTATTACCTGCCCGTTTCCCTTCAGCATTTTATCGCCGCTGTGATACTCATAGCGCGATAGCTGGCCTGTTTCGGCAATGTAGATATAGCTTGTGCCCTTATCGGTATAAAACATTACCTGGTTGGGGTTGTGCAGGCCATCGGCAAAAAGGGTGGTTTTTTTGAAACATTTGGTGGTATTATCCCAGTCTTCAAAAAGGTAAATCTTGCCCTGCTTATTATCGGCCAGGCTATGCATATCGGTACAAAACAATTGCCCATCCGGGCTTTTAGCCAGGAAACGCAAGCGGTGCAGTCCCTCGGCCGCTATGGCAATATGATAGCCTTTCGGTATTTTCAAATCGAGCGCTATCCCCTTTTTTAATATCACGTGCTGCTGCTCTAAAACTACCTGGGCTTTTAAATTACAACAGGTAAAAAGCAACAAAGCGGTTGTAAGGTAATAATGGATTTTTATAACAAGGCAAGGGCGCATAAGTACTACTATTTGCTGCAATTTATTAAATAGTCTTGTTCATTTCTGTAAACGGATGATGCAAAACACTCTTTTTTTTGAGCCGCAATGATAGCATACAACCATGGCGACAGTGTATAGTTTTTTCCTTTCTTTTTTCGTAAAATTATGGCATCATAAAAACGCTCCCGAAAAAATGATCTCACGTAAAATTATTGGCCTTGCTGTAGTTTCAGGTTTACTGGCGGCTTCCTGCCATCAGCCAAAGCGCACACCCGGCATGGCCAATGCCGGCCAGGTAAACCAGCACAGCAGTTATGATGATAGCACGCTGCATCAAACCACTTTACCCGTGTTAATGCCCTATAACCGCATTATTGACCCGGCGGGCACTGTTTTACGCTATGGCGAAGAAACGCAGGAAAACCACAGTTTAGATTTAAAACTGATACCCGGCACCAATCTAATGGCTGTTGAAGACCGGTACGGCATAGCAGTAGTAAACACCGCCACACAAAAAGTAGCCGACAGGTGGATTTATACCGCCGATGCCAAATACCGGGGACTGATGAGTACCTACTCGGGTCTGGAGGTATATAAAACCGCGGCTGGGGAAGTAAAAATATTATGGAGCGCGGCCAATGGCGGCAACCATCAATCGTATGTGATGGAAGCTGGCTGGGATGGGCAGAAACTAAGCATCAGCAAAGCCCTGGCCTTTAAACCTGAGGGCGAATCGCCGCTGGCCTTACCTAACGAGTTATTGATGGACCGGCAAAACGGCGTAAACTATTTATACGTGGTTTTAAACGGCAATAACAAACTGGTTAAGGTTGATTGGGATAAACAAGCCATAGTTTGGAGCAAAAACACAGGCGTTGCCCCTTACGGACTGGCAAAAGCCGGCAATAATATATATGTAAGCAATTGGGGCGGCCCGCAGGTTACCGATACCATTGGGCGCGAAACCGCGGGCGTACCTTACGGCAAAGCCTATACCGATCCTAAAACCGGGGCTATTAGCCTTGGTTCGGTATCGGTTTTTGAGAGCGGCAATGGCAATTTAATTAAAGAACTGGCAACAGGATTGCACCCTAACGATATCGTTACCAGTACCGATGGCAAGTTAGTATATGTAGCTAATGGCAACAGCGATAATATTTCGGTGATTAGTACCGTGGATAATAAAATTGTGCAGACCATTGATGTGAGCCTGCACGCCGGCGAGAAAGGCTTTATTGGCGATACGCCAAACGCCCTTGCCCTAAGCGATGATGGCAATACCCTGTACGTAGCCAACGGGTTGGATAACGCCGTGGCGGTAATCCACCTGGGTAGCAAGGCGGCCGCGCATGGATCGGGCAGTAGCAACATTAAGGGCTTTATCCCTACCGAAGCCTACCCTGCCGGGCTGGCCATTAAAAACAATACCTTATTTGTCACCAATCTGGAGGGCGAGGGCGCAAGGGTGAATGCTAAGGATATGCAGCGCAAGCCCGCCGATTTGCCTGCTACCAAAACCGATGCTTTTAATACCCATCGCCAGTTGGCCACGCTTTCTTTTATCCCCCTGCCGGATGATCAGCAACTGGCCGTTTATACCCAAAATGTAAATACCTTAAACCTGGCTTATCGTGCCGAACTGGCCCGCTTGCTGCCCCGCAAGGATATAGCCCCGGTGCCCGTGCCCGAGCGCATTGGCGAGCCGTCGGTGTTTCAGCATGTAATTTATATTGTGAAAGAAAACCGCACTTACGACCAGGTTTTGGGCGATATAAAGACCGGCGACGGCAACCCCGACCTGTGCATTTTTGGCGAGCAAATTACACCTAACGAACACCAGTTGGCTAAGGATTTTTTACTGATGGATAATTACTACGCATCGGGCAAATCATCGGCCGAGGGGCACCAGTGGACGGATGCAGCCATGGTGACCGACTACGTGGAAAAGAGCGTGCGCGCCTGGTTCCGCAGTTACCCGCATGTGCAGGAAGACGCGATGGTTTACGATAAAAAGGGCTTTATTTGGAACAACGCCGCCGACCATGGCAAAAATGTACGTGTGTATGGCGAGACTGCCACACCGCATGTTAAAAAAGGCATGACCTGGCTGCCCATTTATAACGATTACATAGCCGGCAAACCACTTGATTTTACAAATACCAGCACCATTGCCCGGGTGCGGCCATTATTATCGCCCAATTACCCGGGTTATGATGATCATGATATTAACGACCAGATCCGTGCCTCGGCATTTATTAAAGAACTGAACGATTACGAAAAACAACCCGGCGATAAGCTGCCTAACCTGATGGTGCTGGCCCTCCCTGCCGACCATACCGGCGGCACTACCCCCAGGTTGCCCACCCCGCGCGCCATGGTGGCCGATAACGATTTGGCCCTTGGCCGCATTGTTGAAGCCGTAAGCAAAAGCCGCTTTTGGAAAAACACCGTAATATTTGTAACCGAAGATGACTCGCAAGCCGGCTGGGACCATGTATCGGCCTACCGCACTACCGGCTTTGTAATTAGTCCGTACAGCAGGTTAAAGCAAACCGTGCATACCAATTACAACCAAACCTGTATTGTGCGCACTATCGAGCAAATTTTGGGCATCCCGCCAATGAATACCATTGATGCTACCGCCCTGCCCATGTTCAGCTGCTTTAGCCAGCGGCCGGATAGCTTTGTATTTACACATGTAGCCAATAAAATCCCGCTTAACGAAATGAACCCGAAGCTATCTATGCTGAAAGGCATAGACTTGTACTACGCCCAACAATCCATGACCGCGCAGTATGCCCATATTGATGGCGGTAACGATGACCTGCTGAACCGCATTATCTGGAACTCGGTGATGGGTAAAAAAACTTACCCTAAAAAGTTTGCAGGGCACGATACGGGGGATGATGATGACGACGATTAAAATACCGTAAAAACACCTGTTTTACCTTAGGGCGTATGCCGGTAGCTTTGTAACACAAGCTATCATCATTTACCCCATGAAAAAGGTTAACATAACCGGCACTTTACAAAACGTGGCCGAGGGCGCAATAATTATTACCATATCAGGCCCCGATCATCATACCATGACCTATACTTTTCACCAAAGTTTCAGTCTGCCGCTGGCTGTTATTAATGGCGATTATTATATCAGCATCTCCGTTTTCACCAACGGCGTTTTCATACTGGATATTACCGGCGATTGCCAAAACCTAATACCGAAACTGCCCTTTACGTTTACTGAAAGCCGGCAAACGTTTTATTTGAAGGTAGCTTAATTTGTTATTTGGCTATCGGGCAATGTCATTGTTTAAGGAAATCTCATCTACCCATCCGGTGCTTGTGTCCCCACAAGCGCCTTAAAATCAGACCTGCAATTAGTGGTTTGTGGGGACACAAACCACTGGGAGAGATTGCCGGACTCTTAAATAATGACATTGGGCTATCGGGTAGCCATATCGTCGGCATTGTATTATCCTATGCCCGCGCTGGGGCATAAAACGAAGGGATATATATGATGGTTACACGCCATAAACAAATCTGCATAATTCCCTATATTCGCGCCCCAATCTTTTCGTCATGATACCAGCCGTGTTCCCTGCTACCTATTCAACCTTATGCCCCATAGCGCTGGCTGCCTTAATTGCCGAAAAACATGGCATGGCCGATGTGCAATGCCGCTTGCTGGTGCGTGGGGTTGGCGATACGTATTTGGTTACGGCTGCCAACGCCCGATATATACTAAGGATCTACCGTTCATCACACCGCAGTTTGCCCCAAATACAAGTCGAGGCCGATGTGCTTTTGACCTTAAACAAGGCCGATGTGCCGGTATCGCACCCGGTTGCTGATAACGCGGGCCGGGTGATCCAGGCCATACCGGCTATTGAGGGAGAACGTTACGCCGTATTGTTTACCTATGCGCCGGGAAAAGTGGTACGCTTGTTTAGCACGGTACAGCTACAGGTTTTAGGTAGCCAGATGGCCCGGTTCCACCAGGTTTCATCAGCTATAAAGCTGGAAGGATCCCGATGGGATTTTAACTATGAAACTACCCTTTACCAACCGCTGAAAATGGTGAAGCCTAACTTTACCCATCTGCCCGAAGATTACCAATGGTTGCAGGAAACAGCAAAGCGGGCGGTTAGGATATTGGATCACCTATCGGCAGATGGGTTTACAAGCGGGTACTGCCATTTTGATTTCCTGCCAAAGAATTTCCATTTTGATGGCGACGCGATCACTTTTTTCGATTTTGATTTTATGGGTTATGGCTGGCTGATGAACGATATCGCTACCTTTTACCAGCACCTGTGCCTTGATGTTTATACCGGGCGCCTAACGCAAGCCGCTGCCGATGAAGCCTATGCCATTTTCCTGGAAGCCTATCAGCAAGTGCGCCCGCTAAGCGGGCAGGAGCTTAAAGCTGCACCCTATCTTAGCTTGGGCTTCTGGTTGTTTTATATGGGTTTCCATACCACGCACGACCAGTTTTTCGCCTTCACCCAGCCATCGCATTTAAAAGGTATAGTTGGCTACCTGCGCCAACTGGTAGCTAAGCACTGGGATATGGCCTGATCATACAGGACGTATATTGGCAAATAAATTCAAATTTCGTTTTTCTTTGTGTCGTGTTTGGGTGTTCACGAGTGTTCATTTGACGCACTTGGGGTGTTCACGGTGCGTTCACGACGTTCACGGCGTTCACGGATCAGGCACGCGTGAACGTGAACACTTAGTAAACTATTTCAGCATAATACAAAACCGCCCCATTTTAAATATCTGTGCAGATGCTTATATTAGGTGAAAAATCACATCCGGGCATGAAAAAACTTTTCCTCTTCGCATTTTTTATCATATCCCTGTCGGCCGCCGCGCAAACAGATGCTTCAAAAATATTGATCGCTAAAAAAGCCGACGCGATAGAAAGCAAGGTTATTGCCTGGCGCCGCGATTTTCACGAACACCCCGAACTGGGTAACCACGAGGTACGCACGGCCGAAATTATTACCAAACACTTGCAATCGTTGGGTATCGAAGTAAAAACCGGGGTGGCAACAACAGGTGTAGTAGGTGTATTAAAGGGCGGCAAGCCCGGCCCTGTAGTAGCACTACGTGCCGATATGGATGCGCTACCCGTTACCGAACGCGGCAACCTGCCCTTTGCATCAAAAGTAAAAACCATGTATAACGGTGCCGAAGTTGGCGTAATGCATGCCTGCGGGCACGATTCGCACATGGCCATTTTGATGGGTGTAGCCGAAGTATTATCGAGCATGAAAGCCGATTTGCATGGTACGGTGAAGTTCATCTTCCAACCCGCCGAGGAAGGCGTTTTACCGGGCGAATTAACAAATGGCAAAAAATCAGGCGCCGAACAAATGGTGGCCGAGGGTGTACTGGAAAACCCTAAGGTTGATGTAGTATTTGGCCTGCATATCCAATCGTACCAGCCATCGGGTACTATTGCTTACCGCCCTGGCGGCGATATGGCAGCGGTGAACGATATGCAAATTATTGTAAAAGGCCGTTCGGCGCATGGGGCCTATCCATGGTCGGCGGTTGACCCGGTGGTTACATCGGCGCAGATCATCAATAACCTGCAAACTGTGGTGAGCCGCAACCTGCATATTACCGATAACCCGGCCGTAGTAACCATTGGCGCTATTAATGGCGGCAACCGCAGCAACATCATCCCCGAATCGGTTACCATGCTGGGTACTATCCGTACGTTTAGTCCGGCTGATGAAAAAATGATCATCGAACGGGTAAAAACCATTGCCACCAAAACCGCCGAAGCCAACGGCGCCACAGCCGAATTGAAGATCCCATTCAGCAGCCATTATCCCGTAACCTATAACAACCCCGAATTGGTGGCCAAAATGCTGCCATCGTTACAGGCCACCGCCGGTAAGGAAAACATTACCCTGCGCCAGGCCGAAACGGGTGCCGAAGATTTTAGCTTTTACGAAGAGAAAGTACCCGGCATATTCCTGCACTTAGGTGGCTTGCCCAAAGGTGCCGACCCTACCAAAGCCCCGGCCCACCATACGCCCGACTTTTTTATTGACGAAGCCGGCTTTACATTGGGCGTGAAAGCATTGTGTAATTTGACGTTGGATTATATGGCATCGGTGAAGACTAAATAGCAATGATATAAAACACTAACCTAACCCTTATGAAGAAGAAAATGTTAATATTGATGGCATTTTGCACCTGTATTAAAATAGCTGCGGCCCAAAGCCCCGATCTTATTCATATTGCCGACAGTGTAGAGCGGGAAGGTAAAACGCTGTACCAATCAGAAATAGCATCGTGGTATGGAACGGATATCTTTTTAGAAAAGTGTAAAGGTAAAGCAGGCAGAATAGGCGGTTATGTATCTTACGATACCGGCTCGGGGATGAATAACATCTTCTTTTCAAGGGATGAGGTGCCTGTGGTGCTGGCAACCATGTCATTCCCTTATGATGTAAAACCTCAAAACTGCACTATTGATAGTACAGAACGCAAATTAACAGATGTGGAAACGCGACTGTATCACTTACGGCAGACAGCAATAAAACTGATCAATGCCAATAAGGACACCATTTTTAGGTTTTATAATAATACAAGCCTTAACCCTATACCTATTATTATCAATGGCCAAAAACGGGTGTATGCGCTCACTGCCCCTAAAAACAACGGCGTAGTATTATTTGGCAACGATTACTTGCTAACGTTCGATCAGCAGGACAGGTTAATTAAAACCTTAAAATTGCATAAAGGGTTGATCCCCGAATCTACCAGGCAGATGGGGAAGGATAGCGGTAGTATCGCATTGGCTTCGGTACATACCCATTTACCCGAATACAGTCCTTACATTACCGCTACCGACATTTGTACCCTGATGCTTTACGAGAAGTCGACCACATGGAACCAGCATGTTGTTATTTCAAAGGATTTTGTGTCGATATGGGATTGCAAACGGGATAAGCTGGCCATACTAACCCAGGAAGCATGGAAGAAAATAAATGCTGCAAAGAGTGCGCTTGAAACATCTAAAAATTGATATTTTTTTTCAAAAAAAATGCCCGAATTGATCACATTTCGGTGAAAGGGAAATAATGTACAAATGAATAAGGATGCTATAATAAAATACCTGTTTTTTGGTTGCACGTTAACATTGGCGGCTTGCCGGTATATCGTTAAACCAGGCTTAGATGACCAGCCAGGCTATTTTATAACCAATATGAAGCTCGACGGATTGATACCTTATCGCGACAGCTATAACCACGTACTAAATTGTTTAGGTCGGCCCGACAGTATTACCGCTATTTATACCGATAAAACCGATACCACTAAAAACACCCGGATGGTTTACTTTAAAAATAGCTGCTTTTTTAAATATGGCGATTCGGTTAAGTTAGAAGCAGTGGTTATAACAGGCCTGGCCAGCAGTTTCGTTTCCTGCGGGAAGCTTAAATTGAATAGCGAAAGCACCATCGATTCGGTTAAAAGCCTGCAGGCCCATGATATGGACGGCGAGTTGGATGATGATGTAAAAATCCAATATAAATTATGGGGTATAGCAGATAACGTTAAACCCGGCTATAATTATTGGATGCTTTACTTCGACCGTAAAACTAATAAACTATTGGAAATGAAACATGTGATGTATGATTAAGATGATCTGTTATGATCGGCATGGTATAACGTATGGCTGGTTTTTAATTATTGTAACTTTAATTGGATGCAACTCACCTGGATCGGTGAAAACAGTTGCTGATAGTTTAAAACACGCTAAAATAGTTCCTGATACTGCGGAATATATAGACGACATAAAATTAAATGGAGCAATAAGGGTTAAGACCGATCTGAAAAGCGTAGTAACCGAACTGGGCCAACCCGATAGTACACTTATGTTAAGCGATCAAAAGTCTGCCGATGGCCAATTCAATAAAAATATTACTTATTATTATTTTAAAGGCATTGAGTTTGAAAAAGACCGGGATACAATGGCTCTTTTACAAATTGATTTTAGAAGATCGCCTGGTGCATATTTACAAACGCCCAGGTTTAAATTAAGTAGCAATACAACTATTAGTGATGTTGAGAAATACTTCCCCAACGCTGTGGATAACGAGTTGAGAGGTACTGATATGGATTTGTATATGGCAATAGCTGTTCCTATAAAAGGGACTAAGGCTATGTGGTTTTTATACCTTGATCGAAAAACAGAAAAACTATACAGGATATCCTATATTGTGCCGGATTAATCATTATCGCCTCATTTATGCAACCCGAACTAATCACCTTTCAAACATTTGAAGACCCGGCAATGGCGCAAAACCTGGCCGGAATATTAACTGAAACCGGTATTGAAGCCGCGCTGGAGGAAAACACTACGGTGTATAACCTGGCGCAGGTAAACCAACCTAAACAGTATTTTGTAAAGATAAAAAGCGGGGATTTTGAAAAAGCCCGCCAGGTATTAAACGATTATGAAAGCCGCTTTACCGACGATGTGGAGCCCGGCTATTACTTGTTTGATTTTACAGAGGCTGAACTAATGGAAATTATTGCCAAGCCCGATGAATGGAGCGCCTTTGATTATGTACTGGCCAAAAAACTGCTTGCCTGGCGAGGCGTTACTGTTGATGAAGCAGCAGAAAAGCAATTTGGCGAAGACCGCATTAAAGAACTAAAAAAGCCCGAACGTACCGAAAATACCTGGATAATGTTTGGGTATATATTTGCTATTTGCGGCGGTGTATTGGGATTTTTTATAGGCTGGCAGTTATGGAAAGGACAAAAAACATTACCCAACGGCGAACAGATATACACTTACAGCCCGGGCGACAGGCAAAGCGGCCGGCATATTTTTTACCTGTCTATTGCCGGTTTGCTGATGGCCATTATTTATAAAGTATTATACCTTACCGATCATCCTATTGGCTAACCTCTTGTTTATTTGCAGCAAAAACCAATGGCGCAGCCTTACTGCCGAGCTATTGTTTAAAAATCATCCCATCCACAAGGCACGATCGGCTGGCACAAGTGAGCAAGCCCGTATTAAACTCAACCAAAAAATGCTGGATTGGGCCGATGTAATATTTGTTATGGAACGCAAACACCGCGATATCATTAAACAAAAGTTTAGCCTGGCTGGACAGCAATTAATTGTACTGGATATTGAGGATAATTACCTGTTTAACGACCCCGAATTAGTGGAGATATTGCGGGTAGCGCTGGGAGAGTATCACCCCCTTTAGGTGGCCGGGGCGCTTACAGATTTTTCCTCATTACAAAATCATTCATCCAATAGGGGCCAATAGCAATATCCTCTTCGTAGGCTACCTCAAAACCCATCTTTTGATAAAAGGTAAGGGCCTTATTGTGGCGGTTCACATTTAAATCGAGGGTGTGTTTGCCGGCTTTCAATACCTCATCAATTACCGCGTTGATTAGTATTTTACCATAGCCCTTGCCCTGCGTTTTAGGCAGGCAGTATAGCTTGTGCAACTTGTATATTTCGGGGTCTTCATCGCGTGGAGAGTAGCCGGCAAAGGCAACGGCCTCATCGCCCTCCATCAATAATAAAAATATTTGCTCGCCGGTTTCCAATTGCCGGCTGATCTTATCTGCCGAATAGATCTCGTTCAGCATAAAGGTTATCTGTTCTTTCTCCAGTATAGGGCCGTAGGTTGGCCACCAGGTATCTTCGGCTAAGCGGCGTATGGTTTCGGTATCGGCTATGGTGGCTTTTATTATGGTATACATGTTTTTTTATTTCGAAATCCGGAAGTTCAATTTCGAAATTTCAGGATTACTTTATCGATATAACAATTCTGCAATTAACTTCGCATTAAGTCGCCTGCGTCCCTTTAAACGCGTTCCAGCCCTGTGCTTTCAGCTCGTGTACTACACCCGCCTTGGTCACCAAATTACGGCCTGCCGATGCCTCGGTAATATGGCCGATCACGCTGATATCGGGGTGGTTTTTTATCTTGTCGTAATCTGCCTGTTTAATGGTGAACAGCAATTCGTAATCTTCGCCGCCGCTTAGGGCGCAAATGGTAGGGTCAAGGTTAAAGTCGCGGGCGGTATCGTAAGTCATAGGGTCGATAGGGATCTTTTCCTCGTACAAATTGCAGCCCTTATTGCTTTGGGTACAAATGTGCAGTAACTCGGATGCCAGGCCGTCGGATATATCTATCATAGCGGTAGGCACAACTTCCCAGGCTTTCAGCAGGTCGATGATATCCTTGCGGGCTTCGGGTTTTAACTGGCGTTCGATGATATAGTCCTTGCCCTCTAAATCGGGCTGTATTTGCGGGTTCTCCAGGTAAACCAGTTTCTCGCGTTCTAATAATTGCAGGCCGGTATAAGCCCCGCCCAAATCGCCCGATACGCAAACCAGGTCGCCTTCCTGCGCGGTGTTGCGGTAAACAATGTCCTGCTCATCGGCATAACCTAAAACTGTAACGCTGATAATCAGCCCTTGTTTTGATGCTGATGTATCGCCGCCTACCAAATCTACATTGTATTTATCGCAAGCCAGGTAAATGCCCTGGTACAATTCTTCAATAGCTTCTAGCGGGAATTTGCTGGATACGCCGATGGAGACCGTAACCTGGGTTGGTGTACCATTCATAGCGTAAATATCGCTCAGGTTTACCTGTATGGCTTTGTAGCCCAAATGCTTAAACGGGGTATAAGCCAAATCAAAGTGGATGCCCTCCAACAGGATATCGGTAGATACCAATACCTTTTTACCGCTGAAATCAAGCACGGCGGCATCATCGCCAATACCTTTAAGGGTGCCGGCTTGTTTTATCTCTATATTTTTTGTCAGGTGTTCTATCAGGCCAAATTCGCCTAAATGTTCTAATCCTGTTGTTCCCTTATTATCAAACATATCCATGCCGCAAAAGTACAAAAATAGGCCTGCATTGGTGTAGATGCATAACCTTATGCAATAAAATTTCGTAATAGGTGTAATAATTGCCATTGTATTTATGTATTTTTCACCTACATACAAACAATTAATCCTAAGTTAACATTAGGATGGCATATTTGTAACGTTAACTACCACATTTTATGAAATTGAACAAACTACTCATTTACCCCGCAGTGCTTATTGTTTTATTAGCGGCAAGTTGTCGTAAAAACGACAGTAATGGTGTTACCCCACCACCCGACACAACCAACCCGGTTACACCACCAACCCCAAAACCTTTTGCCATTAAAGAAGATTTTGAAAGCGGCAAAGTTAAAGGGGGGTATGCAGATGATAGTGTTATCCTGGCCACAGGCGTTTGGGATATGGATGACGCGCTGGTAGGGAACCTGGCCGCCGATGTAAAAAACGGCGCGCGTTCGGTAAGATTAAGAAATGGCAGTGTTTCCATGAAATTTGATATTGCCAACGTTACCAAGATCAAAATCAGCCACGCAAAATACGGCACGGACGCTACCACTACCTGGGTATTGCAAATGTCTACCGACCATGGTGCCACCTACACACAGGTAGGCAACACGATTACGGAAACATCTACTACGCTGGTTACCGATTCATTCACAGTGAGTACTACAGCGAAGGTCCGTTTTAAAATTTCAAGAACTGCGCCCTCCTCTTTGTCAAGTCCGCCCCGCAATGACATTGACGATCTTATATTTATCGGCGCGGGTGACCCTGGCATAGTGGCCGGCACACCTGATGGCGGAGCTGATACCGGCGGCAGTACATCTACCCCGGCTGGCTCACGTCCGGTTGTTTTAGGCGGTGCCGATGTGCCTCCTGCTACCGGCGATAACAGCAACCTGCTTTTCGGTAACCCATCGGGCGCGCAAACTACGCTGGTTATGGGCGATAATTATTTGATAGACCAGGGTTATTACGTAGAATCGTACAATGCTACCCGCGGCGAACCCAACTGGGTAAGCTGGCACCTTGATGCAAGCAATACCACCAATGCTACCGACCGTTTAGATAATTTCGCGGCCTGGAGCGCTTTACCGGCCGGCTTCTACGCCGTACAAAGCAACAGTTTCTCAGGTTCAGGTTTCGATAGAGGGCATAACTGCCCATCGGCCGACAGGACCAGCTCTACAGCGGCTAACGGGGCAACTTTCCTGATGACCAATATGATCCCGCAGGCACCACAAAATAACCAGCAAACATGGAATGGTTTGGAAGGCTATTTGCGTACACAAACGTTGGAAGGTAACGAAGTTTATATTATTATGGGCAGCTATGGCACCGGCGGTACCGGCAGCAACGGCGCAGCTACTACTATTAACAGCGGCCACGTAACCGTACCATCAAACGTATGGAAAGTGGCGATAATTATACCTATCGGCAACGGCGATATTGCCCGCGTTGGTGCCACCACCCGTGTTATAGCGGTTAATACGCCAAACATTAACACCATTGATCCCAACTGGACCAAGTACATCGTAACCGTACGGGCTATTGAACAAGCTACCGGTTATAACCTATTATCGGCCTTGCCGCAAAGCGTGCAGGATGCTGTTGAAGTAACCAAGGATGCGGGATTGTAAACCGGATCCTGATTTGATATTTGAAAAGCCCCTGATATGATCGGGGGCTTTTTTTTGTGCTTTTTTGTCAGCTGCGTGTTTTAAAGGTGAAATGGCAGGTAAGAGGCTGTCAACCTGAGTAATCAAATCCCGATGGGACTTTGAAGGTTGGCATGACGCAATGTAATTCCTACCCTCTTTCCGCCGCAGGCGAAGAGAGGGCAGACGGGCGAAGCCTCGTCGGGTGAGTCACGGCGTATGCAAAGCCGGCGAGTTAACTCACCCGCCCTTCGCTTCGCTGGGGCACCCTCTCTTCGCCTGCGGCGGAAAGAGGGGAAAAGCACATATTATTTAAATACGTCATGGGTAGCTTGCCGAAGGGTAGTGCGGAGGGCCTGCCCACCGTGCTTCAACCAGCTTGACATCCTATGCTAAATCTCATGCCAGTTCAAGCGTCCTTCGCTTGAACTAAAACCAAGGTAAGCGTCCACGCTTAAATGGGGCGGTGGCTAAAACAAAAATCCCGCCGAAGCGGGATTCTTTTATCTTGTTGTTTGATCCTAAATCAATCCTAAACTTAATTAACAACAGGTGTATGTGCTACGTCTGTATATTTATTATCAAAGTTAATATAGTCGGTTAGTATCTGGCCGGCTTCTACTTTCATAAAGTCAAGGTCGGTTTTGTTTTTAGCGCTTGGCATGGCTTTATCAGCAGCTTTAGCGGTTTCACCTTTTTTAAGTGGCACTAATCCTACAGCTACGCGTTTCAGGTTATTACGTTCAAACGTTTTTTGGTCGTCGCTTTCGCGCTGTTGCTTCAATATGGCCTCGTTTAAAGTTGTACTTTTTTCGGCATCGCGTTTTTTGTAGTCGGCAATGTCCTCTTCCAGGTATTTGTAGCTTGGGTTAGCAGCCATACGCTGCTCGTGCAATTTATTCAACTGCGGCAATACGGTTGTAAAATCGCCGGCTTTGGTAAAGTTACTTTTAGCAATCATATCATAAGGCAGTGCCGATGGTTCGGTATCCTCGCCGTATTTATCCATAGGGATAACCGAAGGGAACTTAATATCGGGCATAACGCCTTTATGTTGGGTTGAGCCACCGCTAATACGGTAAAACTTGGCAACAGTTAAATTTAACTGGCCAAAAGTACTTTCGCTGCCGGTTGCTTTAGTAACAGCAGTGCCCTTTTTAACTAAACCAGCCAGCATGCTTTTAACCGATGGGTTAATTACCTTATCCAAATCGATAGCGTTTTGCACTGTACCCTTGCCATAAGTTTGCGAACCGATAATAATACCGCGACCGTAATCCTGTATGGCGCCGGCAAAAATTTCGGATGCAGAAGCGCTAAAGCGATCTACCAGAACAGCCATCGGGCCGCTCCATGATATAGATGTATCTTCATCTTCGTTCACATCCACCTTATCGCGGGCATCGCGCACCTGCACTACCGGGCCCGATTTAATAAACAAGCCGGTTAGTTCGATAGCTTCCATTAACGAACCACCACCATTTTGGCGCAAGTCCATTACTACGCCATCTACATTGGCTTTCTTTAAAGTATCCAGTATGCGCTTCACATCGCGGGTGGTACTTTTATAGTTGGGGTTGCCCGATTTATAATCGTTAAAATCAACATAAAATGCAGGTACCGAAATAACGCCGATTTTAACCATTTTGCCGTTATTCATATACGTCTTAATCTCCTTTTGTGCCGATTGGGCTTCCAGAATAATTTTTTCGCGTACCAGTTCTAAGATCTTTGGCTTATCGGCAGCTGTTTTTCCCTTAGGTAAAATCTTTAAGCGCACTAAAGTGCCCTTGCTGCCACGGATCAATGCTATCGCATTTTCAATGCGCCAGCCTATCACGTCGCTAAATTCGCCATCTTTACCCTGGGCTACACCAATAATACGGTCGCCTACATCAACTTGTTTGCTTTTATCGGCAGGACCGCCGGCAACAATGGTTTTAATCGTTACATATTCGTTTTCGACACCCAGTGTAGCACCAATCCCTTCCAGCGAGCGCGACATATCAATATTGAAATTGGCGGCATTAGCCGGGTTAAAATAATTGGTATGCGGATCAATCACCTCGGTAAAGGCATCCATAAATATCTGGAACACGTCCTGGTTGTTTAACTTGTTGGAGTTTGATAGCAGGTCTTCGTAACGTTTTTTCAGCAAGCCACGGTTTTTAACCATATCGGGGCTGGCCAGTTTCATGTTCAGCAAATCGTACTTTACACGCTGCGACCAGATCTCGTCCATCTCGGTAGATGATGCCGCCCATGGCAGGTTTTCGCGGTCGTAAGTAAACGTTTCGTTCTTGCTGAAATCAAAGTTTTTATCAATCTGCGCCAGCGAATATTTTACACGCTCGTTATATCTTTTTTGGTATACATTAAAAATATAAAAGGCATCGTTCAGGTTACCATCTTTCAAATCATCGTCTAACACGGTTTTATATTTTTCAAATTCCTTAATGTCTGATGCTAACAGGTAATTATGGTTCTCGTCAAGCGTTTTAATGTACTTATTAAAGATCAGTGTAGATACCGAATCGTTGATGTTTACCTTTTTGTAGTTATAACCCGAGATAAGCGCGGTAACGGTTTTACACACCACCGCCTGCTGCTCATCAGGCTGGATATCGTTAGATCCTGCCACTTTAACGGGCTTAGATGGGGCCGCTTTACATGCTAAAGCCGAGCCTAGTATCAGTAGTATATATATTTTCTTGAACATATCTTTTGTAGTCTTTAAATCGGGTTTAATATTAAACATCAATAGTTGTGCCTTTATTGTTTTTGCTAATGTAAATAAAAAGAGACAGCCTGTTACCGCCGTCTCTTCATTGAATAACAATATTACAAAATATGTTTTAGTATTTACAAAATGCGCCAAGTATTTTACACTGTGCAGATTTAATCAGAAATTTTAACCACTAAGGGCACAATGGGAGAAACACTAAGTTCACAAAGGCTAAGCGAAATATTATCAGACTTACGAAGTTTTGAAAACTTCGTAAGTCTTGTTAGGCGTAAAACTTTGTGTGGTTAATTCTATCACCCCCTCTACTTCTCTTCCATCGCTAACTCGGCATAGCGCATATCGCTGCGCAGGGATGCAAAACGGTTGCGCTGTATATAACTCAAGCTTTTTTCGGCCTCAATCACTTCGGTCAGCCAGCCGTGCGATGCAGCCAGGTCGCGGGCTTCCAGCAAATCCTGCTGGGCTAATAAAAAATCGCCTATTTCCAGTTTTACCATAGCTAGTTTACTTAGCGTGGCAATGGTTAGCTTATTGTTATTTTGCTGGCGCGATAAAAAAGTGCTTTGTAAAAAATACCATTTAGCTTCCGAAAAGCGGTTTTGCTGTACATATAGTTGGGCCAACTCGCTAAAATTATGGCTGGCTACATCATACACCCTAAAGCGCATATTATGCTGGGCCGTTTTCATAACCGATTGCTCGGCAGCTTCCAGGCTATAATCACTGCGTGATAAGGCGAAGCCGCCAATCCGCGGATGGGGTGTATTTACCGCCGCCATAAAGTTTGCTGGGATATAATTTTGAGCAGCTTCCAGCATAGGCGGGCGTTCGGGCTGTTTTTTAAGCCGCCACCATTGTGCCGATGCCGTTAAACTAATACAGGAAAACAAAAAAAGTAGGATTATCCTCATGCTTTTTTAATTGCCGCCAGGGTTTTTAAAATTCAACCGGCAACAAAGATAAAGGTACAGGCATGATTTACAATGCCTTGTACTAAATTATTACAATTGTAAGCGGGGTAGTACCAGGTGTTCCAAGTGTACCAACTGTTCCATTTGGTACACCGGAACACCTGCTGGTATAACTAATTTTCCCTTAAATTATGGTAAATTCGTTTTTCAATTTGACCATGTTCCACCAGCTTATTTTAAATAATATCACTAAACACATCCGGCTTACCGAAACCGAAATGCAATTGTTTACCTCCTATCTACAGCCTAAAAAACTAAAGAAAAAAGAATTGCTACTGCAGCAGGGCGAGGTTTGCAAGCATTCGGCTTTTGTAACATCAGGCTGCCTGCGCGGATACAGCATCGACAAAAACGGCACCGAACATGTCCTGAGTTTTGCCCCTGCCGATTGGTGGATGGCCGATATGTACAGCCTGATCAGCCAGCAACCCGGCGTACTGAATATTGAAGCGCTGGAGGATACCGAAATGCTGCTGCTATCAAAAATAAACCAGGAGAAGCTTTATGTGGAAGTACCCAAATTCGAACGTTTCTTCCGCATCTTGGCCGAAAAATCATTAGTGGCCAACCAGCAGCGCCTGATAGACCGCCTAAGCCTCACCGGTGAAGAACGGTACAAGATCTTTTGTAACCGCTACCCTACTTTAATTAACCACCTGCCCCAAAAGCAAATTGCAGCCTACATTGGGGTTACCCCCGAATTTTTGAGTAGGGCAAGGGCAGAGATGGCGAAGAGTAGGGATTAGTTATCTATATCCGTAAACAATTAACTTGTCATTATCAATGAATGTTTCAAGTTGCCCAATGGCGTCAAGTATGTTTTTTATCTGAAAAATATCCTGTCTATAAATAATAGGATCTAAGACTTGTGTGCGCATTTTACGCTTTACCTCCCATACTGCTGGAAACTCAATTGATTCGATGGATTTAAATTGGCTTGGGCCACCGGACATCACATCTTTAATTCCTTTATTATGGAATGTCTCCAAAAATTTATCAATAGCTGGCACTTCCATTTCTCTAAGATGACTATCCATCACATCCTTAATCAAGCACTTTTTCACCAATGGAAACTCATTCGATAAAACAGTAAAAAGCTTAACCCATTTACTGTCACTCATAAACCTGCCTGAAAATAAGGAGATACGTTTTTCAAGCCTTTGCTGATAAAGAGTGGGATCTAAACTCATGTTAATATTTGCCTAAATATATTACTTTCTTGATCTACATCATGAATTGCACTCCTGCTTTGGTGGTAAATTTGTATCAACAAAAACAAAAAGGAGAAAATCAATCATGGCTAACACCGTATTACATAAAGCCGATACCCGTGGTTTTGCAGACCATGGCTGGCTGAAGAGTCACCAATCATTTAGTTTTGCAAGTTATTATAATCCGCAACGCATCCATTTTGGCGCATTACGTGTGCTGAATGATGATATCGTTTTAGGCGGCGGCGGTTTTGGCAAACACCCGCACGATAATATGGAGATCATCTCCATCCCATTAGAAGGCGACCTGGAACACCAGGACAGCATGAACAATGTTGCTGTGATAAAAAATGGCGATATACAGGTAATGAGCGCCGGTACAGGCATCCACCACAGCGAGTATAATAAGGATAAAACCGAGCCGGTTAAGTTTTTACAGATCTGGGTGTTCCCTAATAAAAGGAATGTGGAGCCCCGGTACGATCAGATCTCGCTGAAACCCGAGGACCGTCATAATAAGTTACAGCAGATTCTGTCGCCCAATGCAGACGATGCCGGTGTTTGGATCTACCAAAATGCCTGGTTCCACCTGGCCGATTTTGACAAGGGCTTAAGCACCGAATACAACATGAAAGCCGCAGGCAACGGCGTATACGTATTTGTATTAAAAGGCGATGTAAAAGTGAACGACCAATTGCTGAACACCCGCGATGGTTACGGCATTTGGGATACCGATAAATTTACCATCACCGCCGAAACCGATGCCGAGTTTTTGCTGATGGAAGTACCTATGGAATTTAAATATTAATGAAAAAGGTAGAAATACTGGCCGTATGCAGCCACCCGGAAATATTGCAAACCGTTATACGGCTAATCAATAACAACCCGGCGTGGAATGGCAGCGGTGCAACTAACGAACAACAGGCACTGGCTTATTTTACCGAACGCCCATTTGATGTGGTGTTGCTGGGCAGTGGGATGGATAAGCGATCGGAAGATGAGCTAAGGCCTTTGTTTATGGCCCTTAACCCCCAAGTTAAATTTGTGCAACACTACGGTGGCGGCAGCGGATTATTGACAGGGGAAATTTATGAGGCACTGGCCTCTCTTTAAAAAAAACGTCATTGCGAGTGAAACGACGTGGCAATCCCAGGTTTGCAGAGTCGCTTTGTAAGCCGGGGATTGCCACGCTATCGCTCGCAATGACGTTTTTTTTATTTTTTACTAACCACCAACACATTCAGCGGCGGGAAGGCCATCAAATAATTAGCGCCCATTATTTTAGTATCCAGGCCCATATTAGTAAAGTTGTATTTATACTCCTGTATATGCCTAAAATCGGATATAACGGCTGTGCCGCCTTTTTTAAGTACACGGTCAATTTCAAGGCATGCTTGTAAGCGCCCGGGCTTATCGTAAATATTGTGGATACAAAGGTTAGATAGCACTACGTCGAAAGTTTCATCGGCAAAACTCATTTTCATCGCGTTCTCGTTCAGCACTTCTACTTTAGCGGCAACACCCTCCAGTGTAGCGTTCTTCATCGCGTTATCCTGGTTGTTATGGCTCAGGTCGGTTTCGTTCCAAACATCAATCCCTACCGATTTCCCGGTGGTCAGTTTCTTTGCCGCGCCAATCATTAGCAAACCTAAACCTGTACCTACATCCAGCACCTGCTCATCGCCTTCCCAGTTAATCATGCCCAGCATCCTATCCCGGTGATAATACTTGCCTTTTAGCGAATAAAACAGCATCAGGCAGCCCGTTACCACGCAACACAAACCCGACCATATAAAGCCGCGCGTATCCACTTCGGCCCCTCCCATCTTCACCACGGGGAAGATGAGTACCAAAACAATCAGTAAAATACCAAAAAAAATAAGGTAGCGGATAACGTTTGGTGCATCAACACCGTAGTTAATTTTGCCCATAGTTGTTCCCTGGTTCATGCAGTTTTGTTAAAGGGGTTTAATCAATTCCCTAAAAATAAAAAATAAACTATAAATTTCAGCCGCAAATGCCTGTCGCAAAAAAATATCGCAAAATACGCCCGCTGCAATTAATCGCGGTCATCTTCTTCACTGTTTCAGGCGGGCCTTATGGGCTGGAACCATTGTTAGGCTACGCGCACGAACATGGCGCGTTGTTGCTATTATTAGTCACCCCTATTTTATGGGATGTCCCTGCCATATTTACCGTATTGGAGTTGAATAGCATGATGCCCGTAACCGGCGGCTATTACCAATGGGTTAAGCACGCGCTGGGTAAACGATGGGGTTTTTACGAAGGCTGGTGGACCTGGCTATACACCTTTGCCGATTTGGCCATTTATCCCGTTTTGTTTATCCAATATGCGGCATTTTTTTTCCCGGGTGTCGAAGCTTATAAGATCCCCGTTTGCCTGGTGATTGTATGGGTATCAGCCGCGCTGAATATTTGGGGGATTGTGCCGGTGGGGCGGGTGGTAGTGGCTTTGGGTGTGATTTTGCTATTGCCCTTTATAATTCTCTTCGCCGTATTTATACGGCACCATACGGGTGGTTTTTTGCTGCCTTCGCCATCGTTAAAAGGCATCTCGTATCCCTCGCTGGGCTTGGGGATCTATACCGTAATGTGGAACTGCTTTGGCTGGGATAACGTAACCACATACGCCGAGGAGGTAGAAAAGCCCGAACGATCGTACTTTATATCGATATTTACCGCCTTTATTTTGGTAATGGTTATCTATTTCCTGGTTATTGTAACAGCGCAACTATCGGGCATTAATTATCAAACCTTTGCCAGCGAGGGTTTACCTGCATTAGGCGTATTGATTAACGGGCGTTGGCTGGGGGCTATCATCGCGTTTGCCGGCTTATCCAGTACGCTTGGGCTATACATTAGTAACCTGTTGGCCGTATCGCGCCTGCCCCAGGTAATGGCCGACGATGAGTTTTTACCCGCCCGCCTGCATACCCTGCACCCACGGTTTAATACACCTTATATATCTATTATTGTTTGCTCGGCGCTGATTAGCCTGATGTGCTTGTGGACTTTTGGCGATCTGATCATTATTGATGTTACCGTATACGGCGCGGGCCTGTTTTTAGAATACATAGCCCTGATAAAAATGCGCGTGAACGAACCGGACAGAGCGCGCCCCTTCCGCATCCCGCTAAATATTACATGGCTATGCCTCTTGCTGATATTGCCTGTTGGGGTTTACAGCATAGCTTTAAGCGGCGTGCTATCGTCCATGTCCGAAGCTTTGAAACCGGCCTTGTTTGCCATTGCCGCCCTATTAAGCGGGGAGTTGGTTTGGCGATTTATTTTGTGGCGAAAGCCGCATCTGCGATAAATGTGCAAATGCGTGGATGTGCAGATATGCAGATGAAGAATTTGCGCGACTTCCCCATTTGCATACCTGCACACTTGCACATTCGCACATTAACCTACCATCCAAAGTTCACCGTCTTCACCAAATCGGGGTGCAGGCTAAGGTATACCGGGCAGGTAAGGGCCGCGTTCTCCAGTATTTTTTGTTCCTTTTCGGTATAGGTATTCGGGAATTTAAAGCTGATCTGGATCTCGGATACCCGGCGCGGGTTGGCGGCCATAATTTTGGTGATAGCGGCCGTAGTGCCATCTATTTGGATGCCGTGTGTACGCGATGCGATGCCCATAATAGTCATCATACAGCTGCCTAACGATGCCGACATCAGGTCGGTTGGCGAAAAAGCTTCGCCCTTGCCCTGGTTATCTAAAGGTGCATCTGTAATAATATGTGTGCCCGATTGTACGTGTACCGGCTCGGTACGCAGTTCGCCCAGGTAGGTGGTTTCTATAGTGGCCATGTTAAGTTTGATTATATACCCAAAGTTATAAAAAGATTGTCATTTCGATAGAGCTGGGGCGGGAATGAGTGTGGCGCGAAAGAGAACTATCTCTTGACAGGAGGGAAAAAATCTTATACGTGCGACTAATCTTGTCGTATAAGATTTCTCTCTACGTTCGAAATGACAATATTATAATCCGTTAACTCCGTGTGCTCTGTGAAAAATCTCTGCGACCTCTGTGGTTAAATTTAAGATAGAGTTCTAACTTCGCATCACAAATTTGAATACATGATAGCCCATCACCATAAAATAGCTACCGAACTTGCTGTAAGCGATAAACAGGTAACCGCCACCATTGCCCTGCTTGATGAGGGCGCTACCGTTCCATTCATTAGCCGTTACCGTAAGGAGTTAACCGGCAGCCTGGACGAGGTGCAGGTAGCCGCCATCCGCGACAGGGTACAGCAACTGCGCGACCTGGATAAACGCCGCGAGGCTATCCTGAAATCGCTTACCGAGATGGGTAAGCTAACGCCCGAACTGGAAAAACAAATTAACGCAGCCGAGACCATGGTATTGCTGGAAGATATTTACCTGCCTTACCGCCCCAAACGCCAAACCCGTGCCACCAAAGCCCGCGAGAAAGGCTTGCAGCCGCTGGCCGATGTGATTTTAACTCAAACCCGTATTGACCTGGAAGCCGAGGCGGATAAATATATTGATGCCGAAAAAGGCGTTAACACTATAGAGGATGCTTTAGCTGGCGCAAGGGATATTATGGCCGAAACCATGAGCGAAAATGCCGAAGTGCGTACTAAGGTGCGGGCGCTGTTTGTGGAGAAAGGCACATTCCAATCGAAAGTTGTACCGGGTAAGGAAGAAACCGGCATTAAATACAAAGATTACTTCGACTGGACCGAGCCGGTGAAAACCGCGCCGTCGCACCGGATACTGGCTATGCGTCGCGGCGAAAAAGAAGAGATTTTATACCTCGATTTACAACCACCTGAAGATGAGGCTACCGCATTGTTAGATCGTGAGTTTGTTAAAGGCAACAATGCATCGAGCGACCAGGTGCGTTTGGCTATTGCCGATGGCTATAAACGCCTGCTAAAACCATCCATGGAAACCGAGGTGCGCCTAATGACCAAGAAAGCTGCCGACGAAGAAGCCATCCGCGTATTTGCCGAGAACGCGCGCCAGCTTTTATTAGCCGCGCCAATGGGGCAAAAACGGGTAATGGCTATCGACCCCGGCTTCCGTACCGGTTGCAAAGTGGTTTGTTTGGATGAGCAGGGCAAGCTGGAAGAGTATACCGCCATTTTCCCGCATACTGGCGCGGGCCAGGCTAAAGAGGCCGAGAAAACCGTACCCTTTTTAGTTGATAAATATAAAATTGAAGCCATTGCCATAGGCAACGGCACCGCCGGCCGCGAAACCGAAACCTTTGTGCGCAACCTGAATATCCCCGGCGTTACCATTGTAATGGTGAACGAAAGCGGGGCATCTATCTACTCCGCTTCGGATGTAGCAAGGGAAGAATTTCCTGATAAGGATGTGACGGTGCGGGGCGCTGTATCAATCGGTCGCAGGTTGATGGATCCACTGGCAGAATTGGTGAAGATTGATCCTAAATCCATTGGTGTAGGCCAGTACCAGCACGATGTAGATCAGAATAAGCTGCAAACATCGCTGGATGATACCGTAATGAGCTGCGTGAATGCCGTAGGTGTGGAACTGAATACCGCATCGAAAGAAATTTTGGCTTATGTATCGGGCCTTGGCCCGCAATTGGCGCAAAACATTGTAACTTACCGTAACGAACATGGCGCCTTTAAACGCCGCGACCAGCTAAAAAAAGTACCCCGCCTGGGTGATAAGGCATTTGAGCAAGCCGCAGGTTTCTTACGGATCCGCAATACGGCCGACCCGTTGGAGGCCAGCGCCGTACACCCCGAGCGTTATGCATTGGTTGAACAAATGGCAAAAGATAAAGGCTGCACCGTAGCCAGCCTGATGGCCGATGCCGCGCTGCGTAAAAGCATCCCCCTGCAAAAATACATGACCGATACCGTGGGCCTGCCCACCTTAAACGATATTATGGCCGAACTGGCCAAACCCGGCCGCGACCCGCGCGAGCAGTTTGAAACGTTCAGCTTTACCGAGGGGGTTAATGCCATTGGCGATTTAAAGGCCGGTATGAAACTGCCGGGCATTGTAACCAACATTACCAATTTTGGGGCTTTTGTTGATATTGGCGTTCACCAGGATGGTTTGGTGCATTTGAGCCAGATTACCAATCGCTTTATTAAGGATCCTAACGAAGTTTTAAAAGTTGCCCAGCGCGTACAGGTTACCGTGGTTGAAGTTGATACGCAGCGCAAACGTATATCGCTATCCATGAAAGATAATGAGCCCAAGCCCGAAAGGAAGCCCATAGAGCGCAAGCCCGAGGAAAGGAGACCGGCACAACAATACAACAAGCCGCAACAACAGGCCAAGCCAAAACAAGCCGAAGAAACAGATATGGCAATAAAACTGGCAGCTTTACGGAGCAAGTTTAAATAGATATCCAAATAACCCTATCAATAAATTGTCATTTCGATAGAGCAAGGAGGGGATGAGAAAGTGGGGCGAAAGAGAAATCTTATACGATATACATTTAGACTATGTATATCGTATAAGATTTCTCCCTACGGTCGAAATGACATATTGGCTATTACATTAGCCAGCTAATTAATCTAAACTGATCTGCCTGCGGATGCTTTCTTCCAGCGAGATAAAGGTTTCGGTACGTTGGATACCCTTAACGCTTTGGATATTTTCGTTCAATACTTCGCGCAGATGGTTAGTATCGTGGCATACAATTTTAGCAAAGATACTGTAACTACCTGTGGTATAATGCAGTTCAACAATTTCGGGCACAGCCTGTAACTGCTTAACGGCATCGTTATACTGCGATCCTTTTTCAAGGAAAATACCCAAAAAGGCCGTAATATCGTAGCCAAGTTTTTGGGGATTTACTTCCAGGCTTGCTCCTTTTATTACACCCATCTCCTCCAACTTTTTCATCCGCACGTGTATGGTTCCGCCCGAAACGATCAACTCCTTAGCGATTTCCGTGTAGGGAGTAGTCGCATTTTTCATCAGTATCGATAAAATCTGTATATCCAGATTATCAATTTCTAAATTTTGAGGTTTTTTGTGAGGCATAAATTTTGATATCGCTATTGAAATACAAGTTTAATTAAAATTTGAATAAAAATAAAATTATTTTGTTGAAATATTTGCAAGAAATGGTGAAGTGCTATAGATTTGTATCAAGCAAACGATAAAAAGGGAGCGCGTTCTTTAAACAAAAACATACTGTTGGGTGGTGAAATTTTTGGCAGACACACCTCCTTGTCCCGGTGGCGGAGATCATGGAAAACCTGTAATGGGCTAACCACTCTGTGAAGGTTCGATCCCTTCCCCAACAGCTCTTCTCATAATTTAGGTTTATAATTGGTTAGTAAAGGCCCCTGCCCATCAGGGGCTTTGCTGTTTTTATAGGTTTTGTAAACTAAAAATCATCATCGACATATTAAAATTCAACCACAGAGGGCTACAGAGATTTACGCGGATACGAATCACATAGCCCACAGAGTTAGGAAAGTTACACCTCTGTGTACGCTGTGGTTAAACTTTCTTTTAGTTTAAGCAGGCAATAAAAAAGGCCCCTGCAAAATTGCAAGGGCCTTTCAAATAACCTTTTTAACGTCTTTAACTACTTAAAATATCTTAAAGCCAACACTTAAAGCCCACAGACTTGGGCGCTGCCCGTAACTGTCGTTAATTTTGGTCAGGTTGCCTTCGTAGCGTAAATCAGCAGTAATTGCGCCAATATCAACACCGGCACCGGCCTGGTAACCCAGTGTGCTTTTTTTGTAGTTGCCAAAATCGGCATAAGCGCCGTTAAAATTATCGGCAAAGCTTTGGTGCTTATCAATATTATACGAGAAGATAGGCCCGGCCATTACGCGCAGGTTAACCTTATCGGTACCCACTACCCTGCCGCCTAATAACAGGGGCACATTAAGCGTAGTGAACTTTACATCGCCACTGAAACTGTTGTTTGATGTTTCAAACTTGCCGCCGCGGCTGCCCAGGTAAACTTCGGGCTGCAGGTAAAGGGCGCTACCAAAGCGTGCAAATAAACCCGCCTGGTACCCTGTTTTTGTCGATTCGTTCAGGTTATCGGTATTGATTTTTGAGAAGTTAAGCCCCCCTTTAATACCTAAATTAAACTGTGCTTTAGCACCAATGGCCACAGCCATCAGCATTGCTATACTTAATACGTACTTTTTCATAATTTACAGATGTGTGTTTAATACTTGGATGTAAAAACTCTATTTACAGCCATTTATTGTATTGGGGATATTACAATAGTCTTGCCAGATCCGAAAACGAGGGGATAAATAATTTATGCAATAGGGTGATTTAACCACAAAGGGTACGAAGAACAATAAGGATTTATATATCATGCATGGCTTTCTGATCTCTGTGAAAATCTTTGTGACCTTTGTGGGTAAGTTACAGGCTGTGCAAAACCTTAGTGCCCTTTGTGGTTAAATAAATTAGCTTATTTTTGCATCAAAATAAAATCCATGGCAGATATCAGCATCAGTAATAAGGACTGGCCGCGTGTTAAAATAAAGCTACAGCGCAAATACAACAACTTAACCGATGAGCAATTGCAGTATACCGAAGGGCAGGAAGAAAGCCTGATCAGTAACCTGGAAGCTTTGGTGAACCGCAACCGCGCCTATGTGGTATTTACCTTAAAAAAGGCTTTGGTAAATATTGATAATAACCGCTTGTAAGTTTTAAGCTATATAAATAAAACTTAATGCTTTTTTGTAACTTTATCTTTCTGACAGATAAAGGCATTGAGCATGAAAAAAGCAGTAAAGATAAAAGGCAGCTATAAGGCGATAGGGTTTTCGGGCGGGTTAATTGGTTTAGCCCTGCTGGTGTGGAGTTTTAACGACGATCTGTTCCAGGTATCCAAAAACCTGGATGTGTTTGCCTCCCTGTATAAGGAGGTAAATATTAACTATGTTGATGATATCAACTCGGCCAAAATGCTAAAGAATGGCGTAGATGCCATGCTGGATAATCTGGACCCCTATACCGAGTTTGTACCCGAATCGGAAATTGAAGATTATAAGCTACGTTACGTAAGTACCCAGTATGGCGGCATTGGCGCCGGCATTTTTGTGCGCGATAATAAAGTATATGTATCTGATGTATTTGAGGGCTTCCCTGCCCAAAAAGCCGACATCCGCCCCGGCGACCAGCTACTAAAGATTAATGATATAGACCTGAACGGCAAAAACAACGACCAGGTAAGCCTGTTGTTAAAAGGCGCTAAAGGCGCATCCATAAAAATTCAAACCAGGCGCGACGGCGGCCAGCCGACTGATAAAAACCTGGTGCGCGAAGAAATTAAACAACCCAACGTAACCTATTTTGGCATGGTTGACGGTAATATGGGCTATATTAAACTGGATAAATTCCTGGAAAATTCGGCCGATGAGGTAACCAGCGCGCTGGTATCGCTGAAAAAGAATAACCCTAACGGCATCATCCTCGACTTACGATCTAACGGTGGCGGTATTTTGCAGGAGGCTGTAAAAATTGTGAACCTGTTTGTAGCCAAGGATGTGGAAGTGGTATCGCAAAAGGGAAAGGTTAAAGAAAAGAATTACAGCTATCGCACCGTAAGCGATGCACTGGAACCAAACCTACCCCTGGTAGTTTTGGTAAACGGGCACTCGGCTTCGGCATCCGAAATTGTGGCCGGTTCGCTGCAGGATTTGGATCGTGCTATAATAATTGGTCAGCGCAGCTATGGCAAGGGCTTGGTGCAGCAAACCTTCAACCTGCCTTATAATAGTTTGGTGAAAATTACCATTGCCAAATATTTTATCCCATCGGGCCGTTGCGTGCAGGAAGTGGATTATGCCCATCGCAAGGATGATGGCAGTTTGAGCAAAATTGCCGATTCGCTAATGCGGGAGTTTAAAACCAGGGATGGCCGGTCGGTATATGATGGCAGCGGCGTTTACCCCGATTTGTTTATTAAGCAAGAGAAGTTTGCCGACATTACCCAAACCCTGGTAGGCAAGCTATTGATATTTGATTATGCTAATAAATACCGCAACAGTCACCCGCAAATACCGACAGTAAAAGCTTTTACCCTAAACGATGCCGATTTTGCCGACTTTACCAAATACCTGTCGGACAAAAATTACACCTACAGCACAACTACCGAAAAGGTTTTGGCCAGTTTAAAAACCGAGGCCACTAAGGATAAGCAATTTGCCGAAGTACAAAGCGAATACGACGCCTTGAAAGCTAAATTAATAGCCAGCAAAAAGAACGACCTGCAACAAAACAAGGAAGAGATACGCCAGGTACTGGAAAATGAAATAGCCGCCCGCTACTACTTTGATAAGGGCCGTTACGAAATAAATTTTAAGTACGATAAGGAACTGGCCACCGCTGTAAAAACAATGCAGGACAAAAACCAGGTAGCCGCCATACTAAAAGGCGATGGCAACTATAAAGTAATTGGCAAGCCGGTTTTAGCCATGGCCGGAAAAAAGGCGGCGGATAACGAGAATTAGGCCCTCTAACCCCCTAAAGGGAAATGATAGTTTATGAAAGCACTAAGTTCAACTACCGTAATACATGTTACCGATTTGGATAGTGCCCTTAAGTACTACACCGATATTTTAGGCTTCACTATCGATTTTATATTTGGCGATTATGCCGGTTTGATTCACGGCGAGGTGGCCATTCATTTAAACGGGCCAACTAACACCAGCATGAAAAAGCTACCCGGCAACGCGCATTTATGTATCGATTGCGATGAAGTTGACGATTATTACAACCGCATCTCAAAAAACGGGGCTATCATTAGCGCCCCCATAGCCGACCGTGTTTATGGCGTGCGCGATTTTGCAGTTGATGATCCCGATGGCAATACGCTGGTATTTGGTAGGGCGATTGATTGATAGCCTATTGCCCAGTCAAGCATGTTGCTTGACTACACTACTTGGTAAGCGTATACGCTTACTCTTTTAACCCATTAACGTGAGCGGGACGCTCATAAATTAATGCGATCAAGCAGCATGCTTGATCGGGTGATAATTTCAATAATGAAGTATCCAATAAAGTATAAAAACATCACTTCCTCCATTGAGTATTACCAGGAGGTGATTGAACAACATCAAAAAGCTTCATCTTATCTTTCTGATTTTTTGTGGTGTAAACAAATCATTAATGCAGGTTTATATTTAAACCTGGGTTCTACATTATGCATCTTTTTGTTTGAGATTGAAAACACATCAAGTAGTGACGATAATTACCTCTGGGTAATAGTTGGCGATTTACCTGCAATGTATTTAGATGTTTATGCTGTTAAATCTACTAAGGAAGTGATAGAAAACTATGTTGGGCTTGCCGGTGACTGGGTTGAGAACATCAAAGCAGGAAAATCCATTGACGATTGCTACCCTTTTAGGGCCGAGCCAACCATTGAAATAGCTGATTTGTTAGAAAGAAGAATTTCTTTTATGAAAAACACATTAATAGAAAACATAGAAGATATCAAGATTTTGATTTAAAAAGAGCGTACGAAGTAAACTTCATACGCTAATATATTTCTCTACTACACCAACACCGCCCCGCCATCAACTACCACAACCTGCCCGGTGCTGAATGTTTGGCGCATCAGGTATAAATAGGTTTGCGCTATTTCATCGGCTTCGCCTACATGTTTAACAGGTAGCGAACTGGCAACCGAAGCGTACATGGCCTCGCGATCGGCCTCGGGGAAACCGGCCCAAAGCGGGGTGCGCACAAAGCCCGGCGATACCAGGTTAACACGGATGGGGGCCAACTCAACCGCCATGGCGCGGTTAAAGCCTTCCATAGCCGCGCACATACTGGCACCCATGCCCCAGCCGGCTTGCGGCCTTACACTGGCTATGCCGCTGGTTAATACAATTGATCCATTAGTGTTGATATAAGGCGCAGCGTACTTAACCGCCGTTACAGCGCCCCAGTAACGCAGGGTGAAATACTGGCGGGCATCATCTATATTGGTGTCGCTCAACAACCCTAATTTAATATTCTCGCCGGCGGTATATATCAGGTGATCAATGCGGCCTGCTTGCTCAAAAAGCGTTTTGATGGATGCTTCTTCGCTTAAATTAACTGCATGCCCCTGGCTGTTTGCAGGCAATTGTTTAAGGGCGTTGTTTATGCGTTGCTGATTGCTGGATACGATGATTACCTGCGCGCCTTCGGCCGAGGCAGCTTTAGCTGTTGCCAGGCCAATGCCCGAACTGCCGCCTAATATCATTACCCGTTTATTACTTAAAAATCCTTTGCTTGTTGTTTCCTCTTTCATGGTGTTATTTATTTTGTCCATGCAAAATTCGGCACAATAAAAGCGGCAGCAATTACCAAATGGTAAGAAATGGAATTAGCGGATATTTTTGCGGATACGGCTAAGCGATTGCGGGGTAATGCCCAGGTACGATGCAATATCGCTGATGGGTACACGGGTGGCAATATCCGGCTGCTGAATAAGGAAGAGTTTATATTGGGCGGTAGCATCGTGCCCTAAATAAGCATTGCGAATGCGGATCTTATCCAGCAAGGCCTGCTGAATGATTTGGTCCATCAAAGCCTTTAAATACGGTACCTGGTCGTATAGCGCCAGTAACCTGTCGCGGGTGGTTACCAATACTTCGGCATCGCAAGCTGCCTGTATCAGTTCGCCGGTAGGCACTTGTTCGTTAAAACTATTCAGGATGGTGCAAAACTGGTTTTCCTTTAAAAAGTAATGCGTTACCTGGCGGCCGTCTTCGGTATTTACCATAATGCGCAATATGCCCCGGCAAATAAAATAACGTTCGCGACAGATCCCGCCGTTAAAAAGGGTATCGCCCTCCTTTAATACGCGGTGTTTAAAAGCGGCAGCTATATGTTGGCCATCGGCTTCGGGTATGGGCCTAAAAAGTTGCAGGTAAGATATAAGCGGCGTTAGCATAGTGCAAATATATAACCTGTAAATCAATACCATAGGGCCTGTTTGGCACATATTTATCTATTGTAACCAAACCTATACAATAGATTTTCTAAACCTTTTGGCCGGTTGATTGTCATACTTCCAAATAAATTAAAACTATGAAAAAGATAATTTTTGGAGCTGTCTTACTTTTAGCCAGTTTCAGCTTTAAAGCCGATGCCCAGTTTAAAATTAACTTTAATTTAAACATTGGCAGCCAGCCCGAATGGGGCCCAACCGGTTACGACCACGTTGAATATTATTACATGCCCGATATTGATGCTTATTATTATGTGCCGGGCCATCAGTATGTGTACATGCAAAATAACGCCTGGATACGCACCACTACTTTGCCGGCACGTTACAAAAATTATGATGTGTATAAGGGCTACAAGGTAGTAATTAACCAGCCCGAGCCATGGCGCAACCAAACCGCTATCAGGGCTAAATATGCCCGTTATAAAGGCCAGCGCAACCAAACCGTTATCCGCGATAGCCGTGATAACAAATACCGTAACCACTGGAAAGGTGATGACCATGGCAGAGGCAACGACGACCATGGCAAAGGTAACGATCATGGACGCCCGGATAGGGGCCATGGCCATAACTAATTTTGTTTGAGTGTATGTTTTGATAGGGGCAGGCTGTTTACAGTCTGCCTTTTTTGTTGAATAAGTTAAGCGCTAATACAATTTAGGCAACGCGGTTGATCCATACTTTTTATAACTCTCCAACGATTTTTTGATGTAATCGATCACTTCATAATCGTTCCATTTCAGCAGGTCATCGTGCGATGGGGTATACGCGTCCATAAACTTTTGGATCTCTTCATCGGGCAGATTGGTGATCTTTTTCACTATCGCCCGGTTATATTTCTTGCTGTCCTGCGCGGCTTCCAGATCTTTTTGCGACATGGCCGCAAAGTGGCGGGCATTTTTAGGGTCCTTGCCAAACAGCGAGTATAAGCCGTTAAGGGGCGAGGCTATAGCAGATAGCGCCGATGGTTTACCACTGTAATAAACGCCTTTTTTTCGGTAATCGCCCATTATACTGTTTACCTCCTGCTGCTTGGTTTCGCCAACAATATTCACCTGCGACAGGTGGATGACCGGCTGTATAAATATCACCATATCGGGCAGGCCGGTTACGGGTATTTGTATAGAAGTATACTCCAATTTGGCAAACTCAAGTGTATCGCCAATGGCGGCCTTAATGGTAAAGCTGCCCAAATCATCGGTAACAATAACGGCATTGGTTTTTTTATTGGTAACCAATACCTGGGCCACACGCACCGATGTGCCCTTGGTGCAAACAAAGCCTGCAATATTATGCTCCGTTCGGTTTTGTGCATGCAGTGCAAAGCAAAGGCAACAGCCGGTTATCAGCAGCAAGTATTTTTTATATGTTAAAAGCATCGTGTTATTCCCGTTGTAAATTTAATAATTGTAAAACATTTAAAATGCTAAAAAATGTTAAAGTATTGTGCCTTACATTTTACACGTTAAACGCCATGATAAATTTATTTCCTATCTTTGCACATGATAAAATCCATGACAGGGTATGGAACCGCCAGTTTTGACTCGGGCACAACAAAATATACTGTTGAAATCAAATCCCTGAACAGCAAATTTCTCGAATTATCGCTCCGCATCCCAAAAAACTTTTCGGATAAGGAATTTCAATTGCGTACCGAATGCAATAAGCAAATTGAACGCGGCAAGGTTAATCTTTCCATCAACGTCGAAAAAACCGATGCTACTGTTAAAGCGGCCGGCATTAACACGCAACTGCTTAAACAATACTTCGATCAGTTGAAGGCCGTTAGTATTGATTTAAACGAGCCAAGCGGTAATTTATTACAATTGGCCCTTGGTTTGCCCGATGTGGTAAGGTTTGATGAAGACAGCGTATCGGAAGAAGAATGGAAGATTGTAGAGAAAACTTTTCAGCAGGCTTTAAAAAATTTCCAGCAATTCCGTGCCGATGAAGGCAACGTATTAGAGCAGGATGCCAAGCACCGCATTGGCCTGATCATGACCAACCTTAAAGCTGTTGAAGTGGAAGAACCTAAGCGCGTACCCGTAATTCGCGAGCGTTTAAACACATTTTTAGCAGATGCCGTTGGCCGTGACAATGTAGACCAAAACCGTTTGGAGCAGGAACTGATCTATTATATAGATAAGCTGGATATTACCGAAGAAAAAACAAGGCTTACCACGCATTGCAATTACTTTTTAGAAACCCTGCAAAGCGCCGATGCCAATGGTAAAAAATTGGGCTTTATATCGCAGGAGATTGGTCGCGAGGTAAACACCATCGGATCAAAAGCTAACGATGCCGGCATACAGAAGCTGGTAGTTGGCATGAAAGAAGAACTGGAAAAAATAAAGGAACAACTCCTTAATGTATTATAGTCATTGGTCACTGGTCATTAGTCATTGGAGATAATCTTGTTGCCTAACGATCAAGACCAATGACCAATGACTAATGACCAATGATTAAAGAGGGTAAACTCATCATATTTTCGGCACCATCGGGGGCAGGTAAAACTACCATCGTACACCACCTGCTTACCAAATTCCCCGAGCTGGAATTTTCCATTTCGGCCACTACCCGCGAAGCCCGCGGCGATGAAGTTGATAAAAAGGACTATTACTTTATCAGCAAGGAAGAATTTTTGCACCGTATTGCCAAAAAGCAGTTTGTGGAGTTTGAGGAAGTTTACTCGGGCACATTTTACGGCACCCTGCGTGTAGAGATAGAGCGCATTTGGGCAACCGGCAAAACCGTGATTTTTGATATTGACGTGGAAGGCGGCATGCACTTAAAGCGCAAGTACGACGGGCAAGCCATGGCCATATTTGTACAACCCCCATCGCTGGAGGTTTTGAAACAGCGCCTGTCATCGCGCGGGACGGATAGTGACGCCAAACTAAAGGAACGTTTTGATAAGGCCGAGAAAGAATTGAACTACGCGCCGCAATTTGATATTATCCTAAAAAATCACGATCTTCAAACAGCCTGCAACGAAGCGGAGGATTTGGTGAAAAACTTTTTACACTCTTAACCCTTTAAGAGGGAAAACTAACATAGCGAATGAAAATCGGGTTATTTTTCGGCTCATTTAATCCTATACATATCGGCCATTTAATTATTGCCAATTATATGGCCAACCATACCACGCTGGATAAGGTGTGGCTGGTGGTATCGCCGCAAAACCCGCTAAAAAAATATGGCGACCTGGTAAACACCTACGATAGGCTGGAGATGGCCAAACTGGCTACCGATAATTCAACCAATATCACTGTAAGCGATGTGGAGCTGAAACTGCCCCAGCCATCGTACACCATTGATACCCTTGCCCACCTGAAAGAGAAATATCCCGAACACGAGTTTGCCATTATAATGGGGTCCGACAATTTGGCCAGCCTGCATAAGTGGAAAAATTACAAGCTTATCCTGCGCGATTACCGCATATACGTATACCCGCGCCCCGGTTATGAAAATGCCGAACTGGCATCGCACCCATCGGTAACTATCACCATGACTCCGTTGATGGAACTTTCGGCCACCTTTATCCGAAAATCCCTATCCGAAGGGAAAAACATCCAATACTTTGTACCCGACCCCGTTTTAAAGTTTATAGACGATAAGAGTTTGTATAAGCACTGATTTAAGATTTAACCACAAAGGTCACAGAGTTTTTTCACGGAGGGCACGGAGGTTTTTGTGTAGCTATTACTTATAATATCTCTGTGCCCTTTGTGTTTCTCTCTTTGTGCCCTCTGTGGTTAAATCGCCACCCATTTCCTACCTTTACATCGTGAACGAGAAAACCATCCTGAAGCTGCAATTACCTACCGATCCGCTATGGGTGAAGAACGTGGTGGAAAGTAATATTGAAGAACTGCTAACCGACCATGCCTTTTGCGAGCAAAAAGCGGCCAGCAATGCGATTACACTGATTGTGCAAAATCCCAATCTGTCGGACCTGGTGCAGGAAATGGCTATGTTAGTACAGGAGGAAATGGATCACTTTAAGCGCGTACACGATATTATTGTACAGCGTGGCTTTTTATTAGGCAAGGAACGCAAGGACAACTATGTGAACGAACTGCGCAAGTTTATCATCATAGGGGGTGGCCGCGAAGCACAATTGATAGACCGCCTGTTGTTTTCGGCCATGATAGAGGCCCGCAGCTGCGAACGCTTTAAGGTATTATCCGAAAACATTAACGATACGCAGCTATCCACCTTTTACCACGAATTAATGATCAGCGAGGCTACACATTACGCCATGTTTATACGCCTGGCTAAAAAATATGCTGTAGCTATTGATGTAGATACGCGCTGGAAGGAATTTTTAGCCTACGAAGCCGAAGTGATTCAAAACTACGGGAAGAGCGAGACGATACACGGGTAACCCCCCGGCCCCCTAAAGGGGGAGCAAGAAATATTTTTCAAAAAAAGTTCCCCCTTTAGGGGGTTAGGGGGTTATATTTACCCTATGAAAAAGCTATTATTCCTTTGCCTGCCATTGGCATTGCTTTATGCCTGCGGTGAAAAGGCCCATAAAACCGAATTGATTTTTGATAAAACTGCCGATGGCCTGCATATTACCAGCGCTAAGGATACCTTTAATGCCTTTAAAAGCCAGTACTACGTATCGGCTATGATAAAGAATGATACCAAGGAAGTATCCAGCACTTTTTTGGTTACTGCCAAATATGTGGATGGCGCAGGCGATATCGTAGCAGAATCTACCGCGGGCGCAGGTCGCGCTATAGCACCGGGCGATAGCCTGCTGATAGAGAATACTTATTCGTTTTCATCTAACAAGGATGTGCCTTACAAGGTGAAGCTTTCGGTGAAGGATATATTGAAGTAAGCTAAAGGCTTTTAGCTTACTTTCTTATATACTACCCGCAACATACTCGGTAATACAATTAACAACAGCGGCAGGGCCACTATAAAGCCCCCTATTACGGCAATAGCTAATGGCTGGTGCAATTGCGCGCCGGCGCCTATCCCTAAGGCTAATGGCATTAAAGCGATGATAGCGCCTAGGGCCGTCATTAACTTTGGCCGCAGCCGGGTGGATATGGAGTAGATAATAGCCTCGTCTACACTTTGCTTAAGGGCGCTCTCCTGGAATTGCAGGAAAGTGAAAATAGCGTTCTCGCCAATAATCCCTACAATCATGATCAGGCCGGTATAACTGCCCACGTTTAGCGGGGTATGGGTAAGGTATAGGGCCAGTAAACTCCCCGCGGTGCCTAATACCGATATCACCAATATCAGCAAAGCCACCCTAAATTGCTTAAACAGGAATAATATCACACCAAAAACCAATAGACTGGCTGCTACCAATATCATCAGCAACTCCTTAAACGATTGCTGTTGCTCGGCATAGGCGCCGCCGTATTCTACATGGTAGCCGGCGGGCATGTTCACCTTTTCTGTTATGCCTTTTTTTATGGCCGGTATTACGCTGCCCAAATCGGCACTATCCAAACGAGCGGTAATTACCCCCATCGATTGCAAATCCTGGCGGTTAATTTCGGCATCACCGGCTTTCAGTTCAACCGTGGCCAGTTGGTTAATAGGCATCAGGTTGCCGTTAGGTAAAAACACATTCAGGTTTTTAATGCCGTCAATGTTTAATGCCCGGTTACCCGGATATACCATGCGGATAGGCGCCAGTTGCTGGGTTTCGTAAATATTGCCAACCACATTACCCTCCAGCGCGGTTTGCGCCTGGTATTGCAAGCTTGTTGGGTTTAGGCCATACTGTGCCAGCCTGCTATAATTAGGCACAATACTAACCGATGGACCGGCAATGATGATCCCATTGGATACATCGGCAGTACCCTTAACGCTGCTTACCACATCGGCAATTTGTTTAGACAGTTCCTCTAACTTTTGTTGGTCGTTACCAAAAACTTTCACTTCTATCGGCTCAACTGAACTCATCAAATCGCCCAGCATATCGGTAATTACCTGGCCAAACTCCACAATCAGGGCCGGTTGCGATTCGGCTATTTTAGTACGCAATTCGCCCGATACATCCTCGGTTGTTTTATCGCGCTTCTTTTTCAGCTGGATCAGGTAATCGCCGGTATTAGGTTCGGTAATAAAGAAACCCATTTGTGTACCGGTACGGCGCGAATAAGCCGATACCTCGGGTTGTTTGGCAATAATTTTTTCCACCTCGCGCAGCATCCGGTCGGTTTCTTCCAACGATGTGCCCGGCGGCGATCGGTAATCCAGTACAATACTGCCCTCATCCATTTCGGGTAAAAACCCGGTTGCCAGTTTGCCCGGGATAAATACTAACACCGCTACCAATAACAGGATAATAGCCCCACCAACATAAGGATGGAAGATAAAAAACGAAACCCATTTTTGGCGTTTCACTTCGTGTACTTCTTCTTGTTTTTGTGTTAACCCAAGCTTGTCTTTACTTAACAGCAGGTATATTACAGGCAGGCCAATCCAGGTCACAAAAAACGAACACGTCAGGGTAATGATCATGGTATTGGTCAGCACCTGGAAATAGGCCCCGGCCACACCGCTCATCAGCAAAAAGGGAATAAATATCACAATGGTACTAATAGACGAACCTACCATAGCCGGGAACAAATAATCAACCGCCTTGCGCAGCAGGTGCCGGGTAAGCTCGTTAGGGTGTTCCTCATGCGTTCGGTGAATCTGCTCTACTACCACAATCGCATCATCAATAATCAAGCCTATGGCCGCGGCAATAGCCCCCAGGGTCATGATGTTAAAGGTATAACCTATGCAGTATAAAACAATCAGCGTTAAGCCCAGGGTAATAGGGATGGTGATCAATATGGTAACACTGGCCTTTACCGACCGCAGGAAGATAATTGCCACCACAATGGCCAGCACCAACCCTATCCACAAGCTATCGCTCACGCTTTTAACCGAATCGTTCACAAAATCGGCCTGGATATAGTAGGGCTTAATGGTTACATCGGCCGGCAATATCTTTTGCAGCGCGGCCACCTTTACCGCCATATCGTTTGAAAGGGAGACAAGGTTGGCGTTTGGCTGTTTAATTACCGCTATCAGTACCCCATCGTGCCCGTTGGCGTTTATCTTGGTGTATTCAATCCCTTCGCTTATCTGTACATCGGCAATATCTTTTAAACGGGTAATGCGCTTGCGGTTATCGGTTATCACCAGGTTTTCCAGTTGGTCCTTAGCGCTTAAAGTAGCATCGGTAACGGTTAAGTACAGCATTTTATAATCGGCCAGGTAACCGCCCGATTTTACAAAGTTGGTTTGCGATAGCGCCGTGTTAATATTATCGGGCGTTAAGGACAAGGCGCTCATCTTAGCCCGGTTCAATACCAGCCAATATTCTTTAGCCTTGCCGCCAATCACCCTGATCTCGGACACGCCCGCTACCTGCGACAGGAATGGTTTCACCGTAAAGGTGGCCAGCATCTTCATTTCAATGGGCGACCGGTTATGGCTCTCCAGCGTGTAACCACTTACGGGCAATATGGATGGGTTCATTTTCTCTACCGATATATTTACATCGGCAGGCAAATCGTTCTTTATCTTATCAATTTGCGCCTGTATGCGCTGCTGGCTCAGGTCAATATCGGCGCTCCATTTCATATAGGCCGATATTTCGCAACTACCGCGGCTGGTGGTACTGCGCACCACTTCCAAATCGGGCACCTGCTTTACGGCGTTCTCTAACGGTTTGGTTACCGTTATCATCATTTTATTTACCGGCTGCAGGCCCTCGTCGGCAATAATTTTTATTTTGGGGAAGGTAATATCCGGGAACAGCGAAGTATCCAGCTTGGTATAAACAAACACGCCGGCCATCAGTATCAGCGCCAGCACCATGCTAATGGGCTTTTTGTGCGATATAAAATAATCCTTTACCGGCACACTCATGGCTTCATAATTTTAACCTTAGCGGTATCGGCCAAACCATAATTCCCCGTCACCACAATGCGGTCGTCTGCCGCAAATTTGGGCGACAGGATCTCTATCCTGTCTTTAGTTTCTATCCCCTTGGTTACCGGCACTTTTACCGCCAGCGTATCCTTAAGCAGTTTCATTACCCAAAACTCGGTCTGCGTTTCGTTAGCCAGCACGGCCGATTTTGGCAGCGATGCCGTATGTTCCCTTGCTGTTTTTATTAAACGCGCGCGGGCTACCAAATTTTCGGGGATAGGGTGGCTGCTGTTAACCTTTAACACCACACCCTGCGTTTGCGAAAGCGTATCTACCGATGGCATTAGCGATGCTACACGGGCGCTTAGTTTCTCCCCATCGGGCAGTGTAAGCGGCACTTCCTGGCCCAATTTAATTAAGGCCCTGTATTCGTAAGGCAATTGCAATACAAATGCAAAGCTCGATTCATCGTTTATCACCGCCAACTGTTCCCCATCGGCCACATAATCACCTTTTTGATGGTTCAGCTGGGTAATATAGCCATGTTCGGATGCTTTGATCTTATTCACGCCCGAAAACTTGAACGTGGTATCCAGTATATTAATACTATTACCAATACTTTGCGCCTCCTTAGTTTTAATGGCAAACAGCACCGCGCCCTTATTTACAAACTGCCCTAATTTGGCATTGGCTATTTCTATATAGCCGTTGGCATTAGCCTTTACATAGTTTTTTTGCTGGAATACCGATGTAGCATTCAGCTCCACATAATCCGACATCGCATTTTCATCGACAGTAGTTACCGTAACCGGCGTTTGCGATTTTACATTGGCTTCGCCCTCATCGGCGGCAGGTTTATCGCCGCCGCAGGATGACAGGAACAGGGTTGTGGCTAATAATAGCACAGCGGTTATACTCACCCGTCCGTGGCTACGCCCGGACACCCTCTCTTCGCCTGCGGCGGAAAGAGGGGATGGAACGGTAACACCACAACTCCTGCCCTCTTTCCGCGCAGCGAAGAAAGGGCCGACCAGCGAAGCGCAGTCGGGGTGAGTATACAGGTTGGGATATCTTAAAAAATTCTTCATGCTATTTATTCCAGTAGTTTAACTGATTAATGAGCTGTAGTTTACTAATATTGGTTTGCGTCAGCAGGTTTTTAACCGACATGTAATTGTTAATGGCAATAATCAGGTCGGCCATGCGCACATCGCCGGTTTGCAGCAGTTGTGTATCAACCTTTATCAGGCTTTCCGAGTATTTAAACTGATCGATAATTTGCTTTTCCAGGTTAATATTATCGCTTATCTGCTGGTTTAACTGCGCTATTTGCTGGCGGTATTGTGTGTTAAAAAAGGCTTTATAGTTTTGGCGGGTATCTTCTTCCAAACTTATCTTTTTTTGCTGCAGCTTGCGCACGCCGCCATCGTAAATGGGGATGGCCAGGCTAAAGCCAAAGCTGGTGCCAAAGTTTTTATAGGGTTGGTACGAGAAATCGGAATTATAACCACCATCGGCAAAAACATTGATTTTGGGTTTGTAGCTATAATCTATCAAGCTACGGCTATTGGCCAAACGGATACTATCCGTTTTAAATTGCTGAAAGTAAATACTGCCGCGCGTATCGGGTGTAAAGGTGGGTTTCAAGTCGGGGTCCTTAATGGTAATCACCGCCGTATCCACTATCCCCGATAAATAATTTAACGTGGTGATATCATTTTTATATTGCAGGCGCGATTGATATAGGGTGAGTTGTTGTTGCTTTAAAGTAACCAAAAAGGTAAGGTAATCGCTTTGGCGGTAAACATTGCTGCGGGTTAGCTTTTTCAACAGGTCTTCTTCCTGGCTTAACAGTTCAACCACTTTTGTATTAAACTCGTATTGCAGCAGGCTGCCATAAGCGGTAATATATTGGGTGGTAATGGTTTTCTTTAAGTCCTGTTCGGATATCCTGATGGTATTCCCCAGCGAGTCCTTTGATAGCTTCAACGCTGCTAGTTGAGCGTTCAAATAATTCTTACTGATGACCTGTTGATTTACACCTACCAGCGCGTTTAAGGTTTGCCCGTTAGTAATGGCCGACTCGTACCCGAAGCCGCCGATAACCGGGGCGTAGGTGCCCGTGCTGCTGCCCATTACCTGTGGCTTTAGCCCGGCGCGCAGGCGCAGGCTATCCAACTTGCCCGATGCTATTTGGTTGTTCAGGTCTTTTAATAGCGGACTGCTTTTAAGGGCGGTATTTAAATAATGATCCAGATCCTGTGCTTGGGTGGTAAAAACAAAGGCGCATAAAATAATGCTGAAAATATACTTCATCCGGATGAGGGGGTATTTATTTGATGATTTAAATTTAATAAACAATAATCGATTATTTTAAACTGATTACCATGGCAAGGTAGGTATTGATTTTGGATACATTTTGTGCGATGGAATTAAAACGTCACAACCAAATAATGGAAAGGCGACTTAAAGCGGTAACCCAACACAAAGCCATAATTACCACAAATCTGCGCCGAAATAGTTAGCCCCAGGCCAGTCCCCTCCGACCCTGCCGATTTGCTGAACCGCTTAAAAATATCATCGCCCGAAAGGTCTTTATCTATCCCGGTATTTTTAACAATCAGGTCTTTTTCCCCTAAGGTTATATCAATATGCCCCTGCGGTATATTATGCTTAATGGCGTTTACCAGCAGGTTGTTCAGCAATATCTCCATTAAATAGCGGCTGGCCTGTATCTCCTTTTCCTCCAGGTGCATGGTCAGTTTAATCTCCTTATCGGCATACAATTCCTGCAGTTGTGCCACTTTTTCGGTAATCAGCCATTTCAGGTTTACCGGCTCGTGCCCCGATATAATCTGGTTCTCTATTCGCGATAGCAGCAGCATACTTTGGTTTAAGCGGGTAAGCCGCGAAACCGAGGTGTATACATCATTCAGCAAGGCGCTTTGGCGCTCGTTAAAATCTTCGGTTTGGATCAGGGTATCCAGTTTGGAGTTAATGATGGCTATGGGTGTCAGCAATTCGTGCGATGCATTTTCGGTAAAGGCTTTCAACTCGTTATACTCGCCCTTTACCCTGGCCGACATACCGGCTACCGCGTTGTTCAAGTCCTTAAACTCTTCAATATCGGTAGTTTGTGGCGTTATCTCAGTTTTCTCGCTCACGTTAAAAGCTTTCACCTGCTGCAAAATGCCATAAAACGGCTGCCATATGCGGGCCAATATCAGGCGGTTAGCCACAAACAAAACCAGCAACAATACCAGGATAACCGCTATGGTAATACCAAAGATGATTTGGATCAGGTCGTTTGTTTCTACCGACGACTCTACCACCAATATTTTATAGTTTTGGCCATTTACAATAATGTTGCTCACCAATCCACGGCCCCATTCATTTTCTTTCTCCTTGGCGTTGTAAAAATAAGTGGTAATAAATTCTCTTTTAACAGGGCTACTTACAGGTATAAATGATATCTGCTGATCTTTCGATTCAAAAACCTGCGGCAGGCGATGATTGGTACGCACATAATCAAACACCTCCCTTTCTTCAACAACCAGGTCTTTATCCTCCTGGCCGGTTAGTATCTGGGTAATGGCCCAATAATAAACCATACCCGTAAACAGCAGCACCACAATAGTAATAACCAGGTTTACCCGGTAGTATTTGGCAAATAATTTCATTGATCGCTGAATTTGTAGCCCATACCGTACGACGCGTGGATATAATCGCGACTGCCTGCTTCCATTAATTTTTTGCGGATGTTTTTGATGTGCGAATAAATAAAATCGAAGCTGTTGGCCGCATCAATACTATCGCCCCATAAATGTTCGGCTATGGCATTTTTGGTCACCACTTTGCCTTTGTTGGCAATAAAATACAATAGCAGGTCATACTCGCGCTTGGTAAATTTAACCGGCTGATCATTAACCGAAACAGATTTGGCCAGCAGGTCTAACTGAACCTCGTTAAACACCACAATATGGTTACCATCGAAAGATTTACGGCGGATAATGGCCGTTACCCTTGCCCTTAACTCGGATAAATGGAATGGCTTGGACAGGTAATCATCGGCCCCCAGGTCAAGCCCTTGCAGGCGGTCGTCCAGCGCGTTTTTGGCTGATATAATTAATACCGCATCGGGGTACCGGTTTTGTTTCAGCGATTTTAAGATATCCAACCCATTGCCGCTGGGCAGGGTAATATCCAATATAATACAATCGTACCTATATATATTTATTTTTTGCAGGGCAGCCTGGTAATCGTCTACGGTTTCGCACACATTGCCGGCCTCGGTAAAATAATCGCGGATACTGTCTCTTAATCCGGCTTCGTCTTCAACAACAAGTAGCTTCAAGTCTTTTTATTTTAAAGCTACAGCAAAAAACTGGAGGAAATCTGTCTGACGAAAGCAATAATGAGGCAACAGGCCGCTTTCTACAGAATTTCTACAAAATACTGGTGCTTTATTTGCCAAAAAGCGCGGCATGAAGAAACACCCTTTCATTACATTTATTACCTTATTAATTGGATTAAGCAGTTTTTTTAGCGCCATGGGCCAGGGTGTAGACCTGCGCCTGCTGGAAAGCATTAACGGGCCGGGCTCAGGCGCCGATGGCACCTGGCGCACGGTTTCAAAAAGTGTTTATATAACCAGTACCCTTGCGCCGGCAACTATGCTGGTTACCGGTTTAGCCACCCACAACCGCGAGTTAACTGTTCAAGCTTTTGAAACGGGTGGCGCCACGCTTATTGCGGCGGGCCTAACTGCCGGACTAAAAAAGATCACCCATCGCGAAAGGCCGTACCTGGCCCATCCCGATGTTATTTTTGGCAAATCATCATCGCCAGATTATTCCTTTCCATCGGGCCATACCTCGGTTGCCTTTGCTACTGCTACATCGTTAAGCCTGGCTTTCCCTAAATGGTATGTAATTGCGCCATCCTTTGCTTATGCCGGCGCGGTGGGCTATTCGCGCATGTATTTGGGCGTGCATTACCCCAGCGATGTTTTGGCCGGGGCCGTAGTTGGGACCGGTTCGGCATTTTTAACCTGGAAGCTGCAAAAGCTGTTGAATAAGAAATATCACTATCATCAGGACAATTAAATTATCCTAATTTCATACAGAATGTATCCAGTATGTCACCAATATTGGCACTTATTATTGTAAGAAAAAAACCATGAGAAAATTTATCTTAACCTGTGCCGCAGCCGGTTGTATCCTGTTCAGCACACCACTAATGGCACAAAAAGTAAAAAGCAGCCTGGTGCCCGCTGCTGTAAGTACAGCCTTAACTAAAAAATACCCGGCAGCCACCAAAATAACCTGGGAAAAAGAAAAGGGTAACTTTGAAGCCAACTGGGGCGGCAAATCGGGCGAGGATATGTCGGTAATGTACACCCCCGCCGGTGTTTTTGTTGAACAGGTAGAAGCCATACCCCTTAGCGCATTACCCGCCGGTGTTGCCGCTTATGTAAAAGCGCATTACAAGGGCGCCAAAATATCCGAAGCCGGTAAGGTGACCGATGCCAAAGGCGCTACCACTTACGAAGCCGAGGTTAAAGGCAAGGATTTAGTTTTTGACGAAAAAGGGAATTTTATTAAAGTTGATTAATTGTTTTTTAGGATAAAAAGGGAGTGCTGTTTACTTAAAATAGTACTCCCTTTGTTGTTTCTACAAAATCAATACGGATATTAGCTAAAACAAACATTTTATGGTGTGGTGGATATACGCTTTACTTTCGGCAGTGTTTGCTGCCCTTACAGCCATTTTTGCCAAGGTTGGCATTAAGGGTGTAGATACTAATCTGGCTACGGCCATCCGTACGGTGGTGGTTTTAATACTGGCCTGGGCCATTGTTTTGTTCAAAGGCCATTATAGTATGGGCAGCCTCACCAAAACCAACTGGACTTTTCTCATACTATCGGGCATAGCAACCGGGCTATCGTGGATCTTTTATTTTAAGGCCCTGCAACTGGGCAAGGTAGACCAGGTGGCCCCGCTGGATAAGCTGAGCGTACCTTTAGCCATTATACTGGCCACCCTATTTTTAGGCGAAAAGTTAACACTTAAGGATTCTATTGGTGCTTTTCTCATCATATCGGGTACATTTGTGCTGATATTAAAGTTTTAAATGGATAATACCGAGTTTCAAAAAACCACTTTAAGCAAGCTGTACAATAAGGTTTGGCTATTCCTGGTGCCCTACCTGTTAATTTTGACAGGTTGCCTCATTATTAAAAGCCTTTACACGCGCGAGCAGATCTACTTTTTCATCAACAGCCTACATACCAGTTGGGGCGATGTGGTATTCCCGTTTTTTACTATGCTGGGCGATGGGCTTTCGCTGATTGTTTTGGCACTCATTATCGGGTTGTTTAGCTATCGCCGCAGCTTCCTGCTGCTTACCGGCTATGCTATGACGGCTTTGGTAGCGCAAATACTAAAATTCATGTTCGATATGCCGCGGCCTTACCTGTACTTCCAGGCGCAGCATAGCAAAATGTATTTTGTTAAGGGTACAGATATGCTCAGCTATCATAGCTTCCCATCGGGCCATACGGTTACGGCTTTTTCGGCCTGTATTACGTTGGCCTACCTGTTCCGCAATAAATACCTCGATTTACTGATGCTGGCGCTGGCCTGTTGTATTGGCTACTCGCGCATGTATTTAAGTCAGCACTTTTTTGAGGATGTAACCGCCGGATCGGCCGTTGGCGTTTTTGTTACCCTGTTTTGGCTATACTGGTTGGATAACAAACAGCTTTTCCATACTACTAAATGGCGGGGCGGGTTGTTGCGGAAGTTGTAAATCAAATTGCATGCCACCGCTCGGCTCCGGCCGGATGTCAACTATTTCCCGGCCACCGGCCGTAGGTTATATGGGCCGAACCGAAGGTTCTTGCCAATTATATATTATTTCGTTTATAACGGATTAAAATCCGTTGCTACAAAACAGGTCGAGGCTATGCCTCTGTTCTTTCTTGATGGCCTTGTCAAAGTCTCTTAGATTTTTTTTGCTCTTAAGGGCCATCGGCCCGATACATCTTGTAGCAATGGGTTTTAACCCATTGAACACGCGTCACCATCCAACAAGTACCATAGGTACGACCAATTTATTTGCCATTTTATATGGACTGGCCAGAACTAAGCAATTGCCGTCAACAAAAAGCGCCCCGACCATGGGCCGGGGCGCTTTTATATTTAGCTGTATAACCTAATTACAACTTCGGCTCGAAGCCGTATTTACCGGCAAATTTGCGGTAAAGTTGTTTGTGTAAGTTATCCAGGTTGATGTCGCGGCCCTGGATGAAGGCTTTTTGCACATCAATAGTGATCATATCCAAAGCGTCGCCGCCTGAGATGAACAGGTTAGCATCCTTGCCTGTTTCAAGTGTCCCGGTAGTTTTATCAATACCTAATATTTTGGCGTTGTTAATGGTGATCATAGATAAGGCCTGCTCTTTGGTTAAGCCATAGCTAACCGATTGACCTGCCTCAAACGGCAGGTTGCGCTGGCGCCAGAAAGCAATACCAGTTAAGCCGTACAGTACGCCTGCATCCTGTAAAAGGTGCGGTAATTTGTAAGGCAGGTAAACATCATCCTCGTCCCTTTCAGGTACGGTTTGTGTTTCGCGGATAATTACCGGTACGTTATTGTCTTTCAATACATCGGCCACCAGGTACGATTGCTTACCGCCAACAATTACTAACGAAATGTTGAACGATTTGGCAAACTTAACTGCCTGAACAATCTCCTTAGCGCCATCGGCATTAACAAACAGCTTCTTGCTGCCGTCAAACAAGCCCTTCATGGCACCAAACCTTAGGTTGGTTACTTCGGGCTTAGCAATTTCCGAATAGGCCTTAGCCTCGTTAAACAGGTTGGTAATGGCATCTAGCGCTTTTTGGGCACGTTCGGCAGGGGTTTCCTGCACCGCGCCCGGCGCTGCAACTACACCACGGCGGCCACCGCCGCCACCAAAACCACGGCGACCGCCGCCACTGCTTGGCCAGGTCATGTGGATAGCGATATCCTTTTTATAGGCCGCGTCTTCCCAGTTCCAGGCATCCAGTTGTACTACTGATGATTCGCCGCTGATCTGGCCGCCGGTTGGGGTTGGCTGTGCCAACAGAATCCCGTTTGAGCGTACCGTAGGGATCACTTTCGAATCGGTGTTGTAAGCCACCAGCGAGCGTACGTGTGGGTTAAGGTCGCCGGTTTCGGCTTCGTCAACCGTACCTTTAGCGCCTTCTTCAATTTCCACCAAACCTAAAGTGGTTACCGGGCAAATAAAGCCCGGGTATATTTGCTTACCCTTAGCGTCTATCACATCAGCACCCGAAATAGCCGGGGCCGCGCCTTCGCCAACTGCGGTAATTTTTCCTTTATTAAAGGCAATATAACCATTGCTAATCACCTGGCCGTTACCAATGTGGATGGTAGCGCCGGTAATAACAATAGGCTTAGCCTGTGGTTTTGCAGGCGATATATTAGCCTGCGCATAAGTGAGGACTGTGCCAAGCAATAATCCTCCTAAACTTAATATGGTTCTTTTCATTGTCGTTTTCAATTAAAGGATTATTTGTTTTGTGTGCGTTGTGCAGCGTGTTGCGCGGCGCGCTCTTTAGCGTCCTGAACATAAGCGTCGTCGGCAACTACAAAGTTGTCTTCTTCCAAAGTTTCGCACTCGTAACGCGGGCGGCGACCAGCATTACCGGCACCCCTTTGTACTGCAGCGCCACCGCTTTTAGCTTCGATCATTTTTTGGATCAAACGGCCTGTTTCGGCTTTCATCGCTTTTTGAACATCGGCATCCTTTGATAGATCCCAGTATGGGATACCATCTACATAAGTTTTTTCGCAAACGGCGTAAATTGAAAGCGGATCGGCAGACCAAACTACCACGTCGGCATCCTTGCCAGCCTTTAAGCTGCCAATTTTGTTATCAACATGCAGCATTTTAGCCGGGTTTAAAGTAACCAGCTTCAAGGCATCCTCTTCGCTCATTTTACCGTAGGTAACCGCTTTACCGGCTTCCTGGTTTAAGCGACGGGCCATTTCCTCATCATCCGAGTTAAAGCCGGTAACCAAACCAACTTCGTGCATTAGCTTACCATTATATGGGATAGCCTCGGCTACCTCATTTTTATAAGCCCACCAGTCGCTAAAGGTTGAACCTGCAATGTTATGCGCCTTCATTTTATCGGCCACTTTATAACCCTCTAATATGTGGGTAAAGGTGTTGATATGGAAGCCCATCGAATCAGACACATGGATCAGCATGTTAATTTCAGACTGCACGTACGAGTGACAAGTGATGAAACGCTTGTTGTTCAAGATCTCGCCAATAGCGTCCAGTTCCAAATCGCGGCGCACGGTGTTGCCTTTTACAGCACGCGCGGCCAGGTATTCTTTAGCGCGGGTAAACTCGTCAAGATAAACCTGTTCCACACCCATACGGGTTTGCGGGAAACGCGGGTTAGTATTGATACCGCCGTTGTTGCTGCCTTTTACGTTTTCGCCCAGTGCAAATTTGATAAAGCCGTCGGCGCCATCAAACTTCAGTTCCTCGGGCAATACACCCCAGCGGTGTTTAATTAATTGGGTTTGGCCGCCAATAGGGTTAGCCGAACCATGCAAAATGTGCGAAGTAGTTACCCCACCGGCCAGCTGGCGGTAAAGGTTAATATCTTCGGGATCTAATATATCCTGGATACGCACCTCGGCAGTTACCGCTTGCGAACCTTCGTTAATACCGCCTGTACCGGCAATATGCGAGTGTTCGTCCACTATACCTGCGGTGATATGCTTATTGGTAGCGTCAACTATTTTAGCGCCTGCGGGGGCAGTTAGGTTTTTACCTACGGCTTTAATTTTACCATTCTCTATTAATACGTCGGTGTTTTTTAGGATGCCTTCTTTTTCGTTGGTCCAAACGGTACCGTTTTTAAACAGGGTAGTTTCGGCTTTAGGTACCTCGGCATTGCCATAAGCAACAAAAGGATAAATTACCGGTCCAACAGTTGGGATAGGTTTAGGGGCATCAGCTGCTGCCGCGCCACCAGCCGGTGGAGGGCCACCTGCACCAGGCGCACCGCCCGGCGCGCCACCACGGCCTGCAAAACCGCCGCGGCCACCTGCACCGCCAAAACCGCCGCCTGCCGGAGCAGGGCCAGTGTAAGTAGCAGTCCAATGGGTGGTAGTACCATCAGGCATAATCGCTTCGCCTTTAAAGGTTAACGGAGATACCGCCGAGATATAACCCGACATACGGATAGTTCCCTTTGGCTTAGCCTGGTAATCGAAATACAAACCTACAATATCGCCTGCACGGGTAAAGGTGCCTGTAGCGCGGGTGCTATCTGCACCACTACGATCTATAGTGGCGGTATAAGCGCCGGCAGTACCGTTAACCGTTAAGCTAGTATTGGCAAAGCCATCGCCGGTTAAGCTAAATTTACCTTTAATATCCGACACATCCATTTTGCTTACCACAAACTGGCGGCCTTCTACCCAGTTTTCGTAGATCACGGCATCGGCCTTAAATAAATCGGCAGATGAGATCAGGAAGTTAGCCATTTTGCCTTTGGCAAGGGTGCCTACCTTATCGCTAATGCCCAGCATATCGGCCGGGATAGTGGTTAAGGCGTTTAACGCTTGTTTTTCGGTTAAGCCAAACTCCATCGCTTTGCGGATGTTAGCCCAAAAATCGCGCGAGCTGGCTACACCATACGATGTAATGGCGAATTTAATACCGGCTTTTTCCAGCGCGGCAGGGTTGGTTGGTGCCAGCTCCCAATCCTTCAATTGCTCGAAACTTACGCTGCGGGCATCAATAGGGTCTTCCACATCAAAGGGGGCAGGGAAAGTTACCGGGATAATGAAAGTGCTGTTCAGCGCCTTCATCGCGTCTATACGCTGGTACTCCTTACCATCAGTTTTGTAGATGTATTTTTTACCAAACTCGTTACCAATTTTAGCGGCGCGCAATACGCTGGCTACATCGCCAACCTCAAAAATTTGCGGCAGGGCCTGGGTTTTGTTAAACTCATCTAACGAGATGTTATACTCTTCTTTTTGTTTTTTGTACCAATCGGCATCGTAATAGCTTTGGCGTAATAAAGCCACGCTACCCATTAACGATGACGGATAGTTGGTAGCAGCCGTACCCTTGCTAAACGAGTAGTTAGCCGCAACAATATCATTCAGCATTACAAAGTTATCGCGCTCATCGCCCAAAGTAACGGCCGCTGATGTACCGCGGGCAATACCATCGCGAATGATAGATTGTACCGCGCCGAAGCCGTAACGTTTTAAATCGGCAGCCTTGGCCGCATCGGCATGAAAAATTGCCTTAACATTCATTTCAGGCTTAATAGCTTCGTTCCAGCCAAAAGCGCCCGGTTTGGTTGATGCCATTACCGAAGTACGTACACCTGCACCAAAACCACCTGCGCCGCCTGCGCCAAATTGCGCCCTTGCAGCTTCGGGGGTACCGTAGCTGGTAAACGCGTCAACCAGGGATGGGTAAATAAATTTGCCCTTTAAATCAACCACTACATAACCTTTGGGGATGGCAACTCCCGCTCCAACTGCTTCTATAACTCTGTCTTTAACCAGCAGTGTTCCGCCGGTTATGGTTTGGTCAGCGCTTACTACTATAGTAGCGTTGGTGAATGCGTATTGCCCCGGGCGGATATCCCATGCGCCATTAACCGGGTAGGTTTCCTGCGCGTGCGATAAATGCACTACTAATAAGGCAAAACAAAAAAGTAATAGTTTCTTCATTTGTTAAGGGTTTTTTGTACTAAAATATTGCTTTTTTACGTTTGCCGTACCCCCGGGGGCTTATTATCATATATTTGTTACATCAATAATGGGCACCTTTATATTAAAAGCGCGCCTTTTAGGCAGGCTTGCCTATGTAATTTGGGGTGTAGACCACCACGTCATTGCGAGGCACGAAGCAATCATCGGTTAGCAGAGCCAAAATAATAAGGAAATGAATGGTAGTGTTTCATGGCGGCCGGTAGCCCCGCTATACACTCCATGTCCTCCTTCGTCCGGGCTTTCCGTTGCTATCGGGTTTAGGGGGTGGGAAGGTTCCGTGCGTTAAGGGCGCATGTTGCTCAAAAAGCACGCGCCACAGGCGCGAGCCAGCAGTGGACCAGCATGTGGATGTGTTAATGCTCTCTATACATCTCATTATATCAATCGCTTTTTAAACTATAGTTAAAAAAGCGATTAGCGTATGATTAATCTTTTTATTTATCTAATAACTTCAGAAAAACTAAAGGACTTCAACGTTGCTCAGGACTAAATTCTGATTAATGATGCCTTGTTCTATATATGATACAATTGCCTCTCCTACAAACTTGGCAAGGTTTACCGGAACAGCGTTCCCAATCAATTGTTCATGTGTTGATTTGTTGCTCACAGGCCATTTAAATTCTTTTGGAAATGTCTGTATGCGAGCCCGTTCAAAAGCCGTCAATGGCCGTACCAGTTGACGATCTTTTACTACGTCTCCTTCGTGAAATTGATAGTTTGGAGGAATAGGCCGATTAACGCCTCTTATTGTTGGACTAGGTTCGTCGATTGAAAATATTCCTCTACGGCTATAACTGCGAGCATGCCTATAATAAAACTGAACATTTAATTCATTTCCAAAATATTGTTTTACCGTTAGGCCTTTATCGGAAAGTTTGGATTCCAAAGTAGATTTAAGGAAATCATCTTGTTCTTTTAATTTTCCGATTAGAAACATTCTTTTTCTTTTCTGTGGTACGTTACAAAGACTTGCATCAAGAACCATTTCAGTTAAGCCGTAATTTGCATTCTTTAAGCTTTGCTTTGCTTGGAGATAAATTTTGCTTTTATTAATTCTTTCGACATTTTCCATCAAAAACCATTCAGGAGAAACTGTAGTAACAATCTCGGCAAAAGATAAGGTTAGATCCCCACGACCGCCATTTTCGTCTCTTTTTCCTGCACTTGAAAAATCCTGACATGGTGGACCACCTGCAATTAAATCTGGCTTGAATTTTATTATATGAGCAACGGCATCATCTACGTTACCTAAATCCATTTCGTAGATTGGATGATCAAAATTCTTTTTGTAAACGCCTAAAGCAGGCATCCATTTTTCATAAGCCGCTACTACATTTATCTTAGCTTTAGATAATCCTAAACTTAGTCCTCCACATCCTGCAAACAAATCAACCGCTATCATTTTCAAATTTTAAATTATACAAATAAGTTAGGTGAACTTACTAACGCTGCATCAAATCTTCTTTCTGGGGACAAAAGTAAATGGCCACCTCCAAGAATTATATTTTTTATTTCATCTTTCGTAATTCGGGGCTTTAATAATTCTTCCGATCGCATAAACGGATTGGTTTTTCTTCCAGGTACAGAAAACGCTTTATCGTTTTTCATTGTGTAAGTTAACTTCTGAAAAATTTCATGGGGATAGAATGTGCCTTTAACTGAAACTTCATTCAACATGAAAAACAATTGAATCAAGGCTCTCGTTGGTCTATTTACAGCAATCGTAAGGTCATTCGGAACACTCCTTGCTTCACTCATAAATAATTGAGTAAACGCTAAATCCGACCATACAAATACATCTAAGCAATTATCTGCCAGTACTGATGTCTTGCCCATTGTTTTCCACACGGGTTGAATTATGGCCGGTTTTTGGGCTGGTATATTGTCCTTAATAAGTAAATTCATCCTTTCCCAAATATCTCCGAGCCGTGGATTCACTTGGGCTGCTTCTGTATAACTACCAATATTGCCAAATCCGTTTTTACCAAAATATTTTCTCATTTTTTCATGCTCCCCCTTGTATATTGCTGCCAAACTACAAGCCAAAAAATGTATTGAGGGCATTCTAATTACAAGTTCACAACCCCATTTATCCTCTGCTAACTTAAAAGAACTTTCATCGGGCAACGTAGTCAACTTAACCTCGTAACCAGCAAGCACCTGTGAATCCAAATTATTCATTAACATTAAATCTACCCTTGGAGGAGTTCCGATAGATAAGGGTTGATAGGGCGTATACGCTGATTCAAAAGAATAATATAAATTATCATCAAGAGGGTTTAAGTGATATAATTCTTTGGCACTAATATAATCCTTTACAACCTCACCCTTTTCATTTAACTTTAAATATACACATGGTATGTTTTTACTATCCATGTAAGCTATTAATGAGGCTGGGAATGAAGAATTGAAATTATTCTTGCTCCAGCTATCTTTAATTGAAAAATCGCGATTAGAGTGATTTATTCCGAACAAAGAGGGTTGGATAGATTTAGTCATGTAATTTTTTAAGTTTAGCAAACTTGTAAAACTTAGTTTGCTTTATCAAATTTGAAGTTTCAACATTCAGCGGCTTCCTCGCTGAACTAAACGCTTGTAAATAACAATATGTAGTTCAATGTATTTTATAAAGCGCGACATGTACAATTTTATGTTACCAAGATATTACAATTATTTTAGAAATCAATATTTAATACTAAATAAATTAGCATACAAGACTCACTACCTCCCAACTGGTCGAAGTTTATAAACTTCGACCTAAAATATCATAAGCTTCCAGCTTATGGCGCAAGTACATTAAGCAAAGGGAGAATTGGAATGCGGCTCTGCTATCCGATGATTGCTTCGTACTTCGCAATGACGCGGTGGTGAGGGGTTAGCGGAGCCATAATATTAAGTCACTGCTGGTTGTGCTTGATAAAGCACGCGCCACAGGCGCGCGCCAGCGGTGGTGGGATAAGGAAACACCTATAACTCCTGCCCTCTTTCCGCGCAGCGAAGAGAGGGCCGACCAGCGGAGCGTAGTCGGGGTGAGTAAACATACGCGCATAGCAACCGTATTATGCCAGCGAACAGCAGTCGGGCCATATTACCAATCACATTTATTAATATATTTGGACAAAAAAATTCGGCCATGTATAGTTTTTTCAGAAATTTCCACTCGGGCTTGCGGTATATCGTATTAGTGCTGATCGTGATCGCCATTGTTCAATCGTTTATTGGGTGGCTGGGCAAAAAGCCTTATACCGATGCTCACCGCAAAATGAATTTGTTTGCCATGATATCGGCCCATACGCAATTGCTGATTGGCTTGGTATTGTATTTTTTAAGTCCGCTGGTGCAGTTTGCCGGCACCACCATGAAAAATGCCGAACTGCGCTACTGGACGGTGGAGCATATCACCATGATGATCATCGCCATCGCGCTGATCACCGTTGGCCATAGCCGGTCTAAAAAAGCCACCACGCCCGAAGCTAAGCACCGCGCCGTTGCCATATTTTATTTATTAGGCGTGGTTGTGATAGTAGTTGCTATACTGCAAAGCCACAGGCCTTTATTAGGCATGAGCAATTGATAATTATTTTTCAGAAAAAGTTTGCAGATTAATATTTATTTATATTTTTGCTACCCAATGATCCAAATCAACCATAAATTTAGCTGGTGGCACCAAAATACTTTGGCAGCCGGCAAATTTGTGATCTGAAATAACTAAGCGATTATAAACCTATTTTGAAACCCGGCGCACCATCGCCGGGTTTTTTCGTTTTAGGCCTACATAAATAAGAATGAAAAAGATAAAAATTAACACCACACATACACGGCTATTAGCCGATACCACCACACCGGTAAGCATTTATTTGCGCTTGCGCGATGTGTTCCCCAACTCGCTGCTGCTGGAAAGCTCGGACTATCACAGCCGCGAAAACAGCATGAGCTATGTATGCTGCGACCCCATTGGCGGCCTAAGCCTTACTGCCGGCCAACTGGATATTAAATACCCCGACGGCGCAAAGGAAAGCTACCAGCCCGGCGAGTTTGAGTTGCTGGATAAGATAGACACCTTTTTGGCAGCCTTTGAAACCACGGATACCAAGCTGAAGATCATATCAAACGGTTTGTTCGGCTATTTTACGCACGAGGCGGTAGAGCATTTTGAAACCATCAAACTCAAACTATCCGACGATGATACCCGCCGCATCCCCGAGATGCAGTACCATATTTACCGCTACATCATCGCCATAGATCACTTTAAAAACGAGTTATACATTTTCGAAAACCAAACCGGCGATGTACAGGGTACAGAGGGGTTAGAGAAGATCGCCTACCTCATCAAAAACAAAAACTTCCCCGAATACCATTTCCAAACCACGGGCACTGAACAGAGCAATCTGACCAACCAGGGTTTTATGGATATTGTGGAGAAGATGAAGCAGCATATTTACCGTGGCGATGTTTTCCAGATTGTACCGTCGCGGGCTTTCTCGCAGCAGTTCAGTGGCGATGAGTTTAATGTTTACCGGGCGCTGCGGTCTATCAACCCGTCGCCCTATTTGTTTTACTTTGATTTTGGCGATTTCCGCATCTTCGGTTCATCGCCCGAGGCGCAGATCACCGTGAAGAACCGCGTGGCCAGCATTTTCCCCATTGCCGGTACCTTTAAGCGTAGCGGCGATGACGAAAAGGATGCCGAAATAGCCCGCCAACTACAAGCCGACCCTAAGGAATCGGCCGAACATGTAATGCTGGTCGATCTGGCCCGTAACGATTTGAGCCGCCATTGTACGCAGGTTGAAGTGAAGGCTTTTAAAGAGGTGCAATATTACTCGCACCTCATCCACCTGGTATCGCACGTTAGCGGCAATTTGCGCCTCGGTGTATCATCGTTTAAAGTAGTAGCCGATACCTACCCGGCCGGTACGCTAAGCGGCGCGCCAAAATACCGCGCTATGGAAATTATTGATGCCAACGAAAATATTAAGCGCAGCTTTTACAGTGGCGCCATAGGTTACCTGGGCTTCAACGGCGATTTTAACCACGCCATTATGATCCGCTCGTTCCTGAGCAAGAATAATACCCTGCATTACCAGGCAGGCGCCGGGATTGTTGCCGATTCGGTAGCGGAGAGTGAATTAAAAGAAGTGGATAATAAGATAGCGGCGTTAAGGAAAGCACTGGAAATGGCGACGGAAATATAATGTGCAGATGTGCGAATATGCAGATATGCAAATGAGAAATTAGAAACAATAAACGTCATTGCGAGGTATCAAATCCCGGCGGGGATTTTAAAGGTGTAAATGACAGAAAAGAGGGTGTCACCCTGAGCCTGTCGAAGGGTGCGTGTGTAGGCCTGCCCACCATGGTTCGACAGGCTCACCATGACACCCTCCACCTGCAGGACCGGCCTTCAACCCGAGGATTGCTTCGTTCCTCGCAATGACGTGTTTGAATAAATATAAAAATGAGCAAGATATTAATAATAGACAATTACGATTCTTTCACCTATAACCTGGTGCATTTGGTAAACGAAATAGGTTTGGAATGCGAGGTTTGGAGGAACGATCAGTTTAAGATAGAGGATGTGGACGCTTACGACCGCATTATCCTGTCGCCGGGCCCCGGCATACCATCCGAGGCGGGTTTACTGCTGGAGGTGATCGGAAAATACGCGCCAACGAAAAGTATTTTCGGGGTGTGTTTAGGTCAGCAGGCCATTGCCGAAGTTTTTGGTGGTAACCTGTATAACCTAAGCCGCCCAATGCATGGTATTGCTACGCCCATTAAAGTGACCGACAGTAGCGAACGTTTATTTAACGGCTTGCCCCAATCTTTTAAAGTAGGCCGTTACCACAGCTGGGTAGTATCGCGCGAGGGTTTGCCCGATAGCCTGGAAGTAACCGCTATAGACGAAGCTGATAATTCCATTATGGCCCTGCGCCATAAGGAGTACGATGTGCGCGGTGTGCAATTCCACCCCGAATCGGTATTGACGGAGTTTGGCAAGGAGATGATGCAGAACTGGTTGAGCCAGGGCGAAAGGTAAAAGTAGAAAGCACAAAGCTAAAACAACATGTCATTGCGAGGTACGAAGCAATCGCACACCCAAAGAGCCAATTGCATAGTTCGCGATTGCTTCGTACCTCGCAATGACAAAATATAGAAACAAAATCCTCTGTGTTCTCTGTGAAAAATCTCCGTGAACTCCGTGGTTAAAACAAACACATACAAGGTGACCATACTCGATAAAATAGTTATCCGTAAAAAGGAAGAAATTATACAGGCCAAGCAGCAGATCAGCACGGCCCAACTGGAAGCGTCGGAGTTTTTTAACCGGGAGCCCTACTCATTCAGGGAGTTTCTGTTAGATCCAAACCGTACCGGTATTATTGCCGAATTTAAAAGGCGCTCGCCATCAAAAGGCATTATTAACGATCGGGTAACGGTTGAGGATGTAACCACCGGTTATGCCGCCGCGGGGGCATCGGCTATATCGGTGCTGACCGATACCGACTTTTTTATGGGCAAACCTGCCGACCTGATAGCCGCCCGCCGGGTAAATGCGGTACCCCTGCTGCGCAAGGATTTTATGATAGACGAATACCAGGTGCTGGAAGCCAAGGCCTGGGGCGCGGATATTATTTTACTGATCGCCGCCATCCTAACCCCGGCCGAGATTCAAACCCTTGGTTCGTTAGCCAAAAGTTTAGGCTTAAACGTACTGCTGGAAGTGCATAACCTGGAAGAACTGCAGCGTAGCATTAACCCCAATGTTGATGCCATTGGCGTTAACAACCGTAACCTGGCCGATTTTACCGTATCGGTAGAAACATCGTTCCAACTGGCTCAGCATATCCCGGCTGAGTTTTTAAAGGTATCCGAAAGCGCCATCAGCGATACCGAAACCATTAAGCGACTAAAAACCGCCGGCTTTAACGGCTTTTTAATTGGCGAAAATTTTATGCGCCAGGAAAACCCGGGTATGGCGATGAGGGAATTTGTGAAGGGGTTGTAGGAGAAAGTCCGAAAGCCGGGAAGACAGAAAGTCCGGAAGCAGGGCCGCAATCCGCGTTAGGGATAGTAGAGGAAAGCCCGGAGCGTGTGAGGGGATTGTGCAGTGGCAAGGCGAGGACTTGGAACGGATAGCCCGGGCCGGAGGCAACGCTCAAATCTGTGCAATTGCTGCCCGTCATTGGGTAATTATTCAACACCATGTCATTGCGAGGTACGAAGCAATCGCGAACAGGCAGAGCGACGATCAACGTCAGTCCGTTCAATTCTTCATTGCCATAACGCCTATTACTTTTTTTCTTGATAAAAAAAGTAACAAAAAAATCAAGACAGCAAAAATGCTTCCTTTGCCGCACGGGCCTTTGCCCTGCAAACCGGGCATAACCGCAGGGCCGCACCTTGATGCCCCGCTATCGCGCCCACATTCCCAACGCTTCAGCACCAAGCTAATGCCCTTTCCCGCCGCACTGGCCACCATTGTTCTGCCCGTTTTCATCCGGAAGCTGATTTGCTGTCGGAAAGCACGAATACATTGGAGGCCTATCCTGCTTACCAAAAAGCCAATTGGGCAAAAACATTTCCCGCGGTTAAACCATTTGGCTTTTATATCTTCATACTAATTATAAACACCACCATGAAGAGAATTTACCTGTTAGCCGCGCTGGCTTTTTTCGCTGGATCTGTAAAGGCACAATTTGTGAGCCTGAACAAAGCCGAGCTGGACAAACTGAAGCAATTATGCAGTACCGATGCATCGGCCAAAGCGCGTTTTGCCGAGCTGGAGAAGGCTGCTGATGCTGCCCTCGGTGCTACACCAAACCCTATCGATACCATCCATACCGAAGGCCGCCTGCAAGGCGATCCGCAAAAAACGGCTACACAGGCCGCATTTAGGGATATGAACAAAATGTACTCGCTGGCACTAATATACCGTACCAGCGGCGACAAAAAATACCTGAACAAGGCGGTGGAGTTCCTGGCGGCATGGTCGCAAAAAAACATACCCAATGGCGACCCGATTGATGATACCAACCTTGACCCGGTGGTTGAAGCCTATGATTTTATTAAGGCGGATATTGACGCGACTAACAATAAATTGATTACCGCCTGGCTGGCACAAACTGCACAGATGGAGATCAATAAGATGAAAAAAGGTAGGGAAACATCATTTAATAACTGGCACTCGCACCGCCTGAAGGAAGTGGGCGAAATAGGTTTTGCCATTAACGATAAAAAATATATAGATTTTGCCGTGGATGGTATTAAGGAACAAATTGGCCGCAATTTGCTGCCCGATGGATCGAGCATTGATTTTAAACTGCGCGATGCCCTGCATTACCATACTTACGATTTGGAACCGCTTACTAAGCTGGCTATTATTATAAAGCGAGCCACCGGGGTGGATTTTTATAATTACGAATCGCCCGAGCAAACCTCTCTTAAAAAATCAACCGATTGGCTGGTGCCTTTCATCAGCGGTGCTAAAACCCATGGCGAGTTTGTGAACAGCACCGTAGCTTTCGACAAAAAACGTGCCGCCAATGGCGAAAAGGGATATATAGCCGGTACGCTGTTTGAACCGAGGAACGGCATTGGAGCCTTGCTGCTGGCCGAGTACTTTTTCCCGGATGCGATAAACCTGATACAAAAGGTAAAAGGCACCCAGGAGAATTACCCCGACTGGCAACTGGTGTTGAATAAAGTGAAGCGGTAATTTTGACAGGGCGTCATTTTTAATTTTCGGTAATTTTTACTACAATTGCCGCCATAAGCGAAAAGGCATTTTATGTAATCAATAATTTCTTTCAGGAAAAAATAAACAGGGGGCGCTCATAAGGGTTGCCCCTGCAATTATTCAACTTAAAAGAAGGAAATTATGCTTATTCTTCAAGATTTAACATATATACACCCCAACCGGGACCTGTTGTTTTCCGGTATCAATCTCCCTTTAAATAAACACGATAAGGCAGCTTTAATTGGCAATAACGGCACAGGTAAATCTACCCTGCTGAAAATTTTAGCCGGCGAATTGCAGCCTGCGAGCGGACTGGTTAAAGCCGCGTCAAAACCTTATTATGTGCCTCAAATTTTTGGACAGTATAATAATTATACGGTTGCACAAGTACTGCAAATTGAAGATAAATTAAAGGCGCTGCACCAAATACTGGATGGCCATGTAACCGACGAAAACATGACCTTACTAGACGACGACTGGGCCATTGAGGAGCGTTGCGGCGAAGCATTTGCGTATTGGCAATTAGATGATGTGCCCCTCTCGCAAAAAATGGGCGCCCTTAGCGGCGGGCAAAAAACAAAGGTATGCCTTGCCGGGATCCAGATCCACCGGCCCGAAGTGGTTTTGCTGGACGAGCCAAGTAACCATTTAGACCATTCGGGCCGCGATGTATTGTACCGGTATATCCAGTCTACCGCAAACACCTTATTGGTGGTAAGCCATGACCGTGCTTTGTTAAACCTGCTTAACACCGTTTATGAACTTAGCGCGCGGAGTATAACCGTTTACGGTGGTAATTATGATTTTTATGCCGAACAAAAGGCCATAGCGGGTGATGCCCTTAACCAGGATTTAAGGAGTAAAGAAAAAGCCCTGCGCAAGGCGAGGGAAACCGAACGCGAATCGCTTGAGCGGCAGCAAAAGCTGGATGCACGGGGCAAGAAAAAACAGGAAAAGGCAGGGCTGCCCACCATATCCATGAAAACGTTTAAAAACAATGCCGAGAGAAGTACCTCACGTACGAAAGGCATCCATGCCGGCAAGGTGGATGCCTTAACGGGCGAGCTGACGGAGTTGCGCAAGGGTTTGCCCGATATAGACAAGATGAAGGTTGACCTAAACAATTCGGCGCTTCACCAGGGAAAGGTATTGATTACCGCAAGGGCGATTAATTTTGGATACGGTGATCAATTACTTTGGGGCCAGGGCTTGGATTTTCAAATCATACATGGTGAACGGATTGCTATTAAGGGGGCAAACGGATCGGGCAAAACAACACTGATAAAAATGATGCTGGGTGAAATATCGCCACGATTAGGAACTATTGACCGGGCGGAATTTAAGTCTATTTATATCGACCAGGATTACTCGTTAATTGATAATAGCCTTACCGTTTACCAGCAGGCACAACAGTTTAATTCGGGCGCGTTGCAGGAACATGATATCAAGATCCGCTTAAACCGTTTTTTGTTTACCGGCGAATATTGGGATAAGCCTTGCAGCGCGCTAAGCGGCGGCGAAAAAATGCGGCTGATGCTTTGCTCCTTAACCATCGGTAACCAGTCGCCGGATATGATGGTGCTGGACGAGCCTACCAATAACCTGGATATCCAAAATATCGGCATTTTAACGGCTGCTATAAATCAATACCAGGGTACGCTGATCGTTATATCGCACGATGAATATTTTTTGAAGGAGATAAACACGGGGCATGTGATAGTTGTTGGATAATTATTGGTGTGGAAGATGACCAATTGCCCATTTTTGCCACTAAACTTTTATCCTATTTTAACGTTAACTTTGCAGCGAGAATAATTTATTGAATGAAGCAAAAATTTTATGATACTGCTGTGAAGCAGGAGAAAGTGGCACTGGTGGGCATTATTTCACCGGGCCAATCAGACGAGCAAACTAAGGAATACCTGGAGGAACTGGAGTTTTTAGTGATGACCGCCGGTGGACTTACTGTAAAGAATTTCACCCAGCGCATGTTAAAGCCCGACAGGGCTACCTTTGTGCATTCGGGTAAGCTGGAGGAGATCCGCGATTTTGTGAAATCCGAAGAGATTGATATTGTTGTTTTTGATGATGAACTGTCGCCATCGCAGCTGCGTAATATTGAGCGCGAATTGCAAGTCAAAATACTGGACCGCAGTAACCTCATCCTGGATATTTTTGCCAACCGCGCGCAAACAGCCCAGGCCAAAAGCCAGGTAGAACTGGCGCAATTGCAATACCTGCTGCCCCGCCTAACCCGCTTATGGACACACTTAGAGCGCCAAAAGGGCGGTATCGGGATGCGTGGCCCGGGCGAATCGCAAATAGAAACAGACAGGCGTTTGATCCTGAACAAGATCTCGCTGCTGAAGGATAAGCTGAAACTGATTGATAAGCAGAACGAAACCCAACGCAAAAACCGCACACAGTTGATCCGTGTGGCGCTGGTGGGCTATACCAACGTGGGGAAATCAACTATTATGAATATGATCTCCAAATCGGAGATATTGGCCGAGAACAAGCTTTTTGCTACATTGGATACAACGGTACGCAAGGTAGTGATTGATAACCTTCCTTTCCTGATGTCGGACACGGTTGGGTTTATCCGTAAGCTGCCCCACCATTTGGTAGAGTGCTTTAAATCGACCCTGGATGAAGTGCGTGAGGCCGATATATTGGTACACGTAGTAGATGTATCGCATCATAATTTTGAAGATCAGATCCGTACGGTAAACGAAACACTGAAAGAGCTGGGCGCGATAGATAAACCCATGATCACCGTGTTTAACAAGATAGATGCTTACCTACCCATACAAACCCACCCCGAAGACCCGGCGCAACCGCTAACCTTAGCCGAATTTAAAGAAAGCTGGATGGGTAAAAACAATAGCCCGGCCATATTTATCTCCGCCCTTAAAAAGGAGAATGTAGATGAATTCCGGAAGCTGCTATACGATAAGGTAATTGCCCTGCATACGGTAAGGTATCCGTATGATCAGTTGCTTTATTGAAAAACCCCTATTATAAATTGTCATTTCGAACGTAGAGAGAAATCTTATACGGCAGGACGCGTCGCACGTAGAAGATTTCTCCTCGTACCTCGTTCGAAATGACATTCATTTTAAAGCTTCGCTTTATCAATATCCCCAATCACCTTATCCAAACTCTGGTTAAATTTCTGCGGGTGTTCTATCATAGGGTAATGCCCGCTGCCGTGTATGTAATATACCTTGTAGGGGATTTTGCTGGCTATCAAATAGGTGCTGTCCAAAGGCTGTATATCACTGTTAATAAGGTACAGTTCCTTTTTGGCTTCCTTTAATTTATCAATTTCCTTAAAGTCGTTGCCATCGGCCATGCTGGCAATGGCAATTACCGAATCGGCACGATTTACATCATCCAGTATCCTTTTGCGGATGGGGGCCGTAGTGGTTTTAGAGAAAAGCGTCTGGTTAAAATAAGCCGTGGCTACCGCCTTAAAATGCAATTTCATTTGGGCCATGGCTGCTTCAAATTCTTTTTTTGATTGCTCGGTTACCGGCTGGCCGGGGTTTTTAAAGTTATCTACCCCCACCAAACCTATTACCGCGGTTGGGTTATCAATGGCTGATTGCAGCACAATATCGCCCGACATGGAGTGGCCTATCAAAATCACTTTTTTCAGGTCCAGCGCCTTAATTACCGAATCTACATCGCTGGCAAATGTTTTGGTATCCCATTCCTTACGGTTTTTGCCCGATTGGCCAAAGCCCGGTAAATCCATGGCCACTACGCGGTACCGTTTGCCAAAGTATTCCATCTGATCTTGCCAGTAGCCCTTATTAATGGCCCAGCCATGTACAAAAAGCAGGGTGGTATCGTTTTTACCGGTATCGGTATAGGCTATGTTTACCCCATTATTATGGATGGTTTTAAGCGTATCGGCCCCTATTAGGTTTGTTTTATGATGGCTGCAGGATACGAAAGCTGCCGACAGCATAGTTACGGCTAACAAATAAAATAGTGACTTCATGGCGATGGTGTTATGATGGAATTAACCAACTCAATATCCGATTTGTTTTTGGGAATAGGGTATTTGCGGATGGCGTTTAACCTTTGTTAACATATACAACCCGCTACACCGTAGCCGGCAGGTTCAAATAAAACGTGGTACCCTTACCTATTTCGGTTTCGAACCAAACTTTACCGCCGGCATTTTCAATAGAGTTTTTTACAAAGGCCAGCCCCAGTCCCGTGCCCGAACTTTTGGTAGTAAAATTCGGCGCGAAGATCTTTTCGCGCAGGTTTTCGGGGATGCCGTTGCCGTTATCGGCTACAATAACCAGTACGTGGCCCGGGGTTATTTTATGGGTAATGGTAATTATACCGGGGCGGGTATCGGGGATAGCCTCGATAGCGTTTTTAAGCAGGTTATTAAAGCAACGCAATAGCTGGTCGCGGTCGGCGCGGATAAAGAATGGGGCGCCGGTTTGCATATCGATGGTTACGTTATCCATCTGCTTAAAAATAATCACCGCCTGGCCAATAATATCAAACAGGTTCACTTTTTCCAGTTTGGTATCGGGCATTTTGGCAAAAGCCGAAAATTCCGACGCGATGGACGACAGGCTCTCTATCTGCTCTACAAACGATTTGCTGAAGCGCTCAAACTTCTGATCAAACTTGGGGTCTTTATCCTTCCAGGCCTTATCTAACAACTGCAAGCCCAGCTTTAATGGGGTAAGCGGGTTTTTAATTTCGTGGGCTACCTGCTTGGCCATTTCGCGCCAGGCGCTTTCTCTTTCAGACTGGGCCAGGCGCAGGGCGCTGTTCTCCAGTTCGCCAATCATTTTATTATATTCTGTTACCAGCGCGCCAATCTCGTCATCGCGGTCCCAAACTATGGGTTCGTTCTTTTGGCCGTATATGGTTTTACTCAGGCTATCCTGTATAAAGGCCAGCGGCGATGTAATTTGCCTTGCAATAACCACCGCGAACAAGCCGATGGCAATAAATACCAGCGCGTAAACATTTATCATGGCATTAAGCAGCGAGCCAATGCGATTGTTATAATCGGCCTCGTTACTAAAGTAGGGCAGCTGCAAATAGGCCCTGGTTACGTTTTGGGCATCCTTAATGGGGATATAGGCCGCCTTAAACTTCAAATCGCCAATTGTTTCATCATTTAAAAACACCGATTGCTGCAATTTATTCATGGCTATAAAGGCACGCCGGTTCATGCGGCGGGCCAGCAAATCGTAATCGTAAATTTTGGGCTGGGTGGTAATTACCGGTATCCCGTCCTTATTATACAGCGTTAAATCAACCAGGTAGGTATTGGCAAATTGGTTAAACTTTACCTGCCCGGCCTGGGTGGTACTAAACTCATCTTTTTGCAGGCCCTCTTCAAATACAGCCCCAATACGGCTGATCTTATCGCGGATCATTTCCTCTTGCTGCTCCAAATACTGGGCGCTGATAGCTTGAAAAGTGATAACCCCGATAATCAATAGCGTAAATACTACGGTAAATATCACCGAAAACTGGATACGGCTACGATACAGTATCTTATCAATATTGACTTTAAAGCCCCACCTAATTTGCTGGTTTTTGATATTGAATATACGGATGCGCGTCCACAGCCACGATACAAAAAGCACTACCGCGCTAAAGGCCAGCAACGTTACAAAAAAGAAGGTGAGCGATGTTACACCCTGCGCTATGGGATCTTCCTCGCGGCTTACCACTATGGTAGTACGCTTGCTCGACTCGTAAATTAAATGATTAAACCCTGCCAGTGGCTTATACCATTTGGTGGTATCGCGCAGTTTGGTTTTTTTGTTGATGTATTGTTTTAACTCCCCCTTCAAATCGTAATTATACAGGGCATAGGCAAATTTGCCATTCTGGCTCAGCAGGTGGCGGTCGCTGTAGTACGCGTACGAGTAATCTTTAAACGCCGCGTCCGATTTACTTTCGCCGTTTACCAGTAACTCGGGGAAGGTGCTTTCGTTCAGCAGTGGTTTGGATTTTAGTCTTATTACAATACTACCTAACGCGTTCTCGCCATCGCTAACGGGCAGTATGGCTAAATAGCGCTGATAGCCGGTATCGTTATTTTCGTGATAAAAAAAGTCGGATACCTTTTTAAGCGAACTAAAGGCCACCATATCCTTAAAATCGGTTAGCAGGTAGGCTTTATCGCTGGTAATAGGGTCGCCGGCCTGATTAAAGGCGTAAACCTTTATATCGTATTTGCTTAAATAACCATCGAAATAGGTTTTTTGTAAATTATTTTTCAGGAAATCGTCATTCCGGTCCTGTTCAGTAAAGTAAGCCCTGGTTGTATGGTCGGCAATAATTTGCCTTTCAATGCGATGGAAGGCCGAGTCGGCGGTATCGTCTTCGCCAAACTCCAGTTTTTGGATCAGCACCTTGCGCGCCTCCATCTCCTTATCGTGCTGAAACTGGTTAAGGTTGATGGCCGATATCAACGCGCATATCGCTATTAAAATTAAAAATGGCCCGGCCGTAAGCTTGCCGTTGCCATACCAAACCGTGTACACCCTTGTTAGGGTAAACAAGCCGGCTAAAATATAAAAGATGCTGGCTTCGCGCTGAATAATGGTAACCAAGGTAGCCGCCAGTATAAAGCCGAAAAAAATATATGCCTTATGCCTGTCGGGGATGATTAGGCGGCGGGTAATTATCAGCAGGGTATCGTTTAGCAGGTAAAACAGCAAAAAGCTGAAACAAAGCATTAAAACCCCCAGCAGGCTAAAGCCCGATAGGTTAAACACATTGGTTACATCAAAACTAATGTGCGAATTACCAACCAACCCTTTGTATAAATTTAACAGCAGGCCAGCCAGTATTACTAAACCGGCGCTACCGGCTACCACAATGGTATAAGCCATGGCCTTGCTTACCTGCCCGCGTATAATTTTATGCCGGTGGTGATAGATAAAGGCCCCCAGCCAGCAGGCATCCAGTATGTTGATGCAAAAATCGCCGAGGGAAGGGAACAGCGCATTTGAGGCGTAAAGCCTTGGGCTAAACAGTTCAAAATCGCCAAGGTTGGGGTAATCGTAACAAAGGTTAATATACCGGCATATACAAATAAACCCGGCTAACAAGCCTATAGCCACCAGCGCGTAGCCTTTGCCCGCTACATAGTTGCAGGTATTATGGACCAGCGTACAGAGGGTAAGCAGGCCCAGTACCCATAAAATTATTTCGAAGTAATAATAACGGTGGTTAATATTATCGGGCTTTAACTTAACCGAAAACAGGTACGATTTATTAAGCGAACGCACCGGAAAAACCTGCTTATCGGTAAAATCGGCGATATCAACATTATCGTCATCAAGCAGGCTTTTATCAAACGTATTGTGCAGGTAGCGGTTTTGAAAGCGATAGGTTGCTTTTATAGGTGTAAGAAAAAAGGCCGTAAAATTACCATCGGTTTTTTTAATTACCTGGTAATAACCATTAGGCCTTTTAATGCAACTTATCCCCTCGTCAATCTTTTCGTTAATATCGGGCAGTGTTTTTACACCGGTCCAAAACTGCAGGTGCTTATGGCTATAGGTATACACCCAAATACGGTGTACGGTATTAAAATCCTGGATAAAATCAATCGCGTTGGCTTGGTTACCGTTGTCCAGGCGCTTTAGCCTGTCCATGCCGCCCTTACTATTTAGCAGTTTATTTACATAAGCCTCTTTAGCGTTCAGGTTACTTTGCAGCGTATTACCCGTTTGCACTAAATTTACTTTAGGCGTAAACGTTTGCTTAACGATGAGCGCCGTTAGTAAAAAAGTGGCGCAAACAATAGCCAGCAGTAACCGAATTTTTGCAGATGTAGTCAAAAAACGTAAAAATTAGCCGATGTAAATTGTATGGTATAAAATTATCATAAAAAACAAAAGCCGCTTTAGTTTGCGGCTTTTTAATTTATTTTTTATTCTGCTTGGTTTTGCGGCAGCGCGGCGCTTGATGTAGCAACCGTGCGGTCGGCCTTTTTAACCAGGCCCTGCAGCACATTGCCGGGGCCAACTTCGGTAAAAGAGGTGGCTCCGTCCTCCAGCATGTGCAGCACGGTTTGTGTCCAGCGCACCGGCCCGGTAAGCTGGGCTATCAGGTTATGTTTAATCTGCGCCGGATCGGTTTGCGGCTTGGCATCAATATTTTGATAGATTGGGCAAACCGGGGCTTTAATTTGGGTAGCCTCGATAGCGGCAGCCAGTTCAACCCTGGCCGATTCCATTAGCGGCGAGTGGAACGCGCCGCCCACATTTAGTTTAAGCGCGCGTTTGGCACCGGCGGCCAGCAATAATTCGCAAGCTTTATCAATACCGGCAATACTGCCCGATATAACTAATTGGCCCGGGCAGTTATAATTAGCGGGCACAACTACATCGCTTACGCGGTGGCAAATATCCTCAACGGTAAAATCATCCAAACCTAAAATAGCCGCCATGGTTGATGGCTGCAACTCGCAGGCCTTTTGCATAGCGTTGGCACGGGCGGCCACCAGGCGTAACCCATCCTCGAAATTTAATGCCCCGGCCGATACCAGTGCCGAAAACTCGCCCAACGAATGGCCTGCCACCATTTCGGGCTGAAAATCATCGCCCAAAGCCTTGGCTAATATTACCGAATGTAAAAATATGGCCGGCTGGGTAACGTTGGTTTCCTTTAGTTCCTCTACCGTACCTTCAAACATGATATCGGTAATGCGGAAGCCTAAAATTTGGTTAGCCTGCTCAAATAAAACTTTGGCCTCGTCGTTTTGCTCGTAAATATCTTTGCCCATGCCCACAAACTGTGCGCCTTGTCCCGGGAAAATGTATGCTTTCATATACCCCCTAACCCCCTAAAGGGGGATTTTTTTTAATTGTTTATAATTTAATTTATTAATAATAGCCATCGGTAACTCCCCCTTTAGGGGGCCGGGGGGCCTAACTTAGTTTGCTTGAAATGAGATTCAAAAACTCCGCCCTTGTTTTTTCCTGCAAAAAGCCGCCCGTAAAGGCCGATGTGGTAGTTACCGAGTTTTGCTTTTGCACACCGCGCATACACATGCACAAGTGGCGGCATTCCATCACCACACCTACGCCAACCGGTTTTAGTGTATCCTGTATGCAATCCCTTATCTCGTTGGTTAAGCGTTCCTGTACTTGCAGGCGGCGGGCATAAACATCAACCACGCGGGGTATTTTGCTTAAGCCAACTACATGCCCGTTGGGGATATAGGCAATATGCGCCTTACCGAAAAACGGCAGCATGTGGTGTTCGCACATGGAGTATACTTCTATATCCTTTACTACCACCATTTGGCTATAGTCTTCCTTAAACAAGGCCGAGCCAAGGATAGCTTTGGCATCCAGATCGTAACCTTGCGTTAAATACAGCATGGCTTTAGCAATACGCTCGGGGGTTTTTAATAAACCTTCGCGTTCGGGATTTTCGCCGATCTGTGTTAAAATATTTTTGTACTGTGCCGATAGGCTGGTAATCAGCTCAGGATTATAACGGTCTACCTTCGCGTAGCCAATTATTTCATCATCCTCGTCGTCGGGTATGTATTGTTCGTTACTCATAAATTATTATTCGCCGAAGTATTCGGCCGAATTATTTTCGGTTTCGTAAAGTTTAATAGAATGTAAAAACACCCCTTCGTAAGCTTCGATAGGGGCTTTCAGCTGATTAAAGATCTCGATGCAAAGCAGCTCGGTCGATGCCATTTTGCCCTTCATAAAGTCAACATCAAGGTTAATGTTCTTATGGTCCAGCTTTTCAATCACCCGTTCGTTTATAATTACCTTTAGCTCCTTTAAATCAATTAAATAACCTGTTTGGTAACTAACTTTGCCCTTAACGGTTACAAATAAGTTATAGTTGTGGCCGTGCCAGTTTGGGTTGGCACATTTGCCAAATACTTCAGCGTTTTTCTCGGCGCTCCATTCATCGCGGTACATCCGGTGTGCAGCGTTAAAATGTTCTTTGCGCGTCATGTATATCATCATAGCAATAATTGGGTGCAAATATAACAAAACAAAAACAGGCTGTTTGTTTTTATATTAGCATACAAATTTACCATGCGGATATTAATAGTTGCAGCCACACAGGCCGAGATAGCGCCCCTTTTTTCAGTTAGCAGTAAGCAGTTAGCAGTGGGCAGTAATGAGTTGACCGTTGACAGTTTGCAATTAGCCGCTGATACAGCAAACTGCCCACAGCAAACTGCAAACCTGCTCATTACCGGCGTAGGCATGGTGGCCACGGCCTTTGCCCTGGGCAGGCATTTAGCCATCAACCAGTACGATTTGGCTATTAACCTGGGCATAGCCGGCAGCTTTAACCGCAGCCTTGATTTGGGCGAGGTGGTAGAGGTAACCAGCGATACCCTGGCCGAATTAGGGGCCGAAGACGACGAGGATTTTTTACCGATTGATACGATGGGCTTTGGCCAAAGTTTGTTTAATGCCAGCACTACCCTTTCGGGGATTTTTAGTCAGAATGATATTGAGGGCGGCAGCCTGCTGCTTAAACAAACCACCGGCATTACCGTAAACACGGTGCATGGCAACGATCAGGCCATCCGCAAAATAAGCAGCCGCCTAAACCCGCAGGTGGAGAGTATGGAAGGTGCCGCGTTTTTTTATGCCTGCCATAAAGCCGGGCTGCCTTGTTTGCAAATCAGGGCAGTGTCAAATTATGTAGAAAAACGTAACCGCGATAGCTGGCAGATAGGTTTGGCCATAAAAAATCTCAATACCTTTACCGACGCGCTTTTGCAACGACTATCGCAAATAACATGAAACTAACCCTCGGCTTTTCGCCCTGCCCTAACGATACCTTTATTTTCGACGCCCTCATCCACCATAAAATTGATACCGAAGGTTTAGATTTTGAGGTGCATTATGAGGATGTGGAAACCCTTAACCAAAAAGCTTTTCGCGGCGATTTGGATGTAACCAAACTAAGCTACCATGCCTTTGCTTACGTAGCCGATAAATACGTTTTGCTGGATAGCGGCAGCGCCCTGGGCTTTGGCGTGGGCCCGCTTTTAATTTCGAAGCGCGAAATTTCAATTGCGGAATTACAGGAAAACCAAATTCGCATTTCACATTCCGAATTTCGCACTCCTTTAATTGGCATCCCCGGTAAATACACTACGGCTAACTTTCTGCTTGGATTAGCATTTCCGGCAGCTACAAATAAGGAGATATTGGTGTTTTCGGATATAGAAAATGCCGTACTTGATGGCCGGGTTGATATTGGCCTCATCATCCACGAAAACCGTTTTACTTACCAGGATAAGGGCCTGAAAAAGATCATCGATTTGGGCGCTTACTGGGAAAAACAAACCGGCTGCGCCATTCCCCTTGGCGGGATAGTAGCCAACCGCAATTTACCGGTTGATGTGCAGCATAAGCTAAACAGGGTATTGTGCCGGTCGGTTGAGTTTGCCTTTGCCAACCCAAAATCGGGATTGGAATTTATCCGCAGCCACGCGCAGGAAATGAGCGAGGAGGTGATGTACAAACATATCGACCTGTACGTAAACCAATACTCGGTTGATTTGGGCTCGGAGGGCCGCAAGGCGATACAATTGTTGTTTGATACCGCGCTGGAAAAAGGCATTATCCCGAAGATTGAGGCGGAGTTGTTTTTAACGCCGTTATCTTAAAATTGTCAATTGCGAGTAATAAAATCCGCGACGTAAAAAGTATTGTCATTGCGAGCGATAGCGTGGCAATCCCATAGGATGATCGGTTGTGCATTATTAAAGTTGGTCTGCCCATAGCCGCAGCGGCCTACTACTTTTTCTTGAAAAAAAGTAGCAAAATTCAAGACAGCAAAAATGCTTCCCTTGCCGCACAGGCCTTTGCCCTGCAAAGCGTACAGAACCACGGGACGCAAGAATTTGCCCCTGCTCTCGCTCGCGCAGCCCAGCGCTTCTGGCAAATCCGCTTACCCTTTCCACCCACAGGCCACCATTGTTCTGCCCGCTTTCACCCGGAAGCTGTTTTGCTGTCAGGAAAAAACAAACACGTCATGGGTAGGTACGAAGCAATGACAAGTTGTAAACCCTACTTCAACTTTTTAATCCCAGCTAAAACATCCTCGGTTTTAGGCACTTTATCAAAGTATTTAGACCACGATCCATTACTATTATACAGGGCAATAAACGGCGTGGTTTTAACTTCGTAATAATCCTGAACCTTTTTGGTATATCCTTCGGTACCCAGGGTAAAGTTATGGTAATCTTTCAATCCATAATCGCGCCTAAATTCTTTAATACCACGGATATCATAATTCATAGACCAGGTGATCATTACCACCTCTATATTTTGCAGTTCCTTTAATTTAGGTTTTAACTCGTACATCATGCGCTGGCAATGGCTGCAATCGGGCGAGAAATAGATGATCACTACCGGTTTACCCTTGGCTAAATTAGCCGGTGTAACCCAGGCGCTATCGGCATTTAAAATGCGGTAAGCCGGGATGGGTTTGGCTTTAACAGTTGGGGGCGGCGGCGGTATATCGGCATCGGCACTTTGCTTATTGCCGCTATCGGTTTTGGCCTTCGCGCCGGTATTAGTTTTTTGGGCGTTAGTGCAGCTAACACTTATGGCCAGTATCATTAAAAGCAGTACACGTTTCATGGTTTTTATATCAATTTTAATAAAGGTATCCATTTTATTTATGCCTCCAACAGTTCGGTTTGCCAGGCAATATGTTCTTCGGTAATGGGATATAACGCATTATTCCGGATGGTATGATAAGCGGCCTCAAATAAGTGCGTATAATCACCTTTGATGGATGGCACCAGTTCGGTATGTTTTTTACCATCGGCGTCCGCCAGTACCAGCTTGCCTTCGCTGCCGGCGGGTTCAAATCCGTAGGCCGGGTTGGTAGGCAGCATGGCCTTATCCAGTTGCGGTTCCTGCACATCAACACGGTCTTTTATAAAGCTGCCCAGGCTACCGTGTACCACAAACGATGGCAGCGGCTCGGGGATTAGCAGGCCCGATGTTAAATATACGTTCAACTGGTTGGGATAAGCGAGGTGGAAACTGAAATAATCTATCACATTAGATCCCTCGCGATGGTTAGCCGTTACCTTATGGAACGATAGCGGCCTGCCAAACAGGCTAATCACCTGGTCTATCAAATGCGGGCCTAAATCGTACACTAATCCGTTAGTACCTAAGGTGCTATCCTCCTTAAACATTTTAGGGCTTAGCATGGGTTTATATCGGTCGAACCGAAAACTAATTTCGACCAGTTTACCCAAACGGCCGCTTTCAATTACCTGCTTTACGGCTAAAAAATCGCTATCCCAGCGTCGGTTTTGGTATACCATTACCTTCAGGCCGGTTTCGCGGGCTATGTCATACAGCGCTTGCACTTCGGCTACGGTGCGGGCGGCGGGTTTTTCTATCAGCACATGCTTGCCGGCCTGGAGGGCCCGCTTTGCCAAATCAAAATGGGTATGATTGGGCGTGTTGACTACAATCAGTTCAATCTCCGCGTCGTTCAACAATTCGTCGATACTATCATAACTGATGATATCGGGGTAATGGGCGGCCATTACTTTTTTGCTGCGCTCGGCCACGGCCTTTAACTTAAAGCCGGGGTGCGTGCTTAAAAACGGCGCGTGAAATATTCGCCCTGACATGCCGTAGGCCATTAAACCGGTTACAATAGGTGCTGCCATAGATATGCAATAATACGATTTTACGCTTGTGTGAAAAAACAAATTCAGCAAAACGGTTACTCACCCCGACGACGCTTCGCTGGTCGGCCCTCTCTTCACTGCGCGGAAAGATTCTGTGTTAAGTATCAAATATTTTTTAATTTTGTTGTCTTAAGGC
>JAZKAO010000006.1:0-287237 GCA_040389105.1 Bacteroidota bacterium
TTCGGGATGTAGCGTAGCCCGGTATCGCGCCAGCATGGGGTGCTGGAGGTCGGAAGTTCGAATCTTCTCATCCCGACTTGAAAGTCAAGGACTTATGAACACAATCATAAGTCCTTTTTTATTGGGTCTAACATAGGTCTAACAGTTTTTTTATGCTTTTGTATGCTTTTCTCATGAAAAGAAAAATCCTATTAAGTTATTTTAGGCAAGTTATTAGAGCGCGCTTTAAATTCTTAATACATTCTATGTTAAAATTATAAATTAATTATCCATTGAGCCGCTATAATATCAACCCTGTTCGTTTAACTGATCTTTAACGGTAAGTGCCATCGGGTATCGGCTCCGCCACCATACTGCTACCCGAGAGATCATAATAACTGCACAACATCGCTTTCGTATCTACTGTCCACTTTTCTACCCCTGCATCCGCTACCAGGTTGCAAAATGCCGGGAAATCGCTTTTGCCCTGCTGATGCGCTGCAATGATCTGCTGGACAGTATCGGGTGATGGCTTATCTGAAATTATTTTTTCCGTATAGATCGGGTCGCTGCTGATTTCAAAACCGTCTATCCCATGATAGACCGTGCGGCCATCCTTAACCATAAAATCATATTGGATCAAACCCAGTTGTTTGATCTCCTGAACATATGCGGGGAAATCCGCGCCGCTTTTGACTTTGGCATGTGCCGCCTTCATTTGTTGTAATGTGAACATCGTTGTAAAATTTGATGCTCAAAAGTAGCCCAACGCCGAGACGCCTGATTGTAAAAATTCGTTTATTTCAAACTTTTCAGGTATTGTTCCGGCGTAACAGCGGCGAATTTTTTAAAGTCTTTGATAAAATGGGCTTGGTCATAAAATGCAGAAAGGTAGGCTGCATAATCTTGCTGCCCGTTCTCCATCGCGGCGAGTACGTTCCTGGCGCGGACAATGGTGGCGAATTTTTTAGGCGAGGCGCCGACTTCCTGCCGGAACCGCTTTTCCAATGGGCTGGCGCTGGTATGTAACTGTTTAGCAAGTGCGCTGATCCGGATCGTGCCCTTGGATTGATAGATATAGTCCAGCGCTTGGGTAACCAGCAAATCAGGTGGGGCATCCAGTAAATGCCCGATTAAAAATTCTTCAACGAAGCGGATGCGCAATTGATCACTTTCAGCATTAATGAGCCGCTCTTCCAGTTCGGAAAGTGTTGACCGGCTGAAGAAATGCTCCAACGAAAGACTTTCGCCAAACAATTCGTGCAATGGGGTTTTAAGCAGCTTGGCAGCCCCATTTTCCCGCAAAACAACGAGCACCGAGCCAATACCGGCAGTATTTTGAAAAGTACGATAGGTGTTTCTTAAACCAGTTATGCCGGAAATTGCCAGCTGGTAATGTTTGTTTTCCTCCAAATAAGCTAATGTGCCCCGGTACTGGAAGCCGATCACCAAAGCGGTATCAGGCAGCACCCGGTAAGCGGCGGCGTGTTCATTTTCCGAAATGACGAGTTGCTTGACATACGGCAGTAAACGGTCACTCGGTAAATAAACTTCAAACTTCATTACCAAAGTTAAGTTTTTGAAAGAAAAAATCCATACATATGAGGGAGCTAAACGCTGGTTTCTATACACCTGATCAAAAGATAAGCGGCACTGCCGGATATGGCAATTCTCATCTACATGCAGAATATCGAGAGCATCGAACAGGCCTCTTTCCAGGTATTACAAATGGCGGCTGTGAAATTGCGTTATCAAAAGATCAGCCAGTTGTTGAAAGAAAATCATGACGAATCCCAAGAGGACCGGGCGTTGCTGTTGCTGCTGACTGCAAAATGCCTGGTCAGCTGAAAGAAGATACTTCGCATGAATGTTACCACCCTCCCCAAAAAAAATTAAGCACCATAAGAACGGATCAAGTGCGCATATATCTATTGAGATATCACCCTGATAATTAATAAATTAATTGAAACAGTTTTTAGCAAACAGCTCACTTTAAAATACGGCATGTACATGGGCAAGGGTAAGGAACAAGTAAACCGCCACAATTGAAAGGCATTGATAAATTAAAGTACGAATTGCACGATACGATAAAGGGCGCAATCAAAAAGGTAGACAGTATTACAGAACTTAAAAATGAACTGGCTAAGCAAGGCATTGACACCTACTTTAAATTTAAAGGTAGCACAACCGAGATACAAGGTGTCAGTTTTGGTAAGGGTAAATACAAATTCAAGGGTTCGGAAATTGACCGTAGTTTGAGTTACGGCAAAATAACCCAGGCGATACAGCAAAATGTACAACAACGGGAATCCGAAAAGATACTGCATAAAGAATTTGTTAATAACCTGAAAGCCCCAATACAATCACGAAGGCAACAACAAAATACAGGAGGTAAATCATTCATCATAATCTCCAATCGTGTTGTCCACGGCGAATGACATCGAATTGATCGCTACGGAATGCCAGGCCAATGATTATATCCGCAAGCCATTCGACGTGCGGGATTTGGTTGACAAGGTAATCCGGCTCGTGAGTGACCAGCCCCCAATTTACAAAGTCTGAACTTTTTTGAGAATAATTAGGACTTGTAATGCCCATAAATCATGATAGCTATTCGGCTGCTGTTGTCAAGGATTTGTTAGGTGATGTTTAACTTCTTTCCGTGAATGTTTTTTTGTGATTTAACTGCGTATTTCGCGACGCATAAATAGGTAATAAGCCAGCGCAAAACACCCTATGGCTGAGGCCAGCAAGCCACTTACCTGAGGCCATACGATCATGATGCTTTCTTTAAATGGCAGCGGAGCCGGTATAGCGCCCGCCATTTGCTCCATAGTTACGGGTCCCAGGCTGCGAACCGACGGCATTAGCAACGTGGTAACGGCATCTGAGTAAAGCTGATTCGGGGCGATGCGTTGCAGATTCAAAATAAGATCGTTATAACTAATGATCTCGGCTTGGGTAAGGTAAGCCGGATCAGGTAAGAAGGACTTGACAATAAGGTTAATGACAATCTGGTAAAATATCGTAAAGAACAGCCAGATCCCGATGGCTGTAAGCGCGGAAGTTGCCGCTTGTTTGAACAGGATAGAGAGCATGATAGACAGGCTCAGCCAAAAAGCAACATAAGTAACAGTGATCACAATAAACCCCAGTATGCGAAGCAGTTCCTGCGGTTCCATGCGCACACCAGTTAGTATTAATCCCCCGCCGATCATCAGCAGAGCCAATGCAAAAAACAAACCGCTAACGATAACCAGGGCGCTCACAAATTTTGCCAGCAGCAAATTATCCCGGTAGATGGGCTGCGCCATCAGGCGGCTTAGGGTACCGCTGTTTTGCTCGGAATTGACCGCGTCAAACCCTAAACTGATACCTAATAAAGGAGCCAGAAAACTCAGGAATACATGAAATGGCGGAATAGAATTGTCGGTCGTTGTTAACAGCTTAAGGTATAAAAATAGATGATCGGGATCTTTTGTATTCCCTATCGCTGATTTAATATTTGACAGCGATACATACATCGCCGCGATGAAAGTAAGCACGATGAGTGCAATGAGTATGGCGAAGCGCCAGCTGCGTATATGATCCGCTATTTCCTTATGAACCATGACGCCGAAAGGCCCTGGATCAGGAGATTGACTTTTCATAGCTAATGTCTTTAGTACTGTTAGATTCAAAATATTTTTGATAGATATCGTCGAGGCCATAATATTTTTGATTAACGCTGATCACATCATAGCCTTTTTCAACCAGGAAGCGGACCAGCTTGGCCGTTATGTCACGGCTACCGGTAAATTCCAGTTCATTTTCACTGATCGTGATCTTATTTACAGTTTCCCAAGCCTGGAGTTCGGACTCAAGTGGCCAGGGTTGCGGCACCAGCTGTGGTAACTTGATAGAAGTGATGTGGCTATTGGTGCCGAATAGCTGGGCTGACAGCGCGCTGATATCTCCTTGTGCCAGCAATCGGCCATTCACAAAAATCCCGACCCGGTCGCACACCTGCTGAACGTGGTGTAAATGATGTGATGACAGCAAAACGGTAAGCCCATGCTGCCGGCTCAGCTGTTTGATCAGCGCCAGGAAATCTCTAACCCCGGTGGGGTCTATGCCAAGTGTTGGCTCATCCAGAATAATGACCTCAGGGTTCTTGATCAGCACATCGGCCAGGCCCAGCCGTTGTTTCATACCGCGGGAAAAGGCCGATGTCTTTTTGTGCTGGTCGGCGGACAGCCCTACGATCTCCAGCACTTCGGTTGATCGTTTTTTTAATTCTTTCTCGGGTACGCTATTCAGCCTGCCGATATACACCAGATTTTCCAACGCGGTCATGTGATCATAAAAACCGACGCTATCAGGCATATAACCCACTTTCTTCTTAACCGGGATAGGGTTGCTGGTAGCATTGTGCCCGCAAACAAAGGCTGTACCGCTTGTCGGGTCGGTAAGCCCCAGCATCATTAAGATGGTGGTGGTTTTGCCGGCCCCGTTAGGCCCCAGTAATCCGAAGATCTCGCCCTTGTTGATATTAAGGTTTAAACCATCTACCGCTTTAACACCGCCATACTGTTTGGTTAAGCCTTTTAACTGTATAATAGGATCTTTCATTGGTTAAAAGGATTGGCTGTTTTATCTTCTGCCATATTTACGAATGAGATAATAAACGATGCCGATGGCCAGCAGGATGACCAACACGCCGATCCAGCCAGAGAGCAGCGAAGTTTTAACCATTAACCGGAAAGCGATCTGTGAATTAGTATTGCTGTTGGTTGCCGTGAAATTGGCGGCATAATCGCCCGCTATAGTCTTATCCGGCACTTTGACGGTGGCTTTTACCTCGATAGTTTTCCCTGCTTCCAGTTGCTTGATACTGGCGGGCTCAAATGTAGATTCCCAGCCCGTGGGCAGCTGAGCGGTAACCTGCAAATCATTTAACTGAAGTGTACCGGTGTTCTTGATGGTCAGTTGCAGTTCCTTTTGGCTGCCCGAGGTTACTTCATCACTCAATCGTCCTGTAGGTGTGCTAAGCACCATACTGTACGAGCCTTTTACCACAGCTTCCAGGTTCAGTGACAGGGTATCAGCTCCGGAAACCGCCTTGATCGGAACCTTGTATTTTTTTGGGGTAGCTGTTGCCGTTGCATTGATCTCAATAGCGATATCCTGTGTTTTGCGAGCGTCCATATTGATGGAAGTGACCTGGCTGCCGTCCACTTTGTAGGCAATCGTCCAGCCGAACGGGATATCGGTTTTAAGTTCGTAGATCTTCGCGCCGGCCGAGCCGTTATGCAAAGTTGTGCTGTAACGGAAGGTTTCATTGCTGGCCGCCTCGATGTTCATCAGCTTGGCGGTGAAGCCTGATTTGCCGGTTGGCCAGGTGACCGGCTGTTGCTGCGCCAGTGATGCGAAGATGGATGCCAGAAATAATAAGAGAAATGTAATGCTGCGTATTGCGCTGAAACGGGAGATGGTAAATTGAGGTAACATGATCTAATAACTAAACTTGTTAATGATAGCTTTCAAAAAATGCTTTTTTCGATAATTGGTTTAATGTGTCAAAATTGACGGTTCAAAGAAAAAAAGCTGTCGAAAAATTTCAAACAGCTTTAACATTTTTTAACAATTAGACTGTGGGATGTGTTACACAATGCACTCAAGGCCGCGCAAAACGCGGACTGTATCGGACATATCACCCACCAGCCGCCTGGTAGGTGAAGGCGTATTTCTGATCAAAAGGGGTAGTGCGGTTATATTTTCGGCTAACACAATTTCGGGTTGTTTTCGGACATCGATGACCGCCAGCTTATAGCGGCCTTTCAGATGCTCTTCCAGGATACGGTTCAAATTACTAACCGCCCGCTGCGAGGATGTCGCATAGGTGCTGATAAATAACTTCAACCCATAACAGTGTGTGTTCATCGAATGTAAAACAAAACGCAAAAACGAAAGTTAAAGATAAGATAAACTACAGGTTGTAGTTTTTATTTTTTTGCATTTATGCGGGACCATTTCGATACCCGTTCCCGCGGGAACAAGGACCAGCCGGCAACCGGCGGTCAAGACTTTAAGGATTTAGTGGAAAGTTCGCCGGTGGCGTTTTATACCTGTGATAAAAACGGTTACCTGACCTATTTTAACCGGGCTGCGGTCAGGTTGTGGAGCATGGAACCGGAACCGGGCCGGGACCTTTGGCACAGTCCATGGAAATTCTATTATCCTGACGGGCAGCCCATGCCACTGGATGCCTGCCCCATGAGCCGGACCTTAAAAGAAGGCAAATCATTTGAAGGCGTTGAGATCACGATCGAACGGTCGGACCATACCTTCCGTAACCTGTTGGTTTTCCCCCAGCCGCTGTTCGGTGAAGAAAATGACCTGATCGGGGCGCATAATACCCTGGTGGATATCACCACGCAGAAACTGGGTGATCAGAACCAGGCGATCCTGACGGCGATCGTTGAATCTTCGGACGACGCGATCGTCAGCAAGGACCTGAATGGCATGATCACCAGCTGGAACAAGGCGGCAGAACATATTTTCGGTTATACGGAAGCCGAGGTAAGAGGTAAACACATCAGCATCCTGATTCCCCCGGCCCTATTGTCAGAAGAAGATACGATCATCGGCAGTATCCGGGCGGGGCAAAAGATCGATCATTTCCAGACGATCCGGCGGCATAAATCCGGCAAAGAGATCCCGATCTCGCTGACCGTTTCGCCGGTCAGGGACAGTACAGGCAAGATCATCGGCGCCTCCAAGATCGCCCGCGATATCAGCGAACGGCTGCACACGGAAAAGATCGCCGAACAGAGCGTACACCGGCTGAGCGTGCTGAATGCCGTCGGTAAAGCGATTTCCGAGAAACTGGATGTACAGGCCATCCTCCAGCAGGTCACCGATGCAACGACCCAGGTGTCGGGGGCAGCTTTTGGCGCATTCTTTTACAATAAAGTGGACGAGCAAGGCGAATCCTATATGCTGTTCACGTTGTCCGGCGCGCCGCGCGAAGCTTTTGAAAAATTCGGTATGCCGCGGAATACGGCGGTATTCGATGCGACTTTTAGCGGAAAAGGCAATGTACGTGTCGGCAATATCCGGAAAGACCCGCGTTACGGACATAACGCGCCGCACCACGGGATGCCTAAAGGGCACCTGCCGGTGGTCAGCTACCTGGCCATTCCGGTCATTTCCGCCTCTGGAACGGTGATTGGCGGGTTGTTCTTCGGCCATCCGGAGCCGGACAAATTTACCTTGGAACACGAAGAACTCGTGAGCGGCATTGCCGCGCAGGCGGCTATAGCCCTGGATAATTCCAAGCTTTTTGAAGAGGTCAAAGCGCTGAGTGCGAAAAAAGATGAATTTATCGCGCTGGCCAGCCATGAACTGAAGACCCCGCTGACCTCTATCAAAGGGTTTTTACAAGTACTCGACCGGGCGGACCGCGAGCCGACCGATAAATTGTTTATTACCAAAGCACTGGGACAGGTCGAAAAACTAAACGCCCTGGTGAGCGACCTGCTGGATGTTTCCCGGGTAGAAGGCGGGCAGCTGCGGTTTGACAAGGTCGAATTTGACCTGAAAGAAGCGGTCAATGATATCATTGAAACATTGAACTACACCCATAAGACCCACCGAATTTTAGTGTCACAGCCGGAGGACCGGTTGGTGGTAGAAGCGGACAGGCAGCGGATCGAACAGGTGCTGGTCAATTTGCTGACGAACGCCATTAAATATTCCCCTAAAGCGGACCAGGTCTGGGTGGAGCTGGAGCATTCACCGGACACAGTGACCGTCAGGGTCCGGGACAAGGGCATCGGGCTGACCCCCGAGCAGCAAAAGAACGTATTTACCCGGTTTTACCGCGCCGAAGGCACCTCCGGTATCGCCGGGCTCGGCCTGGGGCTGTACCTGACCAAAGAGATCATTGACCGGCATGGCGGCCGGATCAGCGTGACCAGCACCCCCGGCAGCGGGTCGGAATTTTCTTTTTCCCTGCCTTTTACAAAAAAAATAAACAAGTACTAACTGATAATTGTCTATGAACCATGTCATCCTTAATTAAAAAGACTATTTGCGTTGTGGAGGATGATCCTGATATCAGCGATCTGATCGAATACCTGCTGGCCGACATGGGCTTTAACGTAACCTGCTATGCAACTGTGGACGCCTTTGATCGCCGCCCGGCCGGGACTGTTCCGGAACTGCTGATCCTCGATATCATGTTGCCCGATGGAAGTGGCCTGGATATTTGCCGCAGGTGGAAAGCGGACCAGGATAGCCCTAAAATCCCGGTGTTGATCATGTCCGCCCACTCCGAAGGAAAATCACTGGCGCAGGATGTTTGTGCCGATGACTTTATCAGCAAGCCGTTCGATATCAACGAGTTTGCCAGGAGGGTTCAACTTTCACTGGCTTCCTAACTACCAGCGATTGATGATACTATCCGCTTTCCATGTTCGTGTCGCGTTTACCTGTGGTGGGAATCCGGGCTTCCGAAAGATCAAGTTAAAGGCAAAGTGAACCAAAAGCTGCTTCCATGCCCCGGCTCGCTGTCCACGCCTATCTGGCCGCCGTGCTTTTTGATGATCTCGGCAGATATGTACAATCCCAGCCCCAGGCCGGAATATTGCCCGCCACTTGCATCCGCACGATAAAAACGTTCAAATATATGCGGGATCTTTTCCCGGGCGATGCCGGGTCCCTTGTCAGTAACGCTTACTTTTGTCCGGGCGGTATCCTGCTCCACCTTAATGGTGATATCTTTAGATTGAGCGGCATATTTCACCGCGTTGTTGACCAGGTTAACGATCACCCGCTGTATGCGTTCTGAATCCGCTTCAACCTCGGCATCCTTTATGCCTTCGGGTACGATCCGGTAGGTGCCGGCGGCTGTAATGTGCACGCAGCATTCATCGATCGCTTTGGATAAGTTGAACCGGGTTTTTTTGAGGTGTAACTGCCCCTCGGTCAGCCGGCTGGCGTTCAGCAGGTCGTCCACCAGCGCGGTTACCTTGTTCATACTTTTACTGGCCTGTTCAACAAAGACCGGCAGCTTGTCCGTCGGCGCCGCCTTCATCTGTTCAAGGACCTGTATCGAACCCTTAAGGGAAGTGAGCGGTGTCTTCAGCTCATGGCTCGCTATGCTGATAAAATCATCCTTTTCCCGTTCCGCCAACTTGTCGCGCGTGATATCGTATAAAGTCCCGAGCACCCTTTCCCTGCCCTCCTGCGTTTTTTCTGCCTTGCCCTGGAAATTGATCCATTTGACGATCCCGTCCTGCGTCTTTATGCTCCCCTGAAAATCGAAGTTCTGATCGGGCCTGATCGTATCCAAAAGTTTTTTTAGCTTCAGGCGGTCTTCGGGCAGCAATGCGTCCAGCAAATTTTGTTCGGTCCAGGTGTTGCCATCCTCTGCGAAACCGAACAACTGGTCGAACCCGTCAGACCGGGTGATCGTACGGTCTGCCAGGTCAAGTTCCCATACAGCCATTTTAGAATATTTTAGCGCCATGGTCAGGCGATGCTCACTTTCATGCAGCTTTTTCCAGGCCGTAAAATCGTCCAGTACGGTATAGGCAAAAGCGGTATCATTCTCCTTAAAAGCGATAGTGGTCACATGAACCCAGGCCAGGCTACCGTCTTTTTTGTTGATGCAGGCATCCAACTGGAAATTTGGCTGCCCGCGCTCCCACATGGCTTTTTGCAATTCCCGCCAATGGGGCCTGTCTTCCTCGCAGGCATGATCCATGATCTGGCTGCCCACCAGTTCTTCGCTGGAATACCCCAGCAAGTCCGTCATTGCTTTATTGACCTTGAGTATGCGCAGGTCGCTGTCAATGATCTTGCTGGCCGCGGTCGTCAGCTGAAAAATAGCTTCAAACCGCGCGTCGCATTCCTTAAATCTATGTTCGTAGTTTGCTGACTTTAAGTTCATTACCATAGCCCTATGCAACCTATAACAATAAAACTATTTTCTTGGTTTTTAATTTATTAAAACCAGGAAACCCACCGGTGTCAGCTTTCACTGTTTTATTGGCTACAAGTCCATTTCTTCCAGATTTTTCAGGCGGAAGATCTCCCGTGCGATGAGCTTGCTGTTCGACCCCAGTTCTTCCAGCGTACAGCAAATGGTCCTGATCCTGACGGGCAGTCCATTCACGGTTTCCATGAGATCGATATGCAACAGCGCGCTGTCTTTTAGCTTTGATTCACCTTTTAATTGCGCGAACAAGCCGTAGGCCGCCTCCCGGTCATTGCCGAAGAAATATTGGCCGTAATCGACGAAGCCCTTCGGTGTTTTCAGGCTCAGTAAAATATAAAACTGCGTTTCCATGCTTCCTATAAATAGCAAGCGCCCCTGCTTGCAGGGGCGCTCTGGATAAAAACTGATAGCCTTATTTAATTTCGATCTGGCGGCGCACCGCTTTAGCTTCCTCGCGTTTAGCGATATCAATGCGGAGGATACCATCGGTATAGCTGGCGTCGATCTTCCCGTCGTCGGCGCTTTCCGGCAAAGTGAAGGAGCGCACGAAAGAACTGTAGCTGTATTCGCGCTTGCTGTAATTCTTTTGGTTGTCCTGGTGATCCGAGGACTGTTCTACCGAAATGCGCAGCTGGTTGCGTTCCAGGTTGAGCTTGAAATCTTCTTTTTTCAGCCCCGGTGCGGCGAGCTCTACATGGTAGTTGTTCTCGCTTTCGCTGATGTTTACCGCGGGCACACGGGTCACCATGCGGTCATTGAAAAAAGTATCGTTAAAGATAGAATCAAAAACATCATTAAAGCCTGGCATTAATGTGTTGTTACGTTGGTTGTTGAATTTAACTAAGGTCATGGCCTTTTAAATTAATAAATAAACAATAAGATTAATTAAACTATAGCCTGTCTAACAAGCCCCATGCCAGTACTTTACCACTGAAAAAAGTTCAGTTTTCCACTGAAAATTTTTCAGTAAAAATGCCAGTTTTTCAGCCTCGTTTTGCAAAAAAAGGCATCGGTAGCACCGAATCGCGAAGTCAACCAAACCGATGAAAGCCCGCGTAAATTTGACTTCCGGGTCGTCATATAATTTTTTAAATTTGAGGGTTATGTCAAAGATCATGGTTATAGAGGATGATGCCGATACCTTGGAGATCATTACCACGATATTAACGGATGCCGGATATGAGGTGGCTACTGGTAAAGATGTCACCGCGGTTTACGCCATTGAAAAAAATCCGCCGGGGCTTTTGCTGATCGATAACTGGCTGAACGGTGACAAGACCGGCCATGATATCTGTTACCAGTTAAAGAGAAATCCGGCGACTTCGTTTATCCCGGTGATCCTCATATCGGGCACCATCAACCTGGAAGGAACCGCGCAGCGCTGCGGGGCGGATGGTTTTATCTGTAAACCCTTCGATGTTGATGAGTTACTCCGGCAAGTTAGCGATCATTTAAAATAACGTTTCCTGATTCAGGCCCGGCGTAACTTCTTTAAAGGGATACTTTCCTTTGATATGCCGGTTGAACCAGATGCCCTTGGCCATGGTAGAACGCATCTCCCGAAAAACTTTTTCCGGGACGTTCAGGTAATGATAGATCTTGCCGGAATGGTAGGTGATCGCCAGGGTTTCCGTAGCCGGGTCGTAATCGTAGCTTTTAATGACAGCGGAAGGCATCAGCTTTTCTTTTCTTTTTCTTTCGCAAAATGCAGCCGTGCCTGTTTCAGCCCGGTCGCGATGGCCTCGCCTTCATTACCGGTTGTTTTTAATACCTCGTTGGCGATCTCCGTCGCTTTTTCCCGTATTTTCTTGGGTTGGTTCTTATAAGATGGCGGGTAGCCTCCGTTATACCAGGGCATCATTCCTCCTTTTACTTGCTTAACAAAGCACCAACGGTTTGGTTTACAAGCCGGCGCTCCTTTTAGGGCGCTTTTTCCATTTTGATCCCGCCGCCTGCGGTACGGAATACATACCAGCTACCTGGTGGATTTTTCGAACAGATCAGGGAAAAATCCGGGCCCGCCGGCCGGTCAGCGGTGATGAAATAGACGTCCCGGGAGATCTCATGGGTAATCAAATAGGGAATAGTCGAATAATAGCGCTTTCCTGGCTGATCTAACGTGATCAATAAATGTTTGAGCGGGTGCTGTCCGAATTTAATGTTCGCACCCGGCCGTAGTTGCTGCCGCTGCCAGCTGGAAAAAAAAGTAAGCATAAAAACAGTGTCTTTGGACCTTTGCAAACGGGCAGCGAAGGCGCGGTTATCGATCCCACCGATATCATGCTGAACGACCGCCACGCAAAAAATCAGGAAAACAGCCAGGATTAACTTCAATAAAAAAGATACGGTTTTAGGGAAATTCATAGGCATAACTGGCCGGTAGATAGAACAGCTAAGTTCGGATTTAATTTTGTTTTCTTTTTGTATTTGCCTGCCCGGGTCTCATCTTTTGTTTTTGCTTTGACAGGTTCAAGGTGCCTTTTCAACCTGGGCAACTATTTGCCGCGCCCGGGCGCGTACAGCCAGGCTTACGGCATAGTTTTGATCAAACAGCCGGCTTCGTTCTTTAAATCTCGGCGGGTAATGACTTTTATTGGGCACGGGCAGCGCACCAGTCCGCTGTAGCGGCTGAATATTTACCCATTGACCACTTCGCCTCCGTTAACATGGATCACCTGCCCGGTAATGAATGAGGCATCAGCTGAGGCCAGGAATACATAGGCCGGTGCCAGTTCCGACGGCTGGCCGGCGCGTTTCATGGCGGTTTCGCTGCCAAAACTTTTAATTTTTTCCTTATCAAAGGTCGCTACGATCAATGGTGTCCAGACCGGCCCGGGCGCAACCGCATTGACCCTGATCTTTTTCCCGGTTAAATTGGTGGCCAGCGACCTTGTAAAACTGGTAATAGCGCCCTTGGTGGATGAGTAGTCGATCAGGTTAGGCGATGAGCGGTAAGCGGTGACCGAGGTGGTATTGATGATACAATCACCTTCGCTTAGGTATTCCAGGGCTTCGTTGGCAAAATGGAAATAGGCGTAGATATTGGTGCGGAAAGTATCTTCCAGTTGCCTTTCATCGATAGCTTTCGGGTTTTTCTGCGGTACCTGGATGCCGGCATTATTGACAAGGATATTGAGTTTGCCCAGCTTTTTTACGGTTTGTGCTACCGCCTTTTTGCAAAAAGCCGCCTTTTTAACATCGCCTTTGATCAACAGGCATTTTCTGCCTTCGGCTGCTATTAAGCGTTTGGTTTCTTTCGCATCAACATCTTCATTGAAATAAACAATTGCGATATCCGCCCCTTCACGGGCAAAATGAACGCATACCGCGCGGCCAATGCCGCTGTCCCCGCCCGTTACCAGGGCGACTTTATCCTGCAGTTTTTTAGCGCCGGTATAGGTTGGCTTGATATACTCCGGTGCCGGGTCCATTTTGGCCTCAATGCCCGGTTGCTTGTTTTGTTTCTTTGGTACTGCCATCGGTTAAATATTTTTTCCTTCAAATTTTTCGTCAAAACTTTCCAGCATACTGCCGCTTACTAATTATTGATTAATTTATTATCGTTAAAATATTTTTAAACAACTCCCGGTTATTGAGGTTTTAAAAAAAATGAAAAAGCAAATGCCAACACACACCCTGCCCAGAGATGGGGCGCTGACCAGCCCCTGGCAAAAAGATTTATCCGCAGTTGCGCAAAAGGAACCGGCGGCCGGCCAGGTTTTCGACTGCCTCCTTGTCGGCGGCGGCATCACCGGTTTGACCGCGGCGCTGTTATTACAGCAGGCCGGGAAAAAGACCGTGATCGCGGAAGCGCACACCATAGGATTCGGCACCACCGGCGGCACCAGTGCCCATATCAATACGTTTGCGGACACCACTTATAAAGAGGCCGAAAGTGCTTTCGGCGAAAAGGGCGCACAGTTGTTCGCGGATGCCATCCGGGAAGGCTTTAAACTCATTAATGACCAGATCCATCAATTTAAAATTGATTGCGATCACGAAGCAAAAACCGGCTATCTCTACGCTGAAAATGAGGATGAGGTAAAGCTTTTAGCGGACATTTATGACGGCGCGGTGAAAGTCGGGGTACCGGTGAACTATACGGATGAGGTGCCCACACCGGTACCGTTTCAAAAGGCCCTGGCCTGGGAAGGGCAGGCACAATTTCACCCCTTAAAGTATTTGCAGGGTTTGCAAAGGGCGTATCTGGCAGCAGGCGGTATCGTTTTGGAAAATACGCCGATAGCCGCTGTGACGACGGAACACGGCATCCATACCGCAGGGGATATCAGAGCGAAAGCGCTGATCTATGCCACGCATATACCGCCGAACATCAACCTGTTCAATTTTGAATGCGCGCCTTATCGTAGTTATGTAATCGCTGTTAAGCTGCACAGCGGCAAATACCCGGACGCACTGATCTATGATTCACAGGAACCCTATCATTATGTACGCAGTCACGTCATTGACGGGCAGGAATTATTATTGATCGGCGGGCTGGACCACAAGACCGGCCACGGTGATCCCGAAAAGGCTTTCGCCGACCTGGAGCAGTATGCGCGTAAATATTACAACCTGTCATCTGTAAAGTATAAATGGTCAAGCCAGTACTATGTGCCGGTGGACGGCCTGCCTTATATCGGCCAAATGCCCCTGGCCGCGGAGGGCATTTATTGTGCAACAGGCTATAATGGCAACGGAATGATGCTGGGCAGCGTGGCCGGCAAAATTTTAAGCGACCTGGTCAGGAAGCGACCGAACCGGTATGCGGAACTGTTCGATCCGGGCCGGGTCAAGCCAATAGATGGCTTTAGCGAATTTGTCAAAGAGAACAGCGATGTGGCTTATCATTATGTGGCCGACCGCCTGGGTATTCCTGAAACGGATTCACTGAAGCGTTTAATTCCCGGTCACGGTAAACTGGTTGAGGTAGATGGTAAAAAGATCGCCGCCTACCGGGATGAGGAGGGCGTTATCCATGCGCTTAGCCCGGTATGTACCCATGCGGGCTGTATTGTCAACTGGAACAGTGAGGAAAAAAGCTGGGACTGCCCCTGCCATGGCGCGCGTTATGCGATCGACGGCCAGGTGCTGACCGGGCCGGCCACCAAAAATTTAAAGAAGATCGATGAAAACTAAGGAAGTATTGATGGCCGGCGTGACCGGCACGACTTTGATGACCTTGTTCAGCTATCTCGTTTCGCTGGCGGAAGGCGAAAACTTCAGCGAGCCGGAACGTTTGGGACAACTGGCCGGGCGGCTGATCCCGAAACTGGATAAAGAAAAAAGCCTGGCTTTGGGCTGGCTGGGCCATTATGGCGTGGGCTTATTGTTCGCCCTGGTTTACGTGGAATTATGGCGCGACGGGAAATTAAAGCCCGACTGGAAAACGAATTTATGGCTGGGCGGCATCAGCGGTTTGTTCGCCGTAGCGATCTGGAAAACGACTTTTCAGCTGCACCCGCTACCGCCCGCCTTGCGTTTTAACCAATATTATTTACAGTTGGTACCTGCCCATATCGTTTTTGCGGTATTCGCCGGCATCGGTTATCAGATCTTGAATAAAAAGGCATGAAAGACCTTGCACAACGCTTTCCCAAAAATCCTTTATTGTTGCCCAAGGACCTGCCCGCCAGCAACGAGGGATTACAGATCATCAGTTTGCTTAACCCCGGTGTGTTCAGTTTCAAAGGCAAGACCTGGTTGCTGGTAAGGGTTGCCGAAGGGATCAATCAAAAGGAAGGCGTGATCTTTTTTCCCGCCTTAAACGCGACCGGCAATACCGAGATCATCGAGGTGCCGCTGAACGATCCTGACCTCATCGCTTCGGATGCGCGGGTCATCAATTATCAGGGCCTGGATTATTTAACGACCATTTCACACCTGCGCCTGCTGGCCAGTGACGATGGTGTGCATTTTAGCGAACAGCCCGGTTATCCGCCTATTTTCGGCAAAGGTTACCTGGAGCGGTTTGGCGTGGAAGACTGCCGGGTGACGCAGATCAGGGATACCTATTATTTGACGTATACGGCGGTTTCGGATAGTGGCGTGGGTGTAGGTTTATTAACGACCACCGACTGGCGGCATTTTGAAAGTGGCGGAATGATCCTGCCGCCGCATAATAAGGATTGCGCGATCTTTGAGGAAAAGATCAATGGTAAATTCTATTGCCTGCACCGGCCAAGCAGTAAAGAAATTGGCGGCAATTATATCTGGCTGGCCGAATCCACCGACGGCCGGCAATGGGGTAACCATCAGTGCCTGATCAAAACCAGGCCGGGGCTTTGGGACGATGCCCGGGTCGGCGCGGGCGCATCACCCATTCGCACCGAAAAAGGCTGGCTGGAAATTTATCACGGCGCGAATCTGGAACATCAATATTGTTTAGGCGCATTCCTGATGGACCTGAACGACCCATCCAAAGTATTGTCCCGTACGACCGAGCCGATCATGGTACCCACCGAGGCCTATGAATTGAGCGGCTTTTTCGGTTACGTGGTCTTTACCAACGGGCATGTCGTCAATGGTGACCGGCTGACGGTCTATTATGGCGCGGCAGATGAATTTGTCTGCGGTGCGCATTTTTCCATCATTGAGATCTTAAGTAAACTAAACTAACAAAAAAGGCCGCTGGATAGCGGCCGGTGTAATGAATTTTTTCATATTATGATGGATAAGTGCTCCATTGTGCCACGCCTTTCGGCTCGGCATCTTTTACTTCGGCGCTTTTGGCTTTGCTCATTTCTTTGTCCAGCTTTTCCTTGTCTTTTAGTTCCTTAGAAAAATCGTTAGGCAGTTTCGTTTGGCCTTCGGTTTCTTTTGCCTGTTGCAGCGGCTTTTCGATATAGATATATTCCTTGCCCATCCCCTTAATTTTGCCTTCATTCCATGGGCCACGCACGGTGCCTTCGGATAGGTTATAGACGTTTTGCAGGTAACGCGGATCTGCGGCTAAGACGGCGGGCGGGAAGTTCGGCTGGATACTGTCCAGGGCCGCTTCGAACATTTTGTAATGCGTCACCTCCCGGGTCATCAGGAAGGACAGCGTTTCGTGGATATAGGGGTCATCTGTAAATTTCATCAGGTGCTCGTAAACCAGCTTGGCGCGTGATTCCGAAGCCAGGTTACTGCGCAGGTCGACCGTCAGATCGCCGTTAGAATTCACATACGAGGCGCACCAGGGAATGCCCTGGCTGTTACGGGGGGTTACGCCTCCGCCGGTAATGATCGCAAACTGCGGGTTAGCCGATAAGGCGGCGTGGATGATGCTTTCTTTGGCGGCTTTGCCCTCCATGACCTGCATGATCTCGCTTTGGTCAGCGGCATCTTTCAGTTCGCCGTTGACGCCTTTGAGCAACATCTGGATCGTGGCGCCAACGATCTCCAGGTGGCTAAATTCTTCGGTGGCGATATCCATCAGCATATCGTACTTGTCCGGGTGCGGTACTTTAGCGCCGAAGGCCTGGGTGAAATATTGCATGGCCGCGGCCAGTTCGCCGTTCTCTCCGCCGAATTGCTCCAATAACAGGTTGGCGAAACGCGGGTCAGGGCGCGAAACCCTGGCATTAAATTGCAGATCTTTTACGTGGTGAAACATAAGTTAAGTTTTAATGGTGGAAAATGATTGTTTGGGAATTTGCCTGGAAAGAAAGGATCTCGCTCGGTAATACAACCCGCGTTGCAAAACTATGTTTTGAATTAATTAAATAATTTATTAAGAAATATTTCAAACAATATTTTTCATAATTAGTTAATGTCTTAATTTTTATGTGGCGCTAACCGACGCATTCTCGGTGTAAGTAAAGTTTTGTTTAACGATTAAATTTTTTTACGATGAATGCAAGTTCACCTTGGCTTCTGAATGTAAACGCCAGCCTCAACCAAAAGGACCTGTACCCGGTCTTTACGAAAGAAATCGTGGGTTATGCTTATGACATTTATTCGCTTAAAGAATCCTTATGGCTCGTGGTAAGCTGGCCTAAAGGAAGCCGCCTGGCTTTCCGCCTGGCTTATTCGCCGAATGATGAATTACAAATTGAAAAGCCCGAGGAAAAGTCCTCCGGCGTTTCGCTCAGGGCGCAATCTACGATGGGCCGATACGACTTAGATATACATATCGCTGAGGGCGTATTGCATTATACCAGCACTCTGACACCAATTGCACCGCTATTATTTCCTTACTGGCCGCGGGATATTGTGCCGTTGGGGGCGGCGGGCAGTGACCGGCTGGCCGAAGGTAAAGTAATGGCAAGCCAGGTCGGCACACGTTCCGGGCAATTGTATTTTAGTTTGACCCGGCCAAAATCGGGTTCGGTTTTTTACTTGCAGGACCTGACCGCGCTGGCCGATTATAACCAACAAACCGAAACTTCGGCGGGTGATACGGTCGGCGGGGAATGGCCGGAGATCGGCTTCGCTTTGCCGCCGACCCTTAAAAATAAAGCGCTGGAGGCGGGTAAAAGTTATGTACTGAGCGATGCCTATGTCGCTTTTTCGGAGGAGGTACCTGCTGATGAACCGGCGATGGTGCAGCAATACCTGGATATGCTGGCGGCAATCTATTTGGTGATGCCCAAGCCGGACACCCATTACCAGCACTGGCCGGGTATTTTGAAAAAAGGGCTCGCCGACCTGACCGACAGCCCCGGCTGCTGGTCGCAGGTGGACGGCCATCATTACTTTAATGCCTATGTTTCGGATTATGCGACCCCACCGGAGATCATGGTACAGTTGGCGGTGCTCTTGCCCTTGCTGGATTATGTGGAATGGAGCGCTTCGCAGCTGGCCGTCATGAAGAAGATCAGGGAAGGTCTGCCGGCTTTTTATAATAAAGACCTGGGCACGATCATGCGCTGGCACCCGAAGGTCGCTGACACCATGGAAGGTGAGGAAGAACAAAAAAAGCCGCTGGTCATGGACTCCTGGTATTTGCATCATCCTTTGCTGAATTTATCGCGGCTGGCCTTAAAAGGTGACAAAACCGCAGAAAAACTTTTTTTAGATTCACTGGGTTATGCGATGAAGGTCGCCAAACATTTCGATTATAGCTGGCCTGTGTTTTATAAGGTCGACACGCTGGAAGTAGTCAAAGCCGAAACGCAGCCGGGTAAGGGCGGCGAAAAAGATGTGCCGGGGCTGTACGCGCATGTCATGTTACAGGCCTGGGAACTGACGGGCGAGAAACGTTATTTAGCCGAAGCGGAACGTGCCGCGCAGCGTTTGCGGGGTTTGGGCTTCGACCTGTTTTACCAGGCTAATAATACTGCTTTTTCAGCCGGGGCTTTGCTACGCCTGTATAAGATCACCAAAAAAGATGTTTACAAAGAGCTCAGCTATTTGTGTCTGGCCAACATTTTTAAAAATGTACGGCTCTGGGACTGTAACTATGGTTACGGCAAAAACTTCCCCTCGTTTTTCGCGCTGTTCCCTTTAAGCGATGCGCCCTATACCGCCGTTTACGAAGAGCAGGAAGTTTTTTGCGCTTTCCACGATTACCTGCACCATGCGCAGGGCCAGGATATCCTGCCGTCTTTGCGTTTGCTGCTGGCCGAGTATATCCGCTTTTTAGTGGAACGCGCGGTCTATTACTACCCGACCATGCTGCCCAGGGAAATGCTGAAGGAAAAACCCAAGATCGGCGAAGTGGATGCCAATCTGTGGATCGCGCTGGAGGACCTGCATGATGGCTGGGAACAGTCGGGAGAAGTGGGGCAGGAAGTTTACGGCGCGGGCAATGCCTTCGGGATCCTGCCGCGCCACTATATGCAGGTGCCGGAAGCCGGGTTGATGATCTATACGGATTACCCGACCTATGGCTTTTCGGCCAGGAAACACCGGCCAGTCAACTTTAAGCTGGCTGGCGACGGCAGGCTGACTACGAGGTTGATGATCGTAAAAACAGGTAAGGCAAAGCTGCCGAACTTAACGGTCAAGTGTAACCAAGAAATCATTAAAGGCAAACCCGCTGCCGGCGGCCACCTGGAATTCGCGGTCGCGGGCAATAGTGAAATTCATATCGACTGGAAAAAATGAAAAAGAAGATCAGTTTTTTTGAGCGGTTCTCGAACTGGGCGACCGCGGCGGCCGGCAGTTCGGCGGCATTTATCCTGGCGGTCGTTACCATCGTGGTCTGGGCGGCGACGGGGCCTGTTTTTCATTATTCGCCAACCTGGCAGCTAATTATCAATACCGGCACGACCATCATCACTTTCCTGATGGTGTTCCTGATCCAAAAAGCGCAGAACAAGGATTCCAAGGCGATCCATTTGAAATTGAATGAACTGCTGGCCTCGCACGAAGGTACGAGTAACCGGATGGTCAATATCGAGGACCTGACCGAGGAAGAACTGGATCACTTATATCAATTTTATATCCGGCTTTCGGAACTGGCCCAACAAGAAACCGACCTGACCAAAACGCATTCCATTGACGCGGCGGAAGAAAATAACCAGCAAAAAGTTAAACGATATAAGAGATGAGCAAACTATGCGAGCGATTGGCCGCTTTTAATACCGGCTTGCTGCCGGATATGGTGGCCCTAAAATACGAGGCGATGGCTGAAAATGCTTTCAGGTTTTTCCGCGGCACTTGCCATTTATTTTATGAAGATTTGGCGGCAGCGGAGCCATTGCCCTTATCGCCATTGGCCTGGATCTGCGGCGACCTGCATATCGAAAATTTCGGAAGTTACAAAGGCGATAATAAACTGGTCTATTTTGACCTGAATGATTTTGACGAGGGCTTACTGGCACCGGCCAGTTATGAGACCGTGCGGATGGTAGCCAGCATTTTCGTAGCGTTTGAGCATTTAAGGATCGAACCGGAAAAGGCACAGAAAATGGCGGAGCTGTATGTCAAAACTTATTCGGCGACACTGGCCAAAGGCAAGGCCATCAGCATCGAGCCGCGAACGGCGAAAGGGATCGTTTGCGATTTTTTGACCTCGGCAACGAAAAGCAATTATAAAGAACTGCTGAAAAAGCGGACGGTCAGCAAGAAGAAACAGATCATGCTTTCGCTGGAGGACGAGCGGCACTTTAAGTTGGATAAAACCCTGCGGCATGAACTAAAAGCACATATTAACGAATGGGTGAAGACCAGCAGCGACGGCCCTTATAATTACGAAGTAATCAGCGCGGTATTCCGTTTGGCGGGTACCGGCAGCATTGGCGTGAAACGCTATTTGTTTCTGCTGAAAAGCACCAATACCAAGAACCGGTATTTACTATTGGACATGAAACAAGCCCGGCTTTCGTCGGTAGCACCCTACGTACCGGTGCAACAGTTAGCTTGGGATAATGAGGCGGCACGCGTAATTGGTATACAGCAGCGGATGCAAAATGTGCCGGCAGCACTGTTGAGTACAACGGTATTTAGAAACGAATCGTTTATTATTCAGGAATTGCAGCCGGTTAAGGATACCATCAAATTCAAATTATTAAAAGACTATAGAGATATGTACCAGGTGGTTGGCGATATGGCGGCGCTGACTGCTTCGGCCCAGCTGCGCTGCGGCGGTATGCAGGGCTCGGGTACCATTGATGAGCTCATGGCCTTTGGCCATGACCAGGGCTGGCAGGAAGCGGTGATTGATTATGCCCGTAACTACGCCGTTCAAACAAAAAAGTATTATCAATTATTTAAAAAGGAATGGAAACGACAAAACTCCTGACGGTATTGGTGGAATCCCCCAAAGGCTATGGCCAGAAATTTGATTTTGACACGGAAAACCAGCGTGTTAAACTCAGTAAGCTGTTACCGGAGGGCCTGGTATTTCCTTATGATTTCGGCATGATCCCCGATACGAAAGGGGACGACGGTGACCCGCTGGATATTATCGTGCTGTCCGAAAAAGGCACCTTTCCGGGTTGCCTTCTGGATTGCCGCCTGGTCGGCGCTTTGACCGCGGAACAAACCGAACGGGATGGGAAGCAAATGCGCAATGACCGTTTTATCGGGGTGTCGGCTGTCTCTCGGGTCTTTGGTGAAGTGCAAACGTTGTCTGAATTGCCGAAAGACATTTTACCGCAACTGGAAGCTTTTTTTGAGAATTATAATCATCAGGCCGGAAAGCAGTTCCGCGTATTAGAACGCCTGGAAGCTGAGGCCGCAAATCAATTATTATGGAAATCTTTATCAAAATCTTTGGCGAAGGCAAGGACCTGAATGCGGTTCAAATGAGCAGCCGTGGCGTGGTGGTGTTCATCATCGCATTGATCCTGATCCGCCTTTCCGGGCGTCGTTCATTCGGCTTGCGTACGCCATTGGATAATATTATCGCCGTGTTGCTGGGGGCCATTATGAGCCGGGCTGTGGTGGGTGCTTCGGATTTTGTGCCGGTGATCATTTGTTGTTTCGTGATCGTGCTGATGCACCGATTGTTCGGCTGGTTCATTGCTACCGGTAAGCAGTTTGGCCGCGTGGTGGAAGGCGACAAGATCCTGCTTTTTGAGAACGGGCATTTTATCGCCGACAATTTGAAGAAGGCGCTGGTCTGCCAGGAGGACGTAATGCAAGGCGTCCGCAAGTCTGCGCTGACCGAGGATATGTCGAAAATAAAAAAGGTATATATGGAGCGCAACGGCGATATCAGCGCCATCAAAATGGAATAGGAATTGCTTTTAAATAAACACCATAAAAATCTATCTATTATGCCTACAAAAACAAACAAAGGTGCGGGGGCAGCAGCTGCCAGCCGTACATCCGAAGCGGAAAGCGCTTTAAAAGAATTATTCGTGGACGAGTTAAAGGACATCTATTGGGCAGAAAAACATTTAGCTTCTGCACTGCCAAAAATGATCAAGGGCGCCACCTCTGAAGACCTGAAACAGACTATCAGTACCCACCTGGAAGAAACCAAAAACCATGTTACTCGTTTGGAGGGCGTATTTGAAGCTGTGGGCGAAAAAGCCGCCGCCAAAAAATGCCTGGCCATGGAAGGTTTGCTGAAGGAAGCGACCGAGTTACTTTCGGACACCGATAAGGGCACCGAAGTAAGAGATGTAGCGATCATTTCCGCCGCGCAGAAAGTGGAGCATTATGAAATTGCTTCTTACGGCACCCTGCGTACTTTAGCCGTAACACTGGGCTACAGCGAAGCCCAAAGCCTTTTAGATCAAACCTTAGCCGAAGAAAAAAATGCCGATTCCATGTTGACCCAAGTAGCCGAAAATTACGTGAACGAAGCCGCAGCCGCCGAAGTAGAATAAGAAGTACTAATTGTGATTTTTCAGGGGATGCCGGAAGGCGTCCCTTTTTTTATCCAAAACATTTTCCGCTTTGTTTGTTAAATAAATACACCACCTACTATACAGCGGATCGCTTAAGCTTCCATCTCACTTACCCGGACACCATATTCTAGGTTAAATTTTAAGGTTTGAGTAAACGTATTTTAATATTAGACGACCAACGGGCGATCCTGGAGGTCGTTACCGAAGCACTCGCCTATGAGCAATTCGAGGTACTAGATATCTCGCTGGGCAGCCAGTTGTTTAACGCGGTAAGGGATTTTATGCCGGACCTTATCCTGTTGGATTATAAATTGGCGGATACCAACGGCGGTGATCTTTGCCGGCAATTGAAGCAAACACCGGAATACCGGCATATTCCGGTCATTATTTTCTCCGCTTATTTTACGCCCGCAGACACTGATCGTCCGCATGGCTGCGATGGTATTTTATACAAACCTTTTGACCTGGAAGTTTTGTTAACGACCGTTTACGACCACCTGGAAGGCGGAATGGCACGTTCATCTGGCTTTGAGCGGTAAACTGTTTAAGCTCGTGGCCCCGGTTATTGAACCCGTATTTAACCCTAACGGTCTAAGACGATAATAACTTAGGCCAGCAGTAAAGGAAATATCACATAATATTTCCTTTACCTATTGTTTTTATCGGCGAATTCCATGACTCCGGTCTAAATCTTCCGCTGGGCTCTTCGCTTTTTTTAATATTTGTTCGTTTTTAAGGTTTTCTGCGATCAATTTCGGTAAGCCTGATTCAGATAAAGGTTTAACAATGGCCCTTAATTCGCTTTGAATGGGATTTTCCTTTAGCAGCGCAATAGGATCAATTCCGTGTTCTCTTGCTACGGCAATTGGATCAAGCTTAATTTCGTTAGGTATTTCCAGCAATACTACATTTTTGGGCAATGCCTTAATATTTTCAGGAGGTTCGTACAAGCTATGTTTTTTGTTATCATAAAAACATAAGTAAGCGTCACCGGACGCTGATAACTCCATATCTTTAAATTCAAGCTGATTACCCGGGACCGCTGTTTCCCGTATTTGCTTTAACCGCCAGTCAATCGTAAAGTCGGTACCTGCAATGTCAATATGGGGTAGTTCACCCGCCAAACGCCTGTCCAGCAGCTCTGCCGCTTTCTGCTCCTGGATTTGTTGCACCATTTGAGCTTGCAGCTGTTTTTGGGTCGGATATTCCGAGTTCATTGCGACTTTGAATGCTTTGATTTCTTTTTCATCGGCATTCCGCATTTTCATCAGATCGAGCACCATCCGGACCCGTTGATCAAAATATAACTTCAGATTGGTCGTCCATTTGCGATCAATCTCTTCCTGGAATAACTGCACTGCATTGGGCGGATTAGTCCCCAGCAGATGAACCCCCTCTTTATAAGAACCTTCCAGTGCCTCGACTGCGCGTCCATAAATCTGCAACTTATGATATAGCGATTCGGAATGTACTGCAAATAAGGTTGGTGCAATCAAATTGTATCTGGAATCGTGGGCATCTTTACCGACAGCTCTTCCGCCCTTTTCTTTAGCTTTCATGTCCTCAAAACGGATATGGGTGCCTAATAAACTCAAACGCGGATGAACCGCCAGCAATTTGATTTCCACACGATAACCCTTTTGTTGCAATTCAGCAATAGTCTTGTTCATAGCTGGGCCGGACGAGAATGTAGTTTCCAGAATATAGTTCAACCTGTTGGCTTCGCAATAACCTCGCAGGCCATTATTCCAGTCATGTGCATATTTGACAGTTATTTCAGGGTAGTAGGTTTCGTACCTGTTTTTGATTTCCTCTGCCCTTGGATGATAGTCACGGAACAAATCGGCATTACAACTGATTGCCTGGCCGCCTAACTCTTTAATGGCCAGCTTTTCTAGTTCTGTTTTACCAGCACCTGGCTGACCACCTAAAATAATAACAGTAGGGCTGTCTGACGGCAGAATGCCGCGGGTCAGATCATCAATAATATCGCCTTGTATCAGGTTGAACTCATCGGGTGTAACGGCATACAGTCCTTTTAATGACGCCGTAAAGTCTACGGCCACCTCGCTGCTTAGATCTGGAGTTTTTTTTTCTCAGCTAATAAAATCGGACTGTATTTTTCTATGACCTGCTCCATCTTTTCCAAACTGGAAAATGTTTCCGTGTCCCGGCTCACCTTAATTCCTTCATCGCGTAGGGTTTCTAATTCTTTGACACGATCCTGATCTGGCTTTACCTTATTAAGTTCATTCCGGCGCTCTCTTGAAGCAAGGGCAACTAATCCATTTAAAATAGAATTAGCACTCTCGGTTAACGAATACCAATCGAGCGGGTTACGTTCCTGTACCGTTGAAGTGGCAGTTAATGGCAGGTTCAATTGTTCCGCTATCTTAACGTAATCCTGGTAATCCATCACTACCCTAACTGGTGTCCCGGTGGCATCTGTCACAAATTGTGTTTCCATACTCTTATCCATAACGTCTATCAAATTTAATAATTATAAGTGATTAAATAATTGTTATTGCTGTTCTTCTTTTGCCTTAGCCAAAGCTTTTGACATCCTTTCCCGTTGTAATTTTCCCGATTGAGCGTAGATCTCATTCCAGGCCGAAATACAGGCGTTACCCTCTTTGTTGTATTGGTGAGCCTGATAAGCATCTATCGATCGGTTGATAAAGGAGCCGAGGTATATGACAATTAAAAACATCAGCCCCCAGAAAAAGAGCCTACCGAAAACCATTCGGTAATACTCTCTTACATTGGTTTCGGGGAACAGGTTGATCTTCAGCTTCCGCTCAATTGACATTGGCTTTTTCTCTATGGCTGAGGTAATTCGCTGATAGCCCTGGTCGATGGCGGCCACGACCAGCGAAAGATCGGGCTTTGGTGCTTCTACTTTAAAATTCCTGATCTGATCTATCAGCCCGTCTATAACCTGGTCGCGCTTTTGACGTGCTTCTTTTTCGGCTTCCATAAACTGTTGCGTTTTGATATCCTGTTCCACCATATCTTTTAATATGGTCATCAGGGTAGATTGGTCTATTTCCATTTCTTTAATTTTATCGGGTTATACCATGAGATTGTTTACGTTCTTGTTGCTGCATTTTAAGTAATTCCTCCTGTCGTTTTTGTTGTTGGATTTGCTGTTGTTGTTTCATTTGTTCCTGTTTAAGTTTATTTTCAATATCCAGTAAGGCATATCCAACCTGGCTGCCCTTGAAACGAACTTGCTGCTGGTCAGTAAAAGCGATACCCCTGCCAAGCTCTACGGCATACCCTTGTTTTTCCATATAGTTTTTGACCTGCCTTATGTTTGCACATTGTTTGATTGCCTGGCCTAAATGTTTTTTCAAGGTTTCTTTGCGCTGGTCTACTCGCTGACTTTGTGCTACACGTTGTTCTGCTTTCAAAAATTTGTTCGGACTTAACACTGGTGTCAGCCTATAGCCCCGTTCCATTTCCCGGCAAAATTCCGCCATGCGCTTATAGCTGTTGCTGTCACTGGCCGTCGGCCCGTCGTAACCGATCCGGTTAGCCACGATATGCAGGTGTTCATGGTCAGTATCGGCGTGTGTGATGACTACATACTGTTTATCCGCAAAGTCAAACTTTTGAGCCAGCGCCGCCGCAATATCCGCTTTGTCCTGCCGGTCTAACCGATTGGCGTCCTGATGCGCCAGGCTGATTGACATATGGAAGACGGGCCTGCTTACGTTAGGGTTCAGCTTACTGACTTCGACAAACTGGCGGATCAATTCCTTCTTGTTGCCAAAACATTGATTGTAATAAATCACTTCTGCCTGTTTCTTTTCCATTTCCAACTTTTGTAGTGCCTCATTTTCCTGTAACCTACCCTCGTGCAGATATTGCATACAACCCCGGAAACTTTTTCCCGTTGCTATTTTTCCAATCATACCAAATAGAATTTAACGTCCTTTACTACCTCCTGTATGGCTCTAACCTCCTGGTTGAGCAATGCTCTGTCGAGCGCATTCAGGTCTTCCCCTTTATTTCGCTTTTTTGCGATCTGGTTCAAATTAGCAGCCATGTGATTGAGCATTCCGGTAAATTGCAGGACCTCTTTTGGTAAGGTTTTAACCACCATCCTGACACGACCGTTTAAACCTAATTCCCGCAGGTAAACCGACACATTGGTGCGGGCACTTTTGGCATTGGACTGTATGATCTTCTTTTCAATGATATTGCACATAACGGTTAAGTGCGCGTTTCTTTTAAGTTCTGCTTTTGGCCTGCCACCCTTATTACCTGTTCTTTTTTTAATTATTTTTTGCATTTAAATAAATAGGTGTATAGATGTTTATATAGCTAAATCCAATCTTATCAAAGTCCTCAAAAAATCCCCCCGAATGCGATAGCATGAGGGGGGCCAGCGAGTTTCGGCAGGGCCGAAACATAGCTGGCTCCGCAAAAAACGGAATTGCCGATGCTGCCTTGCTGGTCTCTTTCATAAGTGCAGCCCCCTGCTTTGCTGGTGCTCGTTTTTGAGATAGGCATTCAGGTCTTTATGGCCGTTATAAAAGCGGCTGGCATCATGTACCTGTGGTACCTGTTCTTTGATAACGGCCAATACTTTTTGAGCGGACTTGTCATGGTCAAGATAGAGTTCCACCTTGTCATGAAGTTTTAAAATGTCCAGGCTGGCCGAAACAAAACTTAAAGAATTCAGCACTAAAAAATTGCCTGGCATATCCCGCCTGTTCATGGTGAGTAGGGATAAAAAATCGGTGAAGCCCTCAGTCACATGAAGGGTATCAAAACCCATGTCGATAAAGGTCAGGTCTTTGGGCGAGGACGATAATTTGATTTGCTTATTGCGCAGCTCGTACCCGCCGGAACGGTTCTCAAAGCCGAGGGCTAAATGACGCTGGTTATTAACCGTAAACAACACTTCTTTGCAATATCGCCGGGTATGGTAAAAGTCTAATCCCCGCTCATGCAGGTAGCTGACAAGGGTCAGGTTTTTGAGTTCCCTCGCCTCATGGACAATAACCTTGTTTTCCGGTTCAGGTTGTATGTCAGCTTTAACCGGCTGATGAAAAGAAAGGGAACGGTCGCCGGTGCTTAGCCGCGTTAATAATTCTTCGACGCTGCACTGGTGCAGCCGGATACCCAGGTCGATAAAATTACCTCCCTCACCAATACCATGATCAAACCATGCATTGAGTTTGGTATTGACCTTAAAAGAGGCTGTATTTTCTTCCCGTATCGGGGACAGGTACCAATGGTCGGCACCTTTAACATATTGTAGCTGAAAGCCGCATTCCGCCAGGTAATCAACTATCGATAATTTCCTGGCATCATCACAATTGAGCTTGCTCATTAATTAAGAAATGATGGTAAATACTTTGTTGAATAACTTTTTTTCATCGGCAATAGACCGCGTGCTGTTCGGAGCGTTGCCGCTATGCCCGCTGTGTTGGTTACCGTGCGGACATGCCGTTGTTAACGCCGCTGGCGTACTGCACTGGGCGGCCTTTTGATCATAACCAGCTGATCGCCGCCTTCTATCCAGGCCAGTAGTTTTTTCCGAGAAAAGAGCAACTTGCCTTCTACTTTGCAGAAAGGTATACGCTTGCGTTTGACCAGACCGTATAGGGAGGTCACTTCGTATTTGATGAGTGTTGCCGCTTCCTTGGTATCTAGCAAAGTGTCATCCTCTGTGGAGTTGACAGGTTTACCTTGCACGGCATGGTATACAGATGATTCGATCAACTCCCTGAGCTGCTCGGTCGATAGGGTTGTAATAAATGTAGTTTCGTTCATCGTAAAAAAATTGATGAAGCAAAACAATACTAAAAAAGCCCAACGATACTGAACGAAGTTGAACGTAGTTAGGCTTTGATCCGGTAATCTTTGATCTTGGCTAAGATTTTCAATGCATTTTTAGCGTATTTGCTACTTTTGATTTCCCCCAACAATATAATACCGGCATCTTTCTTTTTAGTGATGTTGCCGGAAATGTCAGCTACGTTTTCAATGCCTTGGAAAGCGGAAAAAGATTGTTTTAGCAGTGCCGAATACGGCTCAAGTTTGATACGGGTAAAGGTATGGTTAAGCTTATAGGTGGCGTGCACCAGCAGGCAGAGGATAGGCTGATAATCAGAAGATAATTCGTAATAGCGATGTTCCCTATCAGGTAAGGAGACGCCGGCGTTTTCAGACGTACAAAACAGTTCGCCCAACAAGTTTTCTACCTCTTGTTCGGTCTTAAAAAAAGGCAGTATTGCCACCGATTTGCAACGATGAATATCGAGTAGTACCTGCCATAGCTTGATGATCTCGTCTGCAGGATATTTGAGCGCGATCTTGTGTATTCCGTTAGTTTGCACTATGGTATTTCGTAACGTTAAAACTGCGGGTTCTGCCACCGGGGTGACTTCGATTAATGGTTCGCCGGTTATTTCTTTGACAGATAATTTGGATAAGTTCTGATAGGTTTTGTAGGATTGAACCAGACAAGCCTGAATATACCCCAGGCTATATAAAACTTCGGGAATGACAAAGCCTTCAAAATACAAGTGGTGATGACAATAATTCATAAAATCAACCAGCACTTTAAGCTGTTCCGCAGGGGCTAATGAAAAGAAAAAAGAACCGATCTCCCGGTCGAAATTTTGCAAGCCATCAGTATACCCTTTAAAAAACTGGACCTTGATTTCTTCCACCAGTTCAGGACTGACCGGAAAGCTATTCTCCCGCAATAGTTGATCGAGGTTATACGGGTCGAACAGCTTTTGCAGGTTAATTTCGCTAACAAAAAAATGCTCTTCTCTTAAAAAAATTTCCTTGAAAGGGAATAGCATGCCGCCATAATTGAATATTGATTGGTCACGCTCGAACAACCCATCAACCGATGACAAAAAAACGGCCTTGTGATAGTTGTCTGTATTGATACCCCTATTGGGGTGAAAATTCGGCAGGTTTAGAAAATACATGCTCAATTAGTTGACAAAATCGGATCAAAATTGGTGACATTATACATAACCAAATTATTTTATTTTTGTGTTGCCACGGTATTATTAACCACTTTTAATCCCTCATTTAATTCCCCCATTAATCCCTCATTGTTTTACAAGACCTGCCAAAACCCACCTTTATCGGCTCCTATTCGTTCTAATTTTCTGTCTTTCTGTAGCTTGGCTATATTACGTTCAATTGAACGATTTGAAACTCTTATATTTGCCGCAAGTTCAGCAATGGTAATTGTTGGGTTTTGCGTTACCATTAAAAGAATTTTCTCCGACGTTTTCTCCGACGTTTTCTCCGACGTTTTCTCCGACGTTAGTTTAGCGGCAGAATAAACCGTGACCTGAAAACCATGCTGCATATTTTCAAAAAGAGGGGGCTTTAGCCCATAATCAGCAAACGCTTCCTGAATCCGTTTAATTCCAGAGCCATATTTTTCTATCAATTGAGCTTCTTTGAATGTTGCGGCTATTTTTTTATTTCTTGCTTGGGAAATATATTGACCACTTAATAAGTTAGCAATAGATATATCACCGGGTAGCCTCCCTGGATTGAAAAACTCGATGTGATCATTAAATATCTTGACCGAGGAATCGCCGTAATGTGTATAGTCGCGATGGACGATCATATTGATAGCGATTTCCCGAATAGCCGGTATGGGGTATTGCCATCGTTCTTCCCGCTGTGGGTCACCTGAAATGATGTAAGACTTATTGATATGCTTCCTGACAAAATTTATCACATCTTCAACCTCGGTAAATAAATTGGAACGAATTGATAAACTATCTTTGATACTCGTAGCGGTATCAAATCTACCCAACTCCATGCTGGCGGAAAAAACATCATGATCAGCAAATAGTAAGTAACATGCATTGGTGACCCCTGACGCTTTAATTAATTCAAATTTAGTAAGGACTGTTAAAGGGTCGTCCTCAATGCGAACCTCCCTATCTTTGTTACACATGGCAACAAAGTCGCGTACCTTATCCAGGGATAACGTGTCTACTGTGTATTCTGGATTAATATAGCTATCCCAACTTGAATTAAAAGATTTAAGATGCAGGTCCGAAATTTCAGTTAAAGAAAGTTGATGATTGGAATTTCTAACCCTTTTAAAATAGCGGCCTTTAAAGGAAACCGGCTTTATAGGAAATTCCTGAACATACAGGGAAGCCACATCTTTTCCCTGTATGGTAATTATTTCCGCATCGGGTATGATACTTGGCTGCGTCTTATTCTTAACTTCATTTACCCAATTCTGAAGGGTTTCATCTCCGATGGTAAATGACTTTACAGGGTTGCCTTCGTTATCTACGCCGACAAGCACTCTGCCGCCCTTGGTGTTGGTAAAAGCGACCAAGCTCTCAATAACTGCATCGCTAAAGCTACTTTTAAATTCTGTATGGCTGTCCTCCTGCATTAGTTGCTATAAGTATTACAATATGGTTATCATTGGCTTGCCGCAAAAATAAGAATGTTTAAATACATTCGTTGATTCTGTCGTCAAACAACGGATCGCCTATTTCATCTAAATAGATTTCGGTGGTTTTAATGCTATCGTGACCAAGAGACTTACCAATATCTTCTTTCGATACCCCTTTGATCCTCAATGCAGAAGCGTAACTGTGCCTTGCAACATAGGTGGTCAGGTTTTTTTGTATTTCAGCATCTCCGGCCATGGTTTTCAAATCTTTATTAACGCGTTTCAATATTTTAAGTCTCCTGTCCCGTTGTGATCGCACAGTCGCGTGACGTTTATAAAGTATCGGAAAAACGTAGCCGGCATCACTATTGCCTTCCAGAACACGGTAATAATCGAGTATTTTAAGAGCTTCGGGATGTAGTTTAAAATCAAACTCCTCTTTTGTTTTTGCACGAACATAGTTAATAAACCCGTCCCTAATATTTGTCCATTTAAGACTGGCAAGGTCAGCAAAATTTAGTCCGCGGCAATAATAGCTGAACAGGAAATAATTGCGCGAATTGATCAGCTTGTCGTCTTCGAGGTTTAATTCCACTATTTTATTGATCTGCTCGGCACTAATTGCGCGTTTTTTGGTCTTTGGGGCATTATACTTCGAATAGGAAAAATCTTTAAACGGATAGTGGTTTTCCCGGCAGATCTTTTCTTTCATTGCATTACGCCAAACGGTGCGGAATGTCCGAAAATCGATGCTTCGCGTAGTGATTGCAATATTGTTCTTGATCAGCCAATCTTCAAACCGGCGCAAAAAATTAACATCAATATCTTCGAAGTTCATGTCTTTTTCTTTCATAAACTTGTTAAGGCGGCTGCGGGTCACAATATGAACGCCGGCATAACCATATCGTTCCATTGATTTTAAGCGGGCGACCTCGCTGTCAAAAAACTCCAAAAGCATCAATTTAGGGGTTGTTTTAACTGCACCTGTCAGCTTTTCAACAAGGAATTTAATTTCACTGACCCGTGGTGACCGGTCGTCGGGAACATTGGCAAAATAGAATGTGGCCTTAACCTTAATATTATTAAGCAGCGCATTGATAGATTTATGATTGATATGCGAATCCAGCACGCATTGTGACGCCTTATTCCAATTTTCTTTCGTAGAACTAACCTTCGTCGACACCTCGTAGTTATTCCGATTTTCTGTTATCCTAAACATGATCGGATGTTCACCAGAGGGAAGCGTCTTGTTGATTCTCAACATTAATTTCGTTGTAATTGCCATATTAGGTCTAACATTTTGTAAATTTAACCATTAAAAGGCTTATTTATAAGAGAAAAAGCAACTTTTCAGGTCTAACATAGGTCTAACATTTTAGTCAAAAATAGCAAAAAAATAACCTAAAAATACATAACCTCAAAATCAAAATCGTGCGTTTTTAGTTATAAAATGCAGTTTTAAGTTAATGGAAATAGTTGACTAAAAGGCATGGGGTGCTGGAGGTCGGAAGTTCGAATCTTCTCATCCCGACTTGTAAAGTCGGAAAGCCTTTAGATGGAAATTTAAAGGCTTTTTTTATGACGCATATTTAGCAGGTGCTGTTAATAAAAGCACAGGCACAGGCTTGCGCCAGCAATGATGGCGGTTTCAGGATTCGATTTCTTTGCAAATACGCCTGATCTGCTCATCCAATTCCTGGGCCGACGATAGCAAATAATCCAGTAGCTGGTCTTTTTCTGCCTCATCGGTTGAAGAGTTTTTGATGAGATCGACAAGCCCCATGATCTTTGCAAGCGGCGAACGGATGATATGCGATTGTACCCAGGCTATCTCCGTCAACTGCCGGTTACGTACTTCAATAGCCGCTATATGGTTAACCTTTTCGGTAACGTCCAGGCAGGCGCCTATCATCTTCACCGGCTGCCCATATTGGTCCGACTTTAACTTTGCCCACGATCGCAGGTGCCGTACTTCGCCATCCGGGCGGATAATCCTTTCCTCAAACTCGGCATCCTGCTTCGATTTCAGTACATTTTCGATAATTTGGTATATCCTAACGCGGTCTTCGGGGTGTAACAGTTCCTGGTAGCCGGAAAAGGTTGCCTTAAAATTATTAAGGTTAAGCCCATAGATGGTATATAAGGCCGGCGACCAGCTAACAACATCCTGCTGGATATCCCAGTGCCAGTTACCAAAGTGCGCCAATTCCTGGCTTTGCAGCATTAATAGGTTCCCTTCGCTAATAATATCGGTTTTATGGCGGTTCTCCAAAATAACCCGTAACAGGGCCGTAGCCCTTTCCATTACTTTCAATTCCTCGTCGCCCGGCATTTTAGGTTCCTTGTAATACATGGAAACCGTTGCCATAACCTCGCCGTCCGCATCAATTACCGGGTTTGACCAGCAAGCCTGCAATTGATAGCTCAATGCTACGGCCCTCCATTTTTCCCATTTCGCATCGGTTGTAATGTTGCCTACAATAACCTGCTGTTTTAAAAATGCAGCTGTACCGCACGACCCCTCGTTTTCCCCTATGCGTATGCCTGCCAGGGTATCGAGATACGAACCGTTAAGCGAGGGCGATACACCAGCCACCAAATGGCCATTTTTTACCTGGTGTATGCACGATAGCATTTGCGGGAACAGCGCTTCTAACCCACTTAAATAAGCAGTTAGTACTTCAGCCAGGGGAGTTGTAAGGTCTGAATTTAAGCGCAAAATATGCCCCTCCAGCCGCTCCATCTCCAGTAACCTTTCTGTAATTGTAATATCCAGCATGATCCCCCTTAACAGGAATGGTTTACTATCCCTGTTAATAATTGAAACATTGTCCCTGATCCAGGCAATATGCCCATCGGCCTTTATGATGCGGTACTGAAACGAATGGCTTTTTAATTGGCCGTTCAGCAGCTCTTTGTAACCTGCTGCCATCTCCCGGTCATCCGGATGTATACAAGGCTCCCAAAAGCCCGGTTGGCCAAGCCAGTCGCCGGGTGAAAACCCCAGTATTGGTTTTATTTGGTCGCTGATAAAGGTAAACAAGCCTAAATTGATATCCGCCTCCCACACAATCCCCTCTATCGATTGCAGTAGGCTATCCATTTCTTCCTGTTTATATATCATTTTCTATATGGCTTACTGAAAAATTAAAAAACTTAATTGTAAACAACCATAGAACTTGACAATGCGGGGGGAAAGTCGTTTCATGGGATGAGGATGGTATGTATTATTTTTTTATATAAGATCAATTTTAAGCAAAAAAATAATAATAACCAATAGCTTGATACTTATGAGGCGATATAAAATATTTGATTTTCCGTTATTGTAGAGGGCGGAAATCAAAGTGTCCTATCCCGTCGATTGAAGTCGGTAAGCCTTTACACCGAGGTCATTGCTTGCACACGCCTGTGCTAATACCGCTTAGTAAACCGCCATACTATCCAAATTAATAAATTGGTTGGCATATATCAGTTGCAGGCATTGATTTTCTGTTAACTTTACGTGTACTGATTATTATAAACTGATGGTACCTAAACTTAAGATCTTACACCTGGAAGGCATCCCGCGGGATGCTGAACTTATCCGGACAGTCCTGGAAAGCGCTGGTTTGGCATTTGAAAAAAAAGATGTTACCGATAAGCAAGGTTATATAGATGCTTTAACAATATTCGGGCCCGATGTTATCCTTTCAGCGTACCATATCAATGGCTTTAGCGCGCCCGAAGCCCTATCCATATCAAGAGCCGGTGGTTTAACCGCGCCATTTTTATTAGTTACCGCAAGCGATCAGGAAGAACTGGCTATAGCAGCCTTAGAAAATGGGGCGGCCGATTATATTTTAAAGGATCGCCTGCTGCGTTTGCCTTATGCTATTAATAACGCCTTTGAGCGGATAAAGCCGCAAACAGAGCGTTTTCAGAAAGAAGCCTTACGGAAATCGGAAGCTAACCTGTCGGCTGTTATCGAAAACACAAACGATTTAGTTTATTCGCTTGATAAGGACCTTAAATTTATAACCTTTAATAATCGTTTTAAAACCACTGTAAAGCAAGTTTACGGCCTTGATGTAATGCAAGGGATCTACTCCCTCGATCTGCTGAGTAGTTACCACCCCGATTTTGCGGCCAAGTGGGAAAAGATCTATCATAAAACACTAAGCGGCGAAACCCAGCAGTTTATAAACGAATACCCGGTAGGCGACGGCGTAGTTTATCTCAGTTATTCGGTTAACCCGATATGGGAGAGCGGCCAGGTGATAGGCCTGTCGGTTTTTTCGCGCGATATCACCCGCCAAAGGGCCGATGAAGTGGCGTTGGTAAAATCAGAGGCTAACCTGCGTTCGGTGTTCGAAAACACCGACCTGGCCATTATTTTATATAATACCGAATTGGAAATGGTGTCGTACAACAGCAACGCGGCGCGGCAATCGGTAAAAATTTTCGGTAAAAAACTAAAGCCCGGTCGGTCGGCGCTCAGTTATTTCCCTAAAAGCCGCTGGCCTGTAATTTTGCAGGTAATAGAGCGGGTTAAAAAACAGGAAGTAGTAACTTACGAAGCTATTTATGATGCCAAGGGTGGTGGCAAGGAATGGTTTGAGGCCAAATGGGCAGGCGTATTTAACCAGCGACACGAGATGGTGAGCGTTATCCTGAGCTTGAAAAATATCACCGAAAATAAAAACGCGGATATAGAACGCGAGAAAATGACCGCCGACCTGATTAGCCGCAACCAGGACCTGGAGCAGTTTACCTATATTATTTCGCACAACTTAAGGGCCCCGGTGGCCAATATTAAAGGCTTATCCCAATTATTGCATGTAGATATACCGGATGAAGACAGCAAGGAAACCCTGCAGGCCTTATCGCTATCGGTTAACCAGTTGGATAAGGTAATTATCGATCTGAACCAAATGCTGCAGGTGAATAAACAGGTGAACGAGCATAAGGAAAAGGTGATCCTTAACGAGTTGGTGGAAGAGATAAAGCTGGAAACCGGGTTAATAATGGCGAAAAACAAGGTCGCCATTCATTGCGATTTTGCTGCCGTCCCGCAAATATTTACCATCAGGGGGTATTTATACAGCATATTTCAAAACCTGATAACCAATAGCATTAAGTACAGACGCAACGATGCCGATCCGGTTATCTATATTAAAACAACATCGGTCCCGGGGCATATCGCCATTGTTTTTGAAGATAATGGCAAAGGGATAGATCTGGTTAAAAACGGCGCCCACCTGTTTGGCTTATACAAGCGCTTTGATTTTAGTGTAGAGGGCAAAGGCATGGGCTTATTTATGGTGCGGAAACAGGTACAAAGCCTGGGCGGCACAATTGATGTGCAAAGCCAACCCGCGTTTGGTACACGCTTCATGATCGATTTGCCTTTGTAATGAATACGGTACTCCTAACAATGGTATTAATAGGCGCATTTTAGTCTTTACTTAGTTTAAAAAACACTTTAATACCCAATGTCAGCCTCAGTTCATGCGAGTTATAATTGGGGAAATTTGAAAATACGCTATAACCAGGTAATGAAGTACCTGTATTATCAGGTGCTACATTACCTGGTTGGCTATAACCAATATACTCAGTATTAAATTGGCTGTTTAATGAATAGGCTCCCGAAAGAAAAATGGCAGATCTTTGCTGCAAAACATACCCCTCATATCCAAAGGAGCCGGACACTAAAAACAAGTCGGACACCTGCGAAACATTGGTGTCGGTAAATGTAAGCCCGTTTGGCGATATAGAAGAGTTAACAACATATTGTCTGTTCACCTTTACCGGCATACTGAAAATGCCACCCAGCATAAGCCATAAATGTTTTTTGCTGGCAATTGCTCCTGGCCTTAATTTTAAATAAAGAGGTACTTCTATACGGTTGATACTAAAATAATCGGTAGCTATTTTTTCTTTTTGGTAAGTGGTGGTACTAACCGAATAATTAAGCCCTCCTAAAAGGCCGGTAACAGAATTGCTTGAATACATATCAACAGTTATGCCACCGGCTATATAAGGATATTTAGAGTTATCAGGCCTTGTATCCTTGTAGTGAATGCTTAATTCGGATGGGTTAACGGTGCTTTTCATCATGGCTGGGAAAGCTCCTTCAAGTCCCATCCCTATCGATAATTTGGCATTGCGTAATGCAAGGAATTTAGGTGGCGGCAAAGCAAATATATCAAGGCTGGTGCCATCGCTTCCTTTATCCTGGGCCTTGCTAAATAAAGGAAGCAATAAAATTAACATAAGTAATTTTGAAACCGGGAGCTTTGTCATTATATTTAGTTTAGGGGTTTATTAATAATATTTTTGAAGAAAAAAACTATGGTATCCTTTAATTCGGCATTAGTTTCAATTGCGGCGCGTTCTTTAAGTTTTTTATAATATTTTTTCTTATAGTCATCCAAATCGTTGCCTTTAAAGCCCATTACCTGCCTTAGGCTCGGCGGGTTATTGTAAAGCAGGCCGGCCATAATTAAATATTGCGTTGTGCTTATTCTGCTGCCATCACCCTCATTATCATACAGTATTTTAAAATAAACCCCCGCATTATTTGTTTTATCTGTGTTGTAAAGGCGTACAGCCGTATCAATCATTTTGTTTGCATACTCATCGTCCTTCTTTATTACATCTTTTAACCTTTTTAACGCTGTTGGGTCGTTTGGCTTAAATTGCAGTGCATCATTGTAATAAAAATGTGCATTCCCAAAATATTTTTTTGCCGTTGCATCTTCAGCCTTCTGTATATCAATATTATAGATTAAATCTGTATGTGTTTTACGTAATGCATTAACAGTATCGCTAACAGCTTTGTATTCTGCGTCATTCGGGTAAAGTTCTAAATGACAGGTATACCAATTAATAGCTTTTGCAAATTCCTTTTGTGCAAGGTATCTTTTTGCCTGCATCAAAAAAACATCCGGGGCTTGTGTGTTTTTATATTCAGTTAATTTTTTTTTAGCATATTGATCATCAGGATACCTTTTTGCTAAATACATATAACTATCTATCGGTTGTGGGTTTGAAGGGTCTTTAAGATAAAGTGTATCCGCCTCCTTTTGTATTTGTATCCGTTCCTTATCTTCAGGGCAAATATTAATCAGAGCGGCGCAAGAGTAGTTGTGATTATATTTAAAATCGGTAGCAGACAATACTGCTGATATTTTATAAGCGTTATTATCTTTTTCGTTATCGGGTAAATTCACCAATATTATTTCCTGGTATAAATTTATATCCCCTTTATAAGTTGTGGATTTTTCAAGGCTGTATACGCCAAATTTTCCGCCAATGGTTTCAACTTTGTCAATAATTTCGCTTTTAATAAAGCGCACATCCATGCCCTGATCGTATCTTTGGTTTATCTTTCTGAGATACGTTGAAATAGATTCAGTTAGTGCGCCCCCTTTATCCAAATCGCCATAATCCCGTATATGGGGCTGGTTGATGGATGCGAACAAATCTAAAAAGTGGCTCTTTAACTTATCATTATTGTCCCTTTTTTCATGGCATAATTTTATAAGATCGTTTTTATATTGTTCAACGCATACCTGTATCTGATTTTTTTGATTGGGAGTTAACGAAAGTGCTTGAACGGAAGTTAAAAGTAAGGTGAGTAGGAATGTAAGTATAAGGTGTTTCATGGCTGTATCATTTATTAGAAAAACTATCTTGCAACAATTTCTCCGGCAGTAATATTTCCTAATAATACCTGGTAACGTGGCCCATCGGCTGGTGGCGTATCCAATAACACAATAATAATATCGCCGTTTTTATAAGTATCATCGCCATATATTTTATATTCGGGCATAGGTATGGGTGCGCGTAGTTCGTTGGCTAATAAACCATTATACAACCCTTGTTTTGCAACACGAAATTTTTGCAGAAAATAGAATTTACCAATATATGCCTGGTGTCCGTTTATGGTTGTCGGCCTTAAATGTTTAGGGTCTAAATCCAGTGTAACCCGTTCAAATTTTATTGCTACGTACTGGTATTTATTACCATAGCCTGCTACTGTATTAAGATAATCGTTTATAGGATGGGGGGTGGCCATATCTGGATGAGCGACCGATTTAACTTCTATTTTAGCAGTATCGATAAAAAGAGCCAATAGTTGTTTCTTTAAATCTGATTTTCTTTTTTTTGGTGTCTTAGAACTGGCCAGATCAGATAAGTAATAGGTAAAGTCAGCAATATGATCTTTTGCCTGGGTTTCTATTTGCTCTTTTTCCAAATCCGAAAATTTGGGTATACTGATTGAGAGTTGGCCTTTAACCGAATTATAACACACCAATAGAATTATGATAGTAAGGTATTTCTTCATTTTATAGTTTGTATACTAACTGCATTTTTATGGATCTCCGTAACATACATACCAGTTATCTTGTGCGCATCGTTTGTTTTGATATGGGTTACAATAATATTAGCCAAATTACCTTTAAGGTATAAATGGGTTAAATAGTCCTTACCATCGGGATGCCGGGCTTTGCTTGTATCGGTTTTTTCATAATTAAGGCCTACAGTAAACTCCGGCGCGAAGTAAACTGATAGTATATAATTAATAAATTGTTGCCGCTTTTTATCCGGTAAACTATCAGCCCTATTAAGGCTTAACAGTAACTTTCTGGTCCTTTCGTTGTCGGATATTGCATAGTTAGCCCGTTGCACTGTATCATCAGCCTTAGCTGTCAACGTCGCTTTCCCAATATTATCATTTACATCATTATTACCCTGCCCCCAAATAAGCTTCCATCTTATACCAATCACAATCCCAGCTATTACTATTAACGGTAAAGCAGCTATTACAACTGGCTTCCGCAATGCGATTAAACGGCGTTTCTTAGGCATTATAGGCTCCTTGCCACCATTTCCGCCATCGTTCTCGCCCGGTAACCGTGGTGGCCGTCCGCTTTGTACATCTTTTATATCCTGGATCAAGTGATATACAGCATCTCTCAGGTCTCTTATCGCTATATTAAACTCAGTCGAATTTGGATCAAAGGCAATCCCAAGATCCTTTTTACCCTTACTGTTATAAAAATGAAAGCCGGGAGTACTCTGTAACGCAACAGGCCAGTTTTGGTGCGGGATATTATTAATAAGTAAATTTATAATACGCGATCGCTTAGATACCAGCAACCCGATTTTTTCGGCCCTGGCTTTAGTATAAAAAACATCCAGTTCCTGCAGGCAATATTTAGAGTTGTAATAAGACGGTGATGTGATGCAGATCAGGATAGCTGTTTTTTCAATCCCGTCCCTAATCGATTCATTAAAATCAGTACTGCCATCAATCTGGGAATTATCGCGCCATATATCTAAATCCTTACTGCCGGTATGCTGCATAAGGGCCTTACTTAGCTTTATGCAAAATTCGTCAACCCAGCCGTTAAGTGCAGTGTTGTCATTATGCGCATAACTGATAAATATGTCGTGTTCAAACTCGGGAGTTAATGCCATTACAACAAAAGATTTGTGAGTTAAGGGTCAAGTATATTGCCCTAAATATATCAATGTTTTTCTTTAAAACATATATCATGTCTGCAAAAAATATCAGAGATGCGGGATGTATAATGCTGTTAATTAATATACTGCATCTGCATTATTGACGGGTGGCCGATAAATCCGGTGTTTTACATCGTTAACAAAAACGAAATCAAAAACATCAATCCATCATTATCATGAAAAAACTACTCACCTTAATGGCCCTTGCATTTGCACTGTGCAGCGCCTGCAAAAAAGATGACTCGGCCAAAGCCACCGGCGATAACAGCTGGACTTTAGCCGGCGTAACCTACAAAACTACTATTGGCTACAAAACCACCACATCGGGCGGAAGCGTAACGGCACTATACAACTTTTTTGATGCCACCCCATCGGCTACGGTAAAGGTAAACTCGCTTAGCCTAAGTTTTGTAGAAGCGCCAACCGCTAGCGGTACTTACCAGTTAGTTGGTGTTGGGCAGGCTAAAACCGCCAAGCAGTTTGAAATAGCTGCCGGCACAGTAGCGCCATTGGCTTATGCCTATATTGGCTCATCTGTTGATATCGCCGTTAATGTAGCCGGTGGTAAGGTGAAGGTAGTGATCCCCGAGATATCGATGAAATGCACCACCACCAACCCCGATGTTAAGTTAACCGCATCGGTGCAGGAAATGTAACCGGCCAATACTTAATCATCATATATATAGCCTTGCCGGTTTTCGGCAGGGCTTTTTATTGGGAGATATATCCCCCATCAGGATAGAACAGGATGCCTACCAGTACAGTATGATTTTGTTGGGCGGTAAATAAATACAACTTTGTATTACCGTTAAATTATAAACCATACCATCGCAAAGGTACCTGCCGGCGCGATATAAAAACAGCCTGATGAAACCCATTTTTACTCTATGCCTTGCTGTTGCCTTATTGGGTGCAGTTAAACTAAAAGCGCAGGAAAACCCAACTAAAAAAGCGATACAAGACCTGGTGGCCACGGTATGCTTAAAAGGCAGTATAACCCTCACACCCGAACAAAAAACCCAAATAGCCGACTGGCTCGGCGTAAACGGCGAGGCCATAAAAAATGTACACCCGTCCGAGTTTAAGGGCGAGGGGCCAACTATGACAGACCCTAAGGCGGCCTATACCTGGCACGATGTGCGCTTTGCCGAATCGAAGGACGCGTTGTATGTATTTGTAATGGATGTGCCCCAGGGCGATATGAAGATCAAGGAACTATGCACCACCATCGGCGGCCGTATTATTGGCACGGTGAAGCTGTTAGGATCGGGCGAGCGGATGTCGTGGGAGATGGAAGAGCGGGAGCTGAACCTGGAGAAACCCCATGTATTACCCAAGGATGGTGTAACCGTTTTTAAGGTCACCTGGACCGAATACTATAAGGAGCGCCCGGTTGATAAAACGATCAAAATTTTAACCCCCTGAAGCGGGAACCATTAACCATTTTTCATCTGCATATTTTCATATCCGCACATCAATTATCCTATATGAAGCTTAAATATACCTTTTTACTAATTGCCTTCACCCTAACCGGCAACGCCCTGCTGGCCCAACGGATGATGGAGAAACTATCGCGCGGTATTATAGCCGTACGCAAAAGCACCGATACGGCTTTTGTAAGCTGGCGCATGTTGGGCACCGAGCCGGAGTCCATTGCCTTTAACCTGTACCGCAGCAGCGGCGGGCAAGCCCCCGTAAAGCTGAACGCCCAACCCATTACCGAAAGCACTAACTATGTAGATGGTGGCGTTGATTTCGGCAAGGCTACTACTTATACTGTAAAGGCCGTGCTGGATGGTAAGGAGCAGGAGGCGGGCAAGCCCTTTATACTGGCCGCCAACGCGCCGGTGCAGCAATATTTAAACATCCATTTGCGCACGCCGCAGGGCTACCAACCCAATGATATTTCGGTGGGTGATTTGGATGGCGACGGCGATTACGAGATTATTGTCCACATGGCGGGCCGTGGCCGCGATACCCCATCAAACGGGGTGACGGACCCGCCCATCTTCCAGGCTTATAAACTGGACGGCACCTTTTTGTGGGAGATTAACCTGGGCAAAAATATCCGCGAAGGCGCACATTATACCCAGTTTATGGTAGCCGACCTGGATGGCGATGGCATAGCCGAATTTGCCTGTAAAACCGCCGATGGTACTACCGACGCGAAAGGCAAGGTAGTTGGCGATGCTACCAAAAACTGGGTGAACGATCGCGGCAAGATAGGCGATGGCCCCGAATACTTCTCGGTATTCAGCGGCAAAACAGGTGAGGTTTTAGCCACTACCGATTATATCCCCAGCCGCTACCCCACAGGTGGCTGGGGCGGCTGGGGAGGCAACGCCGGTAACGATGATAACCTGAACCGGGTAGATCGCTTTTTGGCTTGTGTGGCTTATTTGGATGGCAAACTGCCCAGTGTAGTAATGTGCCGTGGTTATTACGGCCGCACGGTGTTGGCCGCCTGGGATTTTAGGGGCGGCAAGCTCACCTCGCGCTGGGTGTTTGACAGCAAGGATGGCAAAAGCCCATTTTCGGGCCAAGGTTATCATACCCTAAGCGTGGCCGATGTGGACGATGATGGCAAAGACGAGATCATTTACGGGTCGATGGTGGTGGATGATAATGGCAAAGGGCTATACTCCACCATGCTGCGCCATGGCGATGCTTTGCATGTGGGCGACCTGGATCCCGATATCCCCGGTTTAGAGGTATTTGGCATTCACGAAAATGAAACTAATAAAAGCGGTGCCGGCGCGGCACTGTACAGCGCTAAAACCGGGAAGATATTGTGGGAAGCATCAATGGGGGTAGATATTGGTCGCGGTGTGGCCGAAAACATAGATGCCTCCAGTCGCGGTGCCGAAGTTTGGTGGAGCGGTTCGAACGGCTTACGCAACATTAAGGGTGATATTATTGGCCCCAATCCGCCGTCAACCAATTTCCTGATCTGGTGGGAAGGCGACCTGACCCGCGACCTGCTGGATGGTAACCATATAGATAGGTATAAAAAAGGGAGGGTATTTACGGCCGAAGGTTGCCTGTCTAACAACGGATCCAAATCAACCCCGGCCCTCAGCGCCGACCTATTTGGCGATTGGCGCGAGGAACTGATCCTGCGCACTGCCGATAACCAAAACCTGCGCATCTTCACCACCACCATCCCCACTAAACATCGGATCTATACGCTGATGCACGATCCGCAATATCGTAACTCCATTGCCTGGCAAAACGTGGCCTACAACCAGCCGCCGCACGTAGGCTTTTATATTGGCGAGGATATGAAACCGCCGCCAAGGCCTAAAATTTGGACCTTGAAGTAGGGTGAAAGCGCGCGGGACTATGCGATTCCTTCCCATAGGGAGGGTGCAGTGCAATGTCATTATTTAAGGGCACCTCATATATAGCCGCCCGGTGCTTGTGTCCCCACAAGCGCCTTAAAATCAAACCTGCAATTAGTGGTTTGTGTGGACACAAACCAGGGGAGAGATTGGCCGGACTCTTAAATAATGACATTGGGGTGCAGGGAGGGGTTTATAACGTTTGATGAAATCCCTCCCTGCCACCGCACAATCGGGCACACCCCTCCCCATGGGAGGGAACTAAGAATCTTTCAAACACCTATGGTGATAACCCAACGACGGCAAAAAACAACACATATACAATAACATGACCAAACAAATCTTCCTCCTTAGCATAATAGCCACTCTCATCCTCGGTACGGTGCAGTTGGCTAGCGCCCAAAACAAGGCTACTATAAAAGATACCATCCCGCAATATGATCCGCCGCTAACTATTTCGTTGGATTTGAGTATTGGCGAGGGTGGCAATAACACTAAGTTTGATATGGCGCCCGAAACTACATTAGGCGTGGTAGAGCGTGCCGTAAAGCAGGCCGCCAAACCTGCTCCCGGCCCGGTTAAACCCACCTGGGAATCTATCAAGGCCAATTATAAAGTCCCCAAGTGGTTCATCGGTGCCAAGTTTGGCTTGTTTATGCACTGGGGATTATTTTCGGTACCTGCCTATAAAAGCGAGTGGTACGAGAAACATATGTATGGCAACCCCGGCGTAGCCAAATGGCATAACGAGCATTTTGGCACGCCCGATAAATTTGGCTACAAAGATTTTATTCCCCTGTTTACGCAGGATAAATTTAATGCCGATGCCTGGGCTGTACTGTTCAAAAAATCGGGCGCTCGCTTTGTAATCCCGACTGCACAACACCACGAGAATTTTGCCATGTGGGATAGTAAGGTTACGCCCTACAATGCCAAACAGATGGGGCCAAAACGCGATTTGATTGGCGAACTTTGTACTGCCGTTCGCAAGCAGGGACTGAAGTTTGGTGTATCTAATCACGGTATCGAAAACTTCCAGTTCATCAAGCCGCCGGCAGATCTGATAGCGCGGCTTAAGGCATCCAAATCCGACTTGTTCGACCCCAAATGGGCCGACTTTTATAACGTGGCCGACCGTAGCGACGCGGCCGCCCAAAAGTTTCTGGTGAACTGGTACCAGCGCAATATGGAATTGATTGATAAATATCAGCCCGATATGCTGTGGTTTGATAACGGTGTAGATCAGCGTTACCTCGATCCCTTGAAGGTGAATATTGCCGCCTACTATTATAACCGCGCCAAACAATGGGGCAAGGAGGTTTCGCTAAGTACCAAAAAGGCCGCTTACGCGCCATCTGGCGTGAATACACAAACTATTGGGTCGATATTAGATTTTGAAGGCCATATCCCGCCGAGCATCCGCACAGGCACCTGGCAGGTGGATAGCAAAATTGGCAGCACCTGGGGTTATACATCGGATATGAAGGTGAGCAGCGCGGCATCGGTTATTAATACCCTGGTTGATATTGTGAGCAAAAACGGCACACTATTGCTCAACCTATCGCCAAGGGCTGATGGTACCTTCCCACAGGAACAGCAGGAGACTTTATTAAATGTTGGCAAATGGCTCGGCCTTAATGGCGAGGCCATTTACGAGACCCACAGCTGGACCAAGTTTGGCGAAGGCGAACCAGGCGGCGTAAAAATCCGCTTCACCGTTAAGGGCGATGCGCTTTATGCCATTATAGTAGGTAAATGGCCTGGCGCGTCTGTTAACATTACCTCGCTGGCTGTAGGGCAAGCGCCTGCCGGTAAAATAACTTCGGTTACCATGTTGGGTGCATCAGGCAAGCTGGAATATACACAGGATGCCACCGGCTTAAAGGTAAGCCTGCCCGCTACACCGCCATGTGATATGGCTTACGTGATTAAAATAACCGGCCTTAAAATGAATGCGGATACCTGGACAGAATCGGGTAACCCCTTGAAATAGCCATTGGTCATTTGTTGCGCGCAATTGGGCATTAATGCTGTCCTCTTTCCGCGCAGCGAGGAGAGGTCCGGCGAGTGAAATGATGCCGGGGTTGAGTAAACTACCCGACAAATCGAAAAAATACAGCCACATCATCCCAAAAAATGCTGACTTTAGTTTCGATAAAAAATGAGCACCCCGGCACCTATATTCAGCAGAACCCGTATAGCACCCACCCCAAGCGGTTACCTGCATTTGGGGAATGTACTGTCATTTGCTATAACCGCCGCGCTGGCCAAAAAAACCGGGGCCAAAATATTGCTGCGGATAGACGACCTTGACCGCGAACGGGTGAACCGATTATATGTGCAGGATATTTTTGATACCCTGATTTTTTTAGAGATCCCTTATGACGAAGGCCAGCAAAATTTGGAGGAGTACGAAGCAGAATGGTCGCAAGTACACCGTATGGATATGTACAATGCGGCCTTACAGCAATTAAAGGAGCAAGATGCAGTGTTTGCCTGTACATGCTCGCGCGCACAAATCAGGGCCATTAATCCCGATGATACCTACCCCGGCACCTGCCGCCACAAAAACATTCCGCTGGATGCGGAAAATGTAAGCTGGCGCTTAAAAACGGATACTAACGAGGTACTAAACATCAAAACTTTTTCGGGTGAAACTATCCAAACAACACTGCCCGCCACTATGCAGTATTTTGTGGTGCGCAAAAAAGATGGCTACCCGGCATACCAGTTAACATCTGTTTTAGACGATATCCATTTCGGTATCGACCTTATTGTGCGGGGGCAGGACCTTTGGGCATCAACGCTGGCGCAGTATTATTTAGCACCGCTAATTGGAGCGGATGCTTTTCGCGATGTAACTTTTTATCACCATCCGTTGTTAATGGCATCCGGTACAGAAAAACTTTCCAAATCGGCCGGCGCTACCTCGGTGCATTATTTGCGGGGAGAGGGTAAAACACGGGCGGATGTTTTTACGGCGATTGCTGAAATGCTAGGGGTAGGTGAGCGGATGCATAGTTGGGAAGAATTGGCGGGGTTGATTGGCATAGCGCCTTGATTCACCCGGTCGACCAGCGAAGTATTGACCCGATGTGTATAACCCTTAATTTGCCATCACCCAAATTTCCCTTATCTTTCCCCTATTAACTGCATCCACATGAAACGAATATTCGGTACCGGTATATTATTAGTGGCCCTCCCCATTTTATTATCGGCTCAAAACCTGGCCAAATTGCAGCAAAACTTTGTCGACCTGCGCTTTGGTATGTTCATCCACTTTAATATCCCCACGTATATGAACCAGGACTGGCCCGATCCGGATGCTTCGCCATCGCTGTTTAATCCAACCAAATTAAATTGCGACCAGTGGGCCAAGGCGGGTAAATCGGCTAATATGACTTATGGCTGCTTAACCACCAAGCACCATAGCGGCTTTTGTATTTGGGATACCAAAACCACCGATTATAACGTAATGAACAGTCCGCTGAAGCGTGATGTAGTAAAGGAGTATGCCGACGCGTTCCGTGCCAACGGCTTAAAAGTGATGCTGTATTATTCGATATTGGATACCCACCACAAGCTACGCCCGCACCAGATCACCCAAAAGCATGTGGATATGGTAAAGGCACAGATAACCGAACTGCTGACTAAATACGGTAAGATTGAAGCGCTGATCATCGACGGTTGGGATGCGCCATGGTCAAGGATCTCGTACGATGATATCCCCTTTGAGGATGTGTACCTGCTGGTGAAAAAACTGCAACCCGATTGCCTGCTGATGGATCTGAACGGCGCCAAATACCCGGTCGAAGGACTGTATTACACCGATATTAAAACGTATGAAATGGGTGCCGGTCAGCGCATCTCAAAGGAAAGCAATAAGATGCCGGCCCTGGCTTGCCTGCCCATAAACAGCGCCTGGTTTTGGAAAACGGATTTCCCTACCAAGCCGGTAAAGGATGCCACGAAACTGGTGAATGAAACGCTTATCCCGCTCAATAATGCCAGTTGTAACTTTATCCTGAACGTGGCCCCTAACCGCGATGGCTTAATTGATGATAACGCGCTGGCATCGCTAAAACAAATTGGCAGTATATGGAAAAACGAAGGGCCGGTTAATAAATTACCCCCGCTGGATGCGCCTATTATATCCAGCAATTTGGCTAAAAATGAACCCAGCACATCCAGCTGGAGCGATGATATGGATATTATGGATTTTGCCAATGATGATGATTTTAAATCGTCGTGGACATCGAACCCAACGGTTAAAACACCCTGGTACGAGGTTGATTTCAGTCACGAAAAAGCCTTTAACGCCATTGTAATTGCCGAGCAAAAGGCCAACATTAAAACCTACAAGCTGGAGTACTACCAAAGCGGCGAATGGAAAACCCTGTTTAGCGGGGAGAATGGTAATAAGATCAAAATCAACCGCTTTAACCGGGTGTGGGGCAGTAAGGTAAGGATACAGATAGAGACGTACGACCATCAGCCATCGATAGCGGAGTTTGGGGTTTATAACGAGCGGCGGTAAGGCAGCAAGTCCGCATAGCGGACAAAACATGTTGTAGCAACGGGTTTCAACCCGTTGATGAAGGCATAAAACAAATCGGAGTTCCATCGGAACGGCAAATGTTTGCCCGATATGGTAAGGGATAATGATATGGCCCGAACCTACCTCGTGTAAACAATTTCCATCCATCAACGGATTGAAATCCGTTGCTAAAACATGAGCCGGGGCGATGCCCCTCTAATAGCCCGAACCCAATGATTTTATAGGTTAAATAAAGCTCCGTGAGAACCCGCGTGGACAAAAAACACACTCCCTTTTCTCTCCTTACCATTGTGGTTAAATAGTCATTAATCCCATTTAACGATATTGTTACGAACCAAATACGCCCGTGCAGGTTAAATTATTAACTTTGTAATGCAAATCAATCTGCTGGTTTAAGTTTGAAAAGGAAAAAAAGAAATATCATTTACTCGTGGGCCTTATTGCTGCTTTTTGTGGCGGGGCAGTATATGGTTTTCGCGCATACCCACTACAAACATGGTAGCATTGCGGTAGCCACCAAAAGCAGCCTGCCTGTATTAAAGGAGAAGTGCGATATTTGCGATGTAATGCACCATACCCACATGCTGTTAAACCAGCATGTTTACTTTGCCCCGGCTGTTGCTGTAAACTTTCATTACCAGGTTAAGCAATCGGATGTTATACTCATCCAACTCGTGCTTGCATCGGGCCGCGCCCCGCCTGTTGCGGTTTCATAATACCATACCCTTTCTTATTTTATTGTTTTATGCTGATGCTTTAGGCACCGGCTGTTTTTACTTTAACTCATTATTATGAAATTGAAAATATTCGGCTTTATGCTGATCCAATTAATATATATCACTGCCCATGCCGCCATAGGTATAACGGGCAAGGTGGTTGATGCCACTAATAAAATGACGCTCCCGGGCGCTACCATTTCCATCCCCGACTTAAAGATCACCGCCGCTACCGATGCTAACGGTAACTTCGCCTTTAAAGCGCTACCCGCCAAAGGCAAGCTAATGATGCAGGTGCAATACGTGGGCTATAAAACATTAACGCAAATAGTTGATATGTCGGCCGGCACCACCATTGTTTTTGAATTGCAGCCTACCAGTATCGAAACCAAGGAGGTGGTAATTACCGGTACACCAACCAGTTCAAACAACAAGCGCAACAGCACATCGGTATCAACCCTAAGCCGCGATGAATTGCTGAAGCCATCAACCAATTTAATTGATGCCATAGCCAAGCAGGTGCCGGGTTTCTCGCAAATTACTACCGGGCCGTCCATCTCTAAACCAGTTATCCGTGGTTTAAGCTATAACCGCGTGGTTACGTTAGATGATGGCGTAAAACAACAAGGCCAGCAATTTGGCGATGAGCATGGTGTGGAGATAGACCAGTTTAAGATTGACCGTGTAGAGGTACTGAAAGGTGCCGCGTCGCTGATGTACGGATCGGATGCCTTGGGTGGTGTGCTTAACTTATTAGAGCCGTTAACCACCCCCGATGGCGAAGTGCGGGGCGAGCTGATATCAAACTACTCTACCAATAACGGTTTAAGCAGCAACTCGCTGATGCTGACCGGTAACGAGAACGGTTTTGTTTGGCGCGGCCGCGGATCGTACAAAAACGCTTACTCCTTTAATACCCCAACCGGTTATTTCCCAAATTCGGGCTTTAACGAGACGGATTTGAACGGGATGCTGGGTGTTAACAAAAGCTGGGGATACTCGCATTTAAACCTGTCGTACTTTAAAAACAATATTGGTTTTTACGACCCTGCGTTTAACACGGCCGGGCAATACGTGAACGACGACGGCGTAGCCTTTACCGATAAGGATTTTCATAGCCGCACGCTTGATTTCCCCCGCCAGGATATCCGCCATTATAAAATATCGCTGGATAATAACTTTATCCTGAACTCGGGATCGCTGAAAGTAAATTTAGGTTACCAAAAAAATCAACGCCGCGAGCTGGATAACCCTACCCCGGCTTTGTACTTTGATTTGAACACCTATTCGGGCGATGTGAAGTATTACATAAATGGCAGCAATGGCTGGGAACCGGTACTCGGTATCAGCGCCGATGCGGGCCATAGTGTAAACAAGGGTACCGAGTTTTTGATCCCCGCGTATGACACCTATGGCGGCGGCGCTTTTGGCTATATCAAAAAAAACTGGGATAAAAACACCTTTAACTTTGGCTTACGGTACGATTACCGCCAAAACAAAGGCCAGGGCTTAACCGAAGGTAGCACCGTTAGGTTTGCACCGTTTAATAACACGTCATCTAACCTAAGTACAGCCTTAGGCTTTACGCACGAGTTTACAGACGAACTGAGTTTTAAAGCCAACGCCGGTACGGCTTTCCGCGCGCCTAACACGGCCGAACTGGGATCCAACGGGGTACACGAGGGTACTTTCCGTTACGAAGTAGGGAACCCCAACCTTAGCCCCGAGCGCAGCTACCAAAGTGATGCCGCTTTGCAGTTTGATAATAATACGATATCGGCCAGTTTGGGCATCTACAATAACTACATCCATAACTTTATATATGCCGCCAATAAAAAGGGCGACAATATTACCGTAACCGATGATAATGGCGACCCGCAGCTTTACCCGGTTTACCGCTATACCCAGGTTAATGCCAACCTATATGGGGTAGAAGCCAGCCTTACCCTGCACCCGGTAAGCTATATCCATATTGATAATACCTTTGGTTACACCCACGCGCAAAACACCACGCTGGATAGGCCGTTATCTTTCATCCCGGCGGGTAATATGCACAATACTATTAGGTTGGAGCCGAAGATAGGCCATTTGAAAGAAAGCTATATCTCTTTTGGATTAGATAACTACTTTGCCCAAAACCGCTACGATGCGGCCTTTGAAACACCAACAAGTTCTTATACGCTTATTAATGCTTCGGTAGGCGCTACGGTAGCTATTGGCAAGCAAAAGGTGAAGCTTTATATATCGGGCAATAACCTGGCCGATAAAAAGTATTACGATGCGCTGAGCCGTTTAAAACCCGGCCGCCTGGACCAAACCGACCCAACCCTGGGCGTGTATAACCCCGGCCGTAATGTAACCTTTGGTATTAGCATACCATTTATATTGGCTAAAATGAATTAAGCAGCAATACCCTGTTAAGCAAAAGCCTTACTATGTTTAAAGCATAGTAAGGCTTTTTTTATTAAAACCACCCCTATCTGCTTTATTCCCTTATTTTTGCCTCAATTAATACTTACGCGTTTTGGATAAAAAATTAGAGGTTTGCCTTACCCCGGCTTTAATACACTTATACGATGTAGCAGATTATGTAGTGGTTATTATTGATATTTTCAGGGCCACATCATCTATTTGCTATGGCATTGAAAACGGTGCCGAAGCCATAATCCCCGTGGCCGAGGTAGAAGAGTGTTTAGCCTATAAGGAAAACAACCCCGGTTATTTATTAGCAGCCGAACGCAACGGCGAGGTAGTGCAAGGTTTTGATTTTGGCAATTCACCTTTCTCGTACACCAGCCAAAAAGTGGCAGGCAAAACAGTGGTGCTTACCACTACAAACGGTACCCAGGCCCTGTATCTATCGCACAAGGCTAAGCAAATTGTTATCGGGTCGTTCCTTAACCTAACGGCTTTGTGCAACTGGCTGAAAACCACCAATCAAAATATTTTACTGGTATGCGCCGGGTGGAAGTTTAATTTTAATTTAGAGGATACCCTGTTTGCCGGCGCGGTAATTGAGCAGCTAAAGGCCGATGGTTATAAGTTAGATGATGCCGCTATAGCGGCAAATGATTTGTACCAGTTAGGTAAGGATGATGTTCCGGCTTATTTAAAGAAGACATCGCACAGCGAAAGGTTGAAGCAATTGGGTATTGAAGAAGATATCGCTTTTTGCTTAAATACCGATACCACTACGGCCATCCCGGTATTGCAGGGCAGTAAATTAATTAAACTGGGGGTTTAATCCTCGGTTTTAACAACCTGTAATTTACTGGTATTATCGTTGCTGCTCTCTACATTAGACGAGCCGTATAAGTAGGTTTTTTTATCGCAATAACCACATCTATAGCGGCGGATAGGTAACCAGAATAATAATGTTTTTACCCAAAAGCCCCTGGGGGTTCGGTAATCCAGGGTGCCTCGAAAACATTTAGAGCATTTTTTTTTGGTGATTGTTGTTTCCATTATTTTAATCTTTCGATAAAATATACCTAATAGTGATTTGCTGGCTTAGTTAATAGTTAAATATACTACTAAAACGGTCGATTTGCTTCAATATACCCGTGGACAAATAGTGGACATATTCCGTAGGGTTGTAAGGCGCTTTTTAAATACCTGTAGTTGTGGTGTTTAGTGATTTTTAAGTTAGCCTGTGCTACAAACCTGCCACAATTTGTTCGATATCGGTATCGGGCGAAAGCCGCATTTTTTTACGCAGCCGCTGTTTTGATTTTTTTATCCCTTCAATAGTAATCCCCAGCATATTGGCCATTTCGCGGTTATTAAGCCCAAGCTTTATCAGCGCTAACAGGCGCATATCCGTATCGGTTAAATAGGGGAAACTGCCGCGCAGTTTTGAAAAGAAGCCGCCATGCACCTTGGTAAAAAGTTTTTTAAACTCGGTCCAGCTATCGTCCGTCATAATGTGGGCCTGCATCAGCTTTTCCAGGTGTTCGGCCCCCGCCCTGTCGGTCGATTGTACTTTGAAGCGTTCTATCTCGGCCTTAAATTTTTCGATCAGGGTGTTATTCTGCTTCAAATTTTCGGTATAAAGCTGTAGTGATTCGGCCGCGCTTTTCAGTTTTTCATCTACCCTGCGCTTGCGTATCAATAACATTTCCTGATCTTTTTTTGCATCCAGCCTAAAACGGTTAAATAACAATACAAAAATAATGATCAGCAAAAATAAGATGGCAATAACAGCATTGCGCTTAAAGGCATCGGTTTCGGCGCGTGTTTTAAGTTGGTCTATCTGGTTATCGTATTTTTCCGATTCCCATTTTAATTTCACCCTTTCAATTGCGGCTATGCTATTGCGTTGGGTTAGGCTATCCTTACTGGCCTCAAATTTTTTGGCATAAACAATGGCATCATTTAGTTTACCGGTGCGCTGGCAAAGTATGGCCCTTTGGTTGTAAACCTCTATCCATACACCCAATACATCTTCGCCCGCGCTTTTATGTATCAGCATTTCAATGGTATCCAACTGCATGGCAGCCAGCTTAAGTTGGTTGCGCTGCAGGTTAATGTGGCTAATGCGTGTAAGGGTTAGCGCCGCGTTAGCAAACTGGCTAAACTTTGCCGATGTTTTATAATCGGTAATTAAATAAGGCATGGCCTTATCATACAAACCCTGCATAAAATATACCGAGCCAATATTACCCAGCGTTATACCTACCCAGGCACTATCCTTTTTATCGATAGCCTTTTTAAGAGCCTGGTTAAAATAGTTTAAGGCCTGCGGGTATTGCTTATCGCTGCGGTAAATAAGGCCAATGGTATTAATTACATTAAGCTGTATACGGATATTATTAATAGGGTGGTGCATTACCATATCAAGCAGGGGCTTGGCTGTGGCATAATCCCTTAGCACATAATAAAACTTGCCCTGCTCTAAAATATAAGTGGATATATCGGGCACATGGCTAAAGCCTATTTGCTTAAACTTATCCATTGCCTGCAAAAAATATTGGCAAGCATCAATATTATGGTTAAACGTAAAATAATAAAGGCCTTTTTTATGCAGTGATATGGCGGTTTCTAACGCCAAATGATTAGCTACGGCATAATCAATAGCCTTTTGATGATAGGATATGCTCAGCGCGTTAAAGCCCCTGTTAACCGAATAATAATCGGCCCGTAAAAGGTAAACGTTGCACTCTAAGGGCTGGTCATCAAGATTTTGGGCTAATAGCTGCAGGCTATCTAATACGGCCATAATAACGGGCTCGCTTAAATGGCGGTACTTATCCTTGTAAATGCCGGTAGCCATAGCTACCCTTTTGTTTTGGGGGATGTTGCTAAGGGGTTTAAAAACAGCAAATAGTACCGAGTTGCTATCGGGCTGGGCGGCTAATGCTGCCGAACTGAAAATTACAAATAACAACAATGCCAAAACCGGTTGCACAACCAATCGGGTATACTTGTTATTAAAAGAATGATCAGTTGGGGGCATATCGTAAACAGATATGCAAATATGATGAAGTATTACCTTAGTTTATAACGAAGTATGATATTTTATATACTAATAGTAAATAATAATATAGATACGATGCCCTGTAACGAAATTTGCAACGAATTTTAGACTTTATCGATCCGTATCCAGGGCATACCTGCCGCTTTGGCTGCTGCTACGCCGGGGTTGCCATCCTCAAACACCAAACAATCCTGCGGTTGCACACCCAGTTGTTGGGCTGCTGCCAAAAAAGGATCGGGGAAGGGTTTGCCATTAGGGGTTTCGCCGGCGCAAACCAAAACATCAACCAAATCCAATATCCCCAGCACTTGCAGGGTTCTGGTAATAGCTTCGCGGCTGCCGCCCGATACTACGCCAATTTTTATTTTGCCGGCATGGGCTACCAAGTGGTCGGTTACGTATTCAATGGGTTTTATCTGCTCAATATATTCATCGCAAAATAGCTGATATTTTGCCGCGTTAAATTCGTCGGGGTCAAAACTGGCATCATATCGCTTATTGATCTCTTTAACCACTTCGGTAATGGGCCAGCCGGCCAGTTCGTCAATCATAGCCCCGTCAATATGTATCCCGTCGCGGGCAGCAACGCGGATATATGTTTCGGTATGCGCAGGCATATTATCGGCCAGGGTGCCATCGCAATCGTACAAAAAGGCTTTGTAATCGCCGCGACTTAGTTCCAGCAGTTTTTTAAATTTAGCGTTATCGGCAGCCATAGTAGGGTTAAATATTATCGGGAGTAAAATTAATAGTTTTTGATGGGTCGAACAGTACATAAGCACGTTTCCAGGGTTCATCGCCCAGCATTTGCCAGGTATGGCCCGTGCCGGTAGTGTCCATGGCTATCAATACCTCGCCGGGGTGCAGGGTAAATTCCTCGCCGGTGAAAGTGTTAAAACGCAGCGTACCGGCCAGGCAAATAACATACTGGTTAGCCGGTGCGGTATGCCAGGTGAAAAAGGTATGCGGCGCTGTTTCCTGAAAACGGATGCTGCCCCCATCGGTAAACACCCCATCGGCCAAATAACCGCTTTGTACATGCGAATGGCCGTCGGCGCCGGTGGTTAACAGATAGGCTTTTATCATCGGGGCAAAAGTAGGGAATTGGGCGTAAAGAGAATGTCAAAATTTGCGGGGACTCACCCGGTCTACGCTTCGCTGGACCACCCTCTCTTCGCCTTTGGCGGAAAGAGGGGTTTAATATGTTTATGGGACAAAACCTTGCTCTCTTTCCGCGCAGCGAAGAGAGGGGTGACGAGTGAAACGATGTCGGGGTGAGTAGATGATGTAGCCTCATCGCCTACAACAATACCGTAAGCTACATAAAAACGTAAAGCCCCTGATGGGCAGGGGTATTTACGAACCAATTATAAACCTAATTATGAGAGAGAGAACAAATTAATTAGAGGCGTGAGAACGGGATCGAACCGTTGTAGAGCGTTTTGCAGACGCCCGCCTCACCACTCGGCCACTCCGCCTTTTTTATTGCTATTGTTTTTTAATGTTTCAAATTAAACCGGCTAATGTTTGTTGATAAAATGCCGCGCTATCCTTGCGCCATTGCTTGTTAGCCGCATTGTCGGTATAAAGCATGTGCCCTGCCCTGTAGTGATGTACTTGTAATTGATGGCCAAACGCGCCTAATCCGGAAACGGCCTGGTCAACAGTAGCCGGCGGGGTAGCCAGGTCATAATCGCCGCTTACAATATGCACTTTTAAGTTGCTATGCCTGTTCAGTGCATCTTTCAATAACGGCACAACGTTAAAATAAGCAGACTTTGTTACCGGGCCATAGTTCCAATCGGGTGTTGCAATGGTGGCCAGGTAGGGCAGCTGATTGTTGTAATGTAAGGTTTGCTGCCTGTATTGCTGAAAGGCTTGCGGAAATACTTTGCGCAGCGGCGCTTCGCTTGGGTCGGCAGCAGTAATTTCTCCGGTCGCGCGGCTATCATAAGTGCCCGTTTGTTTATCGTTTGCCTGTAACAGTAAATGGGCGAAACGGCTATCAGTCACCCGGCCATTCAGGCTGCTTAAGGTTGCCTTATCAATACCCGTATAATAATTTAGGGTATCTATGATATCCGCGGCCCTTTCACCATCTTTTAAAAAACGACGGTACGCGCCAAAGGCAAAATTGCTCACCCTTGCATTCAGCTGCGCCGGGCTTAAGGCCTGCAACTGCGGCGCAAGGCGATGATGATATTGCGCGGCGGCGGCATAGGCAGGCAGGTAATACGGATAAGGCGCATCATTGCCTTTACCAAAAGTGATCAGCCGGTAATCCAACGCTGGCGAGATCAGCGTTAAGCCAGTAAGTTCGATGTTAAGCGTATCCTGCAGGTAATCTGCCAGTCCCACTGCCCTGGCTGCGCCATAGCTTTCGCCCGCCAAAAATAGCGGACTGCGCTGCCGGTTATTTTCGGCCAGGTATTGTGCAATAAATTTACCAACAGCCCCGATGTCTTCATGGTATCCATAAAACCTGCGGGCAGCTGTGCCGTCTTCGGGGCGGCTGTAGCCGGTACCTGCAGGGTCGATAAATACCAGGTCGGTAAAACCCAGCCAGGTATCGGGGTTATCGCTATACCCCGTTTTGTTAGCCACCGCGCGCACCGGCCCGAACGAACCCATGTGCAGCCATATAGACGATGAGCCGGGCCCGCCGTTAAACACAAAGGTTACCGGCCTGTTGCTTTGCCCGGTAGTATAGGCCGAGTAAAATAGCTGCGCCGAATGGTGATTGCTATCGCCAACGGATATATAACCCATGGTGGCGCGATATTTAAACGCCTTGCCGTTTAACTGCAGCTGATGGACCGAGGTTGTAGTTTTAAATGCTGAAGCGCCGGCAAGTTGGCGCAATGAAGTGTAGCGTGGGGCCTTACCCCACGAGCTAAGTACCAATACGGATACCCCGGCAAAAAGCAGGGCGAATAAATTTATACGGGATGCTGGTAGTTTAAAAAATGTAGACATGGATGGTGATCAAAATATTTTAATGGATGTAATGACTTGCTGGGAGTAGCCGCCGGATGACGGAATTAACAACAGCAACACATGGCCTCTGGGGTAAGAGGCATTCGCATTAAAAACGTGTATTTGATACCCTGTATTAACATATTATGCTGCAAACATAAAGCATTGATTCATTAACTCCAAGAAAAATCTATAAAATCTATAGACTTTATATAAATTACACCAGGGCAGGCTTTATATAAACCCTTTTTTAACCGCGGGGAGCGATAGTGACGTAGCTATTGCGAGCCCTGCATTATGGTTTTTTGAGCATTGGGCTTACGCATAACAAGCAGCTTGTGCGATTTCTTTAACGCTTAATTATAAATTAATTATTATTGTATATCAATTCCATTAAATGAACCTAAAGCTTTTTTTGCTACTCCCTGTTTTTATTGCATTGCTTTACGGCTGTAAAAAAGGTACGCCAGGCCCTGCAAATAATGGCAGCACTGTTACGCTGCCTCCAGTAATTGTACCCACTGCGGGCCAGGTAACTATAGCTGGTTATGTTTATAAAGAGGATGGTTCCCCGGCAGATAATACCGCCATTACTATTGGCAGCAGCACCATAGCCACAGGTGCGACCGGTGCCTTTAGCTATACGGGTGCTGTGGCAGACTCAGACAAGGTAGTGATCAGGTTCACAAAGCCCGGCTATTTCGACTCGTGGAAAACCCTTGTAGTAGAAAATAACGCGGTATACAACGGGGTAAAAATTTACCTGAGGCCCGAAATAGTTGCAGGTACTTTTAATGCTGCTGCAGGTGGCGTGGTTAACTATACTAATGCCTATAGCCATGCCTTAGCCAAATTAACCTTCCAGGCCAATAGTATTATAAGGGAAGACGGCATAGCTTATAGCGGTATAGTGACCGCTATAGTACTCCCTACCACCTACTTTGATACTATGATTGAGTTGCCGGGGGATAAACGGGCTGTGGACGCGGGGAATCATATAGTGGCGCTTGAAAACTATGGCGCTATATGTGTTAAACTTAAAGGAGCGGCCGGCGAAAATTTAAAATTATCAAAACCCATGTCCTATAGCTGTTCCTTAAGTCCAATGGCAGGGAACCCGGCTTCGGGTACACTTAAACTTTGGACGTTTAACGAAGACACGGGCCTTTGGGTTGAAAACAGCGCGGCCAACTTTAATATAAGCTACGATAATGGTTCAATTACCCCCTCCGTTTCAGGATCAACAACGGGTTTGGTTTTTTTACAATGGGCCGTTCCATACACGGCGGCATTGTTAAGGGCGTATATCAGCCCGGCGGCCCTTGGCTTTGCCCTGGTTAATTATAACGACCGATATAATAATGCCGGGTACCAAAAGGCTACGTTTAATTCAAAAGGTGTTTGTTTAATGTATATACCGGCAGCTTCAGCCTCAACCGCTGGATTATTTTCGCCCTGCGGCGATTTGGTTCAAAACCTAAATATCCCGGCAGTACAAGCCGGTACGCGAACAACTAAAGTACTCGCTGCCGATCTTTCAAAGTTTATTACAGTAGTTACCGGCCATGTTGACGATTGCAGCTTTAATAGTGTTAATGGCCGTATGGAGCTGAACCTTGACGGAACTATCTATAACTCGCCGATAGTTAATGGCGAGTATAACTTTAATGTTGCTTACTGTACAACAATTGCTGTGGCAAATGCCAATATTACTATTTACGATGCCAATAACAACGTGCTGCGCAAATCAACCCATTGGGATTTTTGGCAGGGGGCCATTTACCGCGCCGGCGACATTAGTATTTGCAGCCGGCCCCTAACCGGTACTTTTACGTTTAACGTAGAGGGGAAGACGTATACCTTTGCCAGCCCCGACTATGACGTGAATTTTTATACATCATTACCGCCCTTTGTAGGGGCCTCAACAGTAATTGGTGTGAATAACAAAGCCGGCGGTAATGTTTTTAGTTTAACAACCGACAAGCCCGTTATTGGTAGTTTCTCTATATTAACCACTACTTTAACGGTGCCGGCCTCCAACTATATCATGACCTGGGGAATTTACCCGTCGGGGACCGTTAATATTACCAAATACCGAACCGGCACAACGTTAATAGAGGGAAACTTTAAAACAAATACAACCCCTAATTATTGCGGCTGCAGTGCCGATAGGGCGGTGGAGTTAAACGGCACGTTTAAAATAGAACAGTAACGGGCTTACACCAGGGCGCAGGACACCTGAGCGGGCGGGATGGAACCCCTCTGCCATTACTGTAAGGGTTTAGTAATTCGGTAAAACCCTTTCCTAAACAAGGGTATTATGTATATTAGCCAAAAAAGACTTAGGACTTAAAACTAAAGACTCCTGACTTAACCATAATGCCCGACTTAACCCCCACCCAGCGCGCCTTACATGCCTTTAAACGCAATAAATTTGCCATAGGCGGATTAATTTTCATTGTTTTCTCGGTAATTATTGCTATATTAGGGTACCTGGTAATGCCCGACCCGACCCCGCAGGCTAACGAGATGACCTTACAGATCAGCCTGAAGAAACCGGGCAGCAGCTTCACCTTACTAAGGCTCCGCAAAAACAACCCGGTTGATACGGTAAACATTTTCCAAAAGCTATGGTCGGGCCAACCCGATTTTTATACGATTTTACCTATCACTACTTTCCACTTTTATCGTGATTCTATCATAGTTGGCGAATATATAGGGGTAGAAGACAAACCCGAGCGCCATTCTTACAACATATTTGAGGTGATATACGGGCAAAAACCGATTTATAAAAACGATTCGGTTAGTGTATTAGGTTCAAGCGGGTACTTAATTATGCCTGCAACCGATATTACCTACCGTCAATTACAAAAAAAAATATTGAATGATAACATTGTACACAAAACCTACCTCCTCGGCACCGACCTTTACGGCCGCGATTTACTCAGCCGGCTGATATTGGGTACACGGGTATCGCTCTCGGTAGGGTTGATGGCGGTTATTATTAGCTTGGTAACGGGGGTAAGCATTGGCGCTATTGCCGGTTATTATGGCGGTAAAACAGATGCGACCTTAAGCTGGCTGATGAATATTTTATGGTCGCTGCCGGCATTGCTGCTGGTTATTGCGTTGTCGTTCGCATTAGGTAAGGGCTTGTGGCAGATCTTTATTGCCGTAGGCCTAAGCATGTGGGTGGAGGTAGCCCGGCTGGTACGCGGCCAGGTAATGAGCCTTAAACAGGTGGAATACATTGAGGCCGCGCGGGCCATGGGCTTTAATAATTACCGCATTATAACCCGCCACATTTTGCCCAATATTACCGGGCCTATTTTGGTGCTGGCATCGTCCAACTTCGCGTCGGCTATATTGCTGGAGGCTGGCTTAAGCTTCCTGGGTTTTGGCGCGCAGCCGCCCATGCCTACCTGGGGCAGCATGATCCGCGAGCATTACGGTTATATTATTATGGACCTGGCTTACCTGGCCCTGGCGCCGGGATTGGCCATTATGCTGATGGTATATGCCTTTAACCTGGTTACGGTTGGCCTGCGCGACGCGTTTGATATAAAATCGCAGAGTGCCCGGATATAAGAATTATTTTTTTAATTTAGTACAAGCTTCCAAAAGCTGCCTAAATGCATTATAACAACCAAGATCAGGGCGAAGACGAATTAATTAGACTGTTGCTAAAACGGCAGTCGGAGCTAAACTCCTTACTGGAGATTACCCGGGCTATCAACAAAAACTCGTCAACCCCGGTACTCATCCAAATGATGGAGTCCATTTTGCAAACCCACCTAAATGTGGGGCGCTTTAGGCTGTTGATAGAAAAGGACGGCAGCTTTATTTGCATCTCTAAATACGGCGGCCACTTTGAAACCCTGCCCATATTACTGAAAGCCTGTACCGGGTTAAAAAAACTAAGGGTGGCATCCTCACTTATTAACCACAACCAGGGCTTGCTAAAAGATTATAGCCATTACATTCCCTTTTACGATAAAAATAAAACCCTGGCCTATACCCTCATCGGCGATTTTAATTCCACCGCCGAAATAATGGATAACGACCTGGCCTTTATCCAAACCCTGGTGAACGCCATTATTGTGGCCCTGCAAAATAAAAAGCTGTTTCGCCAAAGGCTGCAGACCGAACGCTTCCAGCGCGAAATGGAACTGGCATCCGAAGTGCAGAATATGCTGATCCCCGTTAAACTGCACCGGGATACGGCGGTAGAGATTGGGGCAAAATACCTGCCCCATCAAAACATTGGCGGCGATTATTTTGATTTTATCCGCCTGAACGATCACGAACTGATCTGGTGTATTGCCGATGTATCGGGCAAGGGCATTTCGGCAGCCTTGCTGATGGCCAACTTCCAGGCCAGTTTGCGTGCCTGGGCCATGGTAGAAGACGACCTGACCAGCATTATCGAGCGCCTGAACAGCATTGTGATCAAAAACACCCGGGGCGAAAAATTTATTACCATATTCCTGGCCAAATACAACCAGCAAAGCCGCAAGCTCAATTATATTAACGCCGGGCATAATCCATCTATTTTGTATGCCAACGGCGAAGCCATGTCGCTAAAGCTGGGGACTACCATGATAGGTGCCTTTGAAGAACTCCCCTTTATTAACCAGGGCGAGATAGATGTGGAGCCGGGGTCGTTAATGATTAATTATACCGATGGCCTGATGGATTACGAGGTAGAACAAAGCAAACAATGGAACGAGGAAAAACTGACCGACTTTGTAATAGCCAACGGCCACCACAGCCCCGACAGGTTTAACCAAATGCTGATGGACCACCTGAATTTGGTAATAAAAGGTAAACCTATTGATGATATTACTTTGCTGACTTTAAGAATATTTTAGAGGGGGGGGAATTAGCTATTAAGCTCAACATTGTTTTTTGAGCCATTATTTAGCGCCCGTCTTCAGCAACAAATCTTCAATTTCCTGGTGCCCTTTCTTTTGCGCCCATTTTAACGGGGTAGCCCATGCCGCCCCCGATTTATTGGGGTCGGCACCTTGTTGCAATAAATAGTTTACCATTTCGGTATGCCCCCATCTAACCGCCATACCCAAGGGGGTAGATTGATACTCCTCATCTATAGGGTCAATTTCGGCACCGTGCTTTATCAGTAGCTCGGCCTTGGGGATATTGCCTTTTTGTGCCATATCGTGCAGCAGGGTTACGTGTTGCCAGCTCATTACATTAGGGTTCATGCCGTTTTCCATTAAAAACGCGGCCGGTTCGGGATGTTTAAAATAGTACTCCTGCGCCCATTTTAATATATCGGGCACCCGTGCGCCATAGCTCATTAACAATGTTAGCAGCTTAATATTGCTATCCTTCGCGGGCTTCATCAAAATGCCTTCGCCCCAAAAAAAGGTATCATCGTGTACAAATTCGGGGTGCTGCTTTAATATCTCCTCTACCTTTGTCAATTCCTGGCTGTCAACCGCCTTTTGAAAATCTCTTTGTAAATCGGTACGGCTATGATAGATCTTGCCGTTATCGCCCCGGTATTTGCAATGTGCTGGGTTGTTACCGTATTGGTCAAGTAAATCCGCTATCTCATAGTAGTCGCGGTCGCGCGCTATGGTATTTAGGTTATCCAGGAAAGGGTATATCCGGTATGTTGGGTCGTGCGCGCCATTGCCCAGCAGGTATTTTACCAATTCCAAATGGCCCTCGCGCACGGCAAAGTGAATGGGCGGGGTATAGTTGTATTGGGCATAAATCAATTCGGGGCAGGTATCAACCAATTGCTTTACCCTGTCCAGGTCGCCATTACGGCTGGCAACAAGTATGTCCCAAACATTTGTAGTGGTTGAACTTGCACCATTGGAAAGATCCATGCGCAGGGTGGGCTTCAATTCGTTTGGCTGTATCATTAATTTAAATTTACCAATTAAGTTTCAAAATTTATAGCACGGTTTTATTTGTGTCATAATACCATCATCAACCGCACGTTGTTCTAATAAATTTTGCAGGGGCGGGCATATCGCTTATTTTTACCACAAGGAGACACCAAAAATGTTATTACCCAGGTTTCAGCATGATTTATTAGAGGCGGGTTGCGACGAGGCCGGGCGCGGTTGTTTGGCCGGGCCGGTGTTTGCCGCTGCGGTTATCCTTGCGCACGATTTTGACCACCACCTGCTAAACGACTCGAAAAAGCTAACCGAGACCGACCGTTACCATTTACGCCCCGAAATTGAAGCCAAGGCCATAGCCTATGCCGTGGCATCGGTAGATAATTTGGAGATAGACCAGATTAATATCCTTAATGCTTCGTTTTTAGCCATGCACCGGGCGCTGGACCAGTTGCACCTGCGGCCGGAATATTTGATCATAGACGGTAACCGTTTTAACAAATACCAGGCTGTTCCGCATACTTGTATTGTGGAGGGGGATGGGAAGTACTTCAGCATAGCGGCGGCATCCATACTGGCCAAAACCTACCGCGATGATTATATGAAACGCATTGCCAACGAACACCCTGGGTACGACTGGCATAGCAACAAGGGATACCCTACCATTAAACACCGCGAGGCGGTTTTAAAAATGGGTTATACGCCCTATCATCGCCGTACGTTTAGGGTAACAGACCCGCAATTAAGTATTTTTTAAATAGGCCCGATATATTACCTTTGTTAACAACCAGTTAATACGCTTTCGTGAAAATATTGATACTTACACACCGTATACCATTCCCACAAAATGGCGGCTACCCTATTGTGGTTGGCAATACCATCCGTGGATTGGTGGAAAAAGGTCACGAAGTATCGCTGGTATCCCTGAACGATCAAAAACAAAACGGTAAAACGGTAGAAACCGACGAACTGCTGGAGCAAATCAACTACCGGTCGTACAATATCGATACTAGTATTTCTATGCTGGATGCTTTTATTAACCTGTTTGGCCAGCACTCCACCAATATCGACCGCTATTACGATTCGGCTTTCGAGCGGCTGCTGGTGCGCGAGGTGCGCAATACCAATTATGATATTATACAGTTTGAGGGCCTTTTTGTAGCACCTTACCTGGACGGTGTGCGCAAAAACACCAAGGCCAAATTGGTTTACCGCGCGCATAATATCGAACACCAGGTTTGGCAGCGCCTGGCCCTGCAAAAAAACGACCCACTGAAGCGCTGGTTTTTAAAGCTGATTGCCCGCCGCATAAAAAAATACGAGCTGCAACACCTGAACAGCTTTGACGCTATTGCTGTTTTTACCCAGCAGGATAAAAAAACAATGGAGGGTTACGGAGCCAGGCAAAGTATCGAAGTTATCCCGGTGGGGATTGATATGGCCAATTACCGGCCCCAGCCCGATAAAATCGAATTCCCCAGCTTGTTCTTTTTAGGGTCGTTAAGCTGGATGCCCAACCGCGAGGGGATTGAATGGTTTTTAGAAAACTTCCATAACGATTTGGTAAATGGCGAATTGCGCAGCCGCTTTTATGTGGCCGGTAACGATATCCCCGAACAGTTTGACGAGTACGACGTAATGGGCAAAATCTATATCCAGGGCGAGGTAGACGACGCGCTGGAGTTTGTGAACAGCAAATCTATCATGATCGTTCCGCTGCTATCGGGCGGCGGTATGCGGGTGAAGATTGTGGAGGGCATGGCCATGCAAAAATGCATCATATCTACCAGTTTAGGTGCCGAAGGTATCCAATATCACGATGGCGAAAACATTATGATAGCCGATACCCGCGACGAGTTTTTTAAGGCCATTAAACGCTGCATTGCCGACGAGGATTTTTGCAGGCGAATAGGCCTTAATGCCCGCCGGATGATAGAAACCCAGCACGATATCCATGCCATCAGCACCCGGCTGGTGATGTTCTACAAAAAGGTATTGGCCAACTGATATCGTATATTTTATTTACTTTTACAGCGATCAAAATTATTTATGAAAAATACTGCCTTAACAGATATCCACATTAAACTGGGTGCCAAAATGGTGCCTTTTGCCGGTTATAACATGCCTGTACAATACAATGGCATTAACGCCGAACACGAGACCGTACGCAAGGCCGTTGGCGTATTTGATGTAAGCCACATGGGCGAATTTATACTGAAAGGCGAAAACGCGTTAGACCTGATACAACGGGTAAGCAGCAACGATGCCGCTAAACTGTACGATGGCAAAGTGCAATACTCTTGCCTGCCAAACAATGATGGCGGTATTGTTGATGATTTTTTGATCTATCGCATAGATGATAAAACCTATATGCTGGTAGTTAACGCATCAAACATAGAAAAAGATTGGAACTGGATCAGCAAGCATAATACCATGGGTGTGGATATGAAGGATATATCCGACCGTACCTCGCTACTGGCCGTGCAAGGCCCTAAAGCTGCCGAAGCGCTGCAAAGCCTGACGGATACCGACCTGGGATCGATGGAATACTACACTTTTAAGAAAGGCAAATTTGCCGGTATTGATAATGTAGTGATATCGGCAACCGGTTATACCGGCGCGGGTGGCTTTGAGCTTTATGTAGATAACGACCATGCCGAAAACCTGTGGAACGCCGTATTTAAGGCTGGCGAGCCTTTTGGTATTAAACCAATAGGCTTAGGCGCGCGCGATACCTTGCGTTTAGAAATGGGCTTTTGCCTGTATGGTAACGATATTGACGATACAACTTCTCCGCTGGAAGCCGGCCTGGGTTGGGTAACCAAGTTCAGCAAAGATTTTGTGAACAGCGCGGCCCTGCTACAACAAAAAACTGATGGCATTAAACAAAAGCTGGTTGGCTTTGAAATGATAGACCGTGGTATCCCCCGCCACGATTACGAGATTGTAGATGCTGATGGTAATAACATTGGCAAGGTAACATCGGGCACACAATCACAATCGCTGCAAAAAGCTATTGGTATGGGTTATGTAAAAAATGAATTTACAAAAGAGGGTTCAGAAATTTATATCCTTATCCGCGATAACAAGATCAAAGCAAAGGTGGTGAAACCGCCGTTTTACAAGTAGACCGTAAAACAAACTTAGTGATGTGCCATTTCCTGTAAATGGCACATCATTAAAATACAGCAAAAAGCTATTGTTTTTGCAGCAGCAAATCTATTTGCGCGCTTAGCTTTTGCTCTAATACCAGCCCCTCAAAACCAATAGTACGGAACTGCATTTTGCCCACCTGGTCAAGCACGGCTATGGTTGGTATCAGCGTAAAGCCTACTTTATCGCCAATGTCCTTATCGCCATTATAATACAGCGGGAAGGTATAGTTAGCATGTTGCTTAGCCCAACCCTGCGCATCGGCCAGGGTGTTTTTACTGCCGCTGTTAATTACCATAAATACCACTTTAGGGTTGTTTTTATACTGGTTATATACCTTTTGCAGGTAAGGCAGTTCTTCCATACAAGGCACGCACCAGGTGGCCCAAAAATCCATAATCACTATCTTGCCCTTTAACTGTTCCATATCCAGCGGCTTGCCCTGTAAATCAACAATGGAGGTTAATTGCGGGCCGGGCAGGTTAAGCACTTCTTTTTTAACCACGCGGGTCATTTGTTGCTTCAGTATTTTTGATAGCTGGTCCAGCTTTTCCTGGTACCCATCGTCCGATCCTTTATAAGCCCTGTAATTACGTTGCGATGCCGCTAAAGCTTCGCCATCCGATGGTTCTTTTAACAAGATCTTCCAGTAATTATTAAAGGCTTTTTCGGGCATGTGTTCATGCTCATACACGTAGGCAATATTGCCGAGGGTTTGTTTATCATCGGTTAAAGCTTCGGCCTGGTTGGCTTCTTTCAAGGCCGCGTTATGATTCTTTTTGTACAGGTGATTTAACGCCATGGTAGCCAGCAAATTGGCTTTGGCTATGCTCACCTGTTTGGCGCGGGCACTATCGGCCACGTAGGCGGGTATATAGCCGTATTCGGGGAAATAACGGATGATGCCCACCGGGTAAGTATCGGCTATTTGAAAAGCTTGCTGTGCATATTTAAGGGCAGTATCGGGTGCCAGGTGGTATTTGGTCAGGGTTTCGGCAATGCCCTTTATGGTTTTGGCCCGGTGCGGGCTGGTATCATTCCTGAAAAAGCGGGCATGGTATAGCGCCTTTGGTGTGTTTTTGCGGGCGGCGTAATAATCAAACAAATCGGAGTGGATAGACGTGCTGCCATCGCCTTTTTTATCCTTAGCAGCCAACAGCGCCCGCTCCAGGCGGATGATCCTTTTAGTGGTATCTTTCTCTTTAGAGATTTCTTCGGTTAAAAAATCCATCGCCGCGTCGGATGTGGGATATTTGGCCAGCACCACCCGGTGTACCGAATCTACCCGGCTGTTTTCGCCCAGTATCAGGTAGCCCATGGTTACGGTATTGAGTATGCCCATAGTAGTTGGTGCTTTAGCAAAGCGGTCGGCTATAATTTGGTGTGCCTGGTTGTACAATTGTTGGCGTTCGGCCGCATCCTTAGTAGCGGCAAGGCTATTAGTTATCAGCCTTATTTGCGCCTCGTAATTATCCGGGTAATTTTTCAACTCAGTTTGCAGCAGTTCTCTTTGCAAATCGTGGATCAGCTGCGAGCGGCCCATCTGCGCGCTGAGGCTGTAGCCTTCGTGCAGGTAGCCATCGCGCACACGTTTGCCGTTGGTGTATACAGCTACGCTGTAATGTTTATTATCGGCAGGCTTATCAACCAAAGTGCCGCTTTGTACATAAAAGGTGGCAAAAGTGGCATAACGCTGTAATTTAAACGTAACCGACCAATCGCTACCGTTTTGTACCAGCGGCAGTTTATACGGCAGCTCGTAAAAGGTAGAGTAGGTAAACACCAGGCTGATGGATTTGGCATCGGCAGGTATTTTGGCGCCGGGTGCGCCGGCATGGTAAGTAATGGTTACATCCTGCCCGCGTTCGGGAAACGCGGGGCTGCTGGTTAAAGGGTTTTGTGCAAACAACGGATGCAAACCGATAGTTAATGCTAAAGCCAGGAGTGTTTTAAATGCTGTTTTCATGGTGTTTTGGTACCGTAATATCAGCATTATTTAGGATTTTCTCTCATTCCCAGTTAAAAAGCACATCGGGGCTATTTATAGGATCACCCTAAAGCAAGACGATATCACTCGTATCCCGCGATCATGGTTTATACCCCAAATTGGCTTAAATGATGGTTTAGGTGCTTGTAAAACATGGTATTCCATTCGCCCACAGTTAAAACCCCGAACGAGTGCGATTCCTTGCCGTCAAAATGCGCTTCGCCTAATTGCAGGGTTTTATCAAGATAGCCTAACAAACGGGCCTTTTCTGCTTCAAAATCCTTCTCCTCTTTTATAATAAAAGCGGGGGCTGTCGGGTTGTTTTTTTTGTAGGGTTGGGGGCCAACTACCTTATTTTTAACCAATACCTTGAGGATGAATTTCATAAACCCTTTTGGTTTGGGGTGTTTACCCTCTTCGTAAACCATTTCGTAACTCACGTTGCAGTGTGCCAGCATTTTCGATACACTCATTTTGCCCCAGTGCGGTGTCGAATCTGGGCTTAATTTGTCGAAGCGGCTTATTAGCTCTTTAACATCGGCAGGGTTAAATACACTTTTCATCCTGTTGATTTTGGTTTCCTAAAGATGGCTAATTTTCAGGTATTTTAAGGAGGGCTTTAGTAAAAAATATTGTATGGGGTTGGTGTTGCTGCCTATTAAATAGTTATAGCCGCCTTCACCAAATAAGGCAGTATCTCCTTTTGAAACGATACAAAATTCTTGCGCACGTCCGAATCACTAACCGAGGTAAAGGCAAAGCTGAATACAATACTTTTGCTGCACTTAATCAAAAAGCGCAGGCGCTGTAAGTAAGTTTCGTGCTTGCGGATGCCGCTCAGTTGCGCAAAGGAAGCAATAAGTAATTCTTCCAATTCGTTGCTCAGGTTTTTCAAGAACTCCTGCGAGTTGGTAGATTCGCGGATGAAATCCCAGCCGATAAACTCGTTGCAAACGGTGTACGAGAGGCGGCTGGTTTTAATAATGAGGCTGTTCAGGTGCGCTTCCTCGTCCATATCAGCACTGTCGGCATGTACCAGGTCATCCACGCTTACGCGGATATAATCCATCAGCAGCGAGTGCAGTACATCCTCCTTACTATCAAAGTATTTGTAAATGGTAGCTTTGGCTATTTTGGCGCGTTTGGCAATCTCGTTCACGCTGGTTTTATGGTAACCAAACTTGCGGAACAGATCCTGCGCGGCGCGTTTTATACTTTCTTTAATTTTGTCGGCTTCCATTGTGTTTAATTCGTAACGAAGAGTTGGAAATTACTTACATACGCATCATACACACGCAGGGATTTTGAAGCCGGTGCTTTTACCGGCGATCCATCGCTTAACGAGAATTTTGAGCCGCTGCAAGGATCGGTTACGGTGAAGCCACTATCATCAATAGTAACCGCGCATTTGTTTTGCGGCTGGTAGCTGCTGCAACGGTCGTAAGCGGCATAAGTACCATCCGACCGGCGGTAGATCAACAAGCCTGCAATGCCATAACCGCTAACGGTAACGGCGCTGCCCGGGCTGTTCAACTTATTAATGCGGGTATCTGATAAAGCCGCCTGGAAATTTACGGGCACACTGGGTATATTATCTCCGCTATCCTTAGCGCATGACAGCACGGAAAGGTACAGGATAACCAATAAGCCAAATTTCCTGATCATTATATAATTTCTGTTTTAAACTGTTTTAAAAAGCGCACGTCGTTCTCCGAGAATAAGCGCAGGTCGCGAATCACCCATTTCAGGTTGGCAATACGCTCGATACCCATACCAAACGCAAAGCCGGTGTATTTCTTACTGTCGATACCGCAATTTTCCAGCACGTTAGGGTCAACCATACCGCAGCCTAAAATCTCAACCCAACCGCTGTATTTACACATGTTACAGCCTGCACCCTTACATATAGTGCAGGAGATATCCATCTCGGCCGATGGTTCGGTGAACGGGAAGTACGACGGGCGGAAACGCACTTTAGTACCTTCGCCGTATAGTTCGGTTACAAAGTGAAACAGGGTTTGCTTCAAATCGGCAAAGGAAACGTTCTCGTCAATATATAAACCCTCTACCTGGTGAAAAAAACAATGCGCCCGGGCTGATATGGCCTCGTTACGGTAAACACGGCCCGGCATAATAGCGCGGAACGGCGGTTTACCCTGCTCCATCATCCGCACCTGTACTGATGAGGTATGGGTGCGCAGGGCAATGTCATTTCCCTCTTCCTTTTTAATAAAAAAGGTATCCTGCATATCGCGGGCGGGATGTTCGGCCGGGAAGTTCAGGGCCGAGAAGTTATGCCAGTCGTCCTCTATTTCCGGCCCTTCGGCTACCACAAATCCTAAACGCTTAAAAATATCAATGATCTCGTTCCTCACCAGCGATAGGGGGTGGCGCGAACCTACCGCGAATCCCTCACCGGGCAATGTCAAATCAATATCCGCAGCGCCGCTATGGCTTTCCGATTCAAAGCCCTCTTTAAACTCGTTGTACTTCGCTTCGGTTAATTGCTTAAATTGGTTAAGCACTTTGCCCATTACGCGTTTTTCTTCGGGGCTAACGGCCTTAAACTGCTCGAACAAGTCTTTAACAATCCCTTTGGTGCCCAACCAGCGGATCCGGAATTCTTCCAGTTGTGCCGCGTTAGCCGGCGCAAATTCTTCTATTTCTAAAGTATATTGGTTGATCTGGTCTTGCATTAACTTTTTTTATTGTATCGATTTATGATTTCTTCTATATCCTCGTAAGCTAACTTCTCACCGTTAATAGCCTGAACAATAGCATCATTATCCCGAAAATATTTAGCCATTATTTTTTTAAAATCTTTCCTGTTTTTTGGGATCAGGGTATATTGGATTTCGCCACGACGCTTTAAATAGAAAGTGTTTTTTACAACAGGTCCGTTAATTAAACGTGCCCCTATAAACACCGCGTGTGCTTCTAAACTCATTGGTGTAAGCAGGCGGGCGGTATTCTGTACTTCGCCTGTTTTATACAAACAAACCCGTTCGCCGTAAATTAGCTGCTTAATAAACTTTTTATCAATAAAAAGCTTATCGCCAAAAGATGCCATATGTGGCGTAGGCGGAACTATTGTCGTATCGGTGTATACGCTAAAAGTATCGGCCATAGCAACAAAACCCCTTATTTCCTTTGCGCTATACCGGGTTGTTTTATCAGCTATTGTATCGTTAAAAATGGCGACATTCCCGTTAAATCTCACTGGCCCGATTCTTTTTATGTTTGATGGTAATAGTACATAGCCATTCACAAAATCATCTATTAAAAAGGCATTATCATCAAGCAACGATATTTTGCCGTTTTCTGTGATTTTTTTCGGGCTGGCCGGAATACCATATACATCGTCACCTTTTTCTTTTGATTGCGCAACAGAACTACCTGCTATTATACAAGCATGAATTAGCACCAAAAAAACTTTATAACGTGTCATTCCAAATACAAAAATACGACTATTTGGCTTACTTAATCACCCCTAATTCCTTACCCACTTTGGTAAAGGCCGCAATGGCTTTATCCAGGTGGTGTTTATCGTGCGCGGCCGAGATCTGCACACGGATGCGGGCCTTGCCTTGCGGTACTACCGGGTAGTAAAAGCCAATTACATAAATACCTTCTTCCAGCATTTTGGCCGCAAAGGTTTGCGATAGCTTGGCATCGTACAGCATTACCGGTACAATGGGATGTACGCCTGGTTTAATATCAAAGCCGGCGGCAGTCATCGCCTCGCGGAAGTATTGGGTATTGCCCTCCAGCTTGTCGCGCAGCTCGGTGGTTTCGCTCAGCATATCCAGCACGGCAATAGATGCGCCGGTGATGGCCGGGGCCAGGGTGTTGCTAAACAGGTACGGGCGCGAGCGCTGGCGCAGCATATCAATAATTTCTTTCCTTCCCGATGTAAAACCACCTGAGGCACCGCCTAAAGCTTTGCCCAATGTGCCGGTGATAATATCAATACGGCCCATTACGTGATGATGCTCGTGCGTGCCCCTACCGGTTTTGCCCATAAAGCCCGAGCAATGGCTTTCATCAATCATCACCAAAGCCTTGTATTTATCGGCCAGGTCGCATATTTTATCCAGTTGGGCAATGGTGCCATCCATGCTGAAAGCGCCATCGGTTACGATGATGCGGTGGCGGCAGCTTTCGGTAGCTTTGAGTTTTTCTTCCAGGTCGGCCATATCATCGTGCTTATAGCGCTGGCGCTGGGCCTTGCACAGGCGCACACCGTCGATAATGGAGGCATGGTTCAGCTCGTCGGATATAATGGCATCCTGCTCGTTAAACAGAGGTTCGAACACGCCGCCATTGGCATCAAAGGCCGCGGCATACAGGATAGTATCTTCGGTGCCTAAAAATCCTGCTATTTTTTGTTCCAGTTGTTTATGGATATCCTGCGTACCGCAAATAAAACGTACCGACGACAGGCCGTAGCCGTGCGTATCCATCACTTTTTTGGCAGCCTCAATTACTTTGGCATTGCCCGATAGCCCTAAATAGTTGTTAGCGCAAAAGTTAATTACTTTTTGCCCGCCCTGCACGATAATATCCGCCCCCTGGGCCGATGTAATGATGCGTTCGCGTTTATATAATCCGGCTTTTTCTATTTCAGCCAATTCCTGTTCAAGCACAGGCTTTAGGGTATCGTACATAAGCAGCTAATTTTAAAACACCAAATTTAAGCATTAGCGGGCATTTAGCAGGTATGACAGCAATTTATTATGCCTGCATACAAACATTTTTGTAATAAACATGCTTATGTGGTTATAGTTATATGAGAAAAATTTTACTCTTACTGGCTGTTTCCATATTTAGCCTGAATGTTTCTGGGCAAACATACCAGCTATCGGGCCATATTACCGATGGGCAAAACCAACCCATTGGCTTTGCATCGGTATATATTAAAAACACCACCTACGGTACTTCGGCTAACGAGAATGGCTATTACAGCTTTAACCTTAAGGCCGGTAATTATAATGTGATCTACCGCTTTGTGGGCTATAAGGAACGTGCCGAAAACATTACGATAAGCAGCCATGACGAACGCCGGAATGTGACGATGGTGGCCGATAGCTTTATACTTAATACAGTTGTAGTACGGGCAAAACGCGGCGATGCCGGTAAGGAAATTATGCAGCAAGTAATTAACAAGCGCGCGTTTTACCTTAACCAGGTAAAGCAATACACGGCATCGGTTTATATTAAGGGCGTACAAAAACTGGTAAGCGCGCCAAAAAAATTATTAGGCCGTGATGTAGCCGCCGCGCTTGAACTGGATACCAGCGGCAAGGGTATACTTTACCAATCCGAATCATTATCTAATTACAGCTATCAGTGGCCTAAAAAAGTTAAGGAGGTAATGATCGCATCTAAAGTAGCAGGGCAGAATACGGCTTTCAGCTATAATAAAGCATCAGACCTGGAGGTTAATTTTTATCGCAGCTTGTTCCATGTAAATGGTTTAAGCGCGCGTGGCTTTGTATCGCCGGTAGCATCCGAAGCCATGTTTTTTTATAATTACAAACTGCTTGGGTCGACCACCGAAAACGGTAAAACCATTGATAAAATACAGGTAATACCCAAGCGCGCGCACGATCCGGTTTTCCGTGGCGTGATCTATATTGTAGAAGGCGACTGGCGCATATACGGCACCGACCTGCTGATTACAAAAGAATCTAACATTAATTTGGTTGATACGCTGGAGATCAGCCAGCAATACATCCCCGTAAGGGATAGTATTTGGATGCCGGCAGCCACGCAATATAGTTTTAAGGGCAATGTACTGGGCTTTAAGTTTGAGGGCTATTATGCCGCCGTTTACAATAACTATAACCTTGATGCCACCTTTCCCGATGGTTTTTTCAATGGCGAAATTATGCGGATTGATACCGCGGCCAACAAGCGCGATACCAGTTACTGGGCTAAAACGCGCCCGCTGCCCTTAACCCCGCAGGAGTTGAAAGATTATCGCAAAAAGGATAGCACCGCCATCATCAGGCAATCGCTGCCTTATTTAGATTCGGTAGAACATGCCGATAATCAGCTCAGTCCGTTTAACTTTACCGTTACCGGCTATCAGCATACTGACAGAAAGAAAGGCGAGGTGCTTTATGTTTACCCCTTTTACCAAAGCATTTATTTTAACACGGTTGAAGGCTACGGAATCATCCCCAAAGTTAAGTTCACCAAAACGTTTATGGATGGCAGCAACTATGCTGTTACCCCAGCCGTTCGCTATGGTTTCTCTAACAAAATGTTCAATGCCAATGTAAACTTTGCTTATAACTACGATCCAACACACCGGGGAGCATTTTTTGCAGCATTTGGCAGTGATATATTAGATTTAAGTAATGTAGGCACACGTTCGCTTACCTTTAATACCTTAAGTACTTTACTAAGCGAAAGCAACTTTGTGAAATACTACCGATCGCGCTATGCGCAGTTGGGCTACCAGCGGGAAGTATCAAACGGAATCTTATTCAATACCGAATTATCCTATGCCACCCGCGACCAATTGTACAATACATCGGCCAATCATTGGTTTGATAATAAAAACAAGGATTATACATCCAACAACCCCTTAACACCCCTGGCCGAAACACCTTTGTTTCCGCATAATACGGCGCTAACATTTAAGGCTTCGTTGCTGTTCACCTTCAACCAGCAATATGTTACACGGCCAACCGGGCGATTTTACGAGGCGCCAAAGTATCCGCAACTACGGATAAATTACCGTAAGGGTATGGCCGATGTTAATTATGATTTTGCCTCGGCCGATCTGTTCGACGACCACCTTTCATTCGGCTTGTTCGGCTTTTCATCCTACAAGATCACGGTTGGTAGTTTTTTTAATCACGATAAACTGTACTTTATGGATTATAACCATTTTTTGGGTAACCAGGGTACCGTGTTCGATCCTACCATTGGCAGCTTCCGTTACCTGCCATTTTACGATCATAGCACCAACCGCGATTTTTTAGAAGCCCACATCGAGCATAATTTTACCGGTAACCTTTTCAATAGCATACCCGGCCTGCGTAAATTAAAGTTAGAGGAAATTGTGGGCGTAAATTATCTTACATCGCAAAACACCAATAATTACTACGAATTTTATTTTGGCATTAAGCGCCTGTTCTTCCGGTTTGATTATGGTTTTGCTTACGATGGCAACCGTAAGGTTACCCAGGGCATCAGGATATTTTACGGGTTGAAATAATGGATACCAGGCGCTATGCCATATAGCTGTTCAAACTTTTATTTTTTAAATTAAAATATTGTCGCACAGGCTTATTACTTTTGGGCCAGATGATCAGCAATCGGAATATTCTTTGCATGAGCAGTACAGAGTGGGAGGGTAATTATATCAAACCATCTGTTGAGTTGATGAAGGTGCTATCTTCAACCAATAAGTTGTTGTTTGTAAACAGCCCTTATACTATTGCCGAGGTTATTGCTACTCTTCGCGGTAAAAAAAGCATCGATATTAAACGGGCATTAGGCCTTAAAAACCGCATTAAGGTTATTGAACTAACCGAGGGTGCCAAGGTATACCTGCTTACCCCGCCTATTGGGCTTACTATTAATTTTTTACCGCCAGCTATGTATAAACTTGGTTTAGGCTTTAATGCCTGGCTGGTACGGCTTACGGTAAAACGGGCGCTGCGCAAGCTGGATATGAACCATAATTTGATCCATCTGGTGGCCTTTAACCCCGGTATGGGTTTAATGAACGGGCGCAAGTACGGCGAAAAATCCCTGATATACCATTGCTACGATGAAATAAGCGGCTGCAACGCCTGGCTGCGCAAACACGGCATTTGGCTGGAGCAAGCTTTTATGAAAATGGTTGACGGCGCCATTGTTACCTCCAAAAAGCTTTATATAAACAAAGCCCCGCATGTACCCCACTGCTTTATTGTAAATAATGCCGCCAATTATAATCTGTTTAGCAAGGGTTTTCACGAGGGGCTGACCGGGCAACAGGTGGTTGGCTATATTGGTACGATTGACGATCGTATTGATTACGGCGTTATGGAACACCTGTTTATGAACATGCCCGATGCGCGCTTTGTATTTGTTGGGCGTATATTAAGCCAGCGCGGTTTGGCGACACTGAAGAAATATACTAATGTAAGTGTTGAGGGCCCAAAATCGCCCGATGAATTACCGGCTTATCTTAAAACTTTTTCGGTTGGGGTGATACCTTTTGTTAACGACACTTTTACCAGCTGCATTTATCCCATGAAGATAAACGAATACCTAGCAGCCGGTTTGCCAGTTGTAAGCACCGATTTTGGCGATATGAGCGACTTTACAGGCACCGTTAGTATTACCACCACTAAGGAAAACTTTTTACAGCATACGCTGGATGAGATAGCTAACGACTCGCCCGAAAAGCGGCAAGCCCGACAGGATATAGTGCGCCAAAATACCTGGGCTAACCGCGCCGATGAAATGTCGGCCGCCATTGTTCAAATAGAGCAAAGTATGGCTAACAAATAGTTGCGCTGCCCTTTACCGGCCCTATCAATAAAAACTGATATTCAGAAACTCAACATCGCCATCCACCTCCTTTAATGCCAGGCCATGAAAATTGAGGCTTTGCTGCAGCGTTTTAATATTGCCAACATCTAACGACAGATCATACCTGGCAGCGTCGGCTATGTTGGTTGTAATAATTATTTTAGCGCTCCCCTCCAGGTTTGTAGAGATGTTTTTAAGGGTATAGCCCACAATTTCAAAATGCGGCAGGTTATCGTCCGAGAAACTGCTGTGCCGGGTTTGCAGCGATTTAAAAGTATGCAGCTTAGCGCTATCGGTAACCACCAGCTCGTAATGTTTTTTAGTTTGCTTTATTACTTTAGCATTAAACTTTAAACCATCGCCCATTAGGCCGATGATCATATTTTTACGTGGGTAACCGGCTATAACGGTATTGCTGTATTTATTAAACAAGGTGGTATCAAACTTACTGCTAAAGTCTAAATCAAGCAGTTGGCTTAGCCGGGCCGTATCATTGGTGATCAAACGCGAAGTGCGGCCATAGCCGGTAATATCAGCTAAGATATCGCCCAGCTGCGAATTTGTTTTCCTGAGGCTAATGGCATCGCCTTTAAAGCCGGATGCACTGCCACCCGGCGAACCACCCTTTGCAGGTGTTATGTTGAATGAAAACAAGGGAGATGCAGGCCTGACAGGTTTTGCGGGCGCAGTGGTTACTACCGGAACCGCGGTTTCTGCAGGCTTAACTGCAGCCGGTTTTTCGTTTTTAATAATCGAAGTAAGGATAGCCGCAGTCAAATCCGAACCCACGCCTGTCCATCGTACCACATTATCTTTATCTATTACCACGCTATAAGGTATAAAGCGCACATCGTAATCGTTCATGGTTTTTTTGCTGGTATCAACCAGGCTAAGGCCGGTAACGTGCTTTTGGGTTCGGGCAAAAAACTTTTGCGCGGTAGCTAATGGCTCATCCGTCATAATGGCAAATACCACATCCTTGCTTTGGTATGTTTTTGCCAATTGGTTAAAATGCGGAAAGTTAGCAATGCAGGGCGCACACCAGGTCGCCCAAAAATCAATCACCAGTATTTTACCCTTATAAAAATCGGGCTTAACGGGCTTATCCAGGCTGTACTGAAAAACAATAGCCGGTGCCGGCTGGTCAATTAACAATTTTGCAGGTTGTGCCTTTAAAGTAGTTACGCCGGCCAGTAAACAAATGGCTAATAGTATGTTTTTCATATCGGTTTATGGATTTAACCTAAAAGTAGGTAATAGATTTTAATGTAGTATTTGTTTAATAAGGTTTAACGTTTTTTAACAATCAAAGAAATGTTAAATAAAATAGTACTATGTATTGTATAGTACCATGTTTAATATTATATTTGTGTCGGTTAATTTAAAATCAAGTAAAATGAAAAAGATACAAGTATTATTTATTGCCTTATCCATAGCGGTAGTGGCAACCTCATGCTATCATGGCAAACACACCACTATTGTAACCAACGACGGCCATAATTCAACCAGGATTGAATATGCCGGCCGCATTGTTTTTAACGATGATAACACGGGCATTAACAGCATGGCGCCCAACAGCTATTTTAAGTACAAGCATAACAATGAAAAACTGACTGCCGAATGCGACAAAAATGGCCACATTGTTTACGAACTGAATGATGATAACCAAACTACAGCGCTTAACGAAGACGGCAGGCGCCTGTTAGCCGAGGCTGTTGAGCAGATAGCCAAAGCACAGCGCCGTAAATAACTATAAAAGACGGAACTTAACGAGGGCTTTTACCTTTGCCCTCAATTCCTTACCTTTGCGCTGCATTAAACGCTGCTTGCAACAGTATCAATGGTTTCATGGAACAATATCAAACATTACTGTACTATTGTTATTCAACAATAGCGGATGCGGAGCAATTCGCGACCGATCATTTAAAATTTTGTAAAAGCTTAAATCTGGTAGGGCGCATTATTGTGGCCGAAGAGGGGTTGAATGGCACCGTATCCGGCACGGCCGAAGCTTGTAAAGCTTATATGGAGGCTATCCATGCCGATGAACGCTTTGCCAAAACCGACTTTAAGATTGACGACGTTGAAGAGCCATCATTTGTAAAGATGCACTGCCGTTACAAATCGGAAATTGTGCATTCGGGCCTGCGCGACCCACAGATGATAGACCCTAACCGCCAAACCGGCAAACACCTGGAGCCTGCCGATTTTTTAGCGATGAAAGACCGCGATGATGTGGTGATACTGGATGTACGGTCGGACTATGAGCATTCGTTGGGCCGCTTTAAAAACGCGGTGACGCTGGATATCGAGAACTTTCGCGATTTCCCGGCTAAGATCAACGAACTGGCTAAGTTTAAGGATAAAAAGATACTAACCTACTGCACAGGTGGCATTAAGTGCGAAAAAGCATCGGCCCTGCTGCTGCACGAAGGCTTTAGCGATGTTTACCAGCTACATGGCGGCATTATTAAATACGGCAAAGAGGCAGGCGGCCAGGATTTTGAAGGTAAATGCTATGTTTTTGATAACCGCCTTTCGGTTGATGTCAACTCGGTTAACCCGGTAGTGATATCAACCTGCCGCAATTGCGGTAAAACCACCGATAAGATGATCAACTGTGCCAACCCCGAGTGCAACGAGCATTTTACCCAATGCGATGAATGCGGCGAAATATTGCAAGGCAGTTGCAGTACAGCCTGCCAAACTCACCCGCGCAAGCGCGTTTATGATGGTACAGGGTATTATGTAAAAGTACCGCAGCCGGTAAATGTGAAGTAATCAATTACCCGGAAATATGATAAAAGCAAAAGAGGCGCATAACGCCTCTTTTGCTTTTATATACCTTCTTTTGCAAAGGTTAATTATTTAGATGCACCGGCTACGCAAATCACAAACTCGCCCTTAACGGGATGGGTTTCGTAATAAATTTTCACCTCGGCCACAGTGCCACGTACGGTTTCCTCAAACATCTTGGTCAGTTCGCGCGATACGGATAGCTGCCTGTCGGCACCAAAATAAGTGGCCATTTCGTCCAGTGTTTTTAATAAACGGTGCGGCGATTCGTATAGGATAATCGTGCGGTCTTCACCGGCCAATAATTTATAGCGGGTTTGGCGGCCCTTTTTTAGCGGCAGGAAACCCTCAAAGCAAAACCGGTCTGTTGGGAAACCCGAGTTCACCAGCGCCGGGACAAAAGCCGTAGCGCCGGGCAGGCACTCAATGGCGATATCATGCTTTAAAGCTTCGCGCACCAGGAAAAAGCCTGGGTCGGATATGGCGGGCGTACCCGCGTCTGATATCAGGGCGATGTTTTTACCCTCTAACAAAAACTTCACAATCTCGCTGCTGCTTTGATGCTCGTTATGCTGGTGATGCGCGAAAACCCGGCCGGTAATACCGAAATGTTTCAGCATAGGTGCCGATGTGCGGGTGTCCTCGGCCAGTATCAGGTCGGCTTCCTTTAAAATGCGGATGGCCCGGTAGGTCATGTCCTCCAGGTTGCCTATGGGTGTTGGTACTAAGTAAAGTTTACCCCGTGGGTTCATAGATTATGGTTCATGGTTCATGGGGCATTAGCTGATCAGTTCAATTTTCACTATGAACCATGAACTATAAACCATGAACTGTTATATCTTTGCCTAAAAAATTAAATAATGCTGCAAGTTAGTTATATCCGCGATAACAGGGAACAGGTTTTGGAACGTTTGGCTGTAAAAAATTTTAAACAGCCCGAGTTGGTTGATGACATCATTAAATTAGATGAGCAACGCCGTGCCTTACAAATCTCCAGCGAGGATCTGCAATCTAAAGCCAATGCCTCGGCAAAGCAAATTGGCGAACTGATGCGTACGGGTAAAAAAGACGAAGCAGATGCCCTGAAAGGCCAAACCGGTGCCTGGAAGGAAGATATTAAAAAATTTAGCGAAAATTTAGCAGCGGTTGATGAAGCTTTACAGCAAAAGATAGTTTTGCTGCCCAACCTGCCGCATACCAGCGTACCAAAAGGCTTAACGCCTGAGGAAAACGAAGTGGTTCTGCAAAACGGTGAAATACCGCAGCTCCACGCCAATGCCCTGCCGCACTGGGAACTGGCCGCAAAATATAATTTGATTGATTTTGAACTGGGTGTTAAAATTACCGGCGCGGGCTTCCCGGTTTATAAGGGCAAGGGCGCTAAACTGCAACGCGCGTTGATCAGCTTTTTTTTAGATGAAGCCGAGAAAGCCGGTTATGCCGAAGTAATGCTGCCGTTGCTGGTTAACGAAGCATCGGGTTTTGGTACCGGCCAACTGCCGGATAAAGAAGGGCAAATGTATTATGTAGGTATAGATAACCTGTACCTGATCCCCACTGCCGAGGTGCCTATTACCAACCTGTATCGCGATGTGATTTTAAAAGCCGACGAATTGCCGGTGAAGAATTGTGGCTATACCCCATGCTTTCGCCGCGAGGCTGGCTCTTACGGTGCCCACGTACGCGGCTTAAACCGCCTGCACCAGTTTGATAAGGTAGAGATAGTACAGGTAGTACAGCCTGAAACATCGTACGATGTGTTGGAGGGCATGAACGCCCACGTGCAAAGCCTGCTACAGCAATTAGGCCTGCCTTACCGTGTATTGCGCCTTTGCGGTGGCGATATGGGTTTTGCATCGGCCCTGACTTATGATATGGAAACCTGGAGCGCGGCACAGCAACGCTGGCTGGAAGTATCGTCTGTATCTAACTTCGAGACTTTCCAAAGCAACCGCCTTAAACTACGTTACCGCAATGCCGAAGGTAAAACCCAATTGGCGCATACACTAAACGGCAGCGCCCTGGCATTGCCGCGTATTGTAGCTACCCTGTTAGAGAATAACCAAACAGAAGATGGGATTAAAGTACCTGAGGTATTAGTGCCGTATACTAAGTTTGAGTGGATAAATTAAAAGTGTCGCTATATCCCAAACTTCACCCGCAGCATATCCCCGTTCGATCGGCTGGAGGTTAGCTTGGCATCGGTATGGTTCATTAAAAATACCAGCGCGCCGTTAAAACCCTTCCTGATTTCCTTTATATGATCGGTATTGATCATCGTACCACGATGGATGCGCAGGAACTGTTCGGGTAGTTTGTCCTCAAGCGAACTGATGGTGAAATCGGTTAGGTGTTTTTTGCCGTCGGCAGTATGCAAAAACACGTATTTATCTTCGGCATCAATAAACAAAATATCATTGAGTTTGATCAGCAGTATGCGGTCGCCAATTTTTACGGTGAGGGTTTTAATGTCCTTTTTTACCAGCAATTGCTTCATCAGGGCCCCTAAAGGCAAAGGTTCGGCAACTTGCGATTGGGTTTGTTGCAGGCGCTTAATTGTTTTCTCCAAGCGCTCTGCTTCAATAGGCTTTAGCAGGTAATCAATGGAATCCTCTTCAAAGGCCTTAATGGCATATTGATCGTAAGCCGTAGTAAAAACAACCTTGGGTTGTTTATCTAACTTGGATAACATCTCAAATCCATTTAATACGGGCATTTCAATATCCAGGAAAATTAAATCGGGGCGCAGCGCTTGTATTTGTTCCAATCCATCGGCGCCGTTAACCGCTTCGCCTATTATCTCCAGTTCATCAAAAGGTTTCAGCAGGCGTTTCAGGCGCTGACGGGCCAGCTGCTCGTCGTCAATTAGGAGGGTTTTCCAAACTTTGCTCATAGTTTTGCCGGTATAGTTATTTTAATATGTTTTTGCGGGTGGTTGCTAATCTGTATGCGGTAAGCATCGCCATACAACAGGGCCAGTTTATCGTAAGTGCTTTGCAGCCCGTAACCCATATTCATATCATCGGGAAAGGGCACACCATTATCGGCAATGGTAATGGCAATATTATCGCCATCGCGGTCGGCTATAATGTGTAACAGGCCATTCTCGGCCTTATTGTTTAATCCGTGTTTCAGCGCGTTTTCTACCAAAGGCTGTATCAAAAAGCGGGGGATTTGCAGGGCCATAACCTCGGGCGCTATCTGCATCACAAAGTTAATGCGGTCGCCAAAGCGCACTTTTTCAATATCCAGGTAGGTATTTACAATCTCTATTTCCTCTTTAACGCTGGCCATGTTTTCCTGCTGCGAGTTAATACTATAGCGGAATAGTTTGCTTAGCTTAAGCGTCATGTCCTCGGCCTTGTCCGCATCTTCGTGTATCAGGCTGGCAATCGAATTTAACGAGTTATATAAAAAGTGCGGGTTTATTTTTGATTGCAGGGTTTGTAGCTCGGCCTGGGTTTTCAGGTGTACCAATTTGGCCATATCCAGTTCCTTTTCTTTCAGGCGGGTTTCCATACGGCCTTTTTGGGCATGGTAAAAATAAATGATAGTACCCACCACCAATACAATCAGGAAGCAAAAACGATATTGCGCGTAATGCTGCAAAAAGTGAAAAGGTTCGTTAAAAAAAAGGGAAACAAAACCGAATGAGATCTCGATACCGATGAGCATCCCCAGCATATTGCAGCCATAATAAACCAGTATCAGCTGCCATGGTTTCACCTTATCCTTTTGCAGCATCCTATGGAACAGGAACAAGCTGTTGGTAATGCTGAGCGTAATAACCACGCTGAACATAATATTGATCAGGATGGCCTGTAAGGTCATCCACCGGCCTGAACTAACCGATATAAAAGCGCAGATAATAAGGCCGGTAAGCGTACCAATAAGCACATACCGCAAATTGCTTTTTAAGTACAACCTGCTTTTATCCTTAAATATGCTTTCCTTCATACAACAAAACTGTGTAAAGCTTAGTGAATATCCGCATAAAAAGAGATGAACGGTATAATTGAGGGGATACTTGGTGGAATGGGTGTTGTTAATTATTTAACCACAAAGTACACAAAGGGAGAAACACAGAGGGTACAAAGCCTTAATGGAGTAAACCTTTGTGCCCTTTATGTTAGCGTCTTGTTGTTTGTGTGCTTTGTGGTTAATTTTTTCTTTAAACTACTTTATCCCCATCGATTTATCCCTGATGGCTTTAAACTCCGATCCGGCTTTCCAGCCCGGCCAAGTGCCTTCGTTAGCCAGTTTGGTACCTAAGCGGTACAGTAGGTCTGCTGTTTGTACCATGCCGCTTACATCCATATCGGGGCTGTAATTATCTGATGGCTGGTGATAGTGCTTACTGGTATATTCTTCTTCCTGTTTCAAGCCCCATTCTTTTCCATGGGCCTTGCTGTCGGTACCGCCATTTATATCCAGCGCGGGGATACCCACCTTGGCAAAGTTAAAATGATCTGACCGGTAATAGCTTCCTGCGCCTGGTTTGGGGTCGCCTACTAATATGCGGCCATCCGCTTTGGCCAGTTCGGCCAGTTGGTCTTCCAGTTCGTTTTGGCCCTTGCCGGTAACGGCTATATCATTGCTTTCGCCGTAGGGGTGCAGGGCATCCATGTTTAAGTTAGCCACGGTTTTATTAACCGGGAAGATAGGGTGCGCGGCATAATACTCCGACCCCAACAAACCCTGCTCCTCGGCCGTAACCGACAGGAATACAACCGAACGTTTCGGTTTCTCCTTGGCTTCAGAAAATGCTTTGGCAATAGCCAATAGTGCAGCGCTGCCGCTGCCGTTATCAACCGCGCCGTTGTAAATACTGTCCTTATTGGCATCGGGTTTACCTATGCCCAGGTGGTCCCAATGGGCCGAATAAACAATATACTCGTTAGGGGTAGTGCTACCCTTTTGCATAGCTACCACATTGTACGATTTGGAATATTTCAATTTGGTTTGTACCGAAAGCGAAACATCCGCATTTAACGGGATAGCCTTAAAGTCCTTTTTACGGGCCAGCGCGCGGAAATCGCCGGTAATACCGGCTGATGAAAGCAGTTTAGTGGCAGCTTCTTCAGTTATCCAGCCCTCCACCTTGCAACGGTTTAGGTGTTTGTTGTCCTGCGTCAACTCTAATTTAGCGCCCGTATTGCTGGTATTTACTACCTGCCACGGGTAACTGGCCGGCTCGGTTTGGTGAACGATTAATATCCCTGCAGCTCCCTGGCGTGCGGCTTCTTCGTACTTATAAGTCCAGCGGCCATAATAGGTCATGGTATCCCCGTGGAACAGGGTTGGGTCACCCGATTTAAAGCCCGGATCGTTCACCAGCACTACTACCGTTTTGCCTTTTACATCAATGCCTGCGTAGTCATTCCATTTATATTCGGGTGCTACCACGCCGTAACCCACAAATACCAGCGGCGAATTTTTTAATTGCACGGTATCCACCTCGCGGCGGGTAAGGGCTACAAAATCGGCCGAGGGGTTTAATACCGTATTGGTTTTCCCGCTGATGGTCATGGCCGATGGTGTACTGGTAATTTCAACCATAGGCACTTCCTGAAAATATTTGCCATTGTTGCCCGGCTCCAATCCATATTTTTTAAACTGGCTTTCCAGGTAATTAATGGTTTTTGTTTCGCCCGGGGTAAATGGCTTGCGGCCCATCATCGAGTCGTTTGCCAAAACGGCCACGTTGCTTTTAATATCATCGCCGCTTACGGTGGTTCCGCTTTTTTGCGGCTGGCTGCAACCCGCTGCTAAAGCAAGCGCGCCCGAAAGAAAAAGGTAGGTGTTGTTAAACTTCATGTAGTTGGTGGTTTTCTCAAATGTAAAAACAAATCGCTTGTTTTTCAATTCTATGCCTATTACGATAAGTTTTTGCCAAACCGGGTTGTAACAAATTTGTTATGTTTGTGAAATTTCATCCTATCCATCATCTATCAAATAAAAACAAAAATAATATGAAAAAGATAAGCATCATCATAGTACTACTATTGATAACTGTAAGCACATTTGCGCAAAATGTTGACCTGCGCCGTAAGATTGAAGTGAACGGAATAGCCGAAAAAGAGGTAACGCCCGACATTATCAACGTAAGCATTTCCCTGAAGGAATACCTTGACGGGAAAAATAAAATAACCATCAGTCAGCTGGAAAGCCAGTTAGAGCAGGCCATAAACGAGGCGGGGATCCCCAAAGCCGACTTTACGATCAACAACCTGTCGTCCTATAATTATACTTACCAAAAAAAGAAAAACCCCGACTTTTTAGCCAGTAAGCAATACGGCATCCGTTTTCATGATTTAAATAAATTTAACCTGATAATGAGCAAGTTAGATCCAAAAGGAGTGCAATCTACCAATGTGGATAGTTACGATTATTCGAAAATGGCCGACCTGAAAAAAGAGTTAAAAATACAGGCCCTGCTGGCAGCAAGAGACAAAGCCGCTTACCTTTTAACCAGCCTTAACGAAAAATTAGGCGGTGTTATAAACATTACAGAGAATGAGGATAATAATTATCCGGTTTATAAAACAGTCATGTATGCCAACCGGGCAATGGTTGCTGATGCCGCTCCCGAATCGGATATCGATGTGAAGAAAATCAAGTTAAGTTTCCAGGTACACGCAATTTTTGAGATAGCTAAATAATGCCCTTACTATGCCTGTAAGTTGTATGGCCTACAACTTACAGGCATGTTAATTTAATGTTGCCCAAGCATTAGGTTTTCAGTTTTGCCAAATAAGTACTTGACAAACTGCTTTTTACAGATTATATTTAAAGCACTAAACTTTTGATAATGATCCGTTTTAAACAAGGCAAGATACTTGTGGTTGCACCGGCCACGTCGTTGATCCCCATCCCGGCCAATAAAAGCGTCATTCATATTGCTAATGCCGGCCGCATTTTCCCTGTTATAAATGAATTCAAACCCGATGGTATTATGCTTGACCACGACTACCTGGGCAACGATACCGAAAAGGTTTTAAGGCGATTAGCTGCTAATCCATTTTATAGTAAAATAAAGGTATACTGCTATAAATCAGCATCAAATACTAAGGTAGATGGTTTTTTAAAAGTATTGGGTGTGCAATACTTCATTTATGCCGAAGACGAAAAAAAACAAGCCAAACAAAAGAACAATACCGTTAAAGCCCTTAGCGAAATGCTGGAAGCAAGCATGATCAGCACCCTTGCCGACGCGGGTTATTAATTTTTAGCACGATGCCATTGCAATGGCAAATACTAATATCCCAACAACTTATTCATTGCCTCTTCCAACCGCGCTTTGGCTAAAAAGTCGTTCTCCAGGGCCTTGTTCATAGGGATGGCCGTATCCAGGCTGGCGCAGCGCATAACGGGCGCATCCAGGTTATAAAAGCAATGCTCGGCTATATGGGCGGCAACTTCGGCCCCGAAGCCGCTGGTTAGCGTATCCTCGTGTAGTATCATTACCCGCCCGGTTTTAATAACGCTTTGCTCAACCGCGGTTTTATCCCATGGCTGCAAGCTGCGCAGGTCGACGATTTCGATAGAAAGCTGCGGATACTTATCGGCATACTCCAATGCCCAATGCACCCCCAGCCCGTAAGTAATTATGCTGGCTTGTGTGCCCGTTCTTAATACATTAGCCTTGCCAATTTCAATTAAATAATCATCATCGGGTACCTCGCCGGTTATACTGCGGTACAGGTATTTATGTTCAAAATACATCACCGGGTTAGGGTCTTCAATGGCGGCCATCATCAGGCCCTTGGCATCGGCCGGGAAAGCCGGATAAACCACCTTTAGGCCGGGCGTTTTGGTAAACCAGGCTTCGTTACTTTGCGAGTGGAAAGGCCCCGCGCCGGTACCGGCGCCCGTAGGCATACGGATCACCACATCAACATTTTGGCCCCAGCGGTAATGGGTTTTGGCCAGGTTATTAATAATTTGGTTAAAGCCCACGGTTACAAAATCGGCAAACTGCATTTCTACCACAGCCTTATACCCATTAAGCGACAGGCCCATGGCCGTACCCACAATCCCCGATTCGCACAGGGGGGTATTACGCACACGTTCGCGCCCAAATTTTTCTACAAAGCCTTCGGTTATTTTAAAGGCCCCCCCATATTCGGCAATATCCTGGCCCATTATTACTAGGTTACTGTATTTGTACATGCTTTGCTGCAGCGCATCGCTAATAGCATCAATAAAGCGCTTGCTGCTGTAATTACTTGGTTTTTTTATTTTAGGCTGTATATGGGGCATATACATATCCGCCAGTTCCCGTTCGGCATTGGGGCTCAGCTCGCGTTCGCGAAAAGCCGATTCAATTTCTTTTTCGATAACGGGCGCAAATTCGTTTTTAAGATAGGGGATCCAATCCTCGCGCAATATAAATTCCTCCACCAAAAACAGTTCAAAGTTTTTAACGGGATCCTTAGCAGCCCACTCCTCCATTAATTGCTGCGGCACATATTTAGTGCCCGATGCTTCCTCGTGCCCGCGCATCCTAAAGGTCATACATTCCAGTATAACCGGGCGCGGGTTCTCGCGCATATCCTTAGCCAGTTCGCTAACCGTATGGTAAACCTCCAATACGTTATTGCCATCAATAGTGCGGCCCTCTATGCCATAGCCCGCGGCCTTACCGGCCAGGTTGCGGCATTTATACTGTTCGCTTACCGGGGTTGATAAGGCGTAGCCATTATTCTCTATTAAAAATATCACCGGGAGGTTCCATACCGCGGCAATGTTTACGGCCTCGTGAAAGTCGCCTTCGCTGGTGGCGCCTTCGCCGGTAAATACCAGGGTAACCTTTTTTCGTTTAGCCAAAACATCGGCCAGGGCAATACCATCGGCCAGGGCCAACTGCGGCCCCAGGTGCGATATCATCCCGATAATTTTATGCTGCTGCGAGCCAAAGTGGAACGATCTGTCGCGCCCCTTGGTAAAACCTGATGCCTTGCCCTGCCATTGCGCCATTAAACGCGATAGCGAGATACCCCGGGTGGTAAAAACCCCCAGGTTGCGGTGCATGGGTAAAATGTATTCGTCCTTTTGCATGGCCAGGGTAGCGCCAACGGCAATAGCCTCCTGCCCTATGCCCGAAAACCATTTGCCAATACGCCCCTGCCGCAGCAGGATCAGCATTTTTTCTTCGATGGTACGGGGCCATAAAAGCGCCTTGTAAAAGGACAATAAGGTGTTGGAGTCGAGATTTTTTTTGTCAAAAATCATTAAGCTAATTTAACCATTTTTTAAAACTTTGTATGTTTGGGCATTCAATCATTACATTTATGAGATATTTATGAAACATAAAAATCTTTTACCCCTCGTTTTTTTATGCCTGGCTACGTTAACTGCCAGCGCGCAAGATAATTACCTGGCCGCCAAAAGCTATTTTTTGCACAAGGGCGATAAGCTGGACGTATACCTGATAGGCGGCGACCAGTTTAAAGACATGGACGAATATAAGTACGACGCATCTAAAACAAAGAAATTTATGTTGTATGATGACGGCAAAAAAATAAACCTGATGACGGCAGCTAAGGATAGTGCCGCCCCGGTACTAACTTATACTATGGAAAACCAAGGCATGGCCATGGTAGAGATGATCCGCGATATCCCATCTACCCCGATAGACCATGACGTTTACGCGCAATACCTGAACAACGAGGGGTTAACCAAACTGGCCGAAACAGTGAATAATAGCAGCCAATCACACTTTCGCGAGAAAAAGGTTTGCTATATGAAAACGCTGGTGATGATTGATAAGCCCAATGGCGGCGACTTTGATAAGCAAACCGGGCAGCAGTTTGAAATAGTATTAAAGAAGAACCCCTACAAACTAAACTATGGCGAGGATATGACCGGCGTATTGTATTATAAAGGCAAGCCCATTAAAGGTGCATCGGTAGATATCTTCCTGAAAACGGGTGCCGGCAATGTTTACCCCGACCGTGCTACTACTAACGAGAAAGGCGAGTTTTCTATCACCACCACCCGCGAGGGGGTTTATATGTTTCGCAGTGTGCGTACGGTAGCTTCAACCAGTACCGATGCCGATTTTGAAACCATACAAACGGTCTTTACTTTCCTGTTTAACAGTACTAACGACCATACCAGCGATTTTAAAAGCTTTGGCTTACGCGACAGGCATTAATAAGCTTATAATTGCATAGTTTACGACGTGCTTTTATAAAAGCAGGCGCATGTACCGTATAGCCGGGTTGCCCATCTAACAAAAGCACTCCTCTGTATTAATTGGGAATAATGGTTGACTGCGATAGTACGGTTCTTTTACACCATTCCCATTAGCGATTAGTTAATAATATTGCAATGTGCGCGCGTTAATTAACTATACACTAACCGCCATTTGGCCGCCTCGAATTGTTACGATAAAATTTGCTTATCAATTAGGGTTTGTTTTACTTTATACAAACAATCCACATCACAATGTCAAACCCACTTATTAACTCAACAAAAGAAATTATCCCGGTAGATGTAGCTATTGCTAAAACCACTAACTGGCGTAGTTTCATGTCACTTAACTTCCCCGAAGCGGATGTTAAGTCATTACCGAAAGCCGTTTATGTTTCCAGGAACGACATCATGGACCTGGCTAAATACCTGGAGGCCGATAACACCCTTTTAGGTGTGCGTGCTTACTTTACGCTGGAAAATGCCTTTAAGGAAGGCGAAAGCAACGAGGTGAAATTTATTATGGTGCTGGTGCAGGATAGCCCCGACCTGTTTAACGGTAAAGATTTGCTATATGCCCCTAAAGGCGAAGACATGAAAAACCTATCGCCAGATAACGGCGAAGACGACGACTCTAACGTGTATAACTTTACCCGGCCATGCCCCGATTGCTGCGACCCAACCAGTCCGCTTTTCAGTAACGATCCGCCGACGGTTAAAAAGTAGAACTTAAAAAACACAATGTCCTTATCTTATATCTATCAGGGAGATATTGTCCCGGCCAGTACGTTAATACCTATTACTGCCGGCCTAATTTATTACAGGCAGCTAAATAAGCCTTTGCGCACGCTTTTGGCTTATTTATGCATTGCATTGTTAATAAACATAGCCGGCATAATAATGGCCAACAATGGCAAAAATAATTTACCCCTGCTGCATTTTTATACCATGTTTGAATTACTGGCTGTAATGCTGTATTACAAATATGCCTTTGCCGATAAAAAAATGGATAAATGGATCTATATAATTATGATCCTTTATCCAATTTTTTGTGTCGTTAATTTTACTTTTTTTCAAAGTATAAAGCAATTTAATACCTATACCAGGCCACTGGAGGCCATTATTATTATTGTTTTCAGCGGGATATATTTGGCCGGGCACGAGGCTAACGACAAGCAAAGCTTTGCCAATGCGGGCCGCTGGGTGGCCAGCGGTTTTATGGTGTATCTTTGCAGTTCACTGTTCCAGTTTATCTTCTCTAACGTAATTAGCCATAATGCCCCCAAGCAGATAAAAATGATTATCTGGAACCTGCATGCTACATTTGTATTGATGATGTATATCTTCTTTTTTGTGGCTATGATGAAACATGAACGAAGTAAAAGATAATATTGATGTGCTGGTAATTACGGCCATGATGTGTTCGTTCACTATCGTGGTATGTTTCCTCATCGTTATTTACCGCAAGCAGCTGGATATTTTTCGCCATAAAAGCGCCAACCAGGCCAAAAGCTTGTTTTTAGCAACCATGAGCCACGAAATACGCACACCCATGAATGGTGTGCTGGGCATGGCGGGTTTACTAAAAGAAACCAATTTAGATGCCGAACAACAGGAATATACCCAGGCCATCATACACAGTGGCGAGGCCCTGATGAACGTTATTAACGATATCCTCGACTTCTCCAAGATTGAATCGGGTAAGATGGATATGGACCCGCATAATTTTGAACTACGCACCTGTGTAGAAGATGTGCTGGACTTATTTGCAGGCCATGCCGCCTACCGCAATGTGGACTTGCTTTACCGTATAGATACACAACTGCCTGCACATATTATAGCCGACAGCCTGCGCCTGCGCCAGGTGCTGATTAATTTGGTGGGTAATGCCATAAAGTTTACCCATAAAGGCGAGATATTTCTAAACACTACCCTAATTAAGCAGCAGGATGGGCAAATAGAACTGGGTTTTGAAGTGCGCGATACCGGCATCGGCATCCCGGCTGATAAATTATCCGGCCTGTTCCAGGCCTTTACCCAGGTCGATTCCAGCACTACGCGGCAATATGGCGGTACCGGTTTGGGCCTGGCTATTAGCCAGCGGCTGGTGAGTTTAATGGATGGTAATATTACCGTAAGCAGTCAGTTGGGGGTGGGCACCAGCTTTATATTCAGTATCAGGTGCGATTTGGATCCGCTGTCGAAACCATCGGCCGAAATTTTGGATCTGTCGGAAATTGCCGGCCGGCAGTTATTGGTGGTAGATGATAATGCCGCCAGTTGCCAATTATTGCAACTGCAACTGCAAGAGTGGGGCTTAAAACCGGTGGTTGCCACGGGTGGTGCCGAAGCCCTGCAATTATTACAAAACCATACCTTTGATGCCCTGATATGCGACCTGAAAATGCCGGACATGGATGGCGTGCAATTGTGCAGCCAAATAAAAGAGCAATACCCGCTGATGCCCGTTGTACTACTCAGTAGCCTAGGTAATGATACCGCTAAAAAACACCCCGACCTGTTTAACGCAATAGTGAACAAACCGGTTAAGCAGCGCCAATTGGGCAAGGCCATACTGGCCGTACTACTGCACCGGCAAACCATAGCCGACCAACAATCGGAAAATATACTTAGCATCAGCTTCGCGGCCGAATACCCGTTAAAAATTATGGTGGCCGAAGATAATGAAATGAACCAGGAGCTGATATTAGAAGTATTGCGCCGGTTGGGCTATACGCCCACGCTGGCCAAAAATGGTGCCGAAGCCATCAACCTGTTGGACAAGCAACGACACGACCTGATACTGATGGATGTGCAGATGCCCGAAATGGACGGGCTGGAAGCCACCCGCTTTATCCGCAGCAACCATGCACGCCAGCCCCACATTATAGCCATGACTGCCGGCGCCATGGTAACGGACCGTGAAGAGTGCTACGCGGCAGGCATGGATAACTATATTTCCAAGCCTTTAAAATTGGAAACATTAATGGGGATGTTAAAGGGAATTGTAGTGTAATGCCTGTTTAGCACTCGTAAAAATCCCAATAATAGTTAGAGGGATTAATCCAAATAAATATCCAGCAAGCCTACCGGCAAATCAACACTTACCATATTTTTTACCACATCAATACCCTTAATGGTGCTTTCGTTCAGCGGGAAAAGTATTTCGGTTCCTTTATAATCGCAGGCTGCAATAATCTGCTGTGGGTATTCGTGTACTTCGGTAATAATGCCCAGTTCGCCTTCATCTATATCAATGGCTAAAAAGCCTTTCAAATCAAATAGGGTAAACTCTTCCTTCTTCTTTTTAGGTTTTATTTTGTTAGGCAGGTAAACATCCTTTTTTAACAGGGTGCTGGCCTTTTCAATGGTATCCACATCCTCCAGGTAAATATAGGCCGTATTTTTAAGCCCGGTTTTATAGGCCGATACAAAGTAAGGCACCAGCTTGCCGGCCATATCAATAAACAGGGCGTTAAATTTTATATCCTCCAGCCCGTCAAAATCAACATATAGCTGCATTTCGCCTTTCAGGCCCTTGGTTTTGCCAACGGTGGCTACCTTAAAATGGTCGGTGAATTTCATTGTTGTGTTGTTACCGTAATGGTGATTTAACCACAAAGGTCACAAAGGCTTTTTCACAAAGGACACAAAGATAAACGATACTATGCCTTTGTGTCCTTTGTGCTTTTCCTTTCTTTGTGCCCTTTGTGGTTAAATTATTCTTAAACAAAAATAGCGAAGCACAGGCCTCGCTATTTTGTGATCTTGTTTCGAAATGCGATTATTCAGCACTTTCTGTAGCTTCGTCAGCAGCAGCTTCAGCTTCAGCAACCGGAGCTTCTTCTTCAACTTCTTCGGCCGGAGGAGTGTTTTTAGCAACAATAGCTGCTGCTTTTTCTTCCTTCTTTTTAGCTTCAGCGGCTAAAGCTAATTTTTTAGCTTCGTCTTTAGCTGATGATAAAGAATCTTTTTTACCAGTGATTTTGCTGTCTTTACCTTCTAACCAGGCAGCAAATTTTTCTTCAACTTGCTCGGCAGTCAGTGCGCCTTTCTTTAAGCCGCCTTGTAAGTGTTTTTTGTATAAAACACCTTTGTATGACAGGATTGCACGGCAGGTATCGGTTGGTTGTGCACCATCGTTTACCCAGTCAAGCGTTTTGTCAAAGTTAATGTCGATAGTAGCCGGATTGGTGTTTGGGTTGTAAGAACCTAAACGCTCAATAAAGCGACCGTCTCTTGGAGCGCGGGAATCCGCTACCACGATGTAATAAAAAGGTTTACCTTTTTTACCGTGTCTTTGCAGTCTGATTTTAGTTGCCATTTTTTAATTTTATGTATTCAACATTGCCCCCGGAGTATTCTGCGGGGCTGCAAAGGTAATTATATTATTAATAATGTGCAAATGATTGTTAATTAAGTTCATAGTTGATGGTTCATAGATCATAGCTTCTTATCTGCTTAGTCACTTTCGTGCAACGAAAAAGATTTTTAGCCATGATCTATGAACCATCAACTATGAACTTCCTCCCTTTTTCCCGACCTTTACCCCCAATGAATAAACTACGCATAGCCATTGATATGGACGAGGTAATTGCCGACCCCATAGCCAAATTTATAGATATTTATCAGCGCGAACACGGATATACCTACACCCTGGAGCAAATGCGCGGTAAGGAGTTTCGCGAATTGCTGCCCGAAGAGATCAGCCATACCCTGCGCGAGTATATTAACCGCAAAGGTTTCTTCCGCGATTTGGAACTGATACCCAACAGCCGCGAGGTAGTGGAACAGTTATGCCAAAAGTACGATGTGTTTATTGTATCGGCCGCTACGGAATTCCCTAACTCGCTGGAGGATAAGCTGCATTGGCTGGGCAACCATTTCCCCTTTATATCCTGGACCAATATTATGTTTTGCGGCTATAAAATTGTGAAAACCGATATGATGATTGATGACCGCATCCGTAACTTCAACGGCTTTGACGGGCGCAAGCTGCTGTTTACATCGCCGCATAATGTGGCTATTACCGGGTACGAACGTGTGAATACCTGGGATGAGGTGGCTGGGCTATTGCTGTAAGTATAGCTATGTATCATACTTGTAGCGATGGGTTTGAAACCCATCGCTATGGGGCATTCTAAAATGAATATGCGACCGGCTTAGTCATACCCATAATATTCGCCTTAAATCAATTCAAAATCATACCTTTGTAACCGCAAATTTTGATATCTAAAGCACTGAATAATAATGTTTGAAAATCTTTCAGATAAGCTCGACAGGGCGTTTAAGGTCCTGAAAGGACAAGGAACTATCACCGAGATAAACGTGGCCGAAACCATGAAGGAGATCCGCAAGGCCCTTTTGGATGCTGACGTTAACTATAAAACCGCCAAAGCCTTTACCGACGACGTAAGGCAAAAAGCCATCGGTCAGAATGTATTGACCAGCATCTCGCCCGGCCAGTTGCTGACCAAGGTGATGAACGATGAGTTGACCGAACTAATGGGCGGTACCACGGCTGAGATCACCTTTACAGGCCAACTAACTATTATCCTGATAGCAGGCTTGAACGGTGCGGGTAAAACTACCTTTAGCGGCAAGCTGGCTAACTTCCTGAAAACTCAAAAAAACAAAAAGCCCTTACTGGTAGCCGGCGATGTTTACCGCCCGGCGGCGATTGATCAGCTGGAAGTATTAGGCGGCCAAATAGGCATCCCGGTTTATGCTAACCGCGAATCGACCGACCCGATTGCTATTGCCCTCGAGGGTGTGGCCCTGGCCAAGCAAAATGGCCATAACGTAGTGATTATTGATACCGCCGGCCGTTTAGCTATTGACGAGGCCATGATGGTGGAGATTGAGCAGGTAAAAGCTGCCGTTAACCCGCACGAGATTTTATTTGTGGTTGATGCCATGACCGGCCAGGATGCGGTGAACACCGCCAAGGTGTTTAACGATCGCCTTGACTTTACCGGCGCGGTATTAACCAAGCTGGATGGCGATACCCGCGGTGGCGCGGCCTTGTCCATCAAATCGGTAGTTAACAAACCGATCAAGTTTATTGGTACGGGCGAAAAGATGGAGGCGCTGGATGTTTTCCACCCCGATCGTATGGCTTCGCGTATTTTGGGCATGGGCGACGTGGTTTCGTTAGTGGAACGCGCCCAGCAGCAATTTGACGAGAAAGAAGCTGCCGAACTGCAAAAGAAGATCCGCAAAAACAAATTCGACTTTAACGATTTTTACAGCCAGATCCAGCAGATCAAAAAAATGGGTAACATGAAAGATCTGATGGGCATGATACCCGGCGTTGGCAAAATGATGAAGGATGTGGAAGTTGGTGATGATGCCTTTAAAAACATCGAGGCCATTATACAATCCATGACCCCGCACGAGAAGGAAAATCCAGATACCATTAACCAAAGCCGCCGTACCCGCATAGCCAATGGATCGGGCACCAACATTACCGAAGTTAACCGCCTGATTAAACAATTTGAGGATATGCGTAAGGTAATGAAACAAATGAGCAACCCTGCCGCCATGGCCAACATGATGCGCCGGATGCCTAAATAAGGTTAAAGATGAAAGACTAAACGTAAAAGGTTAGGAATATATAAGCCCTGTGCAAAATGCATGGGGCTTTCTGCTTTTAAATAAGTACGGCACCTTATAATACGCGATAATTATTAATCATATTGCTCCATATACCCGACAATATAAACCGATATGCTTTATTGTAATTTATTTGTGGCATAGTATAGTTTTGTAAACCATGCACAAACAACTTATTATTTGATAAGTTAATATAGGGAAATATTCAAACCTATGAAATATCATATCGATTATAGTCAGCTGATCAGGCGGTTGCTGGCAAATATTAAATACTACCGCGGTGCAAAGCGCATTACGCAGCAAGCAGTAGCATCGCATTTAGGTATCTCGCAAAATGCGTACAGCAAAATTGAACGTGGTATTACGGAACTTACCGTGAATAAATTATGCCACATTGCCCTATTTTTAGAAGTGCACTTATATGATGTGCTGAAAGTAGAAGAGGTTAAGCTTTCGGCAAGCATTAAATAGTTTCGGCAGGCGTTAGCATATCAGTTTATACCCAAAGCCCCTATGGTTAATAATTTGCACCATGGGGTCGGCCCGCAGGTATTTGCGCAGGCGGGAAATGTAAACATCCAGGCTGCGTGAACTAAAAAAATCATCATCGCCCCATACCTGCATCAGGAAGTGCTTACGGGTTAGCAGGCGGTTACGAAATTGGTACAGTACCTTTAGCGCTTCCCCTTCACGGGCGGTCAATTGCCGGGCAATGCCATGATGGGTAAGGGTTAACCGCATTACATCGTATTGATATTCGCCTATATCTACGGTGCCATTGGTTAAGGCGGTTTCCGTTGTTTCCAGCAGGCGGTTTTGATTAAGCAGTACCTTTATCCGCACTACCAGTTCGTCCATATCAAAGGGCTTTTTCAGGTAGTCGTTCCCGCCCGATTCAAAGCCGTTCAAAACATCCTGCGGCATGGAGCGCGCGGTGAGGAAAATAATGGGTGTTTGCTTATCCTCTACCCTTATTTTTTTAGCGATGGCCAAGCCATCATCGCCGGGGAGCATTACATCTAATATCAGGAGGTCGGGTTTTTGGGACAGGTAAGCCAAATAAGCTTGCGCGCCATCGGCCACATGACTAACCCGGAAGCCCTGGCTTTTCAGCACATCCTTAATAATTAGCGCCAGGGCCATTTCATCCTCAACCAGTAACACGTGGTTTACCTTAGTCATTGCGGTAAATAAATGGTGAAGATACTGCCTGTATTATCCGATTTTGTTAACTCAACCTTTCCCCGGTGCTTTTCTATCATAGCCTTTACATAATTTAAGCCCAAGCCATGGCCCTTAACCCGGTGGCCATCAGCCTGCGGCGCGCGGAAGAATTTATCAAAAATATGTTTTTGATATTCTTTGGCAATGCCAGGCCCGTTATCCTCCACACTCATCTCTATCCCGCCTTGCACATCCCGGCAGATGATCAAAATATTTGGCGCATCGCCGCTATATTTTAGGGCGTTATCTACCAAATTATTAATGGCCTGGTACAGGTAGGTTTTATCGGCAAATATTTCTTTTGTGGCTGAGTAGTTTAACGTAATGCTGGTACGTTCGGGTTGGATCAATTGCATACCGGCTATAATTTCACCTAACATTTCTTCCAAGTCAAACTTTACCGGGTTAATTTCAAATTGACTGCTTTCAAAAACCGAAGTACTTAATATTTTATTCACCATGCCCGAAAGCCGTTGCAACTCGGCCGATGCCGTATCTAAATACTGTCCGGTTTTATGCTCGTCCTTTTGTACATCAAAGTAGCGCATGCCCTGTACGGCGGCCAGCGCGGTAGCAATAGGGGTTTTTAATTCGTGCGATATATTGCTGATAAAATCGTTTTTGATATCCGATAACTTCCTTTGCCGGGCAATAATGTAAAGCATATAAATCATACAAAAACCCAGGAACAGCATCAATACAAATGCCCCAACAATATTAACCAGCATGTTTTTAAGAACATAAGCCCCCGGCGTTTTTATCGCCAGCATCATCACAGGGGTTTTGCCTAAAAAAACATCGTTAATATCATAAAAAAGCGGCCGGGCAAAGTAGGAACTATCCTTTGAGTCATTTAGTTTTTTAATATAGTCGCTCAACTCCTGTAATTTTGCCGGGAGCGATTTATTGTTAGGTGTAACCGCTACTGGCCTTTCCTCTATCACTAACGAAGATTTGGTTAATATGGGCTTAGGCTTATGCTGTTTATAGACGTTCTTAACATCGGCAAAGTAACGTGTTGTGCCCTCAAAGCGCATTCGGTTGCGGGCAAAGGTGTTTTTCAGTACACGGTTCATAACGCCGGTGTCGGCATATAAATTTGCATAGTGCAGCATCAGTTGGTTTTGTAAACTATCATCCACCGATTTTGGTTTATAACCCCGGCCACCTATTAAGCTGGAATAAAGCGGGCGTAACTCATCCAGCGAAAGCGTGTTAAGTTTCGCGAGCAAATACCCATAAGGATTTTTAGCAACAGAAGCTTCATCAGCAAGATTAACCGGATACATAATGTAAGCGCGGTTACTGTCACGGTAACCAATATGCAATCCGCTGGGATAACGGAAGAAAGTATAATTAAAACCCTTGCCCGATCGGATCGCCTTTTTCAGCATATCCCTCACCGTATCCGCCTTAAGTGATTTGTATTCCAGTATGCCCTCATCAAAAGTTTTTTGGATATTGGCTTCGGTTTGCTGTTTGCTGATGCGGTAGCTGTTAAACAGCCATAAGCCTTGTATGGTTAAAATGCCGGCAATAGCCAAACAAACCAAAGCGGTCAGCACGCTGATTTGCATTTTTATGGGTTGGTTAGCGCTCATTTTAACTGCAATAAATTGTTGATGCCTTTGGTTACCGATGCCAGCCCCGCCTCGCTGCTTATACCCGAAAGCGAGTTGCTGATTACCGCGCCCCATCTATCTACCAAAAAATGCGATGGGTAACTATGAAAATCGAATACGTTATTCATAATCGCCACTTCATCTTTTGTAAGGTTAACAAATTCGGCTTGGATATGATACTTGTTTTGGATCTCCAGCATATTTTGCGGCGTGGTGTAAGCAGCCATAAATATAAATTTAAGTGGCTTACCATCAAAGGCTGTTATCAGGTTAGGGTAGTTTGGCATTTCCATCATACAAGGGCCGCACCAGTCGCCCCAAAAATCAATGTACAGATTATTGCCCTTTTCCTTGTCGAACAAATCCAGCAGGCGTTTTTTTAGATCATCGCTAACATTTAAGGTTTTCAGGCGGTCGGTAATACTATAACGGGCAAAGCCATCGGTCGCTGCCCGGGTGCGCCGATCGAACAATTCTTTAATATAAGCATCCTGTAGCACGGTATGGTACCTATCGGCTACTTGCGTAAACCTACTGGCATTATATTGCGGGCGATACATATCATAATACATCAATTGTTTGGCTATGCCTGTTGCCACCGAATCTACCTTATTTAAATACAGGGGCATGCCGCTGTAGCCGTTTTGCTTGCGGATGGCATCGTAAGTCGTATTAATATTAATGATGATCTGCTCGCTGGATGACAGTGAATTAAGGAAACTATAATAGGCCGAGTTAGCCAGCGCCACATTGTTACTGATGGGGATTTGTTTGATAAAGCCCAATAATTGCCGCTCGGTTATGGTTTTATTCAGCTTGCCGAAAAATGGAAAGAACACCATTTCCTTTGCGGCGGTATAGGTTAATTGGTTACGTTGCCAATTAATAAAGGCCTTGCTTTCAACATGGCTCTGTTTGATAAAGGCATCCAAAAAGGCCAGTTCCTCATTCAGTTGCGCCATGCGCTTAGCAGCGAATGCGCTATCAGGCTGTTTATTATCGCCAATGCTGGATGTCGCCGCAAATTTATGCTGATCGAAACCGGTTTGAAAATTCAACATCAACTGATTCACCTGCGCCAGGTCGCCTTGTGGTACAAATGCATCCCGGTTCCCCGTGCCCCTAAGTAGTCTATCGCCAATGATATCGAGTTTCAGGAGTTTCCCCGGTTCAACAAAAATATTTACAAAGGCATCTTTATAGTTTAACTGGATATCGCCGGCAAAGGCCTGGTATAATTTCACATCGTATGTGCCGTCGGCCTTTAGCTGGAAGGCTTGCTTTTTAGTATCGCCGCCTAAATTGCAGGTAGTGAACTTAATAAAGTTATCCTCATCGCCGGGCTTATAGCCAATTACCTTGCCGCTGATATGGATGCTATCTGTAAGAGCCACAAAATGGGTTTGTGCCGATGCCTTCGCATTGATAAGCAGTATAATGAGCAGAATTTTTAATAGTTTCATGATAATTACTGGTTTAATACAGATCAAAACTATCTGTACAAGCCCTATTAAAAAAAACGTATTCAGGAACGTTAACATTGGCGCAGGTGTTCCCAATATAAACATCATGCACATGTAATATAAAGCTTACATCAAAACATTCCCTAACTTATGCCGTTTCAAATCTTTACAGCAAATTGAATACCCCGTGAAAGTTCAACATAGCCTATTAAAAACATTACTCTTAATCCTATTTGCAGGCATACAACAATATGCCTATAGCCAGATAGCAACCCCTGCTGATACCCTGAAGGTAGATTCTCTTAAATTTAGCACTAAAAAAGGTAATAAACCGGCCGACAAGCTTAGTTCGCAATATGATGTTGGCGATTTATTTCAAAATATTTTTAATCCCAACAAAAAAGCCGATTCGCTGCATAAGCGGTCGGGCATTACTGTAATACCCAACGTGGCGGCCAATCCCAGTATTGGGGCGCAAATAGGTATTAAGGCAGTGGCCGGTATGGTGTTGGGGAGCGAGCCTAATACCTTTATGTCGGTAGCGGCCACATCGGCATCTATCACCACCAAGGGCATTATTTATTTTTATGTGAACCATAACATATTTACCCCCGGCAACGCCTGGAATTTCCAGGGCAGTATTGTGGCCGCCAAAACCGTTACACCCGATTTTGGCCTGGGTATTGGCAATAATGTAACCGGTACGGCTGCCGACCAGGCCCTGGCCGATGCATCCCGCAAAGGTTACGCGCTGCATTCGTATTACTTTGTCATTAGGGAAAAGGCTTATAAAGAGATCCAAAAAAACCTGTTTATAGGGGCAGGCGCATCGTTCGATATCCGCCGGGATGTTGACGAGGGCAAAACCGCGACCGATTTAACGCCCTATAATATTTACAATAGCCGCCACGGGTTCGATCATGATGGTTATGCATCTAACGGCCTGCTGGCTGATATAGAATACACCACGCGCGATAATCAAAACCGGGCTTATAAGGGCATTTATTTTGATTTAGGTTTCCGCAGCAACCAAACCTGGCTGGGCAGCACCAAGGGCGATCTGCAATTGAATATCGACTTCAGGAAGTACTTTAGCCTATCGCGCCAAAATCCCGAACACGTCATCGCGTTTTGGAATTGGGGATCGTACCTGCTGAGCGGTACCCTGCCTTATTTAGAACTACCCGGTACGGGCAGGGATGCCAACTTCCGCAGCGGCCGGGGTTATACTGTAACCTACTTTAAAGGCACCCAATACGATTACTCGGAAGTAGAATACCGTTTCCCGATATTAAAAAACAAGTTTATTAGCGGCGTTACCTTTTTTAACATCCAAACCGCTAACGACGAAGCCGGCACCAAACTATTTGAAAAATGGCAGCCCGGCGGCGGCGGCGGTTTACGGGTACTGTTTAACAAAGCTACCCGCACCAATTTATGCCTGGATTACGCCTGGGGCAAATATGGCTCGCGGGGTTTCTTTTTGGGTTTGAACGAAGCGTTTTAGGCGAGGGTTATTGGCTTTCAAATACGGATGAGTAAATAGACACCAGTTTGCCATTGCTAAAGTTAAGATCAACCACATTATATCTTTTAGCACCTAAGGGGGCCACAAAATACCATAACGGCGAAGCACTCATGCCGGGGTCGTAAACCTTACTCACATACTTTGAAAAAATGGACAGGCGCTCAAACTTATTCGCATACGCGTTTATCTGTTTAATATTAACCAACTTTTGGTAAATGCCCCCTACCGGGTCATTAATAGCAATAGTGGCATTAGCGGCGGTGTTTAATGGCCACTTGTTTAATGCAGTACCATCATTTGTAAATATCGCTTTCACCTTATCGTCTGCAAAGGAAATTTGAATGCCGGTGCTTGTACCACTGCTCTGGTCTAAAAAAATGGATTGATATAAAGGTATTTTAGTATCAAAGCCAGCCAGACTTGTAAACACGTTCCCTACAACACCCACATAATCGATATGCTTGTCGGCCTGTATTTCTTGTATTTTGGCATAGATATCCGCATTAGACTGGCCAATAGTGATGCCCCATTGCTGGCCGGTTTTCAGCGTATCGCGCGAAATAAGTTTCTCGAACGGGGGCTCAATAATTGGGCCTGTTGGGTTTACATCCTGCTTCATGCAAGCCGAAAGAGTTAGTAAAATCAGTAAAAGAATGGATAGATATTTCATCAGGTTGTTATTTAAACTACTATACGCAGGTGATATCAAAAATGCGACATGCCAGATTAAAATTTTCCGTCGATGCTTAGTTAGCGACGTATTGATAGTTACAATTAGCCGGACTAACCCCATTTATCGCTAAATTAGTCCCGTGGAAAACTTACAACCCGACCCTAAGGTTTTAATTGATATTGTACAAACCCGTATGCCTTATGGTAAATACAAGGGTACTATTATAGCCGATATCCCCGTAAGTTACCTGGAATGGATGGCCGGCAAGGGTTTTACTAAAGATAAGTTGGGGATGATGCTATCCACCGTATTCGAGATTAAAACCAATGGCCTGGGCGAAATTTTATACAAGATAAAAAGGTCGCTTCAGCAAAACGGTCGATAATAGCCGTATCATTATTCTATAAATTACGCACTACCTATTAATGTTATTTATAACTTGCAATAAATGACAGATTATTTTATACTATTTAGGGACTGGGTAATTAGCCTTGGCGAAAAGCACGAGGTTGATCCCCTGCTGCTGGGCAGTCTTTATTTAGTGAGTAAGCTATGCTTTTTCTCGTTCCTGGGCTGGTCGCTTAAAAACTACAGGGCCAAGAAACCGATAATGATACCCTTGCTATTTGCATCTATTAGTTTTAGCCTGCCCTACCTTTACCTGGTAATAGCCGGCCGCAATATTTCTGTTTGGGTGTATTTGTTTATTGCCATGATGTTCATCTACGGCGGCTTCACCATCTGGAAAAAGCTTACCGCTAAGCCTGAAGAACTGGGGCTTTGAGTTAACCATTATATTAGAAATTCTTCAAACACAAAAAAGCCCCTGGTCCATCAACCGGGGGCTTTATATTTAATCATAAGCTATCAGCATTAAAACAGCCCTATTACTTTGCGGGCGTTGCGGCGGGTAGTATCAGTGGCGCGCCGTTTACCACCACATTTTCAAACACCAGGCCTTGCAGGCTGCCCCTGTCAAAACCCGGATTTTTCACCGTTACATCTACATTTTTTAAAGTAATATCGCCAAAGGTGGTTCCCGGGTTACCGGCAATTTTTCCAAGTGATGCACCTGTGCCTTTTACGTTAGATACTTTAATGTTGCGTACAATAGATGTTGGTGGCGCCTGGCCCCTCAAATCAAAGTATTGGCTCCATGGGGCTATGCTAAAAATGGTGGCACCGCCTTCCATGGTAATATCGGTTAGCGTAATGTTTTCATACTGTTGCGGGGTATCCGGGCGCAGCTTTAACCGCAATACGGTTGGTTTGCGGGTGGTGCAGCGTTCTATTTTCACATCGCGTACAATGGTAGCCTCGCTTCCGCAGGTCATAATGCCGCCGCCTGCCTCAAATATGCAATCGTGGATATAAATACGCTCTACCGGCGGGCTATCTTTATCCTGCATGGCAAATGGGCCTTTAGATCCCTTTAGGGCAATATCATCATCGCCTACCGAAAAGAAACAATTGCTGATCTCCAAATCCTGCGAGCTATCTACATCAATACCATCCGAACTGGGCGCATGGTCGTCAGGTACGCGGCCATCGGGGGCTACAAAGCGGCAGTTATTAACTGTTACTTTTTGGCAGCGATAAATATGCAGGTTCCAAAAGCCCGAATTAGTGTAGGCAATACCATCAATCTTTACATCCTTACAGTTTTGCAAAAAGGTAAGCCGCGGGCGCTCTACGTTCAGATTGGTGGTTTTGGGGTCGGCACTGCGGCGGCTGTAAAACTCTTTCCAAAAAGGTTGCCCGCTGCCATCAAGTGTACCCTTGCCGGTAATCTGCAGGTGATCTACCTTATCGGCATTCAGCAACGCGGCACGCCATGGTTCAAAGTGGCCCTCAATGCGGGTCATGGCTTTAGGGTAATCCTCGATATTGGTTGATCCCTTTAGTACCGAACCTTCTAAAAACTCAACATTAACGCCCTGTTTTATAAAAAGCGAGCCGGTTAAAAATATACCCTGGGGTATTACTATTGTTCCGCCTTTTTGTGCGCACTTATCAATTAAGGCTTGTATGGCTTTAGTATTCAGTGTTTTTCCATCGCCAATGGCGCCATTTTCGGCAATATTGAAACGTTTGTCGGCAGCTGGCTTAGCGGTAGTTAGCGGGGTGCGCAGTTTATTTGCAGCACCGGCAAACGAAGCCGTTACCAGCAAGGGCGAAAGCAATAGCAATGCCATTGATAGTTTATTTTTCATATATATTAAGATGGTTTAAAGCGGTATTATAATTGTAAAGGCTAACTTACAAGTATTCTTTCAAAACAACCTTACTGGTCTTTCCTGCTCCATAAACCAGTCTCTTTGTAGATATATGCGTTAAAAAAAGCGACCGTATCAAATTGATGATACGGTCGCATAATATTCAGCACGTCGGCTTTGCGGGGGGATGCGATTTATCCCGCTTTGCGGATATATGCGGCTTGTTCTTCTATCACTTTAATTGCTTCTACGGTTTTCAGGAACGAGTCGGGGGTTACTGATATACTGTCTATGCCTTCCTCAACTAAAAATTGCGCGAAATCGGGATAATCCGATGGCCCCTGCCCGCAGATACCCACCTTTACCCCGGCTTTTTTAGCCGAGCGGATCAATTGGGAAATCATACTCTTAACCGCGTCGTTACGCTCGTTATACAAACCGGCTACCAGCGATGAGTCCCTGTCCAGCCCCAAAACCAACTGTGTCAAATCGTTCGATCCGATAGAGAAACCATCAATATGTTTAGCAAACTGATCGGCCAGAATAACGTTGGATGGCACCTCGGCCATCAGGTATACCTCCAGTCCGTTTTGTCCGCGCACCAGGCCATACTCGCGCATGGTATCGTATACCATCATCAGTTCGCTAACGGTGCGGCAAAAAGGGATCATCATTACCACGTTGTTTAAGCCCATTACTTCGCGCACCTTTTTAATAGCTTTACATTCCATGCCAAAAGCTTCCTTATAAGCGCTGGAATAATAGCGTGATGCACCGCGCCAGCCTATCATCGGGTTTTCCTCCAACGGTTCAAAATAACTGCCGCCGGGCATGCTGCGGTATTCGTTAGTTTTAAAATCAGAGAAACGTACGATCACCTTTTGCGGATAAAAGGCAGCCGCTATTTTAGCCACACCGTACGATAGCTTCTCTATAAAATAGGTTTCGCCGTCGGCATAGCCTTTTATGGTATCTTCAATAAGCGCGGTAAGCGCTTTATCCTTAAGTTGGGTATGCTGCAATAAAGCCTGCGGATGGATCTTGATATAATTATTAATGATAAATTCTTCGCGCGCCAGGCCTACGCCGCAATGCGGGTAACCGGCCAGTTTAAAGGCAATATCGGGCGATGCTACATTCATCATTACCGGGGTTGCTATTTCGGGCAGCAGACTTAAATCATGTTCTGTAACCGTGAAGGCGATGTTGCCGGCATATACCAGGCCGCTATCGCCTTCGGCGCACGATGCGGTTACCATTTGGCCGTTATGTAACAGTTCGGTAGCGTTGCCGCAGCCTATTATGGCCGGCACACCCAACTCGCGGGCTACAATGGCCGCGTGGCAGGTGCGCCCGCCCTTGTTGGTAATAATAGCGGCAGCCTTTTTCATTAACGGTTCCCAATCCGGGTCGGTCATATCGGTTACCAATACATCACCTGCCCTGAAGCCGATGTTTGCCAGCGAAGCGGTATCTACATTTTGTACCAGGTGTACACGGCCCGATGCTATTTTATCGCCTACGGCAATGCCTTGTAAAATTAATTGTTCGGCGCGTTTTTCATCGGCTATGGTATATACGTTCACCATGTTTTCTGTCCTGCGCGAATGGATGGTTTCAGGCCTGGCCTGTACAATGTATAGTTTACCGGTTTCGCCATCTACGGCCCATTCTATATCCATTGGGCACCATTTACCTTTTAGGTTGGCATAATATTTCTCGATAGAAGTTACCCACGCGGCAAGTTGCAGCGCCATATCATCGCTAAGGCAAAATTGCTGCCGCTCTGCGGCTGATGTTGGTACAATTTTCACCCTTGGCTCATCGGGTTCGCCATAAACCATTTTGCTATCCTTGGTGCCCAGTTTTTTCTCGATCAGCGGGCGTAAGCCCGGTTTATTCAAAAATGGCTTAAACACGGTAAATTCATCGGGTTTTACAGCGCCCTGCACTACTAATTCGCCCAGACCAAAAGATCCGTTAATGATCACTACATCCTTAAAACCACTTTCGGTATCTAAAGAAAACGCCACACCCGATGCGCCAATATCCGACCTGACCATCTTTTGTACACAAACCGATAAGCCAATCAGGAAATCATCATATCCAAAACTTTTACGGTAGCTGATAGCCCTGTCGGTAAATAACGAAGCAAAGCAATTACGGATAGCCACCAGCAAACCATCGGCCCCCGATATATTCAGGTAAGTATCCTGCTGGCCCGCAAATGAAGCATCGGGCAGGTCCTCGGCCGTGGCCGATGATCTTACGGCTACATCAACCTGGTCCTTTTTATAATATTTGCACAGGCTATCGTACGCCGTTATAATCTGCGATTGCAGCAATTCCGGGAAATGCCCATTGCGGATAATTTCGCGGATGGTATGCCCGCAGGTTTTTAATTGCGACAAATCATCCACATCGGTTTTGGTGATCAGTTCGGTAATGAAACTATCCAGCTTATTGTACTTTATAAAGCTATAATAAGCATCGGCAGTAATAATAAAACCAAAGGGTATCTGGATATCTAACTCATCCAGGTTTTGAAGCATTTGCCCTAAGGATGCATTTTTGCCGCCAACTTTATCAATATCGTTAATCCCGGCCTGGTTTAATTTCAGAATATAGTTTGCTGTTTTCATATATAGGTATTGCTTTTTAACAAAGTTATGCCCGCAGCAAATATCAATTTCGCTTATCAATACAAAAAATGATACTATATTAACCATTTTTAAGTATAATTGCTATTAATAGGTTACTATAATATAAAAATGAAAGCCAAGTTAAAAAAACTGACTAATTCGGCTAACCAATCTTTTGGCTTACAGCTTAGCCGGCATTATCATGCCTATAACGAGTTGCACTATCATTCGGAAATTGAATTGATATACATTATTGAGGGGCAGGGGGTGTTATTAATTGGCGATAAAATTGAGCCGGTTAAAACAGGCGATGTGTTAATGATAGGCAGTAACCTGCCCCACTTATTCAGGTTTGATACCTTTACTTTTGAGCACCCTTTATTTAAGCAGGGCCGGGTGGAGCTACCTGTCGAGTTGCTTACTTTGCATTTTAATCCCGATATTTTTGGGAATCAGTTTATTGCCCTGCCCGAAAACGAATACCTGCAAACAGTGATCAGGAACTCGGCCGGGTCGCCGGCTTTTTTTGGGGAACTGCGCGATAGCGTTATTGAAATGTTATACCAACTGCTGAATGCCGGGCCATACCAGCGGATGATGTTGCTGATGCAGTTGCTAGCCTTAATTGCGGATGGCAAAGCATACCAGCCTTTGAATACAGATATGCATCCCGCCACTTTTAACCCTACAGATGAAACGCGACTTACTAAAATTTACCTGTACACGCTAAATAATTTTCAACGTACCATAACTTTAAAGGAAATTGCCGCCACCATATATATGTGCCCCAATGCTTTTTGCCGCTACTTTAAATCGCGCACGCATAAAAGCTATTTCGACTTTTTGCTGGAAGTACGCATTAACCACGCCCGCAAATTATTAAAGGAAACGGCTTATAGTATTGTTGTGGTAGGGTACGAATCGGGTTTCCCCAACCTGTCAAATTTTAACCGCTACTTTAAAGCCATCACCGGGAAAACCCCGTTGGCCACCCGTAAGGAGTTCCAAAAATATTTCTGATGGTTTTGTCTGCTAAAAACAATTATACGTCCTGCTATTTCTTAACCCTTGTATCCGGCATTAACCTAAGTAGCTTCTTCATGTCCTGCACCTGGCTTGCATAGGCAGGATCATCAGCCAGGTTTTTCTGCTCCAGCGAATCCTTTGGATGTTCAAAAAGCATCGCACCATCCTGCCCCTCTTCCCATTCTACATAATGCCAGCGTTGGGTGCGGACGGATTTACCGGTTTTGCCCTTATAATCAACCACGGCATAAGCCGGGATATCGCGCTTTGTTGTAGGTTTTTTTAATATGGGCACCAGGGTATGGCCTTCCTGGTCGGGGGGCTTAGGCAGTCCGCATAATTCGGCCAGGGTAGGGTACAGATCCAGCAACTGCACTACTTGCGATGTATGCTGCGCTTTGCCATTAGGTATGGCTATCAGCAATGGCACACGCAGGCCTATCTCGTACATAGAATACCCTTTGCTCCATTTTCCCTTTTCGCCCAGGTGATAGCCATGGTCGCCAAAGAAAACTACAATGGTATTATCTTCCAGGTTATTTTTCTTCAGCGCATCCATCACGCGGCCCAATTGCGCATCCATAAAACTGGTTGATGCCCAGTAGGCGCGTTTCATTTCGCGGGCGGTTTCGGGGGTAGATGGGCGGCCAATAAACAGATCGCTGTTTACCGATGCGATAGAGATAGGCGGGAAACCCGCGGGCGCTTTTGGAATGGGGCCATAATCAATAGGCAGGGGGATCTTGGTGACATCGTATAGATCAAAGAATTTTTGAGGCGCGGTAGGCGGGCTGTGCGGCTTTACAAAACCAACCGCCAGGAAAAACGGCTTATCCTTATATTTTTCCATCATGTTAATTGCGCGGGTGGCGGTCAGGTAATCGCCATGGGTTTCGCCATCGCCCTCTAATACAATAATACGGTCGGATGATGAATTAGCCGATGCCGAACCATTGCCCTCTATATCCGATGGACGTTGCTTTGCTGCAGCACCATTAGCTGGTTTGTTTCCACGTTCGGTAATATTAGGATTGGTTGGTTCGCCGCCTTCCGTCCACGATACCATATCATCAATACCGCCATGAAATATTTTACCGCTGCGCAGGGTCACGTAGCCGTTATTCATAAAATATTGCGGCAAGGTAACCCAATCCGGGTGCAGGCGGCGGAAATAGGTATTATTATCCATCACCCCGGTTTGGGTAGGATAACGCCCGGTTAAAAATGACGAGCGCGAGCAATTGCACACCGGGTATTGAGCATAAGCGTTATCAAAGCGCATGGCCCGTGCCGCAATTTTATCAATATTGGGCGATTTAATGCCCGCTACATCGTAGCAACCTATCTCGGGCCGCAGATCATCGGCAATAAGGAAAAGTACATTATACTTTTTTTTAGGTGCACCCGTTTGCTGGCCTACTGCCGTAAATACGGAAACAGCACACAGCAACACAAGGATATTGGCTGCTTTCTTCATCATGTTTTAATGGTTAGTATTGATGAAGTTAGTAAGGATTATAGTGATAACTATCCTGTACTGTCGTGTTGAATGATTACTCTTTGGGGTGCAGTGGTTTGTTGATATCGGGGTGTTCTTCATTGTATATTACTTCTACCGTATCACCTGGTTGAAGCGAACTGTTGTGTGAGTTGCCTTTGTATGTTTTCCCATTTATCCCGAACATGTAAGAATAGGAAAAGCGACCAGAGCGGTTCCCCATGTAATTCTTTTCGTAGATAATAATGGCTTTGATATGTTGTGGATTTGATCCAAGAAAATGATCGGTAAACGAGTTCATCGCAATTTTATAGATAAGGCAGCCAAATAAGGCAATGGCAAACGTTATCCAAAAATAATCTTTTATCTTTTTCATGCGCTCTCCCGCATGGATGCCCTTGCCATCCACAAAGCCAAAAAGGTAATAGCCGCCGCAAACGACAGGTAATAACCCACATAAGCCAAACCGTAGCTGTTAGCCAGCTTAGTGGCCAGCGCAGGCGTTAATGATGCGCCCAGTATCCCCGCAAATGTGAATGCCAGCGATGCGCCGGTGTATCGCACAGCAGCAGGAAAAATCCCCGCAAGGGCAGTACCGATAGGGCCATAGGTTAAGCCCATTAAAAACATACCGATTATTAAAAACAAGGCCATCATAGCCCAACTGCCCGCGCTGAACAGCACCGAGAAAACCAACCCGAATAAAAAAATTAAAGCGGTAGCCAGCATCAGCATGTTAGCCCGGCCATATTTATCGGCCAATATGGCCGATAATGGTATACCGAGCGCAAAAAACAACATCGATATCATTAACGCAATCAAAAAGCTGTCTTTCGTATAATGAAGGGCTGTTGTGCCCCAGCTAAGGGTAAACACAGTCATTAAATAAAATAGTAAAAAGGTGGTGATGGTTGCTGCCGTGCCCAGCAAAATGGCTTTGGTATGCTTCATCAATACATCTACCACAGGCATTTTTACTCTTGTATTATCCTCCACTATCTTCACAAAATCCGGTGTTTCGGTAATTTTTAAACGAACATATAAGCCCACAAATACCAATAGGGCACTGGCAACAAAGGGAATGCGCCAGCCAAAGTTCAGAAACTGCTGATCGGTCATCACTTTACCAAGTACAAAGAACGATGCAATAGAAAGCAAAAAACCAATAGGCGCGCCCAGTTGGGGGAACATACCATACCAGGCTTTTTTACCCGGCGGCGCGTTCTCGGTAGCCAGCAGCACCGCGCCGCCCCATTCGCCGCCAAGGCCTAAACCTTGCCCGAATCTAAAAACAGCTAATAGAATAGGCGCGGCTATCCCGATAGATTGGTAGCCCGGCAGCAAGCCAATAGCCACGGTTGATGGCCCCATAGTCATTAAAGCGGCTACCAACGTGGCTTTGCGACCTTTACGATCGCCAAAGTGCCCGAACAAGGCTGCCCCAAGCGGGCGGGCAAAAAAAGCCAGTGCAAATGTAGCTAAGGATTGCAAGGTAGCCAGAGCGGGATCGCCGGCGGGGAAAAACAGTCGTGGGAATACCAGCACTGCCGCCGTGGCGTAAATATAAAAGTCAAAAAACTCAATCGTAGTACCAATAAGGCTGGCTACAAGAATGCGCCTTACAGGGTTTGCGGTATGGGTTGGGGTGTCCATCAACAGGTTGTGATAATTGTATCTTCAAACATATCATATTCTGAGGAATAAAATATGATAACTTAATCTATCTTTGGACTCAAATTTTACAATCAAATACATAATGGCAAAGGCATCTGAAATTAAAGTAGGCAATATATTACGTTTTAATGGCGAACTGGTAACCGTTACCGAAGTGCTGCACCGCACACCGGGCAAGGGCGGGGCTTTTTATTTAGATAAATTCCGTAACATTAAAACCGGCAAAATTGTAGAGGCCCGCTTAGGTACCGACGAGCAAGTGGAAATTTGCCGCGTAGAAACCAATGATTACCAATACCTATACGAAGAAGGCGATAACATGGTGATTATGGATAACACCACTTACGATCAGTTTAGCATCCCAAAAACACTGTTCGGCACCGCAGTGAGATTCCTGAAAGAGGGCATGAGCGTTATCGTCTCGTTTGAAAGTGAAGAGCCGATAATGGCGCAGGCACCAAACTTTGTAGAGTTGGAGATTACCTATAGCGAACATGCCGTTAAAGGTGATACATCTTCGGGCGCGCTTAAAATGGCTACCACCGAAAATGGTGTAGAGATCAGGGTACCCCTGTTTGTAAACCAGGGCGATAAAATTAAAGTGGATACCCGCACCGGCGAATACGTGGAGCGTGTGAAATAAGGGAACTATAAAATATCGAAATAATTAAAGCCTTTGATTGAAAGATCAGAGGCTTTATATTTATAAGCAATAGTTAAATATAGCATCAACCCTAAAATGAAAGCAAGACCAATACTATACAATGTTATTGCCATGCTGATAGCAGCAACGGGATACAGCCAAAGCAAAGGCAATACCGACAGTGCCGAATACAGCCTCATGGTGACCGCTGCAAAAACAATAAATAGCTCACTGGCCAATAGTAGTTTCGGGCCGTGGATAGCTTACCGTACACGCAATATCCCGCAATTGCTTAATTATAAGGAAACCGCCATTGCAACCGATGCTTTTGGCGGCAGGATGGATAAAAAGGGCACAAAAACAGGATTTTATCACACGCAAAAAATTGATGGCCGTTGGTGGATAGTAGACCCGGACGGGCACCTGTTTATCCATGAAGCGGTGTGTACCGTTGCGCCTGGAATAAGCGACCGTAATAAAGAGGCGCTGAAAAGCAAATTTGGCAGCAGTGCCAACTGGGCAAAAAGCACCATCCAATCGCTTAGGGATAATGGCTTTAACGGTGCCGGCGCATGGTCGGCGGTGGATGATATACGCAAAGCCAATCAGCAAGCGGCAAAACCTTTGGCTTATAATGTGATCATTAATTTTATGAGTACTTATGGCGAAAAACGCGGCGGCACCCATCGTGTCCCGGGGCACCAGGGCTACCCGGGCAATGCCATCTTTGTGTTCGACCCCGATTTTGTAACCTATTGCGATGAGCGGGCAAAAGACCTTAACGCTTATAAGGATGATAAAAACCTGCTTGGCTATTTTTCGGATAACGAAATGCCCTTATCGCGCGGCAATTTAGCCGGCTATCTTTCACTCCCCCATACCGAACCGGGGTATATGGCAGCGGCTAAATGGGTGGCAGAAAACCAGGTAGATACCACCAAATTAACCGAGAAGAACAAGATCGATTTCCTGTCGTTTGTAAGCGATACCTATTTCCGCATTGTATCCGCAGCTATCCGTAAGTACGATGCCAACCACCTGTATATCGGTTGCCGCTTTTATGGCGCGCAGCGTTTTTACCCCGAGGTAATTAAAGCGGCAAGCAAATATGTTGATGTTTTATCCATTAACTATTACAGCTATTGGACACCCGTATTAAAAGACATGCAAAACTGGGAGCAATGGAGCGATAAGCCATTTATTGCTTCTGAATGGTATGTAAAGGGCGAGGATTCGGGACTGGCGAATCATTCGGGCGCGGGTTGGTTGGTTAAAACACAGGCCGACCGGGGTGCTTTCTATCAAAATTTCATCCTCAGCTTGCTCCAATCAAAGGCTTGTGTAGGCTGGCACTGGTTTAAGTACCAGGATAACGACCCTTTGCAAAAAGGAGCCGAACTTTCTAATATAGATGCAAACAAAGGTATAGTTGACGTTAATTTTGATTACTACCAACCCTTTGTAGAAAAGATGAAAGAATTGAACAAACAGGTGTATTCGCTAATAGATTATTTTGACAGCCGGAAATAGAAACGCTAACGAAATTATACGACGGGATTCACGAAGCTGAAATGATCATTTCCACCTGATCGCTAAATACCTGCAAGGCTTATCCTGGATATTGCTGATGCCATGCAACTCGTTACTGTTCATTAAAAAGAAATCGCCGGCGGTGCCGCGGTAGGTTTTGCCGTTAATGGTTTCTTCACATTCGCCCTCCAGCATCAGGATTAGTTCGGTATCTATGTGGGTATGCGGCTCGTGACTGGGGCCTTTGCCCTTTAGTTCGGTAATGTGCATCTCCAGCTTTTCCGACATAGCCGTTGGCCTGTCGAAGTATTTAATACCACCGCCCTTGGCCGTAGGGACATACTTTAACGAGTCGGCGCTGAGCATTACCGGTCCGCCCGCTTTAGCGCAGCGGTCAAGGTCCATCGGTTTGTTAGAACGGAACATCAGCACATAATAAGTCAGTGGGCCATCGCCCACATTTTCGGTGGCCTGCATCACATGCGGCGGCACCAGGATAATACTACCCTTTTTTAACACCTGGCTTTTGGTATCCATGGTAAACTTCATGGTGCCTTCGGTAACAAATATCAGTTCCTCAATATCGGTTTGGGCATGTGGTGGCTTGGCAGCCGCGCCTTTATATTGCGTGCTGGCGTGTACCCTAAAATAACTTAGTTCTGCCGTAGTTCCCTCTGCAAATTTCCGGCTTTCGCGGTCGCCGCTTTTTACCACGGGCGCATCGGCTAAATGGTATACGCCCGATGGGATGGGTTTTAGTTGCGCTATAGTACGCGTAGAAACAGCGACCAGGACAAAAAAGATCAATCTTTTCATAATAATGTTGATAATGGTACCCGAAAATAAGCATTATTTCCCATCGTTACCAACATTGACCAGCTTGGCGCGGGGATATGGGTAATTAACCTTTTAATTCGCGCCTGGGTTCTAAAACCCGCAATAACAAAAAATTATAACAGCCCCACCAGCCGCTCCAGCGCCATTCCGCGCGATCCTTTAATTAATATGGTTGAATTTTTTATGGGGTGATCGGTAATGCTCACAATAGCCTCATCAGCTGTGCGGTAAAAGGTGGCTTTGTTGCTGCCCTTTTGCTCGTAAAAGGCATGACCGATAAACACCCGGTCGGCTACATCGGCATGCATGGCTTTTTGTATCACACCCAAATGTTCGGCCGGGGAATCATCGCCCAGTTCAAACATATCGCCCAGTATTAATACCTTATGTGTGGCTTGCAGTTTGCTCATATTATCAATAGCTACCGCCATGCTGCTGGGGTTGGCGTTATAATAATCGCACACCAGGGTATTGGTAGCCGTTTGCATTAATTGCGACCGGTTGTTTTTAGGTTGATAACCCTCCACCCCGGCATTTATCTCCCCGGCACTTAGTTTAAAATAGGCGCCTATACAAATAGCCACTAAAATATTATCCAGGTTATACTCGCCTGTTAATTGCGAGGTGATTTGATGCGTTTGATGGTTGGTGTGGTTAGTCCAGCTTAAAGATAAATAAGGCGAATTAGCGATCAGTTTACCACTGATAAGCGCCCCATTAGTATCACCATAAAAAACCTTGTGGTTTAACGTTCGGGCCGATTGCATTTCCATCAATACCGGGTCATTGCTATTGATAAAGGCAACACAGTTGGCGTTTTGCAGGTAATCATACAGTTCGCCTTTGCCTTTTTTAACACCTTCCACGCCGCCAAAGCCCTCCAGGTGTGCGCGACCTACATTGGTAATTAAACCATGGCTGGGTTGCGCTATGCTGCACAATAACTCAATCTCCTTTTGATGGTTAGCCCCCATCTCTATCACCGCCATTTGGTGCGTGTTGTTAATGCCTAAAATAGTAAGCGGCACACCAATATGGTTATTCAGGTTACCCTGCGTAGCCAATGTGTTAAAGCGCTGCGATAGTACGGCGTTAATTAATTCCTTAGTAGTGGTTTTGCCGTTGGTGCCGGTTAAGCCAATAACGGGGATAGCTAACTGTTGGCGATGGTACCGGGCTAAATTCTGTAAAGTGGTCAGTACATCATCCACTAAAATATATTGGTCGCCCAACTGGTATTCGGGCTTATCAATAATCGCGAAAGCCGCGCCCTGTTCAATCGCTTGTTTTGCAAAGGTATTGGCATCAAACTTATCGCCCCTTAAGGCAAAAAACAGGCTGTCAGGGATGATTTTCCGGGTATCGGTACTGATAATCGTGTGCTGCAGGTAGTGCTGATATATTTGTTGGATGGTAGCCATGGCGTAAATATAAAGGGGAAAAAGATTAGTTTTATATTTCAAATTAATAACAAATACATTGTAAGTATCATGTGCCAAGACGGTTTTGTTATATCTAAATACAACACATCATATATTATGCGCATGGTTGTTGTTCATTTATGTGTGTTTTGTATTTTAGGCTTGCTGATTAATAATAGTATTAATGGTCAAATAAATGGCATGTGGATCCTGGAAACCTTATTATTCCAAACCTGTTTTCAACTGATCATCATTTACTTTATCCTTATTAAGCAAATAACTGTTACCGGAGACAATATTACTTTTGATTATTTTATAACAAGTCGTCGAAAAGAAATTGATTAAAAAGAGATAGAATCGATACGGAATTTAAATGTTACCGGAGGCCGCCAGGGGCGGGTAAGCAGCTATCGCAAACACGAAATAACGTTAAAAGATGGCACCGTGATTGACTTTAACGATGAGCAATTTGAAAATTATGATGGGCTTAAAAATGCTATTTATAACAGCATGATAGCAGCAAACAGGGCCACATAAAATAGCGATGGGCCTCTACACCTATCGCTATAAATAACCCATCCCAACAATACCTTAATTCCCGGCGGCCAGGGCTTCGTCCTTTACCATCAGTGTTGCGCTTTCCAACAGGCGCAAAAATTCCGACTGGTATCCTTCTTCGTATTGGCAAAAAGCAGATTTCCATAAACCATTAAAAAAATTTATTTTGAAGCCGATAAAATGAGTGTATTCGGGCCTACGGTTAAACACGATGAAGCAGCAGATATTAAACTGCTGAACAGCTACCGCGAAAGCGGCGATGTGGCTGTGCTTGGCCGTTTGTATAAACCCTATATGGGCCTGGTTTACGGCGTTTGCCTTAAATACTTAAAAGACGAGGATGCCTGTAAGGATGCTGTGATGCAGATATTTGAGGAGCTGGTAGATAAGGCTGCCCGGCACGAAGTAAAGCAATTTAGGGGCTGGCTATATGTGCTTACCCGCAACCATTGCCTGATGCAGTTACGTGCCGCAAAAAAGCTGGATGTAATTAGTATGGATGATGTTATGGAAAACAGCATCATTTTGCATCCTGATGAGGAGAACAAAGAGGAAACGATGAAGGCGCTGGAGCATTGTATGGAAAAACTGCCCGCCGCGCAAAAACAAAGCGTAAATTTGTTTTATTACGATGAGAAGTGTTACAAGGAGATTGCCGACCAAACCGGCTATACTTTAAACGAGGTTAAAAGCTATATACAAAACGGCAAACGAAACCTGAAAATTTGTTTGGAGAAGAATAGTGAGCGCTAAAAAAACAGACATATCGCAAATACGGAAGTACCTTAATGGGGAGCTTGATGCCCATGCTATGCACCAATTGGAGCGTGAGGCACAGGATGATCCGTTTGTGATGGATGCGATAGCTGGTTATGAAGAAGCCACCGGCCTGCAACAACGCCAACTGAACGATCTGGATAGCCGCCTGCAACAACGCATCGCCCAAAGCAAAACCAGCCGGTTGATCCCCTGGAAATATTATGCCGCGGCGGCATCTGTTTTAATTGTATTTACGCTGGGCTACCTGTTATGGCCGGGAGGGCAGCGTATGCCCGAAACTAAAAAACTGGTAGCCGCTACGGTTCCGGCCGCGACAGAGAGAAAACAAAGCCAGCCGGACACATTGTTGAAACCTATTGATCAGCAAAATAGTATTGCCGCGAATGTCCCCGCTGCGGCTAACAAACCAAGCGCCGAGTATAAAGCGGCCAGTCCACCTGTAGCAGCCGATGCTGCCATTAGGATTGATGAGCCGGTTGGTAATTCGGATACTAAAGCTGTGGTAGAGGAAAGCGCCGACAAACAAGTAATAGCCCCCAAAAGCAACACACTTATTGCGGCAGCAAAGAACGGTTACACCAATAATGGCGTTGATACATCCTTATTTGTCAGGAAGGGCATTTTTAATAAAAAAGCAGGCGATAGCACTGCCTATTTAAAGGAAGTAACCATAGCGGGCCGCTCGGCACTGGCAAAAAAAGAGGTGAATGCAAACTATGGCTTTAACTCACAAACCCTGCAAGGCAAGGTAGATGGCGCGCAGGTAACTATCCCTAAAAAAATAAACGGAACAATATTGAATGATTTGGGCCTGCCTTTATCGGGTGTTAATGTGATTGTAGATGGTACCAGGCGCATTACCCAAACCGATGCCCAGGGTAAATTCTCTATCCCGGTGGAAGGACAAACTACCTTAGATGTTAGATCTAACGGTTACGAAAGCAGGCGGATAAGGGCAAGGGGTGATGATAGTGTGAAGATAGCATTGAATCCCGATGTAAAGGCATTATCGGAAGTAGTTGTGGTGGGCTATGGTAAAATAAAGCCATCGAAAGTAATTAAGGAAGCGCACCCGCAAATAGGCTGGGATAACTACAATAAATATCTGAAACGCGAAGCCCTTGTTGACGACGACAATACCGGCACGGTGCAAATATCATTTACGGTAAACGAAAAAGGAGAGTTGGGCAATTTCCATATTATAAAAGGCCTGAGCAATTATGCCAACCAACAAACCATTTATCTTTTACAGCGCGGCCCGGCCTGGGCGCCTGACTTGAATGGCAAGGCAGAAACTGTTAAGCTGAAGATTAGATTCAGTAAAAGGTCGGATGAGTTTTAATTACCCATCAAACAAAAAACCCGGCTATTGCCGGGTTTTTTGTTTTTAATAATCTATGCGGTTATATAGCCGTCGATCTTCTGATCAAACCCAGTAGCAGGGCAATAATAGCAATAACCAATAATACATGAATTAAGCCGCTGGCCGAATACATAAATACGCCCAATGCCCATCCAATGATGAGAATAACGGCGATGATATACAATAGGGATCTCATAGTAGTAGATGTTTTAGTTAAAAAATTGTTTTTCTACTATAATAATATCAGAAGTGGGGGAAATGTTTTAGGGGGGTATAAAAAACAAAAGCCCCCTGAGCGCTCGCCGCCAGGGGACTTTCAACCTAAACCTTATCACAATTGGGCCAGTAAGGATACCGACCCGTTATAATAAGCTGCCAAACTAATATTTTTTTATGAAAAAATTATGAATTTGGAATTTTTTATCTCAAAAAAAATGATATTCACCATTTTAAATGCTTATAAAGCAATAAATTAACAATCTGTTATTTATTGCTTCAACCATCTGTCGCGCACGGCCACCTGTTGCGCCGATGCGCCGGCTGCCGGAACTATACGGTACTTTACCTGCTTGTTTTTTAGCAAGGTTACGGTAAGCGTTAAAGGCAGGCCATCGCGGGTTAAGCTTAGTATAACTTTATCACCCACTTTTTTGCCGGCCATGGCATTAGCCATATCGGTAAAGGGCTGGCCGTTAAGGCCTGTTATTTCATCATTTACATTTATGCCATCTATCCAGCCACTGCCACCCCTTAGCACAGTGGCTACCATAATGCGGTCGCCCGGGGCTGCTATGGTGGTAATACCCAGGGTTGGGTCATTGTTTTTAACCAAATCGTCTATCAATTCTAAACCGGCATAATCCAGGTATTTTTTGTAATCTATATCATCCACTCCATAAATGTACTTTTTGTAAAACTCGTCCAGGTTTTTGCCGGCAAACTTCTCCAGCCCGTGTTTAAACTCATCATCGGTATAGCCGCGTTTTTTAACCTTATAATACTCGGTATACATATACTTCATCACATCATCCAGCGAATATTTGCATTTGCTATCCTGTATAATTTCCAAATCAAGCATCATAGCCGCTACGGTTCCCTTGCTGTAGTAGGATACGCCTGTGTTAACCGAGTTTTCGTTAGGGCGGTAATATTTGATCCAGGCATCGTAGCTGGCCTCGTACAACGGCTGGATCTTGTTGCCCGGGGTGTTTTCAATCAGGTTAATATCCCCGCAAAGGGTGGCTAAATAGTTTTCGTTACTGTATAAACCCAGGCGATGAATCACCAAATTATCAAAATAATTGGTAAAGCCTTCGGCTATCCATAAATCGGTGGTGTAGTTTTCGGTTTCGTAATCAAAGGGGCCAAGCGCAATGGGGCGCAAGCGTTTCACGTTCCACAGGTGGAAATGCTCGTGCGCGGCCAGGGCTAAAAAACGTTGATAGCCGGCCTCGGTACCATAACCATCGCGGATAGCGCCTAATACGGTCGAACTTTTATGTTCCAACCCACCGCCGCTTTTGGCGTAGTTATGCACAATAAATACGTAGCGCTTGTTAGGGTTTTCGCCAAATATTTCGGTTTCTTTTTCAACTATTTTTTTCAGGTCTTTTTTCAGGCGTTCCTTATCGTAGTTACCAGCAAGGCACATGGCTACTTCGTATTTTACACCGGCGGCATCAAAGCCAAACACATCCTGGTTACCCACTTCAATGGGCGAATCGTACAGCGTATCGTAATTAGGGGCCTGCACGGTGAATGGGTCGCTAGCCACCATATCTAAACTGGTAGAAACCTTATCCCAGCTTTTGTAGGGCTTAATGTGGATGGTGGATGGGTTGCCGATCATCCCCGCAGGGAAAAGGAAAGTATTGGCGCCCACAATAAATGCTTGCGCGGCATTTACAAAGTTGTTACGTACCGATACCTCAAAACAGTATAAACGGTATTTTACCTTAACCGCGTGCCCGCCGGCCAGTATTACATGCCAGGTATTTTTACTGATCTTACGGGCAGATAAGGCATTACCGCCACTCCAGGCCGTTAACGACTCTACTGTTTTGGCATACTCCCGCACCAGGTACGATCCGGGTGTCCATACCGGCATTTTTAAATCTATGTAAGGTTGGGTGATACCACTCACGTCCATCTCCACATCTATATAATGCGCCTGCGCTTCGGGGAATGATAAGGTATAGTTGATGGTTAAATTGCCCGCGGCATTGCTTTTATTGCTCATTATAAGGATAGTTAAACAGGTTGTAATAAATAACAAGTGTTTTTTCATGGGCGCAATTTAAAAAAATATGAGAGAATTATTGTTTAACCACAAAGGGCACAAAGAGCGAGAAGCACAAAGTACACAAAGGCATGGTTTAAGTATATTTTATTAGGATATGCGTCATTATAGCTTTGTGTACTTTGTGCTTCTCGCTCTTTGTGCCCTTTGTGGTTAAATCACCACATCGCCTCTAAATCCCAAATATTCGTTAATATTGCCCCAATGGGGTTTTTGCAGCTGCCCGGCCTGGGTAAGGTACATTTTCATGAGTATGGCAGGGGGACTAAACCCATGCTGGCTTTTCACGGCTATGGCATGACTGGGCGGCAATTCCACGTACTGCAAAAAACGGTGATGGAGCAATACTGCATACACGGGTTCGATCACTTTTTTCATGGCGAAAGCCGGTTGGATGGCTGGACGGAGAAACAAATTGTAACCGGAATGCCCCGCGATATGGTGAAACTGTATTTGCAGGAGTGGTTTAAGGTATACGGCCAGCAAAAGGTATCGCTGATGGCCTATTCTATTGGTGCGGATATAGCCTTGATCTTACTGGAAGAATTTCCCGAATGGATAGATGAGTTGATACTAATGGCGCCCGATGGACTGGCGCCTTATAAGGGTTTCGAGTTTATACAGCAGCATCCGGCAGGCAGGCAGATCTTCCGCAGGGCTACTAAAAGCCGATGGCTGGCACCATCGGTACTTAAAACCCTGCAAAAACTAAAAGTGATAGACCGGGATCTGTGTACCATTGCCTATAACGAAATTAACACACCCAAAAAAAGGGAGGATGTTTATTACACACTTAACCTGATCAAACAACTAAAACCAGATATCGCCAAACTGGTGAAAATTATTAACGGGCGTGATATTAAATGCATCTTTATCTTTGGTAAGGATGATATGCTGTTCCCTAAAAGCGCGGCTATGCCTTTCCTCAGCCAGCTAAAAAATGCCGAAATACACGAAGTGCCGATGGGGCATTGGCTGGTTACGCCGCAATTAGACGAATATCTGCTAAATTGCAACTTATGATACCTCATAATCGCCACGTGTTAATGCAATTTTTTTTTAAGCACTATGTTTACATCCGCATGCGTAAGCAATTTAAATTATTGCAGTATAACGAGATTGAAATTAAACCGGGGCATTCTGTATTGTTATTATGTAACCATTTTAGCTGGTGGGATGGTTTTTGGGCGGGTTGGTTAACCACAAAGGCTATACACCGCCACTTCCATATTATGATGCAGCACGATCATATTGAACACCGCAAATGGCTGCGGTATATGGGGGGCTTTTCTATCAAAAAAAGCTCGAAAGATGCGGTAATGTCGTTAAATTATACAGCCGAGATATTGAATGACCCCGACAACCTGGTCACCGTTTTTCCGCAAGGCGAATTGGTGAGCAACCACGCAACCGAAATTAATATCGAGCGAGGCATAGGCCATATTATAAAAAAGGTAAAAGGCAATTGCCAGATAATTTATTACAGCGCCTTTGTAGAATATTTTGAAAGCTTTAAGCCATCTGTTTATTTCCATTTGCTGGATTGCGGTACTAATGCCGATTTTGATTTTGAACGCTTAAAGGCACAGATAAACGAACATCACCGCAAGGCTTTAAAACAACAGGTGGATGTTAAGCACTAAGATGAAAAATACCCCGATAGTAATTTTAAATCTGTAATTTTATTTAAGGTGTTTGTAGTACTCTCGGCCATATTCTTTTTTATTATCCTGCGCTTTGTGGTCAGCTTGTTTAATTTCCTGTCCGATCCCAAACTGCGGCGCATAATGAAGCCTTATCACGATAAGGTATCTATCCTTGTCCCCGCCCGTAACGAGGAGGATAATATCCTAACCTTGTTGCAATCCATCCATCAGCAGGATTATTCCAATTACGAGGTAATTGTGCTGGACGATAATTCTACCGATAATACCCTGGCGCTTTGCGAGGCGTTTGCCGCCGCCCATCCAAAATTTAATGTGATAAAAGGAAAGGCCCTGCCGCCCGGATGGCTGGGTAAAAACTATGCCTGCTACCAGTTGGCCAAAAAAGCAGGCGGCGCATTCCTGTTATTTTTAGATGCCGATGAACAGATAGCCGACGGATTGATCAATAGCGCGCTGCACCGCATGTATTTAAAAAACCTGGGCTTGCTGAGCTTGTTCACCAACCAGGAGATGCGTACCCCCGGCGAACACGCTGTAGTGCCACTGATGCATTATGTTTTACTTAACCTATTGCCGCTGCAACTGGTTTATCTGCTGCGCAACCGCCGGGTAGCTGCCGCCAGCGGGCAGTTTATGCTGTTTGATGCCACAGGCTATCAGCAACACCAATGGCACCGTGAGGCTAAGCAAAGTGTGGTGGAAGACCTGGAGATTATGCGCCAGGTAAAGGAAGCAGGCTTTAATGCCGAAACCCTGCTGGCCAACAAACTGATTACCTGTCGCGCTTATAAAAACTATCCCGATGCCATAAATGGTTTCAGTCGCGATATGCTGGCGGCTTTTAATTATAATGTATTATCGCTGCTCATCTATCTTGTTATCCTGCTGGGCGGGCCGCTCATTATCATTGCTACCCTTAATATCAACCTCATTGTTTTTATGTGCGGACTGATCATCCTTAGCCGTATTATGATCTCCCTAAGTGCAGGGCAAAGCGCCTGGAAGAATGTGCTGCTGCACCCGGTGCAAATGTTAAGTTTAATGCTGATCGCTTTTTTATCGATACAAAGGCATTTGACACGGACGACGGTGTGGAAAGGGCGAAGAGTATAGTCAAAGATGAGCTCCCAAGGGAGGGAACTGGTTTGTGGTTTTCTAAACTTTTCTCCGTATTTTTACAGCCAATATGGGCGAGTACAATTTACAGGTTACTATTGATGCCGATTCGGGCTTTTGCTTTGGCGTGGTTTACGCTATTGATATGGCCGAGGACATTTTAGCCGAGGATGGCTACCTGTACTGCTTGGGCGATATTGTGCATAACGACGAGGAGGTGGAACGCCTGAAAGCCAAGGGCCTGCGTATTATAGATCATAGCCAATTAAGCGGGTTGCATAACGAAAAGGTATTGATCCGCGCGCATGGCGAGGCCCCTGAGACTTATCGGCTGGCCATGGAGCATAATATTACGCTGATTGATGCATCGTGCCCGGTGGTGCTGAAGTTGCAACACCGCATTAAAACATCGCATGATAATGATGAGCAGATCATCATTTTCGGTAAGCACGGCCATGCGGAGGTGATAGGCCTGCAAGGGCAAACCAACGGCGAGGCCCTGGTTTTCCAGGATATTGCCGAACTGGACGAGATGGACCTGCCGCAAAAGTTCACCCTGTATAGCCAAACCACTAAAAGCACTGATAAGTTTTACCATATAAAAGACCAACTGCTGGCCAAAGGGTACGAGGTAAAAGCTAACGACACCATTTGCCGTCAGGTATCTAACCGGGATAAGGATCTACCCGCCTTTGCCGCCAAATTTAACCAGGTACTATTTGTATCGGGCAAAAAATCATCAAACGGGAAGGTGTTATTTGAAGTTTGCCGCAAGCATAACCCCGATACGCACTTCATCTCATCGGTTGATGAACTGCATCCCGAAATGTTTAAGCCTGGCCAAAGCATCGGCATTGCCGGCGCTACATCAACCCCCATGTGGCTAATGGAGTTGGTAAAAACCAAACTGGAAAGTTATTAAGCCGGAAGTCGCAGACTTCCCTTATCATAGGCATTCAGTCACAGACTGAAGCCAGGAATTTAAAATAGGAAAGGCGCTTAAGCGCCTTTCCTATTTTAAAAAAGACGTGTCATTGCGAGGTACGAAGCAATCGCACACTCAAAGAGCGGTATGCATGGTTCGCGATCGCTTCGTACCTTACAGTATGACAAATACTGTTTTTACTTAGATGCCGGCGATGAATTAATGGTCATGGTTTTAGTATCCTTGCGCTCGCCTTTCATTTTTGATGCGGCTACCAGGGCATCGTAAGCGTTGGCAATACCACCTGTTTTGCTCAGGGTCGAAAAATCAACTTTTTGGTCCTTGCTGCCCGGTTTCAACACCATAAAACCGGTTAACGGCTTGGCCGATTGCATAATGGCTTCCTTAATTTGCCTGGCGCTCAGCGTTGGGTAATGTTCCAATATCAGCGCGGCAATACCTGCCGTAATTGGCGATGCAAAGCTGGTGCCATCCTCGGTATTAACCTCGGCATCCATGGTAACCGATGTTACCTTTACACCCGGCGCAAAAATGTCTACATTCTTTTTACCGTAATTGCTAAACTCGGCAGCCAGGTTCTCGTTCTTGCGCGGACCGGATGCGCCTACATTAATTACGTTATCGGCATCCGTTGCCGATCCATCTTCAAAGGTATCGTTCGGGTAATCGGCTTTAGCATCCACATCCTGGTTATCATTACCGGCGGCCGATACCAGCAGCACATCATGCGCGGCGGCATATTTATAAGCGGCATCAACCCAATCCTTATGCGGCGAGATCTTTTTGCCAAAACTCATATTAATAATTTGCGCGCCGTTATCCACCGCGTAGCGGATGGCATTGGCAATATCCTTATCATACTCATCGCCGTTAGGTACGGCTTTAATGGCCATAATACGTACATTATCGGCAATGCCATCCATACCATAACCGTTGTTGCGGATAGCGCCAATAAAGCCGGCTACCATAGTGCCGTGCATGGCATCATCAAACTTAAGCAGGTTGCTGCCGTATTTTTTATCGCTAAAATCATCAGGGTTATCGCCTACAATCCGCTTGCGTGCTTCCAGGTCGGGGTTAACATCGTTGTTAAGCTTGGTCAGGTATTCGTTCAGTTCCTTAATTACCTTGGCGCTATTAGTGGTTGCGCCGCCCTCCTGCTCAAAAAACGAGGTCCACACGTTTTTACTTTCCTTAATGGTATCATTCAGGCTTTTAATCTCCTGCAAATTTTTTAAGGTGAAGGAATCATTCGGCTTTAAATGCAGTTCGCGTTTTACATAGCCGCTGGTTACCATCAACACGTTCATCAATGGCGATAATTGCTGGATCTCGCTGGATGATTTGGCCAGGGTCGAATCGTGCGTGGCTTTTACCTTTAGCCAGTAAGTATATTCTTTCGAATTGTCTGTCGCGGTAGCCGTCAGGTATTTGCCTTTCAATTTATTGTATTCGCGTACCTCTTCGGTAGTTTCGGTAAAATCGCATTTACCGCCCGGGCCGCCTAAAAAGTTCCAGCCGTGTATATCGTCTATATAACCGTTATGGTCGTCATCAATCCCGTTACCAGGGATTTCCTTGGTGTTAGTCCACAGGATGCTTTTTAAATCCTTTTGCAGGGTATCTACGCCGCTATCAATTGTGGCTACTATAACGGTCTTGCTTTTTTTGCCCTTTAAAAACTCGTAAGCTTTGTTGAGGCTTACACCGTAATAACCATCGGCCGTAAGATCCATGGTATGCCAGTTTTTTGGAGATGGAGGGGGCGGGACAGTAATGGTTTGCGCCTTAACGCCGATGTTGAAAGTTAATGCTGCAACAACAGTGCAGGCCGCAATGCTTTTTAATATCTTCATTTATCCTTCTTTATTCAATTATTAATAGTTTAATGCTAAACGGTAAAGTTAGGTGATATAGTGTATGCTTGCATCACCCCGATGAGGGGAAATTTACTCACCCCGACATTGCGATTCGGTTACGTTATCCCCTCTTTCCGGCGAAACCGAAGAGAGGGTGGACCGGCGAAGCGTAGGCCGGGTGAGTCTAAAGTACTACAAATCAAACTTAATTCCCTGCGCTAATGGCAAAGTGGTGGAATAGTTAATGGTATTAGTTTGCCTGCGCATATAAACCTTCCACGCGTCCGACCCCGATTCGCGGCCACCTCCTGTTTCCTTTTCGCCGCCAAAGGCCCCGCCAATTTCAGCGCCCGATGTACCGATATTCACATTAGCAATCCCGCAATCAGAACCCGCGTACGACAGGAATTGTTCGGCCTCGCGCAAATTATTAGTCATAATTGCCGACGATAATCCTTGCGGTACACTGTTTTGCAGCGCGATAGCCTCGTCCAGTGTTTTATACTTAATGAGGTATAAAATCGGCGCGAATGTTTCGTGCTGTACAATGGCAAAATGGTTTTCCACTTCGGCAATGCAAGGTTTTACATAACAACCAGATTCATAACCCTCGCCATCTAAAACGCCGCCATCAACTACAAATTGCCCGCCCTCGGCTTTGCATTTGACAATGGATTGCTGGTATAGTTTAACCGCGTCCTGATCAATCAGCGGGCCAATGTGGATATGCTCATCCAACGGGTTGCCAATGCGCAACTGCCCATAGGCTTTAACCAGCTTAGCTTTAAAGCTATCATAAACACTTTCGTGGATAATTAACCGGCGGGTACTGGTACACCGCTGCCCGGCCGTGCCCACAGCGCCAAATACGGCACCGATGAGCGACATATCCAAGTCGGCATCCTCACTAATAATAATGGCGTTATTGCCGCCCAGCTCCAGCAGGCTTTTGCCTAAGCGCCCCGCCACTGCCGTAGCCACCGCTTTGCCCATCCGGGTTGATCCTGTGGCCGATATTAAAGGCACGCGTACATCATTAGCCATCAGTTCGCCAATCTCGCGGTCGCCTATTACCAGGCACGATACGCCATCGGGTACGCCATTGGCCTTAAAAACTTCCTGTGCTATGTGCTGGCAGGCAATAGCGGTTAATGGTGTTTTTTCGGATGGTTTCCAGATGCATACATTACCGCAAACCCAGGCTAGCGCGGCGTTCCAGCTCCATACGGCCACCGGGAAGTTAAAGGCCGATATAACGCCCACCACACCAAGGGGGTGGTACTGCTCGTACATGCGGTGCTGCGGCCGTTCCGAATGCATGGTTAGGCCGTATAGCTGGCGGCTTTGCCCTACGGCAAAATCGCAAATGTCAATCATTTCCTGTACTTCGCCCAGACCCTCCTGCAGGCTTTTGCCCATTTCGTAGGACACCAGCTGACCTAAATCGGCTTTGTATTTGCGCAACGCATCGCCAAATTGGCGCACTATTTCACCGCGCTTGGGGGCGGGCATGGTACGCCATACCGGGAAAGCCTGCTGCGCGGCCTTAACCACGCGATCATAATCGGCCGCTGTGGCCATTTTTACCGAGGCAATCAGCTTACCATCAACAGGTGAGGTGATATTTTTCACGGTAGTGTCATTACTGCTGCCCCAGGTATTTCCGATACTAAAGGCGTCGTTTAAATCGTTTATATTTAAACGATCCAGAATGGTAGTTATGTTAAAGCTCATCGCGGTCAATTTATCAATTTATAATTTCACCCGCAAATTGGCGGCCGTTTGCTGGGCAGTATGATTAAATACTTTGCATTTATTATCAATCAGTTACCCAAATATCGTGTTAAAAACGTTGGTATGTTGAAAACTTATTCATCAATTTGGAACTTAATTACCTAATTTAATCACAGGGAAAGCTACAGGATACCCTGATTTCCGGATAGTTTTTACATCAAATTGCGTTGAATGGAAGAAGAATTTGAATTTGATTTTAACGAGGATCCGAAGTTCTCTGTCGAACGTTACGAGGAGATGATCCGCAATCACGATCAGTACTTTTTTGATGCGCAGGCGTTCGAGAATATTATTGATTATTACATCGAAAAGAACGATCCGGCCCGTGCCCTGCAGGTTACAGAATATGCCCGCAACCAGCACCCCTTTGCCGCCGTTTTCCTCATCAAACAAGCCCAGCTACTGGTGGTAAACAACCGCATTGCCGAGGCATTAACCTGTTTGGAAAAAGCCGAAATGCTGGAAGCCAGCGATGCCGATATTTATATCATCCGCGGTAACCTGTTCGAAAACCTGGAGCGCTTTAGCGAGGCTTTGGAGAACTACGAAAAGGCACTTACCCTGGCCGAAGAGACTGACGATATTTTACTGCATATTGCCTATGTACATCAAAACATGGGCGATTATGATACGGCTATTACCTACCTGAAACAGTGTTTGGAGCAGAATATGGAAAACCAGGACGCCTTGTACGAACTGGCTTTTTGTTACGATGTGATGGACAACCAGGAGGAAAGCGTGCAGTTTTATCAGCAGTATATTGATAACGAACCTTATAGCTACGCCGCCTGGTATAATTTGGGCAACGCCTTTACCAAGCTAAACCTATTTGAAAAGGCTATTGACGCGTACGATTATGCTATACTGATCAAAGACAGTTTTGCATCGGCTTACTTTAATAAAGGTAACGCGCTGGTGAACCTGGAGAAATACCAGGAGGCTATTGATGTTTACCGCCAAACCTTTGAGTATGAGCAGCCCAATGCCGATACCTATTGCGCCATTGGCGAGTGCTACGAAAAGCTGGAGCAGATGGACGAGGCCCGCGCCTTTTACAAAAAAGCGGTGAAGATGGACAGCAAACTGGGCGATGCCTGGTTTGGGATAGGCGTAACGCTGGATTTTGAAGAGCGTTATTTTGAGGCCCTGCACTTTTACAAAAAAGCCTTAGACCTTGATATAGCCAATGCCGACTATTGGTTTGCCATTGCCGATGCCGAGTACAAGCTGGGCCACATGCCAGAAGCCGAAGCCGCTTACGAAAAGGTGGTGGAATTAAACCCGCTTGATGTGGATGCCTGGCTGGATTATTCGTCTATACTATATGAACAAACCCGTTTGGCTGATGCCATTGAAATTATAGTACAAGCTATTAAAAACAATCCCGAAGCAGCCGAGCTGTATTACCGCATGGTAGCTTACCTGTTTGCCAAGGGCGAGTATAATGAAGCGCTTAGTCAGCTGGAACTGGCCCTGTCATCCGACCCGGAGAAGTACCATATTTTGTTTGATTATTTGCCGCAACTACAACAGAATAAAGTGATACTGGATATTATAAACCGGTATGCTAATAAGTAGTTAAACAACAAGCCCGCGACTATCAGTCGCGGGCTTGTTGTTTGTAGCAATTAAAGATATTTGGTGATATCTTCAGACATCGGGGTTGTTTTTGAACGGAAGCGGTGGATCAGGGTACCATTCTCGTCGATCAGGAATTTTTCGAAGTTCCATTTGATCTCGCCGGTAAAATCAGGGTTTGGTGCTTCTGTCAGGTATTTAAACAGCGGGGCAATATCATCGCCCTTAACACTTACCTTTTCGCTCAGCGGGAAAGTTACATTGTATTTACCGGTGCAAAAGGTTTTAATTTCGGCAGCTGTGCCAGGCTCTTGCCCGCCAAAGTTATTGGCCGGGAAACCTATTACAACTAACTTATCCTTATAAGTTTCGGCTAAAGTTTGCAGGGCTTCGTACTGTGGGGTATAGCCGCATTTTGATGCCGTGTTTACGATCAGTAATTTTTTGCCTTTGTACTTTTTAAGGTCAAACTTTTTACCGTCAATGTTTTTCAGCTTAAACTCATAAACCGAACTGGGTGCAGCCGCAAACAGCAGCGCGAAAAAAACAACAAGTATTTTCATGATCTTTTAAAATGGTTTTTAGTGAGTACGTACAATTTGTTAAAAAGGTAGCGCAAGTTAGAAACTTATTTTTGCCAAATACTTATCTTCCATCTGTGTCATTAACTTTTTACTTGCGGAGCCTTTATCCTTATAACCTAACAGGTGCAAGGCCCCATGTATCATTACCCGGTGCAGTTCGGTAGCTTGGGGTACGTTAAATTTCCGGGCGTTTTCCATAACGCGTTCTATCGAAATAAAAATATCGCCTACAATGGTTTGCGCTATTTCCGAATTATCAAACGTTATAATATCGGTATAAGTATCATGGTTTAGGTATTCCTGGTTGATACGCAGCAGGTAGGCATCGCTGCAAAAAATATAGTTCAGTTCGCTTAGTTTAAACCCCTCGGCTATTACGGTATCCTTTATCCACTTGCGTACAGCTATCTTATTTTTCAGCATATGCTTAATATCCTCCTCAAAAAAACAAATGGCCGGCATTAAATTTTAAAATGAAGTTCAAGCTCGTTACCCCGATCGTTAAAAATGCACTGATCGGCTAACTGTTTAATAATAAATACACCCCTGCCCGATAAACTTTCCAAATTTTCGGGAGCGGTTGGGTCGGGGATATGGTCGGGGTCAAAGCCTATGCCTTCGTCTGTCACCGTCCAAATAATGCGGCGGCTATCTACTTCGGCATTTACAATCACTTTTTTAGCAGGGTTTTGCTTATTGCCGTGCAGTATAGCATTATTAACCGCCTCGTTAAGGCAGGTCATCATATTAGCGAAAGTATCTTCTGTAACCTGGTATTTATCAGCAATCTCCTCTATCAAAGCTTCCAGCTGGGTAATGCTATCGGGGCGCGATGGCAATTGCAGCGTAAAAAGCTCGGTAGTGGGGAAGTTTGATTCTTGCATACTATTTTGCATTGAGTTGATCAAAGTACGATTTAATTTTTTGCTTATAATACAAATTTAATGCCGCGGGAACCGTTTTTACCTGCTCAGTTTGCTTCGCTTTTTCTTGCTTGTAGCTTTCAAGGGCCTTAATATATCCCGGAGGTACATCCTTGCCCGCGTTGCTTTCCCGCTTATTATCCTCTTCGCGTTGCTGTTCTGCCTTTTCCGCCTCCAATAGCCGTGTTTGTATCTGTTGCTGACGTTTTAACGACTCGTCAGTTATTTTCCTGTTTACGAGATCGTTCTCACTTTGTTCCATTTGTTTGGTAATTTTATCTAAATCGCCCAAACCTTTACGGCCATCCTTGTTCTCTTCGCGGTTAATTTTCTCCAATTGCTGGCGGATATCCTGCTGCATCCGCGCCATGCGGGCCAATTGCTCGCTTTGGGTTTGGTGCTGGCTTTGCCCCTGGTTAGGGTTATTGCCCTGCTGTTGTTGCTGCTGCATCTGGTCGCGCATTTGCTGCATATTTTGGTTTAGTTGCTGCTGCATTTTACTCAGCTGCTGCATCGATTGTTTCGATTGCTTTTTGCCCTTGCCCTTACCACTTTTGGCGTTCTTCATCGAGCTTTCCAACTGGTCCTTAGCATCGCTTAGCATCAGGGCCAGGTTGTTCATACTGGTCATGGTGTATTGCTGCTCGCGGTTGGCTTCGCTGGTACGGCGGTCGCCTAATAGTTCCAGCGCCTTATCAATATGGTCGTTAATGCTGCCAATTTCGGTATTAACGGTCGACTGGATCTGTGGGATACGGCGACTGATGGCATACAGCGTATCCTCGGCAGTTTTTAGGTTATCCTTAATGTCCTTTTGCTTTTGCGCCAGGGTAACATAATTAGGATCGTTAGGACTGGTAGCCCTGAAGGTTTGCATTACCTTTTCCTGGTCGAACGAACTATTTACCAAATTTTTTAATAATTCGCGCAGTTGTTGGGCATCAACCGAGTTTTGTTCCTGCTCGCTTTCCTCGCTATCCTGCTGCATTTTTTGCGCCATTTTTTTCATTTTAGCCGCAGCCTGCTTTTGCGATTTTGATGCCTTTGATTTATTATCCTTTTGGATCTGCTCCTTACTATCCTGCATATCCTGCTCCACGCTTTGCTGTTCCTGCTCCTGTTTATCAAAGTTCGATTTTTCTTCCAGTTGCTCGTTCTCTTTCTTCAGCTCGTCCATGGTTTTTTCAACTGCCTTAAAATCCTGATTCAGCTTTTCCTGCTCCTTTTGCAATTGCTCCTTATCGGCCTTTTGCTGGTCGGCGCTTTGTTTATCGCCATTTTGCTTGTCAGCGTTCTGCTTATCCTTGTCCTGTTGCTGCTTGTCGCCGTTCTGCTTATCAGCATTTTGCTTGTCTTTATCCTGCTGTTGTTTGTCGGCGTTTTGCTTATCCTGTTGTTGGGTTTTATCGGCCAGTTTTTCCTGTTCTTCGGCCAGCTTGTTCAGTTGGTTTACGGTTTGGTTCAGCTTTTGGTCGAAAGCCAGTTTTTTGTACAATTCCTGTGCCCGGTCCAGTTCCTTTTTCAGGTTGCGGTTCTCGTTCTTCATTTGGTTAACGGCGTCACGGGCTGGTTCCTTGCGCTCGGCTTCCATTAACTGCTGTAGTTTATCCAGCAACTCCTGGGTTTTAGGGTCAAGCACATTTTTCAGCAAATCATCCATCAGCTTTTGCTTTTCAGTCAGATCTGGGTTTTGCTGCTGGTTTTCCTGACGGTTGGTTTGGTTCTTCTGATTTTGGGCACGGATATCCTTAATCAAATCGTTCAGATCTTTTTTCTGTTGCAGCAGGTCTTCTATCTGCTTCTTTTCGTCAAAACTCAGGGTGTTTTTATTTAGCAACAGCTGGTTTAACTTGGCCGATTCCTTTTCAAGTTGACCCGCTATCTTCACCGCCGAAGCCAGTTTTGATTTTACCGATTCCGTCCCGGCATTTAACTGATCGGCCAGTTCCTTTTCGGTCGGCATTTTAATGGTACGCTCCGGCGTGCGGGCTTTTTTAGGGCCTGATACGGCATCGTTATCCGTCACCTCAAAATAGTAGCTTAACTCATCGCCGGGCTTAACTGCCAGGTCTTTCATATCCCAATAGTAAAAAAAGTCGGCCTGGGTTTGGCTCAAATCAGCCTTCACAGCTTTGGCAATGGTTTTTTCATCGGTATTGGTGCCCGGTTTCCCGCTTTTGTAATGGAATGTAAGCGAAGTAAAACCATGATCGTCCTGGATGCGGCCGTTAAAGTAAATGGCTTTTGAGCTGATAGAATCCTGCTTTTCGATAGCGGTTATGGCCGGCAATTCATCGGCAATTACGTTAATGCGGTAACTGGCCGAATCGCCCCGGACAACAGTATTGCTTTCGGGTTTCAGCGAGTATACGGCGTTGGCACGGATATACTCGGTATGCTCAAACAGACCGCTGTTGCCGTTGCTGATGCTCATAGGTTTACCATCCAGTGCGAACAGCACACGGTCGGCATTTTGGGTATGCAGCTGCCATTTAACGGTGGTACCTGCCGGTATGGTCAGGTCGCCGGCGTTAAGCAGGGTTTCATTTTTTTTATGCAGGTACGATGGATAGGTCAGTTCAACATCAAAGTTCAGCAGCGAAGGCTTCAGGTTTACCTTAATTTGATAAGGTTCGGAAAAATAACCGTTGGCGCTCAACCTGAACGTAGTACTTTGCTGCAAGTTGCTGAACAGGTAGTGGTAGCGGGCCAGGTTCTCTTTATCCAGCTTAAAGGTATTGCCATTGGTTTCTACATAAACATCGGCAGGGAGTTTGCTGCCGGTCATTTTTAATTCCAGCTTTACATCCTCGCCCTGTACGGCCGAAAGGCTGCTATTCAACACCACAAATTGGAATGGGGCCAGTGGGGTATAATATTTATTATGATGGATCAACCGTTTGGTGCTTTCGGTTAAAATAGAGGGCGCGGCAAAAGCAATAATACAGATGACACCGGCGGGGAAGATCAAAAACTTAAGGTACTTATTATTCTCGCGCAGGTTAATGGCCGATGGGAAACTAACTGGCCGCAGCGTTTCTATCTTTTGATCTATACTGGCTTCAATCAGTTGGCTATGTTTAGCGTCCTGATCGGTCAGTTTTTTGAGTTGCAGGGTATTCAGCAGCTTATCGCTTACATCGGCAAAATGCTGGCCGATAATTTCGGCGGCTTCATCGTGCGTTAGGGTTTTACCCACCTTTAACCAGGCCAGTAACGATGGTACTACCAGCCAAAACAGCAGGCCCAAATTCAACACGATAAAGGCATAAAACATGGCTGTACGGGCCACTGTATTAAAGTTACCAAAGTATTCGCTCACGGTAATAACCACAAAAGCCGAGAACAAGCCCGCGCCCAAAAAGATCAAACCCCGCAACAGATTATTGAAATAATACTTGCGGATGAAAAGGTTGATCTTCCCGATCAACAATTCGTAATTGCCCTGTGAGTCCATACCTGATACTAATATAGGAAGATATGCTGTTAAACGAAAATTTGGAGGCAATAATTATGCTTGTGATGAAAGAGTTACAAAAGGCCCCCCGTTCCTGCAAGATGTCGGTAATGGTTTTGTTATAAGAGGGTGCTGCGCGCAAGCAAGATGTCCGGCCTTTTTATTATTTTTAACAGCCCGAAAATCGATAAAAAGGCATGATCCCTAATTAACCTATTACTATGAATATTTGCCAGCGGATATCCCGGTTTACGGTTATACCCGTCCTTTTTTTTCTCCTGGTGTATGCCCTGGTCCTGGCTTCGTGCAGTAAAGGGCACGAACCGCCATTACTTAATCAGAGACAGATCGATAGCATATTTACCCCGACTAAAGAGCAGTTAGCGAAACATGACTTTCATAGGGCAATCGCCCTGATCGATTCGATTTGCAAGGCGCAAAAATATCGTACCGACCAACTTGATATGGTGCGCTACTCTTTCTATGCTTCGTTCTATCAGTTGATGAATAAGCGTGACAGCGCGATATTGTTCGCAGATTCGTCAGCGATTATTGCCGACAGGCACCCGATGACCGATAGTGCATGGCTACGCTACTCCTTCTCGCGTCATTTTAATAAAGCTAACTTGTTGTATGCCTACGGGAGAGTGCAGCCGGCTATCGATGAATTTTTTAAAGCAAAAGACAAGGTGGAAAAGACGGGCGAAGAGTGCCATGCAGATCTCATCTATCATTTGATAGGGCTGGCTATGTATCAACAGCAACGCTATACCGCTGCCAGGTCATATTTCGTACATACCTTAAAAATATTTGATAAGTGCCAACCGCCCGGCCGTTCGGGCTATGATTACGGCCGGCAGGAAATGTTGAATAACATTGCGCAGTGTGATGAAAAATTGGGCCGCTACGTTAGCGCCCGGCTATATTGTCAAAAAGCTTTGGCGCAGATTGGCCGCTCTGAAAGCTTGCAGGCGTACAACCTTAACCCGCGTTATAACAAGGAAGCGGCTGACCGTAACCGGGGCGTGGTGTATGGCACTATCGCGCAGATCTTATACAAGAGCGGGCATCCGGATTCGGCCGAAGTGTTTTTTAACCGAAGCCTGCAGCTCACCAATAAACAGGTTGGCGATATTGGCGATGCCCAACTGACGCAGGTGAACCTGGCCGACCTGTACTTTCATCAAAAGCAATACCCGTTATTGAAAAATACACTGGATAGTTTGGGCAAAAGCCTGAGGAAGCAATATAGTGAAGAAGCCCAACTAGGTTGGCTACGCCTCATGTATCAATACGCTTCTATTAACCACCTGCTTGTACAAGAACTGGGCTATTATAAACGGTATATTGCTATGCGCGATTCTATAGCGATAGTGAAAAAGGAAAAGCGAGAGACCGATTTGAATGAAGAGTTGAATACCCGCAGCCAACGGCTGGAGATTAGCTTGCTGAAAAAAGATAACCAGCTTGGCCGGGTATATTTATGGATAGTTCTGTCCGTATCGTTATTAGCACTGGCGATCATCGTCCTGGTGTTATATAATTACCGCCGCAGCCGACGCAATGTGAAGATCCTGACAGGCTTGAACGATCAGATTGGCAAGCAAAAAACAGCATTGGAGCAGGCTAATAAAGACAAAGACCGGATATTGAATGTGGTGGCGCATGACTTGCGCAGCCCTGTGGGCGCTACCGCGTATTTGGCAGATATGATGCTAATGGCCGATGAGGTTGACACCCGGGCTGCCAAGTCACTTGGTTTAATCAAACAGGCGGCCAAAAATGCGCTTGAACTAATTAATGAATTATTAGGCCTGCGTGCCGATGATGTTAAAGCCGTCAAAGAACGTGTAGACCTGAACCAACTTATTACCGGCGCCATAGAGATGCTGCGCTACAAAGCATCAGAGAAGCGACAGCAGATGGTATTTCAAACCGCAGAGCCAGTTTTGCAAGTAATGGCTGTTCCTGAGCGGTTAACGCGGCTGATCGGTAACCTGATCATTAACGCCATTAAATTTAGCCATCAGGAAACACAGATCGAACTGACTGCGGCTATAATGGGGGATTGGGTTGAATTTACAGTGGCCGACCAGGGTATCGGTATCCCTGAATACCTCCAGGCTGATATATTTGATACATTCACCGCAGCCCGGCAGCAGGGTACTTCAGGCGAAAGATCGTTCGGCCTGGGGCTGTCTATCTGTAAGCAGATAGCTGCCGAGCATGGCGGATATATCACTTTTAAAAGTAAGCCGGGTATAGGTACTGTGTTTACGGTAAAACTACCGTTATGCAATGATATTTAATTGTCTGCGGATATCACGGATAAAAGTGTCGCCAACAGTAAACCGTTTATAAGGGGTTATTATTTCATCAGTCACTAATTCCTGTATAAAAGATAGTTGTACCGCTTCACCGCGGTTCACCTGCATAAACCTGTTTTGCATGTGTTCAGGTATGATATATCGTAGGGTGCGGTTCATTGAACTGCGGATATAATAATTTTTTTGATCGGCCGCATTAAATAACAGGGCATAGTTCCGCTCAGATGTTATATACACAACATCGTTCCAATTGATCTTTTTATACTTATCGCCTAATTTTACAAAGAATTCTTCGCTTGCGGTAACCGGTGTTTCGGCAGGTGCAGCTGTTTTATTGGTGCTGAAATTGCTTATAGCTGTCTGGATGGTCACATATAAGGATGCTGGGTTAACCGGCTTGGTTAAATAGGCCGAGGGTTTAGCGTTAATGGCCTGGTCGAGGGTTTGCTGGTCAAAATTGGCAGTAATAAAAATAAAAGGTTTGCGATACAGTTCTGAAAGCATTTTACCCAGCTCTATTCCTTCACGGCGGCCATTAAGGTTGATATCCAGCAACACAATATCATAACTTAGGGCATTCAGGGCAATTATCGCGCTTTCAAAACTATCCGCCGAACCAACTACAGAAAAACCAAAATCAGCAAGATTATCTTTAAGTCCCTCTGCCCACAGTGTATCATCTTCAATAATAAGTATCGATATATCTTGCTGCATAAGGATAGGGGGCTGGTAATTATTCTAATAGTTGCTTACTGCTAAAGTAATCATTTTTTTGTATACAATAATCGCCCTTTCATCCCCTAAAATATCCCTTTTCATCCCCTTTCCGTCATCGGCTAGCAAATAGTTTATTCATATTCATGTTATAAAACCGTAACCATCACATTAACTACACCACGGCTGCCGGGTCTGGCACCGTGGTGATCAGTTATCAATGAGCGTTGAGGATAATAATGCTTTAACGATAATAAACCTATTTTCTTAACACAAGTTATATGACAATTCAAGAATTACAAGAGCAGGTCTCTAAAAATCTCTCACATGGTAAATTAACCATCAACAACAGTTTATTAGTGCTTACAAAAAGCTCAAGCTTTTTCGATCAGTACCAGATCCAATCTATCGATTGTACAGGTGCCTCTGTCGGAAGTATTACGGGCAGCCAGTTTACAGTATCAACAACCGATGTAAGCCTAAAATTTGGCTGGGATAAAAATTTTGACATAGGCGCGGCTACCATCACCTTTTTTGTTGATAATGATGGTAATGCGCAAATAAGCTTTACCTACAATTTGCAGGATGCCAACCTATCTCAAATTTTAACGCAGTATTTCGATTTAGCCATCGATGGCTATATTCCTGTATTTATAGCCGAACTACCAATAGAAAACCCTGCTTTAACCATTTCAACAAGCCCTGCTACCCTTCAGTTTGCTTACACGGTTAGCCCCAGCATATTCCCGCAAGTTACTATTAACGATCTGTCTGTAAGCCTTGCTATCGGTGTTGCCGATTCAAAATATACCCTGACGGCTGGTGGCAGCTTTTCTATCGGCGATCAGCAATTTTCAGGTTCAATTACCGATTCTTCCCTTACCGCCAATTGGTCTGGTTCTGAAAGCTTTGATCTGCTGCAGGATTTTATTCCGGCAATGGGTTTCTCGCCATTATACACCCTGGGAGATTTTGATAATATTGACCTTACCCTTACGCTCGCTTCGGCAAGCTTTACTTACAATACTTCCGGCCAGCTAAACTTCACTGCCACTACCACCGGCGGGCTCGACGTTTATTTAGGGGCAACAGGTCAAGCCGAATATTGCGCGGCTGTTTACCTGGGTACGGGTGCCGACCTTTCTACCCTTTCAACAGATCTATCGATATTTACCGGTGTTACCCTCGATACCCTGCTTGTAGCTATTTCAGGTTATGAGAGCGATAGCTTCAGTATCCCAAACACCAACTATACCGATATTCAACCGGGGATACAGATATTAGCTTCGTTAACAATGGCTTCGGCTGATTCTGGTGGTATCATGGATGGCGCCCTGGGATACCTGTCGGGCGTATTCGGTAATGACCCTATCAATGTGGCTATCGGCTATAACGATGGCGACTTTAGCCTCACCGGCTCGGTTGCTGGTCCGTTTGATTTTCCAACGGCTAAAAACGGCAATTGCACAATAAACGATATCAGCCTGACCATTAGTTCGGAAGCGCCACAGATAGTTTTGGGCTGCGGTGTAAATGTTTATTACGATTTTTCTGAAGATGTACCGGAATTGACGGTGCAGGGTGATGTCTCCTTCTCGTGCGAGGATGGCGAAGCTACTTTAGCTTTTTCCATCGTGGAAACAACAACCTTAACCAATCCTTTTGGCATTCAGGGGCTTACCGTAAGCAATATCGGTTTTGCTTTTGAGGGTAGTGTAGGCGGCGAAGAATCGCTAACGCTTGAGATACAGGGCGACTTTGCGATTGCAAATATAACAGAGGATATTGCCGCTTCCGTATCACTTATCGACGGCGTCATCAATATACCATATTTCAGTACCTCTACCGTAGGACCCTTAACAATGGCCGAAATATGGACGGATCTGATAACAAATGTAACACTTAAGTCAGCGCCTACCTGGCTAGAGTCCATCGTTATCAACCAGCTGAATTTTTACTTCTGTGATCAGCCCAATGTTGTACTGCCCAATGGCCAAACCGCGGCTATCGGTACAAATTTTATGGCTAATGTATCCTTTGGCAATATCGAAACCTATGCCAGCCTTTCATTAAGTACAACCGCTATACAGGGTACGCTGGAAACATCGCCCATATACCTGCCAAGCTCAAGTCCTATCGTTTCGGTTACCGGTAACGGACAAGGTAACTCTACCTATGGTATCCTTGCCGGTGGCCCTATAATTACCTTTAATACCGATACCGAAAGCTTTTCGGCCAGTGTTGATGCCAATATACTGGGGCTAACAGAAAATATAACTGCCAGCCTTTCCAATGGTGTACTTAGCGTTAACTTTAGTCAATCGTTCGATAATTTTGCCGACGACAGCTTCACCGCGAATTTCTCAAGCCTGGATGATATGAGCCTTGCTTGCAGCATTAATATCGCTGCGTTTAGCTGTCAGCCCAGTGTACCTTCTTTGGGTACTATTAATATCAGCGGTTCGCTTACCGGCGACTTAAATGTAGCTTTCGTTAATGGCATATTTTCGGCAAGCATCAATTGCAATATCATGTGGTGCGGCCATAACGTAAACATAGTTGCAGATATTACCGAGAATTTTTCCGGGTTAACAGATATCGTATCGGCCATTACCAGCGCTATTGAACAACAGGCCAAATCGCTTTTCCCGCCATTTATTACCACAGCGGCAGAATATATCGAGGCGATAGTTGGTAACGCTATCCAAAATGACGAAAACGTGCTGAACCTGCTTGTAAGTACCTTCGATGTTGCTGAAAATGACTTTTACACGCTGCTTAACGCGGTTGAACAAATCTGCAAAACCGGCCACGTAGATTACAATATAAGTTTCAGTATAGATATTGATATCCCTGTTGGTAAAAATCCGGTGACTGTTAATACCCCGCATGTTGATGCGGGGCCGGTAAATGAGAGCTTTAGCTTCACGGTGCCCATACCATCATTTACAATTCCGGTGCTGGATATACACGCCAGCCAGCACTTTGACTTGTCGACAACGGCAATACACGTCGACTTTTCAGAAGGGTTCCCCAATATATCTATCCCGGTAATAGATTTAGTTGTAGCTTCAGCAGACGTTACACCTATCGTAAATGTTGATGCCGGCGCGACAATACCATTGAGTGAGTTTTTCAGCTCGGGTAATACCATTAACACGGGTATAGATCTTAACCTAAAGGCTAAAATAGGCATAAAACTTAGTATTGAGGTTTTGGATGATACTATTTGGAGTAGTCACTTCTCAACAACCGCATCATTAAACTTGTAAAATGGCTGTAGAACTTAGGCCATTAAGCGTAAAATGCAATATTGCCTGCCATTATTGTTATCAGCAGCCCCAAAGGGATGTTGAACCAAAGAACGGGCAATATGATATGGAAAAAATGAAGGCAGCCGTCCTGCGTGAGGGCGGCTCCTTCATCTTGTTCGGCGGCGAACCCTTACTGGTGCCTATGGACGACCTTGAAGAGCTTTTTGCGTGGGGTTACCAGCAGTTTGGTAAAAATGGCATTCAAACCAATGGTTCATTAATTACGGCCGCGCATATCAACCTGTTTAAAAAACACAAGGTAAGTGTGGGCATATCGGTTGACGGCCCTGTGCTGTTAAATGATATGCGCTGGGCGGGCACCTTAAGCAAGACGAGGGACCTATCTCAAAAAACGCATCAAAATATTAAGCTACTTATAGATAATGGCATAGTGCCCGGCATTATAGTTACGCTGCATACCGGCAACGCCCTGCCCGATGTATTGCCCGCTATGGGCGCCTGGATGAGGGAACTGGACGAACTGGGCATAAAATCTGTACGCCTGCATTTAATGGAGGTTGATAATGCCATGGTGGGCGAAAACTTCAGGCTAAGCCCGGCGCAGAATATTGATGCCATGCTTTATTTCCATCAGCTTGAAAAAGAGCTAAAAAGGCTACGGTTTGATGTTTTTGGCGAGATAGAACGATTGTTAAAAGCCGACGACACCCGCACCAGCTGTGTTTGGAACGCCTGCGACCCCTACACTACCAGTGCCGTACACGGCGTAGAAGGCGATGGAAAACGGACCAATTGCGGCCGTACCAATAAAGAGGGGATAGACTTTGTGAAGGCTCAGCTGCCATCGTATGCAAGGTATGTGGCCCTGTATAATACCCCGCAGGAATATGGCGGCTGCAAGGGCTGCCGCTTTTTTGCCATGTGCAAGGGGCATTGCCCGGGAACATCAATAGAGGGCGACTGGCGTAACCGCACCGAGCATTGTGATGTTTGGAAAGCGTTATTCAGTATTAAGGAAAGGGAAATGCTGGACAAGGGGAAGACACCTTTATCCAGGCATCGTAACTTGCAATATATTGAAACAGTTTTAGTTAAAAACTGGGCCCTAAACAAAAATCCTTCCATAAAGAATATTATTAGTCATATTAAAACCCAAAAAGCGCAGACGGTATGAACAACAGAGAAATTTCGCTAATGTGGGTTTCGCTTGCCGCCCGCGATGCCTGGCATAACACATTTGCAGATTTACGGAAGGTAATGATCGTTACTACACTATCGGGCGTGCACAGCGGCCAATGGCAAAGCCGCAGCCTGAATTTGTATGGCAATTCGTGGATGGTCTTCTTGTCGATGGTTAAAAACTACAATGTTTCTTACACGTCGCAGGTAGTACATCACCGTTCGGCGCCGGCCAGGATGTGCCACAGCGTTTATATTACCCACAACGATTTTGCAGCAGTTAACGGGCCGACAGCAAGCAGGCCCGCAGCCGAAATAACCTTTTGGGATATTGCACAGGGTTCATCTGTGAGCCTGTTCAAAACAGAAACGCTTATTGAATATGTGCAAACCCCCATGTCGCTGTTGCTTTGGGAAGATATAGGTTTAAGTTTATTTGCTGATATACCTTCGGGCCTATCCTGCAACGAATGTTGCAACATAGTAGAATCACATTTAAACTGGATGGATGCCTGCGGATACGGCAGCGATGCGGAAACCTTGCGGGAAATACTATCGTGGCCGGTAGAATGGTCATCATTCCATGGTATTGAGGAATTACGTACACCATTATTTAAACTGCAGGCCACCAACTGGGCAAAAATTTATCACCCAAAGCATACCGTACAAATAATGGGCGACGGTTATCCGGCCGAGGGCGCTGTTGGTCTGAATTTCCCCTATCAACAAAAAGCCTTTAAATCGGTGTCGAGTTCGGCATCGTTCAAAAATGGGGTGTTGCATAATGCTTGTTCAAAATGATGGCAGCTACCGAACTTTATGATAAAAAACCGGTGCCGCAAGCCGCCGAACCGGTAATTTTTGAGGGTAAGGTAGCTGTCAGCTTTACGATTGCAGCAGACAGCAAGCTGAAGGATGCCCCCGCTACTCATCACCATATTTTTAAGGCCGAGGCTGTACTGAAAGAATGCTGGCCCGGGGTCTACCAGCAATTTGGGGAGACCATGAAAGGGTTTCATCCCAAATACATGCCCGATACGGAAGACGATGGGTTTTTAGGCTCCATGAGCCATCAGCAGCCCGGTTACTGTGGCAGCATGTGGGCAACGGTTAACGATTATTTTTGCTTAAGCCAGGCTTTTGTATTCGGGCTGGCGCATAATAATTTGTTTGCCATGGGGCAGCAGGTGGCAGACTTGTTTACCAATGATGCCGCCGAACTATACGATAGTGCGATGTGGCTAGATAATCCACGCCCTATAGCGGCCATCTTTCATGACCTATATGCATTTATACATGTGCTGACTTTGGATCGCAGGATATTGGAGCATGCCGCGCTTGATGAAAGGGAAAGGGCCTATGTAATTAGCTTATTAAATAAAAATGCCAGCCGTGTACGCATTGGAATGGATATGATAGCCAAGTGCGCGCGCCTTACACCCTCAGGTGAAAATCTTGTAAACGATACGCTTACCTGGGCGGCAGAAGAAATGCACTTGAGTCAAAAATACATTGCTAAAATAAAACAAGGCCAGCAAGTATTAATTATTGGGCCTTCCGGTGCCGGGAAAAGTACCTTCTCTAAAGCGTTATCTAAAAAAACCGGGATGGAAGCTGTCTTTTTCGATACAATTTGCTGGTCGTATTGGTATCAATTGCCCGTATTGCAGGATTGGCTGCTTAAAACGGTTGGAGAAGAACAACTGGTTTTATGGAATGAAACACTGGTGGCCAAACAAAAGCAAATAGTGGTCAGAACAATTGTAGAGAACAAGGTAATAACGCACGAAGCGAAGGACTGGCTTAAATATCAATTAATAGTATATGCCATAAACAATTTTAAAGGCCATATTTTAGATACAGGAGGCGGGCATGTTGTTTTTCATAACGAAAAATATGTAAGACTGTTAAAGCAACTGTTGGTGCAAAATAATATAAAGGTAATCCAGATAAAACCGTTAGCACATGTCGAACAGGTAAAGGAGATCGTATCGGAAAGAATGAAAACGCGTACCTATACGCCCGGTGAACTGGAAAAGGCGAAAAACAATGTTTTTAGCCCGGCTTACCGCACACTAAGCGATTATGTGATAGACTCGAACAAGCCGGTGGATGAATGCATCGCCACTTTTTTTGAGCTTAGCGAGCCTATACCTGTTCAAGACACCATGGTTCCATGTCCCTGATCCGTTTTAAAACCCTAAAACCAATACTTTTTTTATTCCCCACAAGTATTCTGCCTGATCCATACAGGCCCTCGGGGATATGGAACTTATAATTACGGCTCATTACCTTAAAGGTAATGTTTTGCTATTGTTACCCTGCAAAGCTGGCAAGGCACAAGTACTCCACCCTCTTGCCAACGCTGCATACTTGCGCCAGATTGGGGTTAACACAACTTAACACAATTTAATGTTAACCTTTAATAATTAGTTGAATATCAATTATTTAATAATTTCAGAGGGTTAACATAAAATGACTTTTAAGTCAGGCTAAATTTGGCTGAACGCTTACAATCTATTGCTGAAGATGCAAAAAAAGCACAAGTACGCCACGCTTTTGTCAAGGCTGCATACTTGCGCCGGGTTGGGGCTGGGCTTGGTAGTTAAGCTGGAAGCTTAATGCATTTTAGGTCGAAGTTATAAACTTCGACCAGACGGGGGCCGCTGCCCTGGGTGGAGATGGTCTTATCGAACACGCCAAAACAAGGTTAGCTTATAAAAGGTAAAAGCCCAACCTGGTTAGGGTTGGGCTTGGTATTAATTTAAGCGTGGACGCTAAAAGTTTTATGCAGCCAAGCTACAAGCTTGGCCGGGCAGGGTTAATATTTTGCTATTGTTAACCTGCAAAGCTGGCAAGTCACAAGTACTCCACCCTCTCGTCAACGCTGCATACTTGCGCCAGATTGGGCTATTTTGATTCATTGCCGCCAATACCTTCTTCTAATATCGAAATTGCAAGCATTCTTATCTCTGTCCAAGGTTGATAATCTAACGATTTTTCACTCCATGTGTCTGATTCATTAGGAAAACTGGCAGCGTCAAGTAATGTGTTTATTTTTTTTAGTTTATTAAAAATAGAACTTGATAACCCAATATCGCTATCAACACTTAAGCCATTATAACAATCATCAAACAGGAGAGCAATTTCATCTGTACTGGGAAATGACCCCGATTCTTTTAACCATTCTCGCTGAGCGGTAGAAGTAGCCGCCAGTAAACTAATTGATTTACTTAATAATTCATTCATTTATTTATTAGCTGGAGCAGGTCTAATTTCCCCACTTGTTGTACTGCCATTACTTACTTTATAATATGGGTCAGGGCCATGATGTCCACCACCAGGATGCCAACGCATTACTCTGCCTGTAGGTTGCCCATTACCATTATATTCTCTTAACACCCATCCTTGGCCTTTTTTTGACCCTTTTCCGAGTTTTTCAACCTTCCAGTTTTCCGTCTGACCAATTCGTTGTTCAACATTTTCAGGAGTTCTACCTCTTAAAGCATTAGGATTATCCATTACTTCATCAACTGTTAGGGGCACTGCTCGTACACCAGCATCTGCAAAGGCAATTAAAGAGCCGACAACCACTACTGGATCTTTCCACTGCGAAATCGCGTAGTCTCTGTTAAATTCCCATTGGTCTTCAGAATCACCAGTTATAGCTGCATGTATCCATTCTTGTTGCAATTTATTACTTAATCCATCAAAACCAAAAGCATAATGTTTCATAGAATAATCACTAACTACTTGCTTGAACTTGCTTCTCCAATGATCATTCCATTCTTTTGAATCGACATCTTGAGAGTTTTGCTGATCATGAGTTCGTGCATTTAGCAATAAATCCCCAATTCTTTCCCATGGAACAAGATAAATATCATCTCTGCCGTCATTAGTATTCAGGACTGTATTTCCTGAAGGATCTACATATCTTGTTCTGAAAGATTCACCCGCTTTGCCATCTGGATCAGTATTTGATATTGGATCGTTGGAAGCATAGTTATAAGGTGACCAATGTTGAAAAATCTCACTTTTGGGATCAACACTCGTCCACCTCGCAATCACCGGATCATAGAACCTTGCGCCATAATCGTACTGGCCTAAACCATCCTGTAACTCTTTCTTATTGTAAAGATAGTTATTCTTTTGGCTTGGTACACTCCCTATTGTAATATCCATCCCAAACGGCAAATAATCATCCGCCTGCTTTAACGCACCAGAACCGTCAAATGTTGCGCGCGTATTGCCCAAATGATCTGACAAACTGTATTCATAGCTTGGACTGCTGGTTGGATTGAGTATGCGGCCTTCGCCGGTTTGCGCAAACTCAATGCTTGTTCCGTTGTATTGAATGCCGCTGATATAGTCGGCAGTACTGCCGCTGCCCTGGGTGGATATCCTCCTTAACTTTTGTCCGCCGGCATCATAAACATAACTGATTACGCCTGCGTTGGTACCCGTAATGGTATTGGTTTTGGGCAGGTTCAACATATTGTAAGTAATCGTCAAGCTCTTGCTGTTGTCGGCGGTCATATTGCCGTTGCCATCGTAGCTGTAAGCCCAGTTGTTGCCGGTTTTGTATCCAACAGGCCCGGTATCTGCCGATTTATCACTTACCGTTTGCAGTTGATTGCTTGGATTAGAACTGAGCAGGTAATTGTAGCTGAGGCTATCTATCAGGGTATTGCCATACACCCTCGAAAGCGCTGTGATATTGCCCATTACATCGTAGCTAATGCCCCGCTCCTGGTAAGTTCCGGCTTTGCCCTCGGTCAGGCGGTTCAGCTTATCGTACTTATAGGTATAAGTTTGCTGGCTTTGCCCCTGGGTTGTCCATACCTGGTTGGCAATATTGCCATTAAACTGCGGCACGGTGCCATCATTATACTTCAGCTCCATATTGAACAGGCTGCCGCTGGTATTGGCCGTCTTCATCCAGCCCCGCTCGTTATAGTTATAAGCTACGTTCTGCGCGAAGGAACTGCCGCTATTGGTACTGTGCAGGTATTTTTTGTACAGTTGCCCAACCTCGTTATATTCCTGTTTGCTCAGCAGCACATTGGTGCCGCCGTTAATCTGCTCCCAGCTTTTTACCTTACGGCCCAAATGGTCGTAATCGTAGGTATTGCCGATGGTTAAAGCCAGTACGGCAGCCGTGTTGCCGCCGTTCTTAGCATAATGCAAGCGGGTGGCGCTGGTTACGGCATTGGTAAAATCGTAAGCGGTAGTAATGTCATCGTAATTATAGTTACTCACCACCCCGCCCAGGTAGTGCTGCGCGTAGGATTTCACACTGCGCCCCTTATCATCATAATAATGCACACTCCATAGCATATCCGTGCTAACGCTTCCGTCGGTATTCAGGATAGCGGTTTTGCTGGCCGTGCCCAGTCCCCTTGTCATAGTGCTGTAGCTGCTGTGCTGATCGTAAGTCGCGGGCAGGTTGGGGATGCTGTAATCGTCGTAATAGTTAATGGCCAGTATATCGTTCAGTGTGGATGGATAACTGCTGATGATATAACCGGTAGGGTAGGTGGACGGCGTATTGGTGCTATCGCGTTTATCCCACTGTGCAGCCGCGTAAATACTGGCTTGCAGGGTAGCCTGAGAGATTGTGCTTCCGGCATTCCATCTCCCGGTTATAATGGTACGGCCCAGGGCATCGTACTTGCTGACCACCCACTGGTTGGTTAAACGCTGGATACTGTCCTGCGTTAGCACCACCTGATCCAATTGGTTATATACCATCATCTCCCAGCCCTTGCCCGGCAGTTTCTTTTGGCTTAGTCGGTTCCGCTCGTCGTAACGGTATTGGTAGCACAAATTGTCCAGCGTGGTTTGTGTAATGGCACTGGCGGCATCAGGGTTGGCACCGGGAGGCAATACAAAGGCCAGTTGGCTCATGTCGTCGTACACATAATAGGTGCTTAATATTTCCAGTGCGCCACTTTTGTAATTAAAGGTGCGCTTTAATACTACGTGGCCCTCCTTGTCTTTATATTCTTCTATTGTACCTGCCCGGCCACTTATCCAGTTCTCGTCTTTGCTGATGGTGACGGTTAATTGGTTGGCATCGTATATAGCCGCATTGCTGCTGGCCCTTGCCAGCGTACGGCTGCCATTGCTGTTTATTGTTGCAGTATACAAGGCTACCCGGCGGGTGTGTGCGGTATCGGTTAACAGGGTGTCGTTATTAGTGGTGTATACCAGTGCTACGGTTCTGCCCGCTGTTGTAGTGCGGCTGCTGGCCGGTTGCCAGGCATCGCCCGGCGCGCCCTGTTCCACTACCCTGTTCAACGGCGATAGTTCGAAGCTGGTTACCGCAAAAGGTGTGGCTATATCCTTATAGTTTTGCCCTGTAGTGCCATAAAAAGTTTTCTGCCCGCTATTGCTGTAGCCACTGGTGCCCGTAAGGGCATCGCTGCGATAAGCACCAGGACTGCCCGTTGTAGTGGTATAGGGCAGGTATTTGATACCTTCTCTGCCAAAGGCATCATAGGCCTGTGGCATGATTACATCCCTGGTAGCATCGGGATTGCCCTTAACCTGTACGGTTTGAACAGGCCGGCCCAGGCCGTCGATATACTGCACCGTTTGCATGGCCTGGCAGGTGGCCAAACCGCTTAATGAAGCACTACTGGTAAAGCCGGCTATGCGCGGTACAATGGTGCTGATATAGTTTTGCGTGCCGCTTAACGAAACAGACAGGGGCACGCAATCGGGCGCGGTGATGAACAACCGCAAAGAATTACCCGATGTGGCCGTGAACGAAAAACCGGGACTGAGCGTGATACTGCTGTTGTGGTAATACGAACCGGCGGCCAAAGGCGAGCTTACCGTATTAGTACTCAAATAGGTCTGCGCCTTTGAAGTACCTGCTATTTGTAAAAAAGCAATCATCAACAATATAGCATATGCTTGTTGCTTTATATTAATATTATGAGGTTTCATACAAATAAGTTTAATGGTTGGTAACTGTTAAATCTATTGTTCCACTTATAGTGAGCAAGGCATCGGCAAAAGTTGTAGAAACTACGCCATTTTCAGTTGCTCCGTTTAAATTGAAATTATAAGACCCGTTATAAGCTTGTTCATTGATACGTACATAATAGGTACCTTGGGGAAGGTCTGTTATACTGCCGGATCCGGTAATAGAGTAGTCGTAATTATGCCCCCCGCCTGAAAATGTAAGCGTAAAGGTCTTGCCTGCCGGTAAGTAATAATTAACTGTTGCCATAACCGGTGTATAACAAGTGCAATTTGCATTGGCGTAGTTTTGCCCGACTGTGCCCATTTCGGTACCCGCTTGTTGATTTGCATCTGTTTGACTGATGAAAGAATGATATTTATTTCCAGCAACGGTGTAACTTACAGAAGTGCTGAGTTGGCCACTGGGGCATGTTTTGTAAAGGGTAGATGTTAACGGTTCATTAAAGTAGAGCCATTGCGGTGTAATCGTGCTTGTATTTACATAATGATATTCATTGTGTTTAATAATGTTGCCGCTCTGATCTTTGACACGAATTAACCTGCCAAAGCTATCATAATCGTAAAATGTAGATTGTGATTTTGCATCGGTAACGGATGTTATACCTACAAATGGTTGGTACGTGTAGGTGGTCATTTCTGCATTTTGAGGGTATAATCTTAGTTCATCGATCGTTCCTGATCCTGTAACGCTGATCGCGCCGTTTGCAGACACGGTGACCAAGTGTCTTTGAAAGGTCCAACCATTGGCAATCTGTCCTGTTACAGCAGAAGTTCCGTTTACCGAAAAACTACCAGCAGATGTCCAGTAGGAAACAATGTAATTACCGACTGATAAGCCACCTTTAGATATACTCCCCCCATTTAAACTGTAACTATTTTTTCCTGTATAAGCCGTGCTGGTATTTAAGTTACCACCGTTAATTGTCCAATTACCAGCTTCGGCTGTTTCAAATGAAGTATAGGCCACATCCGAGTGAAGTGCATTGGACGACATGGCAAGCAGGTAATCATAACCGGTATCCCAAATGTAGGCGGTTGATTTGCCGTTATCTACCAGTTGCTTTAGTAGGTTAGCTGGGTAGTAATAACTAGCGGATTGCTTGCTCTTGAAACGCGTGTCATAAGAAATGTCATAGTTAGAGGCGATGCCGACGTAGTTGGACAGCTGATATTGTTCCACCGGAACGGGGGCCGCCGTTTCCAGCCGGAAATTTTCTGAAACGTTTCCCTCATTATCGAACTTCTGGTAAACACCTTTTACCACGGTGGTAGTCCCGGTTGCCCCAGTCTTCTTTACTATGCTTTCTACGGGTATGTTGTACAGGTATTTCATTCGCAGGTTTTGGACAGCGAGCGCGTTGCCGACAAGGTCCTGCGTCCCAGGAAGTGCCGGGAGACTTGTATAGGAAAGCGGCGTCTTCGTGTCGACAGTTATTTTACCTCCATCAGATGTAGACGCTATCGTCCTTTCTATTTGATTGAATGTATTGTATTCCTGTGCCACCTTTGTTTTGATTGGTGCGCCCAGATCAAAGAGGGTCGTGGTGATACTATCCAAAGTCGTTCTGTATGACCTTACAGGCTCATAGAAACAAATAGGCATAAAAAAAGTATTCGTACAATTGGGGTCCTGCCGAAGCTTATTATCAGTGACCTTCATACTGTAGATTGTGTCCAGTAAGTTATGCTGCGTATAGTGATTGATCGTTGATTTTATCAGAACGTTAGTAGAATTGTATTCCTTGACTTCTGTCAGTAGTCCATCTAGTTCTGCGCGATTAGCGCCTGCAAGGTGGGTATTCTGCGTATTTAACGGTAAATAGATTGTATTGGGAACATCAGTAATCGATACCAGACTTTCATTTGCTGAGTTTGCGTTAAAGCGTTTTACAACGTATCCGTTCTTGCTGGAATTTGTGTAGTCAATATTGGTTTCTCTCACGAAGCTGTAACCGACAAGCGGCCCGTCGTTGCTTAAAACCCCGTTTGAAAAAAGCGTTAAGGAGGTGCTTGTGGGCCAATTCATCGAATTTACTTGCGGCCCCCATGGATAATCGATGATTTCCAGCCATTCGTCCTTATAGATTCTTTGATTGAAGTAATCTATGGTACCCAAATAAACCCCGGACGAGTTGCCTTGGTCGTTGATGTATTCGTAGCTGGTCAACTTGGCTATTTCATTCGCCGCTGAAAAGTCGGAGATCCTTTTGACGCGCAGGCCTCCTCCGTTGAGTTGCCCTGTCTTGTAAAAGGAGCTATGGAGTTCATATTCATAGTTCGTCCATCCACCTGTCGGATAGATGACAGAAGTTAACATACATGCTCCCGCGTAATTGATGTTCGCTTTCCTATTTGCATGTCCCCAGTCGTTTACCGATAGGGGGTAAAAGTTTTGATAAATGGCCGACCCTGTAAGTGAAGAGGTATAGAGACTAAACGGTGACGATGGCAAAAGCCCCTCGTCTATCAGTGACTGAATGCCGGGCGTGAAGGCTGCGGCCACATTCTTGATATTATTTACGCCGTTGTAATAACCCCAATGGTCTTGCGATGTCGAAACCTTGTTGGGTAGTTCTAAAGGGTTGTATGAAAACCTATACGTCTGAGGTATCTGAGTGGTGTCTGATCCGTAGATGCTCATCGACCCCAACTTCAACCGAAGCTTTAGTCTGTTTTCTATGCTGGTATTGGTCGGGCTTGGGAAATTCAACAGCGCAGGATTCATGTAGAAACCATCGTCACCCGCTGCATTAAAATAATCGTAGTTGAACACGACTTTTTTGATAAGTTGGCTGGTCAGTTTATCACTAACCTGTATCGATTCCAGCTTTCTCGCCCCAGCGCCGCCGATATCATTTCGAAGGCCCAAAGTGAAATCGACTTGCTGGTTCTTTGTTTCGATCCGAGTAAGATAGTATGGTTTTTGATATTGTATTGAGATGCCGTCCTCCTTGTTGGACATCGTGCGAAAATGCGGGACACCCAAAGTCCCATTCTCAGCGAACGTAAAGGTTTCGGATTCTGATATAGCAGGTGTGGCAAGTTCCTCCCCATAATTATTATACGTTAAATTTATCAACTCGCCGTTAGGCATTTTGATTTTTGTTAGCAACCACCCCGTTGTTATGCTCGTGTACAAGTTCATTTGCGGCGAGTTGTAAAAGGTGTCTTCCTTTTGCTCAAAAAAATAACTGACACCCTCGTCGTCGGTTACCCCCCACGCAGCTCCCGATATGCCTAAATTGTCGTCAATTTTACTGACATTGTACAGGTTGTTTTCCCCCTTCACAACAAGTTTTCCGGTCAAAAGGTCTTCATAAAAGTCGAAGCACTTTCCCATCACGTTTACGTGAAAGATATCAGGTTCCGTGATGCCATATTTGGTCATAAGATCAACAAACTGATAATAGTCAAATTGCCTATCAAAGCCCTTGTCTGTCGGGACGTTAGCACCATAGTAAACGTTGATTTCCCCAGAGGATTGAAACATACCTAATATGTTGTAAGAAGGGGAAAATACTTTGTTGGTTCCTGTAACCGGCGCCGTGTATTGATTGCCCATATTTCCGATAGCAAAAAGGTACTTGACGATATTGGCGTTTTGCGTCTGCTGGAGATACTGCTTCGTATACTTGTCGTATCCGCCCTTTATTTCCAAAGTGATCCGTCCAGCGGGTGTAAGGTCCCAACCTAAGCCGACCCATGTCGCTTCCTGGCTCACTTTGATCCCGGATGCGTGGTAACTAGCTGATATTGGAAAGTTTTTACCATTTGCGACTATATTATGGAGCGGCACCGAAATTTGGGCGGTGCCCGTATAAGAGCCGACGGGAGTATTGCCATATTTCTCAAATGATGTACTTTCCGGCGACTTTGGTGCGGTATGATTGATATAGCTAATCTTAGGGTCATTATTATAATCCTGCGATAATGCTACATTCTTGGTAAAAACAATAAGAAACAAAACCAACAAACGATTGAAAGTTGTTTTTAAATATTTCATATTTGTATTTCTGGCTTGAATTGATACTCGTCTCATTTTACTTTTTTGAAATTTGCTTTGTTAGGTTATCTATCTGCTTTTGTTGTTCAATCAAATAAAGCGTCAGCTCCTCTACTTTCTTCAATAGCCTGGTATTCATATCGCCCAAATCAAGGCCATTCTTAGCCATTTCGGCAGCTGATGGAATTTCAGGCAGATGGTGGTTTTTGTCAACGAAAGTCTTTATTTCCGACAGCGTTGGCAATTTGTAAGTAGGCTCGAAAACATAATCAGGCCCGGGAATACTTAAGTCAACCTTTACTTCCTGGGAATGTATCTTGCCGTATACGGTAAGCTTTTCATCGGGCGCTGTGGTGCCGATGCCAATGTTGCCTGATGTATTAATATTAAAAAATTTATAAGCGTTGAATCCTATACTAAAGCTGTTAGAGGTATTGTCGGCGGTTTGGAACCAATTGCCAATGCCGCTACGGTAGATGTTAAGGGTGCCCCAGTTTGAGCCATAGGATAGTCTCAACTCGTCGCCATTGACATGAAGTTTAGCGCCCGGGCTTGTTGTGCCGATGCCGACGTTTCCAGCAGTAACCGCATTGATGAGTGTATTATTTCCCAGCTCGTTTATATATAAGGGTGCCGAGTAGCTTTGCAAGTTGTACGCAGCGGTATTATTTGTACTTGCAATAACACGGAAAACTCCTCCTCCCGCATTGGAGGCAAGGATGTTTCCAATCACATGTAGTTTTTCACTTGGCGAGGCTGTTCCGATGCCGACGTTGCCTGCTAAGTAGCCATTGCCTGCATTGTCTATCGTGGCGATAGCCGTGGTTGAACCATTGTAGAACGCTACCCCGCTCGTTCCCGACGCATAATTAACCAATACACCGCCAGTACCATTTGCCCGCAACACCAGGCTATTATTGGTTGTAAGGGGTGTGATATAACTGCCGTTAAAGTAAATGTCACCGAGTCTGGACGATCCATTGACATCCAACAAATAACTCGGTGTTGCGGTACCGATACCGACATTGCCTGTTGATGGAAATGTATTTTGTGCGTTTGAAATTAACGGTTGCATTGAAAGGATGACAATGATTGTCAATAGTGATTTTTTCATAACGTGATAAAATTTAGCGTTTGTTTTTATGAATTTGTTTAGATAGGGCTTTAACCGTTTGCCGTAGTGCTTCTACTTGCTTCTGCTGTTCTATCAAATACAGTGTCAACTCCTCCACTTTCTTAAGCAGTTTAGTATTCATATCACCCAAATCAAGGCCATTCTTAACCATTTCGGCAGCTGATGGAATTTCAGGCAGGTGATGGTTTTTGTCAACGAAAGTTTTTATTTCCGACAACGTTGGCAATTTGTAGGTCGGCTCGAAAACATAATCAGGGCCGGGTACGCTTAGGTCAACTTTTACTTCCTGCGAATGTATCTTGCCGTATACGGTTAGCTTTTCATCGGGAGCTAAGGTGCCAATGCCAATATTGCCGCCATACGGATTTAATACCATGTTTCCTGCATTGGTGCCCCCGTTGTTGGACTGTTGAATTATTCCATATGTGTTTCCTGTCGTTGTTCCCGTACCAACTGATAAAGCACTCCCGGTACTTAGTTTGGAATAGTCAGATGTTGTGGTATATATTGCCCCGTTTACTTGTAGTGGGGCTGTGGGATTTGTTGTGCCGATGCCGATGTTGCCGCTTGAAAGAATCGCCATCGCCGTAGTAGAAGTGTTGACAACGAATTTTTGCCCCGTATACAGGGATTGCTGGGTCAGCGCCCCATCCGGATCTATATAGCTAAATCCCTTGACATCGCCGCCTATCGCGTATGCCACACCTCCGCTGTAAGTAGATGTGCCATTGAGCGTAAGCCATGAAGCGGCTGCACCACCAGATATCGGACTGGTTGTTCCCAGACCCACGTTGCCGGAGTTGTAGTAGATGTTGCCGGGCGTAGTACCCGACCATGTTTGTGCATTTGATAAAAAAGGTAGTGCTGAAAGCAGGGCAATTATTGCCAAGAGTGATTTTTTCATATATAATAGGTTTTACTGTTGCTAATGATTGATTTATTAAAATGCGATTGTTTGATGATATAGGTGACAACCCGGGACCATCTTTAAGCTAAAAGATAGACTATCGGGCGAGTTATACAAGCATTACAGCCTAATGGAAAAGCATTTGTTTAAGTATAGGCCGAACCAACCTTACTAAGCACCATTACTAATGGCATAGGGAAAAATTTCATTGTGATAAGATTAAGATTTGTCTCTCTTTATACGAGTGTAAATAGCTAAATGTTCTTGGTTTTTTATATATTTACCAACTTGTATATCAGCTAATTAAGCCTTGTCTGCCAATTAAAAAGCATTACTTGGTATTAAAAAATCAGGGGCATCCAGAAACATTTTGAACACGTTGCACGTAAAGAGTAACCAACGTTTGCATAAAAATTCTTTTATTTGTTATTAATGAAACCAAACCTTTTCCTCGGCTTTATCATCAGCGCTTTTATAACGATGTGTTTAACATCGTGCAAGGATATTATCGAGCCCGATATCAGCAAAAAAACAGTGCAGTTGGAGGCACCCGGCAACAAATACCAAAGCACAGTATACAATACTAATTTTTGGTGGGATGAACTGGAGGATGCCTTAACCTACCATTTACAGGTAGTATCGCCAAAATTCGATTCGGTTGGCCGGTTGGCCTTAGATACCCTAATTAAAACAACAAAATTTGCTATTAACCTTAGCCCCGGTAACTACGAGTGGCGGGTAAGTGCGGCAAACGGTAGTTATAAAACTGCTTATAGCGAAGTCAGGAGTTTCACTATCTTTCAGTCATCTATTAAAGCGCAAAAAGTGCAATTGTTAAGCCCTGCTAATAATGCGCTAACAAACCAAACCAGCGCAACCTTTAGCTGGGGCGATTTATATGGCGCAACCCAATACCGGCTGCAAATAGATACCAATAACTTTATTAATGAAACTGCCGTAATTTATAACCAGGTTAGCCCGGGCCAGCAGATTAGTTTTGCATTCTCCAAAGATCAAACCTATCAATGGCGGGTACGGGCCGAAAATGATACCGCGCAAGCGCAATGGTCGGCCATTAATCGTATTATTTACGATCATACCCCACCTGCTAAGGTCACGCTATCCGCGCCAGCTAACAATCAAACCGTTACGCTACCAGCAACGCTGCAATGGAATGCCACACCAACAGCGTCCAAATACAAGTTATATGTTTTAAAAAGCGATTCAACTACTTTATATAACGCCACATTCCCTTTAACAACTACAGGCATCAGCTATAGCTTTAATTTAGGTAGTTTCGGCGAAAAAGTATATTGGAAAGTTACGGCAATTGATGCCGCTGGAAATGAAAGCATACCAAGCGAAACCAGGAGTTTTACACATCAATAACACCTGGTTATGAAGAACAAGAACATGACTTATGTATTGGGCTTACTGGTAACGGTAGTATGGGGGCTAATTATTTATCGTATATATGCTTCGGTTAATAATCACGATGATCAAGTTACGATTATCAACAAGCCGGTAAAGGAGCATTACAATGATTATGCGCTTAAGAAAGATACGGCTAAGTTATTATTAAACTACCGCGACCCTTTTAGTCAAATTAGCAGGGACACGGTTTCAAAGATAGAGATTAAACACAGTGTTAATAACATTAAACCGCTGCCACAACCTGCTTTTAACTGGGGCTTTATTAAATATTCAGGATATGTCCGCAACCCCGATTCTAAAAAACTGATAGCCATTATGAATATTAATGGTAAAAATATAATGCTGGCCGAAGGCGAAACCGAGGGAGACGTAAAACTGTTGAAGAACATGAAGGATTCTATCCGGGTCAGTTTCAAAAACCAAACTAAATTTATTATTATGAACGCTGCTTCCCTATGAAAATACCGGCACTAATATTTTCCTTATTGATAGGCTTTACATCATTTGGCCAAAAGCTGCCCGATATAGGTATTAACGTACGGATAAACGAAGGCGATAAAACCATTGTTGCCGAAATAAGACCGGTTAATTCAACCCCATCCATGGAGCCGGCCAGCACTTATTACTGGTATGGTTCGGGGCTTATTCATCATACCCAGGGCGGGTATAGTGGCCGCTTATTAAACGGCGCCTATAATGAGTATTATCTTAATAAAAATCTGAAGGAGCAGGGCTTATTTAACAAAGGTTTAAAAACAGGCATTTGGAAAGCATGGAACGAGACAGGCGTTTTAAGACAGCTGTTCACCTATCGTACGGGCATAAAATCGGGGGCATTTAGTTTATATGATGAAACCGGCAGGCTAACCCAATCGGGCAATTATGATAATAACGAGTTAAACGGTAAAATCACCTCCTTTCATAAAGATTCGGCAACGGTTGTGATTTATAAAAATGGCAGCGCTATACCTAAAAAACAACCATCTAAATTTTGGGATAAGCTAAACATATTTAAAAGGCACCCAAAAACAACAAATATCGCTAAGCCCAAAGTTAATCCTTAGTATATGCTTAAAGCTTCGGCCTTGTACATGGTAATTATTATGGCATTAGTTATCAGTGTACTATGTTCGGCCGTTATTGTGGCCGGGTACTATTACAAATCTGTTTATCAGCAAAGCTTCCGGTACGATCAGCAAAAAAATAACAGTCAATCAGGTATCAACATCCTGCTTACCAATGGCGATGCCTATACCACCGAAAAAAAGATAAGCCTGTTTGGTAACGATAGCGACAGTTTGATTTTAAAACAAAATACCTGGGGCATATTTGATGTGGGTATAGTTCGGTCGTTTATACAACACGACACCCTAAGCCGCGCTTTTATGATCGCCAATGCCATTGATTCAACCAAGTGGGGCGCATTATATTTAATTGATGAAGACCGCTCTGTTTCTGTTAGTGGCAACACGCATATACGTGGAAATGCATTTTTACCAAAAGCAGGTATAAGGGAAGCTTATGTAAATAACCAGGCCTACACCGGCGATAAAAGGATAGTGATTGGGGTAAAAAAGACCAGTGAAAAAAAATTGCCGCCCTTAACAGAACAACGGATAAATAATATCGAAAAACTTTTAAACGCTCCACGCGCTAACAATAGCAACCTGGTTAAAAACGATTCGGTAAATGTTTCTTTTTTAACAACAAGTAAAACGTACGATTTTAAAAAAAATGCCATCACGCTAAGCAACATTAAGCTTAGTGGTAATATTATTTTATACTCGGATACTACTTTAACTATTGATAGTACAGCCAGGTTGAATCAGGTAATTGTATTTGCCCGCAGCATTGTTGTAAAAAGCGGCTTTAAAGGCAATTGCCAGCTTTTTGCATCAGATACTATTTACGCGGATAGGCATTGTGTGTTCGAGTACCCATCATGCCTGGGTATTGTTAACTTTAATAGCAATAAGGCCCTAAAAAAAATAAGCATCAATGATTACTCAGAAATTAATGGTACTGTTTTTATTTATGAGCGTACCAAAGGCATAGTACTGCCTATCATTAATTTAGGGCAGCAGGTAACCGTACGCGGGCAGGTTTTTGCCGAGGGCTTAGTTAACCTAAAAGATAAGATACACATTTATGGGAGCGTTTTTACCAACAGGTTTACTTATCAAACCGCGTATACGCGTTACGAAAACTATTTAATCAATTTGGATATTGATGTTTTAAAGTTATCGCCTTATTATTTATCAAGTGACCTGGCACCGGTAGCCGGCAAAAAAAGGAAGGTATTAATATGGCTCCGATAATTATCAGTAATAAAAGGGTAAGGGCATCAAGCGTGCTTGAGGTGATCATTTCTATGGTGATCATCCTGCTGATTTTTGGTATAGCGATGACCATTTTTACCAATGTTACCCGCACCTCGTTATCGGCCAGGAAACTAAGGGCCGAGGCCGTGATCAGGAAAACGATGTTGCAAACAGAACAAGCCGATGCGCCGGGTGATCAATTATTAAAGATAGATGACTTGCAGATAGAAATTACGGTAAAGGCCACTGTGTTAAACAGTAAGTTAAATGAGATAAGCATTATTGCTTATGATGAAAACAAGCAAATAATTGCGCAACTGCAAAAACTAATTATTTCCCGGCATGATTAAACGTGTAAAAGCATTTACCATTATGGAAATAACTGTTGCCATGTTAATAGCAGCTATTGTAATTGCTATTACCTATACTTGTTATACTATTGTTTATAAAAGCTACCTGGCCTTTAAAACACGCCAGCACGACTTGGTGGAGGTTAGCCAGTTAACCCAGTTAATTGAAAGGGATATGGAAAAAGGCGACTTAATTGTACAGCGCGAGGATGGGATAACGATAAAAGGAAGCAATAATGAAATTAGCTATGCCATACAGCCCGATTATATTTTGAGAATTGCAGCAGTGACTGATACTTTTAAAGTAAAGACGGAGGGTTTAATCCGGTATTTTGAAGGGCAAGCCTTAGCAACCAAAAACGATAGTGATGAACAAAACCGGATTGATGAGTTGAGTTTCACGATACTTTTAGGAAATGATAAATTCCCTTACGATTACCTTAAGCCCTACAGTTCGCAAAACCTGATTAACAGAAACCCCAATGCCATCAATTGATATCAGCAGATATAAGCAAAAGAAACCCGCGCAGCAAAAAACAGCGGACAGCAATGGCATTTTAACTTTTTTAAATAAAGATATCAGCTTTGGAAAAAAGGAGCTGAATGATAAAAAGAAAGAACACCTGTATCTTGAACTAAGTTCCTTATTACATGCCGGCATCAATCTTAAAAGCAGCCTGGAGTTAATTACGGCCGATCAGGTCAAAAGCCCGGATAAAACACTTTTCCAGGATATTCAAAAATCTGTCATCTCGGGTACCAGCTTTTCCGGGGCTTTAAATCAAACCAGCAAATTCTCCTTGTATGAAACCTTTAGCATTCAAATTGGCGAGGAAACCGGTAAGTTGATAGAGGTATTGCAGGATTTGGCCAAATTTTATCAAAACAAAATTAAGCAGCGCCGTAAGATCGTATCGGCACTCACCTATCCCTGTATCGTTTTAACCTCGTCGCTTGGGGCGGTTTTTTTTATGCTGAAGTTTATTGTACCCATGTTTGGCGATGTTTTTAAAAGGTTTGGCGGCCACCTGCCCTGGATAACCGAAAAAATCATCGGCATATCGCAAGCTATGGAAAATGGTTTTTCCCGGTTCGCTCTGGTGCTACTGCTCATTGCCGGTTTTATTATCGCATTCAGAAAAGCCGAGGGCTTTCGTAAAATAGCCAGCCGCATATTATTAAAGCTGCCGGTTATAGGTAACCTGGTGCAAAAAATATACCTGGCCAGGTTTTGCAACTCCATGCGCTTATTAATTAATGCCAAATTGCCATTATTAAGAGCCATTGGCCTAATCCGGCAAATGATCCGTTTTTATCCCTTAGAAACTTCGCTTAAACAGGTGGAGGAGGATATTATGAAAGGTAAATCGCTGCACCAAAGTTTGCAGCAGTTTGATATTTATCCGTCAAAAATGATTCAACTGGTAAAGGTTGGCGAAGAAACCAACCAGTTAGATTACTTCTTCGAGAAAATATCCGAGCAGTATATTGATGAGGTGGAATATCAAACATCAACCCTAAGCAGCATGATGGAACCGCTGATCATCATTTTCCTGGGTTTTATTGTGGGGGTTATTTTGATATCCATGTACTTGCCGCTGTTCCAAATGAGTAACAGTTTCCAATAACACAATTACGCCTAACGGTATATTTCTAAATAGATCTCCATGTTTAGTTTTTTAGCACTTTCGCCCGAGGATAATTTTTGCGTTTTAAAAGCAATCGACCGCAACATGCCAATGCCAGGTGTATTTTGCAGTTGATCTACCAGTTTTAACAAAGGAAAAAAGCCACCCTCGAAATTAAGTTTTTGAATAATGAAGCGTGGCGTGTGGTATAAAGCATCGTCAGCCGGTACTACGGTTAGTTTCACCTGTTCCTGTTCGGCCAGGCGGGCAATATCGTTTACCACATTATTTCTAAAAATAACCGAATCTATACGATAGGTTTTAATGATCTGATCAAGGTTATTATTTTTCCGGGCTATATAAGCGGGCTCTGTACTAACATCTGCCGACTGTAATAATTGCTGTTGTAACTGCCGGTGAACAGCCCATGCTTGTAGGGTGTTTTTAAATGCCAGCTGATAGCAAATTACCAATAGTAATGCTGTACCTGCTATTAGCCAATATTGTTTATTTACGAAAGGCAGCTTAACCATCAGTAAGTAATAGTTAATGTGAACGTCCCTGTGTTAATTTCGTTATTAAAGGTATAGTTCTCCAATTGGACACGCTGCACCCAGGTTTTTATTTTTATCCGGGCAATCCACTCATTTACGGATAGTACCTTATCAGCTAAACCGTTTATTTTTATTGTATGATTGCTGAAAACAATTGATTTCGCCTGCTGGCTCCCTGTCACGTCTACGGGGTTTATAGCAACCCCGGTCCATAGTACATCATGCGGTAAAATAGCGGCAACCTGGTCAATCAATGAACTTTTGTTGGTATGATCGTCCCAGCCTAAGCCTTGCAATATAGATTCCTTTTCCCTAATCTGGTCGCTATTGATTTTTACATCCGTTGTGTTTTGCAAGGTTTTGCTTACCTGTGTATTTAGCTTATTGTTTGATGAGGCCAGCCACGAGAAAAAAATAAAGTTAGCCAGTAATAATATAAAAACAACCCCAAGCACCAGCATGCCATTCATCTTCAATTTAAGATCGGCTTGCTTGCCCGCCAACGCATCGTTGTAAAGCTTTGCAGGTGTGTTAACAGGTACGATCTGCTCATTTAAAATCAGCTGAAAGGCAGCCGCGTAAGGCAGTAATATATCTTCGGCAATGGCTTCGGCCTGTATTTTTATTTTAAACCCGGCTTTAGCCGATAGATCGTAGCTGTAATTTAACCATTCGCCCTGCTCGTTTCTTTTAATGATGTGGCCATTAAAAACAAGCTGTTCGCTATATACATTTAACTCGTCCATTACATTAAGCACCGCGAAGGGGCCAAGGCTTAACATTACCGGCTGCAAGCCTATTTCCATTAACTGGGTAAACCATTTATCGGCCTCGGCCTTACGGATAACCGATACAAACGAATAGCTGCCACTTATTACATTTTGAATATAAAAATCACCGGCATTTGCGTTAGGCAGTACTTTATTAAAATTGACTGCAGTAATCTCTTCCGTTTTTTCGATCTGCTTAGTTAAAACACCTTTGCCCGATAAGTTGACGGCTACCATTAGCTTGCCCGGCAAATGCTTATTTAAATCGTTAATATGCTTAAGGCCCGTTATTTTCTTATCAAAATTAAGTTGCTGCTGCTTTACAGAAAGGATACAGCTATCTATTGCAAGGCTGCCATCCATTTGTGTATGAATAGCAACGCCCCCTGCCGTATTAAACCTGTAAAGCTGTTTTAACATCACTATCTTAAAATGGTAGGTTTAATAAAAACCAGCGTTACTACTTTTGATGTTGTTTTTGAACGGGTACTGAAGATATACTTCAAAATAGGTATCCTGGATAGTATGGGGGTGCCCGAATTATCTTCGCTTTCCAATGTTCTTTCCAGGCCGCCCAATACAATCATATCTTCGTTATGCGCACGTATCAGCGATTCGAACTTACTGGTTGAAGTAGGTGCCGGTGAGTTAGCCGGCGGCGTGCCGATAAAGTCGGTAATATCAATTTTGATGCCCAGGGTTACCTGGTCATCCCCGGATATCATGGGCTTAATATTGATCACCATATTAGCTTCAATGGGGTTGTATTGCTGCGTATAGTTAATAGTAGGAGAAGCCAGGGAGGGTATAACATTCTGCGTTTGCACCAGGTAATAACGCTTACTGCCAATAGTTAATGATGCGGTATGGCCATTTAAAGTTGTCAACTTAGGAATAGAGTGCACCTCCACATTTCCCTGCGATTCCATGGCGCTGATCGTAGCATAAAAATTGGGTACCACATGGCCAAGGTTCAGATACGAACCGCCTAATTTATCCAACAGATTATTGATAGATGAGGCCCCAAATGTAAAGTTGACCCCCGGCAATATCGTACCCCCGGTTTTTACACTATCTGCCACGCCTAATTTAATGCCAGTTGCAGTTGTTCGGGATTTGTTAACGTCAATCATGGTTACCTCAATCATTACCATAGGCACCAGCAAATCTATTTGTTTGACCAATGATTCTATCTCCAGTATCTGTGGCCCGGATCCCGAGAGCAATAGGGTGTTTTGCTCCCGAAACTCCCGAATCTCTACTCCTTTTTGCCACTCTTTGGGGATCATGGCTAAAACCGTATCTATCGATCGGTTTTGTAATTGTATTACTTTTTGTGTCCTTAAGCCCTCCAGTTTACGGTCGCCGATCAGGTATATGCCATTCTCCTGGCGATAGGTATATTCCGTGCCCGAAAATAAGGCAGTCAAAAAATTGTCGTAGGTAATATCAGCAATGTGGGTGGTTATATTTGCCTTTATATCGGTATACAAAAAGTAATTCTTACCCATCTCCTGCGATGCCTGTTTAACCAAATCGAGGATGGGTGCATTGGTAGCCTCGGCCGATATCAGCTTTTGGCCTCCAACTACCTTGCTAAACAAGTTAATATTACCGCCGCTGGTATTGGCGGCTGGTTTAAATGTGCGCCTCACCGAAGTGTTTTTATCACCGTTTACATACAACTCCTCCCCATCGGTTAGGGATTGGAACAAGTAAAAACTATCGCTGGTTTTCACCATTTTCAACTCGTTGGAGAAAGCCAGTTTTTCTAAAGCGGCATCAAATGGGGCGCTTTTTATAAAACCCGAAACCCGCTTGCCCTGCAAAGCGTTAGGGACAACCACGTTTTTGCCGGATAACTGTGTGATCTTGCGGGCCACCAGTACCAGGCTATCATTATTTAATTCGAGCGATAGTGAATTGGTAAGCTGGTCATACTTGCCGGATATTTCTCTAAGTGTCGGCTTTACAACTTGATTTGGCTCCTGGTAGGGGGTGATCACCAATATGGCGCCTACAGCGTTAATATCCAAATTGTAGTTTTTGGCTAAAAACAGCAGCACGTTTGCCGCGGTAACATTATTAAGGTTATTACTAACCCGCATGCTAAGTTTCGGATCGACATTAATACTTAAACTGTTTGATTTGGCCAGGGCCGATAAATAATCCTGTATAGATACACTGTTAACCGAAAATTGTACGGTTTGCTTCAGGCCCGGTACCGTGGCCGACAGCGCGTTCAGCTTTTCTTCGATAATCGAAAACCTGTCCGTGCTTTGCGAAAAAACTTGTGCCGCTGTTAGTAATACCAGGAATAAAAGAGTAAATCTTTTTTGCATAATAAGGTTTAGTAATTAAATAAAAGCGGGTATATCTCTTCAAGCGATGTCAAACCATCGCTAAATAATTGAAATGCATTTTGGCCCAGGGTTAATATTTCCCGTTCGTTCAGCATATCCTGTATGTACATATTGCCGTTTTTGATCTCGCAAGCCAGTTCCTGGTCTACCGGGATAATCTCGTACACGGCCTTGCGGCCTTTGTAACCGGTATAATAGCATTGCTCGCAACCCTGCGGCGCGTAATGATATTCCACCTTACTATAGGGCTTAAACTGTTTAGGATATAAGGATGTGTCCAACGCTTTTTCGGCCTTACAATGCGGGCAAAGTAAACGTATTAAACGTTGCGCGGCCGTAGTATTCAGCGTGCTGGCCACTAAAAACGGGGGGATACCCATATCTATCAACCGCGAAACCGTCCCCCAGGCCGAATTGGTGTGGATGGTGGACAGCACCAGGTGGCCGGTAAGCGCGGCGCGTATGGCCATATTGGCCGTTTCGGCATCCCTTATTTCGCCCACCATAATAATATCCGGGTCCTGCCGTAAAAATGTGCGTAAGGTAGCGGCAAACGATAAGCCTATCGATTCCTTTAACTGCACCTGGTTAATCCCTTCTAAGGTATATTCTACCGGGTCTTCAATGGTCAGGATATTGCGGGTTTCTTTGTTTAGTAATTTTAAGGTAGCGTAAAGCGTGGTGGTTTTCCCCGAACCGGTGGGGCCGCTGATGAGTACGATACCATTTGGCCTTTTAACCCCCTGTAAGTAATTATCCAGATCGAATGCTGAAAAACCCAGGTTATTCAGGTCAATTTCGGTGGCATCATTACTTAATAAGCGCAGCACCACCTTTTCGCCGTGCAGGGTAGGTAATACCGATACCCGGATATCAAACTGTTGCTGATGGTGCTTAAAGTTAATACGGCCATCCTGCGGCAGGCGCTTTTCGGCAATATCCAGGTTGGCCAGTATCTTTATTTTATTGATCAGCGCCGGGTAGTCTTCCCTTTTTAACAAAAAGCGTTCTACCATCATACCATCAATACGGATACGCACCCGGCATTTATTCTCGTAGCTTTCTATATGGATATCGCTGCTTTTTAAACTTTTGGCTTCGTGTATCAAGTCGGCCAGGAAATCGTCCTTATGGTTTGATAGCTGAAATTGCTGATGGCCTTCTATCGCATTCTCCTTTAGGTAATGCCTGGATAGTAAACGGGCAATCTGCGTATCAGGCAGTGGCAGTAAATCAACAGCCAGCCCAAGTAATATTTCTAATTCACCTGCCAGTTCCCCATGGTTTGCCGTTTCTTCGCAATAAAGCGTAAAGGTGCCCCCTGATTTAGATTTTGGCAGTATCCGGTAATGCCAGGCCTGCTCCTTGGTTAACCAGTGCAGCTGATCGGAAAGCAAATTGATTTCTTCCGTCTCCTTCATGGTTGCAATGCTTTGATTAACCATTCGTCCGACATAACATTCATCCCCGGTTTTAACCAGGTTGTTACCAATACCACCATTAATATAACCGATTGCAAACCGGCCAGCGGGATATGCACCTTGTTTTTAAAAAGCAATTGCTTACCGGCTAACCAAATTATCAGTACTATAAGCAGGCTGCCAATATAAAACAGCACAAAGTTTGCCGGCGAAAAGCAACAGGTAAGGCAACCTAAAAACAGGATATCGCCCCAGCCTAATAAACCCTTAGTAATATTAACCCAGGCCTTGTGCCTGATGGAAAACCAAACCGAAACCGCTAATAGCTGCAAGGCAAAAAAGGCAAAATTGATGATGATGAGTTGCCCCAAACCGGCCAGGGTTTGGTGCCGGATACCGTATAGGGCCATAAACAAAATGGCCAATGCCGGAAATAATATCCAGTATACCGTTCTGCTTTTCATATCCTGCACAAAAATCATCAGTAATAAAAGGGTGATCAATATTTCTACCAGCAACAGCACGTTAATCGGGGATAACTTCCTTCATGGTTTTGTCCTGATCGACAGACCATTGGTTAAATGTTCCGTTGCCGTTAAAATCAACAACCGATGTGGCTTTGGCGGTAAAGCCGGTATTAGTAGCATCGGTAATTTCGATGCGATAATTGGCACGGCCATTTGTTTCGGTACTTAGCTTCTCCTGGATAAAGCCGATCTCGGTAAGGTCTTTAGAGTATTTGGAATGCTCGTAAAAATAGGTTTTCTCCAGCATCTGCACATGCTCCAGTTGCTCTTTGGCTTCGGTAGTTTTGGCTTTGGTAATTAATGGCAGTAGGTTGGGCAGTGCCAATAGCACTAAAATGCCGATAATAACCAATACTACCAGTATTTCGGTAAGAGTATAGGCATTAAGGCGCTTTTTAAACAAGGACTTAGGCTGTTTCATTTTATTGATGTAATACCAAGCTAATTTAATAAAATTATTTATACGGATAGCAGGTTAAGAAAGTTAGTTAAAAATACATTAGCGGTATATTTAACGTATTGTTGTTCTATTGACAGGCACTAAAAGTACAAGCCCAACTTGTGGGGCCGGGCTTGGTACTAATTTAAGCGGGACGCTTAAAATTTTATGCAACCAAGCTACAAGCTTGGTCGGGCAGGGGGCTTTCTGACTTTATTGATGATCTGTTATTTTATGGCAGGCATTTCCCCTATCTGATGCGTTAGTTTTTCTATCCTCTCCTGTAATATATTTAGCTTTTGTTCCTGTGCCTGCTCTTTTTTGTCCTTTTCAATTAAATAAAGGGTCAACTCTTCCACTTTTTTTAATAGCAATTTATTCATCTCACCCAGGTTTACCCCATCCTTAGCCACATCTTGTTCTGATGGCATATCAGGCAAATGATAGTTTTGATCGATATAAGTTTTTATTGATGAAAGCGAGGGTAAATGATAGTCCTTCTTAAAAACATAATCGGGCCAGTTTATTGCTTCTACTTTCACTTCCTTTGACCGGATTTTACCATTAACAGATAAAGCTTCCTGAGGGGTTGTGGTATTAATACCCACATATCCATTGCGGGCTACAGTAAAAATATTGCCGCTGGGCATATTTCCTACGGTAAAAAGTATATCTGTTGAAAACTCTGTCGAGATATAACCTGATGGCACCACGCCCGAGGTCCAGTTTATTAAGGTCCAGTCGCCATCAGCAAAAGCATTGATCAGGTAAGCATAAAAGGCCTGATTATCATTGTAATGTGGATCTACATAAACCTCCAAAAACTCATCATCGTAGGTAGAACCAGTCAATAAGCGCACTTTTTGAAATATGGCAGGCCCGCCAAAATAGCTATGGCTTGTAACCGTAAAGGACGTAGCTGCAGTGGTATTGAAATTAGCCCCAACCTCGAATCTAAGGGTAGAATGGGCAGCATTATCCCTTAATTCAAATGTTGCGTTAGCACGATAACCGCTTGTGCTTTTAGCAATCCTATACCAGCCTGCGGGCCTGGCGCTAAAATTCCAGGCGCTGATAGTTGTTACATCTACTAAAGGTTTACCGTTAAATGTAGGTGCAGTTTGAGCAAATAAATTACTAACAAATAAAATTAGCAATGGTAAAAGAAGTTTTTTGAGTTGCATTGTGATAAATAAGTTAAGGTTTATTAAAAAATATTAAGACTGACTTAATATCTGCTTTGTATTGTTTTTACGGTTTTCTTTTAATCAAGGTTTCAATTTGTTGTTTTAATTCGTCAATTTGACCTTGCTGCACTTTGCTTCTATTCTCCGCTTCTTCCTTTTGCTGAATTAAATACAAAGTCAACTCCTCCACTTTTTTCAATAATAGTTTATTCATCTCGCCTAAGTTCAAGCCATCTTTTGCTACTTCCTGTTCAGATGGTATTTCGGGCAAGTGGTGGTTTTGATCGATATACATTTTTACTGCTGATATCGTTGGTAACTCATAATCCTTTTTGAAAACGTAATCAGGCCAATCTGCATTTAGTTTTACGATCATGGAAGTTGCTATTGCACTACCGTTTACAGCCAGTTTGTACCCTTTGGCATCTGTTGTCCCGATTGACATGTTTCCGCTATGGTCAATCCGAACCTGTTCGGTTGCCCCCGTTCCAAAAGATAGGTAGGTAGTGCTTCCGGTGCTGGGGTTATACCCGGAGATATAGGTTTCGCTGGCACCCCAATTGATCTTGGAGCCACTATTTACCAGGTAATTACCAGCCCTCAGATAGCCATCTATGTATAAACCGTTGGTGCCCATCCAGGATGGATAGGTTGATGTACCGATAACAACCCCATTACCGCTGCTACCCGATATTTGCAGGGTGGTATTGGGAGTTGCAGTGCCAATACCTACATTACCGTTATGGTCAATCCTTAATCTTTCGGTGGCAGCCGTTGCAAAATACAAATAGGTGTTACTACCCGTGCTGGGATTGTAACCCCCAATATAAGCCTGGCTGGCCCCCCAGGTAATATTTGAACCGCTGTTTACCAGGTAAGTATTAGCCCTGAAATTACCATCAACATATAAGCCGTTGGTGCCCATCCATGATGGATAGGTAGTGGTGCCAACAACCACGCCATTACCACTACTTCCTGATACTTGAAGGGTTGTTGAGGGGCTGGTGGTGCCAATGCCAACACTCCCGCTTGATGGGAAAGTGTTTGTTTGTGCATAGGAATAATTTACAGTAACGGCGACCGCTATTAAAAGCGAAAGGAGTGGTTTCATTTGTGATAAGATTATAAGTAACCTTTTTACGTGGAGTTATAAAATAAGGTTACGGCTTTTTCGACTGATCCATTAACAGGAAAGTTAACGGCAAAAAAAACCCCTTAGATTATCTCTAAGAGGCTTTTAAGAAGTGGGAGTTACTGGGTTCGAACCAGTGACCCTCTGCTTGTAAGGCAGATGCTCTGAACCAGCTGAGCTAAACTCCCTTGTTTTGGGACTGCAAATATAGGCGCATTAGGCTATTCTTCAAAAAATAATTTAAATTATTTTTAACTGCCTTATTTAAAGCTATTTAATTTGCCTAAACCGCTCCCGTTATTATTTCCCCGTTTCAAAAGCACCTAAATCGGGGGCTTTACCTTTAAAAGGAAAACCAATATCCAGGCCCTTATCCACAAACTGGCTTTTGGGCTTCAATTTCATAAAGCCATTATCGGGCAGGCTACCGTCAGCTTTGCGTGGAGCTACCAGCAGGGTTTCGTCCAGGCTCACAAAGTCATCGGCCGTAGCCACCAGGTTAAGGTCGAAGTAGTTATTGCTCAGGTCGCATTTGGCTACGTCTAGCATATCCACCTCTTTGTTGCCCTTAAAGCCAAGGTTATTGCGCATTTTGTGGTTATAGCCCGGCACATCGGCCATTACTTCCTCTTTCAGGCGGTTCATCATATTAAAGTTTACACCATTGCGGTAGGCGCTGTTATTATACCAAAAGCTGCCGTTAACATGGTGGTTACTGTAAAAGCCATTGGCCTTGTTCCCAACCGACAGGCAAAACTGAATGGTATTTTGAGGGATAGGGTTAGGCAATTGATTAGCCGGTCGGCGGGCATAGCCGCCGGCCTTAAAGCCGTTGCCATCGCCTGCGCTTTTAAAGTTGCTGTCAAAACCATTATAAAAGGCCCAGCAGTTCTCAAAGCGGGTAGCCTCGAAGGCGTTAATGCAATCATAACCGTCATCGCTATTAAACCAGGCGCGGCACCCCCTAAATATATTGCCCTTGCTGCCCGGCTGCGGGTGGTTACCAAAGCCATCGGTATTACCGCCGCGGCCGTTCTCTGAGAAATAATCGAAGTTGCGGTAAGCATCACAGTTCAGGATAAGGTTGTTTGATCCGTTAAGTAAGTAGAAGCCAATAGCCATACCATCGTGCATGCTCAACTGCTCGTAAATATTATTGCTGCCATGGTTCTCAAAGCATTCGGACTGGGTATGTGTTTTTATGGTTACCTGTACGCCGGTGATCTCGAAACCCTTAAAATGGAGCCACGAACCGGTTACGTAAAATGCCGCCACCCTAAAATTGGCCGGCTTTACGGCCGAATATTCAAACACGGGCTTGTCCTTATCCTTTGGGTAGGCAAAGTAGCTGATGTATTTATCGGGCGCTCCGCTTTTATCCATAAAGCTAATACAGGCGTATCCCCGCAACTTTTGGCTGATCTGGTCTTCCGTTATATGGTAAACCCCGCCGCGGATATAAACCGTATCGCCGGGGTTAACCAATGATTGGGCTTTTTGTATGGTGGCCAGCGGTTGCTTAATAGTGCCGGGGTTAGTGTCCTTACCGTCAACAGCCACATAGTAAACATTGGCAAGGGTGGGCAGGCATTGCGCACTTATAAACAGCACTAACAGGATTAGTTTTTTCATTTTACGGAATAATTGGTAAAGGTAAATCTCCGCCTTTCGGGCTAATTGCCCATCCTGTGGTATCCTGCTTTAACGGTAACAAATAGGATAGGTTAAAACCGGAACCTGTCCCGCTCGCTTTTTAACGGATACAGTTGATAAAAGAATACCGATACGGCGATAGTAACCCCACTGATGACCATAAAATCGAAACAGGACGACCAGGTAGTGGCCCGGCTGCCAAAACCGTAAATAATAATAAAATACAACAGAAACATCAGCCCCTCTAACACACCCAGGGCTATCAGTTTTTTGATAAACAAGGTAGTTTTTATTTGGCAGATCACATCCATAGCTACCCAAAACAAAAGCCAAACGGGTATAGACAGCAACAGGCATTCGAACAATAAAATGAGGTACCCGCTCATTGGCAAATAAGCCGAAATACCGCGCGATGCAAAGAAGTAAAGAATATAGATGTGCGGAACGGCTAAGGCTGTGCTAAGCCATATCCGGGCCGAATACTGGAACGAATTGTAATGCATAATTGCGCGTCGCGATGAACAAATATAGCTAAAAAACTCCTATACGGCATTAACCGGGCTGCCCGCCCAATCGGTACCGGGCGCCAGGCGCTCGCCTTTCATTACTAATGACAGGGCTTCGATGTTGTTATCGTTACCCACCTCGCTATCGTACAAAATAATGGTGCGCGCGCCAATGTTTACCCGTTCGCCAATTTTAACGCGGCCAATTTTCATTACACGGTCTTCAAACAAATGGGTTTGCGGCCCGCAGTCTTCGTTCATGGCGGTATCGTCACCAATTTCTATCATGTCATGCTCGGTAAAATCGGTGGTGTTTAGCCAAACGCGTTTGCCTGTTTTCATACCCATCAGGCGCAGGGCAATGGGCAACCATGGCGTGCCCTGCAGGTACTCTAAAAAGAAGGGAACTGCCAACGCCTCGTAAGTGGTAGTAATGGCCTCGCTGCGCCATACCTTCCAGGTCCACATGGGTTTTTGTTCGGCCTTGTATTTACCAATAAATACCCATTTCAGGATCACTGTCAGCAGAAAGGCCGGGATACCCATCAAACCCAAATAATAAATAGGGAACCAAAACAGGCCTTCCCCAAACGATTTATCAACAATAATATCGTGCCCGTAGACGATAAACAAAATACTGAAACAGATGATAGCGGTTTCGGGCAGGATGATCCGCACCAGCTCAACCGAACCACGGGCTACCTTACGCTTACGCGATGGTTTGGAGATCAATGAGATATCAAAGGCGTTACTCTCCTGCCGGCGTGGGATGGCGATAGCCGGCGAGCCGAACCAGTCGCGGGCATCGTTAGCGGCCATTTGCTCAACCGTTGGCGGGGTGGACAGCACACCGATGAGCATATTTGGCGGCAAGGTATAACCCTGCGGGATCAGCGCGCTATTGCCTACAAAGCTGTTATGGTTAATGGTGGTTTTAGCCAGGATGAGTTGCTGCCCGCGGATATCGGCTTCGCCCAAAGTAACGGCATCGGCCACAAAGGCGTTATCGCCAATTTCAAGCAAAGGATGCGTGGCGCTGCTGGCGGTTGATACCTCGGTGTTTTTACCCACCTTAGCCCCCAGCGCCCTAAAAAACGAGCCGATATAAACCGTAGCGTAAATAGGGTGCATAACAATGAGGCTTAACGACATCAGCTGATCGGCAAACCATTTGCGCACGTAGGTGATACTGTAAACCGGGTATTTGCCGGGTTTAATATTGTGCTGCAGCAGCCGGGTAAGTATAATGGTCTCCAACGCAAACAACGCGATATAAATAGCGGCCAGTATAGGCACATGGATCATGTAGCTAAAGTTATAATCGGGCGCGGCATTATCCAGGTTGTTAACGGTAACAATGGTTGGGATAAGCGGTACCAAAATAATAAAGGGGAACACAAAAACCGATAGGGTGAACAATAGCTTATACTTCAGCATCTGGCCCTTGCTCACCGGCAGGGGCTGCGGCAGGTCGGCTATGTTTTTAGTTTCCTTTAACACGGCGGGGCTGCCTTGCCAAATTTCGCCTGGTTTAATGGTTTTGCCGGCCTGTAGGTAACTTAGGTCCTGCAACTCCGACCAATCTTCCATATTCGCGCCGCCTGCTATCAGGGCGCTGCTGCCTATGTAGGCGTGATCGCCCAGGCTAATGTTCCGTAATTTCAACCAGCCATCTTCAACAAAAGCGTTATTCAACGCCGCGCCCGAACTGATACTGACATCGCTGCCAATGCTGATCAAATCTTCGGCGCCGATGGTCATGCCGCTTAGTTGGGCATCGGGTGCAACCTTAGCACCCATCAGGCGCAGGTAGCTTGGGTAAAGGGGGGTGCCGGTTAAAAACTGTACCGGCAGCAGGTTTTGCAGGGTACGCACAAACCACCACCTAAAATAGTAGCTACCCCAAAGCGGGTAGTCGCCCTCTTTCATCCGGCCTATCAGTATCCATTTGGATGCGATGGCGATGAGGGTGAAAAACGGCGGAATGAGGCAAAACAAGCCCAGGGCGGTGCCAATGGCGTAGATCTTGCTCTCCATATCCTGCTCTACATAATAATAGCCCAGGTAGGGTATAAACACCTGCACGGCAAACAAACCGTATATCAACAGCAGCGATAGCGATTGCGCGGCCCAGCAACTGTAGTAGCGCCAGTTTTTCACCTTGTTAAATACACGCGGCGGCTTCTGCTCAATTACTTTCTTTTCCCAGGTATCAACCAACGTTTTTAAAGGGCGGTGCATATACACATCTTTTAACGATGCCTGCGGCATACCCGCATCGCGGCGCAGGCGCGATACAAAGGCGGCAGCCAATAGGGAGTGCCCGCCCAGGTCGTTAAAAAAGTCCATCTCCGGCCCGAGTTCCTTACCGGGGAATATTTTATGCAGCACGGCAAAAAAGCGGGCCTCAAGCGGGGCGTTCATATCCAGCGCTTCATCGGCCTGGTTATCATCGGTTATAGCAAGCTGTTCGGGCACGGGCAATGCTTTGCGGTTAATTTTACCGCTGGGCATACGGGGCATTTCGGGCAGCGTAACAATTACGGTAGGCACCATGTACGATGGCAGCACCTTGCCCAGTTCGGCGCGTACCAGGTTTTCCTCTACATTAAGGATGTCTTTCAGTACAATGTAGCCCACCAGATGATCCTGCCCTATGGCATCCTTTTTAACCGCCACCGCAGCCGATGATACGCCATCGAAAGCGTTCAGGCGTACTTCTATCTCGCCCAGTTCAATACGGTAGCCCCGGAGTTTTATCTGGTCGTCAAAACGGCCGTGCAGGTCAATGGTGCCATCGGGTTTTATCATGGCGGCATCGCCGGTACGATAGATGCGGTCGCCGGGCATATCGTGCAAACCGGCGGGCTTATCCACAAATTTATCGGCGGTAAGCTGCGGCAGATTTACATAACCCACGGCCAAACCGGGCCCGCTGATAATCAGTTCACCCTGTTCGCCTTGCGGAACCAGGTTCAGGTTTTCATCAACAACGGCCATATTATAATTAGGCAATGGGTCGCCAATGGAGATCTCGTCGCCGGCATACAGGCGGCCTATGGTAGTGGTAACCGTAGTTTCGGTTGGGCCATAGCTGTTGTAAAAGGCACGGTTGGGACTGGCGCCCCAGCGGTTTAATACCTGTTTGGTACAAGCCTCGCCCCCGGCGTTAATTAAGCGCAGGGTGGGGATATCGTCATCCATTACCGCCAGCAGACTGGGTACGGCATGCAACACGGTAATGCGCTGCTGTTTCAGGGTATCAGCCAGTTCGTCAATAGCTTTTGAAGTGGTATTATCGGCCACCCAAAGTGTAGCCCCGGCAAAATAGCTCAACCAGGTTTCCTCGCACCACATATCAAACGAAACCGAGAAACCCTGGTAAACCCGATCGGTATCAACGATGTTAAATACGGTTTGCTCCGACCGTACCAAGTGGCAAATATTGCGGTGGCTGATAGGGATGCCCTTAGGTTTACCCGTACTGCCCGATGTATACAGCACATAAGCGCCGTCATCAGGTGCAGGCCCTGTGGTTGCGGGGATCATCTCATCGGCATCCGGCATGGGCGCAACGGTAAACAGCGGACAGTTTAAATTCAGCAGGTCCTCACTAAAACAAGCCGATGCGCCAACCTCGGCCATTACCAGTTCTACCCGTTCGGCGGGTTGTTCCCTGTCGATAGGTACATAAGCCGCGCCGGCTTTTATAATGCCTAATATGGCCACATGTAACGCTATACCGCGCTTATGCCATACGCCTACCTTGTTGCCGGGGATAATGCCGTTTTGGGTAAGCTGCAAGGCCACGGCATCGCTCCAGCGGTTAAGCTGGGCGTAGGTGATACTTTGATCTTCGAAAATAAGGGCGGTATGATTGGCATGTTCCAATGCGCTTTGCCTGAAAATATCGGCCAGCGTTTCATCGCGCAGCAAATCGGGGCGGTTAGCTCCCGGAATGATACCGGCAGGTTTGATCAATAGGGTTAATTCAGGGTTCACAACAGGGGTATATAATGGTATGCCTGGTTAGGACACTCAATACTAAGGAATGTTTAATACGAAAACTAATTTAACAAAAATTTAACAGTTTGATATATCTCATCGTGCCATTTTCTGTTCCTGCAATTTAAACCTTTGCGGGATTCTAAAACTTAATGGAAACAGCCGGCTTTAATTCACAGGCTTTTTAGCAACCGTATCCCTTTTTAGCTTTAACTCGGGCAACTTTTTAGCAGCCGTATCGCTTTTAGCTGCTGTCGAATCTTTTTTGATCATCACCGGGGCTTTTAGTGCCGGCGCGGTTGTTTTTACAGAATCCTTTCCCGCTGCGGCTGATTTTTCGGCACCGGTAACTTTGGCAGCACCTCCTTTAACAGGTGTTTTACCGTCGGCACCTTTTTTAGGGATTTCCTTTTCAGGCTCGGGCTTTTTGGGGTTAATGACGTCTTCCTTAGTTGCGGGCCGTTCCTTGGGCTTCCAGATAAAGCCTTTCAGGATCTTATCATCCTCCTTCACCTTTTTAATATCGTAAATTTTATGCTCGGGCATGCCCACAAAGGCGGCGTTGGATGTTGCCCCGTTCTTCATGTTGAGGTTAATAGAACCACTTACCGAGTGCTGCATTTTGGTCACTTTACCCTTCTCGCGGTTGTAATAAATCGTTTCGGCATTACTGTTTACGGTAGCCCGCGATACCTTACTATCTTTAAAGTATACATGCATCCTTTTGCCGGCCACCTGGTTAAAATGGGTAGAATCCTTAGCTTCGATATAAACCACAAAAGCCGATGGGAATACATCCATATTATCCGCCTTTTTGTTTTTTAGTTGCAGGTTAATGGTATCGCCCGATAGTTGCGCGCCCTGTGTCCAGTACATCGGCTTCACATAACTGCGGATCACCGAATCGCTTGAACTGTAGAAAAGCGAATCGGACTTGCCCTGCAAATCTGACTTAAAGATATGCACATTATGGTGCGCGCTTAGGATCCTGATGCGCGAGGTATCGCTTAACTGGGGTTTACTTTTTAAAATAGAATCGGCTTTATGTTTAGCCTTTAGCGAGTCGGCCATGAGTTTGCTTTTGCCCAATACCGTTGTACCCGTAGCAGGTGGTTTTGGGCCGGGTTTTACCTCAGGCTTTTTATTTGCGGGTTTAACTCCAGCCTGCTTATCCGTAGCCTGTGCAAGTTTATCTGTTGCCTGTGGGGACACAGGCAACTTGATGTCTCCGGGTAATTCCATTTTCTTTTGTGTGGTATCGGGCGCAGGCTTAACTATGGTAAACAATGGCCGATGCATAAAATTATATCCATCAAAAATGGGCTCGGGCATCTCTACCGATAAAAACGTGGGCATGGTTTTGCTGGTGTAGGGCACAAAAGGTTTGCGCGGTTTAATGCTGGTATCCCTTATGCCGGCCATGCGGCGTTTTTCCTGCAAATCTTTTAACGCTTTATAGGTAATTACCTGTGTTTCCAGGGTATCGGCACCAATATACATGGTATCCTGTTTCATGCGGGTGGCGGTATCCTTTTTAGCAATTATCGCCTTTGCTGTATCTCCAACAACCGGCTTGCCATCCTTTACAACAGGCGTAACAGATTTGCCCACGGGCAATTTTGTATTTTTCGCGGCCGGTGCTGTCGCTGCTAATGCCACTTTCCTAAGGCTATCTTTCAGCTTATCAGTAACCAGCGGCATGGCATTTTTAACAGCAGGCATATTGGCTATCGCCTTAGCAATAGAATCCTTTTTATGCTGCGACATATTTTGGACCGCGTTTAGCGCCGCCTGCGCATCGGCCGGTTTAATATCCTTTACCAGCGGCATGGTGTTTTTAACGGCCGGCATTTTGGCTATGGCCTTCGCCATGGAATCGGCTTTGCCGGCGGGTAAACCTTTTGGCAAAGTAAGCGGCTGTTTGCTCAGCTTAGCATCCTTAGCCATATTGGTAACATCATTTACAACCGATTGCAGATCATCCTTTTTTTGGAGTGGTTTAGCCAGCTTGGTAGTATCGGTTTTAGAAGTATCCTTTTGCTCGGTTATTAAAATGGCGTACGGGTTTTGGGTAATCACGGCCTTGTCTTCGCCCTTAAAATATTCGCCCAGGTTACCCTTTAATATCATTTTTTGCTCGGTATCCTCAAATGTAATGTTCTTAATAGCCTTGCCGTATCCCTTCAGCTTATCGTACATCAGGCTATCGCCCTTTAACGATTTGGTGCCTTGCGAGTAGCGGTTCTTTTTACCAAAAAGGGCCACTTCAGTTTTGGTATTATAGGTGCCGTTTTCGGTATACAGGGTATCCTTATCCTTTTTGCCGTAAATGTTTGTGGGCCCGTAAAAATAAGTAATGCGCGTGCCCGAATTATAGCGCATGGTATCGGTTTTGATCAACGCGTCGGGACTGGTGGTTACCACATTATACCTGAAATAGGCATCGCGGCTTTTGGCATCGTAATAACCGTTTTTACTGGTGAGGGTATTATCCTTGTTTACCAGCTTGCCACCCTCTACATAAGTGCCGTACTTGGTGGCCGTATTATAGTTTAAAATATTGGTGGTTAGCGTGGCATCCTTATCTACCATTTTTACGTGATCGGTTAGCAGGGCTATTTTGGTATTGTCGTTATAATTTAGCTTGTCCGAATATACGTGCAATGTATCGCCCTGGGTAATTACCACGTGGCCAAAGGCATCAAAAGTGTTTGTGCTGATGTAAATAATAGCGCTATCCGACCGCAAGACAGAAAACTTTTGTACAAAAGTGCCTTTATACACCTTCAATACATCGGCACCATTAATCTTTGTCCCATAGGTACTATCGGATTTGGTTAGATTGATGCTATATTTTTGCTGGGCCATAATAACGCCTGCAAACAGTAGTATTAAACACGTTAAGAGATATTTCCTCACGTTGGCAAAATTAGTTTTTTGGTTGCGCTTATTAAATTAATAATTTTGATGAATGCTCCCTACCGGTCGGTTCACCCATTTTATTGCCCAAAATCAGCTATTTAATAGCGGGAACAGGGTTTTAGCAGCTGTTAGCGGCGGTATGGATTCGGTTTTAATGGCCCATTTACTACATGCCGCGGGCTATCCATTTGATATTGCCCACTGCAATTTCCAATTACGTGGCCCCGAAGCCGATGCCGATCAGGCTTTTTGCCGCGAGTTGGCCCGTGGCTTAAAAGCCGGTTTCCATACCATTAATTTTGATACGACCGCCTATGCCGCTCAGCATAAAATATCTATACAAATGGCTGCCCGGGCTTTGCGTTACCAATGGTTTGACGATTTGCGTGTGCAAAACGCTTATTCCGCCGTTGCTTTGGCACACCACCAAAACGATGCTATTGAAACAATATTGTTAAACCTTACCCGCGGTACCGGCATTGCCGGGCTGCATGGCATTTTACCTAAAAACGGCACGCTAGTAAGGCCTATGCTGTTTATGAAGCGCCAGGAAATTGAAAGCCTGGTGAGCGAGAACCATATCGCTTATGTGGAGGATAGCTCAAACGCGTCGGCTAAGTATGCCCGCAACAAGATCAGGCTGGAGGTAGTGCCTAAACTGAAAGAACTCAATCCATCGTTAGAGGAAACTTTTGAGGGCAACCTCCGCCACTTCCGCGAGTTGGAGGTATTGCTGGAGGCCGAAGTATCCCGGCAACGGGAACATTTTACCGCGCATAATGACGAACTGCACCTACCCATTGATGCCGTTAAAAACCTGCACCCGCAACGCCTGTTACTATTTAGCTTGCTAAAGCCTTACGGTTTTAACGAGGAGCATGTGGACAGCATTATCGCATCGCTGGATAAGCACTCGGGGCGGGTGTTTGAAACCGCAGAATATACAATAGTGTTAGATCGCGGTAAGCTGATATTGAGAAAAAAAACGAACGGGGCTTTGCAGGGCATCAGCATAAATGAGGATAGTGCCGAAATAATTTATGGCGGCTACCGTTTATCGTTACTGCACGATGATCGCGCGCTGATTGTTAAAAACAACCCGATGGCGGCATCGGTTAATGCGGATTTGCTGGTGTACCCGCTTATGGTAAGGCCATGGCAAACCGGCGATTATTTTTACCCGCTGGGTATGGCATCAAAACAAAAACTGAGCGATTTTTTTGTGCATCAAAAAGTACCTTTGCACCAAAAAAGCGGCATCCCGGTACTGCTGAATGGCAACGGTGAGGTGGTATGGATTGGCGGCTACCGGCTGGATAACCGTTATAAAGTAAGCGGTAAAACTAAAAAAGTTACTATATTCGAACTGTATAAAATGCTATGACAGATAATTCGGTATTTACAGAAAAGCAATACCTTGGCCGCGAATGGATCCCCATTACCATCCGTTTGGTGTTGGCCATGTTTTGCTTTGCGGCCTACTTTTTTACCGACGAGCGCGAACGCAATGGCGACCTGCTGGCCGTAGTAGGCTTTGCCATTATTATCATTTCTATTTTGATGGGCTTTTTGCTCCACTTCCGCACCCGGGTAATTAATAAAAGCATTTTGGTTGACGGCCTGTGGAGCAGCAAACTGGTAAAAATTGACCTGAATAGTATTATAAAGGCCGAAAAGGGCAGCTATAGCCGCTACCTGTTTAATAACCCGGTATATAACCTGCACAAAAGCGGCACCATCCGTTTCTATACGGCAGGTAACGATGCCATCCACCTTACCGACCGCGACGGCCTGCTTTACATTATCGGCTCACAACATGCCAACGAATTTTTGCGTGCGATTAAGGAAGAGATGAAAGCAAAATAGCGTTAGTTAATTAGTGGTTAGAGATATAAGCCTAATTATTCGAATTTGCCGGGCTATGTTTCCCGGATCCTCTCCTCCGCGGGAACGTTTCAACAAGCTAACTGATATTAATATCTTATCCGAAAAATTCCTGCAGAGAAAAGAATGGGGTGATTTGTCTTTATACTTCGTGCCCAAGCACTTCCTTTTTAATAAATTCAATGTTCGAATCGGGGAGGGCATTGCCGCCTATCTGGTGGACGGTGCCGTCGGGTTCAATTTGTAGTTTAGCCTCCAGGTTTTCCATCTGCACATCTAAAATGTCGTCGTTTTTTTCTACCCGGCATTCCAACTCCCTTCCTGCATAATTGATGGTGAACGCGTAGGTACCATCGCTGCCGTTTACCGGCGTTGTATTTTGAGTAGTTTCCATGATTTCTGTTGTTTATAAATAGATAACACCGTAAGTGCATGGGTTGTTTTAGGGATGTTGATCTAATAAGCAATAGTTCCTTCCCACAGTGAGCTACCATCATTGCATTATTCTATGCCCCGCTGGGGCATGAAAAAGATGTGGGTACACGGTAGGTAGGGGCGCGGTTGCTTGTGTTGCGGCAGATGAGCATGGGGTATAGCACATACAAGCCAAAAGGGTTTACACAAAGTTTACACATTTTAGTATTTATTCTATTTAAATAATTGATAATCAGATGTTTAATATTTTAAGAGGTTAACCTAAAAAACAACCTGATTTTGCCTTGGATAAGCGTGGCTTAACGCATCCAATTGGGGGGGCTGCAAGCGTGCCCTTCGCCACCACGCCATTGCGAGTTTTGAAATCCCGGCGGGATTGGATACCTCAAGGTAATCCCCCCTCATCTCATTGTGCCAATTACAGATCTAAATTCGGCCTGTAATTTTCACCAACAGGTACTTTTTCATCACCAATTTCTAATTGCTGGCGGCCCAGCAGGGTAATGGCCGATCTGTTGACCAGGTACGAACGGTGTACCCTGATAAATGTATCAGCCGGGAGCAGGCTTTCCAAATACTTCATGGTCATGTGGGTAAGATGGTTGCCCTGTTTGGTTTTCAGGTGGATATAGTCCTTTACGGATTGGGCCAGCAGCAAATCGGTATGCATAATTTTGATGAGGTTACCGGCTACTTTAAAATAGGTGTAGTTTTTTACTTCCGCCTGGCCTTGTTGACGGATCTTTAATAGCTTATCAATGCTTTTTTGAAAACGCTCGAAGGTGATAGGTTTCAACAAATAATCCACTGCATCCAGCTCAAACCCGGTAACGGCATACTCGGAGTAAGCGGTGGTAAAGATCACAGCAGGCGGTTCTTTTAACGAGCGGATAAAATCTATCCCGCTGATGGATGGCATTTTGATATCCAGGAAAACCAGGTCGATCTGCTCGTTATGCAACACATCAAATGCTTCCAGCGCGTTGCGGCACCGGCGCATTAATTGCAGTTGCGGGCTAAGGGCAATATGGCTTTCCAGCACATCCAGTGCCAGCGGCTCATCATCAACTATCACACACCTGATCATATATTATGCAGGGTTAAATTTAGTTGATACTGGCGTTCATCATCCTTAATATCCAACACATATTTATTGGGATATAACAGGTTCAACCGCTTAACCGCATTTTGCAGGCCGATGCCTTTTTGACTGGGTTGTGTTTTGGCCGGCTTGCTGTTGTTTACCTGTAGTATCAATTCGTCATCGGCCAGGCATAGCACTACGTTTACAAAGCCGTTCCCGGTTTCCTGTTCCAGGCCGTGTTTAAAGGCATTTTCTATAAAAGGTAGTAAAAGCAACGGCTGGATAGTGGCACCATCGGTAATACCCTGCACATCAAAATTAATTTGGTTATTACTGTGTTGCCTTATTTTTTCGGCATCAATATAATCGGTTAAAAATTGCACTTCTTTTGTTAATGGGACTCTTTGTCGCTCGGCTTCGTATAAAATATAGCGCATCATGTCGGCCAGCTTAGCTACCAGCGGGGCGGTTGCTTCCGACCGCTTTAGTGCCAGCGCGTAAATATTATTCATGGTGTTGAAAAAGAAGTGGGGGTGCAATTGGGCCTTTAAATAAGTTAGCTCGGTTAGCAATTGCTGCTCCTTTAACTCCCGCATTTGCGTATCCTGCTTTGCCGAGCGGATAAAGTAGGCCAGGGCCCCGATACATAAAAACTCGCGAAACATGTAGATCACACTGAAGTGGATTACTTTGGCTTTTGACCAGCGCAGGGCATCGTGCCGGATTTTATCTGGAAACCAGTTGATATGCCCTATAGCTATGTAAACGCCTTGCATGTAATAGTGCATCCCGATAAGGAACAACACGGTATATATAGTAAACTGTACCGGCTTTTTATGGAGGAGTGACTTGCGCACGATTGCATAAAATACCAATCCCGATAAGAGGTTGGTGGTTCCATAAATCAGGTCGAAATCGATATTTTTGGTAAAGAGCGCCGCATGGTGCATCTCGTTATAACTGTACTCTACATCGGTAAGGATGGGGAACAGGTAATAAAAGATGACGAAAAACAAGATCTCTATCCGCAGATATTTCCATTGTATGCCTTGCCGCCAATTGTACATGCCGCAAGGTAAAGCATATTTTATCACATCATAAATGGGCAAGCGCGGTTTTCGACCAATAGCCCTGTTTTTTCGACTAAAATGCTTTTGCGGGCATTCGTCTAATTATTGGTGTGGCTGGTCTAAATGCCGGCATCCGTGTGTCACAAGCGGCTTTCTTTGTGTGCCTTATGGGTATATTCCATTATTTATTTCATCAAATAAAAATCAACATGAAAAACCACCTTTTTACTATTATCGCATTTGGCGCTTTGATTAGCCTAAACCATGCCGCCGCGCAGCAAAATCCGCCTTCGCCTGCATTGCAGGCCATGGCAAAAAAACTGGCGGGGCTAAAATCCGTCAACTATCATTATCACCGCCAGATCAATAACATCGCCAACGATAATTTTAGTGAATTAGATGGTAATTGCTATGTGGAGTTTGACCAAACAGATAAACGTAGCGTAACCCGTTTCCAAATGGAATCTAACGATTACAAGTCCATATATAATGGCACCGAGGCGTTTCTGCTGGATAATGACACCAAAACTTATAGTTTAACTGTGCAGCCCAAGCCGGGATCGTTCAGCAACTCTTCTTTCTTCTTTAATTCTATCCAAACGCTGCGTAGCGTAGTGCAGCAATTTGTTGAAAGCGATACCATCCCCAAACATCAAAGGGACACGGTTATCGAAAACAAAACCTATCAGCTGGTGCAGGTCGATTTGCACCGCAGCTCGTTGCAATACCTGGGCAGTACTATGCATTTTACTAAGGATGTAACCATTTATTACCGGATAGTGATAGACCCGGCAACCTCGCTGCCCTACCAGGTACTGGAAAGCAATAATATTGATAAAACGGGCTATAACACTAAAACGGTATTTACCGATGTGAATACCAGCCCAAAAGAACCCGATGCCTATTCCTGGTATTATACCACCTATCAAAAAGATTATCAGCCGGCCAAAAAAGAAAAGGTACAGCCGCTGATTGCAGCCGGGGCAATGTTGATGGATTGGTCGTTGCCCGAGCTTAGTACCGGTAAAGCTGTACAGGGTGCCGATGTAAAAGGCAAAGTGGTGCTGATGGATTTCTGGATTAAAAACTGTGGTTATTGTATGGAGTCGTTCCCGCTGTTGCAGCAATTGCAAAAAAAGTATGGCACCGATAAGTTTCAGTTGCTGGCTATAAATGCCTACGATAAAAAAGAAGATGTTGCCTTTTTTTACAAGCGCGAAAAACCCGTTTACAAAATGCTGTACACCGGGGCGGCCATGGCCAAAAGTTTAGGTGTAGGAGGGTACCCAACAGTAATATTATTGGATAAAAGCGGTAAGGTGATCTATTCCGGCGGGTTTGACCATGATAAATTGGAGGGTTTGATTAAGGCGAATATGTAGCCGTGTAGGTTAACCACAAAGGTCACAAAGAAACAGCAAAGCCTATCACGCACAAAGGTCACAAAGATTTATTTTCGTTGAATCTTTGTGACCTTTGTGTTAGTCAAATCGCAGATGCTTTGTGACCTTTGTGGTTAACCTTCCTTTCCCTTAGTCGTTAAAAATATCTTCCACCTGCCCTAATACCCACTTTAGGGCAGTTATTTTATGTTGATATTCGGTCACATCAAGCTTGGCCCTTTTATCATTAACAAGCATGCTTTTAAGTATGGCCAGTTCTATTTTAATGTCTTCTTCTGTCTTCATTTTAAATTATTCCTTTCTCTTTTTTTATGTTTTTCAACTTGTGTTTTATAGCCGAAACGGCGAAAGATAGGATATCTGCATAAACTATGCTATACCCTCTGAAAAATTTCTAAAAATATTATTTGCAAATCTAATTCTAAATCGATTACTTTGAACAACAAAGTACTTTTATAAAGTGGAAGAAAATCAAGCACATCAGGACCTTGCCTCCATCCGCAATTTGATGGAGCGCTCCTCAAAATTTTTATCACTCAGTGGGCTGTCGGGCGTGCTGGCCGGTATTTACGCGTTGGTTGGGGCGGCATTGGCCTATCGCATTATTTATAACGAGTCGATGATCTATCAATCGCGGCAGTATTATAGCCTGCAATTAAATCATCCGCAAGAATTGATTGAATTAATGGTTATTGCTGTAGTGGTGCTTGGCGCATCTCTACTAACCGGCTTTATATTAAGCCTGCGCAAGGCCCGCCGTACCGGGCAAAAGTTTTGGGGTGCAAGCAGCAAGGCTTTAGTATTTAATATGGCCATACCCTTGCTAACCGGGGGCGCTATGATGCTGATATTTTTACTGCGCGGATACTTTGGTATTATTGCCCCGGCATCGCTGATATTTTACGGCCTGGCGCTGGTTGCCGCGGGTAATTACACATTAAAAGGCGTACAGTATTTGGGGATAAACGAAATTGTATTAGGTTTGGTGGCGGCATTATTGCCCGGCTATGGCCTGCTTTTTTGGGCTATTGGTTTTGGTGTATTGCATATTATTTATGGTAGCGTAATGTATTTTAAATACGACAAGTGAGCATCCCTTTTGATAAATTAGATAAGGCTTTTGAGAACCGGGTAAGGTTACAGATCATGAGCATACTGGTAGTGAACGACCGGTACGACTTTAACTCGCTTAAGGAATTGCTGGGTGTTACCGATGGTAACCTGGCATCGCACCTGAAAGGGCTGGAGAAGGAGGAGTATATTTTAGTGAATAAATCGTTTTTAGGGCGTAAGCCTAATACCAATTATGAAGCAACCCCGAAAGGCAAGCAGGCTTTTAAGGCGCATTTGGATGCGCTGGAAGCTTTAATTAAGCATCAAAAATCAAACTAAATTTTTTTACCTAATTACTTTGAAATGCAAAGTACTTTTAAACTACAAAACAATGATCGAACAAGAAGAAAGACCCGCTAAATGGTACGATGGATCGGCCATACTGATTAAGCTGGGCATTATTGCCGTTATAATTTTAGCCCTGCTTATCCCATCGGCCTGGATACAGGATTTGGTGACCGAACGCGAAGGTTACCAGCAAAAAATGGTAGACCAGGTATCCGAAAACTGGGCAGGCAACCAATTAATACAGGGGCCTGTGCTGGCCTTGCCTTATAAGGAACAGATACAGGTAACGAGCACCGATAAAAAAGTAACCACACACGAGGAAACCTATACGCTGTATGTATTACCACAGGACCTTAAAATTAAGGCCAATGTAAAAACCGATCAATTTGAACGGGGTATTTATGATGCAACGGTATATAATTCGAAAATTGATTTGCAGGGAACTTTTAATAAACCCGACCTAACCGGGCTGGGGATTGATGCGGCAAGTATAATGTATGATAAGGCCCGGTTAGTGTTTGGGATATCGGATATGAATGGCTTAAAGAATAACCCAACTGTGAAAATTAACAGTCAGGATTATAACCCCGAGCCTGCCGCCGGCGGCAATATCCCCTTTGAGAAAGGCTTGCAGGTGCATTTTGCCATGCAAAGGGATTCGGGCTTTGCCTTTAGCTACCAGTTGGATATGAAAGGCAGTAACGAACTGAACTTTTTGCACCTGGGCAAAACCACCGATGTAGAAGTAACCAGCGATTGGGCGCACCCCGATTTTAACGGCAGCCGCCTGCCTGATAGCCGCACGGTTAATAAAAGTGGCTTTAATGCTAAATGGCACATGATCTATTATAAGCGCCCTTTTCCGCAACAGTGGGCTAACGACGATTCGGTACTGACCAACCCCAAGGTTAAGGCTGATGCTGTTGTGGGTGTAAAGCTGCACCTGCCTATCGATCAATACCGCAAGGTAATGCGCACTACCAAGTATTCTACATTAATTATCCTGCTCACCTTTGTATCCCTGTTTTTAACCGAGGTGATCCGTAAGCAGCGCATCCACCTGTTTAATTATACGCTGATAGGCGCGGCCATGATTGTGTATTATACCCTGCTGTTATCCCTATCCGAACAGACGGGTTATAACTGGGCATACCTTATCTCGTCGGTATCTACCATCGGGTTAATCTCGTGGTTTACTTCATCATTGCTCAAAAATGGCGGTGCGGCGGTGCTGTTCTCGGGCATTTTAACCTTGTTTTATGGCTTCATTTTCGTGATTATCCAACTGGAGGAACTTTCCCTACTGGTAGGTAGTATAGCCCTATTTATTGTTGTTGCCGCGCTAATGTATTTCTCGCGCAAAATCAATTGGGATCAGCATTAATTCAGCTCTCTCAACCCTCCCCATCGGGGAGGGCTTTTTAAATATTTACATTATTCTTAAAACATCAAACACATGAACCCGGCCCTGAAATTCACACTTAAAGTATGGTTCACATCGGCAGCGCTATCACCGGTGATAATTGCTTTATGGCAAATGGTATATCATAATATCAGTGGCGATGATATTGCTATTTTACTGTTTTTAATCCTATTTGGGGGGATATTTTCTATCCCCAGCGCGGCTTTGTTATGGCTGGCAGCTTACCTCATCCCGATTAAAAGTGGCCTGAATTACCCAGCACAAAAAACATTGCTCACAATTGTTGGGCTATCGCTAACCTGCCTGCCATTTTTTATAATTACCGGCGATTTAAGCTTAAATAACGATATAGGCTACATCATTATCATATACGCAATAACCATAGTAGCCGGTATTTGGGTTTACCCGCTGCGGCCCGCCGATAGCGATACATTGGAGATTCCTATTGAAAATCAACCCGATCAGGATGCTAATACCTTAATATGATCAGCACCCTTAAACGCCCGGTATTTAAGCTAAGTGTGCTTAGCGCTTTGCTGTTGTTTTTCTCCATCGCATTCGGCGAAGAGTTGTGGAGCGATTACTGGATGTACTACGCGTTTATAGAAATGTTTATTGTGGCCTCTGGAGGGATGGTCCTGGTATGGAGCATTATATTTTGGTTTGATAAACCACTTTATCGCCTGGTATGGCTGCCGTGTTGTATTAATGTACTAACAGCGGCAATAGTAATATTTATGCCTTTAAACTGGCTGCGCAATAAGGTTTGGTTCACCATCCGCCATCATGGGTACGAGGCGGCAGCCAACATGGCGCTGAATGCTAAAAGCGATACGGCGGGCATATACTTGTACCCCTTGCCGGGCAGGTACCATTCGCTATCGGCTGGTGGTGGCGAGGCTTATGTCATCAGGCAAAAAGATGCTAAAGCGGTTTTCTTTTATACGCTGCGGCAGCAGGACAGCAAAAAGGGTTTTGTGAAAATTGACGACGGTAAAAAGATAGATCAATACCTGCAATACCTTTGCAACGAAGTATATATCGTGAAGCCTATGGGTGGCAACTGGTATTATGTATCGGGGGATTAGTAAACCGTTACTCCGTTTTTCCGTACAGATCCTCTTCCAGCCGCCAGTTAAAATAGCCGTCAACAATATAGGCTTCCTTATCCTTATACTTCAGTTTGGTGATCTGCTTATCGTCCCTAAAAATAGATGGATATGGGTTTACCATAGGGCTTACCGTGGTTTGGGCTTTACTAAACTTTAAATCAACCGATCCCTTTTTATACCAGAAAGGGCCGCTGAAGGCCGCGGTTTTGATCAGGATCTCGTCGCCAACAATACTGATATCAATAATGGCCTTGTTAATAAACTTGCCCTTGGCCACAATCAGCAGGTATTGGGCAAAGCCTAAAAACAATACAATGCCCACCTCCAGGTAAATAAAGATTTCCATATCATCGGCATATTTGTTGTACATACAGGCGGTATATATCAGTAAAAAAATATCACAGATATAGCAGTCGCGCTTTAGTTTTTGCACTACCCTGATAATGGTATATAACATCTGCGGGTCGGCCTGGTAAACCCGGTCATTAATGGGGGTATTCAAATTGTGTTGTTTATCTTACCAAATATAATAAAAACTGCCGGATTGGCCCAATCACTTAACAGGAACTGTCTGTATAAATTGCCCATTAACCCTATTCATAACCGAACAAACAGTGTTCGCTTACGATACACTTCGTACATAAAATTAACATCATAACTAATTGATTAATAATACGTTAAATATATGGCATGAAATTTTAAGATACGATATCAATAAAGCGCTATTATGATGATCCAAAGCTATCTTAAAATTGCCCGCCGTAACCTGGTTAAAAACAAGGCACATTCGTTAATTAACATAGTTGGCCTTTCGGTTGGGATGGCCGTATCCATGCTGATTGGTTTATGGATATGGGACGAAGTATCCTTTGATAAACAGTATAAAAATAACGGGCGCATTGCCCAGGTATGGCAGCACTTAACCAATAACGGCGAAACGCAAACCTGGGGATCAGTACCCTACCCGCTGGCAGCAGAGCTGCGCAAATACAGCGATTTTAAATACGTAGTTATGGCCGCCGGCATGGGCGACCATATTGTTGCCCTGGGCGATAAAAAACTAAACCGCAGCGGCGGTTTTATAGAAACACAAGGCCCCGATATGCTTAACCTGGAAATGCTAAAAGGCAGCAAGGATGGGCTGAAAGACCCATCATCCATCCTGATATCCGAGGCTACGGCCAAGGCTTATTTTGGCGATACCGACCCTATGGATAAAACGCTGAAAATTGATAATCAGATTAACGCTATGGTAGCCGGTGTATATGCCAACCAGCCCCGTAACTCCAGCTTTGCCGATATGGGTTTTATCGGATCGTGGGAGATGTATTACGCCAATACCGATTGGGTACGTACCGCGCCCGATAAATGGCGGCCTAATGCCTTTACCCTATATGCCCAGCTGAATGAAAACGCCGATATAGATGCCGTATCCTTAAAAATACGCGATGTAAAGCTGCACCATATTAACGCCGCGCTGGCTAAAAAGAAACCCGCCCTGTTTTTATTCCCCATGAGTAAGTGGCATTTATATGCCGATTTTAAGGATGGTAAAAACATAGGCGGCCGTATCCAGTATGTTTGGCTGTTTGGCATCATAGGTGTATTTGTGCTGCTGCTGGCCTGCATTAATTTTATGAACCTCAGTACGGCCCGGTCAGAGAAACGCGCCCGCGAAGTAGGTATCCGCAAGGCTATCGGTTCGCTGCGATCACAACTCATTTACCAGTTTTTTAGCGAATCGTTACTATGCGTGGCTATTGCCTTTACACTGGCTATATTACTGGTGCAGCTTAGCCTGCCATTTTTTAACGAGGTGGCTGATAAGCAAATGAGCATATTGTGGGGCAGTTCGTTGTTTTGGGCTATCAGTATTGGCTTCAGCCTTATCACCGGGTTAATCGCAGGTAGTTACCCGGCATTTTACCTGTCGTCCTTCCAACCTGTTAAGGTGTTAAAGGGATCGTTTAGGGTGGGTAAACTGGCGGCCATACCGCGCAAGGTATTGGTAGTTGTGCAGTTTGTGGTATCCATTACACTTATTATTGGCACCGTAGTTATATTTAAACAGATAGAGTTTGCCCGGAACAGGCCTATTGGATACGATAACAATAACCTGGTATCGGTACCCATCATCACACCCGATATCCATAACCATTACGATGTGGTAAAAGCCGAGTTGCTGAAAACAGGCGCCGTAACCGCCGTGGCCGAGGCCGGCGGTTCGCCAACATCATCAAACGGCAGCACCAGCGGTATTGAATGGCAGGGAAAAGACTCTAACCTGAGTGTCGATTTCCAGCAAACAGCGGCATCGTACGATTATGGTAAAACCGTGGGCTGGCAGTTTAAGGGCGGTCGCGATTTTTCGCGCGCGTTCCTGACAGATTCGGTTGGCCTGGTGGTAAACGAATCGGCCGTGCAGTTTATGGGACTGAAGAACCCCGTGGGCGAAACCCTGAAATGGTTTGGCCAGCCTTATAAAATTATCGGGGTAATTAACGATATGATCATGCAATCGCCTTATGGCAAAATTAGTCCGGCCGTATTTTTTCTTAACCAGGGCGTAGGCGGCGCTATGTTGCTAAAGATCAACCCCAAGATTAGCGCTAACGATGCCATCGGCAAAATAGAAACCATATTTAAACAATACAATCCCGCCCAGCCATTTGAATACCGCTTTGTTGACCAGGAGTACGCCAAAAAGTTTGGTAACGAACAGCGTGTGGGTAAGCTGGCCGCGTTTTTTGCCAGCCTGGCTATATTTATTAGTTGCCTGGGCCTGTTCGGCATGGCATCGTTTATGGCCGAGCAGCGCATTAAGGAAATAGGTGTGCGCAAGGTTTTAGGCGCATCGGTATTTAACCTGTGGAAATTACTATCAACCGACTTTATTGTGCTGGTGGGTATTGCCCTGATGGTATCCGTCCCTTTAGGCTGGTACCTGATGCATAACTGGCTGCAAACGTACGAGTACCGGTCGGCCATATCAGTCTGGATCTTTGTATTTACCGGCCTGGGCGCTATCAGCATTACCCTGCTCACGGTAAGTTATCAATCGGTTAAGGCAGCGCTGGCTAATCCTATTAAGAGTTTGAAGACGGAGTAGGGAATGATTGCGGAATTCGGAATTTCAAATGCGGATTTATAAGACTTACGAAGTAACTAAGAGGATTGAGATATAAACGGGTGTCACCCTGAGCCTGTCGAAGAGAGTGTGTGGTGGCCTGCCCACCGTGGTTCGACAAGCTCACCATGACAAGCCGCTTAGGGGACACTAATTGACACACCCCTGTTTGTTACAAATATAAAAACCCGTATTTTTGCCAAATGAAATTACCGATCATCGCATACGGGGACCCAGTTTTACGCAGAAAGGCCACCAATATATCGCCCGAAGAGAATCCGCATATTAAGCAATTTGCCGAGGATATGTTCGATACGATGTATAACGCGCATGGTGTAGGTTTGGCTGCGCCGCAGGTTGGCCACTCTACCCGCATGTTTGTGGTAGATTGCTCGCCCTTTGCCGATGACGAACCCAGCTTAAAGGATTTCAAAAAAGTATTCATAAACGCCTGTATCGAAGAGGAAACTGGCGAAGAATGGGCCTTTAACGAAGGCTGCCTGAGTATCCCCGATATCCGCGAGGATGTTTACCGTAAGCCGGTAGTACGGATCTCTTATTATGATGAAAATTGGAAACACCACGAGGAAACCTTTAAAGGCTTAGCCGCGCGCGTGATCCAGCACGAATACGACCATATTGAAGGTAAACTATTCACCGATAAATTAAGCCCGCTGCGCAAACGCCTGATAGAAAAAAAGCTAAACGAAATATCGCGCGGTATTGTAGATGTGGATTATAAAATGAAATTCCCCGCGATTAAGAAAGGCAGATAAATGTGCAAATGCGGGAATGTGCGTATGTGCAAATTATACCCAATATCCACTAATGACTTAATGATGCCCATAGGGCAAATGACCAAGCCGTAATCAATGTGCAAATGCGGGAATGTGCAGATATGCAAATGATTTAGATGCCTGTATCCCTAAGATGCAAAAACTAATGATTTGTGATCATCATTTGCACATACGCACATTTGCATATCCTCAAATTCGCTAATTCCCCCCGCTCCGGCTTTTATCGCCATCGGCTATTTGCTTAATTAGCGTGCCCCAGGCAATAGGGTTAAGCAAAGGGTTTGGCATTAGCGAATGTTGGTTCAGGATATTCAAATGTTCGCCCTGGGCATAGGCCGATTGGATCTCGTGCGCGTCGCGGGCCAGGGTACGCGATAGTTCGGCGATTGATCCCTTGCTCAGGTTTTTACGGGCTATTTCCAAATCATCATCCGCCAGTTTCATCGATATAAAATCTTTTCTAAATTCATCCGTAGTGGCCCATGGGAACACCCGGAAGGTAGGCAAATTAGTTACCTGCGCTTTCATACTTACCTGCAGTACATAACTTTTATCAGCGTTTTCGGGGATAACAATAGTGGTTGGGAAAAAACCCACGCAGGTAAACCGAAGCGAATCGCCCTGGTGCGTAACAAACGAGAAATAGCCCTTATAGTTGGCCATATACGCCTGTTTGTTGTCGCTTAAGTTGGTAATGGTAACGTAGGGGATAATTACACCGGCACTATCTATATTATGTACCACGCCCGAAAACTGCACCAATGGCTTTTCCTGCTGCGCAAAAACCGCCGCCGAAAAAAACAATAATATGGCTGCTAATAAATACTTCATTATTTGGTATACCCCTGCATTGGTTATATAACTCCTTACAAATATAATTTATTGCAACAAAGCCAAAGCCAATTTAACAATTGTTAACACTATAGGTTAGCGCAGGTTTTCGGGTAAAACCGCGTTAGGGTCGTCTATATCGGTTAGGTTAAGGGCCTCAACAGCTGTAACTTCAGGCACGGCTTTTAATATCGCCTGCTCAATACCGGCTTTTAGCGTCATGATGCTCATGGGGCACGATCCGCACGACCCCAGCATTTTTAATCTTACCACATTGTCCGGAGTGATCTCTTCTACCGACACATTTCCGCCATCCGCCTCTAAATAGGGACGGATAGAATCCAATGCCAACTCCACCTGTGCTAATAAACTCATTGCTATTAAATTAATATATAAAGGTATTAAAAAATATTCAAATACAATATCACCACTTATAACCCACTTGTCATTTCGAACGAACCCGGGTTGACTGTGCGATAGCGTGAGGAGAAATCTTCTGCGAGCACACTGTCTGCATGTAGAAGATTTCTCTCTACGTTCGAAATGACAATTTATAAGGCTAAAGGAGCCTTACTATTGGCCTTCGCATTGGCAATAGCCACCTGCTGTGCCACACGCTCGGCAATAGTAATGAAAGCCTTACTCATTACGCTATCCTCTAAAACTACCGGTTTGCCGGCATCGCCGCTTTCGCTGATGCTTTTTACCAGCGGTATTTCGCCTAAAAACGGCGCGTCAATTTGCGCGGCCAGTTTCTTCCCGCCATCCTGCCCGAAGATATAGTATTTATTTTCCGGCAATTCGGCGGGGGTAAAGTAAGCCATGTTTTCTATCACGCCTAAAATGGGTACGTTAATGGCATCCATCATAAACATGCCTATACCTTTCTTAGCATCGGCTAAAGCCACATTTTGCGGGGTGGTTACTATTACCGCGCCCGTTACCGGGAAGGTTTGCGTTACTGTGATATGGATATCGCCGGTACCGGGAGGCAGGTCTACCACCAGGTAGTCCAATTCGCCCCAATCGGCATCGTTAAACAATTGTTTAACCGCGGTTGATACCATTGGCCCACGCCATGGTACAGGCTGATTAGGGTCGGTAAAAAAGCCGATGGATAACAGCTTGATGCCGTATTTCTCAATCGGTTCAATCCGGGTTTTGCCATCCACCTGCGCGGCATGGGGGCGCGCGCCCTCCAGGCCAAACATAATAGGTACCGATGGGCCATAAATATCGGCATCAATTAAACCTACCTTGGCGCCGCTTTTAGCCAGGCCAAGGGCCAGGTTAGCCGCCACGGTTGATTTGCCCACACCACCCTTGCCCGATGCTACGGCAATAATATTTTTTACACCCGGTACACCGGTATTTTTTTGCGTAGTAACACGCGATGTCATATTCACGGTTACCTTAATATCCTTACTGATAAAATAGTTGATGGCGTTGCGGCAAGCATTCTCTATCATGGCCTTTAAGGGGCATGCAGGAGTGGTTAATATCACCGAAAAACTAAGCTGATCGCCATTAATAGCAATATCCTGTATCATGTTAAGGGTAACCAAATCTTTTTTCAGATCGGGTTCCTCTACATTGCCCAGGGCTTGTAAAACTTGTTCTTTTGTAAATGTCATAATACAACGCAAACTTACTACAACAGGGGGTTAAGTTTGTCATCGTAATGAAAAATACCAAAAGCTTATCTGTTAAGGCTTTGTACTGGCGAAGGAAACATTTTCCCGTTCCCGGCGTTTGTAACGGATAAGATTTAATTTAGCTTTGACAAAATTTACCTGATGCAGCGCCTTAACCCTAAATATATCCGGATTGCCCTTATTACAATTGCTTCCCTGTTTGTTCTATTGATCATCGGGGGATTTATTGCCTATTCAAAGCGCGAGGTGCTGCTGCAAAAGGCCATTGCCAAGGCTAAGGCCAAAGCAAAAAAAGATTACAATTTAGATGTTAAAATAGAAGACCCCCATTTTACCGGTTTATCTACCGTTGCTTTTACCTCCATCTCCGTTGTTCCGCAGGATAGGGACACTTTGTTAACCATTAGCCATTTTGAGGTGGGTGTAAAGTTGTTCCCGCTTATTTTTGGCAATGTTAAACTGGCCGAAGTAAATATGGAAACCGGCTACCTAAACCTCACTAACTTAAAAGGTGTACGCAACTTCGATTTCCTGTTCCGCAAAAAAAAGGACTCTACAGCAACTCATAAAAAAGTAGACCTGTCCGACATTGCCGACAACCTGGTTAACCAGATCTTATATAAGATACCCGATAACCTGGATATGAAAAGCTTCCGGATCAATTATACCGATGATTCCAGCCGTGTTAGCCTGGCCACAACTGCTACTATAAAGGATGGTAAGCTGGCGTCAAATATTAAGGTAAATAACAGCGATACCACCTGGCACCTGGCAGGCACCATGCACCCCTCTAATAAAAATATTGATATCAGCCTGTTTGCCGATAAGGGGAAGATCATAGTTCCGTTTATAGGGAAGCGTTACCATGCCCTTGTAAGTTTTGATACGGTTACCACCCGGCTGAATAAGGTAGAGAACAGCGGGGGCGAAACCCGTATTTTCAGCACACTATCGGCACGTAACCTGGTGGTTAATCATAAAGCCTTATCGCCCAATGATATTGTAGTGCCGCATGGGGCTATTGACGCTAATGTTTTTGTGGGATCGAACTACGTTTCGATGGATAGTTCATCGGTGATCTACCTGAAGAACATGACAGCCCATCCCTACCTGAAATATACCCTTAACCCGGTTAAGGTTTACGAAATAAAGGTAAATACCGGCTGGGTAAACGCGCAGAACCTGTTCGACTCCTTTCCCGGCGGTACTTTCGAATCGCTGGAGGGCATAAAGGTGGCCGGTAAGCTGAACTACAAGCTGAACTTTTACCTGAATACATCAAACCCTAAGGACCTGGTTTTTGATTCGCGCCTGGATAAGGATGGTTTTAAGGTAGTGAAATATGGCAAAACCGATTTTGCAAGGTTGAATAGTCCGTTTGTATATACACCGTACGAAAAAGGCCAGCCTATGCCAGCCCGCAATATCAGTCCGGATAATCCTAACTATACCCCGCTGGAAGAAATTGCGCCCGACCTGCGCAATGCTGTAATGACCGCTGAAGACCCAACCTTTTATAAAAACAACGGCTTTGTGGAAGAGGCTTTCCGTAAATCGCTGGCGACGGATTATATGGAGAAGAAGTTTAAGCGTGGTGGTAGTACCATATCTATGCAGTTAGTAAAGAACGCTTTTTTAAGTCGCGGCAAAACCATATCGCGCAAAATGGAAGAAATGCTGATTGTTTGGATGCTGGAGAACAACCGCATTATGACTAAAAACCGCATGCTGGAGGTTTACTTTAATATTATTGAATGGGGCCGAAACGTATACGGTATTGGCGAGGCCGCGCACTATTACTTCGGCAAATCGCCATCCGAATTAACCCTTGGCGAAAGCATTTACCTGGCCAGCATTGTGCCCAAGCCAAAATCGGGCCTGTATGCCTTTATGCCCGATGGCAGCCTGAACCCGCGCCTAAGCTATTATTTTAACATTATAGGTAACCTGATGGAGGGCCACGGCCTAACCGTGCATCGCGATAGCAGCAATTATGGCTTATACACGGTGCGTTTAAGGGAAAGCCTGCGCAGGCAAATTAATCCGGCCGATACAGCGGGCTTTGCACGTTTAATGAAACCGGGCGAAGATGATGATAACGATAGCCCGGTTACGGTGGTTATTCCACCGCCTGCACCCGAGCCCGAGAAGAAACCAAACTTTTTCCAGCGCCTTTTTGGCGGCGGTAAAAAGGACAGCACCAAAAAAGAAGAACCTAAAATAGATACCGCCGGCAAAACCAAAAAACAGATCCGCCAGGAAAAACGCGAGTTGAAAAAACTGGAAAAGCAAAGGGAGAAGGAGCTGAAGGAACGAGGGGTGTTGTAGGCATTTCGTTATAGCTCCACTGTAAATAGCGATCAGGGAGTATCCTTCTGCGATATGCAATTGGGCAATGCCTCCCGCTGTTAGTGCCCTTACTAACAGCCCTGGATTAACGGCAATAGCTTATTCGTCCACAGCTGGTGGCAAAGCATTTTATTTTCTAATTTGCTTTTAATCATCCTATTACCTACTTTCAATTATGGAAACCGCAGCCTTACCTGTTCAAAATTCACGCATCCATTCAATTGATATTGTGAGGGGTGTTATAATGGTTATTATGGCGCTCGATCATGTGCGCGATTTTTATTCAAACGCCGCTTTCGATCCGCTTGATCTGAGCAAAACATCTGTTATTTTTTTCATGACCCGCTGGATCACGCATCTCTGCGCGCCTACCTTTGTTTTTTTATCGGGCACCAGCGCTTTTTTATCTTTATCTAAAAAGAAAACCAAAAAAGAAGCCTCGCTTTTTATGCTGAGCCGCGGCCTATGGCTCTTGTTTTTAGAGTTGACTATTATTGGTTTTGGCTGGCAGGTTACCGGGGTATTTAATAATATACTGGCACAGGTAATATGGGCCATTGGCTGGAGCATGATCGTCCTATCGGTACTGGTATACCTGAAACCTATTTATGTAGGCCTGTTTGGCTTGATACTAATCTTCGGTCATAACGCTTTCGACTATGTAAAGTCTGACATGTGGGGGCAATACAAGTTCTTTTGGATGTTTTTGCACGAGCAAAACTTTTATCAGATCACCCAGCATCATTCTATTTTTGTGCTGTACCCCATCATACCCTGGGTTGGGGTAATGGCGGCGGGTTATGCCTTTGGTACCTTGTTTAAACTGGAGCCGGCCAAACGCAAATCGCTGTTTATTAAAATAGGCCTGGGCTCGCTATTATTATTCCTGGTACTGCGTGGCTTTAATATCTACGGCGATCCGTTCCCATGGGAACACCAGGCCGTATGGTGGAAAAACATACTGGCGGTAATCAGGGTGCAAAAATACCCGCCATCGCTGGCTTACCTGCTTATTACCCTGGGTATTTCCATTACCGCTTTAGGGTTATTGGAAAAGACGGACAACCGCGTAAGTTGCGTTTTTGTGGTATTTGGGCGGGTGCCGTTGTTTTATTATATCCTGCATATTTACCTGGTGCATTGGTCGCAAATTATATGGGCGCTTTCAAGCGGTGTTACCATTAAGCAATTACAGGCCGCCGGACCGGGTGTGCCCAATAGTTTTGGTTTTGGGCTGCCTATGGTATACCTGATATGGCTGGCTATTGTAACCATTTTATATTTCCCCTGCCGCTGGTATATGAAGTATAAGCTTAGCCACCAACAATGGTGGTTTAGTTATTTGTAGGCGGTATTTAAGCCGAATAGTTACCTTTGCCGCATGGACGAAGAATTAGTAGTAAAGGACAGCAACGGCAATATCCTGAAAGATGGCGACTCGGTAACGGTAATTAAAAGCCTGAAAGTAAAGGGCGGCGGTACCACCATAAAACAAGGTACCACCGTAAAAAAGATCCGCCTGACAGACGACCCCGAAGAGGTGGATTGCAAGATAGACGGCATGAGCATTGTGCTGCGCACCGAGTTTTTACGCAAGAAGTAAGGGTGGCTGATTAGTCAGCGCAGTATCACCTTAAAAAAGAAATGCACAATTGCCTTGTTTTCCACATTCCTTATTGTTAACTTGGGTAAAATTAAAAGAGCATCCTATGAACAAGAAATTAGTTGCGCCATTTATTACCTGGCTTTTGTTTATGGTTGTTGGTTTATCCGGTTTAATTAATGGGATACAACACCACGAGGGTTGGCGCATTGCAGTAGCCGGCATATCCATATTAATCAGTTCGGGTTTCCTATACTTCATTATCCGCCATACCGCTAAGGAATTAAAAGCGGTTAGGGTAAGGAAATAACAACCTGCACCAATACTAAAACGTTGAAAGTGTAAACACTTTTAGTAAGAAATATTTGCCTGTTATTTTTCAATAACAGGCTTTTTTATGGGGCTAACTATTCATCACCGCTCCGCAATTAATATCAATGGTTTGCCCGGTCATCGATCGTTGGCTTAACAAATAGGCCACTAAACCGGCAATTTCATCGGGCTGGCTCATGCGCCTTAGCGGCACGCTTTGCATGGCGATATCATAAAACTCATCCTTAGTAATGCCTATCCCATCGGCAATACCCTGCAAACCCTGTTGCGACATATCGGTATCAACCCAACCCGGGCAAATGGCGTTAACCAAAATCTGTTCGGGCGCAAACTGCACCGCCCACGATCGCATCAAACCCAGCAGCCCCGCTTTGGATGCGCAATAAGCCGGATAATTAGCCACACCCAGCCGCGCCAGTACCGACGAGGTGATGAGGATATGCTTCTCCGCTTCGGCCAAACGCAGGTTGGGCAAAAAGCTATTTACAAAGTTATAAGTGCCTGTAAGGTTAGTATCTATAATATCGTTCCAGCGGTCGGCATCGCCCCATTGGTTTTCGCCACCAATACCCGCGTTAGCAATCAACCCATCCAGTGGGGTATCTTCTAATTGCGATACCGCGTCGGCCAGGTCATCCTTATCCCTGATGTCGGCAGCTATCACCATGCGCGATCCGTTGCGCAGCAGTTTAAAGGTTTTGTTGAGGTTGGCTTCGTTACGGCCAAGCAAAATACAGTTATGCCCATCGGCAGCCAGTTTTAAGGCGATGGCCTGCCCTATGCCGCTGCCTGCCCCGCTAATCAGGTATGTTTTTCTCATGCCGTAAAAATAGTATTTGCTAATTATACTTCAGCCAAATCTGTTACGAGGCCCCGGGTTTTTTATAGGGGCATGATAATTGGTTTAATTGTAATGTTAATTTTACAAAACTATGGCAAAAGGGTATAAATTTACTATCTTACGCTGTTGTTTTGAGTAATATTGAAATAGCAACCCTAATTGATAAAGTGATGAAGCTGAAACAGGCCGATATGGTGCTGCCCGTATGGGGGAAAATATTTCCCGTTTTTTGTGTTGCCTTTGTTTGTTTATTATTCCATACTGGTGCAAACGCGCAGGCGGTTAAAAATATTTCGGGCAAAATAACAGATGCCGAAACTGGTGAAGCACTGCCCTACGTTACAGTTTTTGTAAAGCTGCCCAATCACACCAATAAAGCCACCACTACCGATTTTTCGGGCCTGTACCACCTTGTTGCCCCCCTGGCATCGGTTGATAGTATTTACGCTACCTATATTGGTTATACTCAAGCTAAAAAGCCGTTGCCTAAGGAGCATACGGTAACTGTCGACTTCCAGATGAAAACCGATAACCAGCTGTTAAAAATGGTTACCGTTACCCCCAAAAGCTATGTTAATCCCGCCTGGGCCATTATGGAAAACATGGTGAAGCATAAGGATGATAACAATATTGATAACCTTAAAAGTTACCAGTACCAAAGCTACAACCGCCTTGAATTGGCTGTAACCAATATTAGCGATAAAATGAAGCAGCGAAAGGTAATGAAGCAAATATTACCGCTGATGGATAGCCTGCAAAAAATGGCCGGCGATGAAGGCAAACCCATCTTGCCGGTTTTTATGTCAGAAACTGTTTCCGATTTTTACTTTCAGCATAGCCCCGAACAAAAAACCGAGCATGTATTGCGCACTAAGGTAAGCGGGGTAGGTATCGAGGATGAAACCCTGATATCGCAAATTATAGGCACCAGTTTTCAGCAATATAATTTTTATAAAAACTATCTGCGTTTAGCCGGTAAAGATTTTATATCGCCCTTAACCGATAGCTGGAAAACCTTTTATAACTACGAATTGACCGACGCGCACGATAAATTGGATGGCCGCGAATTATATAAAATAGAGTTTAAGCCCAAACGCGCGCACGATTTGGCCTTTGTAGGCGTAATGTGGATCACCCAGGATAATTACGCGCTATATCGTATAGATGTATCGGTAGCCCCCGATGCCAATCTTGATTTTTTAAACAAGATCAGGATCCAGGAAGAGATGATGCAGCCGGTTGGCACAACCGCGTGGGTGCCCGAAAAAACCCGTATTGTGGTGCATATATCCAATATAAAAAAAAGCTGGTCGGGCTTTATCGGCAACTTCTACTTAAGTAACAAGGATATCCGTATTAACCAAACTTACCCTAAAGATTTGTTTAAGGAACCGCTGACCATGAGCGACAGCATTAGCAAAAAGGATGAAAACTACTGGACCAAAAACCGCCCCGAAGCCTTAACCCCTGCCGATATAAAGGTTTACCAAATGATAGACACGGTTAAAAACCTGCCTATTGTAAAAACTTATGCCGATATAGCCGGTATGCTGATTAACGGTTATTATCGCATTGGCAAATTTAGCTATGGCCCATATCCTTATACCTATAGCTATAACGATGTACAGGGCAGTGTATTAAGGTTTGGTGGCACTACCAATAAATATTTTAGTGATAAATTGGTTTTGGGCGGCTATGTAAGCTACGGTTTCAGGGACCATCGGGTTAATTATAATGGTTCTGTCGATTATATTTTTTCGCGCAAGCCGTGGTCGCAGTTTGGGGTGGCTTACACGCACGATTTAAACCAAACGGGTTACCAGTTCGAAAACTTCTCGAACTCCAATACCGTTTTCCGGGCATCTATTCGCAACGGTAAAATTACCCGCCGCGGGCCTTTTGAGCAAAACGACCTGCGTACCTACATACAAACCGACGTTGCCCCCAACTGGCGTGCTAAAATTACGGCCGACAGGCGTAATTTCGACCCGCTGTATAACTTCGTGTATTTTAGTCCCGCCAATGCACAGCGCTATACCAATTACCAGGTAGCCGAGGTAATTGGCGAACTACAATGGACACCGGGCAGGCGCATGCTGCAATCGTCGAAAATTAACAAACGCATTACCCTGGGTAACGGTGCCGATAACCCGGTAATTACTTTTAGATATACCCACGGCATAAAAGTGTTTGGCGGCGATTTTAACTATAATAAATACGCCGCGAATATTACGCAGAAACTGCACATGGGCATTTTTGGCAAAGGCGAATACTCGTTAACAGGAGGCTATATCCCCGCCAGCTTACCATCGCCATTATTAGAAAACCATCGGTATAATTTTAACACCATGCGCTTTTTAGAGTTTACGAGCGACCGCTATGCCGCGCTTACTTATACGCAGCATTTAGAGGGTTTAATTACCAACAGCATCCCGCTGATTAAAGAACTGAACGTACGTACCGTTGCCGATTTTAATGTATTAGATGGCAGCCTGAGCGATAACAATGGCGGCCGCCCATCAAGCCCGGGCAGGCCAACACGTAACCTGGAGGGCATACCCTATGTAGAAGCCGGCTACGGTGTTGAGAATATTTTTAAATTTTTGCGTGTTGACTTGTTACATCGCATTACCCACCGCGACCATATAGACGAAACCGGCGCCCCCCCAAGCAACTTTGCCGTAAGGGTAAGTATGCAGTTTAGGCTATAGTAGGGATTAGAGGTTTTTATTCCCCCTTCAGGGGTTAGGGGGCTAACAATTGTTCCACCTTTTCGGCGGTTAAGCTTAAGCCTTCAGCTATAATATTGGCCTGGCTATAAAATGGCTCGCGTTCGCTTAATTTTTCGTCAATAAAGGCTATTAACTCGTCGCCATGTTTATGGCGCAGGATGGGGCGGTCGTCCTTATTATTCTCCAGCCGGCCGGCTAAAACTTTGGCGTTTAGTTTAATGTAAACTACCTGTCCGTGGGCTTTCATCCAATCCATATGATCGAAAAAGCAGGGCAGGCCACCACCGGTTGATACAACTGCCTTATCGGGATAAGCGGTGTTTTTTAATACGGATGATTCCAGTTGGCGAAAGGCCGCCTCGCCATGGGCGGCAAAGTAATCGGCAATGCTAATGCCCTCCTGCGCTTCCAGTACGTGGTCAAGGTCGATAAAACCGTAATTAAGCCGGGCTGCCAGCTTTTTACCCAGCGTGGTTTTGCCGCAGCCCATATAACCAACCAAAAAAATGCGGCCGGCATTATAATTTATATTTTCAGCAGTGTTTTGCATTAGCTTAGTTTAACCCGTGGGTCTATCCATACATAAACAATATCAACCAGGATATTGATGAGGACAAATATAAAGGCGATAAACAAAATAGCGCCCATAATTACCGGGAAATCCGAATTCTCCAGCGCGTCGACCGTGGCCTTCCCCAATCCGTTATAACCAAACACATATTCCACAAAAAACGAACCTGCCAGCAACGATGCAAACCAGTTGGCAATAGCCGTAATAACCGGGTTAAGCGCGTTTTTTAAAGCATGGCGATAAATAATGGCATTACGCCCTAAACCCTTGGCACGCGCGGTGCGGATATAGTCCTGCCCCAGCACATCCAGCATGGCGTTGCGGGTAAGTTGTACAATAATGGCCAGCGGGCGCAAACCTAAGGTTAGTACCGGCAAAACCAGGTTGCGCATATTTAATACCTCGCCCTTAAAGGGATCGTAATTATATAAACTGCCCGACATATTCAAGCCCGTATACTTGCTCAGCACAAAACCAAAGATCCAGGCGATGATGATCCCCGCGAAGAACGACGGAGCCGAGATCCCCAGGATACTAAAGCCGATGGAAAGGCGGTCTACCCAGGTGTTTTGATGCACGGCGCTCATTACCCCCATAAACACACCGATAATAATAGCGAAGATCATTGACGCGGTAGCCAAGATCAGTGTATTAGGGATCACCTCCATCAGCAGCGCCGCCACATCCTTATGCGTTTGGTACGACCGGCGCAGGTAGGGCCATTTAACGGCCAGTACCTTATATGGCGATACCGCGAATACTTTGGTATAGTGGTAACGTTTTTGCTCCTCGGCGGTATTTAAATGGATGCCAACGGGCGACAGATCGTTCAGGTAAAAGGCAAATTGCACGGGGATGGACCTGTCCAGCCCAAACTCGCGGCGTACGGCTTGTAACGATTGTACATCGGCGCGTTGCCCCATGGTCATACGGGCAGGGTCCACCGGTAAAATATTAAACAAAAAAAACACCACCACAATAATCCCCAGCATTACAGCCGCGGCATACCCAATTTTGCGGAGGATGTAGGCTATCATTTTTGCAGGTACGTTTTTACCAGTTCATCATAAGTAGGCACGTTATGGAAATGCCATTTATTAATCACTACGCCATTTTTTAGCAGGATAACCCCCGGGTTGGCCCGCACCATAGATTTCAGCGGAACGCCATCGCAATAAAAAATATCGGGCAGCAGGTGATGGGCTTTGGCAAAGGCAGTAGCATCGGTAGGTGAATTTGCTGTAAGGAATACCGTACGGATATTATAGTTTTGCGTTAGGTTTATGGCCAGCGCGTTCAGCTTATTAATCGCCTCTTCGTTAGTATGGTTAAGGTTATAGGCCACAATCATTACATTATAAAAAGGGTTACTCAGCAACTCCTGCGTGTAATTATTGCCCTGGGCATCCTGTAAAAGCAAGTCGCGTATTTTAGGGCTGAAGCCCACCTTTACCAGGCGGCTTTTCGGTTCGCCTTTTATCTCCCAATTAGCGTCTTTCCAAATATTGGTTTTCATGTACTCGGTATCGGTCATGTCCTTTTCGGCACCTGTCGATTTATTTTTCAGGTGATAGGTAATCTCATATTTATCAGGCTCGGCACCGGGAGGGGTCTTCATTTCCTCGGGGATGTTAGCGCCTACTTTATAGGGTAGAAAATCGATCACCGGTAAAAAGTTATAGGTATAAATGCCAAAACCGAACGAAAATACTACCCCTGCAATAAAGATAACACGGGCAGTTTCGGCCTTAAATATCGATTTAATACTATCCTTACTCACAAACAACACCAATACCAGCGCCAGCAAAATCATGTCCTTACTAAACGATTGCCATGGCGTAAGCGGGATAGCATCGCCAAAGCAGCCGCAGGTTTGCACTACCTTAAAATAGGCCGAGTAAAAGGTTAAAAAGCCAAAGAATACAATTAACAATAACAGGCCCCATACCACCGCTACCGATCGCCACCCGATCAACAAGGCAAAACCCAGGATCATTTCCAGCGCGCATAAAAATATGGCTATGCCTACCGCGTAATTGCTAAGGAACAGTATATGGAACACCTCGAAATATTCCTCCAATTTATAGGAAAACCCCAACGGATCGTTAGCTTTGATGAGGCCCGAGAATATAAACAGCAGGCCCACTGCTATCCGGCAAAACCAAACCACACCGGCAGGGAATATCGTTTTTTGTTTTTTCATGTAGATGCTTTGTTTCTTTAATTCCCTCCCATGGGGAGGGGGGAGGCCGGCTGTGTTGTGGCAGGGAGGGGTTTCTGCACTTAATTAAACCCCTCCCTACACCCTCCCTATGGGAGGGAATCGCGCAGTCCGGCGCTTTTTATATTAACTTAACTTTATCAGCGCGAATACCGCGTAATTCAACATATCCTGGTAATTGGCCTTTACCCCTTCCGATGCCAGGGTTTCGCCTTTATTATCTTCAATTTGTTTAACCCGCAGTAGCTTCATCAAAATCAGGTCGGTTAACGAACTGATGCGCATATCGCGCCAGGCCTCGCCGTAATCGTGGTTTTTGGCAAACATCAGGTCTTTTGTTTCCTGCACCTTGGCATCAAAAAGATGATCTACATGTTCAACCGAAAGCTCGGTAGGGGTTTCGTCGGTGCTATCCAGTTGCATCATGGCAATTACGCAATAGTTTACAATGCCAATGTATTCGCCGGTAATATCATCGCCTACTTTCGATACTTTTTTTTCCTCCAGCGTACGGATGCGCTGGGCCTTGATAAAGATCTGGTCGGTGATGGATTGCGGGCGCAGGATGCGCCAGGCCGTGCCATAGTCGCGGGTCTTTTTTATAAAAAGGCCCTTACATGTATTAATTACCGCGTCGTATTCTGCTGATGTGTCTTTCAAGAGTTATAATGTTTGAACGTTGCAATGTTGGAATGCTATAGGTTTTGTTTAACGTTTAAAGTTTGCCAATAACAGCTAACTTTACAACCATAAAACCTTCCAACATTTAAACAATAACCAGTGGCTAAAGATACGTTTTTTCGGAAAAAGCTCAGCATTAATGCCGGGGGTAAATTGATCGACTTGTCCAGGCCAAAGGTGATGGGCATTATCAACCTCACGCCCGATTCGTTTTATGCCGGCAGCCGTAAACCCGCCGTAGCAGATGCCCTGCAACAAGCCGAAAAAATGCTGAATGAGGGCGCTGCTTTTTTAGACTTGGGCGCCTATTCATCACGCCCCGGCGCAGTTGCTATTTCGGTACAGGAAGAAACCGACCGCCTGCTGCCCGTGGTTAAGGCCATTGCAGCTAATTTTAAGGACGCTGTTTTATCTATCGATACCTTCCGCGCCCCGGTTGCCGAAGCGGCTATTAAGGCCGGCGCGCATATCATAAACGATATATCGGGCGGGCAGTTGGATGATGCCATGTTTGCCACCGTGGCCCGCCTGCAGGTGCCCTATATTTTAATGCATACCAAAGGCACCCCGCAAACCATGGTGCAACTGGCGCGGTACGATGATGTAGTTAACGAAGTGCTGGCCTACTTTGCCCAACGTTATGAAAAACTGCGCGCCATGGGTGTACACGATGTGATTATCGATCCCGGTTTTGGCTTTGCCAAAACGCACGAACAGGGTTACGAACTGATGAGCAAAATGCAGGGTTTTGACCTGTTGCAACTACCCGTACTGGCGGGCGTATCGCGCAAGCGGATGATCTATGGCTTATTGGGTGGCACAGCTGCCGATGCGCTAAATGGCACTACGGTGCTAAACACCATTGCCTTAACTAAAGGCGCTAATATTTTACGTGTACACGATGTTAAAGAAGCAGTGGAGGCGGTGAAGATTTGGGAGATGTGCCAGAGTTAAATCGCCTGTTCAAGCTCGCCTGTTCAAGCGTCCACGCTTGAACAGGCGAGCCTTGGTAAGCGTCCACGCTTACTTTCCAATCGTGAGCGTAGACGCTCACAACCGTTTATTATTCAAGTGAGGACGCTTGAACAGGCAGGGACAGGCAGAAAATAGTATCGAATATCCTAATCCCCTCTTTCCGGCGAAGCCGAAGAGAGGGCCGACGAGTGAAACGATGTCGGGGTGAGTCAACTATTCCAAATCCTTTTTCAGCTCCCCTTTAATCTCCGGATTTTGCGCAGGTAGTTTTTTCACCACATGTTCCACTTCGGTTTGCAGCACGTGTACCGCATACTCGGCCGGTTGAATGACGCTGCCGCTGGCTTCGGCATATACCTGGGTAAACTCGGCACCAATGTACAGGATGGCGGCGGTGTAGTAAATCCATATCAGTATCACAATGATTGATCCCGCCGCGCCATAAGCCGATCCCTGTGCCGTAAACTGGATATATAAACCTATTACGTATTTACCCAGCATAAACATAATAGCGGTGAAGATAGCGCCCGATCGTACATCCCTCCAATGGATCTCTACATCGGGCAAAAACTTAAAAATAATAGCAAACAAGGCCGATATCACCACAAATGCCAGGCCTACGTTAATGGCGTTAAATACCCAAACAGTTAAGCCGGGCAGGTAATGCTCCAACCGGTTACTGACGGCCAGCACCAGCAAATTAAGGATAAGCGAAACCAGCAGCAAAAAGCCTAAGGAGATGATAAGCGAAAAGGACAGGAAACGGTTTTCCAGCATTTTTACCCAGCCGCGTTTGGGCTTGGCCTTTACCCGCCAAATCATATTCAGCGAGTCCTGGATCTCTAAAAACATGCTGGTGGCACCAATAACCAGGGTTATGGTACCCGCCACTACCGCTATGCCCGATTTACCCGATAAGCTGAGTTTGATGATCACATCCTGAATTTGTTTAGCGGCATCGCTACCCACAAACGATACCAGTTCGGGGTATACCTTGTTGCTAAAGGCATCGTGGCCAAATACGATACTCACTATTGATACCACGAGGATGAGCAACGGGGCGATGGAAAATACGGTATAGTAAGCCAGCGATGCGCTTAGCTTAAGGCCATTATCGTTTATAAAGCCATGAAAGGTGGCAACAAGTACCTTCCAAATTTTTTTGAGGAACTCGCGGTTAAGAATTTTCATATAGCAACAAATTCAATTATAGGATATTATGTTTACATTTAAGCCTGTTAGCATTGTTTTACATGAAAAAAACACCGGTAGGCCCTATCCTGTTTAAACTGTTTTTTATTTGCTTAGTACTAAGCAATTATAATGCCCTTGCACAAAAAACAACTATTTATATAGTGCGCCATGCCGAAAAGGCGGCCACACCGGCCGATGACCCCGAACTAACACCCGTAGGGCAAAAGCGCGCTAAGGATTTGGCAAAAGCCTTGAAACACGAGAAAATAGCCGGTATTTATGTAACCAATTACAAGCGCACTAACCAAACCGCCAAACCCACTGCCGATAAATTTACCCTGGTGCCCGAAAGCTATAACCCGGCAGATCTGAAAGCCTTTGCCGCAAAGCTATACCAGTACTATAAAGGTCACACTGTATTAATTGTTGGGCATTCAAACACCGTTATCCCCACTATTGTTGCCCTTGGAGGCGAACGGCCATTTAGTACCCTAACCGACGATGATTACGATATGCTGTTTAAGCTAACCCTAAAAGATGGCAAAGCCGAACTGGAGATCAGCTACTACGGCGAGGCGCACCACACCACCATGATACCCGAACAATACCTGGGTTATAGTAACGAGCATTTTGTGAAGCCACCATCGCGGTTTTAAAGGGAACTTTTAATAGCAGGATAAATTCCCCTGGGCGTTTCTATTGGGATGCGGGCGTTAAAAATGCCTTTTGCAGTAACATAACCGCATAATATTTCCCCGGCTGTTTGAAACGGCATATAAATTAATTAGCCTAATCACTATCTTTAGCACTCGCAGAAAAACTAAAACATGAAAAAACTAATCCTAACCGCTACCGCTATTTGCACGGCTGCCGCGCTATCATTCGGGCAGGCCAAACTGGTAGAAAAGATCACAAAAAAAGGCGACGAACTGGTTATCCCTTACGAAAAGTATGTATTGCCTAACGGCTTGACCGTGATATTACACGAAGACCATTCCGACCCTGTTGTGCATGTAGATGTAACCTACCACGTAGGTTCGGCCCGCGAGCAGGTGGGCAAATCGGGCTTCGCGCACTTTTTTGAACACATGATGTTTGAGGGATCGGACGATGCGCCAAAGGGGATCCACGATAAAATAACCATCGGCAACGGGGGCACCAATAACGGTTCAACCAATACCGACCGGACCAACTATTACGAAACCGAACCTAAAAACGTATTAGAACAAGCCATTTGGCTGGAAGCCGACCGTATGGGTTTCCTGTTGGGCCAGGTTACACAGGATAGGTTTGAGGTGCAACGCGCTACCGTAAAAAACGAACGCGGCCAAAATTACGATAACCGGCAGTACGGCCTGGTTGGCCAGTATACCGGTAAAAACCTGTACCCTTATGGCCACCCTTACTCGTGGCTTACTATTGGTTATATTGAGGATTTGAACCGTAGCAATGTAAACGATTTGAAAAACTTTTTTATGCGCTGGTACAGTCCAAATAACGCCACGTTAACCATAGGTGGCGATATTACCCCTGCGGCTACTATAAAAATGGTTGAGAAATATTTCGGCGCCATCCCGCGCGGGCCCGAGGTTAAGCCGGTAATTGTATCGCGGGTTACGTTAAGCGCCGACCGCTACGTATCCTATACCGATAATTACGCGCGCCTGCCATTACTTTCTATTGTTTATCCAACCATACCACAGTACGATAAAGATATGGTAGCGCTGGATTGCCTGGCCGAAATATTAGGCCAGGGTAAAAACTCGGTGCTGTACCAAACCATGGTGAAAAAGCAACAGGCCCTGCAAGCCAGCGCCAATAGCGACCAGGGCGAACTGGCAGGCCAGATTAGTTTTAGGTTTATCCCCCTACCCGGTAAAAGCCTGGCCGATATGGAAACCCAGTATCGCGCGGCATTGGATACCTTTGAAAAAAGAGGCGTAACCGACGAGGATATTTTGAAATTTAAAGGCAGTGTAGCTACCAATTTTATTAGCGGCTTGCAAAGCGTATCGGGCAAAGTATCTAAGTTGGCCGAGTTTCAAACTTATACCGGCAACCCTAATAAAACTGCCGATCTGATGAAAATGTACAACGCCCTTACTAAAGCCGATGTATTGCGGGTTTACAATACCTATGTTAAAAATAAGGGCGCGGTAATACTAAGCGTACTAACCAAAACCGGTAATGCCGCGCCGGCCAAAGCCGATAATTATACAGTTGATACCACACATTATATAGCGCCCAACTACGGCTATGATAAGTTAAAATATGTAAAAGCCAAAGATAACTTTAACCGCAAAACAACCCCGCCGCTGGGCCCTGTCCCGGTGGTTAAAACGCCGGCTTTTTGGCGCAAGGATTTAGCGGGTGCCCAAATAATTGGCGTGCCTAATACCGAAATCCCGCTGGTTACCTTCTCGCTTACTATACCGGGCGGCCATTTGTCTGATGCTAAGGATCTGTCTAAGGCCGGGCTGGCATCATTTTTTGCCACCATGATGAACGAGGATACCAAAAATTACACCGCCGAAAAATTCGCTATCGAACTGCAAAAATTAGGCAGCAGGGTAAGCGTGGGCAGCGGGCTGGATGGTACTACCTTCTCGGTGCAATCGCTCAAAAGCAATTTTGGTAAAACCATGGCCCTGCTGCGCGAGCGTATTTTTAACCCTAAATTTACCCAGCAGGCTTTTGATCTGAACAAAAAACAAAGGCTGGAATCATTTAAATCGCAAAAAGCGGCACCGGCATCTATTGCCCCCGTGGTATACGATAAGCTTAATTACGGATCGGATAACGTGTTGGGCATAGCCGCCGGCGGTACCGAAAAAACGGTAAGTAATATTACCCTGCAGGATATCCAAAACTATTATGATAACTATATCACCGCAAACGGGGCCAAGGTGGTTATAGTGGGTGATATTACCCAGGCCGAAGCCTTGCAGCAGCTATCCTTTTTAAGCAAGCTGCCCAATAAAAAAGTAACGCTTGATATCCCTGCCCCGGCTATACCGGTAGCCAAAACCAAAATTTATTTAATTGATGTACCTAAGGCGGCGCAAACCCAGTTTTCGGTTGGCTATGGCACCAATTTAAAATATAGCCCCGTTGGCGATTCGTACCTTACCTACCTGGCCAACTACCCGTTGGGCGGCGATTTTACCAGCCGGTTAAATACCTATCTGCGCGAAACCAAGGGCTGGACCTACGGTGCTAACAGCTTTTTTGGCGCCGATAAATATTCGGGCAATTTTACTTTTACCTCGGGCATCCGCGCGCCATCTACCGATAGCGCTTTGGTAGCTTTAATTGATGGCATAAACGCGTACAATAAAACAGGCCCTACTGCCGAGGAGTTGATTTTCCTGAAAAAAGCTATTGGGCAAGGCAATGCACTACGGTATGAAACAGGCGCGCAAAAAGCCAGTTTTGCTGCCCGTATATTAAACTATAATTTGCAGCCAAACTATCTTGACCAGCAAGCCGCGCTTTTAAAAAGTGTGACGGCCGAGCAATTAAAAGCGATAGCCAGCAAGTATTTACCAACCGATAAAATGAATATTTTGCTGGTTGGCGATAAGGCCCGCATTTTGCCCGACCTTAAAAAACGTGGTTACGAAATTGTAGAATTAAACGCAGACGGCGACCCGGTAACCACATCAAACTAAGTGCTTGATTGTTTGCGGATAAGTCCCTAAGTTTGCGCCTCAATAAAAAAATATGGCTAAAGCATCAGACATTAAAAACGGAAACATACTGCGCTTTAACGGCGAGTTGGTGCAAGTAGAAGAGTTTATACACCGTACCCCGGGCAACCTGCGCGCGTTTTACCAGGCGCGTATGCGCAACGTAAAAACCGGCAAACTGGTGGAATACCGCTTCCGTACAGACGAGGAGGTAAACATTGCCCGCGTGGAAACCAGCGATTACCAATACCTGTACGAGGATGGTAACGACCTGGTAATTATGGATAACAGCACCTTCGAGCAGCATAACGTACCCAAACATTTATTTGGTAACGGCCTGAAGTTTTTAAAGGAGGGCATGAACGTAATTGTGGCCTTTGAAAGCGACGAACCCATAATGGCCCAAACGCCAGGATCGGCCGAGTTGGAGATTGTTTATACCGAACCTGCCGTTAAGGGCGATACCAGCACCGGCGCCATGAAAAAGGCCACTGTGGAAACAGGTACCGAAATAAACGTACCCCTGTTTATTAACCAGGGCGATAGGGTACGTGTAGATACCGCCACCGGCACTTATATTGAGCGTGCTAAATAGTATTTATTTACAATAGATTTTAAACGAGGCCCCGAAATATTTCGGGGCCTCGTTTTTTGTTAACAGCTTTTGGCTTTATGCCTTTCGCTTTCGGCTCCTATCCGTTATATTAGGGGCAATGAACTGGTTAAACAAAATAATGGTTAGTCCGGCAGCTATTTATGGCTGGAGCAGCGCGCTGTTTATCGCCATATTTTTTGCCATCCCGTTTTTAGGCTACGTAACCGATGCGCAATTGCCGGTAAGCCTCACGCTGTTATCCCTCAAGTGCTTCCTCGTTTTTTTGCTGATCATCAGCACCCTCACCAGTATTGTTTTTTGGGATTGGTTTAAGCGCAACTGGTATATTAACCTGCTGGTTTTTGCCTGCGCGGCTTTGGTACTGGTAAGGCTTTATTATACTGGGGAAACGCAGGGTGCTTTTTCTATATCTTAGCATTAATGGAGTTCAACCCTAACCTTACCGATTATAAAGACCTGCTGGAAGTATATCGCCGGGGACTTGTACTTGACATAGTAGATAAAGTACAAATAATAGCCTGGGCCGATGGTATTATTAAAGCCGCGACCGAACCCGACTATTTTTTTATTGAATTATCACTTGCCAAAGATAAGAATGAGATAATTGAAGCGATTACCAATGTAAATGGCCTCACTCCTAATGCGGTTACCTCAAGGGCTTTACTGGGCATCCTATACCATAATCTTATTGATAAAAAATTGCAAATTAATCGGGTAACACCAATTCTTGATAATTTAAATAATCGGGAAATAATTTCTGAAATCGAGAGTGCCTGGCTATACCAATTATCTGATGATTATGATTGGAATAATCCATCTGTAATACCTATTGAACAAGCTAAGGAGAATTTGCTGTCGTTTTTATCAAAGTATCAGGAATTTAATGTAGGTAATTACAGAAGTTGGGATGAGATAAACGACCGTTTGCAGCCCTTATTTACCAGTATTGAAACACAACTTGAAAACGAGTATAAAGCCGTTAGTAAAACAGAACGTGTAGAAGCAGTTAAACGAAAAATAAATTTCAGCCTAACAGGGCTAATTTTATTGGGCTGCATGACTGTCCTGATCGCATTTCCTTTTCTTGTGAAAGGGGTTGGGCCTGTAAGTGACTTTTCCAAGTACGGCCTTCCGGTATTAGCTGTGCTTTATGCAATATTTAGAATACTAAGCACACATAAATCTGAAAAAGAAATAATTAATTCAACAAAGCATTTTCTCCGGCAACAATACCTTGCCAAACGCCAACAATTAACAATTGATGAGTACGATACACTAAATCAACAGCTCCTGCAACAATTTCAGGAGTTGGATCTATCTAATATCCGCTGCATCCACCTGTTCCTGCCTATCCGCGAAAAGCGGGAACCCGATACTTACCTCATCCGCGATTGGCTGAAGGCTAATCACCCTGAAATTAAAATCGTGTTCCCAAAAACCAACTTCCGGACATTGGCCATGAAAAGCTATGCCGATGACGAAGCCCTGCAATTAGCCGAAAATGCTTATGGTATCCCCGAACCTGTTGCCGGTAATGTGGTTGATGTGAATGAGATAGACCTGGTGATATTGCCCTTATTAATTTTCGATACGCTTGGTTACCGTGTAGGCTACGGCAAGGGTTTTTACGATCGCTTTACGGCCTTGTGCAAACCCGGCACCAAATTCATCGGCCTCTCGCTTTTTGAGCCGGTAGGGAGTATTGAAGATGTAAACGAGTTGGATGTTTGGATGCATGCCTGTTTAAGTCCCGGGCAAAAATTGGAATGGCGATAGTGTTATTTTTAAGCCCATCAGGAAATGGGGAAAGAAATAGTTTAACCGAATACCAATCTGGCCTATTATATGAGGGATTGACACGGAAATAAAAAACAGGTATATTTGAATTATGACAACATTAACCATCCATCCGGTAACAGACGATCAGGAAACAGCCATCCGAATGTTTTTGGATGCCTTGCATGTAGATTATAATGCAAGTGACGAAATTGATGATACTGCGTATTTATTGTCATCGCCTGAGAATGCTGCACATCTGCAAAAGTCTATTGAACAAGGTAAAAATGGTGAAGTAACCAAGCTTAACCTTGACGATATATGGAAGCCATAAACTTTACCGCTGAAGCGTTAGCTGATCTTGAATATTGGAAGAAAAGCGGTAATGTGATTATATTAAAGCGCATAAGGCAATTAGTGCAAGCCATACAAATAGCGCCGTTTGTTGGTATAGGTAAACCCGAAGCCTTAAAACATAACCTTGCGGGATTTTGGTCAAGGCGTATAAATCAGGAACATCGTATAGTTTATAAGATAGACAACGAAACTATCACTATTCACTCATTGCGGTTTCACTATTCTAAATAATTTTCTTTATCAGCACATTTGCACAAATCCGATGCTCCCGCAAGTTTAGCGCAGCGTAACTCATGGTGGTCTATCAGGCAAGTTTTTAACTTGCCAAACAACAATTGTCTGTCTTGTCCTAAAATAAAGTTTCCTTTATCCCGCAAGTTAAAAACTTGCTTCAAATTACCCACGAGTTATGCTGTGCTAAACTCGCGGGAGCAATGAGATTTTACTGCATTTTCTTAAAATCATACGCATTCATCTCAATAAAATCGGCCACCTTAACCCTTATGCTGCTTATCCTTCCGCCGGCAAAGGTAAAGGGGAACACGGCTTTGCCCAGTTCGGGGTCTGAGAATACTACGTAAAAGCGGTTGCCGCCCAGTGGCTGCGCGGTAGCAAACATTTTAGGGTGGTGTTCAAAACGCAGTTGCAACTGATCCAACTCGCCGCCAATGCTGATGGTGAGATTGCCGTACAGATCATTAAAATACTTGCCGGTATAGGCGCTGAGCGGCATGGCGGTTGGGAGTTTCATGGCAACCGAATCGCGCAGTTTTTTATCCACCACCTGTTCATTAGCCTGGTTGCTTTTAAAAAAACTGAGGTATGCCTCGCTATAGTTGCGATAAGGCTGCTTAAAATAAGCATCCATAATTTCCCAGCGCAGGGCCTCGTATAAACTATTCTGATCGGTATTGGTGAGGATAATGATGCCCAAATGATCCTGCGGTACCAGCGTTACCGATGATACATAGCCGTTCACCCCACCGTCGTGCATAACAATTCGGTGACCCGAGTAATCCTGCAGGAACCAGCCCAGGCCGTATAATTGGTAATTGGTTTCGCCGTTTAAGTGGCGTACGCTGCTTACAATATCCTGCGCCTCGCGGGTGGCCGATATAGCCGCCTGTGGGATCACCTGCCGCGCGCCAACCTTGCCGTTATCCAGCAGGGCCAAAACCCATTTGCTCATATCGTTAATGGACGAACTAATGCCGCCCGCCGGGGCCAGCGCGTCTATCTGGCAATAAGGGATAGCCACTAAGCGGCCATCAACCAAAGTATGTGCAGCCGTACGGTTTAAGGATTTTGGCATATCGGCGGTAAGCGCCAAAGTATTGGTCATGCCCAGCGGGGCGAAGATGTTTTCCTTTAAATAGTCCTCCCATTGCCTGCCCGTAACCTTGGGGATGATCTCGCCCGCGGTTAAAAATGCCGAATTGGTATAGCCCCACTTGGTACGGAAGGGATAGGTAGCCTTTACGTGCGCCATCTTCTCGATAACTTCCTTGCGGGATAGGTTGGTGTTGTAAAAAGTAAAGTCGCCCTGAAAGGTCTGGAAGCCCAAACGGTGGCATAACAAATCGCGGATGGTAGCCATATCGCCGGCGGCTTTATTATCCAGTTTAAAATCGGGGATGTATTTGGTTACCTTATCATCCAGCGAAAGCTGTTTTTTATCCTGCAGCATGGCCAGTGCAGTGGCGGTAAAAGCCTTGGTATTACTGCCTATCATAAACAGGGTATTCTCATCAACCTTGGCGGGCAGGCCCAGTTCCTTCACGCCGTAGGTTTTCATTACCACCACCTTACCATCCTTCACCACGCAAACGGCCGCGCCGGGGATGCGCCAATTAGTGAGCGCGCGGTTCATGTAAATATCCAGGCTATCGCGGATAAAGTTCCCCCTGTCGGCCACCTGGGCCCGCGTTACCCCGATAAACGCGACACAAGCGATACAAATACTGCTTATTTTTTTCATGACAGGCCTATATAAATTATGGTGTGGAAAGTATTAATTTAACGCCAAATTTAATAACATATCATACTGTTAAAGTTTTAAATCATTTAAAAATATATGAAGATGAATTTTCGCTATCATGGCCTGCGCTTGTTAACCGTATGCCTGGTGTTTGTTTGCCAACTGGCCAGCGCCCAGCGCGGCGGCCTGCAATGGGCAAAGGACGGGTTCCAATACTACCGCCTGCAGGGTGGTAATATTGTTGAACTGGATATCCGCGACGCGGCAAAAAGCAGCACTGTGGTAACAGCGGCCATGCTTACCCCGGCCGGGCAGGCGGCATTAGCGCCCCGCCGTTTTGCTTTTTCGGCCGATGGCCAAAAGGTTTTGTTAAATACCAATACCAAGCGGGTTTGGCGTTACGATACCCGGGGCGATTACTGGGTATACGATTTGCAAACCAAAAGCCTGAAGAAACTGGGCAAAGGCAAACCCGAATCATCGCTGATGTTTGCCAAATTCTCGCCCGATGGCAAAAAGGTGGCTTATGTAAGTGAGCATAATATTTATATGGAAGACCTGGCCAGCGGCACCATTAAACCACTAACTACCAGCGGTACCAAAAAACTGATCAACGGTACTTTCGATTGGGCTTATGAAGAGGAATTTGATTGCCGCGACGGTTTCCGCTGGTCGCCGGATGGGCGCAATATTGCCTACTGGCAAATTGATGCCAGCAAGATCAAAAACTATTTGATGCTGAACACTACCGATTCTACCTACTCGTTCACCGTACCGGTAGAGTACCCTGTTGCCGGTGAAGACCCCAGCTCGTGCAAGGTAGGTGTGGTTGATGTAGCCACCGCTAAAACTAAATGGATGGCCGTTCCCGGCGACCCGATACAGCATTATATCCCCCGCATGGAATGGGCCAATAACCCTAACGAAATTATGCTGCTGCAATTAAACCGTCCGCAAAACGAGAGCCGTATTTTTATCGGTAATATATCAAACGGAACTACCCACGTACTGCACCAGGAAAGTGATAAAGCCTGGGTTGATGTGCGCGATGCCGAAGGCTGGACCTGGATAGACCATAACAAAAAGTTCCTGTGGCTGAGCGAAAAGGACGGCTGGAACCATATTTACACTATAGACCGTGATGGCAAGGAGCAGTTAATTACCAAAGGCGATTACGACGTGGTAAGTATTGAGCAGGTAGACGAAGCCGGCGGCCTGATCTATTTCATCGCATCGCCAGATAATGCTACCCAGCGTTACCTGTACAGCGTAAAAATTGGCGGCGGCCCGGCAGTGCGCGTTAGCCCGGCCGATCAGCCAGGCACCCACAGCTACGAGATCTCGCCAAACGGAAAAATAGCGCAGCATACCTTTAGCAACAGCTATACGCCGTATGCCTTTGAGGTGATTAGCCTGCCCGATCATAAACATTTAAGCGGTACCGAAATTAAGGTTGACCCGGCCAACAAAAGTAAAGGCCCCGAGTTTTTTAAAGTAAAAACAGTTGATGGTATTGAAATGGACGGCTGGATGGTAAAGCCAACCAATTTCGACCCTAACAAGAAATACCCGGTAGTATTTATGGTATACGGCGAACCGGCTTCATCTACCGCGCCCGATAGCTATGGCGTTGGCCGCAATGGCGAATACGTGGGCAATATGGCTAACGATGGTTATATCTACATGTCGTTGGATAACCGTGGCGCGCCGGTGCCAAAGGGCCGCGAGTGGCGCAAATCTATCTACAAAAATATTGGCTTGATCAACATTCGCGACCAGGCTATGGCCGCTAAAGAGATCATCAAATGGCCTTTTGTAGATTCATCGCGTGTGGCCGTGTGGGGCTGGAGCGGCGGCGGTTCATCAACCCTTAACCTGATGTTCCAATATCCCGAGATCTATAAAACCGGTATTGCCGTGGCCGCTGTGGGCTGGCAATTATCGTACGATAATATTTACCAGGAGCGCTACATGGGCGTACCTACCGATGCTGCCGGCCGCGAGCCGTTCATTAAAGGATCGCCTGTAACCTACGCTAAAAACCTGAGGGGTAACCTGCTATATGTACACGGCACGGGCGATGATAACGTACATTACAAAAATGCCGAAATGCTGATTAACGAACTGATCAAATACAATAAGCAGTTTCAGGTGATGCCGTACCCTAACCGTACCCATGGCATCTCCGAGGGGGCCGGTACATCACTACACCTGCGTACACTGTATACTAAATATTTAAAAGAGCATTGCCCGCCGGGCGGGAGATAGAGACAGTTGGCAGTGGTAGCCGGCAGTTTATACACGCGCCACACCATTTTATCATTTCGAACGAACTGGAAAGGGAAGTGGGGTGGAGTGAGGAGAAATCTTATACGTAAACACTTATCGGGCGTATAAGATTTCTCCCGTTGGTCGAAATGACATTAACCTTAAACACCCGGCGTATCCCGCGCCGGGTGTTTTTGTTAAAGCCTGTAGCATTACACTTTCGCCGCCCGTAATGTATAAAAAGGGACAAAGATGAAACCACACGTACTTTATTATTTATTGGCGGCAGTAATGCTGATGGGCTTTTACTCGTGCAAAAAGGGGAAAAGCGAAAAAATTGACACCAGCCTGGTTGGTGTTTGGGTAAACGAGTCGGCCTATAGCGGTAATTTAATTATTCGCCAAACTTTTCAGTTTAGTGATGATGGTACAGTGGGGTTTACCCGCGTATTGGTTAATAAAGATACCAGGGCAGTGCTGGGCTATAATTATAAAAGTACCGCTAAGTTTACTTTTGACGGCAATACACTTAAGCAATACGATATGAGTGTATTGAGCATAGACCAAACTAAGATAAAGCCCGGCGACCCCTATTATACCCCGCTTGCCGATCTGATCCCGTATTTAAACATTACGTCGGTATCAACATCAACGGTTAGCTTTAATGCCGATAAAACCGTTTTTAACTTTATATATGTATGCCCGCTTAATGCTGATTGCATTGGCCTGGTTTTATATACCAAACAATAAGGCACAAAAAAGCCGTTCGGGTTTGTCCAAACGGCATTATGTAAGTAAAGGCCTCCTTGTTTTGGTTTAAAAAGGCAGGTCGTCATCGGCCGCGGGGCCAAAGTCGGTAACTACGCTGTCGGTTTTACCGGGCACGCGTTGGGGCATATCATCAAAGTCGCTCTTTCGCCCCAGCATGGTGAAGTTTTCGGCAACTATCTCGGTTGTGTATTTTTTATTCCCCTCCCGGTCTTCGAATGATCGGGTGCGGATTTTGCCTTCTATGTAAACCAATTTTCCCTTTTGCAGGAATTTTGCAGCCACATCGGCCAGCCCCCGCCACATTACAATATTATGCCATTCGGTTTGCTCCACCTTGCGGCCATCCTTATTAAATGTTTCGGATGTAGCCAGGGGGAAACTTGCAACTGCTACCCCTCCTTCTAAATGACGAATTTCAGGGTCTTTACCCAGGTGCCCCACAAGGATAACTTTGTTTATTCCAGACATAGTTTAAAATAGGAAATTAGTTTTTAATTTAAAAAATTAGTTAAAAATATAAAAATGATTTGAGGGAGCGCTAATTTTTTTAAATTATTTGCTTCTATGAAAAAATAATCTTGTTTTAACTCATTTTCAAAACCATCCAATTCAATAAACCTAACATATAAATGCTGGTGGGTAAGTACATGTTTACGGATAGGGTGTACGGCCTTAATTATCGAATTTTTAGCTATAAAATCAGCCATTTCGGGCAGTTTAAGCACCTCTTCGGGCTCCATTAGTTCGGCGGTTTCTATCAGCGGCAGCTGGTACATGTTGGCCCAAATATCGCCGGCGCCACGCTTGTGGATCAAGATCCGGTCGGTATCTTTTATTAATAGATAGTTAAAATATCTTTTTCTGATCTTCAGTTTATTCAGTTTTACAGGCAAATTAGCTGTGGCATTGTGCTTAAATGCATAACAGCCCAGCCGCACCGGGCAAATACCGCAAGCCGGGTTTTTGGGCTTGCACAGCATGGCGCCAAACTCCATCATGGCCTGGTTATGCAGGGCGGGTTCATCGCGGTTAAGCACCTCGTCGGCCAGTTGCTGAAACGTTTTTTTGCCCTGTGTACTATTAATAGGCTCGTCAATACCATAATAGCGGGCCAGCACCCGGTATACATTACCATCAACCACGGCACGGGCTTCGTTAGCGGCAAACGATGCTATGGCGGCGGCGGTATACTCCCCAATTCCCTTTAGTTTAATCAATTGGGCCCAGGTTGAGGGGAATATCCCGCCATAATTTTGCTGCACCAGCCGGGCGGTTACCAACATATTGCGCCCGCGCGAATAATAGCCCAGCCCCTGCCACAGGTGCAGCACCTCATCCTCGTGCGCGGCGGCAAAGTGGCTTACTGTTGGGTATTTATCTAAAAAGCGGTTAAAGTACGGAAGTCCCTGTTCTACACGGGTTTGCTGCAATATAATTTCCGACAGCCATATTACATAAGGGTTGTTTGTATGGCGCCAGGGCAGGTCGCGTTTGTTTTGCTGATACCACTCAATTAGTTGGTTTGATAGGGACATATTCAACAAAAATAAGCATTCAAATGTGCCCGTTTGTAAGGTTTTTGGCGGTATGTTGAAAAAAAACATCTTTTATTTCAATCTTTCCGAATAAAGCAATACTTTTGCAACCCCAAAACAGTTAAGTATTTACATATAAATAAAAAGAAAATCAGATATGACGAAGGCAGAAATTATAGCTGAGATCTCATCGAAGACAGGTATTGAGAAAGTAGACGTGCAGGAAACTGTTGAGGCGTTCTTCAAGGTGGTTAAAACATCAATGGTAGGCGGCGAAAACGTATACGTTAGAGGTTTCGGTAGTTTTGTAGTGAAAAAAAGAGCTAAAAAAACAGCTCGTAATATTTCAAAAAATACTGCCATCATTATCCCCGAGCATTTTGTGCCAAGTTTTAAACCGGCAAAAACTTTTGTTGAAAAGGTAAGGACTGGTAACAAAGCAAAAACAGCCAAATAATTAAAGGGGCATGAAAGGAAAACAAATAGCCGTTATTGCAGCAGTAGTTGTTATTATAGGCTATTTGTATTTAAGGCCGGTTAAGGGTTTAATAAAACCTAAGGAGGCTAAGGCCAATAACGGCATGGTTGCAGGATCAGCAAAACCTGTAGTTGCCGTTACGGCCGATATGGTTTCGGTTACGGCTAAAACAGCCATAGGCGCTAACCTTTCGGCAAAAATAACCGACCTGGAAGAGCAGTTGAAGCAAGCAAGCGGCGACAAGCAAAAGGCAGACTTACAAAGGCAACTGGCCAAACAATGGGACGATGTAAATCAGCCCGCGCCGGCCGCCTTTTACTACCTTGAACTGGGCCGCAAGCAAAACAACTTTGACGATTGGCTGAATGCCGGTAACCGTTTTAACGATGCCTACAAAGCCAGCCAGGATTCGACCCTGCAGGCGGCGCTGGTAACAAACGCGGTTGAGGCTTTTGAAAACGCAACCAAGCTGAAGCCTGATAACCTGGACGCGAAAGCGGGTTTAGGTATAGCCGATGTAAATGGCGGCGCGCCATCGCCCATGACAGGGATTGGTTTACTGCTTGACGTAGTAGCAAAGGACCCGGCTAACCGCAACGCGAACTTTAATTTAGGTTTGTTTGCCATTAAATCGGGCCAGTTTGATAAGGCTGTAGCAAGGTTTAAAACCATTTTGGCGCAAAAGCCCGAAGTGGAATCGTACTTCTACATTGCCGAAAGCTACAAGCAACTGGGCCAAAAAAAGGAAGCTATTGAAGCTTACCAAAAATGTAAAGAACTAATGCAGGACCCTATTGCAGGCAAGCGCATTGATGATTTTATAAAAGAATTAAAGAATTAATTACACAACTAAAAAATTAGCATTATGCCAAGCGGTAAAAAACGTAAAAGACATAAAATGGCCACCCACAAACGCAAAAAACGTTTGAGAAAAAACAGGCATAAAAAGAAGTAAGCTATTTAACCGATAGCTTATTTTACCTGCTTTTAACGGGTTTGTTATTTTATTGTTTACCTTCAGTAGTAACCTGGCGCTATGGTGCCGGGTTTAAGAAATGGAGTAGCAGTTGATAAAAGAATTAATTATCGATTCGACCCCCAACGGGGCTACTATTGCCTTATTACAGGATAAACAGCTTGTAGAACTTCACAAGGAGCATGTTAGCAACAATTATACTGTTGGTGACATATACCTGGGCCGCATTAAAAAAATAATGCCCGGGCTAAACGCTGCCTTTGTGGATGTAGGATACGAGAAGGATGCCTTTTTGCATTATCTGGACCTTGGCCCACAAGTACAAAGCTTGCTTAAATTAACCAAAATGGTTAAAAGCGGTGGGTACACAGCCAAGCTTTTAGATAATTTTAAGCCGGAGGCCGACATTAATAAATCGGGTAAAATATCTGATGTATTAACTAAGGGCCAATTAATACCGGTGCAAATTGCAAAGGAGCCTATCAGTACCAAAGGGCCACGCTTAAGTTCGGATATATCAATAGCCGGGCGTTATGTGGTACTTTGTCCTTTTTCTGAAGCGATATCGATATCCAAAAAAATAAAGAGCAATACCGAGCGTAACCGCTTGCGTAAGATCATCGAAAGCATTAAGCCCAAAAATTTCGGCGTGATTATCCGTACCGTATCCGAAGGTAAGGGTGTGGCCGAAATGCAAAAGGACTTGCTGGACCTGGTAACCAAATGGGAAACCTTTATTACCCGCTTGCCGGCTACCGAGCCTGCCAAAAAGGTATTAGGCGAAATTGACCGTACCAGTACCTTGCTGCGCGATTTGCTGAACAAGGATTTCCAGCACATTTATGTAAATGATAATACCATTTACGAGGAGATCCGATCATACGTACACGATATATCGCCCGAGATGGAAAACATTGTACGCTTACATAAGCACAAGGATCCCATTTTTGAGCATTACGGCATCGAAAAGCAAATTAAAGGCGCTTTTGGTAAAACCGTAAACCTTGCCGGTGGCGCTTACCTGGTAATTGAGCATACGGAAGCCCTGCACGTTATAGACGTGAACAGCGGTAACCGCACAGCTAATAAAGAGAACCAGGAAGAGAACGCTTTTTTAGTAAATAAAGAAGCAGCTAAAGAGATTGTACGCCAGTTGCGTTTGCGCGATATGGGCGGTATTGTGGTGATCGATTTTATCGACATGCATAAGCCAACCAACCGTAAGGATTTGTTTGATTACCTGCGGGCCGAAATGGCGCACGACAGGGCCAAGCATACCATCCTGCCGCCAAGTAAGTTTGGTTTGGTGCAAATTACACGCCAGCGCGTGCGCCCCGAAATGAATATTGTAACCAGCGAGGTTTGCCCTACCTGTAATGGTACAGGCACCATTCGTCCTACCATATTATTGCTGGACGATATTGAGAACAACTTTAACTTTATACTGGTTGAACAGAACGAGAAAAGCATTACCCTTGCCGTTCACCCATATATTGAGGCCTACATTAAACAAGGCCTGGTTAGCCGCCAAATGAAATGGTACTTTAAGTACAAACAATGGATCAAGGTAAAAGCTAACCCCAACTACCAGATCACCGAGTTCCACTTTTTCTCATCAAAGGACGAGGAGATTAAATTATAGGTTAGTCGGAATGACCGAAAGACATTGGAAGAGCGCTGCAGTTTTGTAGCGCTCTTTTTGGTTTAATTTATTGCTGGCGGTGGCTCTTCCATATCAGGAAGATACGTGCAGGCATTATGGTACTTTAACACTTTGCTTTCCATCAAAGCATTTTTAATGCTATTGGTTTTATATTTCGCGTTGCCAGCAAAAGGTAGATAACTAAGCAAGTTAAACGCACTATAAAACTCTTGGTTCATATAAATATCAACAACAATAAAGTTTTGTATGATATTTTTTTGATCCGTATAACTTAAAAAATAGGGCTGTCCGCCAAAATGCCCCGGAGGAAGTTTTTTGATTTTCAGATACGATTTAAGCTGCCTTTTTCCATTAAAAACAGAATTAAGCCGCGCAATCATACTATCTGGTAATAAATAAATAGTATCGGCAATTCCTTTGTATATTTTAGTAATGTGATGAACCGTACCGTTATTAATTTCTAGCTGATCTGTAATACTAATTTTCTTATTCTTACCCGACCCGCTCACCTCATAGGTTATTAATGTTAGTTTTTTAAATAAAAGACTTTGGTTTTGCGCGCTTAACGTAGTAGTGCTAAATAATAGCAGAAAGGCAATTATTGGCCGATACAAGTTCATAGAGGTTATTTTAGATAAATATAGGAATTCAATATTGGTCTCACTTATTTATTTTCTCAATACGGTAGAGTGCGCTGAAACAAAAAAGAGCGCTGCAAAATTCCCTAGCGCTCTTTTTGTTTTCATGCCAAAACAAGATATTAAATAGCAAACACCCCCCTACTTTTTGCGGCGTAAAGGCGATACTTTAGATGGTATCAATTAGCAAACCAATCATGCGTAAAATAACACTTAGCCTTGCCGGCCTCATCAGTTGCGTTATGGTATACGGCCAGGACAATGTCGCCCCCGTGCAGGAAACCGAGAGGCCATCCATCGGCCCGAAAATGATCGTCGAGAGCCTGAAAGGGCCGATCACGCCAAACGAATTGGCCGCTTTTAAAGCGCATATCAGCAAGGTTGATGTGCCCGATCATAACGACCGTAATATTTGGGTTTACGGTAACCCCGGCAAAATGCTGGAAGCTTGCGGCATGATGTATGAAGCCACTGGCGACCGGGAGATATTAGATCGTATGCTATACTATAGCGATGCCGCGTTGGCTGGCAGGAATGATTTGACTGATGCCGAACATGGCGGGCAACGGATGATTTGGGGGCGTAAGATAGAAGCCGTTTGGGGAGCGCCGGGTGCTAACGGCAAACCTGCCGGCGCGGGCGTTGCGGAGGGCAGCGTATTAGCGCATATTTTATATAGCGCTAAAATAATTTTAGCCAATGCTACCCTTTGGAATGAAAGGGTGGGTTCGGGCAATCCGCATGGCTTTGGTGCCACATATAAGGAACGGGCCTTGCGCTACGTAAAAGAATGCGACTATACGGTGCAAACCTGGCTACTGCCAAATTTTGTACGTGCTGATAAAAAGTTCTACTTCCCCGGTGTGCCTAATGATTATAAAGCTAACGAGGCCGTGCCATGGAACCAGGTTTGCATGTTCACCAATGGCCTGGTACGTTTGGCCGAGTGCTACGATCTGCTGAAACAAGACCCCGAAAAATCAAAACTGTACACCGATTTGGTGAAAGTAAATTTCGATTGGTTTAAATCGACTGTTAAAGCAGGAACGTCATCTGTGGGTACGCCTGTATGGAGTTTTAAGTACGCGCTAATTTCGCGGATGGAAGATACCAACCACTTCGCCTACGATAGCGAGGGCATGTATCTGGCCTATATCAACGGCAAATGCGGTGTTACCCTGCAGGATATGACCATTATGGCCAATACCTATTTTGATGTGGTGCTGGCCAACGTAAAAGACGGCAAGTTTGCCGGTAATGTAGACGGCACCAACGGCACAGGCCACGCGGGCGGCGACAATTACGTGCGCGACGAATATATTTACCTGGCCGATATCCGTAAAGACCAGTTTACCAAAGTAGGCGAGATAGAAGAAGCATCAAAAAAGATAGCCGTATCACCACAGATCACCGCGCGTTTGCTTTGGTTAAAGAATAAGCGGTTTAAAGCGGGGATGTAGCCTAAATCACCGTGTTAATTTCAGTTCCCTCCCACGGGGAGGGGTGTGATGGGTTGTGTTATGGCAGGGAGGGGTTTCATCAAGCGCTTACTTAACCAAAAGGACTTACGAAGTTTTTAAAACTTCGTAAGTCTGATAGTTACAGCTATCTTTAAGCATGTTCGAAAGATATAAACTCGAAAAACGGTTAAAAGCACTGATAGCAAAAGCAGGCACATTCGGTTTGCCTCAAAAAGACCAGGACTTTGCGAATGAATTTGTAGAATATAACGAGCCTGCATTAGCACTCGACCAGGTGGCCGTTCAATTGTATGAATTCGATATCAAGATAGACCAGGCGTGTTACGACGAGATAATGCAGATAGCTACATTGTTAGCTACTCCCGAAGGTGACTATACTTATTTGAACGATTTAATAGCATTATAATTCCTAATATTTTTAGCATTTTTATTGCCCATCTAAAAAATAATACGCAATTTTGATTCTGCACATTTGCACATACGCATATCTGCACATCCAAAACAAATGGCTAAAACTAAAGTCTCCTATTTCTGCCAAAACTGCGGCTTCGAAGCACCTAAGTGGTTGGGCAAATGCCCTTCGTGCAGCCAGTGGAATACCTTTGTAGAGGAAATAGTAGAGAAGAACAACCCATCGGTACCCGACTGGAAACCGCAATCAAGCTCCCTGCAACGGTCTAACAAAGCGGTACCGATAGATAAGATTGAGTTTGACGAGGAACACCGCACCCTAACCCCCGATAAGGAGTTTAACCGGGTACTGGGCGGCGGCATTGTAGCCGGGTCGCTGGTGCTGATAGGTGGCGAGCCGGGTATAGGTAAATCAACCCTGATGCTGCAACTGGCGTTAAACATGCCGGGCTTGAGGGTGCTATACGTATCGGGCGAAGAAAGCGACCGGCAAATTAAAATGCGGGCCGAACGACTGGTACCCTCAGCTGGCAGTGAGCAGTTGACAGATGGCAGTTATTCCGAAATCGCAAATCCGAAATCACAAATCCATTCCGATTGCTATATCCTGACCGAAACATCAACCCAAAACATATTTAAGCAAATAGAGCATATCCAACCCGAAATGGTGGTGATCGACTCGATCCAAACCCTGCACTCTGCGCATATCGAATCTACCCCCGGCAGTGTATCACAGGTGCGCGAGTGTACGGCCGAACTGCTGCGCTTCGCCAAGGAAAGCGGTACACCGGTATTCCTGATAGGGCACATTACCAAGGACGGCATGATTGCCGGCCCCAAGATACTGGAACACATGGTAGATACCGTACTGCAATTTGAAGGCGACCGCCACCATGTATACCGCATATTGCGGGCGGTTAAAAATCGTTTCGGCTCGGCATCCGAACTGGGAATTTACGAGATGCTGGGAGCAGGCTTACGGGAAGTATCCAACCCATCCGAAATACTATTATCGCAAAGGGATGAACCATTGAGCGGCATTACGATATCGGCCACGCTGGAGGGTATGCGGCCTATGATGATCGAGACCCAGGCATTGGTGAGTACATCGGCTTATGGCACGCCTCAGCGCTCGGCTACGGGCTTTGATACCCGCCGCATGAATATGCTGCTGGCCGTGTTAGAAAAGCGCTGTGGCTTTAAATTAGGCGCTAAGGATGTGTTCCTGAATATCACTGGCGGCATCAGGGTAGAAGACCCGGCGATAGACCTGGGCCTGGCCGCGGCCATCATCTCATCGCACGAAGATATTCCCATCCCGTTTAAAACCTGTTTCGCGGGTGAGATCGGCCTTTCGGGCGAAATCCGTGCCGTTAACCGGGTAGAGCAGCGCATAGCCGAGGCCGAGAAACTGGGCTTCGAACAGATCTTTATCTCCAAATACAACCTCCCCACCGGCGGCGATGATAAAAAACGTATAGACTTAACCCGATACAAAATAGCCGTGAAACCTGTGGGTAGTATTGAGGAGGTATTTACGCTGTTGTTTGGATAATACCATTTTCCAGTTGACTATGTCCCCACAGTCAACAATAATTAAGACGTTCATAAGATTTACAGTTCCCTCCCATGGGGAGGGGTGCGTCTGATTGTGCGGTGGCAGGGAGGGGTTTATTACGCTTGATGAAACCCCTCCCTACACCCTCCCTGTGGGAGGGAATCGCACAAGCCCACCCTTTTTCTAATCTTCCGAACACTTGTGATAAAGACACGAACTCCGGGGAGTAACCCTTCACCCCGTTCTCTCCAAAGGAGAGGGTTCAAAAAATCCATCTACAAAAAACGGCGTAACTTATAAAAGCTACGCCGTTTAATATTTTAATAAACCGATAGTTTACGGTGTAGTGCTTACCACCAGTTTGCGGATCACGTTATTGTTATAATCGGCCACGTAAACATTGCCGGCTGCATCGGTAGTTAATCCCATTGGTGCATTAAATTTGGCAGTAGTACCAGCACCCTCGGTATAACCGGCTGTATTGGCACTGCCTGCAATGCTATATAAAACCTTGGTTGCTGCCACAAGTTCCATAATACGGCCCGACTCGTCCGAGATGAACATGTTACCGCTTTTGTCGGTGGTGATAGCTACGGGCAGGTTAAGCAAATCGGTTTGGGTAGTAGGGTTACCTGCAAGCGTGGTTACTGTACCATCGGTAGCAATTTGCCTTAGGGCGTTATTGGATAAATCCACTACGTAAAGCACGCCTTGCGCATCGATAGTAATACCCGATGGATTACTAAAGCGGGCAGTGGTAGTTAAGCCATCGGCAAAGCCCGATGCCTGCGCGCCTGCTATGGTGGTTACCACACCGGCAGATGTTATTTTACGGATAGCATTGTTACCCCTGTCGGCCACATAAACATTGCCCGATGCATCAACTACCAAACCAGCGGGGCTGGTAAACTTGGCCGAACTACCTGTAGCATCTACAAAGCCTGGGCCATTGCCGCCTGCCAGGGTAGTTACCACTCCGGTGGCTGTTATTTTACGGATAGCATTATTACCAACATCAGATACATATAGGTTGCCCGAAGCATCAATAGCTATATTTTGCGGGCTGTAAAAACTGGCCGCGGCACCTGTAGCGTTATTATAACCGGGAGTAGCGCTACCTGCAAGTGTAGTTATTGTACCGGTTGATGATACCTTGCGGATGGAGTTGTTAAAGGAATCGGCTATGTATAAATTGCCGGCCCCATCGGCAACAACACCCTGTGGGCTGTTAAATATAGTACCGCTACCGGCATAGGTGCTTACGGTGCCTGTAATGGCAAAGGTAGTAGTTGGCGTAGTGAACTGTATAACGCCGCCATATACGGTAGCGCCCTTATTATCGGTTGCATAGGCCCTTAGGTAATACAGGGTTTTGGCACTTAAACCGGTAACCGCCGCCGAAAAGCGGATAACATTGGCTGTAGTAAGCGCCGTTTTAGAGTCGGTTATTACAGGGGTTTTATTGGTGGCGCTCCAGCAAACACCATATTCAGTCACGGTGCCGGTTACAAAATTGGTAACATAACCACCGCTCATTGCTGATGTGGTAGTTAAATTAGTAATGATATTATTAGTGGTTACTACCGGGATAAAATTGGTGGTATCATCCGATGATTTATTGCAGCCCGAAAAGGTAATAACGGCCGATGCCAGCAACACTAAAAATATACTTATTCTTTGTAGGGATAATCTCATTTTCGTTAATAAAGATAAAACGTTAAAATAACAGCTTTATCCGCAAAGATATTAACCTGAAGCGATATTTTAACACTATTTAACAATAAGGATGCCGGCAACCAAAACCTTTGCAGCAGTATGTTGTAATACCAATAAACTTATTGTGATATGATGAAGAAGCTTTTTTTATGGATAGTATTAATATTGCCGTTAAGCGTTGAAGCGCAACACCTGCCATTTGGTACAGTGTTTGGCAGTAAACCCGGCCACACCGGGTTAGTTACCGCAGCCAATCTGGACAATTATATGGGGAAACGGACACGCATTAAGGCAACCGTATCCGGCAGGATTACCCTCATTACCAAGGCTAAGGGCGGGTGGTTTGATGTAGATGCGGGCCATGGGCGTATTATTACTGCGCATTTTAAAAATTATGGTATTAACTTACCTGCAAATCTTAAAAACCGTTATATCCTGATGGAGGGTATCGCGCAAAAGCAATTAGTGGCCGACGATCACCAGCATTATGCGGGCGGCAATGGTAGCCGTAATGGTAGTAAGCCAGCTAACAAACAACTGTTAATGTTTGAAGTAAGCGGTTTAGAGGTTAGAAAGTAACCATAAATAAGGATACCCAAAAACAAAAAAGGCGAAAAGTCCTCGAAACCTTTCGCCTTTTACTTTCAGCTTTAGCCTTTATTTAGAAAGATACATCGATTTCTCTTTATACAAATGCCTGAAGTACGGATCCTGTAAATCGGGGATGAAGCGGATGGCTTCGCCGGTCGATTTCATTTCAGGGCCTAATTGTTTTTCTACTTCGGGGAATTTATCGAACGAGAATACGGGTTCTTTAATGGCGTATCCTTTCAACTTACGCTCAATCTTAAAGTCTTTTAATTTATGGGTGCCCAGCATTACCTTGGCGGCAATGTTGATATATGGTACATCGTAAGCTTTCGCGATAAATGGCACGGTACGGCTTGCGCGAGGGTTTGCCTCTATCACGTATACCTTATCGTTCTTGATAGCAAATTGGATATTCAGCAAACCGCGAACATTCAGCGCGTGCGCTATTTTAATGGTATGATCTTCCATTTGTTTGATCACCGAGTCCGACAGATCGAAAGGTGGTAATACCGCGTACGAATCGCCCGAGTGGATCCCGGCCGGCTCAATGTGTTCCATTAAACCAATAATATGTACATCTTCGCCATCGTTTATCGAATCCGACTCGGCCTCAGCAGCGCGGTCAAGGAAGTGGTCAATTAACACCCGGTTGCCCGGTAGGTTTTTCAGTAGATTAACTACCGCTTTTTCCAGGTCTTCATCGTTAATCACAATGCTCATGCCTTGTCCGCCTAATACATAGCTTGGGCGCACCAAAACAGGGTAACCAACTTCGTGGGCTACAACCAGTGCTTCTTCGGCACTTTCGGCAACACCATATTTAGGGTAAGGGATATCCAGCTCTTTCAGCAAGTCACTGAAACGGCCACGATCTTCGGCAATATCCATGTTATCATAACTGGTACCGATGATCTTAATGCCATGCTCGTGCAGTTTCTCGGCCATTTTCAAGGCGGTTTGGCCGCCTAACTGAACGATTACACCAACCGGTTTTTCCAGTTCGATGATCTCGCGTACATGCTCCCAAAATACCGGCTCAAAGTATAGTTTATCGGCCATGTTAAAGTCGGTGGATACGGTTTCGGGGTTACAATTGATCATAATGGCCTCAAAACCGGTTTCCTTAGCGGCTAAAAGTCCGTGTACACAGCTGTAGTCAAACTCAATACCCTGGCCAATGCGGTTAGGGCCCGATCCTAATACAATGATCTTTGGTTTATCAGATACGATCGACTCGTTCTCGCCCTCGTAAGTAGAGTAGAAGTATGGCGTTTTAGCCTGGAACTCGGCGGCACAGGTGTCTACCATTTTGTAAACCCGGTGCATGCCTAAAGCTTTACGGCGTTGGTAAACATCTTCTTCGGTTACATTGCCTAAAATGTAGGCTATTTGCGCGTCCGAGAAACCTTTTTGTTTCAGGGTAAATAAAAACTCCTTAGGGATATTATTCAGCGAGTAGCGGCGCAGCTCGGTATCCAAACCAACCAGCTCAAATATCTGGTTCAGGAACCAGCGGTCAATTTTTGTAGCCTTGCGGATAGATTCCACCGGTACGCCTAAACTCATGGCATCGTAAATGTGGAATAGCCTATCCCAGCTTGGTTTCTCCAGGCTGTGCATAATTTCGTCAAGGTTGCGGCTTTGGCGGCCATCGGCACCTAAGCCGGCGCGGCCGATCTCCAAACTCTGACAAGCTTTTTGCAGCGCCTCGATAAAACTGCGGCCAATGCCCATTACCTCGCCTACCGATTTCATGGTCAGGCCCAACTCGCGGTTAGCGCCTTTAAATTTATCGAAGTTCCAGCGGGGGATCTTCACGATCACGTAATCCAGCGTTGGTTCAAAATAAGCCGAAGTGGTTTTGGTGATCTGGTTTTCTATTTCATCAAGGTTATAACCGATAGCCAGCTTGGCAGCTATTTTAGCGATAGGGTAACCGGTAGCTTTAGATGCCAGCGCCGATGAGCGCGAAACCCTTGGGTTAATCTCGATCGCGATAATGCTTTCATCGGCCGGGTTAACCGAAAACTGCACGTTACAGCCGCCGGCAAAATTGCCAATGGCGCGCATCATTTTAATGGCCTGGTTACGCATCTCCTGGTAACAGCGGTCGCTCAGTGTCATGGCCGGGGCCACGGTTATCGAATCGCCTGTGTGGATGCCCATCGGGTCGAAGTTCTCGATAGAGCAAATGATGATAACATTGTCGTTATTATCGCGCAGTAACTCCAACTCGTATTCTTTCCAGCCTAAAACAGCTTGCTCTACCAAAACCTCGTGGGTTGGCGATGCCTGCAGGCCACGGCTCAGGGCCTGGTCAAAATCTTCTTTCCTGTGTACAAAGCCGGCGCCTTTACCACCCAGCGTATAACTTGGGCGAATAACCAGCGGATAACCAATTTCCTGCGCGGCTTCCTTCCCTTCTAAAAATGAGTTGGCAATTTTTGAGGTAGCAACCCCAACGCCAATATCAACCATTAGTTGGCGGAAAGCCTCGCGGTTTTCGGTTTTTTCAATCGCGGCTAAATCAACACCAACAATTTTAACACCGTACTTTTCCCAAATACCACGCTCGGCCACACTAATGCAAAGATTAAGCGCCGTTTGGCCACCCATAGTAGGCAGTACCGCGTCAATCTGGCGTTCTTGCAATATCTTCTCAATACTTTCAGGTTCAAGCGGCAACAGGTACACGTGGTCAGCAATAACCTTATCGGTCATGATAGTGGCCGGGTTACTGTTAATGATGGACACGCTGATCCCTTCTTCCTTTAAGGATAGCGCGGCTTGCGAACCGGCATAATCAAACTCACAAGCCTGACCTATAATAATAGGGCCTGAACCGATGATCAATACAGATTTGATGGAATTATTTTTGGGCATAGTTTTTTAGTTGATGGTTGATGGATCATAGTTGATAGCCCTCTTTTACAATGAACCATGAACTATTACCTATGAACTTTTTTCTATGCGCCGGGGACGAGAAAACCCGACCTCAGCGTCGGGGTGCAAAGATAGGGTTTATGTGCGATTATGTAATGTTTTTTTTCAAATCGCATTTATGTTTTGTGAACCAGCGCCATTTTAGTATAAGATATGGTTAACACGTTTGGATGCCATTAATTATAAAACAAATAGTGATTGTTAAGATAGGGCTTCAATTCGGCATAAGGCATTAATAATTCAAATTCTAAATTACCCGTGGTAATATGAAGATAAAATGTAAATCCTTTAGCTGATATAACAGCAATAGGAGCCGGAACGTCCTTATCGGTTACGTCGGGCACTATGCCATCCTTGCATAAGCTATCGGCCAGCTGTTGAAATTGTTTTAGCAGGATGCTTTTTAACTCCGGGAATCGCTTGCTGATAAACAACTGGCTTTGTTCAATGCTTTTGCCCGTAAGCAGATCGATATTTAAGGCACGGGTAGTAATGTAACCATGCCCGGCACCTGATCCAAAAAACTCATCCTGTAGCATTAAGCTTAGTACTGTATTCCTGTAATTATAAATACTGTAACCTGCAATTGATTGAGCATTGGCGCAAAGCTCGTTTTTGGGTGTATGCTTATATTCGGTTATCCGGAAGTCGTCACATATTAATTTGTTAGCCTGCTGCGCTATCCGTGGCCGAGATGCAAATGTTATTTGCGGGTAGGCTTGGTAAATGGCGCAATTTTCGTCTGGGCTGGGGTGTTCAAATAGTTCTTTGCGGATGATGAGCGTATCGCGGGTTGTTGTTATGCGTTTAAGCTTTATTGGTGTACCTGGTTGATAACTACAACCGGACACAACTATAAAGGCAAATAATACTGTACCTAAAAACAAAATACCCGGGTTTGCTGTGTTCATATTAATCGATTATAAATTTAGCTAATTAGCCTTACATAAGTTTAAAAAAAAGGTTAACTTGCCCATAACACCGAACTGCTTATACATGCTATTATGAAAACACTGTACCTGTTGCTGGTTAGCGTAGCGCTTACCGCCTGCGGAACAATGCAATCCATCGTTAAATCATCGTTCCCATATACGGCTAATGTGGTTATCCCTGCTACGGCCGAAACCGGCAAGGAATTTTCATCGACAGGTACCGCCAACAGTTTTGACCAGATTTTTGTAAAGGACGGCAACGATGCTAATAATGTAAATGCCGTACGTATTGTATCGGCCAAGCTACAGGCAACCGATCCATCCGATTTTAATATCGGTCAGATAGTGTCCGTTCAGATATATGTTTCTAAAACTGATGGTAAAGACGAGGAGATGGTAGCATCCCGCAAGGATATCAACCCCAATATTGGCAACAGCTTGGTGCTGGATATTGATAATACCCATTTTTTAGATGAACTGATCCGCCAGCCTAGCCTTAGGGTGCGCATGGCTTATAAGCTGCGCAACAAAACCACTACCGATGTTAACCTGCATGTGGTGTTAAACATTGCGGCTTATCCTAATAATCAGTAAATTTTTTTAAGAATAATTGTGCGGGTATAGGTTTACTTCAGCAACTTGTTATCGTTATCGGGAAATATTAATATGGGTTGATAGGCCCGCGCTTCATCTATTTCCATGTAAGCGTACGACATGATGATCACCACATCGCCTACCTGTGCCAGCCGGGCCGTGGCGCCATTAAGGCATACGGTACCGCTGCCGCGCTCGCCTTTTATTACGTAAGTTTCAAAACGGGCACCGTTATTGTTGTTCACAATCTGCACCTTTTCGTTAGGGATAATATTAGCGGCCTCTATTAAATCTTCATCAATAGTAATGCTGCCTACGTAGTTCAATTCGGCTTGCGTTACCCTAACCCGGTGAAGCTTGGATTTTAACACCTCAATAATCATGGCGCAAAGGTAGTGTTTATTGGTTTATAGTTCATAGCTGATGGTTCATAGTTCACAGTAATATTGCAAAGCGATGAAGTACAGCCACTTGCCTGTTCGGTCATAAACCATGATCTATGAACCATGAACTAACAACACGTTATCAATCAGCCTGGTTTTACCCACGCGGGCTGCTACAAGAGCAACAATTTTATTTGAATTTTGATTGGCGGGATGTAAAGTATCACCGTCGGTTATTTGCAGGTATTCGAGTTCAACGCCATCTTGCTGCCCGATGATAGCTGCCGCTTGTTCCTGTAATTTGGAGATATTATCCCGGTTAAAATGATCTTTTATCCAAAACAGGGCTTTAGATAATATCAGCGCCTGCTGCCGCTCGGTTGCTGATAGGTGAATATTGCGCGAACTCATGGCCAGGCCATCCTCGTCGCGCAGGATGGGGCACATCAACAGCTTTACGGGCAGCTTTAATATTTCAACCATTTTGCTAATCACCATAACCTGCTGATAATCCTTTTGGCCAAACAAAGCGATATCGGGCTTTACAATATCAAACAGTTTAAACACCACTTGTGTAACCCCCTGGTAATGCCCGGGCCTAAACTCTCCCTCCAGCAAAAACTCCAGTTCGCCAATATTTAAATGCCATTGCTCATTGCCGGCATACATCTCCGCTACCTCGGGGTTAAACAAAATATCGCAACCGGCTTGTTCCAGTTTTTGCATATCCTGCTCAATTGGGCGGGGGTATTTCTCCAGGTCCTTAGGGTCGGTAAACTGGGTAGGGTTTACAAAAATTGTACTTATTACTATATCGGCATTTTGCCTTGCCTGTGCTATTAACGATAGGTGGCCCTGGTGCAAGGCCCCCATGGTAGGCACTAAACCAATACTTTTACCCGCTGCACGCAACTGTTGCAGGTGTTGTTGCAAATCTTTCTTTAGCTTAAAAACCCTCAAATCAACCTATTTTTAAAAATTTGGCTAAGTTGTACAATTACAACAAATAAACCAAAACTAACTTGCATAATCCGTTGCTAATTGTTAGAATAATGATTATATTTGCAGACTCAAATTTTTTGAGTTCTTACATAAATTAAAACACTGATAAAAGATGGGTAAATCTAAGCTTCTGTTTATAACTCATGAAATGTCACCTTTCCTCGATCTCACAAAAATTTCTGAAATAACCCGCCAGTTGCCGCAAGCAATGCAGGATAAGGGTTTTGAGATCCGCATACTGATGCCCCGTTTTGGTAACATTAACGAAAGGCGTAACCGTTTGCACGAAGTGATACGTTTATCAGGGATGAACATTATTATTAACGATAATGATAATCCGCTGATCATTAAGGTTGCATCCATTCCTTCGGCACGCATGCAGGTGTACTTTTTAGATAACGAAGAGTATTTTCAACGTAAGCACGTATTTGCCGACAAGGATGGTAAATTTTATGCCGATAACGATGAGCGGATGATCTTCTTCTGCAAGGGCGCTATCGAAACGGTGAAGAAGTTAGGCTGGTCGCCTGATATTGTACATTGCCACGGTTGGATGAGCGCATTGGTGCCGGTTTATTTAAAAACTACTTATAAAGACGATCCTACCTTTAAACACTCAAAGGTGATCTATTCTGTTTACGAGAATGATTTTAAGGAATCGTTAAGTGCCGATTTTGCCAACAAGGCTATTATGGCCGATATGAGCGAAGAACATACCGAAGCATTTAAACCAGGCACTAACGCCGCGCTTGATGCCGGTGCCATTAAATACTCGGACGGTATTGTTTTAGGCAGTGCAGAAATTGATGCTGAAACGTTAAATAATGTTAAAAACAGCCATAAATCGGTTTTAGAGTATGATTATACCTCTGATTTCGAAAATTATTACAATTTTTACGACGAAATCACCAACGAAGAATTGGTGCATGTTGCATAAGTTTTTAACGCGCGTATGAAATTTTTCCGGATAGACTTATTGACCCTGTTAATAAGTCTTTTTATTTTAAGCAGTTGTAAAAATCAGGATGGCATTGGCCTTAATCCCGATCAGACACTGAATAGCACCTTACTGGTTGATGATAATATTGTTGTAAATACCGTTCCTGAGGATTCTGTTTACACCAACGGGTTATCTAAAACCCCGTTCGGTTATTTTAACGACCCACAGATAGGTACAACCGAATCTAATATTGCTGCAGCACTTAGCTTGCCATTATCTTCGGCCTATACAGTGCCTTCCGGCACCATAACTGTTGATTCGGCTATATTGGTATTACGTTATGCCGATGGTTTTTATGGCGACTCGCTAAACTCCAAATACAAGGTAAATGTATACCAGCTAACCGAAAAACCATTATCCACAGTTAACTATTACAATACCCGAAAATGGGCCTACAATAGCAGTGTGTTACTGGGTACAAAAACATTTAGCTCGCGCACGCACACCGGCTTTAAAATAACAGATATTGTTACCGGTGCCAAGGATACGCTTAAGCTGGTTGCGCCGCAAGTTAGGGTGCCTATAAGTACCAACTTTATAAATGATAACCTGTTTGGGGCTTCCAGTACTATATTGGCATCAAATACGCTTTTTCAAAATGCAATAAAGGGCCTTTATATTACCATGGATAAAACACAAACCGGACCTGGTGGTAGTTTTATGAGTGCGCTCGACTCCAGCAGTGTGGTTATTTATTACCGCGCCAATAATGCGGGCACTATTGATACTGCCACAGTAGCTTTGCCAATTGCCCAGCACGTTGCCGAAATTAAGCATACTTACACCGCATCTGTACAGGCTGTTATCAACAATCAGGCTACCTCAAACAGTACTTTTTATGTACAAGGCTTATTGGGCTTAAGAACAAAAATTAGCTTCCCGGGCCTTAAGGATATTATTACAAAAGCCGGAAGCGATATTGTAATTAACCGTGCCGAGTTAGTAATAACACCTAATATTGCCAGTACCATACCTTTTAGCGCGCAAACTAAATTAAGTATGTACCAGCTGGATATTGCCAAGCAACGCATTTTATTACAAGATGCCAGCACAGCAGACAAACGCTATCTGGGGATTGATATTTTTGGAGGTTTTTATACGGCTAAAAATGATTACCACTTTGTTATTACCGGCTATATACAGGATTTGATGCTGGGAAAAACAAAAGATTACGGCACCTACCTGGGCGCGGTTGATTATACCAATAGCCAGGCGGTTGATTACCTGGCCACGCCGCAAACAGCAGGCCGGCTTGTAGCAGCGGGGGCCATCACCAATCAATCGGCAGCCGATTACCCCTACCGAATTAAATTAAACTTAATTTACACAAAGGTTACTAAATAATTAAAATCCCCGCTAAGGGGATTTATTATTTATATACTTTAGCAAAATAATTTGCAGGCTTTTTTGTTAAAGCAATTAGTTAAAGTTTAAACGCTGAATTATTTATGTGTGGAATTGTAGGTTACATTGGATACAGAGACGCTTACCCTATTATTATAAAAGGCTTGCACAGGCTGGAATATCGCGGATATGATAGTGCCGGTATTGCCTTGCTGGATAAGGATCTTAAAGTTTATAAAAAAGCCGGCAAGGTAGCCGATCTTGAAAACTTTGTTAAAGGCGTGAGTGTTAAAGGCGCCATAGGAATGGGCCATACCCGCTGGGCTACACACGGTGCCCCAAGCGACCGTAACTCGCACCCTCATTCATCGGGTGACCGTAAACTGACTATTATCCATAATGGGATCATCGAAAACTACTCGGTATTAAAGGAGGCTTTATTAAGCAAGGGGCACGTTTTTAAAAGTGATACCGATACCGAAGTTTTAATTCACCTGGTTGAAGACATCCAGAACGAAACAGGCCTTGATGTGCAGGAAGCTGTGCGCATTGCCCTTAACAAGGTAATAGGTGCCTATGCCATTGTAATTATGAGCCAGGACGATCCCGACCTGTTAATTGCGGCCCGCAAAGGCAGCCCGCTGGTAATAGGTGTTGGTAAGGGCGAATACTTTATCGCGTCGGACGCTACACCTATTGTGGAGTACACTAAAAACGTGATCTATCTGAATGATAACGAAATTGCTTACATCCGCCGCGAAGACCTGCTGATCAAGAATATTGATAACACAGTCCAGATCCCTTATATCCAAAAACTTAACCTGCAATTAGAAATGCTGGAAAAGGGCGGCTACGATCACTTTATGTTAAAGGAGATATACGAGCAGCCCCGTTCTATCCGCGATTGTATGCGCGGCCGCATTTACCCCAACCAGGGCCTGGTACAATTGGGTGGTATTAAGGAGTATGTAGAAAAGCTGAAGAATATTGACCGAATTATTATTGTAGCCTGTGGTACATCGTGGCATGCCGGCCTGGTTGGCGAATATTTGATAGAAGAATATGCACGCGTACCGGTTGAAGTAGAATATGCCTCGGAATTTAGGTACCGTAACCCAATTATATCCGAAAAAGATTTGGTAATAGCCATTTCACAATCGGGCGAAACTGCCGATACCATGGCCGCTATTGAGTTGGCTAAGGAAAAAGGAGCTACTATTTTTGGGATATGCAACGTGGTTGGCGCATCTATACCGCGTACCACCCATGCAGGGGTTTATACCCATGCCGGGCCCGAGATTGGTGTAGCATCAACCAAGGCATTTACTGCCCAGGTTACCGTGCTTACGCTGATGGCTTTTTATATAGCACAGCAACGCGGCACTATTACCCAAAGCAAGCTGATAGAGTATCTTACCGAACTGGATGAAATACCCGAACTGGTAGAGCGTGCTTTAAAGGCAAGTGATCAGATAAAAATTATAGCCGAAAAATTTAAGGACTCTACCAACTGCCTGTTCCTGGGCAGAGGCAGCTCGTTCCCGGTTGCATTAGAAGGCGCTTTAAAGCTAAAGGAGATCTCGTACATCCACGCCGAGGGTTATCCTGCTGCCGAGATGAAACACGGCCCTATCGCGTTGATTGACGCCGATATGCCGGTGATATTTATTGCCACCAAACACTCGTCGTACGAGAAAGTAGTGAGTAACATACAGGAAGTTAAAGCCCGCGGAGGCCGTGTTATTGCTATTGTAACCGAAGGCGATACTACCGTTAGGGATATGGCCGAATACGTGATTGAGATACCACAAACCGGCGAGGCCTTTGTGCCATTGCTGGCTACCATACCATTGCAATTACTATCGTACTATATAGCCGTTATGCGCGGTTGTAATGTGGATCAGCCACGTAACCTGGCAAAATCTGTTACGGTAGAGTAAGTCTTAAACTTTAAAGTCAAAAGGCCTAAGTCTAAAGCATTCATGCTGTGGACTTAGGCCTTTATATTTGATAGGCTTTCGACTTTAAACTTAAGACTTAGCTCGGCATGTGTTTCATCGTTTCCTGCAAATTAAGGTCCAGGCCCTTGGCTATGGCCATACCCAAACCCATATCGGCCCTAAACCAATGGCATAACTGGCGATTGACGATCAGTTCCTTCTTCGCCCCGTCTATCCCGCTCATAGAGTTGGTAATATTGGTGATCAGGTCGGCTTTGGCTTCCGGGCTCATTAAACGGTACAGATTGCCGGGTTGCGTATAGTGGTCGTTCTCGCCCTCGGCATTACGGTCGTACCAATCGGCTACCGGGTTGTTCAAATCCCAGGCCGGTTCCTTATAGCTGTTATCGGTTTCAATATCATCAAAGCTGTTAGGCGAATAATTAGGCGCCGAACCATGGTTGCCATTAACGGCCATTTGCCCGTCGCGCTCGTAATTGTTTACCATAAAAGGGCAGCGGTTTACCGGGATCTGTTCGTAATTGCCCCCCAGGCGGTAGCGGTGCGCATCTGGGTAGCTCAATATACGCCCTTGCAGCATTTTATCGGGCGAATAGCCAATGCCATCTACCACATGCGCAGGGGCAAAAGCGGCCTGCTCAACATGCGCGAAGTAATTATCGGGGTTTTCATTCAGTTCCAACACACCAACATCAATCAGCGGGTAATCGGCATGCGGCCAAACCTTGGTTAAATCAAATGGATTAATGTGGTATGTTTTGGCATCCGCTTCGGGCATTACCTGGATCTTCATACTCCATTTCGGGAACTCGCCCTTATCAATATGTGTAAGCAGATCGTGCTGGGCAAAATCGGGGGCTTTGCCGCGCATATCGCCGGCTTCGGCATCGGTAAAGTTTTTAATGCCTTGCTGGGTTTTAAAATGGAACTTCACCCAAAAACGTTCGTTCTTATCGTTAATGAGCGAAAAGGTATGGCTGCCAAAGCCATCCATGTGGCGATAGCCGTAAGGGGTGCCGCGGTCGCTCATTAAAATAGTTACCTGGTGCAGGCTCTCGGGGTTAAGCGACCAAAAATCCCACATCATGGTAGCGCTTTTGCAATTGGTATAAGGGTCGCGTTTTTGGGTATGGATAAAATCGCTGAACTTTTTGGGGTCTTTTACAAAAAACACCGGCGTATTATTGCCTACCAAATCCCAGTTGCCATCTTCGGTATAAAACTTAATGGCAAAACCGCGCGGATCGCGTTCGGTATCGGCGCTGCCCTTCTCGCCACCTACAGTACTAAAGCGCAGGAATAGCTTGGTTTGCTTACCAATAGCGTTAAATACCTTGGCGCGGGTATATTTGGAAATATCGTGCGTAATAGTCAGTGTACCATAAGCGCCCGATCCTTTGGCATGCACTACACGCTCGGGGATCCGTTCGCGGTTAAAGTGCGCCATTTTTTCGTGCAGGATAAAGTCCTGCAATAATATCGGGCCACGCGGGCCTACGGTCATACTGTTCTCGTTTTCGGCATAAGGAATGCCCGATGCGGTGGTTAGCTTCTTTTTCGGTTCCATAGTATGGTTATATTGATGTGATATAACAAGTATCCGCATAAAATAGCTATAGAAAAAATCAATAATAACTATCTTTGTATAGATTAAAACTATATAGTTATGACACTTGTTCAATTAGAGTATATGGTAGCGGTAGATACTTACCGTAATTTTGTATTGGCTGCCGAGAAATGTTTTGTAACCCAGCCCACTTTGAGTATGCAGCTGCAAAAACTGGAGGACACTTTGGGTGTAAAAGTGTTCGACCGTAGCAAGCAGCCCGTAGTACCTACCGAAATAGGTATTGAAATTATAGAGCAGGCCCGCGTACTGCTGGCCGAAAGCCGAAAAATAAAGGAAATAGTAAGCGACCGCCAAAAGGAATTATCGGGCGAGTTGAAGATAGGGATCATCCCTACCGTATCGCCCTACCTGCTGCCGCGCATCATCACCAAGTTTATTGATAAGTACCCCGCTGTAAAGCTAATGGTATGGGAGCAAACTACCGAGCAGATTATCCAGCAATTGAAACTGGGGCTGATAGATTGTGGTATATTATCTACCCCGCTGCACGAAGCCAACCTGACCGAGATCCCTGTTTTTTACGAGAACTTTGTGGCCTATACATCCAAAAGCAGTAAGCTGTATAAGAAAAAGCATATTGTACCCGACGACATCGATCCCGAAGAAATATGGGTGCTGAACGAGGGCCATTGCATGCGCGAACAGGTGCTGAACATTTGCCAGCGCCGCAAAACCACCCAAAGTTTCCTGCATTTTGAATATAATACCGGCAGTGTAGAAACGCTAAAGCGCATGGTTGATCAAAATAACGGCGCTACCATCCTGCCCGAACTGGCGCTATCCGAACTATCGGATAAACAACTGGACAGGGTGCGCTACTTTAAATCGCCCGAGCCGGCGCGCGAAGTGAGCCTGGTGATCCAACGTAATTTTTTAAAGCGCCGCATGATTGAAGCGCTGAAAACCGAGATCCTGGAGTTTGTACCTAAACGCATGCGCAGCCGCAAGAAGAAGGAGATTATTGATATTTAATGCCTGATCGGAGAGCTGTACAAAGTGTACAAGTTGTACGATTGAACACTTTGTACAGCTTGTACACTGACACGGTTCTGTCACCATCTGTACCATTGCGCCTGCGTAAATTTGATGATATCTTAAAATTAAATGAGCAGTTTACGACCACTGGAGATTGAAATGATCCGCACGGATGCCAGGAAATACAATAACCGTATGCGGAAAGCAGGCAAGTTGCATGAGCTTTGGGACCCAGATCCTAAATATCAATTACTGCAAACCAAAACAGCAAACGATTGGCTGAAACAGGAGCAGGGAAAACCCGCGGCCCAAATGCTGTTTGGTAGTTTATGGTTTGAGGGCGAACTTTGCATTTTGTTTGCCGATACTAATATGGGCAAATCGGTATTGGCCGTACAGATAGGCGACCTGCTTACCCAGGGCATGAGCCTGCAGCCTTTAAATAACCATTTAGCTAAAGGCGCTGTGGTATTGTATATCGATTTTGAACTGAGCGCCAGGCAATTTGAAGCCCGCTATACCAATCACGTAAACGGCAATTACCGGTTTGATAATAATTTCTTCCGGTCGGAGTTTAACCCCCTGGCCTATAACCCCGACTTCCACAGGAGTTACGAGGAGTTTTTAAATGCTAAAATAGAACGTGCCTTAATAGAGAGCGGCGCGCGTATCCTAATTATTGATAATATCACCTATATGCGTAACGGTAACCAGCAGGCCAGGGATGCGGCGCAGTTAATGCAGGACCTTAAAATGCTAAAAATAAAGCGCGATCTATCCATCCTGGTATTGGCGCATACGCCTAAACGTAACCCCTACAAACCGCTTACGGTTAATGATTTGCAGGGAAGTAAAATGCTCATCAACTTTGCCGATAGTGCTTTTGCCATTGGCCAAAGCCATACCCGGGCCGACCTGCGCTACCTGAAACAAATTAAACAACGCAACCAAAGGTTGGAGTATGGCGAGGATAATATTTGCCTGCTGAAGCAAGAGAAGCAATTAAACTGTTTGCGTTTTACTTTTGAAGGCCATGCGCACGAGCGCGACCATTTATTACGCACCGGTACTATAGATAAAGAAGCGCAAAAGCAACAGGTAATGGAATTACATGGGAAGGGGCGTTCGTTACGTCAAATAGCTGGTGAATTGTCTATTCCGTTTACAACGGTTGGATGGATAATAAGGCAATATAAAACAGATAATGAACGCCACTAAAAAAGCATTGATTTAATATTTTTAACCTAATAGAAAATATTAAAATTCATTTTAATTAATGAATAATAGTTATAGCGGCTTACACATTTAAGTATAGCTAAACACCAAATGGTAATAACGCTTCTGCTATTGCTTGCATAAAACACTTTAAATCAATCAAATACACTGTAAGCATATTATTAAGGTTGAAATTTCATGCGGCTGTGTTAAGGCAACCCTAACCATTTACAGGGGGTAATAACTATAAAGCACTAAAATCTCACCTGATATGAAAACACAAAAATTAAGCTATTTAATAATAGCATTAGTCGCGGCGCTGGCTTTGTTCAGCACGTCGTGCAAAAAATCGTACGATACCCCTTCCACCCCTTTGGTGGTAACGGGATTGCAGTTAACAGCCAACACCAAGCTGGGCACTATTATAACCGACAATAATGGTTATTCACTTTACTTCTTCTCTAAAGATGCGGCATCGGTATCAACCTGTGTTGATGGCTGCGCGCTTACCTGGATGCCCTTTTATAAAGATAGCCCAGTACTGGGAACAGGCCTTAACGCAAGCGACTTTGCCGTAATAACCCGTACCGATGGCAGCAAGCAAACTACGTTTAAAGGCTGGCCTTTGTATTATTATGCAAAGGATGCAGCCCCGGGCGATACTAATGGCGATGCCTTTGGCAACCTTTGGGCTATTGCAAAGGCCGATTATTCGGTCATGTTTTCTAACGCGCAGCTGATAGGCCTTGATGGCGCGCAATATACCGAGTTGGGTGTGGCCGGTGTGGCCGTATCGCAATACCTGGTTGATGCTACCGGGCGCACATTATACCAATTTAGTAAGGATACACACAACACCAACACCTTTACCAAAGCCGACCTAAGCAATAACACCGTTTGGCCTATGGCCGAAGTGGTTGCCATTGGCAATATCCCAACCGTGCTGGATAAAACCTTATTTAGCACCATTACTGTTTTTGGCCATACGCAACTGGTGTTTAAAGGCCATCCGCTTTATAACTTTGGGCAGGATGCCGGCGTGCGCGGTAGCACCAAGGGAGTAAGCTTCCCAACACCGGGGGCAGCTATATGGAAAATCAACAATAACAATACTGTTGCTCTTTAATGTTTAATAAATCATAGTGTTTTAGCGGATGGATGGCTTAGCTGTTCATCCGTTTTTTGTACCCACCAGTTGTGGGATAAAGATGGAATCGCACACATTATTTAAACACGTTATGGATAGCCTATTGCAGGGCCTGCCCACCATGCTTCAGGGAGTTCAGCACGACAACCCTTTTCAACATTACCCTTACAAATACTTCCCAATCTGCTCGTACAGCTTTTGTTTATCCGCAGGGCGTAGGGCATCCTTTTCAACAATAACGCCATCCTTAACAATTACATAGCGGGGGATGGAATAGCCCTTACCATCCCAAAAACGGTTCATCAAATCGGTACGCAGGTTATCGGTGGTGCGTACGTGGTTGCCGCTCAAATCGTAATACTTAATCATCTCCTGCCATTGCTTATCAGCATTGTCCTTATCCATAGAGATATACAGCATCTCTACCTTATTATCAGCCAGGTACTTCTTTAAGTCGGGGTTAAACTCAAACTCGGCCTTGCAGGGGCCGCACCAGGTGGCCCACATATCTATAAACACGGTTTTGCCTTTAAAATTGACCATCAGTTCATCAAAATTGTTGATGGTACTACTTGCCAGCAGGCGCTGGTTGGGTTTAAAGTTTTCGCGGGCTTTAGCCAGGTAGGTGTTAATATTATTTACAGCAGGTGTAAGGTATGTAGTATAAGCGCTTGCCGGGTAGGTGGCATTAAAACGGTTATATAATTGCACCAGCTGCGGCTGATAATCTTGCTGCAGTAATTCTTCGTACAGGTACATGGCCAGCAAATATTCCTTTAATTTACCTGTAAAGTAACTGTCAAAAGCCATGTACTTCATGTCGTACTGGTTTTCGGCATTATAGGGGTGGGCCTGATAGGTCCCGGCTTTACTGCCCAGGTACATGGTTTTGTACCACATGATATAATCCTTGGCATAGTAATAAAAATCGGGCGAACCTGCGGCATACTCATCAGGCGGGAAGTTTTTGTATATTTCGGGCCATGCGGCTTCCATATCCTTATTTAGGCTGGCTTTATAGGTCGGGTGTTTTACATCGTAAGTACTACGGGCATATTCCACAAGTATAACAGCAGCCTTTACCGATGCATAATAACAAAGTATATCGCGTTTAATGCCGCTGTAAAAAGCAGGCGTTATCTTTTTTAAAACCATTAACGAATCGAACGGCTGCGTTTCCCTGTCAATATCCCGCTTAATTAAAGTAACGATACCGGCCATTGTGCTATCCTTTTTAAAATAGGTACGCGCGCCCGACTGATAAAAAGGGTGGCTAAGTTTTTCGGCCAGTTTAATGCCTGCTGCGTTAGGGCCATCAGCATCTGTAATTTGTTTTTTACCGGCTACAGTAATGTTAACGTGCAGGGATTCCCCCGGTTCAACAAACACGCGCGTGGTTTTACCATTATACCCTATAGCGATATTGCCCGCGGTTTTCAAACCATTGGGCACCTGTATGCCCGATTGTTCGTTCAGCGTGTATGTTTTGGTATTAGGCAAACCGTAATAACCATTTACAGGCAGCGTTATCTTAACCGATTTCTCGGTCCCGCCGTTTATAGTGATGCTAATAGTTTGGGCATGAGCAATGTAAGCACCAAATAGCAACAAGTATAGGATGGCTTTTTTCATGACAATACAGGTTTTTATAAAGATAGGGAATTTTGGAAAAGTGGCTTAAAAACATAATGTATATTTGATTAACCCATTTTATATTCATTTATGTACGTTGATAATGATCTTTTTCTGTACGAATCTGATGATCAGATAACCGTGCGGTGCAAACTGCAATTTCATAAATATGAAATTCAAATACAGATGCTGCCGAGTGAAATTGAAGTGGTTAATAATGAAAAGAAAAATATTATTTCCGTTAACAGCGATAGTATTATTTGGATATCGACTGATCAAGGGCCTCAAGCAAGAAATGTTTTTAATACAAGCGCAGAAATATACATAAAGAACGGCGATCAATTGATTTATTTAACGCATTTTGCTTATGGCGAGGCCATTAACGATTTGCGCAAAACAAAGACGTATGCGCTTGCTGAACGTATTGCACAAAAAATGAGTGATAAATATAATATAAAATGGGAGTATAAATATTCCATAGATACTCCGCAAAAGGATAAGAGAAGATCAATGGGCTTATTGATGATCGTCTTACTTTGGATTTTGATGATCGTCGTTTTTTTATTGACCCGAAAAAACTAATCTTCAACCCTAATCCTTTTAAATTTATTTAGATTAATTATAAATAATGTTTGCGAAAGTGAATTTTAGCCTTACTTTTGCCGTTGTTTATAATTAGTCTAAATAATAACAAATGAAAATTAAAGCCCTACTCTACCTATCCATTTTTCTATTTAGTGTTACCAGCGCCTTTGCGCAACGCTATGCTACCATAAAAGGCACCGTAAAATCGGCCGATAATCAAGCAGCCGAAGCCGTAACCATCGGCATAAAAAATACCAGCTTAGGCACCATTACCAGCGCCGACGGCCATTTCCAATTTAACAAAATTAAACCCGGTACATATACCATCAAGGTATCGGCCATTGGCTTAATGCCCGAAGAAAAACAGGTAACCCTAACCGCGGGCAATACCACCCTGATTGATTTTGTGCTTAAAGAAAGCGCCAGCCAGTTAAACGAGGTGGCCATATCCGGCCGCAAGCAAAAGTACAAGGTCGATCAGCCATCGCCCAGTTTGCGCCTGAACGAACCCCTGCTGCAAATCCCGCAAAATATACAGGTGGTGAGCGGCCAGGTACTGGCCGACCAGCAGGTGATTAGCATGAGCGATGGTTTAATCCGCAATGTGAGTGGTGCCGTGCGTTTAGAACATTGGGGCGATATGTATACCAACATTACCATGCGTGGTTCGCAGATCCAGGCTTTCCGTAACGGCTTTAACGTAGTAAACTCGTACTGGGGCCCGCTGACCGAGGATATGAGTTTTGTTGATCATATTGAATTTGTGAAAGGCCCGGCCGGTTTTATGCTGGGCAACGGCGACCCGGCCGGTTTGTATAACGTAGTCACCAAAAAGCCTACCGGCCAAACCAAAGGCGAGTTTAGCCTCACCACAGGCAGCTTCGGCCTGTACCGCTCTACCTTAGACCTTGACGGCAAATTAAGCAAGGATGGCAAATTGCTGTACCGCTTAAACCTGGCCGGGCAGGAAAAAGGATCCTTCCGCGCCAACGAGTTTAACAATCGTTACAGCATTGCGCCTGTAGTATCGTACCAAATAGACAGCGCCACTAAAATCACTGCCGAATATGTGTATCAGCACGCCAACATGTCGGATGTGGGCTCGTTTTACGTATTCAGTCCGAAAGGTTATGCCACGCTTCCGCGCGATTTTACCTCGCTGCCTGCAGGCTTGCCTGCTACCAATATTAACGATCATAGCTTTACCCTTAACCTGCAGCACCAGTTAAATAACGATTGGAAACTGACCGCGCAGGCCGCTTACTATAACTATTACATGCTGGGTTCATCTATGTGGCCTAACTCGGTTGATGCTGATGGCAAAATGATCCGCAGTGTTGGTTTATGGGAAGCAAAAAACGAAATGACCCTTGCCCAGGCCTTTTTAAACGGTAAGGTAAACACCGGTGGTATCCAGCATAATATTTTGGCCGGTTTAGATATGGGCGATAAAAACTATTATGCCGATTATGCCCAAAGCTACGCCATAGATAAAGTTGGCCAGGAGTTTGACCCTGCAAACCCTAATCTGGGTGTGCCGAGCAATGGCTACCCTAACTTTGATCTGAGTCAAAATATTGAAGCGCGTGCCGCAGCTGGTTTCGGTATCATCAAACAAAACTACAGCAGTATTTATGTGCAAGATGTTTTGGGCTTTATAAATAACCGTGTAAGATTAACCCTGGCCGGCCGCTATACTTATGTACAGCAAGATGCCTTTGGCAGTGCTGTTACCGGTAAACACTTTACACCCCGCGTAGGCCTGAGTGTATCGGCAGATGAGCATACCTCGTTTTATGGTTTGTATGATCAGGCCTTTACGCCACAATCAAGCGGGCGTTTGTTAGAGGGTGGTGCTGTTAAGCCCCTTACCGGCAGTAACCTGGAGTTTGGCGTTAAACGCGATTGGGCCGATGGTAAATGGAATACCACCGTATCGGTTTACCGTATACTGAAAAATAACGAGGCCCAGGCCGACCCAAGCAGCACCCCGGCAAACCCGGTTTCGTTTTTACTAGGCCAAAAAAGATCGGAAGGTATTGAGTTTGATTTGCGCGGAGAGATAATGCCCGGCTTAAACCTGACTGCCAATTACGCCCTGACTGATTCGAAAGTGACCAAGGTGGGCGATCATGCCGCATCTATTGTTAAAGTAGGCGATGTAGTGCCGGGCTATGCCAAGCATGTGGCCAATGCCTGGTTAGGTTATAAATTACAAAATGGCGCCTTAAAGGGCACAGGGATCTCTGCCGGGGCTACCTATATGGCCGGCCGCGAAACCGATACCTGGAGCGTAGGCCTGCAACGCCTGCCAACTTATTTTAAATTGGATTGCGGCCTGTTTTGGGAAGGCAAACAGTTGAAAATTACCGGCAACGTGTTTAACATATTGGATAAATACCTGTATTCAGGTTCGTACTACTCGTACCTGAACGCTTATTACTGGCAGGCCGAAGCGCCGCGTAACTATCGCTTAAGCATCGCTTATAAATTTTAATAATGACGCGGTTTAAAAAGACCATCCTATTTATACATCGCTGGCTCGGGTTTATATCCGGGCTGGTGGTGTTAATTGTGAGTATTACCGGCTGTTTGTTTGTTTTTCAGGATGAGATTCAGGATGCTATACACAGCTACCGTAAGGTAGCTGTGCAGCAAAAAGCGTATGTGCAGCCTACTCAACTTAAGGCTATCGCGTTAAAACGTTACCCCAATGGCAACCCTGCATTTACGGCTTATTACGGTCCCGACAGGCCAGCCGTAGTGATGACCATAGTACCTAAACTGGGCACGCGCTATATTTATATTAATCCTTATACAGGCGCCTTTTTGCACGATGAGGATATTGCCAAAAACTTTTTCATCATAGTAGAATATATCCACCTGTACCTGCTGCTGCCCGATGATATTGGCGGTATGGTAGTGGGCATATCGGTAATTATTTTTGTGATTTTATTGATTACCGGGATAGTGCTATGGTGGCCCAAACGCAAAAGCGACCGCAAGCGCAGCCTTACCATTAAGTGGGGCGGCCGCTGGCGGCGGGTAAATTACGATTTGCATAACGTGCTGGGTTTTTACGCTGCCAGTATCGCTTTAATATTGGCGCTAAGCGGCCTATCTATCGCGTTCGATTGGATGCGAAAAGGGATTTACAGCGCTACCAATTTGGGCCAAACTTATGCGGCCGAAAAGGAGGTTGTTAAGTCGGATTCGTTACAAAAAGGTGTTGTAAATGCTATTGCCCCGGTTGACAAGGCATTTGCTTACAGCCAAAGTCACTCGCCGCAGGCGCGCATGTATTTTATATCGGCCGGCGATGGTAAGGGGGCAAGCACAATCACGGTTACGGCTTATTACACATCAATGCATTACTATAAAAGCGATTCGTACACGTTCGATCAGTATAACGGTAAGCTGTTAAAAACTTTAAGCCAGGAAAATAAAAGCCCCGGCCGTAAAATGAACGATGCCAATTACGATATCCACGTGGGGCAGATATTAGGCCTGCCGGGCAAAATTATCGCCTTTATGGCCAGTCTCGTCTGCGGGAGTTTACCCGTAACCGGCTTTATTGTTTGGCTGGGCAAGCGGAAGAAAAAGAAGAGCCCAAAGATCAGGCACCATCCGCCAGCTTTGGCATAAATACTAAGCAAGTCCTGGTTACCCTGCGGCTCTATTGACCCTGCCGCGGGTAATTCAGGCACTAATATTCATCGCGTCATTGCGAGGTATGAAGCAATGACGTTAAGTAATCACTAAAAAAAATGTGCGAAACAAGGATCCTCAGTCATCAAGGCGCAACCATGATCAGTCAGTGTACCGATTGCCGGGCTATTTATATCTGGCACCAAAACCTGATACTGAATTTTACGGAAACACAGTTTGGCGATTTTAAAAACTTTGCCCGCGATATGGACTTTGAGGAACGTGCGCTGCCATTTCCCGATGGGCAGGAGCGTGCCGTATTGCGCACCCCGCATGTGGATATTAACTTCACCTTTACCTACCCCGAGTGGGAGCGGTTTAAAGCCGCTATGGACGAAGCACTTTACATGCTGGAAGTGTATAGTTTGATGGGGGATTGAAGATTGCAAGGGCAAAGGAGAATGTCAACCCTGTCGAAAGGTGTGTGCGTAGGCCTCCCCACCATGGTTCGACAAGCTCACCATGACACCCAGACAAAGCAATCCTGCTAAATCCTTAAATCAAAAAAATCAAGGTCCTATTTCTGCCTGAAGAAGATCTGTACCGGTACGCCAGTAAAATCAAAATTCTCGCGCAGCTTGTTTTCAATAAAGCGCATGTACGATTCCTTAACGTATTGCGGCAGGTTACAAAAGAACGCGAACATAGGCGATGTGCCCTTGATCTGCGTGATGTATTTGATTTTTACAAACTTGCCTTTTAATGCTGGTGGCGGATAATTTTCGATGATTGGCAGCATTACATCATTCAGTTTTGATGTAGGGATCTTTTTAGCGCGGTTGGCGTAAACCTGGTTGGCGGTTTCCAGCACTTTTAACACACGCTGCTTTTCGGTAACTGATGTAAACACAATAGGCACATCGGTAAAGGGAGCCAGTTTCTGGCGGATAGCTTCTTCAAATACCTTAACGGTTTTGGTATTCTTCTCAATTAAATCCCATTTGTTCACCACAACCACTATGCCTTTTTTATTTTTCTCGGCCAGGTGGAAGATGTTTACATCCTGCGATTCCATGCCTTCAACGGCATCAATCATTAGGATCACTACATCGGCTTCTTCCAGCGCCTTAATGGTACGCATAACCGAGTAAAATTCGATATTCTCCTTTACCTTGGTTTTTTTACGCATCCCGGCGGTGTCAATCAGCATAAACTCGTGGCCGTACTGGTTATAGTGGATGTGGATACTATCGCGCGTGGTACCGGCAATTGGGGTAACAATGTTACGGTCTTTACCAATAAGCGAGTTAATAATAGATGATTTACCTACGTTAGGGCGGCCAATAATAGCGTATTTAGGCAGGGTATTTTCTTCTACTACTTCCTCGTCAAAAGTTTTAATTACCTCGTCCAGTAATTCGCCGGTGCCACTGCCGGTCATGGATGAGATATTGTAGATCTCGCCTAAACCCAGGCTATAAAATATGCTCGCGTCTGATTGCAGCAAGCCATGATCTACCTTATTCACTACCACAAACGTTGGTTTTTTGCCTTTACGCAGCAGGGTGGCAATTTCGTCGTCCAAATCGGTAATGCCGGTAGTAACGTCAACCACAAACAAAATAACGGTAGCTTCTTCAATGGCAATGTTCACTTGCTCGCGGATAGCGGCCTCAAAAACATCATCGCTGTTGGCTACATAGCCGCCTGTATCAATTACGGTAAAGTTACGGCCCACCCATTCGGCCACGCCATAATGGCGGTCGCGGGTTACGCCGCTAAAATCGTCGACAATAGCTTTGCGGCTTTCGGTTAAACGGTTGTATAAGGTTGATTTGCCAACGTTGGGCCTGCCTACTATGGCTACTATGTTACTCATGTTAAGTCGTAAGTTTTAAGTATCGAGTCTTAAGTCAACACTAATTTATAAGAAAGTTGTGAATAATAAGACGAGTAAATTTATGACTCAAGACTTATGACTCAGAACTTAGAACTAATCATCGTACCCAAATTTCTTCAGGTAATTTTTTTTGCTGCGCCAATCGCTAATCACTTTTACAAACATCTCTAAAAAGATTTTCTTCTGGTAAAAATCCTCCATCGACCGGCGGGCGTATGTACCTACTATTTTCAGCATGCTGCCACCCTGGCCAATAATGATGTTCTTTTGCGAATCGCGCTCCACAATAATTTCGGCACTGATGCGGTATATTTTCTCTTCCTCTTTAAACGCCGTGATGATAACCTCGGTGCTATAAGGGATCTCTTTTTTGTATTGCTTAAAGATCTGTTCGCGAATCATCTCCGAAGCAAAAAAGCGGTCGTTTCTGTCGGTCAGCGCGTCCTTTTCGTAATAGGGCGCATGCTCAGGCAAATAGCCGACAATAAACTTTAACAGTTCAACAGTATTAGGCGCTTTCAGGGCCGAGATAGCAAACACCGCCAACGGCTCCAGCTTCTCTTCCCAATCGGCCACTTTTTGGTTAATGGTATCAGCATCGCTCAAATCGGCCTTGTTGATCAGTACGATGACTGGCGATTGCACGCCTTCCAGCCTTTTCATCACGTCGGTTTCGTCGTGCTTCTCGTTAATGTCAGTAACCAGCAAAATCAGGTCGGCATCTACAATAGATCCCTGTACCTGGTTCATCATGCTCTCGTGCAGGGCATAGTGCGGTTTAATGATGCCGGGCGTGTCTGAAAACACAACCTGGTACTCCTCGGTATTAACCATGCCCAAAATACGGTGACGCGTAGTTTGTGCCTTGGGTGTGATGATGGACATTTTTTCGCCCACAAGCGCATTCATTAATGTGGATTTACCCGCATTAGGTTTGCCAATGATGCTTACAAAACCTGCCCTATGACTCATAAAAAAATAATTAAAATATTATTTGGACTGCAAAGAAACGAATTATATCTTTGCAGTCCAATTAAAAGGAACAGCAAATTGCTTTTTTGACAATTGGGACAAACATTACGGAGTTATGCCCGTTGTGTAATATACCAAAAAGATAGTGCGGGATGGAGCAGTTGGTAGCTCGTCGGGCTCATAACCCGAAGGTCGTAGGTTCGAGTCCTGCTCCCGCTACCTGAGAAACAGGCAGTTACGTTAGATCGTGACTGCCTTTCTTTTTTTTGTTAAAACAATGTTTAAACATTTCGGCAAAAAACACAGTGGCTAGCCAGCCTGGTGCCACCTCATGCAGCACCTTTTCACCATTAAAAATACGAAAAAAATCTTAAATTACGGGAAACAAAAACCTAAAAATTTTAGGCTAATGGCTGTTGTAAACGGCTATTCAAAACCATTAAAATACGCTTTTTCTATTTCTTTTATAGCGAATTTTCGCTTAGCTCGTGGTCCATTGTTAAAATTTTGCCGAAAAAAACGGCGGCAAAAGATACCCAATTGGATATGCCCCTTTGTTTCAACTCGGTCGCGTATTGATTATTTCTAATCTGTTCAAGGGCTTCACAGGCTTGTTTTTTCATTGCCGTTGCATTTTCTGTTTGTGACTTTTTAACCTCGAAAATGATGCCGCGCGTATTCACATTTCGTGGGATTAACAGGATGTCGAACCTGCCGAGGCCAGCCTCTTTGTTCGATTTCAAATCAAACATCCCGGAAAATGAATTAAATGCACCTAATAGAAAACTATGATAAACCTTTTCCGGTTCATTGCCGGATATATCATGGTAGCTGAATATCTGCATCACCAGGGCCTTTAAGGATCCCTGAAATTCTGTATACTGTTCTCCGATCAACTGTTTTAACAACATATCATTGGAGATCTGCGCTTTCTGCCCTCTCAGAAAATTACTCACCAAAGCATTTAGTTCGGTACTGACTCCAATTGGTTTGTCAAGCTTTTCATGTGCTTCCAATTCAATATCAATTAGCCTTAGGATTGCCTTAAAGGATGACTCGCTAAATTGTTCCTCTTGCTTTAGTAGGTCCGCCCGCCATTTGATCAGATAATTATATTTAGCCCCGGAAGTTTCCTGTTTTTTCACCTGATCTGAAATGTGGCCTTTGATCACATGCGTCAACAATTCCTGGGTAGTTGTCAAAAGGAATTTGAGTTGTGCATCAAATACGCCCGAGGCCACCACTTTGAAATGATGTATAGAGGCGCCGTGGGACCGGCGTTCTTCAGCAGGCTGTAAAAGAATTTGGTTCGCGGCCTGCCAATTGTCCCGGAGTCCGGCAATAGCTAATTCAATACCCTGGCCACTTAAAGTTAAAATGGTATTATCAACTTTAATCTCTGAGAAATAATTGGCCTGATAGATTGTTCTTTCCACCACCGTCCTGTTGAAATTCTTGTACATTTCCGGTAAGTCCATCGCAGCCCTAAATGGATCTATACGCTCAGAGTCACCGCCCTCCTCAAATAATGGATGGTCAAATATCAGGTACGCTAAATTAAGGATCTCTGCAAACTGCCTCAAACCCCTGGGGGCCGGGTTTTCGAAAGTGCCCACATTAAGAATGGCAGGGATTTCTTTATAGTCAATTTTCATTATTTCATCGATAATAACCTGTCCTGGAGTTCCAAACCGGTCGCATTCTGACGGGCGACCAGGTAGATGACAATTTCTTTAAAAGCGGCAAACATATCTTTGTCGCCTACTAATTCATCTTTTTTATGCTCCCATAAATGCGAGCACATAGAAGCGACGGCGCAGCGAAAAAACACACTTATTATCTGTTACCCTTTTTATAAAAGAAATTAAATATAAGGATGCCGTAGAAACGGGATACTTCGCGCCATTGAGGGGGTGGGCAGTGTGGTTAAACATGCTGAGGGTTCGAGTCCCTAAGCGTTCCCCCGGCCCGCGTTCGCCTGTTGCTCCTTATAAAACATAAAAGAAGGTGCCGTAAATAAGTCTTACTTCGATTGGGACCTGTCGGCGGGCATAGCTACGCGCAGGTAATGAATGGCTTATTGCCTTTAGCCCTTCTTTTAAAAGAAATTGAAAATAAAAAAGGTGTCGTAAATGAGTGTTACTTCGCATTTAACGTCCAGGTCGCCGGTTCAAGTCCGGCCTTCAGCGCCTCGCTTTGCGAACGCCGTTGTAGCTCAGTTTGGTTAGAGCAGGAGCACCGCAAGGTGCATTTCACTTATTGCTTTTTACCCTTTTTTAAGAAATTGAAAATATTAAGGTGCCGTAAATATGTGCTACTTCGTGTCGCCGGTTCGATCCCGGCCAGTGGTAGTAAATCCCATTGTAGTTCAGTTGGTAGAGCAGTACAAGCGCATATTGCCCGTCGCCCTTAAAATATAAAGAAGATGCCGTATATCAGCGTTAATCGCCTGTCACGCAAAAACCAAACGCTGGTTAATTGTAGCTCTTCTTTTAAAAGGTGCCGTAAACAGGTGTTACATCGGTTAGAACATCCCGGTGATATCGGGAAGGACGTCGGTTCAACTCCGGCCAGTGATTAATTTCACAAGTAGTTCAGTCAAAAAAATACACTTGTTGCTTTTTTGCCCTTTTTTAAAACATAATGAAAGATGCCGTAGGCGGGTGATACTTCGCTGGTGAAACCGCGTAAGCGGTAGGGTTCGACTCCCATTATAGGCACCTGCCGGTTGTTGCTCTTTCATTTATATTTTGTAACCTTATATATTGAATTATGACCGAGACTATCCTCCAAAAACTGCTCGAACTGGAGCAGAATGAAAATATAAAAATACTGTATGCCTGCGAATCAGGCAGCCGGGCCTGGGGCTTTGCTTCGCCCGATAGTGACTTTGGTGTGCGTTTTATATATGCCAGGCCGCTAAACGATTACCTGGGTATAACAGAACTGCCCGACAATGTGGGACTGCCTGTTAACGAGGTATTGGACATAGGCGGCTGGGATCTCAAAAAAGCATTAAAACTGTTCCTGAAATCAAACAGCACATTGTACGAATGGTTGCAATCGCCAATAGTATACCGGGGAGATTCGCCGTTTGCTGATAATCTCCGTAAGCTGATGCCGGAATACCTTTCGTTACGCTCAGGCGCTAACCACTATCTATCAATGGCGCACAATACGCTTCGGGACGATCTGCAAACCGAGCAGGCAAAGCTGAAGCGTTACTTTTATGCGCTTCGCCCGGCATTGGCCTGCTTATGGATAGTTGAGAAACAAACGGTACCGCCAATGGAGTTTGAGCATTTAAGGGTTATGATAACTGATAGTGAACTTCAAAATTCAATAGATGAATTATTGGAAAGGAAAAAGCATGCTGATGAAAAAGCTTTGGCAGCGCCTGTTCCTCTACTTAACCAATGGCTGAGTGATAGACTTGACTGGTGCAAAGAGCATATACCGATGCTGCCATCGGAAAAGAAACACCCGGATGAGCTGAATAATCTCTTTAGAAAGTATATCCAGCCATGACCTACGAGCAGCTAAAACAGCGAAAAGAACTGATCCTGTTGGATTGTATCAGTGGCAGCACAGCATATAACCTGAATGTGACTGGCTCTGACGTAGATAAGAAAGGAATATTCATCATGCCGCAAAAACAGCTATATGGTTTTGAGCGGCAGGATCAGATAGCTAATGCAACCAACGATGAGGTTTATTTTGAGATAGGCCGTTTTCTGGAATTATTGACAAAGAATAACCCCAATATATTGGAACTTTTAAGCACGCCTGCAGCGCATGTGTTGTTTCGTCACCCGTTAATGGATTTGATCAAACCCGAAGATTTCCTATCCAAACTTTGCCTGGATACATTCGCCGGATATGCACAAACACAGATCAAAAAAGCTCGCGGTCTTAATAAAAAGATTAATAAGCCCTTAGATGCCGAACGTAAATCGGTATTGGATTTCTGCTTTGTAATCTACAACAATGGTAGTGTCCCCTTAAAAGAATGGTTAAAAGAACATAGTTTCAATCAGGATGAATGTGGCTTGGTTAATCTCGATCATTTTAGGAATGTGTATTTATTATACCATCAAAAGCAATTGACTGATGGTCGGTTTAGGGGAGTTGTATCAGGACCTGACGCTGATGATGTGCTGTTAAGTTCTGTACCGAAAGGAATAGAACATATAGCAGTAATGAACTTTAACAAGGATAGTTATTCCATCTACTGCCGGGAATATAAAGAGTATCTGGAATGGGAAGAAAAGCGGAATGAGCAACGTTATCAAAGTACATTATCACATGGCAAAAGCTATGATGCTAAGAATATGATGCACACATTCCGTTTATTAAGCATGGCAGAAGAGATTGCTCTATTTCAACAGGTAATTGTTAAGCGAGAAGATCGTGACTTCCTGCTAAAGATCCGCAATGGAGAATTTGAATTTGAAGATCTGATGCAAATGGTTGAAGATAAAATGGAACATATAAAAGCAGCCTATGCGAAATCGCCTTTACCTGACAGGCCAGACATTCATATAGCTGAAAACATTTTGATCCAAGTAAGAGAAGCTTGGTATAAACTAAAATAGCCCATAAACAAGTTTGGTTAATTTGCATTTTACTTATTTATAATTGCCCATTAGTTCATGTAGATTATTTTTTTGATTGTCCTATGCGTTTTCTTTTTGCATGGCGTTTGTTATCCTCAGTAATGTTCAATCCTGCTTTTTCGTTTGCAGAGGTCATAAAATGCGCGGCATTTTCAATCGCCTGTAAATCAGCTAAAAAATTAGAGCGTAGTCCTTTAAGTTCTACCACATCAAGTTTAAAAGCCTTTGGTCGAAAGATCGAAGGCTTTTTTAGTTTGCAGGAATTTGTAAAAAGGTCTATTTGAGGTACACAACGATGCTTGCTCATCTGAAAATACGCTAATCCTTGGCATAATTTTATTTCATCTATTGTAAGGTAGTGCGTTCTAATTGCATTTACATTTTTCATTCTTAGTAAGTGTTGAATGCTCAATTCAGACGATCAAATTTAATTTCATGTAAATTTATCGTTATATTCGTTATTTCATTATATGGTCAATTACGCAGCATTAACCGAGACGGAATTGGCGGACCTTTTAAGGACCGGTGACGAAGCTGCGTTTGGTACGATCTATAAACGTTATTGGGATAAACTCCTGGTAGTAGCTGGCCGGCGATTGGGTGATTTGGCTGAAGCCGAAGAAGTTGTTCAGGACATTTTCCTGAATTTATGGAAGCGGCGGGAAACTTTTAGCCTGCGTGTAGGCTTCGAAAATTATTTCGCTATCGCTGTTAAATTCGAGATCATTAATCGTTTGGCTAAGCGGGCCAGAGAGCTAAACAGGAACAACGAATTTTCCGTTAATTTAAGCCCGGAAGCGGCTGCTTTTGAACGCTTCGACTTTGACCTGCTGCAAAAACAATTAGCATACACCATCAATAACTTACCGCCCAAATGCCAGTTGGTTTTTAAAATGAGCCGCGAAGCAGACCTGACCAATAAAAATATCGCCCGCGAATTAGACATTTCCGAAAAGGCGGTTGAAAAGCACATCACCTATGCGCTAAAAACACTGCGCACCCGCTTCGGGCAATATTTCTCTTTCCTATTATTCTTCATTTAATCTTTAAGGGCAATACCGCATAATTTCCTGTGCTGAAATGCCTTATGGCTATGCTTTAGAAAAAATCATTTTTATTATAAAATGAGGTAGGGTGTTTTCAGTTTGATTTGGCTATATCTAAAAGCATAGCTCATGACTGATCCTAATCAATCACAACGTATAACCCTTTTAGCACAAAAATGGCAGGAAGGGACAATTACTGAAAGCGAAAAAGCCGAATTCGAAGCTTGGTACCTTTTATTTGATGATGTACTGGAAGTAAACACCAATGAACGCCGGGAAGAAGCTGAAAACCGGATATATCAAACCATTTTGCAGCGCGGAAGTATTCCAGCCAACCGTAAGAACAACTGGCCCCGGGCCTTCGTCATTGCCGCTTCCATGCTGCTTGGATTATCCATCGGCGGCTATTTTTTATTGAACAAGACAAATCACCTCCAGCCAAACAGGCAAGCCCAACAAAGCGTTTACTACAGTCCAATCGGCCGTAAAAAATCTGTGACACTGCCTGATGGCACTGTAGTACTGTTAAACTCGGGCAGTCAATTAACCCTATTGCCCGGTTACGGTCAGCATATGAGATCGGTGACATTAGCCGGCGAAGCTTATTTTACTGTTGTACATGATCCTAAATCACCATTTTCGGTGCATACCCCTGGTTTCGATGTGAATGATCTTGGGACCGTTTTCAATGTGAAGGCTTATGCCGGCGACAGAACTTCGGAGGCTGTATTGATCAAAGGATCGGTAGAAGTTGTTTTGAAGAACAAGTTTAGCAGCCGGGTATTATTGGCTCCCAACAAAAAGTTAATTATTTTGAATCACCCGTTACCGGAAGATTTAGCCATAAAAACAGAACAACCCAGAGCCGAATATAAGGTCACTGGCATTGCCAATAACGTTTTCAAAAACTCTATCGTGGAAACCGACTGGACGAATGATAAACTTTCCTTTTATGATCAGCAATTTGAAGATATAGTACCTGTAATTGAAAGGTGGTATGATGTGAAGCTGATGGTTAATAATAAACAACTTAGCGGCTACCGGTTTACTGCAACCTTTGATAAAGAAAACATCGACCAGGTTTTAAAAGCACTGAAATTGACCGCGAACTTTAATTACAGAAGGGAGGGGAATGTAATCACTGTTTACTAAACAAGTAAAGGGAATACATAGCGTATTCCCTTCTGAGTGTTAAAAATCAAAATGAAGAAGGAATCGATTGGCGTTGAGCCTTACTTCAAACTAATTTAATCAAGTAAAATTATGCAAAAAAGCACAATTAACAGGTGTTTATCCCTCATAAACAGCGTTAATAAATTACTGTTCGTTATGAAACTAACTTTCCTGCTCATCTTATGCAGCTTAATGACCGTTTCTGCCTCGGTACGATCACAGGATACTAAAATATCGCTGACGATGAAGGAAACGGAAATCAGCAAAGTGATCAGGGCCATTGAAAAGAAAACGGATTATAAATTCGTGTATAATAACACCATTTTCCCTTCCAATAACAAAATTGATGTAACTGTCAGCAATGAAACGGTAGCCAATTTGCTGGATAAGATCCTGGTGAATACCGGTTTTAATTATAAAATGTTAGAGGGCGGCTTAATTGTGCTGACCCAAAACCAGGTATCAGCAGGCCCCGTGCAGATATCTGGCTTGGTTACTGATGAAAATGGCCAGCCATTGCCTGGTGTTACGATCAGAATTAAAGGGCAAAAAACAGGCGGGGCACTCACTAATAGCGATGGGGTCTTTACTATCCAGGTACCTGATAACAATGCCGTTTTAGAAATAACCTATATCGGCTATTTAAAACAAGAAATAGCGGTTGGTACCCAAACCTCGTTTAATATCAAACTTAAAGTTGCGTTTAATGAATTAAAGGAAGTGACCGTAAGTACGGGCTATCAGAGTTTGTTAAAAGAAAGAGCGCCTGGTTCTTATGCGCAGGTTAGCCAGGCCACTTTGGCAGACCGGCCTGTATCTAACCTCTCAACCGCGCTACAAGGTATGGTTGCCGGTATGCAAGCTAAAGAGAATGCAGATGGAAGTGTGAGTTTCCTGATCCGTGGCAACACCTCCTTATATGCGGCCCGGGCACCTTTGATTGTGGTTGACGGATTTCCATTATCCACCAGTGATTTCTCCACCATCAATCCGAATGACGTTGAAAACGTTACCGTGCTAAAAGATGCCGCCGCTGCATCAATTTGGGGCGCGCGGGCAGCCAATGGCGTAATTGTAGTGATCACTAAAAAGGGTAAGGGGGGCAATGGCATGGTGGTGAACGCCAGCGCGTTCACCAGGATTTCCACCCTGACCAATCTTGATCAATTGATACCTACAGCCAGTTCGGCTGATCAGGTGGCTTATGAAAAACTGGCTTTTAAGAACAGCTGGCTCTTTGCCGGTACATCATATGGTGGTTCTTTCCCCGGTGATCTAAGAAACCCGTTAACCCTGGCACAGGAGCTTCTTTATGCCAATAAAAATGGAACGCTTAGTACCACTGCCATGAACACGAGCCTTGACAGCCTGAGCAAGATCAATAATCATAACCAGATCAGTAACCTGTTGCTTAGAAGGGCTATACTACAGCAGTATAATGTCAATTTTTCGGAAGGAACAAACCGGTCAAAAACCTATGCTTCTTTATTGTATGAAAATAATAATACACGCTATCAGGGCACCGGATATAATAAATTTGGGATAAATTTCAGTAATGAATATAAACTCGCCAAGTTTTTAACATTCAATTTCGGGGCTTACCTTCAATACCGAAAAGATGAAACCAGCGGCGCTACGCTTACCGAGCTACAGCAATTATCGCCCTATGAAACCTTGCAGAACGCGGACGGCTCTTACTCGGCTAATATAAATGTAGGTGGCCCGAACAGGGCCGTAGCTGCTGCGCTGCCCCTGAATAGTTTCCCATATCCTGATTGGAGCTATAATTTATTAAGGGAGGAAAGAGGCAGAAAATTAACTGACAATGATTATAATGTCAGGATACAAACAGGGTTTAATATTAAGCTTTTACCCGGATTAAATTTCGATACTAAACTCCAATACGAACGCGAAAAAACAGATTACGATAATTACAATAGCGACGATACCTATTATGTGCGTAATATGGTTAATACTTATGTGACTTATAATAATACAACAAGGACAATAAGTAAGGTGTTTTTGCCTTTGGGAGGTATAGATCAAAGTAATTCCATTAATACCGCGAATTATGTTTTTAGGAACCAATTAAGTTTTAACAAGGATATTAGTTCTAAAAGCAGTATCAACGCTATCATCGGTACCGAAATTTCCCAGCTCCGTACAGATACACGGGTTAATCCATGGTTGTATGGTTATTATCCTGATAAGTTACAATCTACAGTGCCGGTATATGGTTACGGCAGTTCTGTAGATCCGTTTACAACGGTTACCAGCAGCACGGCGGCGGCAACTTTAAGCGGCGGTACAACAACACTGGGTTATAGCCTGAACCGATTTGTATCTTACTATGCCAATGCCGCTTATACCTACGATCAGAAATATACCATTTCGGGCAGTGTCAGGAGTGATGCTTCTAACTTTATCACCAGTATACCATCACTCAGATGGGCACCTTTATGGTCGGTTGGTGGTTTATGGAACGCTAAAAGAGAAAATTTCTTAAGCCAGGTAAATTTTATAGATCAATTGAATGTCCGGGCAACCTATGGCCGCAACGGTAACGTAGAGGGTTCTACCTCTACTAATACATTGTTGAACGTCTCTACCGCGCCAAGCACAACCACGGGTACCATTACGGCAACAATTGCGGATAATGGTAACCCGACATTGCGATGGGAAAAAACCACCAGCACCGATCTGGGTATCGATTTTACGCTTTTTAAGGGAAAGTTCTTCGGTAAGATTGACCTGTACAACAAGGTGGGTACAGATATCACCGGTTTAGTTGCGCTTGCTGCGGCAACGGGTACTACCAGCCAGAAATTTAACAATGCAGGCATTACCAATAAAGGTATTGATATTGAACTGGGCGCCAATTTAAAAATACCGGGTGTTCCTGTGCTTTATAGTACATCTTTCACCTACGCGTACAACAGCAATACGGTAACCAGTTTATACTTTCCTGCTTTAACCGCCAGCACCATGCTAACCCCGCCGTTTAATTTTGTGCAGGGCAAACCCATCAATCCGGTTTATACCTTCACTTATTTAGGTACGGTAGCCGGCGTGCCGCAGGTAGCCGGGCCAAACGGGGCGCCAACAACCATGAACAGCGCGGCACTGTACAACTCTGGCCTTGGTTTGCAATTTTTAAACTATGCGGGTACGGCTACTCCTCCGCATACATTAGGTTGGTATAACAGCTTTAAGTATAATGGCTTCAGTATTTCGGTGCTATTTATTGGCAAATTTGGCGGGGTATATCGTAATAATACATTCAATTATTCATCAGCTACCGTTGGATCAAACAAAACCGTGATCAATCAATACGTAGCAGATGTGTTTGCCGGAAGAACCGACATCCCACCATTCCCTAATGTGAATGAAGGGCAGCAATACTTGTGGGACCGGTATGTGCCTTATTTAAGCGGCCTGGTTGAAAGTTCATCCTATGTGGAGTGCAAGGAAATGAGGCTGGATTATACTTTGCCAAAATCATTAATGAATAAAGCTAAACTGCGGAATGTGAAAGTATTTGCCGAGGCAAGGGATTTAGGCCTTATCTGGGTGGCCAACAAAAAAGGTTATAACCCGGATTGGCTTCCCGGCACAGATCGTCCGCTGACTACAGTTACTTTGGGTGTGAACATCGGTTTTTAGCACCGGTAACAAGTTATACGCTTAACAAAACTTAAAGACATGAAAAAATTTAAAATATTAACAATAATGCTGGTATTGTTGTCACTGGCATCGTGCCAGAGATACCTGGAAAAGGAACCCAAGGTGCAAACTGATATCCAGACAGCAGACCAATTGGAAGCCTTGCTTAATAATCCGACAGGCGGCCCCATATTTGCTTATGATGGTGCGAATTCAACGGCGGCCTATTCAACAGATGACACCGAGATTAGCACGGATCTGTACAAAACAAATCCAACGGCTATCGGCGTAGCTAATCTTTACTACTACGTTTTTGATGTAGATAATATTGTTGGGGCATCCAGCGATGGCTTGTGGAATAATGAATATAAGAAAATATTTACTGCCAATGTGGTCCTGGCTAATGTGGATAAAGTAACCGGTGGCCAGGATCAAAAGAACAGGATCAAGGCGGATGCTTATTTCGGCCGAGCCTATTCTTACTGGAGCCTGGTTAATTATTATTGCCTCCCTTATGCTGACGCTAATATGAAAAGTGTGGGATTGCCTTTGAAAAAAACGACGGAGTATACCGAATCGCTAAAAAGAGCAACCTTACAGGAAACCTATGATTTTATCCTTTCAGATATTGCCGCCGCCCAGGCTTTGGTATCATCGGGCGATGTGCAGGCATCTTTGAGATGGCGGGTGACCAAGCCAGCCATCGATGCTTTTTTGAGCCGATATTATCTTTTCACCGGCGACTATGACAAGAGCCTGCAGTATGCAAATACCGCGCTGACATCCACAGTGGCCAAATTAGTTGATTATAATACCATAACAGCAGGTACTACTGCAACCTATACCAACCCTGCAGCAAGCTTAAAATATTCTGCCCTTAACGACTGGACGGCGGCACAGTTTTTATACTGGAACGAGTTTTATTATACACGGTTCACCTACACAAGCGCACAGTGGTGGATGCCCAGCACTAATTTGCTTTCGCTTTACGATACTGCTAACGATTTGCGTTATCAGTTATTGATGATCCCTAATGGTGGCCGAAGGTTTAGTGTTGTAACGCCGTCCACTTACCGTTACAGTTTCTTTAATGATGGCCGATACTTACCAACAGGCCCAACTGCAGCCGAAGTATTACTCAATAAAGCGGAAGCATCTGCACGGAAAGGCGATGTGGCTACCGCCTTGACGGCTGTGAATTTGTTGAGGGCAAAGCGTTTAAAAACCTATGTTGCGCTAACCGCGACCGATAAAGCCGATGCCCTCACCAAAATATTGCAGGAACGCAGAAGAGAGCTACCATTCTCCTTCCGGTGGTGGGATATCCGTCGCTTCAGTGTTAACGATGATCCATCTGATGATGTGGTGGTGACCCGTACTTTCTTTAAATTGGTTGCAGGTATTTTTGATGTGAACACCACCCAAACCTATACCTTGCCCCTAAAGGGTCGCCGCTATATGGTACCGATCAATGGCGTTGAAATAGGCGCGAGCCAGGGCCAAATTGAACAAAATACATATTAAACCAGCCTAACAATTTGTTGTACATATAGATTAAAGCAAAATGAACATTAAATTAAAAATATTCGGCATGGTGTTAATCGCCGCGTTGGTCAGTGCACCGGTAATGAAATTATTTGCCCAAACCAAAACAGCAACCGCGTCTGGCACCGTTGCCCCGAGTCTGGATAAACTCAAAACTGCCGTAGAAGTAAACCCCAATGATATCAAAGCAATAAGTGCATATTATGAAACTTTTAATGAGTCCAACCCCGGGCACCAAAAAGACCTGGCTATTCAATTCCAGACGTGGGTGAAACAATTCCCTAAAGCATCATACTTGCCAATTTTTTTAAGTCGGGCAATGAAAGCAGCCGCAGTAACCACCGACAAGAATGCGTTGGAAAAATTGAAGTTAGCGGTGGAGGCTGCCCCGGATAGCCTGAGCCGGCACAATGCTTATATCGAAGCGATTGGTCCGGATAACCCCGAAATTGCAAAGCGGTATGATGCGTTGATAAAGGAATTTCCCAAATGTGCCACCATACCATATGCGCTGGCAAAGGTGTATATTGATCAGGAGAGCCCCAAAGCAAAACCGTACCTGTTAAAAGCGGTAGCTATCGATCCCAAATATGGCAAGGCTTGGGCTGATCTGTGGATGGATGCCCAACGCTGGGGTGATTTCAACCAGGGATGGAAATATTTAGAAAAGGCCATGGCCGCAGACCCATCTAATGCCGATTATGCGTTCAGTTATGCCACATCATTTATGGGTTTGGATCAAGATAAATTCACGGAATTAAGCCTTAAGATAGCAAAGGACTTTCCAAACAGCGATAAGGGGGTACGAGCACTGGGTTATCTTGCATCAAGGTCATCGGAAAAAGACCAAATTAAATATTATCAATTATTGCATGACAGTTTTCCTCCGAATGTATCCGGGGGATATATGGGATCTTATTTTTACCTGCTGCTCGCTACTAATTCGGAAAAAGCCGAATCCTTGGCGACAGAGATGAAAACCGCAAAACTGGGTGGGGGTACAAACTGGTCCAACCTGGCCGAACAGGCAGAATTGGTTATCCAGGGGAAAAAGCTGCTGGATCAAAATAAACCAGGGGATGCATTGGCCGTTTTTAGCAAGGTAAAGGTGCCCCGCTATGCGCTGAGCGCCAATAAAAGCCTTTCCCTTTTAAAATCCGAGGCAATTGATCAAATGGGTAATCACTCGGCAGCCTATGATACGATAATGAAGGCGTTTATTAAAATCCCCTCCCCTATAATGCAGGAAGCTTTATACCGCTATGGCGAGAAATTAGGTAAGACTGGAGCAGCAGTTAAAGCCGATATCTATAAAAACCTGGAAGCCAATGCTAAACAGGCAACACCATTTACATTAAAGAAATACGTCGGTGAGGGAAGCACTTCGTTATCGGACTACAAGGGCAAGGTGATGTTATTGACTTACTGGTTCCCGGGCTGCGGCCCGTGTAGAGGTGAAATGCCTTTTTTTGAAAATGTGGTTAAGCAATATAAAGACAAGCCTTTAGCCTATGTGGGTATAAACATATCGCCCGAACAAGATGAGTACGTAATCCCTTTCCATAACCACAGCGGTTTCAGCTTTACACCATTAGCAGATGTTAAGAGGAGAGAAAAGGGCAACCTGGATAATAGAGGAGCGGCGCCGGTAAATTTTCTTATCGACCAAAACGGACGTATTATTTTTAGCGATTTCAGTATTCATGCGGAGAATGAAGCGGATTTAAAACTGATGGTAGACCTGCTGTTAAATGCACCGGATGAATTCACCAAAAACAAACGAGCTGAATAGCAATAAGTAAATAAATCCGGGATGAACGGTATATGGTCTGCGATGATGAAAAATGTTTACCGCCTGCTGACCTGAATTTTAGTATTCCTATCCAATAAGATATTGTATTTAAAATTAAAACAAAATGAGCATTAAATTAAAAATCTTCCGCTTGTCGCTGATCGCCTTGCTGATCAGTATACAGGCCACTTCATTATTTGCGCAAAAGGCAAAGCCCGTTGCTGTTACTGATAAAGGCGAGCTGGAAAAACTGAAGCTTGCCGTGGAAGCCAACCCTGACAGCCTGGGCAAACACGCGGCTTACATTAAAGCCGTTGGCCTGGCCAATCCTGCACTGGTGGCACAGTACGATGTGTGGATGAAAAAATACCCAAAGTCGGCTGCTGTACCTTATGCACTGGCTAAAGCTTATGTGGATGAGGAGAGCCCCAAGGCCAAACCTTACCTGTTAAAAACAGTAGCTATTGATCCGAAATATACCGAAGCCTGGGGTGGGCTGTGGATAGACGGAGAACGCTGGGGCGACTTTAAAGCCAGCCGGGATTACCTGGCTAAAGCCGTAGCCTCCGACCCGTCTAACGCCGACTATTCTTTTTATTACGCTTCGTCATTTGGTGCGATTGACCAGGACAAATGGCGGGACATGAGCCTGGCGGTAGCCAAAAAGTTCCCCACCAGCGAACGTGGGGCCCAGGCGCTGTATTGGCTGGGCGAAAGATCGATGAACACGGAGGATAAACTAAAGTATTTTGAATTGCTGCGTAACAGTTATCCGCCCGAAAAATTCAACTGGTCATCATCGGGCATGACGGCCTATTTTAGTATATTACTGGGTACCGATCCGCAAAAGGCCATAGCTTTAGCAACAACGATGCAGAATAATCCAAAAGAGGCGAAACTGTGGGCCAACCTTACCGTGCAGGCGCAAACAATAGCGGATGGAAAAAAACTGCTCGATCAAAGTAAAGCAGAAGAAGCCTTAACGTTATTTAACAAGGTTAAACTGCCCAAATATTATTCCTTTAACAAAGATCTGTTACTGCTGAAAGCACAGACCGTCGCCCAAATGGGTCATACACAAGCCGCTTATGACAGCGTGATGAATGCTTTTGTTAAAGCACCTTCACCGTCGTTTTATAAAGCCTTGTATGCTTATGGCACCAAATCGGGTAAAAGCGCCGCGCAGGTGAAAACAGATATTTTCCGCAACCTGGATGCTACCGCTCAACAAGCTACGCCTTTTACACTAAAAAAATATTTTGGCGAAGGCAGCACTTCATTGGCTGATTATAAAGGGAAAGTAGTTTTAGTTACCTATTGGTTCCCGGGTTGCGGCCCCTGCCGCGGCGAGTTCCCGCACTTTGAGGACGTTGTTAGACAATATAAAAACAAACCACTGGAATATGTCGGCATTAACATCTTCCCCGACCAAAATGATTATGTGATCCCCTTTATGAAAAGCAGCGGCTATAGCTTTACACCGCTGGAAGATTATAAGGGCAGGGTAAAGGGCAATATGGATAACAAGAATGCCGCCCCGGTCAACTTTCTGTTGGACCAGAATGGCCGTATCATTTTCTCAAATTTTAGGATAACTGAAGCAAATGAAGATGACCTGAAGTTAATGATCGACTTGTTGCTGGGTACACAAGCGTAATTAATAAAGAGACTTATGAAAAAAATACTCATTATCGGCATCTTATTATTGGCTGTCATTCACGTTCAGGCGCAGATCGAAAATCCGGTACACTGGAGTTATGCCTCCAAACGAACAAGCCCCACAACGGCGGTATTGTTCCTTAAAGCCACTATAGACGATGGCTGGCATATCTATTCCCAAAAAAAGGCAGACAATGGCGGCCCGGTGAGTACCAGTTTTATATTTAGACCTTCGGCAGATTACACGTTGGTTGGTGCAACCGCAGAACCGGAGCCGATAACCCGGTTCGAGCCTTCGTTCAGTATGAATGTCAGTTTCTTTGAGCATGCCGTCATCTTTCAGCAAAAGATCAAATTGAAACCGGCAAAAACAACGGTAAAAGGAACATTGAAGTTTATGGTATGTAATGATGAAAAATGCCTGCCGCCGGATAATATTGATTTTGTGATCCCGGTCGGTAAATAAAGCCGCACGCCTTCACAAATTAGCCCGGTGGGTGAACCGTTAATAAGGCCCTTACAGAAATTGATAGTCAATTCCTGTAAGGGCCTTTGTAGTAACCAAAATTTATAAATATTAATGAGATGAATACCCTATATCTCATCGCCTACTTTCTTTTCGTATTTGTTATTATTAGCTATATCATCTACCTGATCAAAGAAATGATTGATGACAAAAAAAGAAAAATTTAGCCGTGATCAGTAACATCCCTTACCCTGCTCAATGATCCCCTTAATATTAATGATAAGGCTTGCCTGGTAGATGACGTATAATCGATATCTTTCTATTGCATATTATACGCTATTTATATTGCTCCCTTTTCATAAAATCAGAAATTGCCTCATAGTCTTTCCAAATGTTCGACATTTGACCCGCTTCCTATCAGCCCGGAAACCCAGGTAATTGTCGAGTTGACGGGCCATCAAAAGCACGGTACCGCAAAGTATCAGCCCGCAGCTATCCTTGCCCAGCATCATATATATTCGGTGGTGAATCAGGCGGCATCTGTTTTTATAAAAAATAGATGCAAAGTTGGCCTATTCCCGATGATATGATTTTTACGCTTAAATAAAAAGCGATCATAATTTATTGCATAGCGTGTTTTATGTTACGGTGTTAAAAGTGATTAAATCCAAACGCGATTGCTTGTAGGCGCTGCTGCACTTATTGAATATGTGTAGCTGAAAATTATGGCGCGTTAATATTTAATTCATAATCATTTGTTTTATTTGAGGAAATATTGATAGCTTTATTCTTCTTATATAAACCGTGAGCCCGCTCCAAACACTTGATGACCCTGCATTGCTTACCTTATTGAAAGAGGGTAATGCCGCTGCATTTGATGTCCTTTACAACCGTTACTGGGATAGGGTACTTAACCTGGCTTACCGGAAAACCGATGACCTAATGGAAGCAGAAAATATTATACAGGATGTTTTTGTTTCACTTTGGGCAAGGCGCGATTGTTTAAATATCAACGGCAACTTTTCCAACTATCTTTTTGTATCTGTTAAATACAGGGTGCTAAAGGTACTGGCCAGGCAGAAAACAGAACAGGCCGTAAATATTGAACAGGCCGGTGAATTGTTAGATGATTCGACACAGGAGTACCTGAGTTTTGAGGATATCCGCGAAAGGCTGGAAGTACTTATCGGGAACTTACCGGAAAAAAGCCGTTTAATTTATCTGCTAAAAAGCGAGGAAAAAAGCTACAAGGAAATTGCAGCCGAACTCAACATGACTGAAAAAGCCGTAGATGCTCATTTATTACGTGCGCGGCGGAAACTACGTGTCGAACTGGGTTCTTTTTTAGGCACCTTCTTACTTTAATTTATACCTCTTTAAAAGATTTTATTTTTTTTGCGGGATTTGGTCAGCCACGGGTACTTGTAATAAAGGAACCTTAGATGGCAATACCACCGATTGACAAAAGACTGCAAAAACTGGCCCGGAATTATCTGAATGGAAAACTTAATTCATCGGATCAGCAGTTAATTGATGAGTGGTTCTTAAATGAAGAATCAAGTGAGTCGACTACAGAGATCAACCTCACGCCCGATCAGCATCGCAGGCAATTGCTTGCCCGGATACATGCAAAAGCCGGTATCACCAAGCCTGTGGCGCGCTTAAGCAAATTATGGCTTAAAGTCGCAGCTGCAGCAGCTGTATTAATAATCCTATCAGTTAGTGCTTACTTTACTTTACGCCCGAAATCAGCTCCGCAACAAACCGCTCAAAATATCCAGGATATAGGCCCGGGCGGTAATAAAGCTACCCTTACCTTGGCTAACGGCGAAAAAGTACAGTTAACAGGAGCCAAAAATGGACTGGTGGCCAAACAGGGGGGAGTGGCCATTGCAAAGAAATCAGACGGTTTGCTGAGCTATTCCAATAACCGAACCGATCCATCGGGAGAAAAGGCCCAGCTATTCAATACTATTCAAACTCCGCGCGGGGGGAAGTATAAATTAGTAATGGCCGATGGCACGATCGCCATACTTGATGCCGCCTCATCAATTCGTTACCCGGTGGCCTTTAATGGCAAGGAACGAAGAGTGGAAATTACAGGCCAGGTGTATTTTGAGGTTATTCACAACGCTGATCAACCTTTTAAAGTAAGTGTTAAAGGACAAATAATTGAAGATCTGGGTACAAAATTCAACATCAACGCTTATGACGATGAGCCTGTCATTAAAACTACCTTATTAGAGGGGAGCATAGCCCTTACCCGATCTGGACACACTACCATCTTAAAGCCGGGGCAACAGGCGGTTAATAACCTCCAGGAGGCGGGCACGAAACTCTTGATGGCGGACATGGAGGAAGTTGTGGCCTGGAAGAATGATTACTTCGTATTCAACAACGAAGACATTGAGAGCGTGATGCGTAAAATTTCCCGTTGGTATGATGTAGACATCCAATATAAAGACGGACAAAAAATAAAAGAAACCTATTTGGGTGGTCTTACCCGTTATTCCAACGTATCGCAGGTGTTGAAGATGCTGGAGATTACCGGCGATGTCAAATTTGAGATAAAAGGTAAGACAATTGTGGTCTTCCCGAAAGTAAAATAAAAACCAATTATTTATAAACCAATTAATTTAAATCACATGAAACAAGAAAGAGATCCCTGACCGAAAACCGGTAACGAATGAGCAGGAGAAGAAATTAAGCGGAGGTGGTCCAACACCCCCGCTTGAATACCTGGCCACTCATAATTGCTATTAACAAAAATTCCATCATTAACCAGAAACACAAATGTATAAAAATTATACACGCTTTTTTTGTATGCCTCCCGGCTGCATAAATAAATACTTCCTGATTATGAAACTTACTGTTGTTTTACTTATTGCGGGCCTGTTGCAGGTAAGTGCGGCAACCTTAGCTCAAAGAGTAACCTTTGTTCATAAACAAACATCATTCGAACAGATCATCAAGGAACTGAGAAGGCAAACTAACTACAATGTTTTAGTATCCGCTAATAAGATAAAAAACATGGTACGTAAAGATGTTAATTTTAAAAATGCGACTATTGATGAGGTATTGGAAACCTTTCTTAAAGATCAGCCTTTAAGTTATGAGATCGAAGGCGAACTTATCCTGATCAAAGAAAAGGACGCGCCAGCCAAATCGGTACCAGTTGTTATAACAGTTACGGGAAAGGTGCTGGACGAAAAAGGTATGCCCTTGCCCGGAGTCAACATTAAGGCCAAGGGAACGTCAATCGCGGCGGTTTCAAACCAGGCAGGCGAATTTTCCATTACCGTGCCCGATGCGGCAACGATTATAGTTTTTAGTTTTGTCGGTTATCAAACGCTGGAAGTCGCGGCTGGCAACATGCCGGCCAGCTTGACACTTAAGCCAGAGATAACGGATCTGACCTCGGTAGTTGTGGTAGGCTATGGCACACAAAAGAAGATCAACCTGACCGGTGCTGTTGACCAGGTGACCTATAAAGATCTGGAAAACCGTTCTTTACCTAACCTTACCCAGGGCTTGCAGGGCTTATTGCCTAATTTAAACCTTTTACCCAGGGATGGCAAGCCTATTCAATCGCCGAGCTACAATATCCGGGGTACTACCTCTATCGGCCAGGGCGGTAACGCGCTGGTGTTAATAGACGGCGTAGAGGGTGATCCGGCTCGTATTAATCCAAACGATGTGGCGAGTGTTACGGTATTAAAAGATGCCGCGTCGGCCGCCATTTATGGGGCCAGGGCCGCTTTTGGCGTAGTATTGATCACTACAAAAAGTCCCGCAAAGGATAAAATAAGCGTTAATTACTCTTATAACCAATCCTTTAAAAGCCCTACCACCATACCTAAGCTGGTGACCAATGGCTACCAGTTCGCTAAATTATTTAACGATGCTTATACCAATTGGTACGGCAGTTCACAAGTCGCACAAAATATTAACAAGACCGTTAAATTCTCTGCCGCTTATTTAGCGGAATTACAACGAAGGGATGCCGACCCAAGCTTGCCAAAAGTGGAGGTTAACAGTGCCGGGGAATATGTATATTATGATAATACCGACTGGCTGAAACTACTTTACAAAGACCATAATGCGGCACGTGACCACAATATATCAGTTTCTGGCAATAACGGCAAATCAGACTTTTTGTTAACCGCGCGAAGTTATGCCCAGGACGGTTTATTCCGATATAATTCCGATGACTACAGCATTAACAACTTTCGGGCAAAAGGCTCCCTGCAGGCATTCCCCTGGTTAAGGATCTACAATAATGCGGATTATTCCGCCATGAAGTACCATAATCCGTTAAATGTGGGCGAAGGTGGCGGCATTTGGACCAACCTTGCTGCCGAGGGCCATACCATGGCGCCGCTTTACAATCCAGACGGCACTTTCACCTACTCTGCGGCTTATACGGTGGGTGATGAGGTATATGGCAAAAACGGGATTGATATGGACCGTACCGTATTTCGTAACACAGCAGGCTTTGACGCCCGGTTCCTGGATGACCAATTCAGGGTAAAGGGTGATTTCACTTTCCAGAATACGGATAATACCCAGGTGACCAAGCGCGTACCTGTACCATACAGCCGGATACCGGGGGTTATCGAGTATGTAGGATCGGCCTATAATGATATTACTAATTTGCTTCAGCGGACCCAATACGTAGTGACCAATTTATACAGCGAATTTGAGCCAAAATGGGGTGATAACCACCATTTTAAAGTATTGGCAGGGTTTAATTATGAGCAATCTACCTTTGAGGGCACATCCGTTCAGCGCAATGGGTTGGCCTATCCCGATGCGGTCAATATCAATCTGGCCTTAGGCCAATCTATTGTTACCGCCGGCGGGTGGGACAGGTGGAATGTCATCGGCGGTTTTTATCGTTTAAATTATGATTATAAGGGACGTTACCTGGTAGAGGCAGACGGTCGGTATGACGGGTCATCCAAGTTCCCGGCCAGTCAGCGTTACGCTTTCTTCCCTTCCGTATCAGCAGGCTGGCGGGTGTCCAGCGAGCCCTTTTGGCACCTGTCACCCAAAATCATATCCGATTTGAAATTCAGGGCCTCTTATGGTTCATTGGGAAATGGCAGCATCGGCTCGTATGCCTTCCAGGAGCAGTTCGGTATCAGTCAGTCGGCCCGTATACTCAATGGTGTCCGTCCACAGGCCACCGCCGCGCCGGGGGTACTGCCCGACGGTTTGACCTGGGAAACCTCGCAAACTCAAAACCTGGGAATGGACCTGGGCATGTTAGGCGGGAAACTCTCTGTCACCGGCGATGCCTATATCCGCAAAACCATCAACATGTTTACTGTTGGGGTAACATTGCCAGCTGTTTTCGGAACAGGGGCGCCGAAGGGCAATTACGCGGATATGAAAACAAGCGGCTGGGAGGTATCAGTGGCCTGGCATGACCGGTTCATGGTCTCCGGCTCCCCGCTGAACTATGGTTTCAGGGCCTCCCTTTCCGATTATAATTCCGTCATCACCAAGTATAATAATCCCAATAAAAGGCTTGCTGATTATTATGTCGGCCAACAAATCGGTGAAATATGGGGCTATCAAAACGCAGGTTACTTTACTTCAGCACAAGATATAGCCAATTCACCCAAACAGATCCTTGTAAAGGCGTCAAATACCGGCGCGCTTGCTCCCGGCGATATTAAATATGCCGATTTGAACGGCGATGGTATCATCGACGCTGGAAATAGCACCGTAGACAACCCCGGTGACCGCCGCATTATTGGTAACGCGCTGGCGCACTATACCTATGGCTTTAGTATGAACGCGGACTGGAAGAACTTTTTCTTTTCGGCCTTTATCCAGGGAGTAGCTAAACGCGATTGGTACCCCGGCTCGGATGCCCCGTATTTCTGGGGCCAGTATGGCCGGCCTTATTTTAAGCCGTTGGAATACCAGTTAGACAAGATCTGGTCGCCCGAAAATCCTGACGCCTATTTTCCAAGGTATGCAGGCTACAAAGCGGTCAGCACGAACGAACTGGGTAATGCACAAACAAAATACCTGCAAAACGCTGCTTATATCCGGTTAAAAAATATCCAGTTGGGTTATAACCTTCCTTTGAATATGATCAAGAAGATCGGCTTGAAAAACACCCGTTTGTTTGTTTCGGGCGAAAATTTATGGACCTGGTCGCCTTTATTTAAACTCACCAGGGACTTAGACCCCGAGAGCCTTGACGGATCGGACCGGGTATTAACAGATGGCACAGCCGGGAACGGGAATAATTATCCGGTGTTGAAGACGATCACTATAGGACTATCTGCAACATTTTAACAATTAAAAAGAAACGACATGACTTTTACACATAAAAATTCGATCAGGCTATTGATTTTTACCCTGTTTGTAAGTTGTATCACCATTGGCTGTAAAAAATTAGACCAGCAGCCAGAGGCTACCGCTAATAAAGCTGCTGTTTTTGGCAGCCAGGCCGGCCTTGATCTGTATGCGAATTCATTCTATAATATTTTGCCAACCTCCAGTGCTATTATCAGAGGGGACGCGATAGCTGACTATGCGGCACGCACAACCGTACCTGATTTCATCAGGACAGGAGCTTACAGTGCCCAGCTAAGCACAGGCTGGACCTGGACCGATCTGCGCAATATCAACTACTTTATTCAAAATTGCACCGATCCGGCTGTTTCGAAAACAGTCCGTGAAAATTATATCGGGATCGCGCGTTTTTTCAGGGGCTGGTTTTATTTTGAAAAAGTAAAACGCTTCGGGGATGTACCCTGGATCAATAAGCCGTATGACGTTGCTGATCCGGCTTTATACGCCGGCCGCGATCCAAGGACCCTGATCATCGATTCTGTCATGGCTGACCTGGATTACGCGGCAGCGCACATCACCACCGCTGATAATACCCGGAGCCTGATCACCAAAAACACAGCGCTTGCCTTTAAATCGCGGGTGTGCCTGTTTGAAGGTACGTTCAGGAAATATCATACCGAGTATAACCTGCAAAGCTCAGTGAGCGGTTTGCTAACGGCAGCCGCCGCGGCCGCCCAGCAGGTGATGACCGGTGGCGGATTCAGTTTGAACGTGGCCGGCGGAACCAATGCGGCTTATCGTAATTTGTTCAATAGCCAGGCAATCATACCTTCTGAAACTATCTTAGCGGTGATCTCAGACCCGGCGCTGGCTGTTTATAATGATGCGAACTGGTATATGACCAGCGCTACTTACGGCGACCGGCTAAGCTTTACAAGGACGTTTATCAATACCTATCTTAACATTGATGGCACACCCTTTACAAATAAAGCCGGTTACCAGACCTTAACGTTTCCCCAGGAGGTGAAGAGCCGGGATATGCGCTTACAGCAAACCATCAGGATGGGCAGTTATACCCGGCTTAACGGCGGTGTACAGCAAGCCGCGCCCCCAGTGTTTTCTTACACCTATACTGGTTACCAGCCGATCAAGTTAACCCAGGACGATGCTTCGATGGATGGCGGCGCGCGCAACACCAACTCTTTACCTGTGATGCGTTATGCGGAGGTACTGTTGAATTATGCGGAGGCCAAAGCAGAATTAGGCACACTGACCGATGCGGACTGGAACAGTACCATTGGTGCCTTAAGGCGGCGGGCAGGCATAACGGGGATCACCAGTACCAAACCCACCGTTGCCGACCCTTATTTGCAAGCCAATTATTTTCCGGGTATCACTGATCCCGCGATACTGGAGATCCGTAGGGAACGCGGGATAGAACTGGTACTGGAAGGGTTCAGGTTTTACGATATCGTCCGTTGGAAACTTGGGCCTTTAATGGAACAAACCTGGAACGGTATTTACGTGCCCGCCTTAAACCAGGCGATGGACCTGAATGAAGATGGTGTTGCGGATGTGCTTTTTTACCAGGTGAAACCTGCAACCACGATTGCCGGCGTGACCTATATCAGCGTTGCGGCGACGACCAGCAGCGGTGCTAATCCACAACGATTATCTAATGACACCAACGGTGAACTCACCTGGCTGACCACCGTGCCCCGTAAATGGGACGATAAGTTTTATCTGTATCCTATCCCTTATGCCGATTTGCAGGTAAACCCCAAACTCGGCCAGAACCCTGGCTGGTGATCTTTTTATGATATAAGCGGCCGACGTAAATGCTGGCTGCTTGTATCATATTGCTATCAATTCGTCAACAAGATATTTTAACATGTCTTTGGGGGAGGTTGTGCGCAATCAGATACAAAGTTTAAAACGCATTTTAGAAATCCCGATGAACATCAAAGTATCCGTCATTATTTTTTCAGCAATACTCTCATGGTCTACCGTAAACGGTCAGGCAGTAACAAATTATAACAATAATAGATACCCCCTGAGGCCTAATCCCTATATCGAATTGCCCTTAGGGGCTATTCAACCGGAAGGCTGGCTCCGGGAAATGCTGGTCAGGCAAAAAAACGGATCTACCGGTAATTTAGACAAACTATACCCCCAGGTGATGAACCAGCGTAACGGCTGGCTTGGCGGCGACGGCGACCAATGGGAAAGGGGCCCCTACTGGATTGACGGCCTATTGCCCTTAGCATACATTTTAAAAGATAAGGAACTGATCGAAAAGGTTAAGCCCTGGGTGGAGTGGACGATCAAAAGCCAGCAGCCTAACGGCTATTTCGGTCCTTCTAAAGATTACAGCCCTGAAAAAGGAGTACAAAGGAATAACAGCGCGGATTGGTGGCCCAAAATGGTGATGCTAAAGGTACTGAAGCAATATTATTCGGCCACTGGCGACCACCGGGTGATCAGTTTATTAACCAATTATTTTAAGTACCAGCTTCAGGAACTGCCACAAAAACCGCTCGATCACTGGACCACCTGGGCCAAGTACCGATCCGCTGATAATTTAATGGTGGTTTATTGGTTGTATAATATAACAGGTGATAAGTTCTTGCTTGATTTAGCGGATATCCTGCACAAACAAGGCTTTGATTATACCAACGCGTTTTTAAACACCGACCTGTTATCAAAAACAGGTTCGATCCACGGCGTTAATTTAGCCCAGGGGATCAAAGAGCCAGCCATCTATTATCAACAGCACCCGCAGCAAGAATACTTAGATGCGATTAAAAAAGGCTATGGTGATCTGCGGAAGTTTAACGGCACTGCCAATGGCCTTTACGGAAGTGACGAAGCTTTACATGGTAATAACCCTACCCAGGGATCAGAATTATGTACCGCTGTGGAGCTGATGTTCTCGCTTGAAAGTACTTTACAGGTCACGGGTGACCTCGGTAATGCCGATCAGTTGGAAAAGATCGCCTTCAACACCTTGCCGGCTCAAATTACAGCCGATTTTCAGTATCATCAATATTTTCAGCAAGCTAACCAGATTAACGTAAGCAGGCAGCAGTATAACTTTGATATTGACCATCAGGGTACGGATGTTTGTTATGGATTTTTAATGGGATACCCCTGCTGTACCTCCAATATGCACCAGGGTTGGCCGAAGTTTACGCAAAACCTGTGGTATGCAATTCCTGGTAATGGATTGGCGGCCATTATGTATGCACCAAGCCAGGTGACAGCGATGGTTGGCAAGGGTGAAGAAGTAACATTTAAAGAAGAAACCAATTACCCGTTTGATGAAACCATCAAATTTACCTTGACTACAGCAACCAAAGCAAAAGAGATGAATTTCCCGTTCCAGTTGCGTATCCCATCCTGGTGCAAAAGTGGCACCATTAAGATTAACGGGCAGGAGTGGAAAAAAAGTGAGGGTAATCAGGTCGTGACGATCGATCGGAACTGGAAATCAGGAGATGTAGTAGAATTAACTTTACCCATGCATGTGTTTACCAATACCTGGTATGAAGGTTCTGTTTCCATTGAGCGGGGGCCAATCACCTATGCGTTAAAACTGGACGAACAGCAAAAGAAGATCGAAAACAAAAAGGATCCGGAGATCTACGGCACTGGTTATTTTGAATTAAGCACCAATTCGACCTGGAACTATGGCTTAATTAGGCAGCCCGAAAATAAACTGGAAGAAAAATACAAGGTGGAAAAGAGACCTGGTAACACTAATTACCCCTGGAACCCTGACTATGCGCCGGTTATGATCACCACCACGGCCAAACAAGTACCCACATGGGGCTTGTACAAAGGGATGGCGGGGCCAATGCCTTATCCGTTTAATTATGATCAGAGCTTGTTGAAAGAAGAGACCATAACCCTTGTACCCTATGGATGCACCCGTTTAAGGATATCGCAATTCCCTGTATACAGATTGCGCAAATAGTAATTATATCACTGCATGAAATTTACGAAATATTACCTGATCATACTATGATCAGGGAGCTTAAGTATACTACTTAATCATAAAAAATTAGCACTCACTCATCTTAAACCTATACGTTAAAAAATGAAAAAAAGATTCTGCCTTCTCCTTGCCGGGGGCCTTTTGCCTCTTTTAATATTGGCTCAGCAAATAGACCATAGAGAACCATACGATATCTCGAAAGATAAAGTACTATATACCATCGGTTATGCCCACCTGGACACGGAATGGAATTGGGACTACCCCACCGTGATCGATCAGTATATCAAGAAAACGATGGAAGATAACTTCGTTCTCTTTGAAAAATACCCTGACTATGTGTTCAACTTTACCGGGGCCCGTCGTTACCATATGATGAAGGAGTACTACCCGGAATTGTATAAAAAAGTCCAGGACTATGTCCGGCAGGGCCGATGGTATATTTCCGGTTCCTCAGTAGATGAAGCCGAAGTAAATATGTCATCTTCAGAGTCCCTTCTCCGCCATATTCTTTATGGTAACCATTTTTTTAAACGTGAATTTAATCAACAAAGCAGGGACTATATGCTGCCCGATTGTTTTGGGTTTGTGGCTACCGTGCCCTCGGTACTTCATCATGCCGGACTGCTTGGCTTCTCCACTCAAAAATTACCATGGGGGTCGGCAAATGGCATCCCATTTAATGTTGGGGTATGGGAAGGCCCGGACGGGAACGGCGTTATTGCCGCATTGAATGCGACCCCTTACTACGGCGGTGTAGTTGAACGGTTAGATCAGGACAAAGGATGGACCTCCCGCATGAACAGCGATGTAAAAAAATATGGAATTGGCTTTGATTTCAGGTATTATGGGGTGGGAGATATAGGCGGTGCCCCCAAGGAAAAAGATGTTCAAAATGCTGTGGGGAGTATCAAGCGAAGTGATGGCAGCTTCAAGGTTATTTTAACTTCATCAGATCAGATGTTTAAAGATATTACGCCCGAACTTCGTGACAAATTGCCTACTTATGCCGGTGACTTGTTATTAACAGAACACAGTTCAGGGTCATTGACCTCGCAGGCCTATATTAAACGTGCGAATAGAAAAAACGAAGTACTGGCCAAGTCGGCCGAACAGCTAGCCGCTGTTGCGGAATGGTTAGGTGGGGCATGCTACCCGATGAACAAAATCAACAATGCCTGGGATTTGGTTTTAGGCAGCCAGTTTCATGACATCCTTCCGGGCACCGCATTTCCAAAGGCTTACGAATATGCCTGGAACGATGAGTTTATCGCGATGAACGGGTTTTCTGAAGTAATCAAAAACTCGGTAAGTGCCATTTCGCATCAGCTGAACACGCAGGTGTCGGGAAGGGCGATTGTAGTTTATAATCCCGTTGCCATTGACCGCGAAGACATCGTCACTACCGAACTAACTGAAGTAAAAGAACCAAATCATATAGAAGTTCTTGATAAAAACGGCAATATCGTGCCCTCACAAATAATTTCCAGCAATGGCAAAAAGATCACGCTGATCTTTTTGGCGAAACTTCCGTCAGCTGGTTTGGCTGTCTTTAATGTCCGTGAATCAAATGGAAAAATACCGGGGTCTGCACTAATCGTTACAAAAAACACCTTGGAAAATGATTTTTTCAAGGTTAATATTGACGGTCATGGTGATATTGCCGGTATTTACGATAAGACCGCATTAAAGGAAGTCCTTTCAAAACCGGCTTCACTGGAATTTCTGAAAGAGAACCCGGCAAAATGGCCAGCATGGAATATGGACTGGAAGGACCGGAAAAACCCTCCGATTGACTCCATGAACAAAGAGGTCAGTTTAAAAATTGTTGAACAAGGCCCTGTGCGTATTGCTATAGAAGTAACTAAGAAAGGACAAAATTCAGAAATAGTCCAGGTGATCAGTTTGGCGGCAGGCGAAGCGGGCAAAAGAATCGAAGTAAGCAACAAAATTGACTGGCAGTCTAAGGAAGTAAGCCTGAAAGCTTCTTTCCCCATCAAAGCGGTAAATGAAATGGCGACTTATGGCATGAGTACTGCCGCTATTCAGCGCAGCACCAATAACGATGTTAAATTTGAAGTGCCTGGTCGTCAGTGGATCGATCTGACGGACCGATCGAACAGTTATGGTGTTTCTATCCTTGAAGATTGTAAATATGGTTCTGATAAGCCTGACAACAATACCCTTAGATTGACATTGATGTATACACCCAAAGCAAAATCCTATGTTTACCAGGGCACACAGGATTGGGGGTTTCATGATTTTAAATATGCGATCTACCCGCATTCGGGCGATTGGGCATATGGTATGACACCCTGGCAAGGGGCATTTGTAAACGCGCCGCTGCTGGGTTTTGAAACGACTAAGCACGATGGTAGTTTGGGCAAGGAATTTTCACTGGTGAAATTGAATACCAATAAAGTTGATTTAATGGCTTTTAAAAAAGCGGAAGACAGCGAATATTATATTGTACGTTTTAATGAATTGTATGGTAAAAGTGTAAAAGGAGTATCAGTCGCGTTTCCGGGAAAAATAGTGGATGCTTACGAGGTGGATGGCCAGGAAGGGAAAATTGGAGCGGCAGAATTCGCGAACGGCAAACTTAATTTTGATGCAGGCAAGTTTGCGATAAGGAGCTTTGCTGTGAAATTCGCTAAACCGGCGGATGTTTCTGCTGATTTCTCACAGAAAAATATTGATATGCCTTTTGATGAAGACGTGATTAGTCTTGACGGAAACCGGGCTGACGGGTATATGTCTGATGGCTTAACGTTGCCTGGCGAACTTATCCCTTCAGCAATTGTGAGCGAAGATATTAATTTCAAAATCGGCAGCACTGCAGATGGCGCTAAGAATGCTTTGGCGGCAAACGGGCAGGTGATCAGGCTTCCGTCAGGGGACTTTAATAAACTTTATATTTTAGCGGCAGCCACTAAGGATACCAACGGCGAATTTATCATCGGAAAGCAAAATAAGGTGATCGGTTTTCAAAATTGGACAGGATTTGTTGGGCAGCATTATTTGCGTGCGCTTGCCGAAAAGGATACCAAAGTAACCGCGATAGCGGATGCCTTTACCAAACGTGACGATATCGCCTGGTTCGCGTCTCATCGCCATGCGCCAAAAGGGAATGAAGCGTATCAATACAGCTATCTGTACAAATATGAGATCAATATCCCTAAAGGTGCAAAAATGATTAAACTTCCAAAAAATAATGCCATCAAAATATTCGCCCTCACGGTAGCGAACAAGGTTAATGAAGATGTTGCTCCGCTGCAGCCGCTTTATGATGACTTTAAAGGCAATAAACCTCTTCAACTGCGCGAAACGAAATGAAAAACACCCTGCAAAAAACACCGTTTACGGAAAAGAAATTTATAGTCACGCTTATATTTGTAACCTCCCTGTTTATGTTTTGGGGAATTGCCATTTCAATGGCCGATGTGTTGAACCGCCACTTCCAGGCTGTGCTGCATGTTTCCAAGTCTCAATCGGGCCTGGTGCAGTTCTCTATTTTTGGCGCCTATTTTATCATGGGTATCCCTGCCGGCTTGTTTATGAAGCGCTTTGGGTATAAGAATGGTGTGCTGCTGGGCCTGGCGCTTTTTGCTATCGGCGCTTTCCTGTTTGTGCCGGCGGCAAACGCCCAGTCCTTTACCTTTTTTAGGATCGCTTTGTTTATCGTAGGGTGCGGGCTCTCCACACTAGAAACGGTAGCGCACCCCTTTATGGCCTCGCTGGGTAACCAGCAGACCAGCGACCAGCGGGTTAATTTTGCCCAGTCTTTTAATGCACTGGGAACGATGGTGGGGCCGGTCATCGGTTCGCTTTTCATTTTCGGCAGTGGCGCAGCCAGCACCATCGACGGTTTAAGTTCCATTAAAGTACTATACATTGTGATTGGCACGGTCATCGCGCTGGTAGCACTGGCATTCTCTTTTGTCAGGGTGCCGGAATTAACCGATCCCCATGTCGTGGTCACCGACGGTTTTATCATTGGCGAAACCTCAGGGGCTCCCCGACGGTTATTTCGGCAAAGACACTTTGTGTGGGCGGCGATAGCACAGTTATTCAATGTGGCGGCACAATCAGGCACCTGGGCTTTCTTTATCAATTACGGGCACGATAAGATGGGGATGAGCGATAAGGTAGCAGCCGGCTACATGAGTATCTTTATGTTGATGATGCTAGTCGGCCGTTTCATCGGTACGGCGCTTATGCGCTTCATTGCGCCAAATAAATTATTGGCGGCATTCGCGCTGGCCAACATCACGATGTGTTTGATAGTAGCACAAAATTTGGGTTGGGTATCCTATATCGCGCTGATCCTGATCAACTTCTTTTTCAGCATTATGTTCCCAACCATCTTTAGCCTGGGCATCAAAAGTTTAGGCAGGCAAACGCAACAAGCTTCGTCATTCATTTCAATGGGGGTTGTAGGTGGTGCGTTCTTCCCACTGATTATGGGGCAAATAGCCGATCATGATGTTGCCAGGGCTTACTATCTGCCAATAATCTGTTACCTGGTCATCTTTTTATTCGGCTATAAACTTTACAAAGTAAGGGTATAATTAAATACCACCATGTGGCTGCACCAAAATTAGGGTTTACAAAAATTGGTTAAGTTGCGATATTGAAGCTATATAAGATCGTAAAGTAACAATATTTTGCAGCAGGTGATAGTTTATGCCGCGTAAGACGCACATCGAGCAAATCGCGTACTTTGTATTTTATGTCAGCCACACGGCCACAGTAATAACAGAATCCCCTAAATCTTAACAAAAAGACGACACAAAAAAAGAGAGCTCTTGCGAAGCTCCCTTTCCCCTAATTAATTTAAACTATTGATTAAACCCAAAACAAAGAA
>JAZKAO010000007.1:0-167524 GCA_040389105.1 Bacteroidota bacterium
CAAAGTCTGGCGGAGAAGTACGCTGCGCGTTCAGGAACCTTTCAAAGTACAGGTCAAGTTCAATAGGATCAACATCGGTTATTTTGAGACAATAGGCCACAATGCTATTGGCCCCGGAACCGCGGCCCACATGGTAATAGCCTTGCGAACTGGAGTAGCGGATAATATCCCAGGTAATCAAAAAATAGGCGCAAAAATCAAGTTCGTAAATTACCTTTAGTTCATGCTTAACTCTCTTTAAGGCTTCCTTGTTGGATTTACCATAACGGTATTCCATACCGCTTAGCGCCAGCTTCTCCAAAAGTTCACGGTCATTTTTCTTGTTACCGGTAAATGTTTTGCGGTTTAGGTTTACCCTCCCTTTCGGATAATCCATCTCACAACGGTTCATCAGGTTTCGGGTGTTGTCCAGGATAAAGGCATACCTCGAAAATTTCGCTTCCAGTTGACCGGGTGCCAGAAACATATCGGTCGGCGCACATTTGTCTTCGGCGGGGACTTCGGTAAGCACTACATTCAGATCGATGCCTCGCAGGTATTCATGTAACCGGTATTCAATTTTATCCGCGACAAAGACAGGCTGCAAAGCCAGCAGCTTCTCCCGGATGCCGCTGAGATCTTTGTTGAATAAGCTATTGAGCTGGTTATAACGGATGCCCAGGTATTCGTTTTCCTTCAGCGGTTCCTGATGCCCATAAGGATAAACAATAAAGGCATTTACAAATGCCGGCGCAAGATCAGGTAAGGGCTTTTGTTCCAGGTTATGCTCCGTCAGGAAATCATTCAACTCCTTCATGCCCTCCTTATTCCGGGCGATGCCAAAATAAAGCAGCCGTTTATCCCGCCTGAATTCCATGCCTGCAATGGGCTTGATTCCTTTTTCTTCACATTCCCGCATAAATTCCATGATGCCGGTCGAATTGTTGATATCCGTAAGCACCATTTGGGTCACGCCCCGCGCAATAGCTTCCTCCACCAATGCCGGGATCGACATGGTGCCATAACGGAGGCTATATTGGGAGTGGACGTTGAGATACATGGATACTTAAAGATTGATATTAATACCGGAAGCGAGTTTGATGGAATCAGGGCCGAACCGTCGGCGTATCTTATCCATTGCCTGGCAAAGACTATATTGTTCTTCAGATTCAGCATACAGGTCGATCTGTTCGAAACCATTCACGAGATTAGACAAACGAACACCCACCAGCCTGATCAGTAACCTTTTTTGGTAGGCCGCCCTGAACAGCTCTTTCACCTTTTTGATCAGCGGGCCGTCTAAGGCGGTATAGGGAATCGTTGCCTGTTTTGTAGCATCCTCGCGGGTGGAATAACGAACGGTCACGGTCACACAGGCGGTTTGTTTCTTTTTTTGGCGCAATTCAAAAGCCAGTTCCATCACCATGGAGGTTAACAGGTCGTTAATGGCTGCCAGGTCGATACTGTCATTTTTGAAGGTGGTTTGCGTCCCGATGGATTTTTGTTCCAGGTAGGGAATGATCGGCGAATCATCAATGCCCTTAGCTTTTTGTAAAAGCCAGATGCCGTTTTTGCCCAGAATACTATTCATGTATTCCGGGTGCACCTGTGAAAGTTCATAGATCCGCTTAATGCCCATGTCGCTGAGCTTGACAAACGTTTTGTCCCCTATGCCTGGAATTTTGCGGATGGATAAGGGGTTCAGAAAGGGGCGCACAACTGCCTTTTCGATATTCAGTTCGCCGTTTGGTTTGCATTCATTAGTTGCCATTTTGGAAACGGTTTTATTGACCGAAAGCCCGAAAGAAATTGGCAGTGCGGTTTCCTTCATCACCTTTGCCCGTAATTCTTTGGCGTAACGCAGCGTACCGAAATGCCTGTCCATGCCGGTCATATCGATATAATGCTCATCTATACTGGCTTTTTCAATAAGCGGCACATTTTCTTTGAGGATTTCCGTAATCTCGTGGGAGGCCTTGGAATATTCATCCATGTTACCTTTGATCCAGATTCCATGCGGGCAAAGCATACGCGCCATTCGGGCGGGCATGGCAGAGTGGATACCAAATTTACGCGCTTCATAACTGCACGAGGCCACCACACCACGATCCGACAGGCTGCCGATGATCACCGGTTTGCCTGTCAGTTCTGGGTTTTTACGGACTTCAACGGATACAAAAAATGCATCTTGGTCCATGTGGATGATCTGGCGGTCTGTGCTCATTTATACCTGGGATTTTAGTATTAAAACTTCAGTGTTTAATCATTATATAACTTTGCTTTTATTCGTTCCAAAAACGGATAACAAAACTAATACTAAAAATATTAGCATTTTGTTTATATTTGAAAATAATTTTAGAGCTGGCCTAAATGACTGATAGCTTGTTTTATAACCCCTTTCTGCGCATCAAAGAGGACACCCTGAAGAAATTGATGGGTGTGGGCAAACCTTATGTGGTGATTCAGCGCTTTCAATGGCCGGGCCAGTCCCCGCAAAAAACTTTTTTACTCTCTGCATATGCTGATGAACGGGAAGCGCGTGACCATGAACAGGAATTAGCGCCTAAAGAAGGTAAAGCGCAAAACCTGCTGGATCTGAACCAGTACCAGGCGGTGGTTAAACTTTTGAAAAACGAATCCGGCGTTACGATGTTCTACAACGGTACCATAGATGCCCGCCACGAAAAAAGGTTGCAAAAGGCCTATGTCAAAAGTGTTTCTGCCTATATTCATTATATCCGCATGAAAAAGGAAGATCACTATGATGTGCGTATATTTGTGGAGCACGGCCGTTTAAAAGCACAGATCACCTCGGGTGAGCAAAGCCATACGGCCCTTTTTTATGATATGATCAAATAGCTTATGTGCAGAGATATCAGCTTTCATTCAGAAATACAGATTGTCACGCAAGACTTTAAGGGCATTCAACTGGCTCCGGATCTGGCGCATTATCCAAATAATATGGTGCATGTGACCTGTGAAATTTTACCGACCCACCCAATCGTAGTTAATCGAAAAGCTTTAGTGCTCGCCAATATGAGCTGGGGTGTTTCTCCAACCTATATCGATGATCCGAAGCAACGTGAAATCCAGCGCCGGAACATGGTCAATGCCCGCTCGGAACGGATCATAGACGACAAAAAATCGTATTGGTACCGGCTGCGTAAAAACCGTTGCCTGATACCTGCTACCGGCATCTACGAACATCAGAAGGTGAAAGGTTTCAAAAACAAAATCCCTTATCATATCAGTATTGCCAATCGCCGGCAATTCTATGTACCGGCACTTTATCAGGTAAGCCAGGAAGTAGATCAGACGACCGGCGAAATATTCAACTTTGCTTCTTTCAGTATGATTACCCGTGGCGCTAACGAAAAGATGGCATGGATACACAACGATGGTGAAAACAAGCACCGGATGCCTTTATTTTTAACGCCCGAAATGGAACATGCGTGGGTGCTCGATGATCTGAGCGATGCAGACATGAACGACATTTTCAACTACAGTATCCCTTCGTCTGATATCGCGCATCATTCGGTATTTTCTATCCGGGGAGGCAAAGAGCAACCTGAAGGAAAAGAGCGGGACGCTTATTATGACTGGGGTGGCAAATTGCCCATTTACGGCCAAGAGGAAACGGGGCCGGAACAGCCCAGCCTTTTTTAACTGGCCGGATCGCCCTGGCGTTATTTTGTTTCGCCCAGTTTACGGATAGCATCGCTAAAGGTACTTTCCAGATGCAGATAGGCTTTTGGGCAGGCATCTTCGCCCATGATCCTGAAAATACCGTCATCTCCTGCCTGCATGTGAAAACGCCGTTCCTTTCCTTCATGCAGCACATACACCTGGTATAATTGCAGGCGCACACGGTTCATGGTCAGGAAGCGAAACTTAACGCTGTCCAGCTCTATCTCAAAATTTATCGTCATGGCGCAAAGGTAACGATCCCACAAGAAAAGCGGGTCAGGAAGTATAGGCTTTGATGCGACGCAGGATCTCCGATTCAAGTCCAGTTTCCGGAATATCGCCGCTGGTGATCTCCCATTCGGTTTCCGTCAGTTCGATCTCGGAGCTAAAGCCGCCATTGATAAATACCAGGAAGCGGCCCTCATCGGCCATCAGCTGGATATATTTACGTTCATGAAAGCGGTCATAGGTGAAAGATAGTGCGGTATCAGCATCATTGCCCAAAAGGAAAACGGGTTGCTTATCCTGGAGGATAGCTACCACCTGCAATACCTCGGCTTCGCTCAGGCGGGTGCCCTTGTATTTCCATTCAAAGGGCGTCGTCCCGCCAAAATGCAGTTCGCCTAAAAAGCCGGGGTTGGCTTCGCCCTCCAGTTCCACGTATTCCAGGTACTTTTCCAGCTTTTCCTCAAAATCTTCCCCTTCTTCAGCCGGGTAGCCCTCATAAAGACGATAAGCGTGGGTAGCCACATACAATTCACCTTCGTGGCGGTAGACCGGGAAAATATCAATGGTTTGTTCGCTGCCATCGGCCATGGTGATTTTCAGGAGTGCGGGGTTGTTAAGCATAATGATCTTCGATACGGTCACCAATTTTTTGGAGTAAAGCACTGTCCAGGGGCTTGCCCGAAAGCTGTTTCCAATGGGTCTCATTGGTAATTTCGGCAACGACTTTGCCATCCTTTTCGATACCGAAGATATGGTTCCCCATTTCCGTGATCCGGTAGTCGTGTTCGATACCGGAAACCTCCTGGCAAAATTGAAAGCTGTGCAGTTCTTCTTCGGGTTCCATAACCGAAGATAAACAAATGCACTGACATTTAGTTTCAAGCGCTAAGCCGATATGCTAGGCCGGATAGGCCCGTAAGGTTTGCATTCGAGCGAAGAAGGGAAACTACTTTCTATATTGCCATGACTGCGGTCGAATAAGGATGATGATTACCTAGATCCGATCAGGTACTGATCCCGATTTAGAGCGCCAAGTGATCAAAAACGAACTTCCTGAGTTCCGCTATAGAACTATAGTTTTGCTGAAAAGCCTCTTTTAGCCATAGCAGATAGTCCGTATCCACAGAGCAAACATATTTAAAACCTTGAAAAGCAGTTTGGCATTAGGCGTAATTAACGCCACTTTATCAAATAACCGATAATCAACCCCAACAAAACGCCAATGATTACCAAAGTCCAGTTGACGGACGATTTGTTTTCCAATATAGAAACCTGGGCTTTGTAGGTATTCAGCTGCTCGTTTAATATAGTTAACTTTTCAGTTTGCAGTTTTTGCGTTTCATGGAGTTGCTGCTGGTAAGAATTGGTGACCAGGGTGATCTGTTCGTTCAGCCCGGCGATCTTTTCATTATACACCTTTTCCAAATCTTCGTTGTTTTTCTTTTTGAGTTCCTCCGTCGCCAGTAATTGCTGTTTGAGGTTATCAATCTCCTTTTGATAGTTAGCTGTCAGTTGTTTTTTGACCGATTCCACCAGTTGGGCGCGTGAGTGCTGGGCTTCCTCAATAGTCTGGTTATAGGTATCATTCAGGAACTGACCGAATTCAGAGGGCGTGATGAATGCCTTGTCAGCAACTTTTTGAAGCAATGTTACATCGTCTTTATGCCCGATAGCTGTTATTAGCAAGGCTTTTATTCCGGTTGCATTTTCGGCTATTGCAGGCTTGTTAAAAATTTCGAGGTTTTCTCCGCCACCCCTCGAAATAACGATAATATCTGTACCCTGTTCGTCTAACTGCCTAAGTGTATTGATAATTTCAGTTTCTGAGCTTAAGTTGATACGGTGAAAGTCCAGCTGATAAAAGGCGATGGATTCCCTGAGCTGATGTTTAATGTCATTGTCAATAATGGCTGTTTTACCAACAACCACGCCGATTTTAAATGGATGTTCCTGGATGATCTTCTCTTTTATCCAGCTTTGTACATCCCGGAATCCCGTCGATGCTTTTGCCTGTTGTATTTCGATGCGTTTAATTTCCTCTGCTGAATATTTATTTGGGGTTTGGTCAACCAAATCAGTTACCGTTAACTGAATATCGATACGGCTGGCATTATTGACCACCCGGCGTGTGATAAAACCATTTATGGTGATTGTTTTATTATGCTGCATCTCATTACGGATAAGAGCCGGCACAATCAGGGTAATCTGCGCATCGGAAGATTCGTCGCGGAGGCTGTCATAATAAGAGCCATTGTAAAAGGCACCTTTACCCAACTGGAAAATACCTTTTAGCTGTATAATCTTTTGGGTTTGTTTCAGCGAAATTGAATTATTAAAAAGATTAAGCACCGCAGCGGGTGAGTAAATAACAGGTGTCTGGTTTTCTGCTTCCATTACCGTAAAATTATTAAAATTATCGGTTAACAGTCCTGGATGGCATCAGGAAGCATTCCAGTTGGCTATAACTCATCAAGCTTTCGTTCTTCCTCATTTGAAAAACGGACATGCTGTGATAGGTCCTTTACCATTTTACGGGCGAAGACAGCGCCGTCTTCCTCGCTTTTCATTACATCGTCATCCCCAAGATCAGCATTTTGGCCGTATATCGCCTGTTTCAAATCGCGACGCTGCTCCATCTCTTTCACCTTATCATCAACCTTCTCCACCGTCGAATAATCAGGGGTGCCGTTTTCAGCGAGGTCGCGGAAATCCTGGTAAGGATTAAGGTTAACCTTCATCACCTTTTGCATCACCTCTCCCCATTGCAATACTTCTTCTGCGGTATAATCAGGGTTATTCTTCTTTGCCATGTATAGAACCATAGCCAGATATTGTTCCGGTGTACCACTCCATCGGCGGCCAAGGCCAAGGAGCTTGCTGATAAATGACAGGAATCCCATATGCGTAAATGTTGGTTAATGTAAATTTAAGAATTATTTTTTTTACATCATTTAGGGAAGCTTCCCGAGGATCTCGGGAACCGCGTTTTCCGCTGTATCTTTTTTTCAAAAAGGATGCCGCTGCAATCGCTACTTCGGCCATGCCTGCAAACAAGGTTCGGCGTTTCCGCCCCGGCTTCACTTCTCACCACATTTGCTGGCCCCGCAGCAATCGCCTACCTGCCGTATTCCTGCCGCACCTGCTGAACCGGACCGTACGCTGCGCTTAACCAGGCCGGTTCATCGCGCCCATCCGGCAGGCAGGCCCTTGCTCAGCTCCATATAATTTCTATGCTAAATTGTGTTTGCTTTCCTGGCTGAAAAAAAAGGCTTCCCCAATGAAAGGGCTGGTTTTTAATTTATAAAAACATATAAAATTAAGCTTAAATTATTTCTTTTTCTCAGAGAAATTTGGTATATTTAAGTATGAAAACCGTGATTTACAGGGGTTAAACCTGGATAAATTGCTGGAATAATTTAATAAATTTGAAAATGAATATTTCATTAATCCCCAGCAAGCCTGGCCAAATTTGTAAGATAGTTTCTGATGTGCCTGATATGGAAATGGAAGAGGTTTTTATTGTTTCGGAAGACCCTTCTGATTTTGATGACGATGACGAAATTATGGTAGTGGGACTAAAAGAACTTCAGCGCAATATAAGGAATCCTGAAAATGCTGAAAGAATGGGTGTTCGTAAGGATCAGCTGGTAGTTGTCAGTGAAGATCTTGAAACATATATTCAATCTTGGAATAACTAAATCAGTATCCTAAAAATATTATATCATGAGTTTTTGGAAAAAGTCACGTGCTAATTACCTTTCGGTTCTGGAATTGAATGATGCCGATTTGGTCATACTCTTAAATTCTTTAACCAGAGAAGATATTGCTGAGTGGCTGATGTGGAATGACCCTAACGGTATTTACAGCGATGATCAGTCGCTGAAGGAGTTAGGAAATATTATGTCAAGAGAAGAAGGCCTTGAAATAATGCAACGCCAGGTAGAAGAAAACAGAATAATAAATTAAAGTATCATTTATGATAACTGAGATAAAATCACTTGATGATGTAACTGAATTTGTCGTTCAGTTAGTTGAAGAAGGATTAAATTATCACCCGGATGATGATTTTGAAAATTATGTAAATATTGAAACCGGCGAACCCTCTTACACAGCTGCTGAAGCGTCTTTAAGAAACCGGCTAAATACGCAGTGCTTCGAAGTTTGCGAATCGGCCGGCGCTGATATTTACGATATTTCAATGGAGATATATCTGAAAGAAACAGGACTTGATAAATTTATTCCGCTACCATCTCAGGTATGTCCGGATTAATGGCACTGTCGTTGTTGTAATCTTCCGATGGCCGATGTTCACTCCAAAGAAACAAGAAGTTTTAATATGTCCCGTATCCGCGGCAAAGATACGAAGCCTGAAATGCTTGTCAGAAAATTTCTTTTTGCAAACGGTTTCAGATATAAATTACATGATAAATCTTTAGCCGGTAAGCCCGATATTGTCCTTCCTAAATATAAAACTGTAATTTTTATACATGGTTGTTTCTGGCATGGTCATAAAGGATGCAGGTATTTTGTTATTCCTAAAACAAGGCCAGAATGGTGGACTGCAAAAATCGGTAACAACAAAGCCAGGGACGCCATAGCCGCTGATACATTAATCAGTAAAGGCTGGCGGGTGATTGAAGTATGGGAATGTGATCTTAAAAATGCTGCATTTAACAAAACAGCTTTAAATCTCATTGCCAGCCTTACCCGGTCTGATGAAATGCCACCTTTCGGTTAATATTTAATATTAAATCTTTTCAGCTTAATCAGCGAATCATTTGCTTTAAGGAGTGACGCTTCCTTGATTTTGTCTTTGGTTAGTATTGCTCTTTGAACTGATTTAAGATTGCTGATTTCCAGGTAATCAAAAATATGACTCTGTTCACTAAGAGCTATTATTTTGTTCCATTCATCCTTCTTCAATAAAGACATTTTATCGTAAACACCTTTTATATCAATACTGTCTTCATCGGGCAGCGCCGACAACGATCTTATATCGTCAACATTCAATGTATCTGCTTCGATCATGTCTAAAACTTTTTTTCCCAGTTTCAGAGCATTGTGATCAAGATTCTTTCTTTCTCTGATTTTTTTCAGCAGATCCCATACTTCGAATTCGAGTTCCTTAAGTTCTTTGGTTGCTGCTATATGAACTTTGAGGCCATCCCAGAATTTTGCTCCGAGGGACGAAATTTTGGAAACAGTAAAAATTTCATTTTCAACTTCAACATTTTCACTTTCTCCATCCCTGGAAACCGCTTCTTCCGGTGTGATCAGAAACTTCCCAACAAGCAGTTTGTCGAGGTTGAAATTTTGACTCTTCAGTAATGTCCAGCTGCTTTCGCGTTTCGCATATTCAGAAAACAGCGTTCCTGCAGCGGATTTTGTCATATGGTGATGAACGAAGATCAATACATCCTTAAATATTTTTTCAAGATCTTTTTCGATTTTTTGATCATCGTAAATTTTCCAAAGGTCTAGACGGTTCTGCGTCAGATAGTGGAAATACGAAACGGTATAGGCGACGATTGCGGCCTTAACATTCGTATCACCTATTGCATCAATATTTTTCCTGCCATATAACTTATCGATACACCGGTTCATGATTGCATTTGCAATAAGCCGTTTGTAGAAGTTATCACCGGGCAGCTTATTTTTTGCAACAAGTACGCTGATCTTCTTGCTGAACAACGGCCAGTTCTTGACCGGACCAAGCGATGCGAGGTGCGGTTCCTGATCCCAGAGGCTGATCAGTTTGGTCACGTCCGCTTTGTTGTATTTATTTCCGAGCGGATTTTTTTCCTTGAAAATTTTAAGCGGGTTACCCTTCAGTCTGTTTGAAAGCTCACGATACTGCCCGTTAACGCGTTCAAAAAACCATAAAATCTGCTGATTACTGTTGTTTGGAGTGGTTACATATTTTCTTCTCGAGAGCTCTTCGATTTTTACGAAATAAGGATTATTCGAGGACAGATCCAACGCAGATATCTTATTCTGACTGTTTGCAAAATTTGCAATATTGGGGACTTCGATGTTTTTATCGATAATATCCTTGATCACCGTCAGCTTCATCTGTACAAAAATCTGCGACAGATCCACATCCTTATTTAGTTTTTCCGTATGATAAAGTGAGGCCGTCGTTTGTCCGCCATTAACGATCTGAAAGTCATTAAGGCGCGTTATAAAAAGCGATGATCCAATAAATTTTGTTTCCACGTGATTAGCGGTTGCAGACAGGCCGTTATTATAGGGAAGAAACATATGCGGCTTTTTTTTGATCGTTTCCCTTATGCCTGCGTTGTATTTGCCATTCTGGCCAAGAAAAGCCCTGACGTTGCTTTCAAGCAGCTTACTGGAATATTCAGCATACATCTTTGAAAGCAGACTTCCCGGAAGGATAGCCAGGTAACATTCATACAATTCGTTAATATCCGGCACCTTAAGGCATTGTATTCCATGTGCGCCTTCCGGCAGGAAGTCAACTACATTGATCTCTATAGCCTCCCGGTCAGTTGTGGACGAAGCAAGACGAAAAAACCGCTGAATATCCCAGACATGTACATATACGCCGAGATTTTCAAAGCCTTTAATAATAATTTTATCCGCAGACTGATACGAAGTGCCGTTTATGAGATAGTAAACATTAATTCTGTCAAACTGAGAACTCTGCCGGTAGATAAGTTTGACAAGCTCTGCAATATCATTCGAAGGTTCCAAGTAATCTATCTGCCCTTTCAGCGCCCCGTTAATGAATCTTTTCAACTGATTCAGTCCGCGGTTAAATACATCCTTTGTAATAGTGTAATTGTAATCCTGCTGATAACCGGTAATAAAAAGGTCAAGAGTTTCGTAATAAGTTTTATTCAGCTCATTTTTGTAAACGTCGCGTAAAGCGTAGCCGTTAATTTTCCAGTCTTTTCCCAGATCTCCCGGGTAAAAATAAGAACGGGTAACCGGCCCCTCGGTTTCGCCGGCCATTTCAAGGGTCTCCAGACAATATTCAGTAAATTTATCTTCAAAGACAGCACCTTCTCCTTCGGTATAAACCAACGATGATACATCAGCCTGAAAATTTTCAAGAAATTGTTTAAACTCAATATCCATTTAGCAGTTCAGTTATTGTTTCAGATAAGACTTTTTGACCTTCACAGGCGGAAAGTTCTATGCTGTAAGATACATTATAAATTCCTGGTTCAAGATCACTGGTGATAAGGCGTGGAAAGTTTTCGTTAACGTCATACTTGTTTATTGCTTTAACAAAATACTGCTGGCCGTAATAGTCTTCTTCATCGCCATTGTACCCAGCCTGTGCCAGCCTTGTTTCGAAAGTTTTCAGAGCCTCCGCGTCGGCGCGAATTTTATCTGATATATCCGAAATGAGACCCGGTAATGTAATTCCGTTTTGTTTAACTTCTTCGACGATGAACAAAAATAAATAAAGGGTCTCCAGGGTAAGATTTTCCAGCTGCCGTTCGTTCGTGATTTTGATTGAAGGATATTTAGAAGAGGTTAGTTTAACTTCAATACCAACAGCACCAAATAAGAAATCCTTATCTGCATGCATCGGTCCGGCCCATGCTTCTAGAATTTTTCTGGCCGGATAACTTTCACTTAAAAGGGACGAAAAAAGCAACAGCTCACCCAGCATGCCTTTTTGCTGCTCCGGCGTCAGCCCTGCTGTCGCTGCTTTGTCAAACAGTTTTTTCCAGCGGGCAATAATTGCTGATATCCTGGCTAACGCCTCATCATCGTTCACGCTGGATGTTATTTCTTCGAGGATATTTTCTATAAAAGAAATAAAAATATCTTCCAGACTGTTATCCAGTAAAAGTATGGTAAGCTCTTTATGCGTTTCAAACTCAAGAATCTGAATTACGAGGCCCCTGAATTGTATATTTTTTAGCAACTGGCTGCTGGTTGCTTTCTCAATTTCGAGAATAAAAAGTCGTTTTCCGGTTATCTGATTCGTTGCCGCATAGACAACAAACGGCCCTGCTATATCAAGCCTCGATTTATAATATTTCTCCCTGCCGGTAAGATGTTCTTCCCATATTGATTTCAGTATATTCATACGGATTCTTCCTCCCGGTTGTCATCATCCTCCTGTAGTATGTCCGCATCCTGAAGCGGCGTAGCTGTATAGGAAACTTTACGCTCATTCGAAATCTTAGGAAAGTGAATACTATAACCAACAAAAGGTATGGAATCATTCATATCAGGAGTACACCGCGGATCAAGGAGATAAATGATAATCAGACCGTACCCTTCTTTGGCCCTTTCTTTTTTTATTGCGACATTATCATCAAGATTCGGTACATTCAAATCAACTTTCCTGTCGCCAAGGTCGTCGATCTGATTTTTCGATATACAATAAAACTTAGAATATCTGCCAAATAACTGATTCCTTATAACAGCTCCGATCTGAGGCATGCCGGTTTCCTCAAAGAATGAGAATTTCTGAATGTCAGCATTAGTGGTCCGTTTTTCCTTTACCTTACCGCTGAAATTGATAAAGCCCCGGTCATCAGTATTAGAACGGAATACAACATTCCACCCCTTGATCCCCTTACTTTCAGCCTGGACGGAGATATAATCAGAGAGTGTTGCATTTTTTATAGAAGGCTGATCTATTTCATAGGAACTCAGGAAATTATTAAGGTCCAGAATATCCACGTCCCGGTACAACAAATGGCTGACCTTACCATTTTTTAGCCTTTCGAGATTTTCTTCTCCGGGTGAACCCAGCGCAGTGAGCAGTCTTTTATAGGCGGCAAAATTATTCTGTAAGGCTTTACCGGTTTTAAGCAACTGATAGGTTTGTGGATTCTGTCCTGAAAATGAAATAAAGAGCACCTCTGCCCAGAAAAGCTTCGTGGCTGCTGTAATGACCAGCATACCTTCGTGATTCTGAACCTTCAGCTGAAAATCGCTTGGCGTAACACCGGGCAGCGATGCGAGCTCGTCAAAATCTGCCCGCATTTCTTCAGTAGCCATTGCGATGTGGTTAAACCATTGGGTAAGTGTATCAGTGGTGTAAAGACGCATCAAATCGGCGTAACCGGGTCTGTAACCGAACCATCTTCCCATTTGCATTAACGTATCGTACATTTTGGAAGCACGGAGGTAGTAGCTAACGGAAAGCCCTTCGAGTGTTATTCCACGGGCAAGACGGCTTCCACCTACAGCAATAACCGAAAAGCCATTCTCATATTCTTCATAATCTATTTCCTTGATGTTTTTATACACCAGCGTGGAATTTGATTTTAAGCCATGGACAGCGCGGACTTCAATTTTGCTTACTGCCGTATTTAATTCCCTTAAAACGTCAGACCATTCATGCTCTTTTATTCTTACATCAGTATAGTTGAGATTGTCTTTGATATTTTCCGTGGTTGGCCTGAAATCATCATTATATAAATCCTCCAGCTTTCTTAAGAAGTCCGGGTCATTTCCTGAAATGTAATCTTTGTATTTCCTTAGTTCTTCATTTACAAGGTAAGATACCCAGTCAATCCATCTCACATAAAGCATCACATGGACCAGCATCGAATTATGTTTTTTTTCATGGCCACGCAACCGCCGGATAGCACAGGTAAGCATAAACGCCATTATTGCTTCCTTCAGACTGCCTGGAAGTTCGTTCGGTAAATCATCATCTTTCTTTGGTGTTTTAATGATCGGTTCCCCCAAAGGATCTACGCCGGTAATTACTGCAAAAGGTGTTTCAAGAAGATCGACCCTTCTGATAATGTCCAGCGGATTATTAGGTGAACCACTTTCCCCATAACCAAAAATGGCCGACGCGCCGAGATAGTTTTTTGCGGCTCTTATATTCAGGATAAAATCTTTGGGAAACAGATCTTTACCAACCTTGTACTCTTTGCCCCTTACCTTCGCCTCCATTATTTTACTCCATTCCTTGGGTATAAAAAGATTGGCATATGGCGTGGCTGTGTATCCCACAAATGTATTCTGGTCAAATAAATTCAGTAAAGTTCTGATCAGTTTGTTGATTGTCTTTGCTTCTTCAAGCGCATCCGCTTTTGAAATGCTTTTTTTGCTTACAGTATTTACCGAGGCTGAATCCGCTTCGTCGTCAATTATTAATGCTGGCACATCGAGCAGTTTGTATTCACCGTTTACAAGCTGTGTTTTTTCATTGGCTGACAACCATTCGATGAGATTTTCAAGAATGCCTTTGTTTTTCTTAATGACAAGAACAACCGGGTTGGTACCGATGGGAATACCTTTTCTGGTAGCAGTATTCTGATCGAAATCACCGTCCGGCTTAATTGAAGATGATGTAAGCGGATAAATCTGAATGTCCGTTTTAAATTCACCTGCACCAATAACTTTGCCTGTTGAACTGTTTATTCCAACAAATCCTTCATCGACCCTTTGCTGCGTTTGCCGCCGCAGGGAGTTCATTGTGCCGGCAATTACGATTATAAGTTTATAGCCTGCATCAGTAGCTTTATTGATAAGTCCTACATAATTTGATGTCTTACCGGACTGCACATGACCCACTACCATACCCCGCCTGTCCCACGAACCCGGCTGCTTTGGATTAACGCACATGTCGAGAATTTTATCCGTAAAGTCGTCGAGGTCATTAATTGGGAAAGACGGGTCTTTCTTGTCCATAAACAGTTTATACCTGTTCCATAAATGAAATTTTATTTTAGATCTTTCATCATTCAGCCAGGGGGTGACCTCATCTGAGAGAGATGTTATCCCGCCACGTCCCTGGCTGAGATCTGCAGTCAGGACTTCAAATAGCTGGTCTTTGTCAAGGTCTCCGAAAATATCGATTGCCGCAACCTTATCTATGATTTCCTTTATTTTTTCAACAGGAATAATGATTACTCCCTTGTTTTTTTCGAAGTTCAGGAACTGATGGGCAAATCCGCGTGCGGCGTCTAAAGTTGTGCTCATTTCAGATAGTCATTGATTAAAGGAAACTGGTTAAAAGGGGTCGAATTCATTATCTGCTGGGAGGCAAGTTCTCTGGGAACACCCTGTTCAACATTCATTCTATATAATTCCACAGCGAGTTCGATCAGCGCATCGTCCGGAATTTCTGGTATTTTTTCAATTTCGTGCTGTGAAGGGTCTTCGTTCTGGTTATAAAGAATCAATTCCAGGGGAATATTATCTTCAATCAGTTTCAGTGCTTTTCTGACTATGTGCTTATCTCCGGTATCGGATTCCAGTGCTTTCTGAATTAGAGTATGCTTTTTGTTGATTTTATATTTTTTAACATTTTCCCGATTAGTTTCTTCGTACCAAAGTGATTGCAGAGAGTATTCCTGAGTTTGATTAGAATGTTGCTTCTGTCCGCGCCAGTTATAAATCTGCGCAGATTTCAGACAGGCAAGTCTTGCGATTCGTTTGAGGTCTTTTCTGATTTCAATCGGAGGAATCGCAGTTGATTTTTTTATATCCAGATTCCAGTCAAAGTCGCTGGCGTTCGGAAAGTTGATACTAATTCTGACCAGCTTGGAATATTCCCTCTGCTTTTCAATATCAAGCCAGTCACCATTGACAAGCAACCGGTCACCGCGATATATGTAGAAACCCTGCTGCTGATACCATCCCAGCGGGCCGCCGGATTTCTGATAGTCTTCATGTGAAATGCGGGACATGTGCGGTAGAATGTAATAGGTAACTTCTACCTTTCCAGGGAGCGTTTCGGTCAGACCCATTTCAGGTTTTGGATTGAGGTCTAAAAGGAAAGGATTCCACGGAGCTACTTCTGAATCATTCATAAAAATCCTGATTCTTTTTTGCTCTATAAATTTATGAAAGACCATGGCAATATGATCTCTCACCACATTCAGTTCATGATAAAAAGCTGCCTTAACAGCTTCGTTTTTTGTATCCGCGTTTCCGACAATCCTGTCGAGCTTTTCCCATATAATCACCGTGCCGGAAACATCGTCTGAAAGCCTGCGAATCAGCTGTTCATCTGAAATATAATTCAGTAGTGTCCACTCTTCCTCTTCGTTTATGAAGTCAATATCCCAGCATCTGTTGAATGTCAGTCCCTCGTTTTTAGTGGAAACTGTCAGACGTTTGCATTGTGAAAACGAAGCGGTTTTTAAACCCATCCCGAACCTTCCGAGATCGCCCTCTTCTCTGAAATCATCCGGATCCTTGCTGCCCGGCGTCATAGCGATAACGAGTTCCTTCAGGTTCATTCCCCGGCCGTCGTCGGAAATGGTAATGAGTGAATCCTTTCCGTTCCAGGTGAAATCTATGTATATTGTTTTTGCTTTCGCTGAAATACTGTTGTCTATGATATCAGAAATTGCAGTCGACAAATTGTACCCGAAACTGCGGTAGGAGTTTATCGTTGATTTAGGATTAGGTTTGGCATTCTCTGCCCTATATTCTCTCATTAGACAAAGCGGTAATTATTGATCCAACAAGAATAATAATATTATATTAAATTGCTTCTAATTCTAACTGATTAGTTATAAGTATTTCTAATAAACTTTCAGCAATTCTCTGAGCCATAAGCGGAGGTACCGCGTTTCCTATCTGTTTAAACGCCGCAGTTCTGCTGACTCCCTCCTTGACTCCCTCAAAATAGAAATCATCCGGAAAACTCTGTAGCCTGGCTGCTTCCCTGACGCTGATAGACCGGTTTTGATTTATATCCGGGTGAATATAGTAATGCCCGTCTTTTGCAATATGTGCTACGACAGTATGTGATGAAGAAAGGTTTGCCGCAACTACTTTAAAACGGTCCATAAAGGAACTGCGGTTCTGATGGGTTTTGAGCTTTTCCGGCAGGTCATTATAATTTAAACGTTCCTCGTTTTTATTCCATTTTGTTACCGCTATCCGGTATATTTCCTTATCCTGGACAGTATGAGGGCGCGATACATGCTGTGTCAGTATATCGTTGTCATTTCTGATATTAGCATCAGTAAGATAGTTATTCAAAATTCCGGCGTATTCGCCATTTTTATCTGTTCCCTCCCCGGCCGTAAGATTAGGAAGGTCAGAAAAGATATCGGCTACATTTCCTGGAATAGTATTTTCAATATCTCCAAAATCTGGCAGTTCTAAATCTAATTCCTTTTTCCACCCTATGATTATCAGCCGACGTCTTTTCTGGAGAACCCCAAAATTTTCAGCTTTTGCAAGTGAAATCTTTATATGATATCCTTTTTTGTCAAAAAGGCGCTCCATATGAGCCAGGTAGCTTCCTTTTCCTGCCGAGCGCAGGCCGAGTACATTTTCAAAAACAAAAAGTTTTGGATTGTATTTTTCAAGGTACTTACCATATTGAACATACAGGTAATTTCGAGGATCGCTTTGCATGTTGTTTTCGGAACGAGCGCGGCCAACAAGGGAATAAGCCTGGCAGGGCGGCCCGCCCACAATCAGATCAACCCCGTTTCCATTTAGCGCATTATCAATCTTCTCAAAAATATTGTTGTTCTCCTTTTCGCCGATAGGGCTGTTAATGACAGTGCCAAGAAGCTCCCTGGGTACAGAGTTATATAGTTCCCTCCTGGTTATTTCACCTTTAAGATAGGACTCGTAGATCGCCGACTGATCATTGTTTTTCAGAAAATGGTAAACGGCTCTTGTTTTGAGTGAATAACACGCTGCTTCATCCATTTCCACGTGAGCTACAGGCTCAAAACCAGCTCTAATAAAGCCTTCAGAGAGACCACCCGCACCAGCAAACAAATCGATAAAGTTCATTTTTCTTCTTCAGCCAATTTAAAGTTAAAGTAAACAAAAATAATTGTATTTGCTGAGTAGTGAAACGATTCCGCGAATTAAATCGATAGCAATAATTATTTTACATGTGATTTTTGTTCTAAATAACACGATATTAAAGTTTAAATCAGGAAACTTCTTCTTTAATGGTTTCAACTGTACCGGTTCCGTCTTTGTCAATCAACTCAAACGTCATGGAATGATTATTAACCGGACCATTAAAGCTAAAATCAATAAATCGTAATTCCATTGCTCCATAGCCATCACGGAGATCAAACCGGTTGGGCAAATATGGCAACTGTTTACAAGGAATCATCTTTTCCTCATAAAACATGGGTACAGGTACATCAAATTGAAAGTTTCCGTAATTTAACCGGAAGATCATCGGTGCCAAATCAAAATCAGTTAGTTTTTTTCTTTTTAATAGCGATGCTCCTATATGGGGAAAGCGGTCACTGCTGTCGATTGCGCCGTATAACAACCACAGGTTACTGACAGTGAAACCGGTATCATTGACAGGCGAGTTGAGCCATTTTATCGTATCGGTGAATGTATTGATGTCCTGCTGGGGCATGATGGCTAATGCCATTTTCACCAATGTTTTAAAAACATTCATCGGAACGAACGAGGAAACTTTCTGCCTGGCCGTTAAGGTTCGGGTTTCTTCATCATATTTTAACTGGTCCTGGGGGATTCCATTCCAGTCGATCAACCCACCATCGTTGATAATTTCGGAGCCGCCTGTTAATTTGAATTTAGGATAACCTTTTTTACCGCGAACGCCGAACATGGTATGGTTAAGTTGCATGAAGTTGCCAAAATGCACCTCCAGCTCTCGGCCAAAACGTCCGTTGCAATCATCGCATTCATAGTGGGTAAATAAGCTTCTGTTGCCTATTAGTTGCGGCAATGCATGGGCGCGTTTCCAAAAGGTTACTTCTGGTTTATGTTTTCCGCAAAACCTGCAAACAAATTGCTTTTCTCCGAGAATTAACGGCTTGCGGTCTTCTTCATCGATCTTAAAGCTGACTATTACCTCATACTCCTGTAAAAACTTGCCGAAGCCGTATAGTGCCTCCCGGTTCATGTCAGTACTATTGTCCTGCGTATTAAAATACATATTCAAATTTAATCATATTATCACTTTTTAAATTATGCCTATCTTTAACCAACCTAACTAATTGTTATATGCTGACAACCTTTATCGCGGTTTATGGCGGATTACTTTCCACCTTTCTTGCTGTTTTAAAATTCCGCGAGATTTGGCAGGACAGATTCCGGTTAAACACCTTGCTCACTTCCGGCCAGGACATCCAGGTTCATATTACAAATCTTTATCACAAACCGGACACGATCATCAACTATGAATTGTTCTGGGCCAAAAATAGAAGTTTGGAAGATGGCCATAAATCTATTGACACTGGTTCAGAAGATTGCTGTAACATCGCCATTGCTGCCGCAGAAACAACTGTCGTTATTTTAGCGACAGTTATACACCTGTCGTTTCGTTCCAACCATGACAATTGGCTTAACTTAAAAGCTCCAAATTTCTCATTTCCAGTTAATATAGGGACATTTGCTCACGTTATTTTTTTGTTTTTTACGGAAAACCGTAGTGAATAATAATAAAAAGCGTATAAATTACCAGACCGTAGAAATTACAATGAAATCAGTTATAAATAATCCCTATAGAATTGCAGGAATTCTCGCCAACAGTTCCGAGAAAGATATTCTGAAACAGAAAAGCAAAATCAAGAGATTCAGTGAAGTTGGCAAAGAAATCTCTTCTGAATATGATTTTCCTTTTCTCACTTCACAACAAAGGAGTACTGCAATTATTGACAAAGCTTTTTCTGACATCGAACAAAATCAAAATAAAGTTTCCTATTCCCTATTTTGGTTTCTCAATCTCAATCCCATTGATAATACGGCAATCCAACATCTGATAAGCGGAAACAAAGAAAAAGCTTCTGAAATTTGGGAAAAGCTAACCAATGAGAAAGAGGTCAATTCAAAAAATTATTCAGCTTTCAATAATGTCAGTACACTTTATTTTTTGGGACACTCCAAAGAAGATTTAAAACGAGGAATTACTACCAAAATAAAACTAATTGAATCAGGAAATTTTAAAGATTTTGTTCATACAGTTGCTGACGAGACTTTTTCTATTGATACACCAAAGCAAATTGAACTATTGATTGATGAATTACTAACGCAATTCAAGAGCAAGCATTCAACTTCAGAAACTATGGAATTGTTCAGCAATTGCAACGGAACAACTCAAAAATACCTTTCCAAAAAGTTTACCGAAGAGCCGATTCATAAAATTGAAACGCTAATTGAACAATGCAATAAAAAACGCACAATAGACAAAGGCAATGCTTATAAGTTTGGAACAGATTTATACAGCAACACCAAAGTCGAATTAACACTTTTAAAATCTATTGTTGGTACTGCGAATCTGCAATACAAAATGTTGGCTGACAATGTAGCGAAAGAAATATTGCAATGTTCTGTTGACTATTTCAACGAAAGCCAAGAGAAGGAAAAAGGTAACAATTATCTTGACGAAGCTATGAAACTGGCAAAATTAGCCGAAAGCGTAGCGATAAATGATGCAACAAAAAATAAAGTAAAGGAAAATATCAGTACGCTTGAAGGAATGAAAGACAGAGAACTCTCAGAAGTGATTGTGTTTTTAAACTCTGTCAAAGAAGCCTATGTAGAAAATGAACGGGAAATCAGAAGAGAGGTAAAAAAAATGGAAGAAACCGACATTCTTTTAAGAATGGGGCATAAAACTATCAATTGGGTTGCCGTAGAGGAAAATATTAAAAATTCAATCAATTGGGGAAATGTCAATGACTTATTAACTGGGATTTTGACAGAAAGTAGCTTAAGGAAAATCAAAGAAAGCAACAAGACCGAAGCAAAAAAAGAATTTTGGGAACTAATAAATTGGACTTATGATAACTCCTTAAAAAATTCTGCACTTTCAAACATTATTGATAAGTATAAAAATACACCTCCGAAATTATGTTTTGAAGTTCAGTCAGCAGAAGTGATAAATACTGACTCTGATTCAAAAGTTATTGAAAAACCATTTTATATAGAAGATATTAGGTATGTCGGTTTAAAATTAAAAGTAAATTCAACTGGAACGCAAAAAGTTACCATTTACAAAAAATACATAAATCCTGAAGGGAGATATAGTAATAGCTCTAAAACTTCTCCAAAAGGATATACCAGTTCTAATGAAATAACAATAACGCCTGAAAGCAAAATAATTGACCTAGGAGGTTATGGAAATGCTAAAGAATGTACATATATGGTTGGAGAACACAAAATTGAAATATATGTAGAGCATTATAAGGTTTACACTAAAACTTATCAAGTTGATTGGTCTCCAAAGAAGAAGGCTGAACTAATAAAAAGCATTCAATTATTGGAAAACGAATTGAGAGAAGTTGAGAAATTCCATTGGTTTAGGGCTTCTGAAACTAAACAGAAAGAAGTAAAAGCAGTTCAGGATAAAATCAAAAAAGCTAAGCAAACATTAATGAATAAATAAATGAAAAAAACTCTACTTATTCCAATATTATTTTGTGCAACAACACTTTTTGCACAAGAACAAAATTCTGACTTGCAAAAGCAACAGCAAGCAATTGTTGCGTTAAAACAAAAATTGAACAATCAACAAATTGTAATCAGTCAGCAAAAAACAGAATTGGCAAATCTTTCTTCAAAAACTAAAAATCAAGAAAAACAGATTGACAGCCTTAAATCAAAAACAGATGTAAATGCTCAAAATATTCATAGCATTGCGGAGGATTTAGGCACTAAAATCCAACAAACTCAAACCACCGCAAAAGATAGTATTTCCAAGTTAGACAACGATGTAAACACAAATCGGTTGTATTGGATAATTGCCACATTAGCAACATTACTTCTAGGTGGAGTTATTTATTGGCTTTTAGGCAAACGTATTGCAAATAGCAAAACCGATGTGGAAACCCTAATAAAAAACACCAAAACAGCTTTGGAAGAAGAAAGCATCAAATTGGACAGCAAATTGGTGGAAGTTCTGGAATCACAATTAAAATTGAAGCACGAAGAAAAACAAATTATCCCTATAAATTCTAATAGCGAAATCGACCATTCTTTGGCTTTAAAAGTAGCTGATGAAATTGTGAGAATGCAAAAGAATATATCCAAAATGGATGATGAAACTAAAGGATTAAAACCGTTAATAAAAGGTATAGAAAGAATTCAGGCAAACTTTGCTTCCAATGGTTATGAAACGGTCAATCTACTTAACAAAGACTATGACGAGAGAATGAATATTGATGTCATTAATTTCGTAACAGACGAAAATCTAACTGAGGGAAGGAAAATTATCTCGTCAGTTGTCAAACCGCAAGTAAATTACAACGGTGTTCTTATTCAAAGAGCACAGGTAGATGTAGCACAAAACTAAAATATTCAAAAATAAAATGGCGAGAACTAAAATAGACTACGGTATTGACTTGGGTACAACCAATTCTGCAATTTTTAGAATGGAAAACGGAGAAGCAAAAATTATAAAAGTAAATGGTCAGGATGATACTATGCCATCTTGTATCGCATATAACAAGAAAGGCATTTTAGTTGGGAAAAAAGCATTCGATGCTCATCGAGGTGAGCAAAATTTACGTCTATCCAGAGATGTAGAACAGAATGCATTTATTGAGTTCAAAAGAACAATGGGAACCGATAAAGAATATTTCAGTTCCAGTTTGGGTAGTAAATTAAGTTCAGAGGAATTATCAGCAGAAATTTTAAAAACATTAAAATCATTTGCTGGCGAACAAGTAAGCGCCGTGGTAGTAACTGTTCCTGCTGCTTTTAAAAATAATCAAATCGATGCTACAAGAAGAGCTGCAATTTTAGCAGGATTTGAGCACGTAGAACTTTTACAAGAACCTGTTGCCGCTGCAATGGCTTATGGTTTGGACAGTAAAAAGAAAAACGGTTTTTGGTTAGTTTTTGATTTTGGTGGCGGAACTTTTGATGCTGCGTTGCTCAAAATAGAGGATGGAATTATGAAAGTTGCCGACACGGAAGGAGACAACTATTTAGGTGGAAAAAATTTAGATTTGGCTATTGTTGACAAAATTATAATTCCGCATATCCAAGAAAATTTCTCAATTGATAATATCTTAGATAATGACCACAAGAAATCAATATATAGAGAAGCGTTAAAACCTTTTGCTGAAGAGTTAAAAAATGAACTTTCATTTAAAAATGAGTTCAATTTGTATAAAGAAGAAGGTTCTGGAACAGATGAGAACGGAGAAGAAATTGAAATTGATTTAACAGTAACACAAGTTGAATTAGAAAAGGTGTTGTCCCCTGTTTTTCAAAAAGCAATTGACATTTCTAAAAAACTTTTAGAACGCAACAATTTAAAAGGTTCGTCTTTAGATTCATTGATTTTAGTTGGAGGCCCGACTTTTTCGCCAATTATCAGAAAGATGTTGGAGAAACAGATTTGTAAACCCGATACAAGCGTTGACCCGATGACAGTTGTGTCTAAAGGTGCTGCATTGTATGCTTCAACTGTTAATATTTCCGAAAAAATCAAAGAGCAAACAAGAGATAAATCTAAAATTCAAATCGAAATCGGTCACGAAGCTTCAACCGTTGAATTAGAAGAATTTGTTACGCTGAAAATTTTAGCTGATAAAACGGAAGGACCAATTCCCGAAAAGGTTTTTGCTGAAATTTCAAGAAGCGACAAAGCTTGGTCGAGCGGAAAAGTAGAAATCAACGAAATTGGAGAAGTAATTGAAACCCAATTAATAGAAAGTAAAACCAATGGATTTGAAGTTACATTATTTGACGACAAAGGAAATATTTTAGAAAGTGAACCAAAAGAGTTTACGATAATTCAAGGAATTGGAGGTTTAAACTCAATGCAAGGACTTACACTTAATTGGGGTATTGAAATCAAAAGAAGAGAATCAGGAAAAATTGAATTTAAACAAGTTTCTGGCTTGGAACAAAACAAATCTTTACCTGCAACAGGAACAGCAAACGGTCTAAAAACCCAAAAGCAAATTCGTCCCGGAATGGATTCTGATTTCATCAAAATTCCTTTATATCAAGGAGAACACGGAGCAGACGGAACGAGAGCAATTTACAACGAACACGTTTATGACATCGTAATTAGTGGAGCGGATTTACCTGCATTGTTACCTGAAAATAGCGATGTAGATTTGATGATTAATATTGACAAATCACAAAAAGTTTCCATTCAGGCATATTTCCCATACTTAGACCATACTGCTGAAATTGAGGTTCCAACAGATACTGTTCAATCCGTTGAAACCAATTGGCTTTCAAATGAAATCCGTAAAGCAAAAGGAGGTGTCGAAGAACTAAAAGATGAGGGAATACAAGGCGAAGAAATTCAGAAAGCAGAAAAAAATATTGCTGAATTGGAAAGAAAATTTGAAAACAACAAAAATGATGTGGACGGAAAACAAGAGGTTTTAACCAACCTTAGAAAGACGCTTAAAACCATTGATGAATTAGCCGATACAACCGAATGGCCAAAATTGGAAGAAGAACTAAAAGAAGAATTTTATCGTTTGGAAAAAACCAATAAAGAATTAGGGAATGACCGATCAACACAAGTCGTAAACCAATTACGAAACCAATTGGAAGAAGTTTTGAAATCGCAAGACATCAAATTAGGTAAAGCATTGGCAGAAGAAATACATTCCATATTTTTTCAAATGACATTAGTATATCAACTTATTAATTTCATTAGACAACACAATCAAAACTTTGGTTCTTACCATTGGAAAGACAGCAATAGAGCAAGACAATTATTAAATGAGGGTTTACAACAAATCGGAGAAAATCCGACTACAGAGGATTTACATCCAATTGTTATCGACTTAATCAATTTATTACCAAACGAAGAAAAACCAAGCGGAGATGATTCTGTTTTGGTGGGATAAAAAATGAATACAACAAAATCGATTTTAACAAAAGGTCAAATCATTGACGATAAATATTTGGTTAGCTTCTTTCTGAAAAAAGGAAGCTATGCCGAGACCTATCGTGTACAAAATGAAGCGAAAGAAACCAAATTTTTAAAACTATTTGACTTCGCAAAATTGCATCGTACACAATTTACAGAAAGCGGAGAAGTTTTGGAAATTGAAATGTTAAAACAAATCAAACATTCCAATTTGGTAAAGTACAACGATTGTGGAAACATCGTTATTGATAACCAAAAATTGGCTTATGTTGTGTTGGATTTTGTAAGTGGCGAAACCTTAGCAGATAAAATGAAACGTGAAATCACGTTGAATTTGTATGAAGCAAAAAGTATCATTTTGAGTGTATTAAATGGTTTGAATTATCTACACAATAAGCAAATCATTCACAACGACATTACCAACCAAAATGTAATGTTAGATTTGTCCGGCAAGGTTACAATTCTTAAAATTATAGATTTTGGATATGCTCGTTTTTTAAAACAATCTAACAAAGACTTTTTGAAAGACGGTTTAAATCTATTTTACACAGCTAATGAAACTTTTAATAAAGTCTTTTCATTCCAAAGCGATATTTATTCTGTTGGTGCATTGTATTATCATTTGCTAACAGGTTTGCCGCCTTATTTTATAGAAATTTCAAAATACAAATCCGATAAAATACAATTAGAAGATGTCATTTTAGACGAAAGAAAAAAGCCAATAAAATTTTCTGACAAGATAGATGAGCAGACACAAAATATAATCCGAAAAGCATTACAGCCAAAAGCAGAAAACCGTTTTAAATCTGTAAAAGAATTTATTCAAACCTTGAACGGAGAATTAGAAGTTGAACTTTTAATTCCAGATGAAAAAGTTACTAAAGTTCAACCCAAAGAAAATAAGAAAGGAAAAGGATTTTCAGCCATTGCAGGAATGCAAGAATTGAAAAACACCATTCAGTTAGATGTTATTGATGCTTTAAACCAAAAAGAACGGTATGCGGAATATGGTCTGACTATTCCAAATGGTATGCTGTTATATGGTCCGCCAGGTTGCGGAAAGACATTTTTTGCAGAGAAAATGGCGGAAGAAATTGGATTTAATTTTTACCAAATAAAGCCATCAGACATTCAAAGCAAATGGGTAAATGCTTCACAGGAAAATATTAAAAACTTGTTTGACGAAGCAAGACAGAACGCACCAAGTATAATTTTTATTGATGAATTAGATGCACTTGTTCCAAGTCGAGATACATCAAACATCAGTCATATGAACACAAGTGCAGTCAATGAATTTTTAGCACAAATGAATAATTGCGGAGATGACGGAATTTTTATTGTTGGTGCAACCAACAGACCAAATGCAATTGACCCAGCAATATTACGTTCAGGAAGATTAGACAAACATATTTATTTACCACTACCTGACTTTGAAGCTCGTAAACTGATGTTTGAATTGTACTTAAAAAAGCGTCCGACAGAAATCGGTTTGAATTACGAAGAATTAGCCAAAGCAACCGAAAACTATGTTTCAAGCGATATTAAATTTTTATGTGATGAAGCTTCAAGAAAAGCATTAAAAGACAATTTAAGAATTACAAAATCAATCGTATTGGAAACAATCCGAAACAACAAACCATCAATTTCTTTGCAGGAGTTGAACAGCTATTTAGTAATTAAAGCAAAAATGGAAGGAGAAAGTAATAATATTAATGATAGACCAAGTATTGGATTTAGGACGTAGGTTCTACATTAAAGTAAATACGCTATTCGATAATAATGAGTTAAAGAACAGATTTAATCATTTTGACATTTAAAAAGTTGCTTATAATTGTTATCGATAACTACCATCGAGACTAAATGTATATTCACTATTGAGCGATTGGAAACACGTTGAAAAGCAATGCAACAAGTACTGTTACCAAATCGTTACCTGACTTCTTTGATAATCTCTATAAAAGCCTAGTAAATGGAACCGGGAAATGAGCTATTGGATTTTTTATACGGTTTGAGCCCGGAGGACAGGAACAATGCAATCGGGATCATGCTCGGCAAGGTTGCTGCGCCGCCTGAAGGGATGATGATCCGCACTACCGTAAAGCTGTCAAAGTTAGGCACCCCGGAGGAACTACGCGCCAGGATCGCCGAAGCGACCGGGTTTCCCATCGAAAGCATTAACATGGACGATATAGAAGAGCAGCGGAAAGCGGAAGATGAAAATTGGTTAACGGTTGCTGCCCTGATCAAACCTTACCGCGATATGCTGGATGCGCAACAGCAGGTTACCCCGGACAAATATGAGGAATTGATCCATGTCGGCCGCTTTTTAGTGGATTCGGGTGAAGCGGCAACATTGGTTGTTCCGGATAAACCAACGTTGTTTCCGGATTTTCTGCTACAGGACAATGGCAGGATCATTGGGTTGGAACATACCCGGCTGATCAAGCGGGAATCTATCCCGACAATAAAGGCCGCCCATCAATTCGTCGAAAATGCGCATAAACTTCTTTTGAATGCTTTCCCGGATTTTTTTGGTTCTGTTAACGTTTTTATTGATTATAACCAACCAGTAGTGGGCCTTCACAATTTCGAAAACCGAAAATTCACTGCTTTGGAGCGGAAGCGGGTAGCGCAGCAGATCGCTGATTATATTTATAGTGTGGGCACAGGTGGTAATGTTTCAAAACCGCCCTACATCGGCAAAGTATCCTATGTGGCGAACCCCGAGCCGAGGCTGGATATCAGCCTGGCGGAAAATTACCTGGCCAAGGAAGGCTTTGGCGATCTTTTAAAGGATACCATCAATGCGAAAGAAAAACGGGCGGATACTTACCTGGCAGAAGCTGCTGTAACTAAATGTTGGTTGTTGATCGTTTTAGACGGCGTTAGCAGTTATTCAGGCTTTGACCTCCTTACGGTTCAATTTCCGCAGCTGCTGCATTCCAACTTTGAACGTATTTATTTGCTGGAAGCTTTCAGTCACCGGATCAGGTTAATCTATTCGGTTTCATCGGTTAGTTGATCTCTTTGTTTAAATTTTGAAAGTAGGGCTGTTCTATCAGCATTTCATTGCCGTCCGGCATCTTAACCTGGAATTTGGGGATAACATAAGTATTATTCAGTAATTGTTCGAGGTTATGCAGCGTTAGTGTGGGGTAAGCGGCATCGTACATATACAAGGTGGGTGCGTTGATGACAAAAATACCCTCCACATGATAGGCTGATTTATTTTCTATCTGTATGCCGTTAACGACTTCCAGGTGAATGAGCATCCGTTCGGTGTTCGCCTGGGCGTAGGTAAGCTTATTATTAAGCTGGGTTTCATACTTGGGCTTAAAGCTGGTGTAGTCCCTTTTCCAGTTAAAGTAATCAAACCGGGACTTGTTATGCTTGCATTCTGCTACATACAAGATCCGTTTTTCCAGGTCCGCAAACAGCAGGTCGATCTCGCCGACACCGGCTATATTCTCGATATTTAGATTGTTGCCTTTATGTTGCTTCAGGCTTTTGATACTTTTATCATACGGGATGTTTTTAGCCTTGAGCAAAACTACCGCCGCGTCTTCCAGTACATCGTCATGCGTGCTCTCCAGGTGTTGAACAAAATCTTTGATCGCTTGATGCTGCTTCCATTCTTCAGCCACCTGGCCCCAGGGCAGGGCGTTGGTCGTCAGCGTGGTCATGCTCTCGTGCCAGCGGTTGAGGCCCGCAATCAGGTAGGGCTTTTCATCAATAGTCAGTTCCACCAATGGGCGGTACATGATCCGGTGGTTATCCTGGCTTCTCAAAATACAATCACCAAAACTTAATACGTTCGCCCGGTTGATGGTCAAACCGGCATAGAAATCAATGGCCAAACCTGCCGCCTTGCCGAACTGCTTGTTGATCTGCTCGTAAAATTCTGCTTTCGGCATCACGCTTATCCGGAATACGGGCTTGCTGATCTGGTCGGCCATAAAGGAGGTCAGTTCTTTATAATCGATACCCAAGGAATTCCAGATGGCTATAAGTTCGGTGAGGTTATGATAAATGGTAACACTTTTGTCATGTTTGGGAATATCGGCTTCCAGGTAATCAAACAAGGCATTATAAGGCGGCCGCGGATACATGGCCAGTAAACCATGTTCATCTACATCAATGCCGGTTGTTTTAGGGAAGAGCTGGCTGCGGGCGATTTCCTGGCTGATCAGGAACGCCTGGTAGCCGAGGTAAAGCAGTTCCTCCAGTTTCCCGATATAGGTTTTCACGTTATCCTTGATCTCCACTAAAAAGTTGGGTGCTCCTTTCAGATCAAGGGTTACGGATTGCTCCAATATAATGCGCAGGGTACGGCGAACATTGGCCAATTCGCTTTTATCCACGATCACTTCCTTTCCCGCGAGGATATCCAGGTAGATCTCGTGGGTGTTTTCTAATAGATGCTGCACATACAAATAGAAAGATGTCCTCGTCTCCGTGGCAAGCGCTTCCATAAAGAGAGCTCCGCAAACGCTATAGGAGGCTTTGAGCGCTTCCTGTACCAAAGCGGCATCAGTCACTTCGTTTGTTCCATGTTTCTCTTTGACTGGTGCGCTGATCAGCGGCCAGAACTTTTCGCTCAGTTCAAAATTGATAAAAGGTATTTCTAAATGTGGCTTTACTAAACGTACCGGCATATTAATGGATTGGCTTTTTTCAAAGTTAAGCATTAAGTGCCTGACCTGCCTGGTTTTCCGGGCATTGCCTGCGGCCCGCGCTGTCCGCTGTATCTTTTTTTCCTGAAAAAGTATGCCGCTGCCATCGCTAATGCGGCAATGACTGCCAACCCGTTTCGCTCTCGCTTAACAAGTTGCAGTCCGCACAGCAAGCGCCAGCCTCCTGGTTAGCCATCGCACTACCCAAATCGGTCCGTACCGCTACGCTATACCGACCGGTTTTACGCGCCCACCGGCAGGCTAGCCCTTGCTTTTTCCTTCATCAAGGGTGGATTTATTGTTCGCTTGAACAGGCTTTCCAACCATTTCAGTTTTTTAACCGCAAAGGTAAAGCCCCCTGCGCCGCCGTCAAGGGTTTATGAAACCCCGCACGGGCCGGGCCCTTGACAACCGCGCACCGTGCTTTTAAAACCCTTGCATTAAAAAACTAAAATGTAATGTTATGGAAAGCCTGGTATTAAATCTTCAATCAAAAAATCAAATCACCGCCTACATGAAGGATAACCACATGGTAGCTTACGAAAGAGGTATCTTTCAGGAAATGATCGCTGCCATTAAAGCAAAAGACCAAGAACAGCTTGACTGGTTTCGCAGCTTTGGCGATTCGTTCAGGGCGATCACGATGAATGTTCATGCCTACCGTAAAGGTTTGGAATTCGGTTTTACTGATATCGGTTTTGATCAATATGGCTGGTTTAACCGTACGACTTTCTTAGACCAGGAGGAATTGACGTTTGGGGACACCAGCCGCTATGGTAATTACAGCAGCATCAAATTGGGCAGAGGTGCTAACAGTATCTGGACTTATGCCATATCTTATACCTACGGTGTCGCCGGAGGCGGTTACGGTTTATCTGTTTATGGCAAACAATTTAAATACCGTTTAGATGCACTGGCTGATGCATTGAACGATCTCAAATCAAAAATGGTTTCCAGGAAAGGAAGTACCGATACGACCAATGACAAACAGCCGATCATCCTGGCAACACTTCGCGACATCGAAAAGGCGCAGGTAGGAATGGTTCAACTCAGCCTGTTTTGACAGGTTATCTTATTCTGCCGAAGAAATATTGCGGCGGCGAAACCTGGTGAATGATCAATTCACATTTCATTTCTTTTAATTCCGCGGTAAGGGCTGTTATGCGCTCTGCCGGCAGGTTTCCTTCCATATACGCCAGGATCACTTTATCCGGGCGAAAAGTTTCCGCCATCAGTTTCAGTTTGGTTAACTGGTCCCTGGTAAATAAGGTAGCATTCGCTTTTGCTTCTCCCAAAATAAGCAACCCGTTTTGCAGCATCAACAGATCGATATCCGTTGGCGTAACCGATTGCCCGGATCGAATACCCACATCCATGCTGGTAGACCAGTGAAAGCTCTGAAATCCTGCACCTCCTCGGCTAAGGGCAGAGAGCGTGCGGAGGACGATATAATTACCATGGTAGCTTTTTGCCCGCTTTACCGGATCGCTGGAAATGTTATTGTAAACCGCGTCATTGAACCGGTAATATAAATGGCTTTGAATAACCGGTATCACCGTTTGCAGGCAACCCTTGCAGGGAAACTTATTCTTCAGTTCAGCTAAGGGATACCACGCATTGGTGCCGCAGTTCCGGCATTTTACCTTCATCCCGATAAACAGCGCATCCCGGTCCACTAAATATTGCAGATCAGGATCAATATGCATACTAAAATCTTCCGTCTGGGATTGATTGATAAAGCGCAGCAACTCGTCATCATCCGTTTGCTGGCCATGTTCCTGTAGCCATGCCCGGATACCCTCGCGATTCTCCAGGTAGATCAATTTACGTTCGGCGCGCAAATCTTCATAGCTGAATATACCATCGAAATTAAAGATATTGCTTTTGGGGACTTTTTCATGAAAGCGCTCGTCGACAGGGCCATCGGGCGTTTCCATTGTTCTGTGAAACTCAAAGCTTTTTTTGATGTTTCCGGTCGATTCTCCGAGTACCAGGTCGATCCAGAATTTTTCGTTGATGAATTCTGAGGCAGCGCTCAGCCTTTGGTCAAACAGGTTCACAAAAGCCGACAGCTTTAAACCGGCATCACTGGGTTGCAGGTATTCCACCGAGGTATGTACGATTTCTCCATCAACCATCCGGGTACGCAACCGGGTCTGAAAGATCTCTGCCGCAGTCGGCACGTTAATATCCAGCCCCGGCGTTTCTGTATTCAGGTAATAAGACACATGATGATCCTTGTTTACACGAGAAGAATGGTTGGCCAGCAGAAAATTCGTTATGGTTCCATAAGGCAGTTTGAGCCAATTCACGGTATGCTCACCTTCTTTGTAAAACTCCAGGTCGTAAACATAAGTTCCCCTTACGGGCGGTGCCTCTGGTTTCCAAACCGGTGCGGGCAGGCGCAAATAGTCTTTTTTACCCAGCAACACTTGCTTTTCCCTGGCAATAGCGCGTTGATACGGATAAGACTCTGCCTGCTGCGTTCGTGGAAAAGTAGTGTCATCAATGATCCTGAAACCTACACCCGGACAGGTCGCGCGCAAAGAGGCCATTTGTTCCTCCAGTTGTTCGGTGCTCAAGCTTAACGAGGTTAGGAATACCGGGCCATCTGAGGCAATTGACTGTAGCAAAGGGCCAAAGCCATCCGCTGCCAGCAGCAGCGCGATTTGCGCAGAACTGGCAATGATCTGCCTGATCCGGGTCTCCGGTCGCTGGTACAACTGGCGGTTCCAAAAATAAACCAAATCCTCAAAGGCATTTTGCTCGTCATAGATAACCAGTTCAGACCGATGCATTTCAAACGGATTGGTGGGGCTTAACAGCTTGATCTCCACCTGAAGTTCGGACAGCAGGACATTATAAAACGGCCGCTCCCTGGCAAGGTATTGATTGGTGCCTGCCAGATCATTCACATCCAACTCGTGGGCACGGTAACCCTGTGCTAAGGCGATATCCTCAACATAGCGGTTACCAATTCCAAAACTCAAATTATAAAACGAATTGACAGGGCCGTTTTCATGGTTGTTAAAATACACCAGAGAAAAAGGTTTTAATAAACGGAGATACTGACGCTGCCCTTCCGGGAGCAGGTGATGGGCGTAAACACCCGGCAAATTGTAGTGGCCGTCATAGGGTAATTGTATAAATTCCCTTGGGTGAATATTCCTGCAAAATCTTTTTGCGCGTTCTACACCAACCGCTACCGTATAAAAAACAATATCCGGGTCAAAGGCATCCAGGTCCTGCCGGAATAAAGGACTTATGGTATCATTATAAACCGGGATAACCGGATTGTAACGGCCACCCCAAAGCTGATAATTATCGGTAAACAGGTCGATCAGGAAGTTAGGCTCAACACCGGCATGAACGAAAAACAGCAGGCGCAGGTGGCGATAATGGGTATTGCAATAGGTTTTCCCGGTCGTATCCATTTTATTCAAATAAGCCAATGGCCTGGTATCGTTGGTTAATCAATTGGTAATTTCTTAGCGCCTGCGTGTGATGATCATCTTCCCCGGCAATTTCTAGGTAAAGGTTAAGTGCCTGTCGGCACAGCTCCACCTTAATGGAAATATTGTAGGTCATCATTCTAACGGCCGCCTTTTTATTAAATTTTTTGATCGAGGAAATGCCTTTAAACCCGGCTTTTTCGATATGCTTCAATAAGTTAAACAATACATCCTCTTTGGAAATATGGGCGATATCATTCAGAAAGCCATTCATTTCCCTGAATGAAGGTGGCCCATTCTGCGCGTGGGGCGTTTTTCCATGCTCATGCCGACCGTTATTGATCTCATTCATGGACACAATGATCTCATAATCCTGTTTAAGCGCAGCAGCGGCCTTAATATAATTGCCTTCCATGATGAGGGAAGTTGCAACCTCCATACTTTGTGCATAAACAGCCAGTAACTGCATTTTCAGTACCTGGTTTTTACCGCTGATTTGGTATCCGTCAGCGATGGATGCGGTTAAGAAATCTATCGTAGCATCACATAAATGCATCGGCTGAAGGAGGCCATCCCCAAAAGCCTGTTTGCTTTTTACAGCGCAGGCCTGGCCTAACTGTCCGCTAAGCGCCCGCCGATGCTCAAATCGGGTAAGGAATTCATGGATAGCGGTGGGTTCTGGCTGCGTTGACATTTGATAAAGATAAGGCTTTGCCGGGCTGATTTATCCCTGCTTAATAAATTGGGGCGATTGGCTTTTATCGTAGCAAAGATATTCCAGGGTATAACTCAAGGTTTCCTGCAAGTGGTTTAAAAAAGTAAGTTCTGCAGGAGTAAGCCAGGATGGCGAAACAATGACCAGCTTTTTGACTTTAAGCGAACCGGAATGGGCCGCATAATCTAATAACTGCGCAATGGCATCACGAATGTTGCGGCGGCCGGATGCGGATGTTTTGACCTCATAGATCGTAATGGATTTATTCGGGTGTTGGCTCACCACATCAGCAATGTTCCCATGAAAACGCATGGTCTCAATGGACAGATTGCCCTTAGTTACGCTATATTTTGGAAGCAAATGTTGCTCCAGGGACTCCACGATCTCGGTATGCAGCTTTTCTACCGTGATCGAAGCATCGCGGTTCTTCTTATTATAAACCGATGTCTGACTGGCTTTTCCTGCCGTAAATACCGGGGATTCGTCGGGAATTTCTTCTTCAAATATATCTTCTACCGTCCCTTCAAATTCATAGGGCTGGAATCGTTTAAACGTTTCGAGATCAAAATTGGGCTGGTAAACCGGTTCGTCCGGAAAATCGACATCTTCGAGCTTAAATCTTGCGACGGCAGTAAAGGGATGATCATCCATGCCTTTTCTGTCCGCATTGATCTGTTCGATCTCACTGATCATATCTGCCTGGTACCGCCGGATCACCGGCTGGATAATTTCCTGTGCCCCCAGGTCATGTTTGATGACTTCCAAATTTCGGATAGTTCCTACGTAATATACGAGATTTGCCGTCCTGTCTTTTCTGACCGTATAAAAATGAACTTCCGCAAAAGCGTCTGTTCCCGCTTTGGCATGTTGGATACCCCGGATATAACCATACTGGTAACCTCCGACATTATAGCGGCGATTGAGCAGCCATTCTTCATGTCCAAAGCCATACTGGTTTTCAAATGCGATATTATTCTTGCCCTGGTTGCTTTTTATCCAGCGATGCGGGCTGGGCAATTCCCAACGGTTTTCATTGGAGGTCAGCCGGGTAAAAATAAGCAAAGTAGGTACTGGTTTCTTTTGCAAAACCACATACTCGTAAATCGGCAACAACCTGTCAAATGCCCTAAGGATCGTCTGTTGATCCTGGTCATTCAATGTCGTGTACGATTTATTGATGATACCGCCGAGGCAAATAAAATTACCATACCGGAACCAATTTCCGTCCAATGGCTGTGCGGATTGGTTAACCGACCGTTTGCCGTTATGAAAATACCACTGGCGTAAGCCTTTGAACCAATCCGGGTGAATACGCAAGCATTGATTAAACCGCTGTTTGAAAGGGTTCAGATCCTGCACCGGGTTAGTCAGGCTGCGGCTGGGTTCCAGGGAAAAGCATAGTCCGTAACGGGTTACCCGTCTGTCGCCGATCCATTCTTCTCCTACATTAAATTGCATTTCATCTCTGCCACCGTAATGGAAAAAGTATTTATTCTCTTTATCAAAAATAGTTTTCTGCGTAAAAAGATCGGAGGGCAATTGTTTCTTATTCAGGTATTGCTTGCGAAGTTCCGGCAGGCTGGCAATTGCATAATTGCCGTTCCTGGCTTTACGGTTTAAACTGTCGGCTAACTGTGCAAGGGTCATAATAAGATTAAGATTTATTGAATAAACAGTGAAATTAAGATAAATATTCCATGCCAGATCATACCCGTCAAGGTCAAACAATCCTTGGTAAATTAAATTGCCTTTAGTTTCTTATCCTGGCTGAAAAAAAAATGTTAACTTTCTTTTTTATTGGGAGCCTTTAACTTTTCTTATGCTAATACCGAGCGATTTTGATCTTCCATTGAAGAATTTAAACTAATTCTTGCAGAGCTGATGCCGCCACCTTTTTTGATTCAGAAGAGTTTGATAAGTTATTGAACATGGTCGGCAAAGTTGATATTTGACTTACATGAATAACAACGGCTGGGTAAGCGCCCCCCCCCGCAAAACGCCATTATCTACGCCGAGCCGGAAGCGACCTGGGCGGCAATAAGGCAACCTTTCCGGACGACATTCCGCGATCTGGTAACGGGAAGATTACCTGATGAAAATGAATTAGTGGCCACATTGAATAAGGTAGCCGAACGTTTGAAAGCGATAAACTGGAATGTCGGCATCTAATAATTTATTCGTATTTTTGTAATCTATCAGTAGCTCAATTGGATAGAGCGACAGATTACTAATCTGTAGGTTATGGGTTCGAGCCCCATCTGGAGGATAAAAATTGTAAATCCTCCAGATGGCCTCGAAAAAGTCTGTCAATTTAATACCGGGTACTTTTTATATTTGACTCTCCTGTTGTCAAAGGCCTTCATTTTTCCTTCCAGTATATCGACAATATGATTATTCATGATTTTGTCCTCGATACCCCCTGCATCACAAGAAACAACGTAATTGTTCTCCTTATCAATGTTCATGTAAATGATCTGTTCTGCATCAGCGACAATGGCTAGGTTAGGATTATGGGTCACCATAATTATCTGCCGTAATTTTTTAGCCCGTTTAATATAAGGCACAAGAATCTCAGCGACACTCTGATTATCCAGGTTATCTTCCGGCTGGTCAATAATAAGCGGTTTATTATCTTTATCTAACACCAGGTAAAAAACAAGCAGCAAACCGCCCTTTTCGCCGGGTGAAAGCTGGTTTAACCCTTTGTTATTTAACCGCAGATCGTATTCGGGTTTTAGGTAACTTAAGGAGCATAGATAATTGTAAAAATCCACTTTACGGTTTTCTTTGAACCGGATATCCATGCCCTCTACTTCAGCCAGCAATTCGTCAATGCTTTCTTCACGGTCAAAGTCGTATTTGTTTACGAGTTTCCGTACCACCTCGTCGCCGTTATTATGAAAGTCAGCGTACCGGTAAACGTAATCGAAGAATTGCGTATAAAACGTCTTATCTACCTTAAAAGAACTCTCTATCGTAATATTCTGTTCAGCACTGTATTCTTCAAGTATCCCGGATATCGCCAGTTTCATTTTGTTATAGATTTCCTGAATCTGGCGTTTCTGACTATAAACTTCCCGCGTTAGTTGCCTGCGCTGTAATTTTTGGCTTTCAATTTCTACAGGAAGTTCCTTGGCAATATAAGCAAGTTCGGTTTCGTAAAATGTGATCGTATCCGGTGTTGTTGCGTTGCCGACAATTGCCTTTTGCTTGCTTTCCCATTCCTTCACCTTAACTAAATAGTCCTGATAGTCTTTGAAGGGCTTCTCCAGTTCCTTTTCCAACATCGCCCGCTCAGTTTGTAATTGCGCGAGTCTAACGACAAGGCTCTTTTCGTTTAGCGGGTCAGCCGCTGCTACCGGCGTGAGCCGTATGTTGGCCGCTGTAACGCCATGATTATGTGTTACCAATTGCGCCTGAATGGTTTTAATATCAATCTGTAATGAAATGATCTTGTCAATATCAAATTGGTATTTTTCAAAAAAAGGCTTCTGATCGGCCTTCCAATTGTCAAAAGACAGCTTAACGCCATTGATTTCTGACAGGAGTTGTTCATGATCAGACACCTTAATCTTAAGATTTGTCAACGCGAGCTGTTCCAGTTCGACCTCCAGTTCAAGGCCGTTGATGTCCTGCCCGAGTTTAGTCACTTTTTCGGCTTTCTCCCGCTGCTCGGCTGAAAGGGAGGTATCATTGTCGGGATTAGCAACAACAATAATTAATTCTTTTTCGTTATTGTGTATTGTGAGTGCATTTTCTTTTATACTTTTCTGATTTTCAATACTCTGCTTAAATTCAGTCGTTGCTTTTTGCTCCAGAAGATCCAGTTGTTTATTGACAGTACCCAGCTTTATGATGTATTGATCAATTTGGCGGGAAAGCAGTTCCGTTTTATAAGTTTCCAATTCAGCAAACGAGGTTTTGCCAAGCTTATCAGAATCATCCAAACGCGAAAAAACAACCTTATTAATTTCCTCTTTGAAGTTGCTATCCTCACTATTGCATAGCTTTTCAAGATAGGATTGCGGTATGTATTTTATGCGCTCAACACCTGTTAAATCGATATTATCATTCAGGCCGCGTGTCGCAGACATCTTATCGAACCATGTCAATGTACCCGTGAAATTCTCGCCGTAACCTTTCTGGCAAAATTTATCATTATTAAGAAATGAAAAATCCTTTTTAGCGATATGGGAGTTGCCAAGGAGCGCAATAATATCGGCAATTGCACTTTTGCCTTTTCCTTTATTGCCAATAACTGCGATCAATTCCAAGCCAAGCTTCAGCTCGAAATCCTTGAACCATACGCCTTTCTTGCCGTCATAAGTCGGCAGATTATTCACCGTAAGTTTATCAATGTAATTACTTTTTGAGGCCTTTATACGTGCAAATAAGGGCGGGTAATCGCCGATATAAACACGGTCATGAGGTTCAAATAGTATTTGCCGTATCCCTTCAAACGTAGTTGCGGCCTTTATGTAACAGTTCCGTTCTTTATCCGGCTCGAACAATTTCTCAAAGCTGTGCGCGTCAGAACCCCAAATGCACGGTTTAAGCGTTTTAAATTCTTTGAGGAAATCGTCTACACTATTTGCTTTTTCCCCAAGTCCGAAACTGATTGTATTGGCATTGGAACTAAACAAGGCATTGGCCTTTGCAAGCAGCTGCTTACGTACCAGGCCTCCCTGCTGATTGAATTTGATCAGCGAAAGATCTTCGTCTGAAGGGATTACGATCAGGTATTTTTCTTTGAAATCATTGTTACCAGCCAGGCAATCCATGATCTTGCCGTCATCTACTATCGCATGTGTCATGCCGACCTGCAAGGCGCTTCCTAATATCTCAGGCTGCTCCCGTTTCACTCTTTCACCAAGAGCAATAAGATTGGCTGTTTTAAGGGGTTTGCGTTTGTCCGCCTCATCCGGGTCGGATTCGTAAACAAAGCTAAGATCGTGCAGGAAACTCTCTTCTATAGTTGTTACCGGTAGTTCATCAGAAAAAATCACATGGAAGTTGATCCGTCCGGTTTCTGTTTTGACCAGCTCGCCTTCTTTAAACTTATTTATTTGAACGATCTTATTCAGTCGAAATTCTACATTAGCGAGCAGGAGAATGTCCTTTATTTTTGCGATTTCGGCATCATCGAATAGTTCCTTGAGCTTGGTCTCTTTTTCTATATAATCCTGTCTGATCTTTTTGTAGCCCTCGATGGTAAAATAATCGGTTATACCAATGACCTGGACGCCCTTTTCTATAGCTTTACGGAAAAGCTTTTGTACGTATACGTCGAAATCGGAACCGAATTCATTAGAAAGTGCGGAAAAGGGGGTATGAACATGGAAATCACATTTGCGCCAAATCGAGCCTCTTGAAGTATTCATTAAAGAAAAGGTAAGGTAATTGGTTATAAAATACTAATAGATAATAATTTATAAATATAGTCATTCTGGCGGACCATATATAAAGATAACCCTTTCTGACCAAAAAGGGCAAACTGCTTATTTGTCATTCTGTTTGTTTTCAGATGCATTTCTAAAATTGTACAATTGGGAGTAAGCCACATAATCCGGGTAGATGTGCTCAAAATAAAGCTTATTAAATATCCCACTTTGCAAGTAGCTTACCTGCTGCGTTTCATCATGCGTCACCTTAATTCCACGGTTATCTACCAAGAACAACTCATCAAGCTGATACTCTTCTTTTAACCTTGTGGTTTCGCTACGTCTCATCCATTCCGCTCTCATTCCATATCTGTTAAAAAGCGCCATAAATGGCTCAACTTCCACCACAAAATAGAGTTTAACACGCTGAAACAATAAATCAAAAATAAATTCCCTTAGGAACGGTGCAACAAAAAGCGGTTTATGGAGCGACTTCATGATCGAGACATAATCGACAATAAAATAGGGACCACCATGTTGCTTCGCCAATCCTTCCAGAATGATATGGCCGCCATCACGAAAGTGCCCCTGATACATTCCGATGTGCAGGCAGCCATCGATATTTTCATAAGCCCACATGCCATTTTCTTGCAGCTTTTCATACATTGCTGCCAGCCGGTCATCAAACATCGGCGTTTCTTCTTCAGGGGTGATAATATTGACCTGCCTGCCTTTGTCGTCTTCGCCTTTATCGTTTTTCAGGATTTCCAGCGTAGACATCGTCTTTTTGTATTGTTTGAGATTGCGTTCCAGCTGTTCCAGTGCTTTCGGATCATCTTTAAGCTCGCCGAACGCTTCTTCCATTGTTTTGTCTTTAGCCATCAGATCATCCAAAACGTTCAGTATGCGGTGATTTACATCTCCTTCCTTTACCTCGACGATTTCCAATCCTTTACCTGCTTTAATGACCAGTAGATCACCTGTTTGGACATAAGCGGATAGGTCAGTGATGAGCGCAAAATCAGCGTCATTCTCATTATATTTATCCGCCGCAGCCATAACTGACCCAATATTGGTTTTCATTAAGCGCTTCTCGCCATCCGTACCTTGAAACAGCCGTCTTGCAATGTAAAGCTGACCACCGATCATCGACCATGCAATAGTGTCGATTAGGTGACGGAGCATTCTCTCTTTGATCTCAACAGCTTTGAGTTGAAGTTTTTGATTTCTTAACGCGCGTTTCTCTTTGGCTGATTTTGCTGTTTTAACCTTTTCTTTCAGATCGTCGGTTTCTTTTTCAAGCAAAAGCAGGTGCGCCAGTATCTTTTTCTGAGCAAGTTTCCATCCTTCATGGACATTAGCCGTAAAGAGCTTATAGTGTTGCTTATGATATTCCTCAATAGGGGTATCGCCAATCGGATGTATTTCCAGGGTTTTATTCAATCCAAACTCTCCGATCAGATCAGCTATTTCCTTGATCTGGTTCTCGAATGCCTCCCAATCTGAAGCATTCGAAAGCCACTCGGGCCGTTCCTCGTCTAATAGTTCGATTGCTTCGGCTAAACTTTTTGTATTGGTTTGCTTTAAAATCTCTGCTTCATAGGGACCGGAAAGCGGCGTAACAATACCATTTTTTTGGGCGAGGGAAAGGTAACGCACACCGTCAAGACCCAATTCCCCGGCGGGGCTTAATATCGATTGGATTGCTTGCGCAGCCAGCACCTGAGGAATCAATGGGGATATGTTCTGGCCTATTTGTGTATATATTACTTGATCGATACCTTCAAAATCCTCAATGACTTTAACCTGAACGGTATCCGGGCGCGGGTTCGGTAGTTCCCTGTAAATCCTGCTTTTGTCCTTCTGCCTGACCTCTCTGCGCCAGAGGATATTTTTTCCAAGTGCTAAGGATGTTCCATCCGCTAATACTAAAATCACGGCATTCACCCGAGCACCATTCTGCTCCACCGGCACCAGCGTTGGTGCGCCATCTCGCGACCGGCTGCTACGTGCATATTCAATTGGGAACGGGGTTTGACAAGCTATACGATTGACGATCAGCGGCCCGATCTCGTTACCAGGTTCATCGATTAGCGATCCATAGGCTAAAATACCAATAGTTGAAGACATGGAAGAGGTTTGGAATGAACATGCAAGTTAGCTATTTCCCACCAAAAGACAATTCTGCCAACTTAGTTACTGTTAGCATGAGATTAGCAATACTCATTTTTTGACATGCAAACATTCATTCATAATCAATAACTTTAAAAATTAACCTCCAAATCCGAATATGTCAGAAACAAGAAGAAACAGACCACAACCAAAAACTGGTCATTACATTATCAAGCAGGAATTGTTTTGGACTGTTCTTTTAGGGATATCCATTCCGTTGTTGTCAGCGACGTTCTTTGTCGGGCAACAAATTGGCAATAGCAAATATGACATGACCACAAATGAAGTTAGAGAAACGAACAAACTATTAAGGGATTCATTAAAGCTACAAAGGCAAGTAATTGATAGGATGAGTTTTGTTTCAGATTCGGCACTTAATATATTGGGGCATATGCCTTATGATAAAATGAAGTTGGACACCGCTGAATTTCACAATGTCCAATCGAATATTGAAGCTGCGGGGGCTGCCTTGTATTTGAACATTAATCATAAGCACTGATAATAACAATACAATCCGATTAGGTTTATTATTACTAAACACATATCATTCATTTTCCTATTAATCAACATCGCTTTTTAAGTCAGGTAAAGGATACTTTTTTTAATGTTATTTTGTTTAATTTACATTCAAATTCCGTTTGATGTTCGCCTAATAAATTGTATATTTGAGTAACAAACGCTCTTAAATAACATCAAATTGATCTAAAGAATTCGGTATACTTTGCGGTATATGTCTTAAATTTGATGACCTAACATATTGATAATAAGTGCTTTATCTCATAGGGTTCGAATCCCAGCGGGATCACAAAACGTCACCCAACGACGATAATGTTTAAAGCAAAAGGCGCAAGAAATTGTGCCTTTTCTGTTTAAACGGCTTTTGGGGCCATTTAAGGTCTTTCGCCGAAAAATAAATAGATCATTCCAAATCAATGTAACTGGTGCCCAAAGTGGTGCCCCATTTCATTGCCCACTTCATTTGGACGGCTCCGGTCGCCGGTACTGGCAACGTCACGTTCTACGGCATATTCAATGCCTTTGGATATCCGGTTACGGGGTATAGAAGAAGGGGGCTGTTGACTTCCTCGGTAAACCTTTTGATAAAGATCTGTTAGTTGCCAGAGTAAAAGGAATCATTAGGAATAAGCGATAACTGCAAAACTATTTTTACAACAAAGTCACCCTTAAGAATGATAATCACAACATTTCAGAAGAACACAAAGCTGTCTTGTATAAGTGCATTGAAATTATTGAAAGCTGCCTGATGGATGCCGAACACAATTGCAGAAAAAATGAGAATGGTTAAAGTTGGTGAAGGAGAAAGCAGTAGTTTTTAAATTGGGGCAGTTATTCATGGCTGAATGGTTTTGATGAATATCAAATTTCCACTCAGCAGCAATTGTAAACTGCCCCAATATGTTTTTATAAAAATATCCTACCAACCTGGGTTTTGAATCATGGCGGGCATTTTTCTAACTTCTTCATCCATCAAGGGTAAAAGATACATCTCAGGCCTGAAAACGTGTTGCCGAATGTTATCTTCGATCTGGTAAGTAAAGGTCAATCCTGCACCGGTAGTTAATGAACCAGCAGCCCCAACGCGGATAGGATGCATTACTTTATTATAACCATTCGGCCCGCCATTATAAAGCGTCATTGCTATTTTCCATCTTCTGATATCATGCCAGCGCTGGTCTTCGAATGCGAGTTCAATTCTGCGCTCATTCTGGATAAATGCCCTCATTTCGTCCAAAGTCATGTTAGCTTTCATTCCATAATTATTATCTGTACCTGGTAAAATACCGGCCCTTGCCCTAAGGTCTCTTAATTTGGGGTAGGCAAGGTCGGTGCGGCCTGCTTCATTTATCGCTTCGGCGTAATTCAATAAAATCTCTGCATAGCGCATCAGCGGCCAGTTTCTGGCCGGGTTGGCACCAACACTGTTAGTAACTGTACTGTCGCACATTTTGCGACAAAAATATCCTGTATTTCCACCAGATGAAAAAGCGTCGCCGTTTGATCCGGTTCCTGTAAACGTCCAAACAAAATCCTGAATGTTGGCGTTACTTTGGTACTTACTGCCATTAAAGATAATACTATAATTAAGCCGGGGGTCGCGGTTAGCATACGGATTGCTGGCACTGTAGCCAGAGGTTGGATCGGTAATTGTCTTTCCGTTGCGCATAGGAAAAGCATCGACAATATTTTGTGTAGGCCTGGAATAGTTTGCCCCACCTCGGGTACCCGGTAAGTAATAGGATTCAAAATCCTTGTTATTAGGCCTTGACACCATAAAAATATACTCGCTGTTTGTTCTTGCTAAAAATACATCGTAAAATCCCTGGCCGGGCTTTGTGTTATTTACATTTAACGAATAATATCCGCTGTTAATGACAGCTTCCGCCGCATCGGCAGCTGCTTCCCAGCGGCTTACACTGTAGTCAGGATAGCTTACCACTGCTTTTTGCTGAGCATTCGCAGTTGCCAATGCGCCCCCATTAAACAGTGGACTTGCGGCATACAGTAACAACCTCGATTTTAAACCCATTGCAGTGCCTTTGGTTACCCTGCCGTAATCCAGATCCTGATAACCCAGCGGAGGGGCGGCGTTTGGAGCCGGTAATAACTGTGTGACCTGGTCCAATTCTTTAGACAGATAAGCAACAAGATCGGCAAAATTTTGACGTGGCAGATTGATAAAATCGTCGTTGCCATATACCTGATCTCCAATATTTGGCACACCACCATATACGATCAGCAATTGCAGGTAGTACCATACGCGCAAACATCGTGCTTCGCCCTTCATCCGGTTCTTTGTGGCAGCAGATAAAGGGCCTTTATCAATATCCCTTAGCAATAGATTACAGCGCCTGATGTTTTTATAGGGAGTTGACCAAATGTCAGAAGCTTTGGGGCTTGCGCCGTAGTTAGCCGCCGAAAATGTCCCCTGATAAAGCATAACTGAAGGGCGGGTGGCCGAACTCAAAGAATATTCCGCATCATCTACCGAAGTTTCCCAGTTTCCGTGCGTTTCCCATCTTTTTTTGTTAAATGCAAAGCCTATGCCCGCGTAATCGGTGCTTCCGGCCGTACCTTCGGCGTAAATGCCATTAAGAAACTGGATGGTGCGCAAGCTATCTGTAAAGACCTGAGTTTCATCTAAGGCAGAGGTTTTGTTTTCGAGGAAGCCGCCTGATTTTGTACACGCGGACAAAATAGCGCATACAACTAATACTGTTAATAAATTCTTCATCTTATAATTTTTTTGAGTATAACGATGTTTATGTAATAATTAAAAAGTAGCGCTTAAACCAAAGTTAAATATCCTTTGTGGTGGATAGTTTGTTCGGTCGGTACCGCTTGATCCGGTACTACCCTGATTGATTTCCGGGTCCAGCTGATAAAGTTTACCCAGCTTTGTCCAGGTAAGCAGGTTGTATCCATTTGAATAAACCCTGATTTCCTTCATTTTTAATTTTGAGGTAATACTTGCCGGTAACCTATAGCCAATTTCGGCAGTTTTTAAACGGATATAATCTCCGGGTACCAGCCAAAAGGTGGACGGGTAGGCCCTGGAATCACTGATGCCGGGAATGAACGATAAAAGTGGAAATTTAGCATCGTTTCCCAACTCCGGTGTCCAGGCCTGCTGGTGAATAGGCATAAAATTTGAACCGAAAGGCTGTATGGCCTCGGCCAGGCCGCGCACATTAAAGCCCCTGGCGCCTTGGAAAAATACACCTATATTAAAGTTTTTGTAACGCACACTCAGGTTTAAACCACCCGTTGTACTCGGCGTGTTTGGATCACCCTGTACCTTGGTATCAAACCCATCAATAATACCATCGCCATTTAAATCTGCATACTTCAAATCTCCCGGCCGCACGGTTAAACCGGCTGGTTTAGCGCTCTTGGCAATATCATTGGCATCCTGATAAAAACCGATCCAGGTATAAACGCGTTGCGTATTGATAGCGTGGCCCGTATAAGCCTGGTAGGCATATTGATAGGAAGGTTCATCTGCAAAAATAATTTTATTTTTAGCAATCGAATAAGTGCCTTTGATGCTAAAAGTTAAGTCTTTCCCTATCTTTCCGTTGTAATTGGTTTCAAACTCCACACCTTTGTTGTTTACCTTACCCAGGTTCACCGGAGGCAGGGTCTGGCCAAATACCAATGACACTGATCCGAATCTGGGGTCGCTTCTGCCACTCCTGTCGGTAAGGATATCAAACCTGTTATTGTTAAAATATTCCAGGGTGGCCGTAAGTTTGTCTTTAAAGAAACCCATTTCCAAACCAAGATCAAGCTTGCGTTCTTTTTCCCAGCTCACATCCAAATTCCCTAAGGTGCCTTCATATATACCATTGCTGGTGTTTGCACCCGGGTTTCCAAAGTACACCTGGTTGCCGGCAGAGGAATAGGTTTGCTGATAGTAATAGCTAAAGCCGCCCAGTTTATCGTTACCAACAAGCCCATAAGAGCCTCTTAGCTTTAAACGGTTCATCACACTAACATGTTTCTTGAAGAATGGTTCTTCGCTAACGTTCCAGCCCGCGGAGACAGCCGGAAAAAAGCCGAAGCGGTTATTGGCGGAAAAGCGGTCGGAGCCATTATAGGCACTATTAAATTCAAACAGGTATTTTTGGCGGAAATTATAAGCCAACCGGCCAACATAGCTTCTGAAATTGCTTGGGATAAAATTATAAATATTGTTACCGTTAGCCCTTGTATCGGATTGTTGCAGGAATAACGCCAGCGCTGTGATGTGATGTGATCCAAAGCCCCGATCGTAATTCAAAGCAGCCTGTGTAGTTAAAACCCTGATCGTACTTCCGTTCCCCGAACCCCGGATCAGTCTTCGCACACGGAATATGTTACTATTGCGGGGCGAATAAGTATTGGCTACCGGGTCATATATAAAGGAGGGGAAGTCGCCTCCCGACATAGATAGTGTTGGGTTGTTATAGTTTGAAGCATAGGATAGTGTGCCCTTTAACGAAAGCCCTTCGGTGATGAAATTAAGTTTTTGATTTGCGGTTGTCAACAGGTTCATGTTATTTTCAAAAGTCCTGTTGTAACCCAAATAGGTAAGGCGGCCAATTACGTTATTAACGTCATAAACCGTACCGCCAGTGCCCGGGCTTCTGGCCCACTGGCTGTAACCCAATGAACCATCTGGGTTATAAAGTGGGTAAGCCCATGGTGCAAGCGTCCAGATACTCCCATAGTCGGCCAATACATCGTTCCAGCCGTTGGGGCTGCCTACCTGTGGAACATTAATGGTGCTGATGTTGCCAGATAGATCGATACGCAGATCGGTTGTTTTGGTGAGCTTCATGTCTAAATTTGAGCGGTAGTTATACCGCTCGCTATAATAGTTGTTATTGATGCCTACCTTGCTGCCAAAATCGTTAACCATACCATCCTGGTTAAGGTAGCCTGCAGAAACAAAATATTTAACATTTTCGGTGCCGCCGGTCACGTCAAAGTTTCCACGATACTGCTTACTGAATTTTTTAAACAGCACATCTTTCCAATTAATGTCCGGATGCCCGTAAGGATCGGTATGATCCCGGTAGGCAGCCAGGTCGGCGTCAGTGAACTGGGCTGGCTGTGCATCATTTTTTCGACCGTCATTATATAGTACAGCAGCATCATAGGCATTCAGGAATTTCGGAAATACGTCTGGCTGCTGCAAGCTGGTTTCACCACGAAAAGTGATTTCGGGGGCACCGATCCTTCCGCGCCGGGTAGTTACAATGATTACGCCGTTTGCTCCTCTTACACCAAATACGGCTGTAGCGGATGCATCCTTTAAAACCGTTACAGATTCAATCTCGTTCGCATCCAATCTGGAAAACTGCTCGTAAGTATACTCAATATCGTCCACATATATAGTTGGCGTAGTGCTGCCGCTATTGTAGGAGCTTACACCACGGATATTAAAGGTTGCCCCATCCGCACCCGGGCGCCCGGAGGTTTGCTGAGAGAAAAAGCCGGGGACCTTACCAGCCATCGTATTTTGTATGGCGGCTGCGGGGTTGGCGCGGAGTTCGGCACCAGAAACCGAGCTGATAGCACCGGTAGTGGTTAGCTTTTTCTGTACCCCATAGCCTACTACCACTACTTCTGAGAGGTTTTGTGCCAGTTCTTTAAGTGTAACAGTTATGGTTTGCCTGTTGGCTACGTTAATTTCCTGTGGTTTATAACCAACCATAGAAATAACCAGGATAGTGCCTCTACCTTTCAGTGTTATTGTAAAGCGGCCGGATGTGTTGGCCGATAGGGCATTGGTAGTGCCTTTTTCGGTGATAACAGCGCCTGGTAAAGGGGCCCCGGTGGTGTCTGAAACCGTACCGGATATTTGTTTGTTCTGCGCCATCAACCTAACGCTTGTTAAGCAGCATAAAGCCAGAACCAGATAAAAAATCTTTTTCATCATTTAATCTTTATAGGATTACTAATTATATTATTCTAAAACTACCAGCCTTCGTTTTGTATCAACTTCGTGTTCTTGGTGATCACATCGTAAGGTATAGGCATGTGATATAAACGATCGTTCCAAACCCCGGTTGTAACAGGTATGGCCTGATACGTTGCGGGAGTTCCGTTTGTGATACTTACGCCGGTCAAACTTTGAGTCATCACCTGTGGGGCTGTCTTCCACCGCCTGATATCCCAAAAGCGCTGCTCTTCAAAAGCAAATTCAATGCGGCGTTCATTCATGATCAGCAGCCTTAAACTGGCTTGGTTGATCCCTGCCGGAATGCCATACCTGTTGTTGGTACCTGCGGCAATACCGGCTCTCTTTCTAATCAAAATCACCTGTTGTACCGAAGTTTCTGTCTGTCCAAGTTCATTCAAAGCTTCTGCATAGTCCAGAATGATCTCTGCATATCTGAATATTGGAAAGTTATGGCTGGTTGCAGAAAAGGTTGTGCCGGCGGTGAAATTCCCCAGAAATTTGCGCAAGTAATACCCGGTTCGGGTTTGAACCGGCGATATGGCAGTATTATTTGGTTTATCCAGGCCGTTTTCATAAGTCTGCACAGGGCGGCTCAACCAAGTTGCGCCGTTATAAAATATGGTACCTGCAAGCCGCGGATCGCGATTGGCATAAGGCGCCGCCGCGCTATAGCCGGATCCGGCGTCATTAATATTCAACCCGTTTGCCATGGGAAACGCATCTACCAAATTCTGGGTCGGGCTGGTTAGCCCCTGGCTTTTGGTATTTGAAGCGATAAAGCCGACCGGCGATTGGTTGTTTTCCAGCGTATTGTTGTTTGAGCTTTGTTTGGCGAAAATGATCTCGTTAGACATTTTGGTTGTAAAAACCGAGGTAAAGGCGGTCGGCGTACCACTGCCGACTAATCCGTAATATCCGAGGCTTTGAAATTCGGTATAAGCATCTATTACCAGTTGCCACCGGGCGGGGTCGGCCGTTGGATAGCCGGTTAGTGCTTTTTTGGTTGCGTCACTTTCAAAGCCACCGCCGTTAAATAATGGGCTGGCGGCATAAAGTAAAACACGGCATTTAAGTGCCACAGCGGCACCTTTTGATGCGCGGCCCCAATCAGAGGTAGAAACCGGGTCGGGGCGCATATTATTTTTAATGGCCGTGCATTCGCTTATAATATAATCAACCGTTTGGGCAAAAGTGTTACGGGGCAATGTGATATTATCATCGAGGCCATAAATAGTATCCCCTAAAAGTGGTACGCCGCCATACCTTTTTAATAATTCCCAATAAAAGTAAGCACGTAGGAAACGGGCCTCGGTGATCCAGTATTGCTTGGTTTGTGCAGCGACAGGAACCGAGTTGATATTGGCTAAAAATATATTAGCACGACGGATACCATAATAACAATTTGACCACATTGATAGCGAGTAGCCATTGCCCGGACTTTCTTCAGGGTTGTTTTGCGAGGTAACTGTACCGCGTGTGAAATATTCGACCGGCCGGTTATAAATTGATGGCACTGCATCATCTGTTCCCGCGTCTAAAAAATCGCCGTTTATGCGGGCAAAACCATCGGGTATATAGGTGTAAATGTTGTTTAACGCGTAGCCTGCAACTATACCGTTTTGATCAAGCTGATCAAAAGTCAGGTCCTTGGTAAACCAATCTTTAGGCTGTTCTTCGTATTTGCGGCAGGAACTCCCCACAACGGACAGTAATCCTAATCCAAGAGCAAAAATTGAGTAAAATTTCTTTTTCATACTTGTGAGGTGGTTAAAATTTAACGTTAATGCCAAAGTTGTAAAGGCGAAGCACTGGGTACCCGCCAGCGTAAGATTCGGGAGACAGGCCATCCAACTGTGATGAACTATTGGTGAATAGATTATACCCGTTTGCGAACAGCCGAACACCGGTCAAATGGATTTTACTGATCAGTGAAGCAGGTAGGGAATATCCTATTTCGGCATTTTTTAAGCGAAAATAATCACCACTCCTAACCCAGTAGGAGGATGCGGCATCGTTATTGGAGTTAGCACCATAGCTTAAACGCGGATAAGTTGCATTGGCCGCATTTTGAGGCGTCCACCGGTTAAGATTATGCTGATATGCTTGCCCCGTGCCATTATTCTGCAAAGCCCAATAACTGTTGCCACTCAGATAAACGGTTCGGTTTGTGACGCCCTGAAATAACACACTAATATCGAACCCTTTATAGCTGATACCCAGCGAGGCCCCATAAAAGAAAAGTGGCTTTTCGGACCCAATAGCGGTGACATCATTTTGATTGATAACACCATCCCCGTTTAAATCCTGGTATTTGATATCCCCCGGTTGAGGTTTATAGCCAACCGTTGTAGCGCTACTGTTGATCTCTGCCTGGTTTTGAAATAATCCCTGAGAAACGTAACCGAATTGCTGGCCAACAGGCTGGCCGGTACGGTACATATAAGAATACGCTTGATTAACCTCATCTATGTACAAAACTTTACTACCTACAGAGGATGCGTTTATAGAAACAAAATATTGAAGCTTTTTTACATTTTGCTGCCAGTTTAGCTGACCTTCCCACCCGAAATACCGGTTTTTGCCAATATTTTCGTTCGGGTAATCATTACCAAGCAAGGTACTGTTAGAGCCACGCTGCATTACCAGGTCGTAATATTTGTTATTAAAATATTCGGCCGTGAAGGAAAGTCTGTTACTCAATAAAGTTCCGCTTAATCCGATATTAAGTTTATTTGCTTTTTCAAAGGTGATATTTCCATTAGGCAGAGGCCCTTCAGTTATTGAAGTTACTGTTCCCGCGCCTGTTCCAAAATAAGGTGACGGACCGTCGAAGAATCGAGGATAATAAATGAAATAACCAGCGTTATCCCAACCATTCACCCCGTAAGACGCATATAACTTTAAACGATTAATCAGGCTTGCCGGCTTCATAAAGTCTTCTTTTTCTATATTCCAACCCAGGCCAAATGCAGGGAAAAATCCCAGCTTGGTGTTACCGTCAGGGGCATACCTGTTCGAGCCGTTCAGGCCAAAAGTGCCTTCAACCAGGTATTTTTCATCGTAGTTATAAGCGATTCTTCCTGAGGTCCCAACAACGGTATAAGGCAATGCTTGTGCATCGTTGGCGTCTGTTGAGTTATCCCTGTTTGCCAGCAACAGGATATTCAGGCCATTTTTATTGAAGCTTTTATCATAACCAATCGAGAACTCCTCGTAGTCCATTCTACCCTGATAGGCAATGGAGTTACCGTTGGCCTGGGTACCGTTTGTGCCAAGCTGGGAATAAGTGCTGCCCGATTGCTGGTATACCGCAAATGATTTGCTTCTGTTAATATCCTCGGCTAATGTAGAGTTGTAAGCAACCTTAGCTTTCATCCATAAACCTTTTACAAGATCATCCAGGTTTTGCTTAAGGTACAGGTTAACCAGAATATCCCGGAAATACCGCTGCCTGTACCCGGAACCGATGGTTTGCGCAAGCAAATTGTTTTGGTATAATTGGTTACCCCCAAATGAATTGTTTTGATTTAAAAGCGGATAGGCGTTTGCAGGCGTATTCAACAGATTGGAAATAATGGTACTTGTAGTAGCACCAGGCTCATTGGCATTCTGAATGCGCCCCAAAAGATAAATTCCACCTGTTAGTTTTTGTGTTATATTCAAATCGACGTTTGACCGCACAACATAGCTTTTAAAATTGTTATTGGTGTTGTAGCTATTACTATCAACCGTATTGAAAAAACCTGATTGATTGACATGTTCCATTGATACAAAATACCTGGCCGAACGATTACCGCCGTTTGCACTGAACGTGTAGCGGTTAAAAAGCGAGTTGTTTTTAGTAATAGCCTTCCGGTAATCTACATTTGGGTAATTGTTGGGGTCTGTATTATTCTTATAGGCATCAAGGGCGGTTTGCGAGTAATACAAACCCGAGTTTTGAGGGATGCCATCGTTACGCAACGCTTCGTTGTGTAATGTGGCATAATCATAAGCATTTAAAGGCTTGGGCCACGTAATAGGTTGCTGTATGGCTGTTTGCGCTGTGAAGGACAACTGCTGCTTTTTAACGCTACCCTTTTTTGTGGTAACCAGGATAGCGCCATGCGAACCCCGTACCCCCAGCATGGCTGTGGCAAGTGCATCTTTTAAAACCGTTACCGATTCAATTTCTTCCAGGTCAAAGGATGTAAGGCTGGTAACTACACCATCAACCAGGATGATGGGTGTTTGCCCTCTTAAGGTTAGTGAAGCGCCGTCAGAACCTGGCAGGCCCGATGCCTGCAAGGTATACAAGCCAGCAATACGCCCGGTCAAAGCATTTCTGAAACTCGTTACCGGCGATTTAAGCAGGTCTTTGCTATAAACAGCATCGTTTGACGAAATGCTCAATTTTTGCGGCACCGTATTATAGGGCTGCTGTACAACTGGCGACTTATATAAAGGCAAATTGCCAATATCTACTTCCATGCTTATAGCAAACTGTATTTCGGCACCCAATACATACTTTTGGCTTTTGTAACCAGTAAGGCTTATCGTGATGGTGTCGCCGCTGTTGGCCTCTATCAAAAAGGCCCCGAGTTTGTTGGATTTTACCTCAGTGTGTTTCCCCGATACTCCGATTAAAGCTTCGGCCAGCGGATTGTTCTGATCATCCAAAACTACTCCCCGGTACTGAGTTTCGGTAGGCGAAGATCGCTTCTTTACATTGTTTGGAATTTTGCCTGGCGGGGCAGCTACTATCGCTATGGCATAACACACCAATAGTAATAGTAATGCAGGTTTAAGCATTAGTTTCATGGTTTTTAGATAAATGAGTTGGTTAAATGGCAACTTGGCAAGGCCCTTTGGTGGGTTGATTAGGTTTGGCTACTAATGTCCATGAGAAGGCCGTTACTCAGTTATTAAAGCGAAAGTAGTTGTATTTTACCTGGCCAAAAGGGGGTAAACTTGTACATTATAGGGGGGTAAACAGTTACAATTCCCTATAATGTACATATCGGCACCATAAATACCGACATACATTGACAACTTCAGCGCCACATCGCTAACTCATACACTTATTAAAATAGCGTAAAAAAATTGCTGAAATAAAACTCAATTGTCCAAATGCCGCTGCCTTGTTTTTTATTAAGCGACTAAAATGTTACCCTCCCCGGCTGGAATATGACCAGAAAAGGGCAAACAACCAACTGGTCATTTGCCCTTTAAATTCATTTGCTAAATCGGTTTTATGCAACAGACACAAACAGTTAGAGAGGCTTTCTCGCTTTTAATTGCTCTACCTCTGTTTGAAGCACGGCTACTTCACCTTCTAATACTTTCATCCGGATTTCGTTTACCCGTGTTTGGGCATCCTGCTGCATTTTTACGTCTGAAATATCGCTTTTCAAACCAAAGTAGGTAGTCATAACAGATACTACAATACTTGCTGTACTTACAATGGTTACTATCAGGTTTTTTACAGTGATACCTTTTAATTGTTGATGTTCGATGCTGGTCATGGTTTTGGAAATTAGTGGGCGTGGAAGTACTGCATTTAAATAATGCGTTGTTTGTTGTTTTTTGCCGCGATATACGAATCTGCATTTTTACTCCACAGGGCTAACTGGCCAGCCGTGCCAGTGTAATCTTTAGCGTTTTAGAAATTTTCCACGAGAGTGGGGAATAGAGTTGAAGCTGGTTTAAACATTGCTTAATGAGGCTGTATTGCTGGACTTAAAGAGAGGTGGTTTCGCAATACCTCTGTCCATTTAAAATATCCAGCTGCATTAAGATGGATACCGTCCCCTACATCATACTTACTATTTAACCCCTCCGCCAAAAAGTATTGATCTAAGTTTATAAAATCAGCATTATGCTTTTCTGCTAAAATGAGATACATTTTATTTAGCAAAAGCCTGTTTTTTTCAAGGCTTTGAGGCTTTTCTCCGAACGTTTTTTTAATTGGCAACACACTTTGTATGCAGACAATTGTGCGTGGGCTTTTTGCCTTTATAATGTTAACTGTTTTATTTAAATTATTGTAAACGGTGTCCAAAGGCACTCCGTTTTGTAAATCATTTATACCAATTTCGATAAATATTATATGAGGTAACCCGATTGCCAAATCTTCAATTCTATTAAGCAAACCTTTCGATGTATCGTAATAAATACCCCTGTTTTTAAACTTAACTGAGCCGAATAATTCCGAAGCCTCAAATCCTTGAAATTGACTGTCTCCAACAAAAAGGATATCTGTAGTGTCTTTTGGCAAGCCTCTTAAAAGCACATTCCGATTAACAAAATATGATAAACTTCTACTTGATGGCTTACCTGGCATTAGCACATAGTGTCTTATCACTAAGACCAAAAAACATAAATTAACAATTATAGATATAGTAAAAAGGTGCTTTCTCATTGCTCAAAATTATAATTATTTGTCAAAGATCAATGATCGGTAACCGTTATAATCATAGGGGAAGTAACATTAGAAAATGTTATTTCCCCACCCTCTGATATTATCGACGCGGAGCCGCTTGCATGTACAAGTACAACGCTATATCCCAAAGGAAATTCATCGCCTATGCCAACCGCAAACTTTACTGTAAACGAGTCTGCGGATGACATAAAAGAAGTTGTGTTGGAAATATCAGCGTCATTTGATTGAACTCTTAAGAAAGCACCTTTATAAAGACGCGCGCGGCAAACGCCTGTAGAGTTGTTAACTATATAATTTACTTGATCTATTGGCAACCTTGCAGCCCCGCCTATCATCATTTTCCTTAATTTACTCATATAGCTATTTGTTGAATGGAGTACAGAATATTATGATCATCCAGGTATTCGCAAAAAATCATGTTAAACTGATTTGTTACGTAGGAATCCGAACCCGATAGAAGTTTGAAGTTAGCGCCAAAGGTTGGCTCTACATCATCATTATGAATAATCTGCGATATTACGCCCAACTTAGCACCCGTAACATCGGCCGTGATATCGCCGGTAATTGGAGCGTCGATAGTGCCGTATATGGCTTCTGCATCAAATGATATCTCTGCGCCGGTAAGTCCGAGCGTTTCTACACTTGCGCCTAAGTTAGTCCACTCCGTTGCATTGAAATGGTTTATTTTATGGGTATCTAAGTTGTGAATTTGCAGGCCCTCATAGTTACTATCTAAGATCAATTCAGCATCTGCAAACGCACCTGTACCATCTCCAGTAATTGTAACCGTTGGGTGTGAGGTATATCCACTACCCGATGCGGTTAAGATATAATCTACCACCTTACCACCGCCTATGACGGCTGTAGCTGTGGCTCCTGTACCACCTCCACCTGTTATAGTAACCGTAGCGAAAGTATAACCCGATCCCATACTCGGATTATCGTGCGGATGTATATATGAAATACCGGCCATCGCATCCCTTTGCGCTGTGGTCATTCGCGGCATCAAAAACCCCTCTTTAGTGGAGTTTATACATAACCTGGCTAAAACGGCATCACCGCTTATACCCTCGTCAGCCTTTTGCTCTAAAACAATCCTTCCTTTAGGACTCATTTGGAAGCTATTTACCGAAGAGAAATTATTACCGTTACTTGATTGTAAAACAAGATACCCGGCTGAATATTGGTTTTTTAACCTGGTATTATTCCCCGCGTCGTTTAATAACAAATCACCACAGTACGATGTTATTACTTTCTGCTGTGCAATGTCTAAAGAACCACCGATGCCTACACCCCCGTCAGGATGAATGGCGATGCCCTGTCCTAAATGTGTCAATAGATAGATAGAAGCCCCATCATAGGTAGCTTTTATCGTTAAATTACCTGAATCGTCTATTAGCTGGATACTATTTCTGTAAGCATCATTGCCATTAAAAACACCCCAAATTTTAGCAAACTCTTTTAGCAAAATATCTTCACCTCCAAGGCCCTCCGATGGATGTGTTGCATTTTCGCCGACGATAATCTGCTTAAAATTTGTTGTCCCTTTAAATTTCAAACCATCGGCAACAGCGTTTACGATGCCGATATTACCATCTTCGTCTATGCCTAATACTTTACCAACACCATCAGGCAGAACATAACGAGACTTTATAGCGAAATTTAAAAACTCTACTAAACCGTTAACTGCTAATGCTTGACCGTTTTTGTAAACCTGTGAGCCTAAAACATTAAAAACCCCCAGCGCCATCAAACCATGTCCTGTATCGTTTGGATGCAGACCGTCAAGCGTTAAGTTATAATTCCCTCCTCTGTCAGTTAAATAATTAAACACATCAAAATACAGGGTTCCAAACTCTATACTTACTGCAAGTGCAGCGTCATTAAATAATTGTAACCCATCAGGGGTTAACGTGCCGCCCCCTGGGCCAACTGATCCATAACCATTGCCGCCATAAAATGAGAGGGAAAATATTAGTATTTCATTGGCCGACCAACCTTTTGTTAAAGCATTATTGATAACAGTTTCATAATCGGCTTTAAAATTATCAGGGTTGTAATTAATCCCTGCGTACAAAAAATCATTGATGCCGAATTGAAAGACCAAAAACTTATCGGTAAGTGTTTTTGTCGGGATTGTTGCCATCCGATCTACCATGTTTTGACCACCATTCCCGTCTATTGGTGATTGCTTTTCTAATGTTGAATTAGACTCGCCGTGATTAGTTTCCGTAAGGCCTAATGCATTAGCCACCAAAGCAGAATACCGATGATCTGCATCACTTGCACCATTGCCCTGCGTAATTGAGTCACCAAAGAAATAAATTGCCCCACCGGGTGCCGGGGCATCTTCAGCGTTAATATAAAGCGAATCAGTATCCTTATCATACTCTAAATTGGCATCTTGTTCTATTGTTCCATCGCTCTTACCAAATGTTATTTTTTTAGGTATTAGGCCACTAACACCGCCGCCCCCCGTCGGCGCATCTATCCAATGTGTATCAAAGTTGGTATTGCTGTTTTTTGCCAGTATCTGCCCTGTTGTACCACCGGTAACTACACCCGGGCCTGTAGCACCCGTTGCACCGTCGGCTCCGGCTGGTCCCGTATCACCGGTATCTCCTTGGGGGCCTGTAGCACCCGTTGCACCGTCGGCTCCGGCTGGGCCCGTATCGCCAGCATCTCCTTTGGGGCCTGTAGCACCCGTTGCACCGCCGGCTCCGGTTGGTCCTGTATCGCCCGTATCTCCTTTGGAGCCTGTAGCACCGTCAACTCCGGCAGACCCGGTATCGCCTTTCGCACCTGTAGCGCCATCTGTCCCCTCAGGCCCAACTAATGATACGCCACTTCCCCAAGCACCCGTGGCCTTTGGCCCGAATAGGGTATAAGTAATGGTGTTAATGTAAAAATCGCCATTAAGCCCGTCGCTTAGGTTAGATGGATTAGCGGTGCCCTGTAATATCGTTCTCCCGCTTGTACCCGTATCGCCTTTATCGCCCTTGTCTCCCTTGGCACCGGCCGGACCGTTTAGCATGGTAAACACCTGTAACCATGCACCGGCTGTTTTTTTATAGAATATGCCGGTACCGGTGTTAATGTAGGTATCGCTATTGTTGCCCGTGCCCGATGCTGGTATGCCCAGGCCATATAATACTGTACCATCTGTCAAACTACTTGCTGATGGCAGGGTGTACACTACATTCCAGGTGCCGCTTATTTTTTGCGCGAATATGCCCGCCGCGGTATTGATAAATACATCCCCGTTTTTACCGGTGGTATTTTGAGGTAAAGTACTTCCAAAGCTAATAGCCGAACCTGTTGAAAGGTTGCTGCTAAGAAAGGTTAGCAAGGTGGCAAAGGTAAATTGGTAGTCGGTATTATTGTGGACGAGGATGGAAACATCGGCCGCGTCGATAGACGGTGCCGATGCTAATTCGCTTATTTTTTTATCCATTATGACTTATTTTTATAGGTTTATACCGGCGACAGGCAATTAAACTCGTCCCTGCCCGAATAATTGAATTCGGTTTTATCAATAGCACGGATGCGTGGCCCCGCTTGCCGGGCCGATTTGTTTTTTGGATTATAAGTCCACAGCGGGAAATCACTTTTATGGTCGCGCAAAAAGCGTTCAGCCTCGTTAGCGTAAGCATTGGCGGTGCTGCGTTGCTGCTGCACCAATTTGGTGATCTCGGCGGCTGATAGTGCATTGCCACCCTCGCGTTGTTTAATTACCGGGCCGGTGGCCGTATAGTGTACCGAATCATCCTCAATAAAACGGGCAAAGGTGAAGTATACCATCAATGGGCCAAGGCCCTGGTACAGCACAATATGCCCACGCTTATCCAGGTACTCGGTACCGTTCATCAAATCCTTATAGGGTTGCGGGGTATCGGTTTTCAGGCTGCCGTCTTCGTTAAAGTTTTTGATCAGATCGTAATATAGGGCGTAGCCTAAAAATGGTTTTAGGTCCAGTTCCTGTGCCTTGCTGATAAAAACGCCGAGGCGTTCGGGTTTTATATTCAAGCTGATATCCTCGAAGCGTTGAAAGGTTGTTTGGTTAATGATATTCATTTTATAATGAGTGTATAGGTGAATCTTGAATAAGCGATCGGTGGATTTTAGACGTTGGCCTTAAATCCCCACCATTGCTTCGGCCTCTGTTTGTTTAAAGCCATAAGCATAAACGAGGATAGCCGTTTTGCTTGAAGCCGGAAGATCGGACAACAGCAATTGGTTAATACTATTTCCGGCTACTATTCCCGCATTATCGTCAGCTACATCGGCCGGAACTGGTATAATATTCCAGTTGCCTGATAGATTGATATCGATGTAAAAATGGCCGAATATTTCGGCAAAGGTTTCTGCTATTTCCAGGCGTTCGGGAGCGGTATTGTCATTAAACTCGCGGATGGCTTGTTTCTTTTCGCCGCCATTACTTAACCCGGATGATTTTTCGGCATTGATCAATTCCTTGGGTACAGAGAAGCCTTTGATAATGCGTGCCTCAACAGATCGTTCTGTTGTTTCAAACAGCTTGTCATTATTCTGGATAGCATAGGGCTTAAACTCCGGTTTAGATGCTTCATCTTCATACTCAATCACAATGATCTTCTGCGCGCTTTTAGCCCCCTGGAATGCACCGAGGTCTTTCTCCAATTGCGATGGTACATTGCGATAAACATCTTCGCCGGTATCCGGCCCGGCATTGTCGGCTTCTTCGCGGCGCGAGGGCATAAACAACATGGTGGAGGGTAAAAAGCCGGTAGTTACCTCGCGGTTGTTAAATACTTTAATGCCGGCTTCGGTTTCAAAATCCTCCCAAACACTGTCGGCTTCCATTAACGGGTAATCGTCAACTTCGGGGTTAAAGTAAAATAGCTGGCCTTTGTATTTTTCCCATCCGTCCGCTGCTAAAACCTGTTGTTTAATAGCTTCAGGATCGGGGTTATATTTATCCAGGAAAGTGATCTTGCTGCGCATAATGTTTTTCCAGGTTTTGCGGCCCCAGTCAAAGTAGATGGCATATTTATCAGCTGTTTCGGTGCAATCGGTATCGCCCATGCGGATATCCTCGAACTTGACATAATTAACCGATGCCACTTTAAAATTGGCATTGTAGTTAATATGGATGCCAAAGCCACTAAACAGGGCTTTATCCGATGCGATGGCTTTTAACAGTTTGGCCAGTGTAAGCCCTTTGCTGTTAATGATCTGTTTACCCAAGTCAGCTTCTTCAAAACCATTACCGGCTATAAACTTAGCGCGTTTGTTCCAGCAGTCTTTAGCCGTTGGGGAACTACCCACCAGTTCAAGCATTCGTTGCGGATAGGCATTATCCAAATCATAATTCAGTATGCCGTAGGTTTGGTTAGGGCGTACAACTATGCGTCGTTCAATTTGTGGCAGATAGGTTTTCATGTAATTTCGGGTTTCGGATGTTCGATTTCGGATTTTCTTTTTTGTCGGATTTTACTTTTCACTTTCGGACTTTCCGTCTTTCCGACTTCCGGACTATCGCTGAACAGTGACCTGATATGCGGATACCGCTCCAGGTACCATTTCGCCTCGGCATCGGTCAGATTATCGTTATCGTGCCGGGCATGTTCGCCGGGAGCAAACTGGTGTTTGCCGGGTTTTAGGATGTATTTCTTTGGGTTCATGGTTAATAGATGATGGTTCATGGATAGAATTTTATAGATGGCTCACAGATGCTATGAACTATGAACCATCAACTATGAACTATGAACCATCAACTATGAACCGGTTTAATCTACCAGTGCTTCCAACGCGGCCAGGGTACTGGCATAAGTTGCCGAGCCGGATACCGGTGGGATGGAAACCGCACGGGGAGGGTAGGGTTCTTTCAGTTTATCGGGATTGGTTAACTTTAATTTGTAACCACCTTCAACACCCTCATCGGCGGCATTGCGCTCGGCTTCAGCCAGGATCAACCCGTTTACGGCACCAAACAATTCAATGGCCGAATCTTCGGCCTTGTAGTTATTAATAGTGATAGCACGTATACGGCCGTAACCCATGGCCATTAGCTGTGCTTTTACTTCGGTAGAAAGGCCGGCAATATTAAAGTCAATCTCCTCGGTATAACGTGGCCCAACCTGTGTTTTAGCCAGTTTAGATACCGTGTTAAAGCTGTTGTTTGTACCAGTAAATTTGTAAACCTTGGCACTGCCTACAGCAGTAAGGTCGGCTACAATCAGCGGGTTCATGGTGTCGTAGGTAAGTGTGATGTCGTTTTCGTTAAAGATATAGATCACGTCCTCGATACCGGATGTTACCGGTTCGGCCGCGCCAAGGGCAAAGCCTGCGTTTATTTTATTGTAAATGGGCATGGAATTAATTTTGAATTATTGAATGAGTGAATTATTGATTAGGCTTGAGTTATTGAAATCGAATTATTTTAAATCAATAATTCGATAATTCAATAACTCAATAATTGGCGGCTATGCCGACAGGTAAAACAATTCGTTAGCAAATTTGAAGTTAACGGCGGCTTTCATGCGGGCTTTCATCCGTACCACGTTATCGTTTGTGTAAGGCTTCATGTATACGGTTGAAAGTTCGGATGCATCGCCTAACAGATCTACACCCAGGAACAAGTTTGATGAACGAGCGCCCAAAATTGTGTTGGCTTGCCAGTGGTTCATCAATTGCAACGGGATACCCAGGTAATCCATCTTCTTTTTATCGGTAAAGGCATTTAGCACATTGGTAGCTTGTGCTGCCTGCGCTTGTGCATAAGCATAACCTACATGCAGCGGAATTTGCAGATTAAAATCTTCCTGGCTGCGGTCGGCCGGGTCAAGCTGGCTGAATACGCCGCTTAACACACCCAGCACATTGCTGGCGTTAATATAGCTAACCGTAGCTGCGCTTGCTGTACCTGTAAAAGCTGCGGCCTTGCGAGTATTGATCTCGTTGTAGTTGCGTACCAGTTTAAAAGTAGTAGCACTTAGCACCTGGATAAAGTAAGACTGGCTTTGTACATCTATGCCCAATCCGCCGTTGGTGGTATCCTTAATGGTGCCTGTTACGCCGGTAATGGTTACCACGTCGCCATCGGATAAAGTAATGGTGCTGCTTACAGTCACTACACCACCTGCACTGATTGCTGTGGCGGCCATACTGGTGGCCGATTTGCCCAGGCCAACCTTAAAAGCGCCAGATGCGCCGGCAATAGCCGGTAGTAAACCCTGGAAGTCGGCGGTAAAAGTAGCTTCTTTAGTGGCGGCTTTGCCCAGCCAGTACAAACGCTCGTTAGCAATTTGTATTTTGGTAAGGTAGCGCTGCACCATAAAGTCGGATAGGTCTACCACACCCTCATAATCGCCAAAGGCACCAGGGGCAAGGCTTTGGGCTTCCCACGATTGGGCCAGTTTATCCCATTGTTCCTGTTTCATAAACTCGTATACCACCGGATCAAGGTAGCTTTCGGTTTGTTGGGTGGTAGTACCCTGATCGTTAAACAGGCCTGATGGATCCTGCAGTTTTACGTCATCGTCCACATCCAGGATGATCTTGCGCGATTTAACGTCGTTAATTACGGTTAACAGTCCGCGCTTTACCGAATCGGCTTCCAGCAGCGTACTGGCCATAAAACCTGCCAGCGCTTCGCCGGCATAGGTGTTGTTTGTAAATGTAAATTGAGCCATGTTTTTTTAATTTGCAGTTGCCTGTTGGCAGTCTACAGTTTGTTAGTGGTTAATAATGTGATATGGTTTAGATATGTGCTGCTGCCAACTGCCTACTTATCACTGCCAACAGCTTTTTTAACAGCGTTTTTAGCCAGTGTAGTTTGCGGCGCGAAAAAAGGTTGACCCTCGGTTTTAGCTTTGTTGCTTCTGCGCGAACCCTCGGGTGTAAAGTCTGATTTTATTTCGTTTCGCACCTCGTCGCGGGTTTGCTTTAACTGGGAGTTGGCAGCTTCAAGGGCTTCACGGGCTTCGGTTAATAACGCATTTTGGGCATGTAATTTAGCTTTGATGCTTTGGATCCGATTTTGCACATCACCTTTTTTTAGTTTGTCGGCAGGCATGTCATCATCCTCGTCTTCGGCATCGGGGCATGGGTCAACCTGTTGTATCTTACCATCTTTTACGGCTATCTTTTTGCCATTGGGCATCGTGTAGGTATCGGTAATGGCCGGTGTGGTCATATCCTCGTCCTGGTATACTTCGGTGCCTTCGTCCATTTCGCCGGCGTGATGCAGGGTACCCTTGTCGGTAATGGTGTGTTTGTTCACCACCCGTTTAAAGAAATTCATCATCTTATCCAAAACCGAGGCGGTTTTTTCAATAAGGTCCTTGTTTTCCATGTTCATGTTGCTGTTTTTGTTATTTATGTTTAAGATTTTGTTGATGCATCGCTGGTAAACGGCCGGCGCGCTGCCGGTATATTTTTTCAGGATAGCACTGTTGGTAATATCGGCGCTGTAATCTTCCACGCGGTCAATAAAGCCCAGGTCAAGCGCCTGGTCGGCCGTCATCCAGGTGACGGAGTTGATGAAGCTGTTAATGGTTACTTCGTCCAATCCGGATCGGTCCATATAAATTTGCGCCAGGCGCGACTGGACGATATTGAGCATGTGTACATCTTTCAGTAGTTCGTCGGCATTGCCGCCGCTGCCTACCATGGGTTTGTGGATCATTAGCAAAGCATACTTGCTCATTACTACAGTTTTGCCGGCCATGGCTACTACACTGGCCGCCGAGGCCGCCAGCGCATCCACATAAGTGGTTACATTGCCGGGATATTTCTTCAGCATATCGTAAATGGCAATGGCATCAAAGGCGCTGCCACCAACCGAACTGATATGCACTTCCACATCCACGCCGCCGGCGACCTCCAACTGTTGTTGTATATAAGCTGATGACAGGCTGCCCGTGCCGATGCAGTCCTGTTCGGTATCGTATAGATAAATTTTCATGTTTTTAGATTTCATTTTATGTGATTCCACAGATTTGGTTATGATTGCACCGATTTTTGTACGGTTACACCGGGTTGGTTTAGGTTGAAAGTCCCGGATGATTATGATTTGGAACCTTGGTTTACTACCCGGAGATACGGATGGTTATTGGATTTTGGTTCTGCTGTTTTGCTATACTCAAAGGTCGGGATAAAACTTCCAGATGTTGGTGGCACAAGTGTGTCAGTTGTTGATTCGGATTTCGGAATTTCAATTCCGGATTTTTATGCCGCTTTGGTATAATCAAAGGTCGGCAGAATAATTTAATGTACTGGTGGCATAAGGATGTCAGTGCTGATTATCAGCGAAATCAACGCAATTATTTTTTAATCAGCGGTAGTGAAACTATTCAGCGCCCGCCATATTGTACGCTCGTCCTTCCCGAATTTTACTTCGGCTTCCAGCACAGCCTGGTTTTTTGTTAAGCCGCGGGTTTGCATTTGGGCTTGCACCCAAAGGTATATTTCGCGATAGCTGAATAATTTGGCATTAATAAAACCGGCTTTGTACAATTCGGTAAAAATGCCCTGGTCAAATAATTGGTTAGCGGTGTTGATGTTCATACAGGAGTTTAATTGTGTTTTAAATGCCAATTGGCATATTTTTTATAAATTATTGTAACATTAATTGATATGGGGGCTCTTTATATAAAAAATAATATCCTATGATTATACTCAAAACCGACTCATTTAGTAGCCGCGATCGCCTGGCGCTATTTGTGAACGAGAATAAAATAAAACGTGAAGACATATTATCCATAACCGATGGGCCGTATGGCTTAACCATCTTTTTTTATGGTGATGATGCTACGGTAGAGATCACCCATGGTTTGTTTTCGTAACCCCCCCTCACAACCCCACTAAGAATTGACAAGTCTTTATGTTCCTCCCCTTTGTGGAGGTTAGGAGGGGTGAGTTATTAACCCAGCTTCACTAACTCTATCTTAGTTGGCTGCCCCTTGCGCCAGCTATCTATTTTATTGATATAGTAGTAAGCACCATCCTGTTGCAGATAAATGGGGATCAACAGATCCAACTCTAAAATATCACGCGGGTTGAGCAAGAAATAGCGTACCACCTTTTTGCTTTGGGTTAAGATCTTTTGCAGCTCGGGGTAGTACAAGGTTTTCAGGCCGGGTTGCGTGCCATTTGTACCGGGCATATCGCCAAAGCAAAGGTTGTACTCACCATCGGGCTTGTAAAAGTAGGGTGCCGAAATGGTGCTATTAACCACCCTATCGTGGCCGGCATCGCCATCGGTAAACTTAATGGTTGCCCCGTTATAATCGCGCAGGTCTATTTTTTTATCTACCAATATGCGCGGCGATACACCAATGTTAAATTCGTGGTTATCATCGGCTATGTCGGTCATTTTTACCTGCGCTATGCTGCCACCAATATATGGGCGGTTAAGGGTAGGGGCAAACTGGCTCTCCAACAAATCGGCGGTGGCAGGCAGGGTTTTATCGGCCACATTTATTTGCGCGTCGGCAAAACCTAAGGGTAATACATTATCATCCTGTTTATACTTCATATAATTTACCTGCGCGTAACCACCTAATTGAAAACTGATGCCTTTACCCTGGTTAAGGCATTTGCCGGTCCAGTTATGGGCAACGGGAATATTATTTACAATATCCCTGAACGATGCGAAATTGATAGTGCGCGTGGTATTATCAGTTTGGCAGATAATACCGAAGCGCTGCAAAATGTCCTTTAATAAATCTTTCTGACTGATATCAGGAAAAATACGTTCGCATTGAATGTCCTGTCCGTACAATATACCCTTACTTGTTGGCGCAATGGTTAAAGATGCGCCTGCAACAATGGTAAAGGAGGCGGGCTGATCGCCAAAAAACTCGTAGTATATACAAACCTGATCGTTAACGGCCAGGTTGGCTGTGGCTGTTACTACCGTATTTGCCGTATCTGTTGTGCCCCGCAGCCCACTGCCATTTGTGCTTCCTTCCCTTTCAAACGGCCCCGAAAAATCGAAGCTGGCATTAGCAACAATATCATTATTTACCTTAATGTAAATTTTAAGGTTTGATGGGTGGCTGCCGGCAACCTTTCCGTTAAACAGCAGGCGGGGAATGGTAAGCGTAATATCAACATTATTAATTTGGTTGGCAATAAACCGGTTATTGGTAATAAACTGTCCGGATGGATCTGTATAAGTTGTGAAATTAACATAGCCGCCATTATCATTAGGACGGTGATCGTGACTCACATACAGATTAGTGCCTATCGAGGCATTTAACCCGTGCGGATTTGGCTGATTTTGATAATCGGTACCATGCTCAAACGAACTATTACTAAACTGAGCAATCAGTTTAGGATACAAGGGATTATCTATTAAGGCCCCGGTTCCTTTATAGCCAATTGATGCCAGCATCAGATCGATAGCTGTTTTTATAAAAAAGCCGGGGCGCATGTATCGTACGTTAACTTCACACTGGCCTGCCGAATTATAAATTAAATTGCCATAGTCAACCACCGGCCATATCCAGCCATCGGTACGCGTTTGCGATGCTACCACATTATCCACATTCCAGGTATGCTGATAGGGGAGAAAGGGCTGGCCGATGCCATAGGGTGTGGTTTTATCACCCATCTCGTAAATTTTCCCGCTTATGGCATCAAAAAAATCCACATTGCCCGATAGTACAGTAATGGCTGCCGTATCCTGGTCAATGCCATTCAGTTCGGCAACGCCATAAGGCATAATCTCTAAGCCGTCCTGTATAATTTTTGCCGGGTATTGTTGGTATGGCTGATCATCGGTAAAGGCCACTTCATCGGGGTAACCCAAAATGCGGCGATTGCGTTGAGTAAGCGGCAGTTTAAACTGGTTGCTGGTATTGCCCTGCTGATTTTTTACCTCGGCCAGGTTATTGATCTGGAAAGTAAGGGCCATTGGGCTATCGTCGGATAGGTCAACCAGTTGGTCGTTAAGATATAATTGTAAGGTGGTCATTGTTTTTTATGAAGTCGAAATGTCAATTGCGAAATAATTTTAAAGGAGAAATGCTAATCACGGATCTGAATAAAGTGATAAATTAGTATTTAAATAATTGATATAGAAGTATGCAACCTACAACCGACCTAAAGCAAAGGACAAAAACTTTTGCCCTGAATATTATTAAATTAGTTAGACAGTTACCTGATGATAAAGTAGGACGTGTATTGGGCAACCAAATTTTGCGTTCGGGGACATCAGTATCTGCAAATTATCGTTCGGCCTGTAAAGCAAGGTCTGTGGCTGATTTTATTTCTAAGATAACGATAGTTGAAGAGGAAGCAGATGAAACATCATTGTGGTTAGAATTGATCATGGAATCAGGAACATTAAGCAATGATTTTACCATTCTTCTGCATAAGGAATCGAAAGAACTCACTGCCATATTCACCAGTTCGGGCAAAACAGCCAAAGAGAATAACAAAGCAAAATCAAAGTAATTGCGAATTGGCCGTTTGAATTTTCCTAAGTCATTTCGCAATTGACATTTCGACTTTCGCATTTCGTTACTGTGTTTGTACATTAATCCCCGGTAGGTTAAACGTAACACTAAAGGGCGCCTGGCCATTGCGGCTTTCATACTCGGCAAAGGTGGCGGTGTTTAATACTACAGTTTGCCATTTTACCGGGTTTTTATTATCCAGCATTTGCACCTTTGGCGAATATTTGATGGACTGTAAACCCTTAATATCGGCTACTGACAAATCTTCAGCCATTACCTTCATTTTTTGGCCGGCCGTTTTGCTGATCACTTCTTCTATACTGTTTTGGTTGGCCCAATCGCTCACATAATTTTTAATGATAGTGGCGTTTTGCACATCCAAACTTACCTCCTGGTTATATACAAATCGGTAGTAATTCCAACTGCCGGTAAGGCCTATCCAGCGTAGGTAAACCGATTGATCATCTACCATATCATCAATCCGCACAGTTTGCGTTTGGGTAATGGGATGTGTGATGTCATCCTGGTCGTATTTTAGTGTCAGTGTAAAATAATAAACATCGGGCGGAAAAATTTGATTGATCAATAAGCGATTTAGCCCCACATGCTGTACAAGCGGTTGGTTGCTTACCGATGCATCGGCTATTATAAACCGTGTACCATCCTGGCTCAATAGGAAAGAATCATCTTCATTTAATAAGCCAATTGCCTGCGTGCTACCCGTAATGAGCTGGCGATTAATATCCAGCAGTACAAGTTCACAATAGATATCCAAACCTGCCAGGGCATCGCCATAAATAAAGCCAATATCAAAAGGATAATTATTGGAATAGGCTGGTTCCGCAAAGTCGGTTAGCCACTTAGCTCTTTTAGTCTCGCTATTTACCGATGGGAAAGGCACATAAGCAGCCAGGTTACCGCCGTAGGCATCGCCCAATTGTTTGGCGGCGTATACCACGTAATAGGGGCGTTCTATATCTATATAAACCGCATCGTGCCCATCCCAAACTTCGGCATAGCGGATGGTATAGCTGGCACAGAGATTAGTATCGCGAAAGTTAATTTCAGAGAAACCGCTATCATCTGTAGCGCGTAACAGGCTTTGCAAAAAGCTGGAGATATCGGCCTTTACCAAACCGGTTTGATCGGGGCGATTGGTAGACGTAATACTTTTCATCGCGTTAGCATCCCGGTCAAAATAAGTGATCTCGGTTTTTACCTGGTAATAGGGCCGTAAGCTGTTCATATTAATGTAACCGGTGTTATGGTCCGAATCAAGATACGGCGTAGCGATATAAATTTGCCCGCTTGTAATTGTTTTAACATGATACACGCCCTTGTAAGCACCGGCATATAGGTATACCGCATCATTTTCCTTAAGCCCCGTAAGGCTGGCATTAACGGACACTATGGTGTTACCGTTACCATCGGTACTTATGCCTGTTACCTCGTAATCCTTACGCTGATAGGTAAATACCACGGGGTTAAAGGCGGCATTCCAGCGGGATAGGTTACCGGTGCCTAAATCAATCGCCGGATCGGTCGTCAGCAGGTTTTGCAATACCTCAATGTTAAAATTGCGGATGGCAGTACAATCAAGCGCATCGGTAACATAAGCCATGTAACCGCCGCCGTGCAAGCCGGTAAATACAGGCGACGACTGGAAAGTAATACCATCCAAACTATAGTTTAAGGGCAATTGGCTGCTTTGCGCCAATATGGTTACCTGCGCGTCGGCTGCACCCGGGGCGCTTTCCTTATGGTCAACGTTTATGGATAGGATCACCACATCGCATATTGATGTATTGGGTGGAGGTTCATCGGGGATGATATTATCGAAACTTGTGACCCTGATCTCAAATTCCGACAAAATCTCGCCGTCAAAATTCCTAACCTCGCGATAGGTACTCTGGGTTATTTTTAATTGCGATCCAATTACATTGCGGCTAAAGGTATCGCCGGGGATGCCATTGTTAAAGTACTGGTAATTTACGGTTACACCGTTGCCGGGTGTTAGCTCGCCGGTGGCGGCATCATAAATGCTGATGTAAAAGGCGGCGTTGTAACTGGTGGTAAAGGTATTATCTATAGGGTCGAGATAAACGAGGGTTATCCTGGGATCGATATTCATATTAAAAGAGAGTTCATGGTTAATAGATGATGGTTCATAGCAAGAGGATGTTTTAAGCAACAGCCGGCGAATACATGGCCGACAGCGTTACTGTTAGACCTACTCCTGTCGTGTTTACATCAAACTTGTTGTAAACGGGTACGCATTTGGCTTTTTCGGTAATTTTCAGGCGGAAGTACCGGCCGTCGCCCTCGCGATAGGTGGAGGCTTTTACCAAAAACTGGTTGGCCAGGTGCAGGGCCTGGGCTACATAGGTTTCGTTATCGGCGGTGTATTGGCCAAATTCGGTTTTGTACAAAAACTCCATGTAGATGGAAAAGGTATTATCTACCGAACCATTTACCGCCGGGTTTATCCCGATGTTTTGCAGCGGGTATAAAAACACGGTGGGGAAATTGGCATCATCGGCCAGGGCGTTTAGCTCGCCGGCTGTACCGTAAATAAAACCGGGCGTGCCGGTAAGGTTTTGCACAATGGCTGCTATTTGGTTACGTATGGGCATGGGTTATTTTTATCACCCCTCCCAACCCTCCCCAAGGGAGAGGGCTATAGAAAGGTGTAGTGAATATTTATTTTAGTTCCTCCCCCTTAGGGGAGGTTAGGAGGGGTTTTGCAACAACTCCCCGTACCGCTTTTGATAAGTAGCTTCGGTTTTGTTGAGCAGAAGTTTGGTTAATACCCTATCGTAGGGCAAGTTTAGGATGGCATCCCATTTGGTGATATCGCCGCCGCTGAGGGCATTGATAGTGTTGATATATTTAAAAGGTTCGAAATTTTTTATCCCGGCGCGCTGCTCCATGGCCGACGCAGGCGATGCCAGCAACCGGTTTTCGGTTTCGATAAGTTTGGATAACTCAAAAAAAAATACTTCGCTATGGGTAGCGCATCGGTTACGGGGAGTTGTTTTACTTGTTCTTCAAATTCGGCGGCGGCATACTCGTTATAGGGTTTGCCTGTAACGCGACAGTAAAAGTATTGCGCCAGTATTTGCGCACAGGCCTGTAACGAGGGATTGAAATTTTGCTGCCAATCGGCCTCGCCATGTTGGGTAATGTATTTAGCTATCTCGTCGGCTATAATTTCGCGGGCGGCCATAAAAGCGCCTGCCGGTTCAACCGATAAGTTTTTCATCACATTTACTTCAACGGGTTTGCCAGCAATAATAAAAGTAACTTTTTGCGGGACAGCATCACTTTTGTACAGGTATTTAATTTGATGGACAATGTTTAGTAATGGTGTACTGATAGCTTGCAAATCGTTGCCATTACTTATATTTTGCAATTCGCTCAGTGGTGTGTTACACAGTATACTGATAGCTTGCAAATCGCTTAAACCTGGTGCCGACTGCATTTGTATTAATTGACTAAGTGTAACTTCATGCAGTTTTTCGGGGATACAGAGATGGATAAATCCAGTAGTTGTAGTTATTTTTTGTTTAATCATTAAAATATGTATTAAATGCCAATTGGCATAATTGTGATAAAAATAAATAGCCATCGGCTATTTATTGTATATTTTTAAAACTCCGACTTGTTTTTTTCCTTTTGCTGATCTTTATACAGTTGGCTAAGTTTGCTATCACTATACACTAATCTTACGATTAACGGTATATCTTTGTTTGTCACAATTGATACCCAGGCAGTATTGTCTCCACTGTCCCATGATGTTTCGTAATTAGCATTCCCGGTTTTGATAGCAGTGATTTCATACCCATCGCCATCTGTATAAGGTTGTTTGAAATTTTTATAAGGCTTACCCGCGCCGTATACCCCTTCAATATCTTTTACAAGCGCATTATAATAATCAATAGTTTGAGCTTCTAATTCCGGCATAAACATAAATAATGCTTCAAAAGCTTTATCATTTACAAAGTGAACATATAAGGTAGCCACTTTTCTGTTTCCCAGTGAAAGATTAAGAAAACCAATAGAGGCAGCTGTTTGACCGGCCTTTATAGTTGCTCCCCGAGCCTTTAAAGCTTCGGTAACCTGTGCGGCCGAACTGCCAAATTTTATCCCTAAAAAGCCGTCAATTGGTTTGGTTGTTTGGGCTTTCGCTGAAAAAATAACAAATAATAATGCGATAAGTACTAAGTTTTTCATAATTGCTAATTATATTGGTAAATATACTTTTATAAAATTATATTTCCAAATAATTGTCCGCGAAAATTATAGATTCACCCGGTTTACTGTCTGGGCCAAAATATTTTGCTGATTGTTTACATCTTTCACATCCACATAAATAGGCGGGAAGTTGTTGATCATTTGGTAAGCCAGGGTATTGGCCAGGTCTTTAACATCGTTTGCCGGCTGGCTGTAATAACGGTTAGCGTTGCCGCCATCGGTAAATATACCACCTATGGCATAGCCTTTACCGGGGTTAGCCGTAGCGAAATCGCGCCCACCGTGTGCTACGTTAATGGCGCTTACTAAATTACGTGCCCAGGGGTTACGCATCGCTTCGGATACCACTACCGCTTCGCCCGATCGCAGGTAGGCGTTAGTGTCATCGCTGCGGCTGTAACCGGGTAGCAAGGCACCCCGACCATCAGATGCATAATACCCGCCTTTGGCAAAGCCCGGCTTTTGCTTTACAATACCGGCTAACGATGAAGCGCCAGCGGCTACCGCGATAGCGGTTTCGGCAATGGCTTTGGGTACACCGATAAAAGGTATAGATGCATTGGCCGACCAGATCCCCATGATAGATTTTTCGGTATCGATAATTACCTGCCCGGCGGCCGCGGCCTGGTGCGCTTTAAAGGCAGCTTTTGCCGCTATGGTGTTTTTGCCAAATATACCGCTCAGCGCCCCCGATAGTTTATCAACCGATTTTAAATAGTTTTGTTGATTAGCAAACTGGGCATCCAACTTAGCCTTGTCCAGTTGCTTTTGTTTTTCTTTATAGTCCTGGTCAACTTTTAATACCGATTCGTTTTTTTCCTGCGCAAATTTTATGGCCTGGGCTTTTTCTTTATTCAGTTGTTGCTGGCGTAAATCCAATTCTACTTTCCAATCACCACTGATGTGAGATTTTATGATGCCGTCTTCTGTGGATATGTCTTTAGTTATTTTTTTTACTTCAGGATTTGCATGATTATTAATGGCTGTATCATGATGTTGTGAAAAACTACTTTCGTCGGATGATGATTGATTTATAACGACCCCTATCGACCTTGCTTCCGACAAATATGTTTTGTCTTTTTTACTTTTTACATCTTCACTGCTTTTATTGACTGATAATTTTTTGTGGATCTCATTATGATTGGCTGCTATCTTTTTCGTGGTGTCATCACTTCCTTCCGCAGCTTTTTTATAAGTATCGGCAATTATTTTGCCCGCTTGTGATATATCGGTTTTAAATTGATTGAACGATTGTTTTAGCTTAGTTGTTCCGTGGGTTACACCGGTACCCATTTGTATCACACCATCGCCCATAGCTTTTAAATCGCCGCTGAACAAGCCTTTAAAAAATACCTGGATACCCTTAAAACGGTTGGTGATATTTTCGATTACCGCGTTCCAAACTTTTTTTACTGTTTCGGCCGGGTTGCTTACAGCATCGGCAATATTTTTGCCAATTGAACCAAGTATATGGCTTACGGTATCTTTAACAGTTTTAATTACCAGGCTAATGGCCGCAATACCTCCTTTTAGTTTTTTAGCCCCCTCGGTGGTTTTGGTAAAATATTCTACTACCGATTGCAGTACCAATACCAGTAAACCAAAGCCGGTAGCTTTTATAGCCGCCCCTACACCTGTAAAGCCTGTTTTTACCACAGCCAAGCCATCCTTCATCATATTAAAACCTTTGGTTACATCTTCCAGCACCGGGCCAAAATCTTTGTTTGATTTTTTTAGCTTTTCGGTAGCTGAGTTTATTTGTTCGATGATTGCTTTATGATAATCGAAGGTTTCCTTACTTTGAGCAAGGGCCTTTTCCTGATCAGTAATATTTTTGGTTAGTATTTGGATATCATCACTTAGTTTGTTCAACTGTTTTGAACTAACCCTGTGCGATTTGGTTAAAGTTTCATGAACCTCCTGTAACTCGGTTAAAGCTTTTTTGTTCTCATCAATTGTTTTTTTTGATGCCCCGATGGTTTTTGTGCTATCAGTTAATTGTTCGTTTAATTTTTTTAGCGATTCCGCCGCATCCTTTGCGGCTTTACCTATTTCCTTGAAATTTTTACCGCCTTCTTTAATAGTTTCTCCCAGGCTCTCCTGGTTTTTAGCTAGTTGTACCAGCACATTATTTAATTCGGCTATATTGGTCTTTAGCTGCTCGGTTTGCTGCTGAATATCTTCCGGTGTTGTTTGTTTTGATTGTGACATTTTATATGATTTATATGCTAAATGGCATATTAAGGTTAAAAAAATTAGCCTGCATAGGCTAATTAACTTTATCTAAAATTCAGATTTGTTTTTTTGCTTTTTCGCATCAGTATACAACTGAAACAGCTTGCCGTCACGATAGGTTAAACGCAATACTATCCGCTCATCTCTTGGCAATATGGCAACCCAGGCTAAGTTATCGCCATTTTCCCATGATGTTTCATAGTTGGCATTACCGGTTTTAATAGCAGTGATCTCGTACCCGTCGCCATCTGCGTACGGTTTCTTGAAATCTTTATAAGGCTTGCCCGCTCCATACACCCCATCAATATCCTTAACAAGTGAGTTGTAGTATTCTATAGATTGGGTTTCCAATTCGGGCCTAAACATAAATAAAGCCTCGTATGCTTTATCGTTAATAAAATGTACAAAAAGCGTAGATACTTTTCTTCCTCCTAATGTAACATTACTAAACCCGATAGATTCGGCTGTTTGTCCGGTATTTACTACAGCGCTCTTAGCCTTTAAGGCTTCGGTAACCTGTGCTGCCGAACTGCCAAATTTTATCCCTAAAAAGCCATCAATTGGTTTGTTTGATTGTGCTTGCCCTTGGAAAGCGACAAATAATAAAGTGATAAGTATTAAGTTTTTCATAATTGCTAATTATATTGGTAAATGTAGTTATAATAAATTTAAATTGCAATAGTGGATACTTATTAAGTAGCGTTAAATACCCAGTCATAATCCCGTTCGCCAAAATTTGGCTCTTTCCAGGGCAGGTGAGATTTTCCCGGTTTAAGCGTTTTTACCCGCAGCTTATTTAACGCCACATACCGCAGTGGATCTATTAAATGGTTAAAGTTATCAACCGGTTCATTCAGGCTGCGGCCATCGCGGTCGGTTTTCCATTTGTAGCGGCCCAGTTCGTTTATTAGGTTTACGCTGTTGCGCGTAACGTTAATGCGGTAACGCTTTAGTATATCTATAGATAGATTGACTGTTCCCGGGCCTTTAATAGCGCCGGTAATATGCCAGCCCATCCGCCGCAATTCTTCTATCGATTTTGGTTCGGCGCTGTCGGCAACAATCAACACATTTTTGCTTACGCCGCTGCTCTCCAGCCGGTTTGATATATCGGGGTTGGTGAGGCCCGTTTCGTAAAACAATTCGTGTATCCAAAGTTCGCCATCCTGCATATAAACTTCCAGGCAACCGGTTTGGTCGTTAGTGAAGCCAAAATCAAGCCCGATGGCTATCCGTTTAGCATGGCGGGGGATGTCATTACACAAGTGCCAATTGCTTATTACCAGGCCGACTACTTTGCCGGTAAGCCCGCGGGCATAAACTTTCCATAGTTCGGGGTTGGTAAGCTTTAAGCCCTCAATCCTTTCGCGTATGCCATCTTCGCAAAAGGGGTTATGCCGGTGATCGCTAATAAGCAATTGCACATCGGGTTTGCCGAGTAGGTTGTCATGTACCCAAAAGGCCGCGTTAGGGTTGTAGTCAAGGAAAACCCGCTTACGTGTACGTAACGATAATTCGGTATAAACAGACCAGCTAATGCCATTGGCTTCGTTAATAAACAGGTAATCGCGCTTGCCACTCTTAGCATCCTGTGCATCGTGGTAGCTATTGAATTCGATTAAACTTCCATTTGTAAACTCAAAAAGGCGGCTGCTGCGGTTATAACTTTTTACCATTTGCTTTAACGTGGCCGATTGATTGTATATCTCCAGCGCATCGCGCAGGGCACCTACTTTAAGGTTTGGGATATCCTGCGCCACAACGGTTATTACGGCCTTATCGGCGCAAGCCAATGCAAATAAAACCTGCAAAATAGCATACGTTTTACCCGAACTACTGCCGCCCTGGTTAACCACCAGCGGCGTTGTGGCGTAATAATTTTGCTTAAATAAAATGGTGGTTTGTAGGTTGGTCATTGGTCATCAGTCATTGGTCAATAGTTATTCTTCATTAGGGCATTGCTGATTAGCATTTGCACATTCATGCATTTGCATATCTGCACATCTGCACATTAAATAGCCACATCACGCTCATCGCTGGCTATGGGTACCCCGCTATCTACAACTTCTATTTTTAACGCCGTGGGTATTTCATTGCCGGTAGTGGCGGCATCCCGTTCGTTCCAGCCCAGGTTTTTAAGGGCGAAGATGGCACCGGTAGGGGCGGGCTGATGCAGTTTCTTCTCATACTCCGATTCGACGCGCAGGCGTGCCCGTTGCAATGTGCTTGCAAAGGTTCCTTTACGTTCGTGCCGGTTAAACATGGCCCTGCTCTCAAAACCCAGGAATAACACCAGGCCGCTGATGGTAGCAGGCTCGGGCTGGCGGTCCCAAATTTTTTGTTGTATGGTTTCGTCAACGGATTTTCCCTTTGCGGGGATATCTTCTAAGTGGAACTCGCCTGCAATGCGCGTAAAATAGGCATCAATCAGGCTATCCAGCTGATGGGTGGTTGTAAAATACATGAAGATGAATGGTTATGTATAAAATGCCGGTTGGCATATAACAGATGTAAAGGTACGAAGATTAAATTGTAATTGCAAATATTTTTAGCAATAAAGTTCCGTATTGCCTACGCAAAAGCGTGATGCCTAAAATACTGTATCGGCATATTTACATTAGGTGCAATTGTAACGTAACAACCTTTCCTTATATTTATCTTAAGCTTATACATATGACAGATTTTCAACTTAAGTTTAAACTGATATTTCTAAGGTTTTTAATAATACAGGCTGCATTTATTGTAGTATACTCTTTTTTTAACTGGTACGTGTTTATGCAGCGCGACTGGCTGCACCTGCACCAGGATGTTGCAGATTTTGCAATACCAGGAGTTTTAGCTTTTATCCCGGTAATTGTTTTTTTATTGCCGCGCCTGCGGTTGCTTGATTTTAGCCAAAAGAAAGGCAAAAACCCCATAGCCGGCGGCGTAATAATAGCATTTTTTGCTACCGCTGTTACTACTTTAACTTTGCAAAACTACCTGCTTACAGCCACGGGTAAACTTACCAGCCTGCAAAACATCGGCCAGATAAACCAACTGCCTAAAACAAAGTATTACACCATTAAACAGCACTACGCCGATATTAAAGATAATTATGTGTATGATAACCGATATGTTAGCGGAAAGGGAAATACCCGGTTAAATTTTGATGCGTATATTGTATTCCCCATTTATAATTCAGTTACCGATACGGCACAAATACACCGTAGGTTTCCGCACGTTTGGCTGGGTGTGTGCTACAGTAAAACTATCAGCAACCGCATATCCCAAACAGAGAAAGAGCAGGCTTATACCGAGTTTAAAGCAAATACAATGGCCAATTTTATGAGCCGGAGTGCCGATGACTTTGTTTACTTGGACAGGCTGGGCAAAAGCCAGCGCAGCGGTTCTTATAAAAGAGCGCTTGGTTTATTCGATAGTGATGATAGCGCGTCTTTAATGTTTTTTGAAGCCCATAATCAGCCATTCGCTAATCGTAATGGTAATAAGCTATGGTGGGTACTGCTGGCCTTTGCAGGCGGCGGCGGTATGTTTGTACTGGTGCTTGCCGGTACGCCTTTAGATAAACAAAAAGTAGCGGCCTTGCGGCCACCCGACCCCGGCGATTTTAATAATTGGAAAAGTTAACATACCAATAGCTTAATCAAACAATTTTCGCATTCATCTGCTTATAAGTTTATCAACTTAAAAAAATAAACTTATGGCATTTGATCAGTACCACGAACCCGCTAACGAATTATCAGACAAAACACGCACATTTGCCCGCATGATTGTTTCCCTTGGCGAAGAGGCCGAGGCTATTAACTGGTACGAGCAACGCATATCTGTAGAGAAAGACAAGCAGGCTAAAGCAATTATGCAAAATGCCCAGCACGAAGAGTTTAAACATTTTGGTATGGATCTGGAGTTTTTGCTGCGCCAAAAACCGGTATGGCGTAAAACCCTGCAGGCTATATTATTTAAAGAAGGCGATATAGTTAAGTTGGGCGAAAAGGGCGAAGAAGCGAGTGAATAGTTTGCAGTAGCCGGTAAGCAGTTTGCAGGTATCAGTGCAGTGCAAGCTGCCAACTGCTTGCAGCCAACTCAAAACTACCCCGCTTTTTGTAACAGCTTCAACTCCATTTCATAAGCGCGCATACGGGCGTGCAGGATATCAACCTCGGTACGCAGCATTTGTATCTCGGTGATTAGCTTGGCCGATTCCTGCTTTAGGATTTGTTTATTGCCGGTGCCCAGTATCAGCCATTCGGGCGAGTATTTAAGCTGGAAGCACAATTTGCGGATCAGGTAATAGCTAACGTCCTGCTTTTTGTTGATCACCTTGCTAATAAAACCCTGGTCAACCCCAATAAGGTTGGCCAAAGCCAGCTGCCCGCCATGCTCCTTAACAATTACTTTTAAGCGTTTAACTACTGCGTCATCTGCTGCTGATGCCATGGTATTGCTGTTTTTATTGCAATGATATAAAAATACAATCAAGTAAGGCAAAAATTAATATTAATGTTTCAGGTATTGCTGCTCTAATTCTTCAAGGGCATCATAGTATACTTCTATATCAACCAGTTTATCGTTATAGTCACGTTGTAATTGTTCAAGTGTTTGCAGGGGAGTAGGGTCATGCTTTAACACCTTATGCAGCGTATGGTATTTTATACGTGCCGATTTTTCCTTAAAAAGGGGCATTACATTGTGGTTTTGCTTCATCATCCGTTGCACACTGTCGTCGTGCCTTTTCCTGAAAATAAGAATAAAGGCCAACACCAGGAAACCGAATATAATAAGTGCAATAATGCCCATCGCCTTAAAATTGAATTAACAAATTTAAGGGCTTATTGTTGTATTAGCTATTAAAGGTCAATTTCTAACCATTGGATCATCGTATCCAGTTTCTCGTTATACTCGGTGATATTGATCTGGTTGCTTTTGTAGGCGGCTACTAATTTTTGCAATTGCTCGTTAGCTTTGGTATCATTCTTGGTTTCCTGTTGCAGGCGGCTTACCTTTATTTGGGTTGCCTTTTGCATCATCAGCGGTACAACATTGGTGTTATCTTCCAGCATTTTATTAACGCTGCGCTTATTGCGCAAAGTGAAAAATAGCACAAGCACCAGCAGTAAGCCACAGGCTATGCAGATAGTATTGATATCCATAAAATATAAAACTTAAATAGGTTTAAAAATCAAATTTATAATATTTAAAAGAAATATTTTATCAATGTAATTAATATGTACAACTGTAAGCTATAAGCGGATACCGAAATATGGCCTATTTGCAGGCGTTTATTAAAAGCGCGTTAAAAATATGGTGCCATAACAGCTTAAATTATAGCTAATAATGCGCCCTGCGGGTTATAATCGGTCAAACTTATTTCATCAGGGTGTCCCTTATTTGTCCACTCCCTCAATTGATGTAAACAGAAAATTACCCTTTTTTGGTGTTAGCTGTTATTACAAGAAACAGGATTATTCCTATAATAACAAAGGCATGTATAGCCGCTACAATCACATAATCGCCCCGGCGACTGATGGCGCGATATACATTGGCAATAAGTAATATACACGATACGCCGAACAATAGTACCGGCGCTAAAATATCAAAATTCGGAGTACACGGTCCGCTCCTGAAACTGCCGGATGCCTCAATATAAGTTATCAAGGCTGCTGTGGCAACATAGTAAATAAGCGTGTATAAAATAGGTTTGCCTAATTGCATTGCAAATCGATCGGTGAAATCAAAATAAAATCTGTGTAATCTCAAGCGAATTAATGATTATGCTTTTTATGGATATCCTTAACCAGGCATAGTTTTTTGATCTCTTCCAGCCTAATTACAAATGGCGCGTATTTAAGGCGGTTACCAATCATTTCGGTAGTATTGTCCGAGTGGGCAATTACTTCGTCGGGGTTGTCGCCGGCCAGCAGGCGTTTGTACATGCGGTAATCGCCCCACTCAATATAATATACTTCGCCGGGCAGTATTTTTGTATCGTGTATAATTTTTAGCGCCACCCAGCAGCCATTCTCCAGGTAGGGGTACATAGAGTGGCCCCAAACAGGCAGGGCGAAATCGCATTCCTCAATCCCGGGGAAGTTCATGTGGCCTACAGGCTGGGTATCGTTAATATCGTTATACACCTCCACGCCCGATGCCGTGGCAATTACCTCATACATGGGGATGCCCTCAAAGGCTTTCTTTATCGGGGAACTTTCTGTAATTTCTTGTTTTTTTGCGGGGGATAAATATTCTCTGTATTTATCCTTAAATATTTTTAATTTTTCAGGGTCGATATTCTGTCGGCTCTTGATGATCTCGGTAATAGAACTGGCCGAATTAAAGCCCAAAACTTCAGCTAACTGAATATTTCCGTTAAAGGCTTTTCCCTTTAATTGATTATATAGGATAATAAACTCCAACGTTTCGGGGCGTATGGTTTTTATTTTTGAGGGTTTATCTGATATATGCATCATGTGGAAAACTATTTAAAGATTAATCTTGACAAAGATACAGAAATATCTTTATATTTGTTCGTTCGATAATCAAAATTAGTATAAATAAACCATAAGCCAAATAATTATGAATAAAGAAGTAAAGAGCAGCGTGCATTTCTGTAATTCGGCGTAAGCGGGCAATCTTTCAACAGCATCACCTCATCAATAATTCACTCTGTCAATAATTCAATCATTCTTTTGCCGATGCATATTGCCTATTCCGCCCTTCGTACTACCGGGAAACGCCCGGCCAACAAAAAAACAACTGCCCGTTACCGGGGATACCTGGCCGCCTGCCAAAAACACAGCAGCACTATTGCCGATATACAGCAATATTTACCAGGATGGCAACCGCCATTTTCGCTTAGCAACACGCAATAAAATTAATCAAATATCTTCCGGACTTTCGGTCTTCCCGTCTTCCGGACTAAATACTATCCCTGTTTACCTAAATACAAATGCTCCCCCTTCAGGGGGCCGGGGGCTACCTTTTTATGATAAAAATACCGCACAAATTAAAAAACCAGCTATGGTGGCTCATCATTTCAGTAGATTTTGATTACAGCCGCATAGCCATTGCCGATCATGAAATTAACGGCGACATCCTAACCCTATGGCTGGAGGATAAGCACGATTTTAAAAACTCACTGGATGAATGCCTGCAAGCCGATATCCACCTGAAGCAGTTTGCAAAACTGATTAAAGCCGAGGGGATGAACAGCTACGAAGGGACGCGTGTGCACCCTAATAAAAGCTTTGCTTACAAAAGCCGCATCACCATAAACGAACCCATCCGCTGGTACCAGGAAGATGCATCGCCAACTGAGCAACTATGGGCGCGCGAAGCTATGTTAAAGTCTATTTTAACCCAATTGGTAGAGACAGAGGTGTATGCCGGGAGTGTATAGATCGAAACGTATTATGCTGATTGGCATTTTATTCATTGACTATGATTTGCTTGATTTTGGAGATTAAATGATTTTGCAGAAATGATCAAGAAAATCGTTAAATCCTAAAAATCACGGTCAAATGGTTAATTTCATTCCATCATAAGCCAGTTTAATATTGGCCGGTAAACGGGCCGAAACCTCCTCATGGCGACCAAGCCGATGGCTGATATGGGTAAAATAAGTAGTTTCGGCAGCCATTTCTTCGGCAAAGGCAACAGCCTCGTCAAAGGTAAAATGCGATATATGTGAATCAAACTGCAAGGCATTGATCACCAATATTTTTGAACCCTTTATTTTTTTCTTTTCGGCATCGCTTACCGTTTTAGCATCGGTTATATAAGTGAAATCCTTAATGCGGAAACCAAGTACGGGTAATTTATAATGCATTACCTCAACAGGGGTAAAATGTACCGGGCCAATATTAAAGGGATCCAACCCGATAGTATGCAGATTGAGCTGTGGTATGCCGGGGTACTTAAACTCGTGGAATATGTAGGAGAACTCCTGCTTCAAGGCATTTTGCACACGTACATCGGCATATACATCTATAGCTTGCTGTTGCTTGTAATTAAAGGCACGGATATCATCCAGGCCGGCAATATGGTCCTTATGCTCATGCGTAAATAAAATAGCATCCAGGTGCTTTACACCCGCGCGCAGCATTTGATAACGGAAATCGGGCCCCGAGTCTATCACAATTACCTTTCCTTCGCCCTCTAATAAAACCGATGTGCGCAGGCGCTTGTCGCGCGCGTCGGCCGATGTACACACTTCGCAATCGCAGGCAATAACAGGTACCCCCTGCGATGTTCCGGTTCCTAAAAAAGTAACTATCACAGCGCTAATTTAGTTTGTTTAAGCTGGTGTAAAAAAGCGGTTTGCTTATCGTCCAGCAGGTTTTGATCAATTTCCAGTTCGCGGGCCAGTTCGGCAATGGCCTGTATGCGGCTCTCCAGGTTGCTAAATTTATTTATAACCACCATACGGCTGTGTTGCAGCAGGCAGGCGCCGGTTTTAAAGTTCCCCCGCTCATAACGCACCTTGTAACCGGCTGTTTTAAGCAGCTGTTCCAGCTTTTCGAGTGTATGATTGGTGAGGGTAAGCATCGGTTACCAAAATTAGTAAATTTTTAATGCACGGGTATGCAAATGTGCAAATATGCCGATGCGCGCATATCTATCATGCATGATATGCAGCCGGATTGGTACCAATAAAATTCACCCCTATATTCCCTTATAGGTACATCTGTTTGAACTTTCTGCATATTAGCCTTAATTTTTGTTGTTCACGAAAGCTATTTTTGAAAGTAATTCTGAATGATAAACCGATATGAGAAACATTGATCAATTATTACGCGTGTGCCTGGCATCGGCCGCTTTTAGCGGACTTTTATTTACGGCGCAGGCACAGGAAAAAAATATCTATCACAAAGGCTGGGTTGATTTTAACAAGAACGGCAAAAAGGATATTTTTGAAGATCCGGCCGAACCTATAGAGAAGCGTATTGCCGACCTGCTAAGCCAAATGACGGTTGACGAAAAGACCTGCCAAATGGCCACCTTGTACGGCTACAAGCGCGTACTAAAAGAAGAAATGCCCGCCCCAAGCTGGAAGAACGAGGTTTGGAAAGACGGTATAGCCAATATTGATGAGGAGTTGAACAGCCTGGCATCAAACACAGATGCGGCGCAATCACAATACTCATACCCCTACAGTAAACACGCCGGCGCAATAAACACCATCCAAAAATGGTTTGTTGAGGAAACCCGTATGGGTATCCCGGTCGATTTTACTAACGAAGGGATCCACGGCTTAAATCACGATAGGGCAACGTCATTGCCAGCACCTATCAGCATTGGCGCTACCTGGGATAAACCCTTAGTGCGACTGGCCGGGCAAGTAGTTGGCCGCGAAGCAAAAGCATTAGGTTATACCAACGTATACGCCCCGATACTGGACCCCGCCCGCGATCAGCGCTGGGGTCGTGTGGTAGAGTGTTACGGTGAAAACCCTTTCCTGATTGCCGAATTAGGCAAGCAAATGGTACTGGGCATACAGGAAGAAGGCGTGGCTTCAACTCTTAAGCATTATGCGGTTTACAGCGTACCTAAAGGTGGCCGCGATGGCAATGCCCGTACCGATCCGCATGTGGCCCCGCGCGAGATGGAGCAAATTTACCTGTACCCGTTCCGCCGGGTGATACAGGAAGCACACCCAATGGGTGTAATGAGCAGCTATAACGATTGGAATGGTGTACCCATTACCGGCAGTTATTACTTTTTAACCGAACTGCTGCGCCAAAAATTTGGCTTTACCGGTTATGTAGTGAGTGATAGCGAAGCGGTGGAATACCTGTTTAGCAAGCACCATGTGGCTGATACCTATAAGGAAGCGGTAAGGCAATCGGTAGAAGCGGGTTTAAATGTGCGTACCAATTTTACTATGCCCCAAACCTTTATTAACCCGCTACGCGAGTTAGTGAACGAAGGCAAAATATCTATGAAAACCATAGATAGTCGCGTAGCCGATGTATTGCGGGTGAAATTTAAGTTAGGTTTATTTGATGACCCCTATGTGAAAGACCCAAAGGCAGCCGACAAAATTGTGCAGAACAAGGAAGCGCTGGACATGGGCCTGAAAATGAATCGCGAAAGCATGGTTTTATTGAAGAACGAGGGTAACCTGCTACCGCTTGATTTAAAAAAGACACCAAGGATACTGGTAACAGGTCCGCTGGCAGATGCAACCGGGTATGCCATTAGCCGTTACGGGCCATCGCACAATAAGGTAACCTCGGTTTTAGAGGGGATTCAAAACTATGTGGGCAATAAAGGCGTGGTAGTTGGCGCTAAGGGCTGCGATATTGTAGATGCCACCTGGCCCGAAAGCGAGATCATTGAAACCCCTTTAACAAGCAAGGAACAAGCAGAAATTGATAATGCCGTTACCCAAGCCAAAAATGTTGACGTGGTAGTGGTGGTAGTAGGCGAGGACGAAAAACGTGTAGGCGAAAGCCTTTCGCGTACGGGTTTAGGTTTACCCGGCCGCCAGTTAAAACTGGTGCAAGCGCTGCAAGCTACCGGCAAACCGGTAGTAATGGTAATGATTAACGGGCAGCCGTTAACCATAAATTGGGAAAACCGATATGTGCCCGCTATTTTAGAAGCCTGGTTCCCCGGCCCCGAAAGTGGTAAAGTAATTGCCGAAACTTTGTTTGGTGATAATAACCCCGGCGGCAAACTATCTATCACTTTCCCAAAAACAACCGGGCAAATTGAGTTTAACTTCCCGTATAAACCGGCATCGCAGGCTAACCAGCCTACCAGTGGCCCTAACGGTTATGGTAAAACCAGTGTTAACGGCGCATTGTATCCGTTTGGCTATGGCTTAAGCTATACCACTTTTGAATATAGCAATTTAGTAGTGCCTGCAAAGGTGCCTAACCAGGCCGATATCACCATCACTGTTGATGTAACCAATACCGGCAAAGTAAAAGGCGATGATGTGGTAGAACTATACTTAAAGGACAAGGTAAGCAGTGTAACCACTTACGATAGCGACCTGCGCGGCTTTGAACGCATAACCCTTAACCCAGGCGAAAAGAAAACCGTAACCTTTACCCTGCACCCGGATGACCTGGCCCTGTTAGATAAAAATATGAACTGGACAGTTGAACCAGGTGCTTTTGAGGTACGCATAGGCCAATCGAGCGAGGATATTAAATTGAAAAAGGAATTTGTAGTGGAATAGAAAGTCCGAAAGTCGGTAAGACAGAAAGTCCGAAAGATTAGGAAGCGCCGTTGCGAAAGCAATGGCGCTTTTTGTTTTGGTGTCAAGTAATTAACTTTTCTTTGACTAAGAATCTTATTAGTCAAAGAAAATGAATTAAACTTGACTAATGGTATTCTTAGTCAAGTTTACTAAATAATGAATAGTTGATAATAACTTTTAAAATAGTACACTCTATTTCTTTGATTACCGGTTACTTCTACAAGTATTTCTTTATTAACAAAATCCTTAATAATAACATTTGCCGATTGCTTTGAAATATTAAGTGCTTTCATAACTTCAGCTAAGTTTACAAAAGGTTGAGTGTATAAGTAATTAACAAATTTTTGAGCGTTTTCTGTTTTTTTTCCAAATGTTATTATTTGTTGATGGATATCATTTTTTAAAATCAATATTTCCTGAAAGGTGTTTTTCCCCTTTTTTGAAGTTTCAATAACAGCATTTAAAAAAAATTTAACCCAGTGTCCAATGTTGCCAGTAGTTCTTACGTGCATTAACGCATCATAATATGCTGATTTATGGCGTTCAAAAAAATCTGAAAGATATAGAGATGGTTTTTTAAGCAAGCCAGCAGAAACCAAGTAAAGCGTGATCAATAATCGTCCTATCCTACCATTACCATCAAGAAATGGGTGAATAGTTTCAAATTGATAATGGGCCAATGCAATTTTAATAAGATGAGGAACATTAATCTCATCATTATGCAAAAACTTTTCGAGATCGCTCATTAGTTCTTGAACATCAGAGGGGTGCGGGGGGATGAAGATGGCATCAGAGATATTAGAACCACCTATCCAGTTTTGACTTGTTCTAAAGTCACCTGGCATTTTATGCTCGCCTCTTACACCAGATAAAAGTATTTGATGTGTCTTTCGAATTAGACGGTTTGACAAAGGAAAATTCTCCAATTCAGTTACACTGTAGTTTAGGGCTTCAATGTAATTTTGTACTTCTTGCCAGTCATTCCTTTTTTCTGGACTAATATCCTCTTTCTTCATTAAGGCATCGTCCATATTAGTTTGCGTTCCCTCGATACGACTGGAGGTATTAGCTTCTTTAACAACGTGCATTCTGATAAATAGGTCAACATCGGGAAGAATGTATGTAAATGCATTAAGTTCACCAAGCTGTCGCGTCGCATCTTCAAGTAGAGTGTTGATCTTAGGGTCATCCCAGATCCAGGTTGAGTTAATAATGGATGGATGAAAGCTTCTGTAATTGTATTGCTTTATCCATCTTCCTGATTTAAATTCACTAAAATTCATAACTCTTTAGTCAAACATAGGCAATTTAGTTTGACTAAGCAAGGCGATTTGCTATAAAATATTGTACTAAGGCTTTCTTTTAAAAACCCATCACCAACTGCTCCACCTTATTAACCACAGTACCAACGCCATCACCAATAAAATAAACAGCACTTTCTACATGGCGCGATGCTACAGTAACATGTATGCCATTAGCATGCTGATCAAACAATTGCTGCACCAGTTGGGGGTTATTATTATCCTGCGATAAATGGGCCAGCAGCAAATGGGTTAAGTGTTGCGGGCGGTGGTCGATAAATAATTGCAGCGCTTCGCGGTTTGATAAGTGGCCCTTGCCACTACGGATGCGGTTTTTCAAGTGCCATGGGTAGCGGCCTTGCTCCAGCATCTGCTCATCATAATTAGCTTCTAAAAATGCGGCATGGCACTGTTTAAAGTGAACGATCAATTGATCGCAGGCGCGGCCCAGATCGGTAAACACACCTATCTTAACGTCGCCGCAAGCCACAATAAAGCTGTGCGGTTCCATAGCATCATGTATTTTGGGGAACGAAGTGATCACAAGGTTACCGATACAAATTTCGGCAAAGGCCTGCAATAAAAACACATGGTGCTTAGGCAATTCCAGTTGCAAAAACCCCGAGTTGCTTAAAGTGCCTGGCGTGATATACACCGGCAGATCATATTTTTTGGCAATAACGGGTATGCCACGGATATGGTCGGAATGTTCGTGCGATACAAATATGGCCTTAACTTTGCTCATGCTTAATCCCGCGCGCAGCATCCGTTTTTCGGTTTCACGGCAGGACAGGCCGGCATCAACCAAAACGGCTTCGTGCTGGTTGCCAACGTAGTAACAATTACCGTTACTGCCCGAGTTAAGTGAACAAATAAATACCGACATATCTAATTGCAAATTAACCGTATTTTGGCCGATCTGCAATTTTCATCGACATGGTTTTTTTACACAATTTTTTAATGCAATTATATTAGCGGTGATTGGCGGGGCGCAAATTTTCATACAATAGCAGGACAGTATAGTACAAGCGAATGTTTAACATTCATTTAATTTGTTTCAGATTAGTAACAAGCCGACAATTAAAACCGTTTATTGTAATAATGAAAAAGCTGCAAATTTTATCTCTTGCCTTTTGTTTGCTAAGCCTTACGGCGATGCAAAGCCATGCGCAGCAAAAACGTTTATTAGGTTTGGATAAGCTGAAAAGTAATATCAGCTATTTCAACTCCATCGATACGGAAACGGTGAAGAATTATATCACCAACGATCACGCTTACGAGTTTCTATCTAAAAACGCCCCCGTTTTTGATTGCCCCGATTCGGCTATCCAAAAAATCTATGATTACCGCTGGTGGACATTCCGCAAGCACCTGAAGCAAACTCCCGACGGCTTTATTTTCGATGAGTTTATTACCCCGGTAAGTTTTTCGGGTATCTACAATAGCGGCAGCAGCGCGCTGGGCCATCAAATAAACGAAGGCCGCTGGCTGCACAACCAGCAATATATTAAAGATTATATTAGCTTTTGGCTGTATGTTGATCCTAAGCAGGCTAAGCCTAAGTTCCATAATTTTAGCAGTTGGGTTGATGACGCTGTTTATAGCTTTTACCTGGTAAACCGGGATAAGTTATTTGTGCAAAAGATCCTGCCAGCTTTAGATAAAGACTACGCTGTATGGGAAACCGAAAAGCAGCTACCCTCCAAACTCTTCTACCAGTTTGATGTGAAAGATGCCATGGAAGAATCCATCAGCGGTAGCCGTAAGGATAAAAACCGCCGGCCAACCATTAATAGCTATATGTACGGTAATGCCGTGGCATTAGCAAAAATGGCAGCATTCACCGGCAACGATACATTGAAAGCTAAATACACCGCCAAAGCAGCCGAACTAAAAAAACTAACGCAAGATAGCCTGTGGGATGCTGAAGCCTCATTTTTTGAAGCCAAGCACCCCAACGGTAAATTTGCCGATGCCCGCGAGGAATTGGGCTTTATCCCATGGTGCTTTAACCTGCCCGATGACAAAGCCGCTTATGCCAAACAATGGGATCAATTGCTGGATGAAAAAGGCTTTAATGCTCCCTGGGGCATTACCACGGCCGAGCGCCGGCATCCGCTGTTCCGCACGCATGGTAACGGCCATAGCTGCGAATGGGATGGCGCGGTATGGCCTTTCGCCACTACGCAAACCCTGAAAGGGTTGGCAAACCTACTGACCAATTATACCAATAAGGGTAGCATGACGCCAAAGGTTTTTTACGATGAGTTCCGCAAATATGCCCTATCGCACATTAAACGCGGTGTACCCTATTTAGGCGAGTACCAGGACGAAAAGACCGGCTATTGGCTAAAAGGCGATAACCCCCGCAGCAGCTACTATAATCACTCGGGCTTTGTTGATTTGGTAATTAACGACCTGGTAGGCCTAAAACCACGTACCGATGACATGCTGGAAATCTACCCCCTTATCCCGCAAGGTAAATGGAAATGGTTTGGGCTGGATAATGTGCTTTATCACGGTCGTATGATCAGTGTTTTATGGGATGAAACCGGCGCTAAATACAAAAAAGGGAAAGGGCTTTCTGTTTATGCGGATGGTAAAGTAATCTATCGTGGTAACGCGTTAAAGCATGTGCTGGTGAAGATGCCGGTGTAGATATATTACTCCCCCAACTTTGCTTCGCCCGTCGACCCTCTCTTCGGCTTCGCCGGAGAGGGCAGGAGCAATATCGAATAACCCTAACCCCTCTTTCCGGCGAAGCCGAAGAGAGGGTGGTAGAGCTAAGCAACGACCGGGTGAGTCTTCGGCGCTGACCAATTTTACCGTATTAACACTGCCTGATGCCTAATCCATGGTAAATTAGTACAACACCATGAAAATATTGTAGATGAAAATACCGCTCACTACTGATATTTTTGAGTTTATAACCAAACAAACGGTTAAACCTATTTATACCCCATAAATTCATCTGCCGGGAAAAAGCCCTGAAGCTGCTTGCCTGCAATTTTTATAAAGTAATGAGAAGCAAGATCAGCTATTTATTCGCCGCATTTATTTTGTGTTTGCCTGTTTTATTAAAGGCATCGGTGCCGGGTAAAACGGTTGCTATTGTTACTACTCCAAATCATCATGCCCGCATAACCTATGGGATACAGCATTTAAAAGCGGCTTTGCAAAAGGCCGGGTACACCATTACTGCCACCGCACCGGCAACTACTATTTATGTAGGGTTAACAAAGGATGCCGCCATTAACAAATTGCTAAAAGCCAGCCTTACGGATAACGAAAAACAACCCGGTAAGGAGGGCTTTATCATCAATAATAGCAATCTTGGTAAAAAGATAGTTATAGCGGGTGCCGATAACTCAGGGGCGCTTTACGGCTGCCTGGAATTGTCCGAACGCATCGCATCACAAAAAGCCATACCTGCCAAATTAAGTTATATCGATCAGCCCGAAATGGTGCTGCGCGGTACCTGCATCGGTTTGCAAAAGCCCGCATTATTGCCCGGTCGTGGTACTTATGAGTATCCTTATACCCCTGAAAATTTCCCATGGTTTTATGATAAGGCTTTATGGTCGCGTTATTTAGATACGCTGGCCCAAAACCGCATGAACTCACTTTACCTGTGGAATGGCCACCCCTTTGCATCCTTAGTGCGGGTAAAGGATTATCCCTACGCTGTAGAGGTGGATGATGCCACCTTTAAACGAAACGAGGAAATGTACCGCTGGCTGGCTGATGAGTGCGATAAGAGGGGGATATGGTTGATCCAGATGTTTTATAACATCATTGTATCCAAGCCGTTTGCAGAGCATAACCACCTGAAAACGCAGGACCGCAATCGCCATATTGTACCCATTATTGCCGATTATACCCGCAAATCCATCGCGGCTTTTGTGCAGAAATACCCTAATGTTGGTCTGCTGGTTGCCCTGGGCGAAGCCATGGAAGGCGTAGGGCAGGATGATATCGACTGGTTTACTAAAACTATTATCCCTGGCGTAAAGGATGGGTTAAAGGCATTGGGTAAAACCGAAGAGCCGCCAATTGTACTCCGCGCGCACGATACCGACGCGCCCGAGGTAATGAAGTATGCCAAACCTATTTACAGCAACTTATATACCGAAGCCAAGTTTAACGGCGAAGCATTAACCACCTATACCCCGCACGGCCCCTGGGCCGACTTGCACCGCACGCTGAGTAAAATTGGCACCGTACAAATAGAGAATATCCACATTATGGCCAACCTGGAACCTTTCCGCTATGGTTCGGCCGATTTTATACAGAAGTGCGTGCTGGCCATGCACAATATTTACGGCGCTAACGGATTGCACCTGTATCCGCAGGCATCGTACTGGGATTGGCCTTACACAGCCGATAACGCCAATGGCAAACGCATACTACAATTAGACCGCGATTGGATCTGGTACAAGGAATGGGCCCGCTATGCCTGGAATGCCCATCGCGATAGGGCAGGCGAAGTGAAATACTGGTCGGGCCAGTTAGCCGCCAAATACGGTACTAACGAAGTGCAGAGCAAAAAGATATTAAACGCTTATGAGGAAAGTGGCGAGATAGCACCACAGATATTGCGCCGCTTTGGGATTACCGATGGCAACCGCCAAACCATGACTTTGGGCATGCTGATGCAGCAATTGGTGAACCCCGAAAAATTTGGCCTGTTCACATTATTATATAACTCCGAAGGCCCGGTTGGTGAAATGATGAGCGAATACGCCGAGCGCGAATGGAAACACCAGCCCCACGTTGGCGAAACCCCGGTACAGGTGATAGGCAACATTATCGCTTACGGTAAAAAAGCGGTAGCTGCCGCCGATAATGCCGCGCCAGGCGTTAAAAAAGATAAAGGCGAATATACCCGACTGCAAAACGATATGTATTGCTACAATGCCATGGCCAATAGCTACGCTTACAAGGTTAAAGCCGCGCTTTGGGTATTAAGGTATAAATACAGCGACGATATTAAGGATTTAGACAAGGCCCTGCCCGAACTGCAAATTAGTCTGAAATATTTTGAGGAACTGGTAAAGCTGACTAAAGACAGTTACTTGTATGCCAACAGTATGCAAACACGCCAGCGAAAGATCCCTGTCCCCGGTACCGATGGAACGATGAAGACCTGGGTAGAATTGCTACCGATTTACCAAAAGGAATTGGCTAATTTCAAACGGAATATCGACTCGTTGAAATCGCCGCAGGCGGCTACCAAAAAGGCAGAGATAATTGTGCTGAAAGATGCCCTTTACGATATGCCTAAAGGTTTGGGCTATTATACGGTTGTTCCCAATCAACAAGTGTATACCGATAGCCCTAACGTTATAAAAAATACCGCGCCCGAACTGGCCGGTTTGCAGGGCATCAAACTTAACAAGGCCAAACAAATAAAGGACGGTACCAGCATCAGCTTTACCAACGCTAAGGCCGTTAAGGTATTGGTGGGTTATTTTGTAGATAAGGATAACGCCTACCTGCAGCCACCCCAACTGGAAAACGATGCCACCGCTAACGATTACGGGCAGTCGGACGTGAAGATAACCGGGGCCATTCAAATATCGGGTATGCCACCGGTAAACGTACACACCTATACCTTTAAACCAGGTAGCAATACACTTACCTTAGGTAAAGGTGCCTGCCTAATTTTAGGGATAGTAGATGATACCGCCCGCATCCCCGTATACGATGCCGGCCTCAGCAACGAGGGAAATATTAAGGATTTAAGATGGCTGTTCAATTAATGCGATTCTTAAATAAAACAGCAGGGCCTCGTGCGATTCCCTCCCATAGGGAGGGTGTAGGGAGGGGTTTCATCATGCGGTATGGCTTTGCAAATCGTACAAACCCCTCCCTGCCACAACACCGCCAGCCGCACCCCTCCCTATGGGAGGAAACTAATAGAACCCTCTCCTCTGGAGAGGGCAGGGTGAGGCCCTCATGGCTAAGATTCTTACTCCTGACTTTAATCTTCGGACTATCGACTTTATACTCCCAAGCCCAATCCTCCCGCCAGGATATCTCCCTCAATAGCAATTGGAAAACCATTGCCGATGATAACAATATCAAAGCCTATAATGGTTTCGAACAAACTACTTTCAGCGATAAAAACTGGAAAAACGTTAATGTCCCCCACAACTGGGACGATTACGGGGGCTACCGCCGCCTGAAACATGGTAACCGCCATGGTTATGCCTGGTATCGTAAAACGTTTACCGTAGCTAATCAGCCGGCTGGTAAACGTTATTTTCTATATTTTGAGGGTGTGGGTTCTTATGCTACGGTTTGGCTGAATGGCAAGCAAGTAGGTTACCACGCAGGCGGGCGCACTACTTTCACGCTTGATGTCACTGATGCTATCAAACCCGGTAAAACTAACTTGTTAACGGTCCGTGCCGATCATCCATCATTCATCAAAAACCTGCCCTGGGTATGCGGGGCCTGTTCTGATGATCCCGGTTTTTCGGAAGGCTCGCAGCCTATGGGGATCTTCCGGCCGATGCATCTCATCGTAACTAATCCCGTAAGGATCCAACCTTTCGGGATCCATATTTGGAACGATACTACCGTAAGCGAAAGATCGGCAATATTGAATTTAGAAACAGAGATAAAAAATTACAGTGCCAAGCTATCCAATATCAGCATTATCAATAAACTGGTTGACGCAACCGGCAAAACCGTGGCGCTGGCTAAAGCTGATAAAAAATTAAATAGCGGGGAGGCAACAACAGTTACGCAAACACTCCCCAAACTAACTAATGTACATTTATGGGATCTGCAACACCCGTACCTCTATACATTAGTAACCGAAGTATTAGAAAACGGCAAAATAGCCGACCGCCAAACAACACCTTATGGCATCCGCTGGATTAGCTGGCCTATTGGGCGGAGCAACAACGACGGCCGTTTTTTCCTGAACGGCAAGCCGGTATTTATTAATGGTATTGCCGAGTACGAACATTTAATGGGGAAAAGCCATGCCTTTAGTCCGCAGGAAATTAGGGCCCGGGTAATGCAAGTAAAAGCTGCCGGTTTCAATGCTTTCCGCGATGCGCATCAGCCACATAATTTGGAGTATCAGCAATATTGGGATAAAATGGGCATCCTGTGGTGGCCGCAGTATTCGGCGCATATTTGGTATGATACAAAAGAGTTTCGCGACGAGTTTAAAATACTGCTGATGGATTGGGTGAAGGAACGGCGTAACAATCCGTCAAACATCATGTGGGGCTTGCAAAACGAGAGTCGCCTGCCCGAGGATTTTGCTAAGGAATGTTCGGCCATCATCCGCAAATTGGATCCCACCGCGTCATCGCAACGCAAAATAACTACCTGTAACGGCGGCCGCGGTACAGATTGGGATGTACCCCAAAACTGGACCGGCACTTACGGCGGCAACCCACAGACCTATAGCGAAGACCTAAAAAAACAAAACCTGGTAGGTGAATACGGCGCATGGCGCAGTGAAGGCTTGCATACCGAGGGCCCATTCAATCAAAACGGGCCTCAAAGCGAAGAACGTTTTGCCCAGTTAATGGAAACCAAAGTGCGCTTAGGCGAAGCGGTGAAAGACCAGGTGTCGGGGCAGTTTCAATGGCTGCTCTACTCGCACGAAAACCCTGGCCGTACCCAAGGCGGCGAAGGCACGCGCGAAATAGACCGCGTTGGCCCCGTAAACTATAAGGGCTTGTTTACCGCCTGGGGGCAACCGACAGATGCCTTTTATATGTACCGCGCCAATTATGCGCCAAAGGATAAGGAGCCGATGGTTTATATTGTATCGCATACCTGGCCTAACCGTTGGCTAAAGCCGGGGAAAAAGGATAGCATCGTAATATATTCCAACTGCGATGAGGTGGAACTGTTTAACGATATCGATCATGCATCGCTGGGCAAAAGGAAACGCGGGGGTATTGGTACGCATTTTCAATGGGATGGCGCGCATATTAAATACAATGTACTGTATGCGGTGGGTTATGTGAAAGGTAAGGCGGTGGCTAAGGATGAGGTTGTACTTAACCATTTGCCTGCAGCCCCGCATTTAAAAATAGATAAAACCAGTATCCTTGAACCGGCAAAGGGCTATACCTACCTGTACCGCGTAAACTGCGGTGGGCCTGATTATAAAGACCAATACGGCAATACTTGGGAAGCCGACCGCCCGCAGTTTGGTGAAATCCCACACAGTTTTGGATCGGCATCGTGGACGAACAACTATCCCGGCACACCGGTGTTTTTTGCCAGTCAGCAACGTACTTTCGATTTGGTTGGCGGAACAGGCGACAGCCCGCTGTTTCAAACATTCCGCTATGGGATGGATCAGTTGAAATTTAACTTCCCCGTAGGCGATGGTGACTATCGGGTGGAACTCTATTTTACCGAACCATGGTACGGCACCGGCGGCGGTATGGATTGCACTGGCTGGCGGCAGTTTGATGTAGCAGTAAACGGCCAAACCAAAATTAAAAACCTGGATATTTGGAAAGAGGCAGGTTATAACCATGCTTTAAAGAAAAGTTTTATAGCCCACGTAACGGGTAAGGTGTTAACTATTTCGTTCCCCAATGTGGCATCGGGCGAGGCGGTTATTTCGGCTATAGCCATCAGTTCGTTAATGCACATTGTTGAAAAACATCCACCTATTGTAACGGCTATTGGCAACCCGCGCATAGATCAAGGCTGGTCGGCAAAAAGCTGGCTGGATATTGGGCAAAAGGTTTACAGCAATTCAAATATCACGTTCAGCAACTTGCCGCCTGCGCTTTATGGGGCAGAGTGGATCCAAACGTACAACCATACTTCTCCAATTCAATACGGTAAGTTTAACGTAAACACGGATGCGGACGTATACGTGGCCATGGATATTCCCGCCAAGGCACCGGGCTGGCTTTTTGATTATGAAGTAAGCGGTTTGAGTATGGAGACCGATGCCGATAGGGGCAATAAACTATCGGTTTATCGCAAGCGGTTTAAAAAAGGTGAGGAGGTAGTGTTAGGCGCTAATGTGGGCAGGCAAATGTATACCGTGGCAGTAGTACCCGTCAGTACGCTTGAACCCGCTACCGACTTACGCAAAACCGTCAGCTATAGTGCGCAGGATGCCACCGTACAGGGCGGTGCGGTAAAGGATACCTTAAGCGGTAAAAAAGTAGTACGATTTAACAAAAGTAACGGCGGCAGTGTAAGCTTTGCCATTGCCCCAGGCGTGGCCGATCTGTATGCCATCCGCATAAAATATTATAACTTCACGGATAAAAACCTGATTGGCAAAATGCAATTATTGGCAGCCGATGGCACGATAATGAAAGAAGAAAATGTAACATTTAAACCCGTAGCCAAAAATAAATCGGGCACCATAAACACTACTACCGGCACCAGCATTAATGCCGGGAATTATAAACTGGTGATAACCGGGTTAGATGCAGATGGTTTAAGTATTAGCGGGGTTGAAATTCAATAAGCTATTTAGTAATGATGATAAAAAAATATTACCTGTTACTGTTATTACTGCCCCTGCAAACACTGGCGCAGGGCTTAAAGGTAACGGCCTTGCAATGCGAGTATCAGCAAAACCCGCAGGGGATTGAAACCACATCGCCGCATTTAAGCTGGCAATTGCAAAGTGATCAGCAGCAAACCCTGCAAACCGCTTATCGCATACTGGTGGCCGATGAGGCCGCTAAACTGACCGGCAATACCGGCAACGTTTGGGATAGCAAAAAGGTAACCTCCAACGCATCCATCCAAATTGAATATCAAGGCAAAGCCCTGCAAGCAGCTAAAACCTATTACTGGAAAGTAATGGTTTGGGATAACCACGGGCAGGTATCGGCCTGGAGCGGGGTAAACAACTGGCAAATGGGCTTGCTAACTAAAGCCGACTGGCATAGCGCGCAATGGATAGCTTACGATAAAATTGCCGATACCTCGGTTATCCTGCCGCTTATCCACCAGCGCGGCCCTAAGAAATTGGGTTACGAAAATGATATCCTGCCGCTGATGCGAAAAACTTTCGCGGTTAAAAGCCCGCTTAAAAAAGCCACTTTATATATCAGTGGCCTTGGCCATTTTGATTTGAGCCTGAACGGCAAAAAGATAGGCGACCATTTCCTCGATCCCGGCTGGACCATGTACACCAAACAGGCTTTGTACGTGCCTTTTGATATTACCAAGGATTTGAAATTGGGCAAAAATACTATCGGCATAATGCTGGGCAATGGCTTTTACTATATCCCCCGCGATAAACGCTACCGTAAAATGACGGGCGCATTCGGTCACCCTAAAATGATCTGCCGTTTGGTGATGGAACGGATGGATGGCACGGTAGAGAACCTGGTGAGCGATGTCAGTTGGAAAGCAGCGCCCGGGCCTATCACTTTTACCAGCATTTACGCCGGCGAGGATTATAATGCCAACCTGGAACAAAAGGGCTGGGACACCAATACCTTTAACGATGGCAAATGGCAAAAAGCGATAGCGGTAGATGGTTCTCCGGAACTAAACGCCCAGGCTGCCGACCCGCTAAAAGCGATGCAGGTATTTACACCCGTCAGCAGGAAGCCGTTAAACACATATAGTTGGGTGTATGACCTGGGGCAAAATTTTTCAGGTATCCCGCAAATTACTGTTAGGGGGAAGAAAGGCGACACGATAAAGATCACCCCCGCCGAATTAATTAACGCAGATGGCAGTGCCAACCAAAAGGCATCGGGTAGCCCGCATAATTACAATTACATTTTGAAAGGTGATGGGGTGGAGACCTGGCAGCCACAGTTTACTTATTACGGCTTCAGGCATTTGCAAATTGAAGGCGGTACACCACAATACGAAGCAAACCCGCTAAATAAGCCGTTGCTCATCGGGGTTAAAGGCTTGCACACCCGCAACTCGGCTGCTACCGTGGGCAATTTTGCCTGTTCGAACGAGTTATTTAACAAAACTTTTAAGCTGATTGATTGGGCCATGCGCAGCAATATGGCCAGCGTATTTACCGATTGCCCGCACCGCGAAAAATTGGGCTGGCTGGAGGAAGCGCATTTGGTAGGCAGTTCGCTGCATTATAATTATGATATCCATCGCCTGGCATTAAAGTGCATCAGCGATATGCGCAATGCCCAAACCACCGATGGACTGATCCCCGAGATTGCCCCCGAATTTACCCAGTTTGCCGAGCCGTTCCGTGATTCGCCCGAGTGGGGGAGCAATGGCGTGATATTGCCATTTTATGTGTACCAATGGTATGGCGATAAGCAGGTACTGGCCGATAATTACGATATGATGAAGCGTTACCTGGCCTACCTGGAGAAAAAATCAGACAACCATATCCTGAAACAAGGCCTGGGCGATTGGTACGATCTTGGCCCCAAACCGCCGGGCGTATCGCAGCTAACACCTCAGGGCATCACTGCCACGGCCATGTTTTATTACGATTTGGATATCGCCACAAAAACCGCTTTCCTGTTAGGCAAAGACGCCGATGCCAAAGCCTTTCAAAAACTGGCTACCGAAGTAAAAGCATCGTACAACAAAGCATTTTTTAATACCGATAGCAAAGAGTACGGTACCGGCAGTCAAACAGCCAACGCCATGTCGGTTTATATGGGTTTGGTTGATGACAAGGATAAAGCAGCCGTAGTAAATAATATAGTAAAGGATTTACAGGAACGCGGCAACGCCCTCACCGCCGGCGATATCGGCTACCGTTACCTGTTGAGGGTGCTGGACGATGCCGGCCGTTCGGATATAATTTATGCCATGAATAGCCGCGCCGATGTACCGGGTTATGGCTATCAATTGGCGCATGGGGCAACGGCATTGACCGAAAGTTGGGCGGCCTTACCACAGGTATCAAACAACCACTTTATGCTGGGGCATTTAATGGAATGGTTTTATAGCGGATTGGCGGGTATCCGCCCGGCCGAGGGGAGCGTGGCTTTTAATAAAATTGAAATTAACCCACAGGTGGTAGGCGATGTAACCTGGGCCAGGGCAAACTATCAGTCGCCTTATGGTGTTATATCCAGCAATTGGAAAAAAACGGCGGGCAAATTTGAGTTAAAGGTGAGCATCCCGGCCAATACAACGGCGGTGGTATACATCCCGGCAAGGGATATAGCATCTATCGGACTTGGCGATAAAGGCAATAAAAACCGCAAGGGCATGCAATTTATTGCTTATAAGAATGGTAAGGTTGCGGTGGCTATAGGCTCGGGAGATTATACTTTTATAGCTCAATAAGCCTGCTCATAAATAATGATTATGATGAAACAGACGATCAGGATAATTACCTTGCTGATGGCGATTAGCACATCGGTAAGTGTATCCGCGCAAAGCAAAAAAACTAAAGCAACAAGCCCTGCAAAAAAGGCGATACCTGTTACCTTGCCCACTACAGTAAGCGATAAGGTAATGAAGGGTATTTATAAGGAAATAAAAACGCCTTACAAATACGGCCTGGTAAGAGCTACCGACGATAACGCTAAAAAAGCCGACTGCCCAAGCGTGTTCCGCAAGGGGAATGATTGGTATATGACCTACCTCATCTTCAATGGGCAGGGTTACGAAACCTGGCTGGCCCAAAGTAAGGACCTGCTGCATTGGCAAACCAAAGGCCGGGTGTTATCTTTCAGCGATACCAGTTGGGACAAAAACCAAAAGGCAGGCTACATTGCCTTGCAGGACCCGGCCTGGGGCGGTACTTACGGCCTACAGCAATACCAGGGCAAATACTGGATGAGCTATTTTGGCGGGAAAGATAAGGGTTACGAAAAGGGATTGCTTTCCATCGGTATCGCATCAACCACGCAGGATCCATCTACCGTGCATGAGTGGGATAGGGCAGACCACCCCGTTTTATCGGCTACCGACGATAACGTAAGCTGGTGGGATAACCATACCCTTTACAAGGAAACTGTAATTTGGGACAAAGCCAAACACACCGGCCACCCCTTTGTGATGTATTATAACGCCAATGGCGACAGTTTGAATAAAAAACGCGGTGCCGAACGCATTGGCATGGCTACCAGCGACGATATGCTTACCTGGACCCGCTATGGCAAAAACCCGGTGTTAAACCACGATATTGGCATTACAGGCGACCCTTACCTGCAAAAAATTGGCGATGTATGGGTGATGTTTTATTTCGGGGCATTCTGGAAAAACACTACGGGGGCGTTCAATAAGTTTGCCTGCTCGTACGATTTAATTAACTGGACGGAGTGGACCGGCGATAACCTGATCCAGTCGAGCGAACCTTATGACGAACTGTTCGCCCATAAATCGTTTGTAGTGAAATATAAGGGTGTGGTGTATCACTTTTACTGCGCCGTTAACAAAGCCGACCAGCGGGGGATAGCGGTTGCTACCTCAAAAGATCTGGGCAAAAGTGAAGTCAATTTTGTGGCACCTCCTGAAAAAAAGAAATAGTTAATTATAATTTAACCACAAAGCGCACAAAGGGAGGAACCACAAAGGTCACAAAGGCATAGTCAAAAAAATCTTTGTGTTCTTTGTGAAAAAATCTTTGTGCCCTTTGTGGTTAAATAACCACCACACATAGCATGAGGTTTTTTTACATTTTATGTTTCCTTTTATTAATAGGCATATTTGCCCAGGCCCAAACCGCGCGTAAAACCGAAAGCTTTAACGCCGGCTGGAAATTTATGTTAGGCGATGAGCCTGATGCCAAAAATGCCACTTTTACTGATACCAAATGGCGCAGCCTTAACCTGCCGCACGATTGGAGTATTGAAGGTGCCTTTAATGAGAAGAACACCACCGGACAAAACGAGGGCGGCTTGCCCGCAGGCATAGGTTGGTACCGCAAAACCTTTACTGTGCCGGCCTCGTCAAAAGATAAACGCTTGTTTGTTGATTTTGATGGTGTTTATCGTAACAGCGAAGTTTGGCTGAACGGGCACTTACTGGGCAAACGACCCAATGGTTATATCTCGTTCGAATATGATTTGACCGGATATCTGAAATTCGGCCAGCCGAATGTAATTGCCGTTCGGGTGGATAATTCGCAGCAACCTAACTCACGTTGGTATAGTGGTTCGGGGATATATAGGAATGTGTGGCTGGTAACCAAGAATAAAACGCATTTCACACAATGGGGTACATTTATTAGCACGCAGCAGGTAAGCGCAGGTAAAGCTACCATCCGTGTGAAAACAACTATCATGCCTGTAGCTGGTCCGCTGAAGTTACAGATAGGGGTTTATAAGGGTGATAAATTGATTGCTTCGGATCTATCCAATGTAGGGAGTGCGGACGGTACTGTTGTCACCTTTGCGCAGCGCGATATTGTATTAAATCATCCTGAGTTATGGTCCGTTGCTCACCCCAATTTATACCAGGTAAAATTACAGGTGCTGGCAAGAGGGAAGGTGTTAGATGATTACACCACAAACGTCGGCATCCGCACCTTTAATTTCGATGCCAATAAAGGATTCAGCCTGAACGGTGAACGGATGAAGATCAATGGCGTTTGTATGCACCATGATCTGGGTGCTTTGGGTGCAGCCATTAACACCCGTGCAATAGAACGCCAGTTGCAAATACTGAAAGCAATGGGCTGTAACGCCATTCGCACATCGCACAACCCGCCCGCACCTGAATTACTTGATCTATGCGACCGCATGGGCTTTTTGGTGATGGACGAAGCCTTTGATATGTGGAAGAAAAAGAAGAACAAGTTTGATTATTCGCAGGATTGGGATAAATGGCATGTGCAGGATTTACAGGATCAAATACTGCGCGACCGCAACCACCCATCGGTTTTTGTGTGGAGTATTGGCAACGAGATCCGCGAGCAAAAGGATAGTACCGGCATAGCTATTGGCCGCGAACTGGTGGGCATAGTAAAACAGCTGGATAAAACCCGGCCGGTAACATCAGCCTTGAGCGATGCCGATTTGAGTAAGAATTTTATTTATCAATCAAACGCGCTTGACCTGGTGGGGCTGAACTATCACCCCGAAGTTTATACCGACTTTCAGAAGAATTACCCCGGGCAAAAATTTATCGGTACCGAACAAATGTCGGCACTGGAAAGCCGCGGGTTTTATGACCAGCCGACGGATACAACCCGCCTGTGGCCACAAAACTCGAAAGAGAAATTTGCAAAGGGAAACCCTGAAATGGCCGTTACCGCTTACGATAATGTAGCAGCTTATTGGGGATCGACCCATGAAGATACCTGGAAGATCATCAAAAAACATGATTTCCTTTCGGGCATGTTTGTATGGACAGGCTTTGATTATTTGGGCGAACCTACGCCTTATCCGTGGCCGGCACGCAGTTCGTACTTTGGTATTATTGATTTGGCCGGTTTCCCTAAGGATGTTTATTATATGTACCAAAGCGAGTGGACAAGCAAGCCGGTATTACACCTGCTACCGCATTGGAACTGGCAACCAGGCAAAACGGTTGATGTTTGGGCCTATTACAATAATGCCGACGAAGTGGAACTATACCTGAACGGCAAAAGCCTGGGCACCCGCAAAAAACAAGGCGACGATTTGCATGTAATGTGGCGGGTGAAATACGAGCCGGGGACGCTTAAAGCCATTTCCCGTAAAAACGGCAAAACGGTATTATGCAACCAAACTGTTACCGCTGGTACGCCCTATCAAATAAAGATGAGTGCCGACAGGAGCAGGATCAAAGCCGATGGTAAGGACCTTTCCTTTATTACCGTAAGCGTTTTAGATAGGCAGGGCAACCCGGTTCCAACGGCCGGTAACCTCATCAAATTTAAGGTAAACGGCGCGGGAACACTGAAAGTTGTTGATAATGGATCGCAAACCAGTTTAGAGCCGTTTTTGGCACAGCAATGCCAATTGTTTAGTGGCTTGTGTTTAGCTGTAGTACAAAGTAAAACAAACACAGGTAAAATTATACTTACCGCTACCGGCGATGGGCTTTTGCCGGCCAAAATTGAGCTTAAAAGCCTAAAATAGACTTTTTGTTTCATGATAAAATCGTACAATATCTGGAGAAAGTGATATATTAATTTACCATGCGCATGGTTTAGCTTTATCCTAATTAAACCATAATAAACTACCTATTTATTAGCGTTAAGGATGAAGCAGCAAAATATCTTCGATTTTATAAATGTTGATGGCTTGTCATTAACTCCAAAATACATACAACTGGCCAATTCCATACAGGATGCCGTGATATCGGGCAAGATCAAAAATAACTGGGTGCTGCCATCGCTGCACGAGTTGACCTACCATTTGGAGATATCGAAAGAGACTGCCGACAGGGGATATAAATACCTGCGCGATTTGGGGGTATTGTCGTCCGTCCCCGGTAAAGGCCATTACGTAACTGCCAAAACGGTGGAGCAGCCCCGCAAAGTTTTTTTATTGCTGGATAAGCTAAGTGCGGGTAAAAAGGTTTTTTATGATGTGTTTAGCCAGGTGCTTGGCGATAATGTGACAATTGATTTTTATATCTATAACGAAGATTTCGAGCTGTTTAAGAAATTGTTAGGCCGCCGCCGCGATGGATATTCGCATTACGTGATACTGCCTCAATTTGGCGATGGCGGCGAACGTGCGCACGAATTGATTAATACCCTGCCTAAAGATAAACTGATATTATTGGACAGGGCAATTGATGGCGTTGACGGAACTTATGGATCGGTATTGGAGAATTTTAAACGCAATATTTACAAGGCCCTGGAAACTGTACTGGAAGATTTAAGCAAATACGATACCATCCGTATGCTCACATCGCCCAGCAGTACGCTCTCGCCCGATATTGCCAAAGGTTTCCACCTGTTTTGCCAGCAATACGCCTTTGAACGCAGCGTAGAAAATGATGTACAGCAATTAGATATAAATAAAGGCGAAGTATTTATTTGCCTGAACGATGATGACCTGGTAGAATTGATAGAAAAGATCCGCGCCCGCGGATTGGAAGTAGGTAAGGATGTGGGTATTATATCCTACAACGAAACCCCGCTGAAAAAATATATCCTAAAGGGGATTACCACCATATCAACCGATTTTGAGCAAATGGGCATTAAAGCCGCCAAAATGGTGCTAAAAAACCAAATGGAACAGGTGCAACTGGATTGCCGGTTAAAGTTGAGGCATTCGTTGTAGACGAAACCAAAAACGGCGGTACGGAATTTCTGTAAAATTGCTATCTTAGATAAACCTTAGCATTATGCATATCAATATTATACATATAATAATTGCTGTAGCAATTGGGGTAATAGCCTCATTTGCCCGGGGCAAAAACGGCAAGATAAACCTTAAGCTTGCATTAGCACTTAGTGCCATATTTGCACTTGTTATAATAGTTGTAGATTGGATCAGGCTATAATAATCACATTTTAGTCTATTACTGCTGTTGGTTTGTCACCACCAACATGCGAGTGGCCAATAATATGATCGTTTTTTATTTCGCCGAAGAGTTGTTGGTGACAATATCATCAACGTAGCAAGGAAAAATATATCCTGAAAGGTATCAACACCATATCAACCGATTTTGAGCAAATGGGCATCAAAGCCGCCAAAATGGTACTGAAAAATCAAATGGAGTAGGTAGCGTTGGATTACCGGCTGAAGCTGAGGCATTCGTTGTAGAATAGATGGAATTAAGTCCAAATGGGTTCATTTTTCCAATTACGAGTGAATCCCATTGCTGCGGGATCAACACTTGGATAATCATCTAATAATTTGTAAACCTTCTCTTTAAATTGGTTTTTGGGGTTAACTGATTTTAATAAATAGAGAATCATAGAAAGTATATAATAAGTTCTATTATTTATCAAAGTCGAATTCCCGGTTATCGTATTAATTACCGTAGTGTCATTAAGCCACTGATTAACAGGGCTAATAGGCAAGGTAGGAGCTATACTTAGTTTTTTATTCCACAATCTCGAATGGTGTGCACATACATTTCTTATGTAAACAATTCCATGAATCCAAGATGAAAAAGATCTATCATCCAACCCAAAGTATTGGGCGATATCCCTTTTTGCTCTTACATGTTTTAGGTTTTCATATATACTTGAAAGTATTCCAAAAGAGGCAACTTCAAATATCATCCAACTGGGAGGAAGTGGGTCGGAGTAGTTTTTTTTAAAAGACAATATAAAATCTTCTCGACTCCTATCATATTCCTGTCTGAGTTTTACAATTGTTTTATTAAATGCTGCATTTTTAACGAATAAACTGGAATCATTATACCAAAAAGGCCCATAAGTATGAGATAAAATATAAATCATTTTGGCTCTAATTGCTACTTCAATTTTTTCCAGTTCGGCACTAACCAGCTTTCTTAACTCACGGTCAAAGCAATATAAATTGAATGATAAATTAAAGGTGGCCCCTGTTTTAAATATATGTGTCGATTTTGGTACTTGAAGAAGTGGGTATCAATATGCGCTTAGTCGGTAATAGCTTATGTTTTCTAACAAATGAAGTGCTTTGGAATCATCTTCAATAGTTAATCCTCTGGTTTTTAATTGCTTTAATTGATCGGCAAAAGTTAAGGCCGGTTTTGAGTATGGAACTTTCGGCATTAGGGTATAAAAAAAATGCTCACCCTGAGCGCGCTGATCTGACGAGAAGCGGGGTGAGCTTGTTGATGCAAATATACGTATATATGTTGTTTATGTATATATTGTTTGTAAAATTTCTCGTACAATATAATTACATATTAGAAGCATGAATGTTCTAAATGATATTAATTGAATTCATCGACAATATATTATAGTAGATAAAGAACATACCAAAGGTCGTAAAAAGTGTAATTCTTTTTGGTGACATATCAGCGCCACCATTTCTCTCATGCTAAAATCCTACAATAGCCTATAATCCCGTTATATAAAACAACTTTGCCTGCCCTTGCATTTGGCCTTTGCCGCAAATTTAAAATACCTAAATTTAGCGGATCTCCTTGCGTGTCATCATGAAAACTTTACCTGTGTTTGATCTGGCTATTATACTGGTTTACCTTATCGGTATGATACTGGTTGGCTTTTGGTTTTCGCGCAAAAACAAAAGCAGCGAGGCTTTTACCAAAGCATCGGGACTGATACCGGGTTGGGCTATTGGCTTTTCTATTTACGCTACTTTTTTAAGCAGTAATACGTTTTTGGGTGTACCGGGCAAATCGTTCGGCGGTAACTGGAATGCCTTTGTGTTTAGTTTAAGTATGCCTTTGGCCGCATGGATAGCGGTGAAATACTTCGTGCCGTTTTATCGTAACACGGGCGAGATATCGGCCTATACCCACCTGGAAAAACGCTTTGGCCCCTGGGCGCGCACTTATGCGGTAATTTGCTTTTTGCTAACACAACTGGCCCGCATGGGATCGATATTTTTTGGTATCGCGCTTAGTTTACAGGCCTTAACGGGAGTATCTATGCGGATGATTATGGTGGTGATGGGCGTTTGTATTATCCTGTATACAGTAACCGGCGGCATTAAGGCGGTGATATGGACGGAGGTAGTGCAGGGCATCATCAAAACCCTGGGCGCTATCCTGATCATTTACCTGGTGGCAAGTAATGTGCCGGGGGGCTACTCTAAAATTATAGAGATAGGTAAGGCCAATCATAAATTTAGTTTGGGCAGTTTTGCCATCAATTTTAAAGAACCTACTTTTTGGGTGGTACTGTTGTATGGCTTCTTTATCAACCTCAATAATTTTGGTATGGACCAAAATTATATTCAGCGTTATCATACGGCTAAGTCTACAAAGCAGGCGGCTAAGTCGGTTTGGTTATGTGTGTATTTGTATGTGCCGGCCTCGTTCCTGTTTTTTGTGATCGGCTCGTGCCTGTATGCTTATTACAGCCAGCACCCCGAACTGCTTGATGCCATTAAGCACCAGGTAGCGGTGGAGCGTTTACCCATATCGGCTACAGCCAATGAAATAACCGGCGCGATGGCTAAATTAAGCCCGGCCGATTATGGCGATAAAATTATGCCGCATTTTATGGCAACGCGTATCCCGGCCGGTTTGGTGGGGTTAATTGTAGCGGCTATCCTTTCGGCAGCTATGAGTACTATTAGTTCGGGCATGAATTCGTCGGCCACGGTTTTTACGGTAGATATTTATAAGCGGTACTTTAAACCCAACATTAACGAAAAGCAAACCATGGGCCTGCTGCACATCATGACGGTGGTGTTCGGCGTAGCCGGGATGATTGCCGGGATAGGTATGATAGGTGTGAAGAGTATTTTGGATGTATGGTGGCAACTCTCGGGCATTTTTGCGGCGGGGATGCTGGGGTTATTTTTACTGGGGCTGATCAGCCGGCAAACCAAAAACCACGAGGCTATGTTGGCCACTATTATAGGTGTGCTGGTGATCCTTTGGCTGACGTTCCCTAAACTGATCCCCGATGATTACGCCGCCCTGCGCAGTACGCTGAATATCAATATGATTATTGTTGTAGGTACGCTCATCATATTTTTAACAGGTGTGCTGCTTACCAAAATAAAACAACGGGCAGTAATAACGGTTAAGGAGTAGCTAATTGAGGTATCCCTGTTAATTATTTGCAGGTGTGCCTTGTAAATACCTTCGCTTGTATTCCAGCGGGGTCATATCGGTTACCTTTTTAAAGTGGCGGTAAAAGTTAGATACGTTATTAAAACCGCACTCAAAACAAAGCACCTCGGTAGGCAGCTTGTCTTCAATTAAAAAGCGGCAGGCATGGCTGATCCGGATCTCGGTCAGGAAATCGGAATAGGTTTTTTTGGTCATCAATTTAAAGTACCGGCAAAAACTGGTTACACTAAGGTTGCCAATGGCGGCAATTTCCTGCAGGCCAATTTCTTTTTTATAATTAGCCAGCGTGTAGGAGCAAACCTTGTTCAGCCGTATCGTATCCGTCTCGTTTGATTGATGGAACTCGTTATGGGCTAAAGTAATATTTTCGTAATCCTCGTTCTCGGCCAGCACCTTTAATATAGATAGCAGCACAATAATGCGGTCGAGGTTGGTGGCATGTACCGCCTTATGCATCAGCTCGGTTAGTTTGGTGCGCGCCTCACCATTAATGATCAAACCGCTTTTAGCTTTTTCAAATAATTTGGGTAATAAGTAGGCTTCGGGCAGGTTAAGCAGGTAGCGGCCCAGGCAATCGGGTAAAAAATGGATCACAATTGCCTCCACATTCAGGCCCGAATCCTGCTGAAAATATTCTTCCTTGCATCGCCAGCAGTGCGGCAGGTTCTCGCCCAGCAGCAAAACCTCGCCCGATGAAAAATTGCTGATATTATCACCAATAAAACGCACACCTTCGCCTTTAATAATGTAGTGCAACTCCAGTTCGGGGTGATAATGCCATATACCCCTAAAAGTTGGCATGATATCGTGCCTGATACTAAAAGAGTTCTGCGGTTTTACCGCAACTTTAAGGAAATGAGGTTTCATTCTAAAAAAATCAATCGGTCAATAATCAAAAACAGATGTGTTTAAGATGTTGATCAGGTTATGATTTTTAAAATTAGGAATTTTTTAATCAATACGGCGGTAATTATTAAGCAAAAAATTATTTAGTATCAATAAATGCCCGGTAGTCTTTCTTATGATAACATCGTACAATAAATTGATAAATACAGGTAGTAATAGCAATAGCTAATAATTGATATTTGTTAAAGTTAGCTCATTTTATACCTGTGCAGCTAATGCTGAAATATAAACCATAATAATAAATTATACTTTTTGTTTAAAGTTAGGTCTTGATAAACGTTTATTCCCTAAAATAATTGTTATAACTACAGTTAATGTATTGCCAACATTAAAAGTTAATACAAGTAAGGGTTAAAATAAATTGATCAGCAACCAGCTTTTTTACTAATAACGCAACAATTTGTCATGCCAATGATTGATGCTTTATAGTTGACAGAAAAACAAAAAATGCCAATTGAAATTGATAGCGATGAAAGTGATGACTAAAAAATATGCAATAATGTTAGTGTTCCTGTTTACAGGGATAGTGGTAAACGCGCAAACGCAAACCCAGGCAGATAAGGATAATTATACCAAAGTGATCACCGACCGATCGGCTAAATACCTTGTTAATATAGGTATTACCGATACACTATCGGCAAAGTTTAAAAAAGCGCAAGTGATACTGGTAGATCAATATCGGGCATTAGGTACGATACATGACACCCGTAATGCTAAGGTAAAAGAAATAAAAGCTACAGCAGCCGATGACAAAGCTGGTGCAAATGCAAAAATTGCCGCTACTGATAGTATCATGAATAACCAACTGGTAGCTCAACATACTATTTTCTTAAGTAGACTGGGCAAGGAATTAAACCCGGCACAGGTGGAAGCGATAAAAGATGAGATGACTTATAAAAAACTGGCCGTTACCTATAACGCTTACCTGGATGAATTACCCCAGCTAACCGATGTGCAAAAGGTGCAAATAAAAGCCTGGTTAATAGAAGCGCGTGAAAAGGCAATAGATGGCGGTTCATCAGATGAAAAGACGGCCGTTTTTGGCAAATACAAGGGCCGCATAAATAATTATTTATCGGCGCAAGGTTATGATATGAAACAGGCCGGGATAGACTGGCAAAAGCGGCTAAAGGAAAAGGCCGCGACACCTAAAGGATAAACAACAACAGGCTATTTAATAATCACCGTGAGAAGTAAACATTAAAACAAGCCTGATTTTAACAGCAAACCAATAACAATTAACCCAATATGAAACTAAAATCCATTAACTTATGAGAAAAATTTTCCTCTTTTTGTCGGTACTGCTGATGTTTGGCAGTACACTAAAAGCCCAGACACGAACCGTTAGCGGTGTAGTGACCGGAGATAAAGGCGAAACGCTGCCCGGCGTTACCGTAAAGGTGAAAGGGAGCATTACAGGCACACAAACCGATATTGATGGTAAATACTCCATTAAGGTTACCAGTTTGCAAAACGTAGTAATTGGTGTAACCTATATAGGCTATGCTTACCAGGAAAAAACATTGAAGATTGGCGAAATGAATGCTGATTTTCAGCTTTCATCAACTGCCAGCAATCTGAGCGAGGTAGTAGTGGTAGGTTACGGCGAGCAAAAGAAAGCCACTTTAACAGGATCAATAGCTACTATTGATATGAAAAAGATCGAAGACCTGCCGGCAATCAGCTTATCAGCAACACTTGTTGGGCAAACACCAAGCTTAAGTATTAACCAGGATAACCGTCCGGGCCAGGGTACTACTATTAATATCAGAAATGCTATACAATTTAATGGCGCTAACGGAAGCACCGAACCGATATACATTATTGATGATATTAAAAGAACTAACGCCGATTTTAATTTACTTGATCCAAGCGAAGTTGAAAGTATATCTATCCTTAAAGATGCTGAAGCGGCTATCTATGGTGTTAGCGGTGGTAACGGAGCAGTTTTAGTACGCACTAAAAAAGGGAAAAACAGCGCACCTAAAATATCATTCAGTTCATCCTTTGGTACTGCGAATGCTGTTCAATTACCAAAAATGATGAGCGGTATCCAACTGGCTACTTTCATTAACGATTATTTACAGGAAACCACTAAGTTTAACCAAACATCGGGAGTGGCAAGCGGTAACTCTATCGATGCTAACGGTTATATTAATGGCGTAGTAACTAATAAAAACGCCGGATGGTATGCCCCTGATGAATTGGCTTACATTTCTGACCCGGCCAATAATACCGATTACCTAAAACAAGTTTTTAAGCCTGCCAATGTTATAAGGGGCGCTTTAAACGTAAGCGGTGGCGGTGATAAAGCTACATATTTTATCAGTGCCGATTATGTAAGGCAAGGTTCAAACTTTGAAGGCGTAAACGCTGATAAATATGGGGTTAGGGCTAACGTTGAAACTAAGCCTGCTAAAGGCTTAACTGTAAATTTAAGCTTAAGCGAGGATCAGTCATATAACAGAAGCTTTTGGTATAAAACCAAAAGTACCACAGAAAACCTTAACCAGGATGTTGGTTCATCATTAAGTACCCAACCGTGGACGCAGCACGTTATTAATGGATTCCCTGTTTATTTACAGTCAAACACCACGTTCAACTCTGATAACGTCTACATTCCGCTATATCAAGCCTCTAACAATTTCACCCAGTCGTTAAGCTTCAGCACAAATTTATTAGGAAAGATATCTTATGAAATACCAAAGGTTAACGGCTTAGTTGCCAGTGTAACTTACAATCAAAATATCAATAACGGCTTTCCACGGCAATATGGCACCAGTTTTAACTATTACAGGTTTGCAGGAACAGGTTCCAATAATCACATTCCGGGCGGTGTAATGAACCCTGTACCCGTACCAATCACTAACGGAGATATAGTTACTGTAAATCCAAGCTACACTAATGCCTATCAGTTAGATGGAATGCTTAATTACCACCATAGTTTTGGTAAACATAATATTACAGCAACCGCTATTTATGAGCAGATTGAAAGTAATAAAAATGGTGTATCTACCCAATTCCCAAATACAATTCCGGGTGGTTTACCGAATGGTAACTTTACTACCGGAACTACATTTGCAAGCCAGTCAAATGGGCAGGTTGCCGAAAGTGGTTTGCTTTCATACATCGGGCGTTTAAACTACGATTACAATAATACTTACATCGCTCAAGTTATTTTTCGGAGAGACGGAAGTACTGATTTTGCACCGGGTTATCAATACGGTAATTTTGGCGGCGTATCGTTAGGATGGGTAGCATCTAATGAAAAGTTCATAAAAAATAATTTTACGTTCATTGACCAATTAAAGTTTAGGGCAAGTGTAGGTATAGTAGGGTCGGATAATACTCAGGCCTATCAATATTTGCAACAATATAACCCCCAAACAGGCAGTTCGGGCGGCGCGGTTTTTAACGAGCAAGACAGAGGCGTTGGTATAAAATCAGCAGCATTAAATAACCCTACTGTAACATGGGATCATCAAACCAAAACAGATTATGGTTTAGATGCATCATTTTTAAAAAATCGGTTATCAGTAACGGCCGATTATTACTGGAACCATTTATATGACGGTTTAGGAGCGTTATCATCCGCCACGCCATTCACAATAGGTAATACACCACCAACAGAAAATTACGCCAGCGTTAATACGTTTGGTTATGAACTTAGTATTGGTTGGAGAGATCGTATATCTAACAATGCAGGTTATAACATTACCGCATTTTATAGTTTTTACGACAATAAAAACTTAATTGAAGATATATCACAAGGCTTAATAGGTACAATACAAGATCATAAGGGCCAGCCTGATGACCAGGGAGTTTTTGGATATAAATCTTTAGGTATTATTAGAACTCCAGCTGATGCAGCTGCTATTATAGCGTCGCGCTCGGCAGCGGCCGGTGGTGCTAATAATGTTAAAATTTTAGGCGCTACACCACAACCAGGTATGCTTAATTTTGAAGATTTAGACGGTAATGGTATAATATCTACAGATGATGCAGATAAAGAATACTTAAGCAAAAGATCAAGTAACCACAACACAGTGGGGCTGAATTTTGGTTTTACATTTAAATCATTAAGTGTTAACGTGGTTACCGGCGCAAGCTGGGGTGGCCAGGGAAGTATTCCGGGATCAGACTATAATGGCTTTAACGGCAATAAGGATTATACAGCAAATAAACCAGTATTTTTTGCCGACCACTGGTCAGACGATAATCCAAATGCTAAATATCCTTCACCAGCATGGACATCTAACTACACAGTTACCTCGGATTTTTGGTTTGTAAACTCATTTACAGCAAATATCCAAAATGCTAATATAAGTTATACCCTTCCTACAAAGTGGACAAAGGTAATTGGCTTGGCAAGTGCAAGGCTTTATGGGGTTTGTACAAATGTTTTAAGTTTGTATAACCCTTATCCTGATCACTATAAAGTTGGAACAGGCAGCGTTTATACCTACCCAACGCTTAGAACGATTTCTATTGGTTTGAATGCATCATTTTAAATAATATAAAAATGAAAAAGATATATATCCTTATAATAACAGCAATTGCCGCATCGGCAACGCTATTGTCGAGTTGTAAAAAGGTACTCGAAAAGCAACCACAAACAACCTTAACACCTGCCGAAATTTTTTCGGATTCATTAATAACAGTATTTTACCTAAACACTATTTATACTAATAACCAGCCAACTTGGGCTGGTAATAGCGGAGGAGCTATTGGTAGTGTTGGTCCTGGTTCGCTTACAGAGGAAAATACCGGTGGTAGCCCATACGTTAGTGGTACTGGCGTAACTATAGAGACAGTCGCTGACATTGGTGTAGCTAATAACAACAGTAACACTTACGCCAAAATCCGTAACATTAATGACTTTTTACAAGGCATGCAAACAAGCCCAATTGCGGCCCCTATTAAAAGGCGATTTATGGCTCAGGCATATTTTTGGAGGGCTTATAGATATTTTGAATTGGTAAAAATATATGGTGGTGTACCGATTGAAACCGTTCCGTTGCCCGTTGTTGGCCCTGATGCTAAGGCCGCAGCCAACCTGCCAAGAAACACTACTACTGAAACCTTCGCAAGGATAAAGGCTGATTTGGATAGTGCAATAAATAATTTGCCTGCAGTATGGCCAAATTCTGGAGATTATGGCCGTATTACAAAGGGAGCTGCACAAGCTTATTTAGGCCGTGTTTTATTAACTTATGCCAGCCCTCAATTTAACAGGACAAACGATATAACCCGTTGGCAAACTGCACTTACAGCATGTAATGCTGCTATATCTACGCTTTCAAATGCCGGTTATGGTTTATATCCAAAAGAGGATGTAACAATGTGGACTACAGAGGGAGCAGGCAGCCCGGGTAAACCAGCCAATGTTGAAGCCGTTATGGTAACCGAGTTTACTAATACAAACACTTCCAATAGCTCATCAAACGGCTATACGGCTTCTGGTATACCCAAAGCTTTAGGTGGCGGTGGTGGTAACAACCCAACTTGGGATGAGGTTCAAGCATTCCCAATGGCAGATGGATTACCTAAAGAGAGTGCATCTGCAGCATATCCCTATAATTCGAAACTGTTTTTTGACAACCGCGATCCAAGGTTCTACCAAACTATAGCATATAATGGTTGCAACTGGCCTTTAGAGGGTAATCCTTTAAACAGGTTGTGGACGTATTTTTATTATACAAATGCAACCGGCACTACCGCCAGTACTACCGAACCTACAGGGTCATCATCGACCGGGTTTTATTGCCGCAAGGCCATAGATCCTAATTTGTCGTTAGCAAACTTGTCTTTCTCTGGTACCGACTGGCAGGAAATTCGGTATGCCGAAGTGATATTGAACCGTGCGGAGTGCGCTGCCGCAACCGGCGATTTAACGACAGCTTTTAACGATTTGGTGGCTATCAGAAAAAGAGCAGGTATTATTGCGGGTAGCAGTAACCTATATGGGTTAACTTCAGGGATGAGCCAAACTGCAATGATAAACGCTATTATGTATGAGCGCCAAATTGAGTTTGCTTATGAAGGTAAAAGGTATTGGGATTTAAGAAGAAGAATGTTGTTAGAACCTACGTTGAATGGTAAGCTTAGACAAGGCTTAACCATAACCTTAAACAACACCGGAACTAAAACCGACTATTTGGCTATCAACAGGGATGCATTAGCAACTACATCGTTAGATAACGTTTATTTAACTTATTTTAATAGTGCTACCGGCGAAGTAACCAAAAACATTGATACAACACCTATAAATTACTTACCTAATCAGTACTTTTTTGGTATACCAACTAATGCAATTAAAAGTAATATTGGGCTAATACAAAATAATACCTGGGGCGGGCCATTTGATCCGTTGCAGTAAAATAAGTATTAATATTGAAAATGGGGGAGCATAACAGCTTCCCTTTTTTTTGCAACAAAATTCGGCTGTTTATGTATTATTTTAACACAAAATAAAATGAAACTTGGCGTATTAGAAGCTAAAAATGTGTGCTGTTAATTGTGTATTCAGTTGGTTTTTAACGTAATTTGTAACATAGGTGCGACAATTTGACCAATTATAGTCGCTAAAATCTAACATGATAATATCCTATAAAAGCTTGCCAACATACTATATTAAACCACAGGCTATAGCATGCATATTTGAATAAGGATAATTTTAAACCAAAAATAATACCTAAGGGTCCGGATATTTATTGCGATGCATTTAAAATGTTTGTAAACGTATAATGCCCGTAATTATTTAAAAAGCCCGACCTTACCAAATACATTTTTGGTGCGTATAATTAAATGATCTAACAAAATGAGAAAAAAGATTTTTCTATTATCAGTATGTGCTTTATTTACAGGCGCTGTGTTTGCACAATACCCGCAAGTACCAAAAAGTGTACAGGAAGAAAGTGATGCTTTAATGAAACGGGCCAATGCCCATTCCGATTCGGCCTGGGCGGTAGCTTTGCCAATTGTAGAGAACGATCAGAAACACGGTAAGCCGTTTGTGCCATGGGCATCGCGCCCTACCGATTTGCCGCAATCAAAGATCCTGGCATTTCCGGGTGCCGAGGGTGGTGGCGCTTATACCTTTGGCGGCCGCGGCGGCAGGGTATTGGTGGTAACTAATTTAAACGATGATGGCCCGGGCAGTTTACGCTGGGCCTGCGAGCAAGGCGGCGCGCGGATGGTGGTATTTAACGTAGCCGGTATTATCCGTATTAAAACCCCTATTATAGTACGCGCCCCTTATATTTCTATTGAAGGGCAAACCGCCCCCGGTGATGGCGTTTGCATAGCTGGCGAATCGTTTTGGGTAAATACGCACGATGTGGTGATCCGCTATATGCGTTTCCGCCGTGGCGAAACCAATGTTGGCCGCAGGGACGATTCGTTAGGCGGTAACCCGGTAGGTAATATTATTGCCGATCACGTTTCGGCAAGCTGGGGCCTGGACGAGAATTTCTCGATGTACCGCCACATGTTCGATCCGGGAGATGGCTCTAAAGAAGAGAAAAAAGGTACCGTTAACATCACTATCCAAAACTGTATCTACAGCGAGGCGCTTGATTACTGGAACCACTCGTTCGGCAGCACAACCGGCGGCGAGAACAGCCTGATGATCCGTAACCTTTGGGCCGATAATACCGGACGTAACCCATCCATCGGCTGGACAGATGTATACCACTTTGTAAATAACGTAGTGTTTAACTGGCACCACCGCACCATGGATGGCGGCGATTATACCAGTAACTTCAATATCATTAATAATTACTTTAAACCGGGCCCGGTTACCCCTAAAAACGAGCCGGTAGGCCACCGCATCCTGAAACCCGAATCGGGCCGCAGCAAACTAAAAGAAAAATATTTTGGCCACGTATATATCAGCGGTAACGTTGTTGAAGGTTTCCCCGAAGTAACAAAGGATAACTGGAATGGCGGCGTACAGGTTGAAGATGGCAGCGGTAAGGAATTAGCAGACGCGGGAAAATACAAGGATGTGATGAAAACCGATGTGCCGTTCCCATTCCCGCATGCACCTATCAGCGTTTTAACGGCTGATCAGGCTTATAAATTTGTAATTGTAAACGCAGGCGCTACGCTACCTGTTCGCGATGCCGTTGATGCCCGTATTACCGAACAGGTACGTACCGGAAAGATCACCTATAAGGAAATGAATACCGATACGGCGTTCCAGTTCAAGATCCGTAAACTCCCTAAAGACTCGTACAAAATGGGTATCATCACCGCCCCATGGCAGGTAGGCGGTTACCCTGAATATAAGGGTACGCCGTACAAGGATTCGGACAATGATGGTTTGCCTGATGATTGGGAACTGGCCCATGGCCTTAACCCTAAGGATGGTAAAGACTCGGCCCTGCCGGCTAAAAATGGCGGTGGCTATACCAATATCGAAGTGTACCTGAATACTGTAGCCCTAAAAGGCGAAAAGAAAATTGGCAAGTAATAACTTGATGCGATAATGAGCGGGTTTAAATTAAATAAGCTTTATACTTTAGTTTGGTTTATAATGGGGTGTGTGCTTTGGCACACGCCCCTATTTGCACAGGATAAAAAAAAGCCGGTTAAACCACCATCGCCCGTTGTGGCTGAAAAGGGAGGTAAGCTAACCTATAATGCCTCGCCCAACGGCGACCGCATTCCCGATTTTTCGTACGCGGGATATATGGCTTCCGAAAAGCCAATTCCCGATGCACCTATCAGGGTAACCGTTCCCCTAAAACCCGGCGATGCAACATTGCGTATCCAGGCAGCCTTAAATTATGTAGCAACTCTGCCTATCGATAAAGATGGCATCCGCGGAGCGGTATTACTGGAAAAAGGCATATACCAGGTTAACGGTAGTTTGAAAATCAATTCTTCAGGCGTTATACTGAGGGGTAGTGGTATGGGCAACAACGGCACCATACTGTTGGCCGCGGGTACCGATAGAGAGACTTTTATAAAGATCTTTGGTAAAAATGATCGCCATAAGGAAAAGGAAATTAAAATAGCCGATGCTTATGTGCCGGTTAATGCCTTTACATTTCATATAGCTAATACCGATAATTTAAAGGCGGGCGATCTGATTGTGGTCCGTCGGCCCGGTACTGCTGCTTGGATAAACAAGCTGGGTACCCAAACTTTTGGCGGTGGCCTTGGCGCTTTAGCCTGGCACGTGGGCGATGAAGATATTTTTTGGGATAGAAAGATAAAATCGGTTGATGGTAATATCGTTACTATCGACGCGCCTTTAACTACCTCGCTGGATACCGCTTATGGCGGTGGCACCGTAGCTAAATACGATTGGCCGGGGCGCATTAACCAAACAGGTATCGAAAACTTATGCCTGCGTTCAGCTTATGATGTAAATAACCCTAAGGATGAAGCCCACCGCTGGATGGCCATCACTATGGAAAACGTAAGCGATGCCTGGGTACGCCAGGTAACCTTCGAGCATTTTGCCGGCTCGGCTGTGTTTGTATTGGAGACCGCTAACCGTATTACGGTTGAGGACTGTAAATCCCTGGCACCCGTATCCGAAATTGGCGGTTACCGCCGCAACATATTTTGGACTATGGGCGGCCAAACGCTTTTCCAGCGGCTATATTCCGAGCAAGGTTATCACGATTTTGGTACTGGCAATTGCACCCCTGGCCCAACCGCTTTTGTACAATGCATGAGCTGGCAATCGTTAAGCTTTAGCGGTGGTTTGGATAGCTGGGCATCAGGACTTTTGTTTGATGTAACCAGTATTGACGGGCAATCCCTTAGTTACAAAAACCGCGAACAGGATGGACAGGGTGCCGGATGGAACGCGGCTAATAGCCTGTTTTGGAATTGCACTGCCGCCCGTGTAGATAATTACAACCCGCCAACTGCCCAAAACTGGGCCTTTGGTACCTGGGCGCAATTTGGCGGCGATGGCTATTGGGAAGAATCGAATAGTACCATCAATCCACGTAGCTTTTTTTACGCCCAATTGGCTAACCGCCTGAATAAAGATGTAAGCAAGCAAGCCGATATGCTGCTGATCATGACTGAACCGTCCAGTAGCCCTACGCCCGAGCAGGCTGCGGCACTAATGGCCGAAGCACGTAAACCCGCCACTACCATTGCCGATTGGATAAACGGCGCATCAAAACGCAACCCTATCAACACATCCGCATCAGGCGCGAAGAGTATTGACGCGATAGGCTATAAAGCGCCTGCTACCCCAGCCTTAGCGCCTAAAATGAGCGTGACTAATGGCTGGCTGGTACGTGGCAATACCCTTTTACAAGGCATGCACTTTGAAGCCCCATGGTGGAACGGTAACGTTAAACCCGGCTATTTAGAAAAAACCGCTAAGCCACAAATATCCCGCTGGGTGCCGGGTAGAACAGGGACTGGTTTAACCGATGATATTAACGAGGTAAGCGATTGGATGCTGAAAGACCATATCGCCGTTTTTGAACATAATTATGGCCTTTGGTACGAACGCCGTCGCGATGATCACGAACGCATCCGCCGTGCGGATGGCGATGTTTGGGCTCCCTTTTACGAATTGCCTTTTGCCCGCAGCGGCAGGGAGAAAGACCTGGCTTTTGATGGCCTGAGCAAATACGACCTGACCAAATACAACACCTGGTATTGGAGCCGCCTGAAGCAGTTTGCCGACATGGCCGATCAAAAAGGCTTGGTGCTGTTGCATCAAAACTTCTTCCAGCATAATATTATCGAAGCCGGTGCCCATTATACCGATTTTCCATGGCGCACGGCTAATAACGTGAACAGCACCGGCTTCCCCGAACCGGTGAACTATGCTGGCGACAAACGCCAGTTTATGGCCGAGCAGTTTTATGATGAAACCGAGCCTGCAAGGCGTAAATTATTGGCGGCCTACATTAATAAATGTATGGACAATTTTGCCGATAACAACGGTGTTATCCAATCCATCGGTGCCGAGTTTACCGGTCCGCTGCATTTTATGCAGTTTTGGGTAGAGACGGTGAAACAATGGGAACTCATCCACAAAAAGAAACAAATTATAGCCTTAAGTGCCACCAAGGATGTGCAGGATGGCATACTGGCCGATCCCGCAAAGGCTTCGGTTATAAATGCTATCGATATCCGTTACTGGTATTACGAGGGCGGCGGTAAGCTATATGCCCCGCTTGGTGGCCAAAACCTGGCCCCACGCCAGCAGGAACGGGTATTTAAGCCCAAAGCCGTATCGTTCGAGTCGGTTTACCAGGCGGTGCATGAGTATAGTACCAGGTATCCCGATAAGGCGATACTATTCTCGGCCGATGGATTTGATCATTTTGGTTGGGCGGTATTTATTGCCGGCGGATCATTACCGGTGCTGCCTGCAACCACCGATGCCCAATTTTTAGTCGACGCCGCGACCATGAAACCAATGGAATTACCTGGCGCGCCTAAACAGCAATGGGGGTTAGGCAACGCGGCAAAAGCGTATATTGTTTATAACAATACCGATAATGCCATCCGTTTAGATTTGGCCGCAAACACCAATTATAAAGTACAATGGCTTGACCCTAAAACGGGCCAGGCATTATCCGGCAACCAACAGGTAAAAGGTGGTAAAGCTGTGGAGTTTAAAAGCCCTAAAACCGGCGCAGCTATCCTATGGCTAAGCCGGACCTAAAAATAAAAATGATGTTAAAAAGACTTGCTTTAATAGCTGTTGCCTGCTGTATGCTTTTTGCCTTTAAGGGCGATCCGGCTAAGCAATTACCCGTAATTAAAGTATCAGATAATCACCGCTTCTTTACAGCCGATGGTAAGCCATTTTTTTGGCTGGGCGATACCGGTTGGTTACTGTTTGCCAAATTAAAGCGTGCCGAAGCCCTGCAATATTTAGAAACCCGCCGCAAGCAGGGTTTTAACCTAATACAGGTAATGGTGGTGCATAGCAGCAAGGAAGTGAACGCCTACGGCGATTCGGCATTGACCAATAAAAAAATTGCCGAGCCTAAAGTTACCCCCGGCAATACTTATGGCAAAGGAAACGAATACGATTATTGGGACCATATCGATTGGATCATTAGTCGCGCTGCTGAAAAAGGTATTTACATTGCGCTGGTACCCGTATGGGGATCGGTAGTAAAGGAAAGCCATATTAACCCGGCACAAGGAAAGGCTTACGCTGAGTTTTTAGCTAAACGGTACAGCGCGCATTCCAACATTATTTGGATGAATGGCGGTGATATCCCGGGTACGGATTCGCTGAAAACATGGAATGCGATAGGCGCTACTATCAAAGAATTAGATCCGGCGCATTTGGTTACTTTCCACCCCCGCGGGCGTACGCAATCATCAACCTGGTTCCATAACGAGAGCTGGCTGGATTTTAATAGTTTCCAATCAGGCCACCGCAATTACGCGCAGGATACCTCGAAAAAAGACCTGAAATACGGCGAGGATAACTGGAAATACGCCGAAGTGGACTATGCTAAAAAACCTGTAAAACCTACCATCGATGCCGAGCCATCGTACGAAAATATCCCTTATGGCCTGCACGATATTAAACTGCCCCGTTGGGCGGCTGCCGACGTGCGGCGCTATGGGTACTGGTCGGTTTTTGCAGGGGGCTGCGGCTATACTTATGGCAACAACGATGTGATGCAAATGCACAAACCCGGCGATAATCCTAAGGAAGTATCTTATGGGTCGAAAGCTTACTGGTACCAATCCATTAATATGCCCGGCGCGCAGCAAATGGTTTATTTAAAAAAACTGATGTTATCGCGCCCATATTTTGACCGTGTGCCGGATCAATCATTGATAGCGGCCGGGCAGGGTGAGCGATATGACCACCTGGTAGCCACACGCGGAAAGAATTATGCCTTTGTGTACACCTACAATGGCCGCGATATGCAGATAAATACAGAGCCGCTGGAGGGCAGTAAAGTAAAAGCATCGTGGTACGATCCGCGCAGTGGACAAATAACCGTTATCGGGACGTTTGCTAAATCAAAAATGCTTAAATTTAATCCTCCCGGTATCAAAAAGAATGGTAACGATTGGGTGCTGATCCTTGATGCCATATAAACCCGAATAACGTAAATGAACCGCGCTTTTAAATACATGCTTGTGGGCTTTGCGGCTATGGTGCTATTATCGTGCAGGAGCAGTAAAAGCGTGTATGTGTTCAGCTCGTTTCACGAGCCGGCTAACGATGGGCTGCGGTTTTTGTATAGTTACGATGCTTATCATTGGACAGACCTTAACCATATTTACCTGAAACCCGAAGCCGGTGAGACTAAAATTATGCGCGACCCATCCATTACCCAGGGGCACGATGGCGTATTCCATTTGGTGTGGACTACTGGCTGGAAGGATGATAAGGGTATCGGTCACGCCAGTTCAACCGACCTGGTGCATTGGTCGGCGCAGGAACATATCGATGTAATGGGTTACGAACCTACTGCCAAAAATGCCTGGGCGCCCGAATTGTTTTATGATGACGAGGGAGGTAGGTACATCATCGTTTGGGCATCGTGCATCCCCGGCCGTTTCCCCAAAGGGGAGGAGGACGAGGATAATAATCATCGCCTGTATTATACCACCACTAAGGATTTCAAATCATTCAGCCCGACCAAATTATTCCTCGATCCTGGTTTTAGTGTAATTGATGCGGAGATTGTTAAACGTGCCAAAGGCGATTACGTGCTGGTAATGAAAGATAATACCCGGCCCAACCGTAACATACTGGTGGCCTTTGCCAATAACCCGCTGGGGCCATATCACGATTACACTAAACGCTTCACCGAATTATTCAGCGAGGGGCCGACCGCTACCAATGCAGGCAACGATTGGTTGATCTATTATGATTCATACCGATTGAAACGCTACGGCGCTATGCGCACCACCGACTTTAAAACGTTTACAGATATGGCCGATAGCGTTAAAGTACCCGAAGGGCATAAACACGGCACCATTTTTAAAGTAACACCTAAAATACTGGCCGGCTTGAAGAAGGCCGCAAATACAACTAATTAAAATGAGCAGGAATATCGCTTTATATATCTTTTCTATACTAAGTTTTTGCCTTATGGCGAAAGCACAGGATACCGTGCATTATACCGGCCAAACGGTGGCCAATGTAGATTATCACCACGGGCAGTTAAGCCCGGCAATAGGTGTCCATAATATGCAGATCTTCCGTGCCAATCGCGAACACCCCGAACTGGCCGAAGGCTTTGGCTTTACCTATAACCACGCCCCCATGCTGGCTTACTGGAATAACACGTTTTATGTAGAATACCTGAGCGATAAAGTAGGCGAAAGTGTACCTCCGGGGCAAACGTTGCTGATCACATCTAAAGACGGCCAAACCTGGGGCAAACCCCAGGTGGTTTTTCCGCAATATAAAATACCAGATGGAACTACTAAAGAGGGGCACACGCAAGTAGCTAAAGACCTGTATTCGGTAATGCATCAGCGCATGGGATTTTATACTGCTAAGTCAAAACGTTTATTGGTGCTGGGCTTTTACGGGATAGTTTTAGAACCCCATGATGACCCGAACGATGGCCTGGGCATTGGCCGTGTAGTGCGCGAGGTTTTGCCCGATGGCAAATGCGGCCCCATTTATTTTATCCACTACAACCCCAAATGGAACGAGCAAAATACATCGTACCCATTTTATAAAACCAGTAAGGATAAGGGCTTTGTACAAGCCTGCGATGAATTGATGACTAACCCACTGATGATGATGCAATGGGTAGAAGAAACCGATAAAAAAGACCCGCTGATTCCCCTGCATAAGGATTATAAGGCATTCAGCTTTTATCACCTGCCCGATGGACGGGTGGTAGGCCTATGGAAAAGCGGCCTGACGGCCATTAGTACCGATAACGGTAAAACCTGGCCTACCAATGCCGCCCGTGCGCCGCGCATTGTAACCAGCAATGCCAAAATATGGGGGCAACGCACATCCGATGGTAAATATGCCACGGTATATAATCCGTCCGAATTCCGCTGGCCGCTGGCGGTTTCGGTAAGTAAGGATGGGCTTGATTACACCAATCTGCTGTTAGTTAATGGCGAAATATCTACCATGCGTTACGGCGGGGCCTACAAATCGTACGGGCCGCAATACACCCGTGGGATTGATGAAGGCAACGGCATTATCCCCGACGGTAAACTGTGGGTAACCTATAGTATGAACAAGGAAGATATCTGGGTGTCATCCATCCCGGTACCCATTACAGATGTTGCCGATGCCCCCGCTAACGAAGATTTTAATACCCTGCCCGCCGGGCACGAACTGGATAAATGGAATACATTTAGTCCACTTTGGGCTAAGGTGGCTATAGAGAAAATGGCAGATGGCACCAAAGCCCTGGCTTTGAACGATCACGATCCCTTTGATTATGCCCGTGCCGAGCGGGTAGTGCCCGAGGGTAAACGTATGTCGGTTGATTTTACCATTGTCCCCGGTCAAAATAATACGGGGATGCTGGATATTGAATTTCAGAATGCAAAAGGCGATGCAGCTATCCGCCTAACGCTGGATTCGACAGGGGCGATGGTTTCTAAAGCAGGTTATCGCAATAAAAACATAGTTAAATACGAAGCAAACCAACCTTTGCATATTGTACTGAAATTGAATACCGATACCCGCTTTTACAGCATGAATGTGAACGGTAAAGACATTTCGCCGGGCCTGTTTTTCGCGCCGGTATTATCGGTAAAACGGGTGGTGTTCCGTACTGGTGGCGTTCGCCGTTTCCCTAATGCGGACACCCCAACCGACCAGGATTACGACCTGCCCAAAGCAGGTGAACAGGCCAAACAGGCCGTATTCTATATCAAATCATTTAAAACCGGGAAATATTAGCAGATGAAAAGGAGCGGGATTTACATAGGTTTATTGATGATGTTAGGCAGCTTTTGCAGCTATGCCGAAATAGTGCTGCCTAAAATATTAGGCAACGGCATGGTATTGCAGCGCGAAAAGCCTGTGCCTATTTGGGGGACGGCCTCGGTAGGTGAAAAAGTAACCGTTCAATTTGGCAAGCAAAAAAAGACGACCACAACCGATGCATCAGGCAACTGGAAAGTAATGCTTAATGCCATGCCTGCATCCGCGAAAAGCGAGACGTTGACCATATCGGGCACCAACACCATTAAGCTGACCGATATTTTAGTAGGTGAAGTTTGGTTGTGTTCGGGACAGTCGAACATGTCGTACGAGATGCGCAAGAACAGCAAGGTAACCAAACCCGATACCATGACCACCGCCTATTCGCCGGTTGACGAGGTGGAACACGCGCATAACCCGCAGATCAGGATATTTTTGGTGACGCAAAAAAACCTGGCCAAACCCGATTCTACCCATGCGGGCTGGAGCATAGCACAGGACTCGGCCTTGCGGGCGTTCTCAGCAGCAGGCTATTTCTTCGCCAAAAATTTAAATCACGATTTGAAAGTACCAGTCGGCGTAATTTGCGCGGCTATCAGCGGTAGTTTAATAGAACCGTGGATCCCCGAAACAGCATTTAAAACATCGGCCTATTTTAACCGGGTATCCAAAGATTCGGCACACGTGAGCGGGGCCGATGGTAAATTCTGGCACCGGATGATAGAACCTTTGGCCCCATTCTCGCTGCGCGGGTTTTTATGGTACCAGGGCGAGGCCAATATGACCGAAACAGTAAGCTACATGTACAAAATGAAGTTGCTGATAAACACCTGGCGCGAGGGATGGCAAGACGCCTCGATGCCGTTTTACTATACAGAGATTGTACCGTATTACTATTCAAAAATGAACCCCAAGGTGCTTATCCCGCCTAACACCCTGCCCCAATTTTGGGAAGCGCAACAAGCGGTACAACAAATACCAAATACCGGTATGATTGTCACTACCGACCTGAACGACGACGTAAAGAACCTGCACCCCATGTATAAATGGGAAATAGGCCGCCGCCTGGAATTGATCGCTTTAGCTAAAACCTACAATAAGCCGGTGGTTTATTCGGGGCCGGTATATCAGCAAATGCACATAAGCGGTAATAAGATCATCATTGATTTCAAGAATATCGCCAATGGATTAGTAAGCCATGATGGTAAGGCGTTAAGCCATTTCACCATTGCCGGTAACGATGGTGTATTTGTACCTGCCGATGCTGCCATTAACGGTAATACCGTAGTGGTGTCTGCGGCATCGGTAAGCAACCCGGCCAATGTGCGCTTTGCATGGAGCGAGGACGCGCAACCTAATTTATTTAATAAGAATGGTTTCCCCGCCGCGCCGTTCCGCACGGATAACCCATTAAAGGTAAACCTAAACGATAAAGACTAAAACGAAGATATGAGAACCGCCGGAACTAAACTGATAATGTGTGCCGTACTGCTGTTAGTAGCTATAACCAGCCATGCACAGGAAACACAAAAAGTATTCCTGAGCGGTACCGGCAGCGACCATACTGTTAACTGGCAATTCTTTTGTACCGAAGGGCGTAACTCTGGCAAATGGTCGACCATCCCCGTGCCGTCCAACTGGGAGTTGCAGGGTTTCGGCAAATACAATTACGGGCTGGATAAGGACAGCCTGAAAGGTAAGGAAAAAGGCCTGTACAAACATGAATTTACCGTACCTGCCGCATGGCAGGGCAAAGTCGTAAACATGGTGTTTGATGGATCTATGACCGACACCGAAGTAAAACTAAACGGCAAATCGGCCGGGGCAATCCACCAGGGATCGTTCTACAGGTTCAAATATGATATCAGCAAGCTGCTGAACTACGGCAAAAGCAATTTGCTGGAAGTAACGGTATCCAAGCACTCGGCCAATGCATCGGTAAACAATGCCGAACGCAAGGCCGATTTCTGGACATTCGGCGGCATTTTTCGCCCGGTATTTTTGGAGGCGTTCCCGCCGGCGCATATCAAATTAAATGCGGTTAATGCCAAAGCCAACGGTAATTTCACAGCCGATTTGAAACTGGCTAATGCTAAAGCCGGATCAGTTAGCGGGCAGGTTTATACCTTATCGGGGCAAAAATTTGGCGCGGCATTTACAGTAAGCATAAAGTCGGGCGATACAATTGCACACCTGAAAGGAAATATCGCGGCCCCCAAACTATGGTCGCCAGAATTTCCTAATCTGTATCATGTGGTGTTCACGCTGAACCAAAATGGTAAAGCGGTGCATACGGTTAAGCAACGTTTTGGCTTTCGTACGGTAGAGTTACGGGTGCATGATGGTTTTTATGTAAACAATGTAAAGATCAAATTTAAAGGTGTAGACCGCCACTCGTTTTGGCCGACAACCGGCAGGGCTTTAAATAAAACCCGCAGTATAGAGGATGTGAAACTGATGAAGGATATGAACATGAACGCGGTGCGCATGTCACATTACCCGCCCGATGATCATTTCCTGGATGTATGCGATTCCTTAGGCCTTTTTGTACTGGACGAGCTGACCGGTTGGCACGGTAAATACGATACCGAAGTAGGCAGTAAACTGGTGAAGGAACTGGTAGAAAAAGATGTGAACCACCCATCCATTGTAGTTTGGGATAACGGTAACGAGGGCGGGTTTAATTTAGATCTGGACCATTTATTTGATGATAACGACCCGCAAAAACGCCCGGTAGTGCATCCATGGGCCATATTTAGGGGTATTAACGCGCAGCATTATATTAATTACGATTATGGCACCGGCACTAACTTTCATGGGCATGACGTAAGCTTCCCCACCGAGTTTCTGCATGGGTTATATGATGGTGGCGCGGGTGCGGGACTGGATGATTTTTGGGAACTGATGTGGCATACACCACTATCGGCAGGTGGTTTTATATGGGCTTTCGCCGATGAGGATGTGGTACGTACCGATAAGGATGGTAAACTCGATTCGGACGGCGATCATGCACCGGATGGTATTGTTGGCCCCTATCACGAAAAGGAGGGTAGCTATTTTGCCATTAAAGAGATCTGGTGCCCGGTACGTATGGAACCGCGTGATATTACCTCTGCTTTTAACGGAAAATTACGCTTAGAAAACCGTTATTTCTATACCAATTTAAAGCAATGTACTTTTGGGTATAAGCTGGCTAAACTGGGTAATCCATATCAAAAAGTAACAGTAGCACCTAAAACTGGCGTTATCGCTTCGCCTGATGTGGCACCCGGTCAGTTTGGGAATTTGCAATTGCAATTACCTGTCGGCTGGTCAAATTACGATGTGCTGTATGTTACCGCCTACGGCCCCGATAAGCACGAATTGTTTACCTGGAGCTACGCTATCAGCAGCCATGATATGATCGCCGAACGCATGATTAGCAGGGTAGGGCCAAATAAGCCTACCATTAAAGAGACTGATTCGCTTTATAAAGTTGCGGCCAATGGTATCGAGTTGGAATTTAATCGTAACAATGGCGTACTAAAAAAAGTAAAAAATACGAAGGGCGATGTCCCTTTCAATAACGGCCCTGTGCTGGCCGAGGGTGGCGAAAAGACCGGCTTCCAAAAGCTAAGCTACCATTATGATGGTGATAACTTAATAATCGAAGCTGAGTTTGCCAAAAAAGCTAATATGGCCATGTTAAAGTGGACCATCTATCCGTCAGGATGGGTGGAAATGGAGGTGCGTTACTGGCCCATTGGCGAGGAAGGCAATATGCTGGGCATCAGTTTCTCGTATCCCGAAAAGGATGTAAAAGGCGTAACCTATATGGGCGATGGCCCTTACCGCGTTTGGAAAAACCGGCTGAAAGGCGTGAAGTTGAACGTGTGGGATAAAACCTATAACAATACCATCACCGGGCAGCCCGAGCCTAAGATAGAGTACCCCGAATTTAAGGGCTATTACTCCAACCTGTATTGGATGAAACTGAACACCGCCACACAGCCCATCACCATAGTTTGCGATAACCAGGATGTGTTTATGCGGCTGTTTACCCCGGGAGCTACGCCGAAACTTTACAATACGGCGCCGGCATTTCCATCAGGCGATATATCGTTTATGAACGGCATTACAGCCATCGGCACCAAATCGCAAAAGCCGGAAAAATTGGGTACGCAGGGGTTCCCGAATAAGTTTTTTGATTATTATAAAGATGTAAGCAACGCCATCACGATAAAATTATATTTTGATTTTTCGGGGAAATAAAGATGCCAAATACATTCACACAAATATATATCCATGTGGTGTTCGCCGTCAAAGGCCGACAGAATTTGATCGGTGCCGATCATCGTGAGGAGTTACATAAGTATATAACAGGGATAGTGCATGGTAAAGATCAAAAAATGTTAGCCATATTTTGTATGCCCGATCACGCCCACATGTTAATAGGGTTTAAACCGGCAATGTCGGTTTCGGATATGGTGAGAGATATCAAAGCTAATTCATCCGGGTTTATTAATGAAAAGAAATGGGTAGTTGGAAAGTTTAATTGGCAGGAAGGATTTGGCGCATTTTCATATTCAAAAAGCCAGCAGGATGATGTTGTTAAGTATATTTTGAACCAGGAGGAGCATCATAAGAGAAAAACATTTAAAGAGGAATATTTAGAAATCTTGAAAAAGTTTGAAGTAGAATACGACGAAAAGTATTTGTTTGAATGGATTGATGATAAGTAGGGCGTACATTTTACATGCCACCCCTACGGGGTTCAAACGGATGTAGTTAACGTGCTATTAACATGCCACCCCTCCGGGGCTAAAAAAAACAACAAAGCCCAGAAGCGGCGAAGCATAGAGAAAAAGCCCCAAGGGGGCGATATGTTAATAGAATTGAAACAAACGAATTATAAAGCTCCGTAGGAGCGATATGTAAAATAAAACGAACGGCAATTACGAAAAAACGACCTGTTAATAACAACAATGAAAAAACATATAAATATCCTGCTGGCATTGGTATTATTATCATGCCAATGCATGGCCGCCATTGGCACGCAAAACCTGCGTTGCGAAATGCTGGTTAACCCGCAGGGTATTGGTACAACACATCCGCGCTTAAGCTGGGAGATTACCGGCGATGGGCGCGGGATCAATCAAACGGCTTATCAAATTTTGGTTGCATCTACCCCGGCAAAATTGGCGGCTAATATGGGCGATCTTTGGGATTCGCGCAAGATATTATCTGCCAATTCCATCATGGTGAATTACGCGGGCAAGGCTTTGTCCAGTCGTACAGCCTGCTACTGGAAAGTAAAAGTTTGGACAAACAGTGGCGAAACCGCCTGGAGCGGCCCCGCGCAATTTACGGTTGGTTTGCTTAACCCCGCCGACTGGAAAGCCAAATGGATAGGTTACGATAACGGTTTCCCCTGGGATAGCGTTTCTAAATTTTCACGGTTGTCGGCACGGTATTACCGCAAACAGTTTGGCGCGGCGCAGGGAATTAAAAAAGCCACGGTTTACGTGGTAGGTTTAGGCCATTACGAGTTGTTTGTGAATGGTAAAGCCATCGGCGACCAGGTACTATCTACCCCACCAACCGACTATACCAAATCGGTGATCTATAATACTTTTGATGTTACTGAAAATATCAGGCAAGGCACAAATGCTATAGCCACCAGCTTAGGCAACGGCCGGTTTTTTACCATGCGGCCAAAATACAAGCCAAAAAAGATCAAGGAATTTGGCTTCCCCAAAATGCTGCTGCAACTGGAACTGGAATATAACAACGGCACCAGGCAAACCATTATTAGTGACGGCAGTTGGAAGTTTACCGCCGATGGCCCTATCCGCACCAATAACGAATACGATGGCGAGGAATATGATGCCACCAAAGAAATGCCGGGCTGGAATACTACCGGTTTTGATGACAGCAAATGGCTGAAACCCGAACTGGTGCAAGTACCCGGCGGTAAACTGGTACCGCAAACTAACGAACCTATCCGTGTGGTGCAAACGGTTAAACCCGTATCCATAAAACAAGTAAAACCAGGCATGTATGTGATGGATATGGGCCAAAATATGGCCGGCTGGCTGAAGATGAAAGTACGCGGCGCGCGCGGACAAAAAGTGCAATTGCGCTATGCCGAAACTACTAAAGACGGCGAACTATATGTAGCCAACCTGCGCGATGCTAAGGTGACCGATGTATATACCCTGAAAGGTGGCGAAGATGAAAGCTGGCACCCGGTTTTTGTGTATCATGGTTTCCGTTATGTGGAGATTGTTGATTATCCGGGCACGCCGACCATTAACGATTTTGAAGGGCAGGTAGTGAATGATGACCTGGAGGTTACCGGGCAGTTTGAAACGTCCAATCCGTTGGTTAACCAAATTTACCGTAACGCGGTTTGGGGTATCCAGGCCAATTACAAAGGCATGCCGCTGGATTGCCCGCAACGTAACGAGCGGATGCCCTGGCTGGCCGACCATGCCACCGGATCGTACAGCGAAAGCTTTGTGTTTGATAACGCCAAGCTATATGCTAAATGGCTGGATGATATTGAGCAGGCCCAAAAACCTAACGGCTCTATACCCGATGTGGCCCCCGCGTATTGGAATTATTACAGCGATAACATGACCTGGCCCGCTACCTATTTGCAGGTGGCCGATATGCTTTATCAGCAATATGGCGATAAGGAGCCAATAACGAAACATTACGCATCTATGAAAAAGTGGCTGGCTTACATGCGCACTTTCATGAAAGATTATATCGAAACGAAGGATAAATATGGAGACTGGTGTGTCCCGCCCGAATCACCGGAGTTGATCCACTCTAAGGATACCTTGCGGACTACCGATGGCCAGTTAATTGCTACAGCTTATTATTACCGACTATTGGGCACGATGCAAAAATTTGCCAAACTGCTGAACAAGCCGAAGGATGTGCAGGAATTTGCCGCGTTGAATGCGAAGATCAAAACCAAATTCAACCAAAAGTATTTTGATATCAAAACGCAGCAGTATAGTAATAACTCGGTAACCTCAAACCTGCTGCCGCTGTATTTTGATATGGTACCCGAAACTAACCGCAAAGGAGTATTTAAAAACATCGAAGACAAGATACTGATCGCTAATACCGGGCATATCAGCACCGGGGTTATTGGTACCCAATGGTTAATGCGTGGCCTGACAGATAATGGCCGCGCCGATGTGGCCTGGCGCATAGCTACCAATACCGATTACCCCAGCTGGGGTTACATGGTAAACAAAGGCGCTACCACTTTTTGGGAATTATGGAACGGCGACACCGCCAACCCATCCATGAACTCGCAAAACCATGTAATGTTATTAGGCGACCTGCTGGTATGGCTTTACGAAGATTTGGCAGGAATAAAGTCGGATGGGCAAAGCACCGCTTTCAAAAAGATTATCATGAAACCCGAACCGGTGCAGGGTTTAAATTTTGTAAACGCCAGCTACCATTCTATCCATGGGATGATCAAAAGCAACTGGAAAAAAGAGAGCGGCAAATTTAACTGGAACATTACTATCCCGGCTAATACCACGGCTATGGTTTACGTCCCTGCAAAATCCGCGGAAGCGGTAACAGAAGGCAGTATGAAAGTCAGCACCGCTAAAGGTGTGAAATTTATGAAGATGGAAAACGGCCGGGCCATTTTTGAGGTTGGCTCGGGTAATTATGTATTTGAGAGTATTAATTAAGATCGATATGAAAAAATTGAATATCATAGGCATGGCATTGGCAGTAATACTGTCGCTATCTACCATTGTAAAAGCCCAGGATGTACCTAAAATTGCACCGCCATTATCGGCCGAAGCACTGGCCAAAGCCGATGCGGATGTAGATAAAAAAGCGGTTGAATTTGTCGCGGCCCTGAACTTAACCGATGCGGATAAAGCTGCCCGGGTTAAGGAGGTAGTAGCTACCCACATGAAAGCCATACGTGATTGGAATAACTCACATTCAGCAGATATGGTACCGGCAGGTATCAACCCTTTATCTGGGAAACCGTTAAGTGCCATGGACAGGCAGATCATCATAAACTCGTCCATCTCTAAATCGGTACACGAAAACCTGATGGCAGGCTTGCGCAAAGATCTGTCCGAAGATCAGGTAGAAGTGATACTGGATAAATACACCATCGGTAAGGTAGCATTCACGCTGGCGGGTTACAAATCCATCGTCCCCGATTTAACCCCAACCGAAGAAGCCGCCATTTTAGCTAACCTGAAACAAGCGCGTGAACAGGCAGTTGATTTTAAGAATATTAAGCAAGTATCGGCCATTTTCGAGATCTATAAAACCAAGAACGAGCAATACCTGAACGAGCATGGCCGCAACTGGCATCAGTTATATGGCGATTATACCAAGGCTATCATTGCCAAAAAAGCGGCAGACAAAGCGGCAAAAGATCAGGCTGCATCAAAACAATAAGCAAGATGATGTATAAAAAAATATTACTATCGGGATTAAGCGTTTGCTTAGTGATGACAGGCGTTTTCGCGCAAACCAACCCATGGCGCAAGGGGATTTTGAAAGATGAATTTATCTACGAAAAAGCCCCATACCCCGAATGCCATGCGGCTACCATTGCCCAAACAAAAACCGGTTTTGTGGCCGCGTGGTTTGGCGGCACTAAGGAACGCAACCCCGATGTATGTATTTGGGTAAGCCACTTGGTAAAAGGCAAATGGACCGAAGCTATTAATGTAGCCAACGGTATCCAGGACGATACCTTGCGTTATCCTACCTGGAACCCGGTTTTATTCCAGGTGCCGGGTGGCGATTTGTTATTGTTTTATAAGATAGGCCCCAGCCCATCTACCTGGAAAGGGTTTATGAAAACATCGGCTGATGGTGGTATTACATGGTCGGCACAAAAGGCATTGCCCGATGGCTTTTTAGGCCCGATTAAAAACAAACCTGTTTTACTGAGCGATGGCACTATCCTATGCCCAACCAGCACCGAGGGCAAAGGCTGGCAGGTGCATTTTGAAGCTACTAAAGATCAGGGAAAGACCTGGACTATGATTGGCCCTATAAATGGCGAAAAGGATGAGATGAAAGCTATACAGCCGAGCATCTTATTCCACAAAGACGGCAAATTGCAAATCCTGTGCCGCAGCCAAAACAGGGCGGTACTGACCTCGTGGTCGGGCGATAATGGCAAAACCTGGTCGCCACTGGAGAAAACATCCTTGCCAAATAATAATTCGGGTACCGATGCCGTGACTTTGAAGGATGGACGCCAGTTATTGGTTTATAACCATGTGCTGCCGCCTGGAAAAGAGATAAAAGGTGCGCGTACGCCTATCAATGTCGCCGTATCTAAAGATGGGATAAACTGGGCAGCAGCGTTGATTTTGGAAGATTCGCCTATTAGTCAGTATTCATATCCATCGGTGATCCAATCGTCGGATGGTATGGTGCATATTGTTTACACATGGCGCAGGCAAAGGATAAAACATGTAGTGATCGATCCGGCAAAGCTGGAACTCAAGGAGATAAAAAACGGCGTATGGCCGGCCGTAAAAGGCTATACCCTGCCCGTAATAACCGGCGAAGTGGACGTAATGAAATAAGGTATGAAAAAGCGATTGTTCTTATCGGTTGGTTTAATGTTAGGTGTGGGTATGGCTTATGCACAGCAAAACTCGGATGCGGGTTATCCTAAACCATTAAAGGATGTGCTGACCGAAGTTATGCAGCGTTATCATGTGAAAATAAAAATTGATGATAAGTTGGTAAAGGACAAAACGGTAACCTACGCCGCGTGGCGCTTCCGTACCGATGTAGATGAAACCCTGGCCAATATCCTTTCGCCGTTGAACATGAAAGTGAACAAGGAAAGCCCCGGAAACTATAAACTAAAGGAATACGAATATTATAACTGGCCTGTCCAGGATGGCTGGAAGGAACTGGACCGCATCGCATCGCAATACCACGACAAGGCTACTTTCGAACAACGTAAAGCCCTGCTGAGGCCGCAATTATACCAGGCGTTGGAATTATCTCCGCTGCCTGCAAAACCTGCATCGGCACCTATCATTACACCTAAACGGGTTTATGATGGCTATACGGTAGAAAATATCGCTATCGAGATTTTGCCGGGATTATATATCAACGGATCGCTTTATAAGCCATCTAAAATAAAAGGGAAGATCCCGGTGGTGTTAAGCCCGGATGGGCATTGGGACAAGCAACGCTACCGTGCCGATTGCCAGATCCGTTGCGCCAATATTGCCCGCATGGGCGCCATGGCCTACAGTTACGATCTGTTTGCCTGGGGCGAATCGCTGCTGCAATTTAAAGCCGAAGATCACCGCCGCGCGCTGGCGCAAACGGTGCAAACTTTAGGCGCGATCAGGATATTGGATTATGTATTAACCTTAAAAGAGACCGACCCAACAAGGGTGGGCATCAGCGGTGGCTCGGGTGGCGGCAGTCATACGGTTTTGATGGCAGCTATGGACGAGCGCATTAAACTGAGCGCCCCGGTGGTAGCCGTTTCATCCTACTTTTACGGCGGCTGCCCTTGCGAAAGCGGTATGCCCATACATCAATGCGGTAACGGTACCGATAACGTAGAACTGGCCGCCATGGCTGCCCCGCATCCGCAATTGTTAATATCCGACGGGAGCGACTGGACAGCCCACATGCCCGAGCACGATTTCCCTTACCTGCAAAAAATATACGGCTATTACGGCGTGCAAAACTTGGTAGAGAACACCCACCTGCCAAACGATAAGCACGATTTTGGTCCGAGTAAACGCATCCCGCTGTACAACTTCCTGGCCAAAAATTTCCATTTGGATATGAAGGCTGTGCAAGATAAGGATGGTAAGATAGATGAATCGCACGTAACGATAGAAAAAGAGCCGGCCATGTATGTGTTTGGCGATAAAGGCGAGAAGCTGCCTGCGGATGCTATCCACGGGTTCGATCAGTTAGAGAAAGTATTCGCGGTAGCAACAAAAAAGTAAGATGATGAAAAAGCATTTGATATTAGCAGTGATAGGGTTGATGGTACTCCCTGCCATCAAAACATTAGCGCAAACCAATCAGCGTTACAAGGTGGCTGTGGCCGATATCATGATTTTGAAAAGGCAAAAACTGGGTGCGTTTCAACTCACCAAAACTATTGGCGCAGATGGCGTTGAGGTTGATATGGGCGGCATGGGGCCGCGCCCTACATTTGAGAATACGCTGACGGTCGACTCGGTACGCAAGCAATTTTTAGATAAATCGAAGGAGTTGAATGTAGAGATACCATCTCTGGCCATGACCGGTTTCTTCGCGCAACCATTTGCTACCCGCGAAACCGCGGTAGCGGCCACCGGCGATTGCATTGCCACTATGAAATTAATGGGCGTAAAGGTCGCGTTCCTTCCGCTGGGTGTTAGCGACCCTGCCACACACCCTGAAACACGCGCGGTTGTTGTTGAACGTTTAAAGACAGTAGGTAAAATGGCCGAAAAAGAGGGTGTGGTTATTGGAATCGGAACAGCGTTGCCTGCTAAAGACCAACTTGCACTGCTGAAGGAGATAGGGTCGCAGGCTATAAAAAGCTACTTCAATTTCCAGGATGCGCTGGATAACGGCCGCGATCTTCAGAAAGAATTGGAAACATTGGGTAAGAAGAATATCGTGATGATCCACTGCACCGATACCGATGGCGAATGGCTGCAAAACGACCCCAAAATCGATATGAAAAAAGTAAAGGCCACTCTTGATAAAATGGACTGGAGCGGCTGGCTGGTAATAGAACGCTCACGCGATGTTAAGGATGTGCATAATGTGAAAAAGAACTTCGGCGCCAATAGCGCGTATGTTAAGTCGATATTCCAAAGTAACTAATGAAGGCAAAAAATCAATTTGTCATTTCGAACGAGGAACGAGGAGAAATCTTCTGCGTCAAGCATATCGCTCGTAGAAGATTTCTCCCTACGGTCGAAATGACAAGCTGCTTTCTCGCTTTTCTGATACTATTTGCGGCTAATGCCTACGCCACCGAAATTTATGTAACCAAAAATGGTTCAGATAAAAACACAGGTACTAAGGAGCAACCCTTAGCCAGCCTGGCTATGGCGTTAAGAAAAGCCCGCGAACTGCGCCGCCTAAATGATGCATCAATAAGAGGAGGCATCACCATAAAAATAGAGCAGGGCGTTTACCAATTGGATGAAACAGTATTTATTCGCACCGAAGATTCAGGCACGGCAGATAGCCCCACTACGATTGAGGGCGTTGCCGATGGAAAATCCATCTTAAGCGGGGGCATCCAAATTACCGGTTGGAAAAAAGCAACCGGTAATATGCCGGGTTTACCCGCTGATGCCAAAGGCAAAGTTTGGGTAGCCGATGCGCCCATGATCGGTAACGAAAGCCTGCTGTTCCGCCAGCTTTGGGTGAACAATATTAAAGCCACCCGTGCCCGCGACACCGAAGCCCAACTGATGAACCGCATTTTATCATGGGATAAAAAGACCCAGACCTGCTGGATACCAAAACCAAAGGGAGTGGACATCAGTCATATTAAAGGCATGGAAATGTTCATCCACCAGTGGTGGGCCATTGCCATGCTGCGTATAAAAGATGCAACAGCACAGGGCGATAGTGTGCGCTTGACTTTTTATCAACCCGAAAGCCGTGTAGAGTCCGAACATCCCTGGCCTGCTCCGTGGATCTCGAAAAAAACAGGCAACTCTGCCTTTTATTTAAACAATGCCATTCAGTTTTTAAACAAACCCGGCGAATGGTATTTAGATCAGCAGCATCAAAAGATCTACTACATCCCCCGCCCCGGCGAGGGTCTGCGTAACGCTACAGTAATAGCTCCTTACCTGGAAACATTGGTGAAAATACAGGGGACAATAGATAACCCGGTAAGTTATGTACGTTTTAAAAATGTATCGTTTCAGTACAGTACCTGGCTGCTGCCATCAAAACAAGGTTTGGTGCCACACCAGGTGGGTATGTATATGACGGATGCTTACAAACTAAAGATTCCTGGTACGCCCGATAAAAAAGGGTTGGAAAACCAGGCCTGGGTTGGCCGCCCGGCATCGGCTGTAGAGGTGGCTTATGCCAATCATACCGGTTTCGAAGCTTGCCGGTTTGAACATTTGGCATCTACCGGACTGGACTATCAGCGGGGTACCCATGACGATGAAATAAAGGGAAATTTGTTTAAAGATATTGGCGGTACGGGCATCTTAGCCGGTGTGTTTAGCGATGAAGCGCAGGAAGTCCATCTGCCTTATAATCCTAAAGACCCGCGCGAGATTTGCACTAACGACCGTATTGAAAATAATTTAATTACCGATGTAACTAACGAAGACTGGGGCTGCGTGGGCATTGGCGCGGGATATGTCAGGAATATAAACATTGCCCATAACGAGGTTTGCGAGGTGAACTACACAGGCATCAGTGTGGGTTGGGGCTGGACCAAGACCGAAAACGCCATGCGCGATAACCACATTACGGCCAATAAGATCCATCACTACGCCCGCAATATGTATGATGTGGCGGGCATCTACACCCTTTCAGCCCAACCGGGAACGGTAATTAGTAATAACTCGGTTGATAGTATTTACAAAGCCCCTTACGCCCATGATCCCGACCATTGGTCCTACCTGTACTGCGATGAGGGCTCATCCTATATCACCGTAAAGGATAACTGGTGCCCGGCCGAGAAATTCCTGCAAAATGCCAACGGGCCGGGTGACGTTTGGAAGAATAATGGTCCGCAGGTGATCGCTGGAATTAGGAATACGGCGGGTTTGGAACCGGCTTATCAATACCTGCTGAAATATAAAACGGTTAACCGGGGCAATTGGCCTGTAAATTATAAAGTGGAATGATCTTATGAAATTGAAAAAGTATATATGGTTGGTGTTGGGTTTTGCTTTATGGTCGTGTAATTCGCCATCACTGCAAAGCAAAAATTTTAACAATAGCTATTCAAAAGCCTCAGTTAGTATACTTGAAATTGTGGGTAGGGTTAATACCGCCGAACTGTTTAAAATATGTTTGCAAAATAAAGTGCTAAAATCAAACATATACCAATGGAATGATCATGTTGCTATTTATAATAATTTCCCAATACAACAGCTACTCATTGACCAATTAAAATTGAAATTTCCTGGTACTCAGTTTAAGGTTTATGACGGGCCATTTTATCGGTTTGAACGATCAGCAAGTTGTAATAATAAGGACACAGCCAAGGAATGGAACAACATCCTCCTAACCGCTAATCTGGTAGCCGATCCCAAAATGCAACAGGAGTATTTAGACTATCATAAAACACAATTTGAAAAATGGCCCGAGGTGTCTAATGGTTTCTGTAATGCCAGTTTCCAGCAGTTGTTGGTGTTTAAAAATGGGCGGCAGTTAATGCTGGTCATCAGTATCCCGAAAGGGAAAACCCTGGATGAGTTAAATCCGCTCACCACCAAAAATAACCCGCGTGTTGATGATTGGAACAAACTAATGAGCAAATACCAGGAGGGTTTACCAGGGACGAAAAGAGGAGAGACGTGGGTGTTTTTGAAACCACTTGGCAGTTTGCAGTAAACAGATTGTCATTGCGAGCGATAGCGTGGCAATCCCACAGGACAAGCAACGTGGACATGCCTATGAGATTGCCACGTCGCTACGCTCCTCGCAATGACGAGATTATAAGAGCAGGACGGTATAGGAAGATAAACCCAATTATCCTGCGGATTTTAGATGTTCGATAATAACCAATTATAACTTTCGTGGCTAACGGAGGGAATTAATAATTCAGTAATTCAAAATTGATGAAGATAGGCATATTAGGATTAGGCGAGGGCCGCAGCACCATGTCGGCAGCATTGCAAAGCCCCAAATTGGAGCTGAAAATGGTATGCGACAGAGATATAGAGACCTGCAAGCACCGCGCCCACGAATTTAACTTCCATAACTATACCACCAATTACCAGGATATGCTGGATGACGCGGAGATAGATATTATTGCCATCTACACGCCCGATCACCTGCATGCACAACATGTGAAGCAAGCCCTGCTGGCGGGTAAACATGTGGTTTGCACCAAGCCTTTTATTGATAACCTGGCCGATGCGGCTGAGTTAATGGAGATCGCCGAAAGGTCGGGTAAAAAAGTATTTATCGGGCAAAGTTCCCGCTTTTTTGAACCGGCCAAGCGGCAGCGAAAGGATTTTGAAGCCGGCCTGATAGGCGACCTGATCACCATTGAAGGTGAGTATAGTGCCGACCACCGTTGGTTTTTAGAGAAGCCATGGGCGCTGGAGCAATCGTTTAAATGGTTGTACGGCGGCTTAAGTCATCCTGTTGATTTTATCCGCTGGTACCTGCCCAATATTGATGAGGTGATGGGCTACGGTATGATCAGTAGTAACGGCAAAATAGCCGGGTTGAAAAACGAGGATACCATGCACTTTATTTTCAGGGCTGTTGATGGGCGCATTGCCCGGGTAAGCGGGGCCTATACCGGGCCTACCCAACCGGCACAGCGGGATAGCGGCATGAGTACCATTTTGCGTGGAACTGAAGGCGCATCGCAAGCAGATTATCACGAATTGCGTTATGCCGTAACCGATAAAACCGGCGAAGAAAAGATAGTTGTTTGGGGCGATAAAATACTGAAACACTACTTCAGGTTCGAAGGGCAAAGCCACCATGCAGGCGAGTATCAAAATTATCTGGAATATTTTGCTGATAGCATTACCGGGGGCTTTACGGCTTATCCCGACCTGAAGGAAGGTATCGGTACGGTCGCCTTGCTACAGGCTATGGACCGGTCGCTGCAAACCGGCATGCCTGTAAAGGTAGACGCGATACTGGCCGAGTTTAATTTATCACGTGATCAAATTAGTGCTGTATGATAGCCATGAGCAATATCGTATCCCGCTTAACCACTTTGGATTATGCCATCGTGGTAGCCTACCTGGTCATCCTGATGGTGATCGGCTACCGCGCCAGCTTTGGCAAAAAGAAAAAGTCGGAAGAGGGCGAGACGCTGTTCCTGGCCAATAAATCGTTAGGGTGGAGCAGTATTGGTTTTAATATGTGGGGTACCAACGTAGGGCCATCTATGCTGGTGGCTTTTGCCAGTATCGGTTTTAAAACCGGCATTGTGGCTATCAATTTTGAGTGGTATGCCTTTATCTTCCTGATGCTGCTGGCGTTGGTTTTCGCACCCCGGTATATCGCCGCCAAAGTATCAACCATGCCCGAATTTATGGGGCAGCGTTATGGCGACTCGACACAGAACATCCTGGCCTGGTACGCGCTCATCAAAATACAGATCTCGTGGCTAAGCTTAGGCTTATTTGCCGGCGGCTTTTTGGTGCGGCAAATTTTGGGCATCCCCATGTGGCAATCGGTTATTGTATTGGTATCATTCGCGGGCTTATTTGCCTATGCGGGTGGGTTAAAAGCCATTGCCAAGGTGAACGTTTTTCAAATGCTGTTACTTATAGGCGTATCGGTTACGCTCACTATTATAGGTGTTAACAAGGCCGGTGGTTTAGTTACGGTTTGGCATGCAGTGCCTTCGCATTTTTGGAATTTGGTGCGCCCTGCCAGCGACCCTGATTATCCCTGGTATGCTATTTTGTTGGGTTACCCGGTATCGGCAGTGGCTTTCTTTTGTACCGATCAGGCCATGGTGCAATCGGTTTTAGGTGCCAAGAGTTTAGAGCAGGGGCAATTGGGTGTCAACTTTATTGGCTGGCTAAAAATACTCTCGCTGCCGTTGTTTATCCTTACGGGAATTTTATGTCTGATCCTATTCCCACATTTAGGTAACCCCGACGAAGCCTACATGACCATGGTGACCAACCTGTTCCCATCTGGCATGAACGGGTTGGTGATTGTGGTGCTGATAGCCGTATTGGTGGGTACTATCGGCTCGTCGCTTAACTCGTTAAGCACCGTGTTTACCATGGATGTTTACGCCAAAAAGATCAAGCCCAATGCTACCAATAAAGAGCTGATCAGCATGGGGCGAATTGTGGTGGTAGTAGGATGCCTGTTCGCCATTGGTATGGCGCTGGCTATTGATAGCATTAAGGGATTGAATTTGTTCGATGTTTTTCAATCCATACTTGGCTTTATCGCGCCACCGTTATCGGTAGTATTCCTGCTCACTGTTTTTTGGAGCAGAATGAGCAAAAAGGCGGTGAATACGATCCTTTCGGCTGGATCGGCATTTAGTTTGGGTACAGGTGTAATGTACCTGTGGGTATTCCCGCAAAAGCAGTATCATATCTGGCCGCATTATATGCTGCTGTCGTTCTATATTTTCGCGTTCCTTTTTGTGGTGGCCGTGCTAATCTCGGTGCTGGATCCATCGCCAACTTTATATAAAGCCACCGCGCAGCAAACAGCCGATATTGCCAAACCAACCAAACGTGTAAAAATTGCCTGGGCCATGCTGTGCGTGGTGATGGTAGTTTTATACCTGATATTTAACGGACATTAAACCATGAATACCCATTTAAACCTAAAGAATTTAAGCAAATATATCGGCGTAGCTCTGTGCTTCGGGATGCTATTTTTTGCCGATGCCGCTATCGCCCAAAAAGCTACCTGGATATGGTACCCCGGCGATTATGAAATTTGGCTAAGCAACAAAATGCAGAACCGCCGTACCGAACGCGGCGCATTTCTGCCGCCATTGTGGAAAGAGGACAGCCACTACGTAGTGATCGAATTTCATAAAGATTTTGTACTCCCCAAAGCCGAAAAGGTGGAAGTTGCGGTAGAGGGCCAATATAATTTAAAAATAGACGGAAAGGCGTTTGCCGGATATCCCAAAAGTATCGACGTACCGGCAGGTAAGCATCGTATCAGTCTGAAGGTATATAACCAGGCCAACGTACCGGCCATCTATGTAAAAAGCGAGCATTTGGTATCGGATACCAGCTGGCTGGCTACGTTTGAGGATAAGGAATGGATAGACGCGTCGGGCAAAACATCCGACCTATCGGCCACCAAATATGTAAACGCCGGGGCATGGAACTTTTATGGGCGTAATTCCACGCCATCAGAATTTAAGTTGCCGACTGAAGAACACCAGGCAGTAAAAAAGGACAGAAAAGGCAATAGTATTTTAGTCGATTTCGGTAAAGAAACTTTTGGCTTTGTGAAGCTGCTGGGGGTAAAAGGCAAAGGCAATGTAACCCTGTATTACGGCGAATCGAAAGAAGAAGCGCTCTCGCCCGATCATGGCGAACTGATGGATGAATTGCCGGTAGATCAATCCGCGAAAGCGGATATTACGATGGAAGGCTCGCGGGCTTTCCGTTATGTAAATATTAAGTTTGATGATAAAGTGAGTGTAGATGATGTATCCATGCTGTATGAATATTCGGCGGTGGAGCAGCGTGGCAGCTTTAAATGTAACGACGAGCAGATCAACAAAATTTGGGATGTGGCGGCCTATACCCTGCACCTGAATACAAGGGAGTTTTTCATAGACGGAATAAAACGCGACCGCTGGGTATGGAGCGGCGATGCTTACCAAAGCTACGCCATGAATTATTACCTGTACTTTGATTCGCCAACGGTAACCCGCACACTTTACGCTTTGCGCGGCAAGGATCCGGTGACCAGCCATATTAATACCATTATGGATTATACCTTTTACTGGTTTTTGGGGATATACGATTACTACCAGTACACAGGCGATAAGGCATTTATTAAGCAGATGTACCCGCGTATGCAAAGCATGATGCAATACTGCCTGAACCGCAGGGATAAGGACGGCTTAATGGCAGGCCTGCCCGGCGACTGGGTATTTATAGATTGGGCCGATGGCCTGAGCAAAAAAGGCGAGGTAAGCTTTGAGCAATTGTTGCTTTGCCGCAGCCTGGAAACCATGGCACTATGCGCTAATTTAATGGGCGATAATACCAATGGTGCAAAGTATAAGCAACAATCGGCCGCGTTAAAAGCTAAGATTTTTCAATATTACTGGAACGCGCAAAAGGGCGCATTGGTGCATAGCCGGGTTAATGGCAAGCAGACGGATAATGTAACCCGCTATGCCAATATGTTCTCTATCTTCTTTAACTACTTTACCGAAGCGCAAAAGCAGCAGGTGAAAAAGTCGGTGCTGATGAACGACAAGGTCCAAAAGATAACCACCCCATATATGCACTTTTACGAGTTAGAAGCCCTGTGTACCATGGGCGAGCAGACAGCTGTGCTAAAGGAAATGAAAAGCTACTGGGGCGGTATGCTAAACCTGGGCGCTACCACTTTTTGGGAAGAATACAACCCCGCCAAATCAGGAGCTGACCATTACAGCATGTACGGGCGCGAGTTTGGCAAAAGCTTGTGCCACGCCTGGGGGGCAAGCCCTATTTACTTGCTGGGCAAATACTATTTGGGTGTGAAACCAACTGCGCCGGGCTATAGCCAGTATATCATCACCCCTAAATTAGGCGGCTTGCAATGGATGGAAGGTAGCGTACCTACACCAAACGGCGATATTAAAGTGCGCTGCGATGCCAAACAAATAAAGGTAAGTGGCGAAACCGGCACGGGTACCCTGCATTTCAGCAGTAGTATTATGCCGGTTTGTAAGGAAGGCACAGTGATAGCGAAAGGTAAAAACGTTTACGAGGTGAGTATTGTAAAAGGTAAGAAGTATACGGTTGATTATAGCGCGATGTAGGTGACTCACCCGGTCTACGCTTCGCTGGACCACCCTCTCTTCGCCTTTGGCGGAAAGAGGGGCTAAGAGACCGACATTGCTCCTGCCCTCTTTCCGCGCAGCGAAGAGAGGGCCGACCAGCGAAGCGCTGTCGGGGTGAGTAAGCTATACGGTTGCAGCGCGATGCAGGTGTACCAGGTGTACCACTTGGAACAGGTGATACACCTGGTACACCCGGTACACACCCTTGTACAAAGTGTACAATGTATAAAGTTAAACACTTTGTACATCTTGTACACTTTGTACATCATCGCCCGTTCAAGCGTCCACGCTTGACCGTAACCCTAATTAAGCGTCCACGCTTAATTTAATATAACGTAAGCGTGGACGCTTACATTAAAATAGGATCAAGCGTGGACGCTTGATCCGGCTATTTTTGAAATTGAAACTATGTATAAATATATAGGCATACTTATCTTGTTATTTTCCGGTACTGTCGGCTACGCCCAACTGGTGGATAAAACCCCGGCGGCTATCCCTAACGCGCCATCCATTTACAAGGACGAACCCTGGGAAAACCCCATGGTAGACGGCATCAATCGCGATGCGGCCCGGGCTACGGCTTACTCGTACGCTACAGTGGACGAAGCTTTAAAAAACGACCGGGATAAATCTGGCCGGATGATAAGTCTGAACGGGCTGTGGGATTTTAGCTATGCCAGCAAACCTGCTGATGCGCCAACGGATTTTTATAAGGCAAAAGTGAACGGTTGGAAAAAGATCATCGTACCATCCAGCATGGAAATGCAGGGTTACGATAAGCCGATATATAAAAGCGCGGTGTATCCATTCCGCCCGGTTAACCCGCCGCATGTACCGCAGGATTATAACGCTGTGGGCAGTTATCAACGTACATTCACCGTCCCGGACAACTGGAAGGACATGAACATCACCCTGCACTTTGGCGGCGTCAGTTCGGGTTTTAAGGTATGGCTGAACGGACAGTTTTTGGGTTATGGCGAGGATAGCTTTTTACCGTCAGAGTTTAACGTTACGCCCTATTTGCAGGCTGGCGAAAATGTGCTGTCGGTGCAGGTGATCCGCTGGAGCGACGGTTATTTTTTGGAAGACCAGGACCAATGGCGCATGAGCGGGATCCACCGCGAAGTAATGCTGCTGGCCGAACCCAAATTACGCATTGCCGATTTTCAATGGGAATGTAAACTGGATAAAGATTATAAAGATGCCATGCTGATGATCCGTCCACGGATGGAAAACCTGACAGGTAAAGCCATCCCCGGTTATCAGTTGAAAGCGCAGTTATTTGACAAGCACGATAAGGAAGTATTTGCCAAGCCGCTGCAAAAAAGTGTGGAGAGCATCGTTAACGAGATCTATCCCCGGTTAGATAATGTGAAGTTCGGCATGATGGAAGCCAAACTGAAAAACCCGGATAAATGGAGTGATGAGGAACCGAACCTGTATACCCTCACTTTAAGTTTAGAAGACAGTACCGGCCATATACTGGAAGTAAAAAGCTGTAAGGTAGGCTTCCGCAGTATTGAATTTGCAAAGGATGACAGCAAACTGCTCATCAACGGCAAAGTAACCTATCTGTACGGCGTAAACCGCCCCGACCATGACCCGATAAAAGGTAAGGCACTATCCCGCGAGGATATTTTGCGCGATGTGCAGACCATTAAAAAATTCAACTTTAATTGTATCCGCACCAGCCATTATCCTATGGATCCGTATCTGTATGATTTGTGCGATCAATATGGCATTTTGGTGATAGACGAAGCCAATTTGGAAACCCATGGTTTGGGTTCTAAGCTCAGCAACGACCCGCAATGGGCCGGTGCTTACCTGGATAGGGTTACCCGCATGGTGATGCGCGATAAAAACCACCCCAGTATTATTATTTGGAGCTTGGGTAACGAGGCCGGTCGCGGGCCAAATCATTCGGCCATGGCCGGCTGGGTACACGATTTTGATATTACCCGCCCGGTGCATTACGAACCAGCGCAGGGCACCCCGCAAGCCGAAGGCTATATCGCGCCTGATGATCCTAAATATCCCAAAACAAATGATCATTCGCATCGGCTGCAAAACCCGATAGATCAGCCTTATGTGGATATCATCAGCCGCATGTATCCCGGTTTATATACCGCGCCATTGCTGGCTAACCAGCAAAACGGTGATCATCGTCCGATTTTTTTTGTAGAATATTCGCACGCTATGGGCAACTCTAACGGTAATCTGAAAGAGTTTTGGGATCAATGGCGCACTACGCCGCGCATCATCGGCGGGGCCATTTGGGAGTTTAAAGACCAGGGTTTGTTAAAACGCGATTCGGCGGGTACACCATTTTACGCCTACGGCGGCGATTACGGCGAACGTTATTTCGATGATTTTACCATCAAGGGCATCGTAGCTGCCGATGGTCGCCCCAAAGCGGCTATCTACGAGTGCAAGCATGTTTTTCAACCTGCTGAATGTAAGTTGATAGATGCCGCCAAAGCGGCTATCCATATTAAGAATTGGAGTAGCGTGGCTAATCTGAACAGGTACGATGTATACATTCAGTTAAGAGAAGACGGTAATATCATCCTGAAAAAAGAATTACCCCGCATTAATTTGGCAGCTGGGCATGATAGCACTATCAGTTTAAAGCCTTATTTGCCTGTTTTGAAAGTGGGACATGAGTATCTGGCGGATATTCATTTTGTACTGGCGCAGGATGAATTATGGGAAAAGAAAGGTTATGAGATAGCGGCAGATCAGTTTGTGTTGACGGGATTGGTTGAAGTAAAACCCGTTGTTAAAACTTATCCGGCTATCGCTGTAATGGATTACGGTAATACCTACTTGTTGAAAAGTAACAACTTTAAATTAGCTATCGATAAGAAGATAGGCGCATTGGTGTCATATATTTATCAAGACAGGCAACAAATACAAGCGCCGCTGTTGCCACACTTCGTTCGCCCGGTAACTGATAATGACCACCGTGGCTGGAAAGCTGAAAAAAAGTTAAAGCAATGGTTTAGTAATAACCCCAAACTAAAAACGATAACAATTGACCAGGCGCAGGCTGCAAACGGACTAGTGAAAGTGAATAGTATTTATACCATGATAAAAGACAGCGTGGTTATCAATATCACTTATACTATACGTGGCGATGGAACCATTAAAATCGATCAAAATTTGAATGCGAACCCACAGTTACCCAATCTGCCCAAAATAGGTATGCAGATGGCCATTGCGAAGGCTGATACAAACATCACCTATTACGGCCGTGGTCCAATGGAAAATTATATTGACAGGCGTACTGGTTTCGAGGCGGGGATATATACGCAGGGCATCCATGATATGATGGAGAATTACGTAGTACCGCAAGAGAACGGTAACCGCACCGATGCGCGCTGGATGCTGTTGGCTGATAAAAATAAAAATGGCTTGCTGGTAGTGGCCGATAGCCTGCTAAGTATGAGTGCCTGGCCTTATACCGAAGAGAATATCCGTACGGCCAAGCATACCAATAAGCTAAAGGACGCAGGTTTTGTTACACTCAATATCGATCTGAAACAGATGGGCGTAGGCGGTAACGATAGTTGGAGCGATGTGGCCGCGCCTTTAGAACAATACCGTATCCCGGCGGGGAATTACCATTACAGTTTTTATTTGGCACCTTGCAAAGCCGGCACCGATCCCGGTGTTTTGGCCCGTAAAATTAAATCAGATCATCCATGAAAAAGCTCGCGGTATCCCTAAGTATTTGTCTGCTCGCTTTGGCGGGCATAGCACAGGTGCGCGGTAAAGTTATAGCTAAAGATGAACTGAAACAGGTATTCCTGCACCCACCCGAAACGGCTAAACCATGGGTGTTTTGGTATTGGATGTACGGCGCGGTAACCCGCGAGGGTGTAACAGCGGATCTGGAAGCCATGAAGCAGGCCGGCATTGGCGGTGCTTACCTGATGCCCATAAAAAGCGCGGGCAACCAGCCCATGATCCCCAACCCGGTGGCGCAGCTAACGCCCGAATGGTGGGCCATGGTAAAATTCACTATGCAGGAAGCTGACCGCATTGGCGTAAAACTAGCCATGCACGATTGCGACGGCTTTGCCCTGGCGGGTGGGCCCTGGATAACGCCGGAACTGTCCATGCAAAAGGTGGTTACCTCTAAAACGATAGTAAGCGGTGGGAAAACCTATCACGATACCCTGCCTGTACCCGCGCATTATAAAAACTACTATAAAGATATTGAAGTATTGGCCTACCCATCCCCGCGAGGGGCGGGCGTTAATAGTTACGATGCGCACCCTAAAATAAGTACCAGCCTGCCTAACAACGATGTGCAGTATTTAGGCGATCGTGGTAATAAAAAAAGCTTCGCTACCGCTGATGCTTGCTCAATAACATTGGAGTTTGATAAGCCTTTCACCTGCCGCTCGCTGGTGATCCATACCACGGCCAGTAATTATCAATCGGAAAGACTATTGGTAGAGGTGAGCGACGATGGCAAAAATTACCGTTCATTAGGTCGCTTAGATCCTCCCCGCCACGGCTGGCAGGATGGCGACGCGGATATTACCAACGCCATTGAACCCACAACCGCTAAATATTTTAGGTTTGTATACGATAAAGCAGGATCCGAACCCGGTGCCGAAGACCTGGATTTTGCCAAGTGGAAGCCATCGCTGAAACTATCGGGCATTGAACTATTATCCGAAGCTAAGATCAACCAATATGAAAGCAAGACCGGGGAGGTATGGCGAATCAGCAAGGCCACTACGGTCTCTCAGTTGCCGGCAGAATTGTGTATACCGAAAGATCAAATCATCAACCTTACCAATAAATTAGGCGTGGATGGCAAACTGAACTGGCAGGTACCCGCCGGGCAATGGACCATTATGCGTATCGGTCATACCAGTACAGGGCATACCAACGCTACAGGCGGCGCGGGGAACGGTTTGGAGTGCGATAAATTCAACCCCGAAGCGGCTGCTGTGCAATTTAACAACTGGTTTGGCGAGGCTATCAAACATGGCGGCCCCGATTTGGCTAAGCGTGTTTTAAAGATCTTTCATGTAGATAGCTGGGAGTGTGGCAGCCAGAACTGGTCGCCGGTTTTTGCGGGCGAGTTTAAAAAACGCCGGGGCTACGATCTGCTGCCATACCTGCCGCTGATGGCGGGTGTTCCTATCCAAAGTGTAGGAGAATCGGAAAAAGTATTGAGCGATGTACGCGAAACCATAGCCGAACTATTGGTAGATAATTTTTATGGCACCATGGCTAAACTGGCACATGCCAGGGGCTGCACCTTTACCGCCGAAAGCGTGGCACCTACCATGGTAAGTGATGGGATGCTGCATTACAGCAAGAGCGATATCCCCATGGGCGAGTTTTGGTTCCGCAGCCCAACGCACGATAAGCCAAACGATATGCTCGATGCTATTTCGGGCGGGCATATCTATGGTAAAAACATTATCCAGGCCGAGGCTTTTACCGAACTGCGCCTGATGTGGGACGAACACCCCGGTATGCTGAAAACCATGGCCGACCGCAACTTTGCGCTTGGTATTAACCGCATGGTATTCCACGTGAACGCCCATAATCCCTGGTTAGACCGCAAACCCGGCATGACGCTGGACGGCATAGGCATGTTCTTCAGCCGCGACCAAACCTGGTGGAAACCGGGCAAGGCTTGGTTCGATTATGTCCGGCGTTGCCAGGCGCTGTTGCAGATGGGCCACCCAGTTGCCGATATTGCCGTATTTACCGGCGAAGAAACCCCGAGGCGGGCTGTATTGCCCGCACGATTAGTAAGTACCCTGCCCGGTTTATTTGGCGATGAAGTGGTTAAAAAAGAAGCCGAACGGATGGCCAATAAAGGCGAACCCATGCTAAACATGGTGGAAGACGGCAGCCACTCGGCCAATATGGAAGTAGCCGAAACTTTTACCGACCCCTTGCGTGGCTATGCTTACGATTCGATGAATAAGGATGCCCTGTTGCGTTTGGCTACCGTTAAAGATGGCCGTATTGTATTGCCCGGCGGAGCGAGTTATGGCGTGCTGGTAATACCGGGAGCGGATGCCATGAACCCCAATGGGAATTTCAGATCGGCCGGGGTAGCCAAAAAAATCAGACAACTACTGGATGAAGGTGCCAACGTGATTATTGATGATCGGTACAAGCCGGGCGCTACTCCAGGCAATATGGGCCGGGAAGATATGATCGCCGCAGCAAGAAGGTTGTCTACCTATTGGGATAAGCCAATTAAAGGTAAGGTGGTTATTGGCGCGTACCAAAAGGAAACCTTAGATGAATTTGGCATTGCCAAGGATGTGATCGTAAAAGATTCAATCGGCAACTATGCTAAAGACATTGCGTGGACGCATAGGTCCGGCAAAGGGTTTGATATGTATTTTATCTCTAATCAGCAAAATGCCAAACGTATCATCAATATATCATTACGTGCAGGCGGCCGCTTCCCCGAAATATGGGATCCTGTTACCGGGACCACGCGGATATCCGAAGATTGGAAACGCGATGGCAACAGGATGTTGGTAAAAATGGTGATGCATCCAAACCAGTCGCTGTTTGTGGTTTTAAGATACGCTGCCAAAGCCTTAGGTATCCAAACAACTACAGCGCCCCTTGCAAAAGTAGTTGATAAATTAAACGGGAACTGGAAAGTACAGTTCGATCCTAAAAACGGCGGGCCAAAAGCCCCGGTTGTGCTTGCTGATTTGCAGGATTGGAGCAAAAGCGCCGACAGCACTATTAAATATTATTCGGGAATGGCCACTTATACGCGGCAATTTACCTGGAAAGGGCAAATTAAAAAAGATGACAATGTCAGCATCACCCTTGGCTCGGTTGCTAACATGGCCGGGGTATATGTAAACGGTATTAATTGTGGCGTTGTCTGGACAGCTCCCTATCGTGTCAACATTACCAAAGCACTGAAACCGGGTATGAATACCCTGAAAATTGAAGTAACCAATACCTGGGCTAACCGTATTATGGGTGATCATCGTTTACCTGAAAATAAACGCATCACCTGGACCAACGCGCCTTACCGGTTAGAGACTAAAGCCTTGTTGCCGGCCGGATTATTAGGGCCGGTACGTATTGTAAAAATATTTGACCCGAAATACTAAGCCGTAATAAAATTTAATGATTGATTGAAGATGAGAAGAATAGGCACGATATTATTAATGATGACGGCGTTGGCGGCAACGTTGATGGCACAAAATAAAGCATTAACCAATACATCGGCCAGCCCCTACGCTAAACTGAGCAGCGTGGATATGGGTAACGTAACCTGGACCAAAGGCTTTTGGGCCGACCGTTTTAAAGTATGCCGCGATACCATGATCCCCAACCTGTGGCGCATTTATACCGACCCAAAGATCAGTCATGCTTATAAGAATTTTGAGATAGCCGCCGGTTTGGATACCGGGGCGCACGAAGGCCCGCCATTTCACGATGGTGATTTTTACAAGCTATTAGAGGCCGTAGCCAGCATGTATGCTACCACGCGTGACCCTAAACTTAACGCGCTGATGGACCAGGCCATTAGCGTTATTGGTAAAAGTCAACGTGCCGACGGGTATCTGCATACCCCTGTAATTATCTCACAGCAAAAACGCGGGCAGGAAACTGCTTTTAAAGATCCTAATAATTTTGAAGCCTATAACCTGGGCCACCTGATGACGGCCGCCTGCATCCATTACCGGGTGACGGGCAAAAGGAATTTTTTGGATATCGCCATTAAGGCAACCGATTATTTAGATAAGTTTTACAGCTCGGCATCGCCCGAATCGGCACGGAGCGCTATCTGCCCATCGCACTATATGGGCGTGGCCGAAATGTACCGCACCACGCATAACCCTAAATATTTGCAACTGGCAAAGCGGTTGATAGATTTGCGGGGGGCTAATAAGGATGGCACGGATGATAACCAGGACCGTATCCCTTTCCGCCAGCAAACCACAGCCATAGGCCATGCGGTGCGCGGCAACTATTTGTATGCCGGTGTTGCCGATATATTTGCCGAAACCGGCGATACCACGCTGATGCATGCGCTCAACCTGATCTGGCAGGATATGGTGACGCGCAAAATGTACGTCACCGGGGCAACAGGGGCCTTGTACGATGGCGTATCGCCCGATGCGACATCCTACAACCCTAAAGAGATCCAACAAGTACACCAGGCTTATGGCCGCGATTACCAGCTGCCCAATTTTACCGCCCATAACGAAACCTGCGCCAACATTGGTAATGTGCTGTGGAATTGGCGCATGCTACAGGTAACCGGCAAGGCACAATATGCCGATGTAATGGAATTGGCACTTTACAACAGCGTACTATCGGGCATTAGCCTAAGTGGCCGGGAGTTTTTGTATACCAACCCATTGAGTTTTTCGGATGATCTGCCATTCAGCTCGCGCTGGTCTAAAGATAGAGTAGGGTATATCAAGCTATCCAATTGCTGCCCGCCAAATGTGGTGCGGACAATTTCAGAGGTTAGCGATTATGCTTATAGCATATCTGATAAAGGATTGTGGCTGAATTTATACGGCGGTAATAACCTATCCGCCAAACTAAAAGATGGTTCGCCCATCAAACTATCGCAGGTTACGGATTATCCGTGGAATGGCAGGATCAGTATTACCATGCAGCAGGCCCCGGCCAATGCCATATCACTATTTTTCCGCATCCCGGGATGGAGTAATGGTGCCAGTTTAACGGTAAATGGCAAAGCGGTGAGCAGCAAATTGATCCCCGGTGAATACGCCGAAGTGAAACGCAATTGGAAAGCCGGCGATAAAATTGAACTGAACTTGCCCATGCCTGTCAAGCTAATGGAGGCTAACCCACTGGTAGAGGAAACCCGCAACCAGGTAGCCGTAAAACGCGGACCAATAGTTTACTGCCTCGAATCGAAAGACTTGCCTAAAGGGCAAAAAGTTTCGGGCGTAGCCCTCTCGGCCAATATCAACCTGAAACCCGAACTGATTAAAATTGATGGCAGCGATATCATGAGCCTTACCGGCAAGGCCGATCTGCGCAGCAAAACCAACTGGAAAAACCAGTTATATAAAGAAGTCACCCCCGGCAAGCGCGATGCCCTAAACATCCGCCTGATCCCGTACTACGCCTGGGGCAACCGCGGCCATGTGGATATGGAAACGTGGATACCTTTGGATAGGTAAAAAGGCCCTGATCCCCTAAAGGGGGAATTGCTCAGTAGTTTCCGCAGGGTCTCTCGGAGAGGACCCTGCGGAAGTTAGAAGGTCAATTTTGATTTACTTAATTTCCTCCCTCAACGCTTCAAATTCTTTGCCCCCTTGTACCAGGACCAGTTTGTTTACCGCGCCTTTATCATCCTTAACAAACTTAATTTTAGCGGCCACTACGGTGTAAAAAAAGTCCAGTTCGCTTTCGGGATAGATCTCTACTTTGGGTTGGCCGGTTAGTTGGGCGTAGGTTTGGCCTGCTTCGTTAGTTATGATAACTTTCATTTGCGGGGCAATTTTCATGGCGTAGGTGCCTTCTACCAGTTTTAACTGTGCCGGGTTTAATACCGCGCTTTTTTGGAATGGCAGGGCCTTGGGCATGGTGAACGGCTGGTTGAAGATAATATTTGTAGCCGCCGCGTTTAACTCGTACAGGTTAATTACATTATAGATATTGGTGAGCAGTACAATGGTTTTGTTTTTATCCGGGAACCTGCTGATAATGGTCATATAACCCGGGTATCCGCCCGAATGCATATATCTCCGGCCCGTTTCGGGAGTAGTGGACATGATCAGCCAGCCAAAACCATAAGGTATACCGGCAAATAACGCGTCCTTACCATCGTTTAGTTTAGCAGTAACATAGGCTGCATCCTGCTCTTTTTGACTGATCAATTTACCGGTATAAAGCGCCTGGTCCCATTTCAACATGTCTTCGGTATTGCTGCTAATGCCGTAGGGACCGGCAACACCATCGAAATAATATTCGTACCGGTTGGCTTTAATGTTATCGTTAATTACAAAACCACCCTTTGATGGGTCGTAGAGGTAACCGTACGCATAATCGGCTATTTTTTGTTTGGCCGCTCTTTGCGGGTAAACTTTGGTATGTGCCATCCCCAAAGGTTTAAAGATATTTTTATCCAAATAATCGCTGAATGATAGTCCCGATGCTTTCTCAACGATTAGCGCCAGCAGCACATAATTGGTATTGGAGTAAGCCAGCGCATCCCCGGGTTTAAAGTTAAGTGCGGGCTTGTTTTTGATAATCGCCGCCAGGATATCCTTGTTATAATTAAAACGGGTTACGTCTACTTGTTTTTCATCCCAACCAATAAATTCGGGTATGCCCGATGTATGGTGCAGCAGGTGGTTAATGGTAATGCCGTGGTAAGGGATCAGCGGGAAATATTTGTTCAGGCTGTCGTCATAACCCAGCTTGCCTTTCTCATGCAGTTGCATAATAGCCATAGCCGTAAACTGCTTGGATACAGAAGCCAGCTCGAACATGGTTTGATTAGTAAGCAGTTGCTTGGTATCGAAATTGGCATAACCGAAAGCTTTCTCGTAAACCGGTTTGCCACCCTCGGCAATTAGTACTGTGCCATTTAAATACCCTTGCTTAGCCAATGTGCTAAAAAGCGAATCCAGTTTTTTCTCGGTTTGGGCCGATGCGGTGATGATAGTTGTAAAAATAATAAGGCAGGTAATCAATAGCCTGGGGTAAAGGAATGATTTGGGTTGCATAATGTGGGGATATGGTATTGGAGTAGTGATTGCGGGAATTGTTACGGTGTTGAGCTTTTTAAAAACGGGGTTGGCCTGCCCGATTTCCTCCACGGGACTACTGTGTGGACACATCTTTTTATTAGGATAAAATGAGAGAACTCCGTAAGAGTGATATGTTAATAGCTATAAAATGAATACCATAAAGCTCCATCGGAGCGGCATGTTTCTTTTAATTAAGGGAATTAATAATTTATATTTTGATAGCAGTACGGTTTTATATGCCGCTCCGATGGAGCTTTAACGTGATTCCGTGGGTTTTTCTATTAACATACCGCTTCTCTGAAGCTAAAAGACCCTGATGGTTAAAAAGGATGCAAGCCGTTGTTGGAATTGTTTCCAACAACAAGCAATGGCCTAATTGAAGTGGTTTATGGCCAACCGCACAAGATGTTGGTGACAACACCAACATCGGCGTTGAGTTAATCTAAAAAGGGGTGGCCCTGTGCGCTTCGTCCTACTTCAACATCACCACCACATCCTTCATCCGCTCCGCGGGCAAAACTTTGAGCGATATCACCTTGCCATCCTTCAATACACCCTCAACCGTGGTGTTATACGGCGCATGCAGTTTAAAATGCACATCCCAATCCTTAGGCCAGGCGGGGAAGAGATGGATCTTCCGGTCATCTACCTGCATCAGCATTTCCTGCAGACCGATCATGCCCGAACCTCCCCAATTATGGTCGGGTGTCCAGTCAAAGCCCGGCCCCCAAAATGCCGGGAAACGGCGACCAGAATCTTTCAATTTAAAGGTGGTTAGCTCGGCAGCTTCTTTGGTTAAGCCTAATCGGGCGGCGAAGATATTATCCTGTTTCCATCCCACCCCGCTGCGGAATTTGATAGCCAGGGTATCGTATTTCCAGGTATTCAGGGCAATATCCAGATCGGGTTTGTTTAGTCCGTGGATGCCCCAGGGGAATACACTGTAAAATTGGGTACTCTCCACATTGTTTATCCGTTCCCAGCTTTGCGCGGGCGCAAGCATTTTGTGCCCGTTCATTTCGCGATAAGTAATGGGCGGGATGCGTTTGGCAAAGGCTTCCAGCTTGGCGCGCTCGTCTTTATTTAGGTAATTAGCCGGCAATTCAAGCAGGCGTTTGGTGATGGTTTGCAGGGCGGCAATGGTAGAGTTGGAATTAGTTGCCATTTTATAAGTCTCCGCGCCCGAGCCGGGATACAGTACCAAATGCCCGTTGCCATCCAATGCCTTAGCACTGCGGTTACGCGACAAGTACTGGTAATGCTCATCAAAAAAGGTAAGGCAGCTTTGTATAAATGGCAGGTATTGGTGAATGTCTTTTGCCTCGTACCGCTCGGTTTCCAGCATCATCAGGCAAAACTCAAAAACGGTATCCCAGGTATATTCCAGCCAGGCGTTGTACTCTAAACCTTTATCAAAATTGACCGGGCGCTTGGTGCCGTACTCGGCAATATTAGGCAAACCAAAATTCTCCAGTTGTTCGGTAAAGGATGCTCCGGGGTGGTTCCAATAAACTTTGCTGCGCAATTCAGCATTATGGAGCGATCGCAGATAGAAATCAAACTGCGGTTTCATCATGTCCACATCGCCGCTTTTTAGCATAGGGAAGTAAACCAGCCGCTGGTTTTGGGCCGTCATTAAGCCGCCGCCCCAATTGCGGAAATCGGGGGTATAGGCGTAATCCTTGTACACAAAAACCGGGTCGCAGGTAAACAGGCCACCATTAAATTTGGTAGGGTATTGCCCAAAAGCATTGCAACCCAGCATATAGCGAAATAGCTGGTAATTCTTCCCGCTTTGCCATTGGGCGGAGTTGCCGGCCTTACTCTCATCAATATAAATAAAACTCCTGTCCCAGTATTTCAACCACCAATCGGCCGTGTTTTGCCAGGCGGTTTTTTGGTTGGCTTCAGCGTCTTTAATTGTTTTGTTCAAATCCTTTTGCCATTCGGCGATGGATGGGGTTTGGGTAGTGTTTAAGCTGATGGTGATCTCCTGTTTTTTAACGGCCGATTTACTTTGCAGCTTCCAGCCCTCAAAATCGGTATTCTGATATTGCCCGGTATAAGTACCCGAAGGTTGCATATTGGTGCCCTGCATCAGTCCTCCGAAAGTGAGGTTTTTGATGGGGTTAAACATGTCGGCTTTTACCCCATCCATGCCCTGCTGTTTTACGGTGGCATCAAACACGGTAGAGTCGGGGTTATGGTGATAGAACAGTACGCCGCCATCCGCGAAGGCGATCTCATCCTTTCGGGTAATCACATTTTTTTGCGGAGCGAATTTCCACGATCCTTCATTTTTTTCGGTACCGTTAACCGCCCTGTCCCTATACCGCCAGCTTTCAAAGGCGGCCTCGGTTTTCACGGCCTGGGTGCTTTGGATCTCCAGATGGATCACCGGGCGAAAAACATCACCCCAAACTTTTATTTGCGTGGTTAGCTGTCCGTTTTTACCCTTAATCAATACCGAGCCATTTTGCAGGAGGAGTTGCTGTTTAAAATCGCCGCCATCAAATGGGTTGGGAGAGAGTTTAACCCGCACCCTACCCAGTTTTAGCATGGCGTTATTCTCGTCGAAAGTGCCGCTGCGGGCAATGTAAAAAAGCAGTTCGCCTTTTTCTACCCAAACGTTCAGGCCAATATCACCGCCACCGCAGGGCATCGATTCACCGGAGTTTTGGCTTTGAGTAGTCCAGGTTTGGTTGTACTGATCTATAGCAGCCATTTTTTGCGCATGGCTATTTAGGCCGAAGCATAATATCCCAATTGCAAAAAATAGCTTTTTCATATTATTTAAGCGCCTGATTTTAACTATGTGTTTGCCGCGATATCGAAAAATAGAATAACAACCGATAAGGCTAATGCTTTAGTTTCCATCCCTTGTTACGAATTTTTTTCTTCGAGTTTACGGGCGCGATTAGCTTCCAGCCAGCCGCTGTATAACAGGTTTTTATCTAATACAGGTTTCGGGAAAAATAAGCTGGCTCCATAGCCCACTATAATCACTACAAAATGGCTGTAAACGCCCAGCATGTATTTATGCTGGGTAAAGTTATATTTCCCAAGATCGAGCAGGATATGTTTTTGATCGCCCAGGCCAATTTTGGCCGAGGTTAAAAAAGTCCAGGCTGTAAATACAATACAGGCGGCAATGCCAATATTCAATCCCTGCTTATTGGCCCTCGCGCTGAATAATCCCAATAGGAAAATCCCCACAATACCGCCCGAAAATATGGCGTAAAGCGTAAACACAATACCCAATGCACCCTCGCCGCCGGCTATTAAATATAGCGATGCTATCCCGATGGCGCCAATCCCGGCCCCAACCACAATCCAGCGGCCGGCTTTTAGGTATTGGGTATCCGACTTGCCGGGTTTAAACTTCTTATAATAATCTTCCACTCCAATCGCCGAAAGGCAATTCAGGTCGGCGCCCAGGCTGGATATGGCGGCCGATATTAAGGCGGCCAATATCAAACCCACCACACCCGGTGGCAATTCGGTCATAATAAAATAAGGGAAAACAGCATCGTCCTTAATCCCGGCAGGGAGCGGGTGCTGCTGATAAAATACAAACAGGGCTGTGCCGATAAACATAAATAATCCCCATAAGGGAACGGTTAAAGCCACGCCTAATAGTGATGCCCGGATAGCCCCCTTATCGGTTTTAGCCGAAAGGTAGCGTTGCACCATGGTTTGGTCGGTACCGTATTTTTGGATGGCGTAAAACAAGCCGTTGATGACCATCACTATAAAGGTGAGTTTTTTAAAGTTCCAGGTATAAGGCCCGAAGTTGGTTTTATTGTGGACGGTAGCCACATGCCATAATTCGGGGAAGCCACCCTTGATAGAAAATATCAGGATCACAAAGGAAGCTATACCGCCTGCTATCAGTAGGAAGCCCTGTACCACATCGGCCCAGATTACCGCTTCGATACCGCCAATGAGGGTGATAACGATAATGACAATGCCGATGATCCAAACAATGGCATAAGCGTTGGTATTGGTCATATTAGCTAAAGCTAATGCCAGCAGGAAAAATACGGTGCCCATTTTAGAGAAATGTGTCAGCACAAAACCTACCGAACTATAAAAGCGGGCAAATGTGCCAAAGCGTTTTTCAAAATACTCGTAAGTGCTTACGCCGATAACCTTGCGGTAAAGGGGCACTACAAACCATACCATGCAAAGTAATACAATAGGCACCATTAAACCCTGGACGAGCAATATCCAGTTAGATGAGAAGCCCTCGCCGGGATAAGCCAAAAAGGTAACACTGCTAATAAGCGTTGCCATTAGCGACATGCCTATAGCCCAGGCTGGCAGCGAACCGCGCGATACAAAATACTTTTTAGTGGAATTTTGCCCCTTTGAAAAACGGAGGCCTATGGTTAAGGAAATGGCCAGCGCCACGGCAATTATAAGGTAATCTATCAGGTGCAGGGTTTCGTGTCTCATCATTAAACAGGTTTATTGGCTTGGTTACCAAACCTCGGCTGGCCACTGGTAGCTGCCGGGTTTTAAAGTTATGGTTAATTGGTTATTGCCGGGTATACTGGTGCTAATAACGCCCGGCGCAATTTGCTTAATGGGGTACAGTTTAAAGATATGCAATTGCTGCAATATAGCGGTGGCCGTTGCGCCGCCCTCTATCAATAATTGCTGCAAAGGTGTTTTTTGATGGATGCGGTTTACCAATAAGCCCATCTTGTTGGTAAGCGCGCAGGGTGCAATACTTTGTTTAGTTGTAGCATCGGGATGCACGGCCATAATGCAGCTGCCGTTTTGTTGCAGGGTATCGGCTACAGCTTTAATATAATCATCAGCTAAAACGCTTGCTCCGTCACCTTCAAAAATCACATCAGCCGATAAATACATCACGGGGATTTGGTGCAGCAGGCCGTCGGCTATTTGGTGGCTATCCTTATTAAAGGTGCTGCCGAATACAAATAAACGTGGCGTTTTAAACGATTCATTTTTAGGATTTGCCCCGGATGGTACAGGCCTTAAATAATTAACCAAGCTACTGAATAGGCCTGATGAACCGGCAACGAGGGTGTTATCCTCAATTTTTTCTACCCAGCGATCGTAATCGGCCTCGATAGCTACTTCGCCTAATGTGATGCCTTGAGCAGGGATTGGCTGGTGGCTTTTTAAAATTTGCAAATGCCCGTTGGCCCGCAACATCGTTTTTACATCCGACGACTTAACGGGGAAAGCAGGGTCGTTAGCGTAATTGCTAAGGTGGACGGGTTGCCCCTGGTAATAGTAAACGCTATCGATAATGGTTTTGCCATGCGATGGGTTACCGGGGACAATTAGCGTACGATTTAGATTTGATGCCGCCATCTGGCTTTCTATCTCATCCAACACATGGCCCCTAAGCACAGAATCTATCTTTTTAAAGATTAACCTGGGGGTAAGCTTTAATAGCTGTTGGGTGATTTGTGTGATAACTTTTTTTGCCTCGTCAACGGGCATGGAGCGGGTATCGGTAGCGATAATGAGCAGGTCGGCGTCACATTCTGGATCGACTATGGTGTTGATCTCGGTTTTCAGATGATAAGTTAAACCGATGCCGGCCAGTTCGGCCGCTCCTGTAAGGTCATCTGCAATAACCGCTATCATGTGGTTTGGGCTAAGCGGTATTTGCTCAACTGTATGGCCGATTCGATAGCCAGTATCATGGCATCCGGACTAGCAACGCCCTTGCCCGCAATTTCAAACGCCGTACCATGATCAACCGAGGTACGGATAATGGGTAGGCCCATCGTAATGTTTACGCCCTTTACGCTGTCCATCTGCTGTTTCTCGCTGTTCCATTTAAAGCCGGTTAGCTTAAAGGGGATATGGCCCTGGTCGTGGTACATGGCTACTACGCCGCCATAATATCCTGTCGATGCTTTAGAGAACATGGTATCAGCCGGGACAGGGCCTTCCACATCATAACCTAATCTTCGTGCCTCTTCAACAGCCGGTAATATTTCCAAATCGTCTTCGGTGCCAAACAGGCCCGAATCTCCCGCATGTGGGTTTAATCCGGCTATGCCTATCTTTAAGTTCTTTTCGCCAAGTGATATCAATCCGTTATGCAGTAGCTCTGTTACCTCTACAATCCGGTCTGTCTTCACCAAATCGCAAGCCTGGCGCAGGGATACATGGGTAGATACGTGGATCACCTTCATGTGGTCTTCCACCAGCAGCATGGCGTATTTTTTTGTGCCGGTATAGTGGGCGTAAATTTCGGTATGCCCGGCAAAATGGTGCCCGGCCTCGTTAACCGATTTTTTGTTGATCGGGCCGGTAACAGTAGCGTCAATCTCGCCGGCCATAGCCAGTTCAATTACTTTCTTCACCGCCCGGAACGATGCCTCGCCCGCCATAGCCGAGATCTCGCCGAACTTAAATTGCGCCATATCTACATTTTGCAGGTCGTACACATCGGGTTCGCCATAAACAAAACGGGCATCTTTAATATCGGTAATGGCATTTATTTTAGCTTTCGATCCAAAGCGCTCTACAATGGCTTCAAACACGGCTGCGTCGCCAATAATAACCGGGCGGCAAACTTCAAACAGGCGTTTGGTTAGCAGGGCTTTTATGGCTATTTCGGGGCCAATGCTGGCCGGGTCGCCCATGGTAATTCCTATAATGGGTTTATCTATGCTCATTGGTAAAAGGGCAAATTAAGGTTTTCCTTGGCGATGATGCTGTGCAGGGTGCGCTGCAATTCGGCAGCATCCAGGTCTGATACCTGCTCCAGCGGCGGCATCATATAAGGCTGGCATAAACCCGCGCTTTGCATCAGCGATTTCAAGGCCGCTAACGATCCGCCCAGCAGGCGTTTGCTTTGATACAGGTTGCCTAACAAGTCCGAATGGGCCTGCAACATAAATGCCGTTTGCTCATCCTCGCGTTCAACCGCGCCAATCATTTCCTGGTAAATATCGGGGCATAGGTTGCCGGTACTAGGCACCAGTCCATCGCAGCCGTTAATTAAAGCATGTGCCGATTGCGCCGCCCAACCTAAAAAGTGACTAAAATCGCTGCGTTTAGCCCACAGTTCCAGCGATTGATTTAAGCGATCCAAGTTGCGTTCCGAATCTTTGGTGCCTACAATATTATCATGGTAACTTAACTCTTCTATCAACTTAAGCGGGATAGAAATATGCGTAGTTGAGGGGATATTGTAAACGATTAGCGGTAGTGGGATCACATCGGCCAGGGTTTCAAAATATTTTTTTATCTCGTGTTCGGTCAGGTTAAAGTAAGCGGGCAGGTGGGCAACAACGGCATCAATACCCTCATCGGCACAAAGCTTAGCCATCTCTACCGATTCGTCTACACAGTTAGATGAGATGCCCGCGTAAAGCATTTTGCCCGGTTGCTTTAACTTAGCGGCCAGCTTAATAAAATCCGTCTTCACATCAGCCGGCAACGACGATGCCTCGCCCGTAGTACCCAGTATAAAGGGTACACCGCCAAAATTGAAAAAGCTATCAAATATCTTTTCAACGGCTTTATGGTCCAGCTTGTGGTTTTCAGTCAGGGGGGTAATGGATGGCACCACTAAACCATTATATTTCTTTTTCACTTTCATTCTTAATCAATAAGCCGCCTCGTAAATATCAATGGCGTCGTTTAAATTTATAGGGCGTGGGTTGTTTTTCAACAAGCGGGTAATCTTCATGGCATCAACGGCCATATCGGGTATCGCTTCCTTATTAATACCGGCCTCGCTTAGGGTGGCCACAATGCCGCATTGCTGTATCAGTTCGCGGATTTTTTCTATCCCGGCCATGGCCGTTTCCTCGTCGGTGCTGCCGCTGTTGCAACCTAAGGCCCGGGCAACTGCCGCGTACCGTGCCGGTGCCGATGGCATATTAAATTCCATTACATAAGGCAGCAGCAGGGCATTAGATAAGCCATGCGCCAAATGGAACATGCTACCCAGCGGATACGATAAGGCATGCACCCCCGCCGTATTTACCGGCCCTAAACAAAAACCGCCCAGCATACTGCCAATGGCTAATTGCGTGCGGGCATCTTCGTCGGTACTATCGGTAACGGCTTTTACCAGGTTTTGGCTGATGAGGCGCATCCCCTCATAAGCATACATATCTATAAAAGGGTGGGCGTGCAGGTTGGTGTAGGCCTCCAGGCAATGGGTTAGTGCATCCAGGCCGGTGGCTGCTGTTACTGCGGGGGGCAGGCTGGCGGTTAAGGCCGGATCGATAATCACCATATCGGGCACCAAATACGGACTGATGATGCCCTTTTTTTGATTGTCACTTTCATCAATCAATATCGCGTTGGGCGATACCTCGCTGCCGGTACCGGCTGTGGTTGGTATACAGATCAGCTTTTTACGGCGGCCTTTTAATAAGCCGTTGCCTACAATTTCGGTTATGGTTTGGGTATTATCCAGTTGGGCGGCTATCAGTTTGGCTACATCCAGCACGCTGCCGCCGCCTATGCCAATTACGGCGTCGGCAAAGATATGGCTGAAGGATTTCAGCATGGCATCCAGATCGGCAAAGGATGGTTCCTGTACAATGGAGGTGTTTACCGTAACGCTGGTGCCCTGTGCTTCCAGTTGCTGGATAACAGGCTGGAGTTGGGGCAATAGTGGCTGGATAGTAATAATAATTACATTAGAATATCCGGCAAGGGATACCTCGTCAATTAATTTTAGCAGCGCGTTTTTGCCGATAATTACCTGGCCGGGGAATCGGATAGTGATATCCCGGTAGGCATTATTATCTGTTGGTCCCATACGGTTTATAATAAGCGATCAGGTAAAAATAGCTAACATTAAAGCCTTTACTTTCATAGGCTATCCTTGTCCCGATCAGTTTTTCAAATATCGATTTCGTGACTGTAATATCACTATCGGATGTTAGCCGCTTATTGTAGAATCTTATCTTAAAAACTTTTTTAGGATTTATTTAGCTCATGTTTGGCTGCTGCATGGTTGAAAAGGCCCGGCATAGCGGCAAAGAAGCCTGCCATGATAATTTTGTAAACTGGAATGATTAATTCGCTGTCAAAGAACGGTGTAAACGGTCTTATTTTTGGCAACTTATTGCCCGGTTTTACCCCGATAACAAGTGTTTTATGCGAAAAACAAGAAATAATGTGTGGTGAAATCGTATAATGGAGGGTTAGCCTGTGGGTGGCTATCCTACAATATACAAAAAATCAAGGGTAAAAGCAAATGGCTTATATATAACAAATCCCCGCTCAGTTTTACCGGGCGGGGATCTGTTTAGCAATTAGCTGTTATAAATATACCAGTTATAACAGCAGTACCTTTAAATACGTGCGGCCTTCGCCGCCCCAGTTGCTCATGGCTTCATCAAGCTTGGCGCGTAGTTGCTTGTTGTTTACCGGCTTGCCTTTTACCGGGGGCACTACCTTGTTTTCGGGGATGGTCATATCGGTTACTTTGGTGGCAAACCAGGTCATGCTATCGTGGGGCAGGGCCACACCCAATATCATACCAGGCAAACCCGTGAACGATTCGGGCCCGGCGCTTACGGGGATCTCCTCGGTATAAAAAGCCACTACGTATATCGAATCCATCACCAGCGCGTTGGCACGGCGGCAGGTATAACCTGCAATATCACGGGTTTCGGTAGTTATCTTCCAGTTAATTTTGCGGGTGCTATCCTTCACCAAAAACATTTCCTCAAAAACCTTTTTCTGTGTGGTGCTTAAACCGGTGGTAAGGTCGGTAAAGGTGGTGTTGGTTTGCTGCCCTGTTGGCGCGGCGCTCCAAAAAAAGCTATTGTTTTGCGGGCCTTCATCTACAATTGGGGTAAACAGGGCCTTGTCTTTAGTGAACGTTAATGTGCTTTTTAACTTTTTAAACTGCGGGTTGGTTTTTTTGTAGTTATCAAAAATAGATTGCATAAACGAGTCGTTATCGTCGGTCATCTCCTTTTTAATCAACGCGTACATGTTCAGCGTCTTTTCAAACTCAATGGTACCGTTAAAGGTAAAGTGCGTTCCCTGTGCCATCATTTGCTGGCCAATAAATAGGGTTACAAGTAGTATAATCAGTTTTTTCATAGCCGTATTATTTTTTATCTGGTGATGGGCCGCCCATTTGGGTAAAATCCCAGGTGATAGAGAACATAAAGTATCTTTTAATAGTGGTATAACTGTTTTGGCTGATGGTACCACCGTACGAGTTACGGTCGAATCCGCGGTTTTGGTTCAGCAGGTCGTTACAGCTAAGCGCCAATTTTAAATTGCTTTGTTTCAGGAACGTTTTTACGATAGACGAGTTGATGATGGTTTTGGTAAAAGTTTCATCAAACGATTGCGTTTTGCCGCGGTACTCGTAATTGCCATCGGCCGTTATCTCAAACTTGGCCGGCAAGTTAATGTTAAAGTAGCCATTGCCATTAAAAGTATAGCCATTGTTATTGATATTTGGCTGCAGCGATGTTTTACCGAAGCTATAGCCCGGCCCGGCGCTAATGCGGAAACCATATTTATTTTGCTTGAATTTGCTAAAACTAAGGTTGCCGCCATAAGTGTTTGATGTGGTGGCGTTTAGCTGGTTGTTAATATAGTTGTACGATTTGTTGCCATTGGCATTAAGGCCCATGCCCATGGTTACACCCATTATCTTTTGGCCCATATCCGAATTAAAGTTGTAGCTAAAAGGCTTTTTGCCCGCCAGGTTTACCGATTGGTAGGTGCTTTTACCTGTGGCCTTGTCTAATACATTATTGCTCACAATGGCGTTGTTTGTGAAATCGTAAGAACCACTGATCCAGATAGACTGATCGGACAATATTTTGTACGAGTTATAATTAAAATTGAAACTATTGTTAAAGGCCGGGCGCAAATTAGGGTTACCCATGCTAATATTTAGTGGGTCGGTGTTTACACGGATGGGCTGTATCTGATCAATTGATGGTTGGCTGGTATAGCCGTAATACGATACCCTTACCGACCGCTGCTGGGTAAACCGGTACTGGTAGCTGGCATTAGGGTTCCAGTTTAAAAAGTTACGGCTAAAAGCGCTGTTATTAATTTCGTTAATTTGTTTATAGTTTACCGCCGTCCCCCTGCCGTTAAGGTTAAGGGTTGATTTTGCGGTGCGGAAATTTAACGACAAGCCGAAATTGTTAGACAGCTGATCTAACGTATAATCGTTACTGTATGTGGTATCAAGTACGGTATACTGCCCCGGCGTTAGCGCGTTGAACGACCGCCTGTCCGAATTGTTATGATCCCTGCCTACACCATAGTTCAGCGTAAGCGATAGCATTTTGCTTAAAGGTTCGGTATAGGTAGCGTTCGAACTTAAAATACTGGTTTTAGTTAAATTTGTTTTGTACTGATCGATATGCTTGGTGCTATCCAGCGCGGCGGTAGTGCGGTTATAAAACTGGGTTTCGGAGTTAAGATAACCTTTCGAGTCGCTATTGTTAACCTTGCCTGCCAGGTTGACCGAAATGGTGCGGCCCACCTTTTTAAACTTATGGGTGTAAAAAGCGCTGGCGTTAAATATTTGCCCGTCGGTATTGTTGGTTAGTGTACGCTTATTATGGTTAAGCAGGGTATCGCCGCGGCCGTTGGTACTGGTAGATTGATAATTATCGTTATTGTCGCTGTTTTTTACGCTGCCGTCAATACTTAGTTTCAGGTTAGATGCTGTATCCAGTTTTATCTGGTAGGTAAGGTCAACCTTTTGCCTGAAGATCTTTTTATTAAAATCCTGGTTAGAATTATTGTTGATGCTACTGCCCGGCAAGGTATTTTGCGATTGGTTGTTTTGGTTGCCCGTTACCGATAACCACGAGTTTTTGTAATTGGTGTTGATGGAGTTTTTATCGCTGTTCCATTTATTATCAAAGTGCAGGCCGCCGGTGCGCGCTACGGGGATGCCATGCCCATCGTACCGCCCATCCCACGAGTCGTCATCGCCCGAACTAAAATACATATATCCTTCGGGGCTGGTTTGCATTTCGGGCGCGTTTCCAAATTTGCTGTTATCATCCCAGCCCAGGCCGGTTTTGCCCGTATTGGCACCAATAAAATAGGCCGAAAGCTTCTTTTTACCCTTAAAGCGATTATACATGGCCTGCGCGTTGTAATAACCATCGGTACCAAGGCCGCCATCCAGCTTGCCAAAGTAACCGTTCTTTTTATCGTCCTTTAGTTTGATGTTAATCGTCTTGGTCTTTTCGCCATCGTCTATACCGGTAAAGGTGGCCTGGTCGCTTTTTTTATCGTAAAGCTGCACCTTATCTACCATATCGCCGCGTATGTTTTTGGTAACCAGGGTGGGGTCGTCACCAAAAAATTCCTCGCCATCAACCAAAACCTTTTTTACCTCCTGGCCCTGGGCTGTTATTTTGCCGTCCTTATCTACCTGTATGCCGGGTAGCTGTTTCAGCAGGTCCTCAACCTTAGAGTTTGGTTGTATGGTATAGGCCTTGGCGTTAAACTCGGTGGTATCGCCCTTTATTTTTATGGCGGCTACGGTGCCTTTTATCAGCACTTCCTGTAATAACTTTGATTTAAGCGTGAGGTTCAGCTTGCCAAAATTGTGCTGTGTTTTTACCGAATCTAAAGTAAATTGTTCGATATAATCGGCATACCCCGGGAAGGTAACCATCAAAATAAACTTGCCCTTGGTTAGCTTATTCATAGTAAATGCGCCATTGGCATCGGCCCGTGTAAACTGGCGCAGGGTAGAGTCCTTCGCGCTTAATACCGCAATGGTGGTGTATTGTAAGCGCGCGTTTGTCGAGCTGTCTAACACCGCGCCTTTAACGCCGTAGGTGGGGGCCTGCGCATGCGTTCGGATAGAAAATAGTAGACATAGTAATACCGGTAAAATTGTGAATTTCATAGGTCAGTTTTAGTTGCGGGCGAAGATATAACTAAAAGGTTAGTAATCAAAAAAATTAACATACGTTAACATAAAGGCACTTTTCTTTTGAGTTGGGTCTTATCCCTAAGGTTATAGTTGATATGATAAACGAGGAAATTGCAGGCTTATTGTTGCGGCGAGGAAATGTAGTTTAGCGCTTTTGAGAGTGGGGTGTGATTTGGGTTGGGCTAAAGCCCCGAATGTTGGATCTGGTTATCCGTTGGCTAAAGCCAACGGCAATGAATAGGAAGGCATAAGTTCATTGCCGTCCCATTTATGGGACGGATTAAGGTGTAAAGAGCGTTGGCTTTAGCCAAACTACCAGTGAGTAGAATGATATAGCACACCCCTAACCGGCGCGAGTATGCAGCGAAGGAATGTGCAAGAGAGTACTCGTGACTTTTTAAGTCACGAGTACACCACGCTTTAGGCCTGCGTTGCATACTCGCGCCAGTTGAGCCCACGCTTATTTAAAATATCATCGTATTATCCCTAAATTTACACCCATGTCCAAAGCATTAAGCGCCAACGGGGCGCCACATATATTGTATTCCTGCTATGCACATACCAGTCGCGAGGGCGAGCAATTTATTGCCGACCATATCTTCAGCTATATCCTATCGGGTAGCCAGCAGATGCATTTGGGCGGTAAAACTTATGCTTTTAAGGAGGGCGACTTCCGCTTTTTCCGTAAAAACCAGCTTTGCAAATTTGTGAAGCAGCCGCCGGTGGGCGGCGGCGAATTTAAATCGCTAAGTGTAATGATGGACCAAAATACCCTGCGCAGCCTGGGCGAAGAAAACAACCTGCACAGCACCCGGCCCTATAACGGAGAGGGGGCTGTATTATTGAAACCCAACCCGCTGTTCCGCAATTATGTGGAGTCGTTAAACCCCTACCTGGATGGCAGCGGCGAGATCAATGGCATCATCAGCACGCTGAAAGTAAAGGAAGCCATTATGATATTGCTGCAAACTAACCCGATATTAAAGGATGCCCTGTTTGATTTTAGCGAACCCGGCAAAATTGACCTGGAAGCCTACATGACCGAGCATTATAAGTTTAATGTTGATATCAGCCGCTTTGCCTACCTAACCGGCCGCAGCCTGGCCACCTTTAAACGCGACTTTGAACATATTTTCCATACATCGCCCAACCGCTGGCTGCAGCAAAGGCGCCTGCACGATGCGTATTATCTCATCAAAGAGAAAGGCCAAAAAGTATCGGATGTTTATATGGATGTAGGTTTTAAGGACCTATCACATTTCTCGTTCGCGTTTAAAAAAGCGTTTGGCTTTGCGCCGACGCAGGTTAGTCATTAGTCACTGGTCATTTCGCTTCGCTGTCATTGGTCATTGGTGGATTGCTGTCAAAAATGCCGCAGGCATTTTTGACTAATGACTAAT